>NZ_JBLZXF010000006.1:0-271940 GCF_050285585.1 Achromobacter sp. | reverse complement strand
GCGCCGATGATAGTGGACGGACGTCTGTGAAAGTAGGTCATCGTCAGGCTTTTATTCCGCAAAACCCCACAGGTAACACCTGTGGGGTTTTGTCTTTGGGGCTGCCGCACTGCGCGGGCAGCCCGTGCCCATGAAAAAAACCCCTCGCCGGAACTGCCGCGAGGGGTTTTTGTTTTAGGCTGGCAGCTTGCGCTGCTCCTGGCGCGGCGACGCCCGGACCGATCAGGGCAGTTGGCGGCGCAGTGCGGCGAAGAACAATTCGGATTGCAGCCGTTCGCCTTGTACCTGGGCGGCAACCCGGGCGGCGAGGTCAGGATGGACCGGAACCAGCGGCCTGCCGGTGGATTGAGCGAGCACCTGGGCGGTACAGGCGCGTTCCAGGAAGAAAAGGTCGTCGTATGCGTAGTCCATGCGTTCGCCGCAGACGACCACGCCATGATTGCCGAGGAAAACGATGTCCGCCCCCTGCATGGCGCGCGCGATGCGCTCCCCCTCGCCGGCATCCAGCGCGAGGCCGTTGTAGTGCTCGTCGATGGCCAGGCGGCCGTGGAATCGCATGGCGTTCTGGGACAGGGTGGTGTCCAGGGCCCGATCGGAGATGAGCGTCAGGGCGGTGGCATACGGCATGTGCGTATGCAGCACGCAGGCTTTGCCGGCGATGCGATGGATCGCGGCATGGATGAACATGGCCGTGGGCTCGACTTCATGGCGGCCGGAGAGCTTGTTGCCGTGGGCGTCGACCAGCACGATGTCGTCCGCCTGGACCTCGTTCCACATCAGCCCGCGCGGATTGAGCAGGAAATGGTCCGGGTCGCCGGGCAGCGCCACGCTGAAATGGTTGCAGACGCCTTCCCCCAACCCGTGGGCGGCCGCTGCCCGCAGCGCGAGAGCCAGGTCGGCGCGCAGCGCCGCCACGGGTTCGGCATGGAAGAGCGCATCGGCGAAGTGGGGGTCTTGGTTCATGGCTGCCTTTCAGGGATGGAAGTGGAAGGAAGCCGCGTAGCCGTCATAGCCATCCGGCGTCGCGGAACAGATCGGGCACGCGGTCCAAAGTTGCTACGGTAGCGTCCGGCCGATAGTCAGGCAAGAGCTTGCGCCCGGTGCCGCGATCGATCCAGACACAGCGGAAGCCGATGTCGCGCGCGGCTGCATGGTCGAGATGGGGGCTGGCGCAAATGTGCACCACCTCGTCGGTCGTAACTCCAAGGCTGGCGTGGGCGTGGGCGAATATCCGGCGCGACGGCTTGTAGGCGCCGGCCTGCTCGGCCGTCACGACGCGGTCGATATGGCCGCCCAGCTGCGCCACGTTGCCGGCGATGATGGCGTCGTCGGTGTTGGAGATGATGCATGTCCGGAAGCCGGCCTCTTTGAGCTCCGCCAGCGCGCCCACCACTTCGGGAAACGGGGGCATGGCGGAGATACTGGAAACCAGCATCTCCGAGTATTCGGGCCGATAGTCGAGTTCCAACTCCTGCATGGCCAGCCGCAGCGCTTCGCTGCCGATGTCCGCGAAGCGGCGTCCAGGCTGCTCGCGCTCCAGCCGGTGTTCATGCCCATCATAGACATGGAGGAACTGCGCGGGCGTGGGCGCATGCTGCCTTGCGTCGGGGTCAGACGAGAGGATGCGGGCAACGGCGGCCTGCAAGCCTTCGTCCCATTGAATGAGGGTTCCGTAGCAATCGAAGGTTAGCCACAGGGGACGGGGCAAATGCGTCAGGGGCATATCGGTTCCTTGAGTCAGTCGGCGCAGCGATGGGAAAGAGGCCCCAGAGTAGGCACGGCCAGTTAAGTTGTAAAATTAATTATTGAACTCACTTCAGTTGATTAATCAATAATGAGCGTGCCATGCTGGATCTGGAACTACTGAGGACCCTGGTCTGCGTCGTGGACGAAGGCAGTTTCACGCGAGCGGCAGGCCGCGTGCATCGCACGCAGTCGACCGTCAGCCAGCAGGTGCGCAAGCTGGAACAGAGCGTCGGCAAGACGCTGCTTCTGCGCGACCGGGCAGGCGGCAATGTGTCTGCCACGGAGGACGGCGAACTGATGGTGGCTTATGCGCGCCGCCTGCTGGCCATTGCCGGCGAAGCCGAGCACGTGCTGTCGGCGCCCCGCAAGACCCGCGTGCTGCGGCTGGGCATCCCGGAAGACTTCGACGTGTCGCGGTTAACCGCGTTGCTGGCCGGGTTTGCCACGCGCCACGCCGACGTGCGCCTGGAAACGTGCAGCGGCATGAGCATGGATTTGCGCCGGGGACTGGCCTCGGGCGAGCTGGATCTGGCGCTGGTCAAGCGCGAGCCGGGCGATGGGCCGTGCCTGGCGGCGTGGCCCGAAAAATTGGTGTGGGTCGGCGCGGCGCGGCGGATTCCAACGTGCGCTTCGGTGCCGCTGGTCCTGTTCCCCCAGGGCTGCATCTACCGCAAGCGCGTGATCTATGCCCTGGAGAGCGCAGGCCGGCCGTGGCATATCGCGTATCACAGCCACAGCCTGTCCGGGGTGCAGGCCGCAGTCGCCGCCGGCCTGGGCATCAGCCTCTTGCCGGCGTTCGCGCGCCTCGACACGCACGAGGTGCTGGACGAGGAGGCCGGGTTCGCGCCGGTGCCGCCCACGGAACTGGCCATCGTTGGAAACCCGCGCACGCTGAACGCGGCGGAACAGCACCTGGTCTCGGCGCTGAAGCAAGCCGTGGGCCACGCCGGCGTGCCCGAGCCCGCCTGACGCGCCGCGTTCAGGTCAGGTCGCCGTCCACGTAATACCACCGGCCGCCTTCCCGCACGAAACGGCTGAGCTCGTGCAGACGATGGGCCCGGCCGGCCTGGCGGCTGCGGGCGACGAATTCCACGGTGGCGTGATCCGCGTCCTGTACCTGCGCTTTCTTGACCGCCAACCCCAGCCACTTCAGATCGGGAGGGTTGGGGTCGAGCGCCGCGGGGCGAGTGCTGGGATGCCAGGTGGCGAGCAGATAGGGCAGCTTGTCCAGCACGAAGGCGCTGTAGCGCGAGCGCATCAACGCTTCGGCTGTGGGGGCCTGCATGGCGAGCGGCCCTTCGTGCCAGCGGCCGCAGCATTCAGCGTAGTTCTTGGAGCTGCCGCAAGGGCAGGCCGAGGCGGTTTGGGGGGAAGGTTTTGCCACGATGAGCGTGCCGCCTTCTTTCTTCAAGCCCGCAGGTCGTCGTATTCGGGATGGCGGCGCATGTAGACCTCGGCATACGAGCACTGCGGCCGTACTTTCCAGCCGTTGGCGCGGGCGGACTCCAGCGCATGACGGGTGAGTTCCGCGGCGATGCCGCGGCCGCCCACCTGGCTGGGAACGCCGGTATGGGTGATCGTCATGATGTCGCCCTGCAGATGGTAGTCGAGCACGCACAGCACACCCTCGACGGTGGCCGTGTAGCGGGAACGTTCGATGTCTTGCGTCACGGAAATCATGCGGATGGGTTCCTCGGGAGTTGATGAATGGAGGACGGGGGGACGGGATCAGCGTTGCAGCGTTTTAAGCAGCGCGGTCAACTGCGCATCCCGTGCCACGACCAGGTCTGCAATGCTGCGATTTCCCGCCTCGGCCTTGACCCCTTCGATGAGCCGTTGCTGCAGTTCGGGGGTAACGTCCGGCGCGCCCAGGTCGTCCCACCAGGTCTGCACGGGGCCGAGCAGATGATGCATGAAATTCTCCAGGCCGCCTTCGCCGCCGCCCAGGTTGAACGTCATGTGCGGGCCGAACAGTGCCCAGCGCAGGCCGGGGCCCTGCGAGACAGCGGCATCGATATCGGCGACGCTGGCGACGTTCTCGGCGGCCAGGTGTATGGCCTCGCGCCAGAGCGCGGCCTGAAGGCGGTTCGCGATGTGCCCCGGAACTTCCTTGTTCAGGCGGATCGGGTACTTGCCCATGCTTCGGTAGAAGGCGATGCAGCGTTCCATCGTGTCCGCCGAGGTTTGTTCGCCGCCCACCACCTCGACCAGCGGAATCAGGTGAGGCGGATTGAACGGATGCCCGATGACGAAGCGCGAGGCATGCCGGCAGCGCGACTGCAGGCGGCTCATGATGAGGCCGGACGAGCTCGATGCCACGATGACGTGGGGCGGCAGCGCCGCGTCCATGCGCGCGAACAGTTCCGTCTTGAAGTCTTCGCGTTCGGGGCCGTTCTCCTGGACGAAGTCCACGCCGGCCAGCGCCGTTTCCAGGTCCGGTTCGAACGTCAGCGCGCCGGGTGTGGCGTCTGGAAGCACGCGGCCCAGTTCTGTCAGCACGGGCCAGGCGGCCTGCACGCGGGCGCGCGTCTGGGATTCCGCGTCGGCGGCAGGATCGCTGACGACCACTTCCAGGCCGCGGGCAAGAAACAACGCGGCCCAACTGGCGCCGATGGTGCCGGCGCCCACGATGGCGACGCGGCGGATGGCGGGCGGAAGCGACGTGGCGGGATTGGACATGCGGGGCTCCTGGTTGCGTGGATAGGAGCATTGTGAAGCAAACGCGGGAGCGTTGCCACGTGGCGCGGGCGGGGGCAAGATAATGCCTTTCCCCGATAGTCAGGAGCCCAGGGATGCATGCGACGCCCGACCGCCGATCCGCCGTGCCGTACTGCTGCCAGTGGGCATCGGCGCATTTGGCCGGCAAGATCATCCACGGGGAGCTGGCGTTGGCCGACGACCCCGCGTGGCGGGACTCGGGCGCGCGCAACGTGGAGGAGTATGCGCATTGGGCCAGCCATGTCTGCGGCATGGCCTGCCTGCACATGGTGTTGGCGGCGCGCGGCGCGGGCCGCCATCCGGTCCTGGCGCTCGCGCGGCGTAGTTTGGCCTATGGCGCCTACACCGTGGACGGGGCGCGCATCAATGGGATGATATACGCGCCCTTCGTGCACTACGTGGCCGAGGTTTTCGGCCTGGACGCGCGGGTGCATGTCGGCCTGCGGACCGATGAACTGCCCGCATTGATGGGCGAGGCCGAATATTTCATGGCCTCGGTCCATCCCTGGATACGCTGGCCCGACAGGGAGCCGCCCAAGAAGGGCGGGCACCTGGTGCTGTTGACCCGCGTCACTCCCGACTCGGTGAGGTTCCACAACCCCTCGGGCGAGCCGGGCTCGCAAGCCGATGTCGAATTGCCGCTGGCCGCCTTCGACCGCTATTTCGCCGGCCGCGGCGTGGCCATCATGCCCATCGCGTCCGATTGAGGGAGCCGCGCGCGTTCAGGCGTTCCGGGCCCGGCGCAGATGGCGCGATGCCAGAACCACGGCCACCAGATAGCTTGCGGCGATGACGACATACGCCACGGGCAGGGCGTCGCGCCACTGCGGCATGAGATGCAGGATGGTGCCCATCAAGGCGACGCCGACCAGCGCGCCCGACTGGCGGTTGGCGTTCAGCGTCGCCGCGGCGCTGTTCGCATGGCTTTTTCCCGATACCTGCATGACCATGCTCGTCATCGCGGGCACGGCGATGCCTACGCCCAGATTGGCGAGGGCGACGACGGCGGCGAACGGCCAGTAGGCGACGCCAGGCGTGACCGTGAAGATGGCGACCGCGCTCATCACGGCGGCCAGCGACATGCCGCCCAGCAGCGAGGCCGATACGTTCCAGCGCGCCGACATCCGGCTCGAGATCAGATTGCCGATGGAAAACACCGCCAGCATCGGAACCAGCTGGACGCCCGTCTGCAGGGCGTCGGCGCCGCGCGCCTGCTGCAGGAACAGGCTGAGCAGGAAGAGCTGGCCGTAGGATGCCAGGTTGATCAAGAAACCCACGCCGTTGGCCGCCGCGAATTGCGCGGTCGCGAAAAGCGCGCGCGGAATGATGGGCTCGGCGTGGCGGCGCTCGCGCCGGACCAGCAGGATCGCGCTGCCCAGGAACAAGGCGGCCGCGCTCGCGATGCGGCTGGACGTCCAGCCATAGGCGTTGCCCTGGATCAGCGCGAAGCACAGCGACGACAGCGCGATCACTCCCAGAAGATGGCTCAGCGGATTGAGCGCGCGCGGCCGGCGGGGCGCGGCCTGGATGCGGCGGCGGGCCAGCCACAGGCCGGCGATTCCCAGGGGGATATTGATGAGGAAGATTCCACGCCAGCCAAACTGGTGGATCAGCATGCCGCCCATCAGGGGGCCGGCCGCGCCCGCCACCGCCACGATCGCCGACCAGGCGGCCAGCATGCGGTTGCGCGTGTGCTCGTCGTCATAGGCGTGGGTCAGCAGGCTAAGGGAACTGGGCATGAACAAGGCCGCGCCCAGGCCCTGGAGCATGCGGGCCAGGATGAGGACGTCCGCATCGGGCGCCAGGCCGCAAAGCAGGGATGCAAAAGTAAACACGCCCAGGCCCGTCAAGTAGATGGTTTTGGCACCGTAGCGGTCGGCCAGCGCGCCCGCGACCAGCAGCAGGGCGGCGAAGGTGAGCGTGTAGCCATCGACGATCCAGACCAGGTCCGTCAGGGGAACGGTGAATTGCAGCGCAATGCTGGGCAGGGCGACGTTGACGACGGTGACGTCCAGCATGGCCATGACGAAGCCGATCGCCAATGTGACGAGCGGCAGCCAGCCGGTGGCGGCGGGTCGGGCTTCCAGGGAGGAGGCGCGGGGGCAGGCGGAATTCATGGTGTGGGCTCTGCAGCTTTCGAGGGAGCAAGCTTAGGGGTTTTATGTGATGCAAAAAAGCCGAATAATTGCTTTATAGTGATGCATAAATGCATCAATCGGACTGTCCATGGATTGGGATAACGCGAGGATTTTCCTGGCCATTTACCGGGTGGGCACGCTACGCGGCGCCGCGGCCCTGCTGCAGATCGATCAGGCCACTGCCGGCCGCAGGCTGGCGGCATTGGAGTCCTCGCTCGATGCGCGGCTGTTCCTGCGCACGCCGGGCGGATACGTGCCGACGGCCGCCGGCGAACTGGCGTTCGCGGCGGCGGAACGCATGGAGCAGGCCGCCGACCAGTTGCAGCGCCAGATGCAGGGGCTGGACCATCGCCTGTCGGGCGTGGTTAGGGTGGCGACGTCGGAAACCGTGGCCAGGTATTTCGTCATGGAGGCCATCAGACGCGTGCACGCCCAGCATCCCGACATCCGCGTCACGCTGTCCACGGCGATTCAGCTGAGCAATCTGACGCGCCGCGAGGCGGACCTGGCGATACGGAATCTCAGGCCGGACAACCCCGACCTGATCTACCGCCACCTGGCGCGCAAGGAGGTCGGGCTGTATGCGTCCCGGGCGTACCTGGCCGAGCATGGCGAGCCCCGCCCGGGAACGGCGTTCGCGGGACACACGCTGGTGGCATATCAGAAAGCGCTGCTGCCGGGCTGGTCCGACATGTTTTGCGGCGAGCCGACGGGTAACGGCCGCATCGGCCTGGAGGTGAATTCCGGCCTGATGATCATCGAGGCCGTGGTGGCCGGCCTGGGGATCGGCGAGCTGCCCACGCACATGGCGCCCGACTATCCGGATTTGGTGCGCATCTGGCCGAGCCGCAGCGAACCCTATGATCTGTGGCTGGTGATGCATGGCGACCTGAACCGCACGGCCCGCGTGCGCGCGGTGGCCGACGCGATCGTCGAGGTCTTCGAAGAGGCGAAGTAACGGCGGCGAGGCCGGCTTGTGGGCGGCGGCGACAGGCGCTAAGGTGGACTGGCCTTGCAAAACCATGACTCAGGAGCCGAGCGTGTCCGATCTTTGGCGTTTGTCCGCAGTTGAGCTTGCCGCCCGTATCCGCAAGCGTGAAGTGTCCGCCCACGAGGCCGCGCTGAGCGCGTTGCAACGGCTCGAAGCCGTCAATCCCGTTCTCAATGCCGTGGTGGATTATCGTCCCGAAACGGTGCTCGCGCAGGCCGCCGAGGTGGATGCGGCCCTGGCGCGCGGCGAGGAGCCTGGGCCGTTGGCCGGTGTGCCAGTCACGGTAAAAATCAACGTGGACCAGGCCGGTTTTGCCACCACCAATGGCGTGAGCCTGCAAAAGGATGCGATCGCCGCCGAGAACAGTCCGGTCGTGGACAACCTGCGGCGCGCGGGCGCGGTCATCCTGGGGCGCACCAATACGCCGGCGTTTTCGCTGCGCTGGTTCACGAGCAACCGGCTGCATGGCGACACGCTGAACCCGCGCAATCCGGCGTTGACGCCGGGAGGCTCGTCGGGCGGCGCGGCCTCCGCGGTGGCCGCCGGTATCGGGCATCTGGCGCACGGCACCGATATCGCGGGGTCCATCCGCTACCCCGCCTATGCCTGCGGCGTCCACGGGCTGCGGCCGTCCCTGGGGCGTGTGGCCGCGTATAACTCGGCGTTGCCCGAACGCTCCATCGGCGCGCAGCTGACCGCCGTGTCGGGGCCCCTGGGGCGCAGCATCGCCGATCTGCGGTTGGGGCTGGCCGCGCTCGCTGCGCCGGATCCCCGCGATCCCTGGTGGGTTCCGGCGCCCTTGACCGGGCCCGAGGCGCCGCGCCGGGCCGCGCTGTGCCTGAATCCCGACGGCATGGACACCGAACCCGCCGTGGTCAAGGCTTTGCAGGAGGCGGCGCGCAGGCTGAGCGAGGCTGGCTGGACGGTGGACACCCTGGATTCGCTGCCGCCGATGCAGGAGGCGGCCGAATTGCAGATCCGCATGTGGCTGGCGGACGGCTACGAGGCGATGGTCGCCGCCGCCGAGAAAGAAGGTGACCGCGGGGCGCTTGTCGCCCTGGCGGGCCAGCGTGGCAAGGCGGCCGGCGCCGACCTGGCCGGTTTTTCCGCGGTGCTGACGCGTCGCGCCACGCTCACGCGCAGGTGGGAATTGTTCTTTGTCGATCATCCGGTGCTGCTGCTGCCGGTATCTGCCGAGCTTCCCTTCCCGGACAAGCTCGACCTGCAGGGCGACGAGGCCTACGCCCGCGTCTGGCGCGCGCAAATGACGCAGATCGGCGTGCCGTTCATGGGATTGCCCGGCCTGACGGTCGCCATGGGGACGGCCATGAGCGGCGCGGGCCCCAGCCCGGTTGGCGTGCAGGTCGTGGCGGGACGCTACCGCGAGGACCTGTGCCTGGCGGTCGGCGAGATCCTGGAGGCGGCCGGCGAGGCCGTCGGCATCGCCGAGCCCGTGGCCCGTTAGAGGGCGGCAGGCCCAAGGCCTGCCTGCAATCTACGTGGCCTGCTTGCTGAAGCGCAGGCGCAGGACGCCGAGGTCGCCGTAGGCGAGTTCGACGTCACGGTTGGCGGGCACGTCCAGGAAACCGGCGTACGAGCCGGTGATGACGTGCTGGCCGGCCCGCAGCCCCAGCCCTTGTTCGCGCAGGAAATTGGCCAGCCAGTACAACCCGGCCTTCGGCTGGTCGTTCGGATGGATGCCCGCGTGCTGCTCGATTTCCTCCCCGTCCACGGACAAGATGATGCTCATGCTGCCGGGGGCGGAATGGGGCGAGGCGATGCGTGGGCCCAGGACCAGCCCCAGGTTGAACATATGGTCGGCCAGGAGTTCCGGCAGGCTGGCGTGTTCCGGGGAGGCGTAGCGGCAGCCCAGGACTTCCAGGGCCAGGCGCGCGCCGGCGATCGCGGCGTCGATCTCGGCTTGCGTGTAGGGCTCGGCGCGCGCGGGCAGGTCCCGGGCGATCTCGAACGCGATTTCGGGTTCGATGCGCAGCACGTCGGTCCGCGCGGCGATCGGGCCGGCCTCGGCATAGGCGACCGTGGAGGCGTAAATGGGAGCGACGACGGTTTTCTCGGGCGAAGGCAGCGCGCTTTTCCAGGCGGCGATGCCGTCCTGGCGCCGTTCCAGCAGCAGCTGCGCGGTGCGTTGCTGCACGGCAAAGGCCTGGCCGAGCGACTGCGGGCGGTACTCGGCGGGCAGGCGGGGACCGGCTACGCCGGATTCGCGCGCCGCGACCAGATAGCGGGCCGCCTCGAGGCAGCCGGGATAGTCTTCGATTCTGATCTGCATGCGCTCAGACTCCGAGATACAGCATGACCCACAGGGTGACCATCGCGATCAGCCCCAGCCAGCAAGAGCCCCAGAAGCCGACGATCGGCCATTTCACGGACAGCGGCGTTTTCTTCGGATCGACGTGGCCCAGCAGGTCGTTGGCGTTGCCGATCAGCGAGAACCGGGTGCCCGGGAACATCAGGCGGAAGAAATAGTCGAGCGTGATCGCGGCCCGTATCGCCAGCGGATACTGGGCGAAAGTGCGGTGTTGCAGGTAGGGATGCTTCAGCGTGGCGTTGATCTGCTTGCTCTTGACGAAGAAGAGGACGATGCCGCTGATCGAGCAGGTAATGAAGCACAACACGAAAAGGCTGAAGGCCATGGAAATGGCGGCTGAATGCATGGGGGATCTCGGGTTGCGCGGCGGGCCGCGTTCGGATGACAAGAAAGCCGGAAGAAAATGCCTGGCCGTATTGTAGAAGGCTGGCCGCAGCCCCGTGTTCAGGGCTGCGTCAGGCGCGCCTCGTGCGCCTTAGCCGCGGACCTGGCCTTCGCCGCTCAAGACCCACTTCAGCGTGGTCAGGCCTTCCAGGCCGACCGGGCCCCGGGCGTGCAGCCGGTTCGTGGAAATGCCGATTTCGGCGCCCAGGCCGTACTCGAAGCCATCCGCGAAGCAGGTGGGCAGGTTGACGTAGACCGAGCTGGAGTCGACCTCGCGCTGGAAGCGCTGCGCGGCGGACAGGTCCTCGGTGACGATGGCGTCGGTGTGGCCGGAGCCCCAGCGCGCGATGTGTTCGATGGCGTCGTCCAGCGAATCGACGATGCGCACAGCCAGGATGGGGCCCAGGTACTCCGTTGCCCAATCTTCTTCGGTGGCCGGCTTGGCGTGCGGCAGCAGCGCCAGCGTGCGGGGGCAGCCGCGCAGTTCGACGCCGTGTTCGGCGAAATCCGCGGCCAGGCTGGGCAGGATGGAAACCGCGGCCACTGCGTCGACCAGCAGGGTTTCCATGGCGCCGCAGATGCCATAGCGGTAGGTCTTGGCGTTGAGGGCGATGGCGTGGGCCTTGTCCGGATCCGCCGCCGCGTCGATATAGACGTGGCAATTGCCGTCCAGGTGCTTGATCAGCGGCACGCGGGCTTCCTGCGCCAGGCGGGCGATCAGGCCCTTGCCGCCGCGGGGCACGATGACGTCGATGTGCTCGGTCATGGTGATGAGCTTGCCGACGGCGGCGCGGTCGGCGGTGGCCACGACCTGCACGGCGTCTTGCGGCAGGCCGGCGGCGGCCAGGCCCTTTTGCACGATGCGGCCCAGCGCGACGTTGGAGTGCAGGGCCTCGCTGCCGCCGCGCAGGATGGCGGCGTTGCCTGACTTCAGGCACAGGGCCGCGGCGTCGATCGTCACGTTGGGGCGGGATTCGTAGATGATGCCGATCACGCCCAGCGGCACGCGCATCTGGGCGACGCGCATGCCGTTGGGGCGCACCGTGGTGGCGGTAATGCTTCCGATCGGGTCCGGCAGGGCGGCGATCTGGCGCAGGCCTTCGGCCATGTGCGCGAGCGTCTTGTCCGACAGGGTCAGACGGTCCAGCAGCGCGGGCTCCAGCCCATTGGCGCGGGCGGCGGAGACGTCTTTCTCGTTGGCGGCCTTGAGTTCGTCATGGCTGGCGGCGAGCGCGTCGGCCATGGCCAGCAGGGCCTGGTTCTTGGCGGCGCCGGTGGCGCGCATCATGGCGCGGGAGGCGCGGCGGGCATTCTCACCCAGGGTGAGCATGGCTTGTTCGATGGAGGACGAGGACATGGCGGCGTCGATCATGGAGTATGGGGCGGCATGCTGGCCGCCTGGAGAATCAGTTTATATCCGGCACGTGGCCGGCGGTGGGAGGGGCGGAGGCGGCGGCTATGCCGCCTTCACGGTCGTCCGCCAGCGGCGGCCACGCGCAGCGCGAGCCGCGTCATTTCTTCCCAGGGATCGGACAGGCGGCCCGGCACGGACAGGCCCTTGATCAGGCGGTCCACTTCGTGCGCGTGCTGCACCGCGGCCGGCCAGACGTTCGGCTGCACCCGGCCCAAGGCCTGCAGGGCAAGGCGTTCATGCGCGCCGAAAATGCGCAGGCGGCGCATCAGCCCGTTCACGTCCTGCCCCAGGGCGCGGGCTTCCGCTACGCGGGCCAGCAGGCGGATTTCCTCGCCCACCGCCCACAGCACCAGGGGCAGGGCCTCGCCTTCGGCGCGCAGTCCGTCGATCATGCGGATGGTGCGGCCCGTATCGCCGGCGAGCATGGCGTCGCGCAGCCCGAAGACGTCGTAGCGCGCCACGTTCAGCACCGCGCGCTCCACGTCCTCGGCCGCCAACTGGCCCTCCGGGTAGAGCAGCCCCAGCTTCTGGATTTCCTGGTGGGCGGCCAGCAGGTTGCCTTCGACCTTGTCCGCCATCCATTGGAGCGTGGCGTTGTCGGCCCGCTGGTTCTGGCGCGCGAGGCGCATGCCGATCCAGGCGGGCAGGCGGCCACGTTCGATGCTGGCGATGTCGACCATCATCCCGCCGCGGCTCAATGCCTGCGCCCAGCGGCTGTCGCGCGTGGCCTTGTCCAGGCGGGGCAGCGAGATCAGGACGAGCGTATCCGGGTCGGCCTGCTTCTCTGCCAGCTCGGCCAGCCGGGACAGCGTGTCGGCGCCGGCCTTGCCGGGCTTGCCGGTCGGGATCTTGATTTCGAGAATGCGGCGGTCGCCGAAGAGCGACACGCTTTGCGTGGCGGCGGTGACGGAGCTCCAGTCGCTGCGGGCGTCCATCACCATGGACAGCCGGTCGGTGTAGCCGGCGTTGCGGGCCGAGGCCCGCAGCACGTCCACCGCCTCGGTCACCAGCAGGGGCTCGTCGCCCGACACCGTATACAGCGGCGCCAGCCGGTTGCCCGGCCGTTGCAGGTGTTCGGCCAGGCGGTCCGCGTCCAGGGACTGTGCCATTTAGCGCACGTTGGCCGGATCGGTGGTGGACGGCGTGTGCCAGGGCGACGGCGTGCGCTGCGGCTCGGGAGCGTTCGGGTCGTACAGCGGGGTTTCGCCGTCCTCGCCGCGCTGCTCGGCGTTCTCGAAGGCGGTGCGCACCTCGGGGGCGGTCAGGCGGCGCAGCAGGCGGGACACGAGGTCGCGCTGCATGGCTCGGTACAACGTTTCGATCTGGCCCTGCTTGGCCTGCACGACCTGGTCGTCGTAGGGCATTTCGCGGTAGATCGACAGCGTCGTGTCCGGGATCACCGCACGGCCCTTGGCGTCGATGAGACGGAACGTGTAGTTGATGCCGAGTTCGTATTCCTCGACACGGCCCTGGGCGTTCAGCGAGACCTCGCGCAAGGTCCGGGCATCGGAGACTTGCTGGAGGATGGCCTGCGCGCCCTTGATGTTGTCCACCAGCTTGGTGTCGGGCGACGCCGCGCGCACCGCGCGGCGCACGTCGGCGCCGAACTGGGTGTTGTCGGGGATTCCGATGTACAGCGTATCGAACGGCAGCGGCGTGACTCCCCGCAAGGCGAAGCCGCAGGCGGAGAGCAGCATGAACAGCGCCAGGCAGGCGCCGCGCAGCAGCCACGTTTGGCGGGGGAAGTGCGTTTGTTGCCCGGCGAAGTGCATGCTTGACCTCATCAGCCTACGACGTTGACCAGTTTGCCCGGAACCACGATGACGCGCTTGGGCGGACGGCCTTCCAGGAAGCGGGTGACCTCTTCTTGCGCGGCCGCGAGCTTTTCGATGTCTTCCTTGGCGGCCTTGGCGGCCACGCGGATCGAGCCGCGCAGCTTGCCGTTGACCTGGAGCATCAGTTCGATCTCGTCGGCGACCAGCGCCGCCTCGTCCACGTGCGGCCAGGGCGCGTCCAGCAGGTCGCCCAGTTCTTGCGCGTAGCCGAGATCGCTCCAGAGGTGCCAGGTGATGTGCGGCACGACCGGGTACAGCACGCGCAGCAGCACGCCCAGGGTCTCGGCATAGGCGGCGTCCGCGGGCGCGCCTTCGGGCAGCTTGGCGTCGTCGATGGCGTTCAGCATCTTCATGCAGGCGGACACGACGGTGTTGTACTGGATGCGCTGGTAGTCGTAGTCGGCCTGCTTGAGCAGCGAGTAGACCTCGCGGCGCAGATCCTTCACGGCGGCCGGAGCCTGCGTCCAGTCGGCGCCATGGGCCAGGCCGCGGGCGACGGCGTCGCGCTTGGCGTAGCTGATCGACCAGAGGCGGCGCAGGAAGCGGTTGGAGCCTTCCACGCCGGAGTCCGACCATTCGAGGGTCTGCTCGGGCGGGCTGGCGAACATGACGAACAGGCGTGCGGTGTCGGCGCCCAGGGTGTCGATCAGGGACTGCGGGTCGACGCCGTTGTTCTTGGACTTGGACATCGTGCCCACGCCGCCGTAATGGATGGCGGAGCCGTCGGACTTCAGCTTGGCGCCGACGATGGCGCCGCGGTCGTCATAGACGTTTTCGACGTCTTCCGGCCAGAAGTATTCGATGCCGCCCTGGGGCGTCTTGCGCGAATAGATGTGGTTCAGCACCATGCCCTGGCACAGCAGCTTGGTGAAGGGCTCGTCGAAGTTGAGCAGGCCCATGTCGCGCATGACCTTGGTCCAGAAGCGGGCGTACAGCAAGTGCAGCACGGCGTGCTCGATGCCGCCGATGTACTGGTCCATCGGCATCCAGTAGTCATTGCGCGCGTCGACCATGGCGTTGTCGTTGCCCGGCGAGGTGTAGCGCATGAAATACCAGGACGAGTCCACGAACGTGTCCATCGTGTCCGTCTCGCGGCGCGCGGGCTTGCCGCACTTGGGGCAGGCGCAGGACAGGAAGGCCTCGTTCTTGGCCAGCGGGTTGCCGCTGCCGTCGGGGATGAGATCGTCCGGCAGGACCACCGGCAGGTCTTTCTCGGGCACGGGGACCGGGCCGCAATCCGCGCAGTGGATGATGGGGATCGGGGTGCCCCAGTAGCGCTGGCGCGAAATGCCCCAGTCGCGCAGGCGCCAGGTGGTCTGCTTTTCGCCCAGGCCCTTTTCGCCCAGGTCGGCCGCGATGGCGTCCACGGCTTCCTTGTAGGACAGGCCGTCGTACTTGCCGGAATTGATGGTGCGGCCCGACTGCTTGTCGCCGTACCATTCCTGCCAGGCGTCGGTGGAGTAGTCCTTGCCGGCCACGTCCACGACCTGCACGATGGGCAGGTTGTATTTCTTGGCGAAGGCGAAGTCGCGCTCGTCGTGCGACGGCACGCCCATGACGGCGCCGTCGCCGTAGGTCATGAGCACGTAGTTGCCGACCCAGACCTCGACCTGCGCGCCCGTGATGGGATGCGTGACGAACAGGCCCGTGGGCATGCCTTCTTTTTCGCGCGTGGCCATTTCGGCCTCGGTGGTGCCGCCGAGCTTGCATTGTTCGATGAACGCGGCCAGCGGGGCATTGCCGGCCGCGGCGTGCGTGGCCAGCGGGTGCTCCGGCGCCACGGCGCAGAACGTCACGCCCATGATCGTGTCGGCGCGGGTGGTGAAGACGTACAGCTTGCCGTCCTGGATCAACTGGCCGTCCTGGCCGGCGATCTGGTGCGGGAAGGCAAAGCGCAGGCCTTCGGACTTGCCGATCCAGTTTTCCTGCATCAGGCGCACGCGCTCGGGCCAGCCGGGCAGGTCGTTCTGGACGGCGCCCAGCAGTTCGTCGGCGTAGTCGGTGATGCGCAGGTAGTAACCGGGGATTTCGCGCTTTTCAACGAGCGCGCCCGAACGCCAGCCGCGGCCGTCGATGACCTGTTCGTTGGCCAGCACGGTCTGGTCGACCGGATCCCAGTTGACGACCTGGGTCTTGCGGTAAGCCACGCCCTTTTCGAGCATCTTCAGGAACAGCCACTGGTTCCACTTGTAGTACTGCGGATCGCAGGCGCACATTTCGCGCGTCCAGTCGATCGCCAGACCCATCGCCTTCATCTGCTTCTTCATGTAGGCGATGTTGTCGTAGGTCCACTTGGCGGGCGGCACCTTGGACTTGATGGCGGCGTTTTCCGCCGGCATGCCGAAGGCGTCCCAGCCCATGGGCATCAGGACGTTGTAGCCACGCATGCGCAACTGGCGGGCCATCATGTCGTTGATGGTGTAGTTGCGCACGTGGCCCATGTGCAGCTTGCCGCTGGGGTAGGGCAGCATCGAGCAGGCGTAGAACTTCGGCTTTTCGGAGCCGTCGGCGTTCTTGGCGTGTTCGTGGACCAGATAGACGTCGCGGGCCTGCCAGTCTTGGTGGGCGGCCGCTTCGACGATATTGGGGAGGTAACGTTCCTGCATGGGCTCGTGCACGGTGGCAAAAAAGGGTGAGCCGCCCGGCCGCGCCGGGCGCGGGGGCGGCCTGGCTCGGTGGCGGTCAAAACCCCTGATTATAGGAGGTGCTAGGCGTGGGCTGGGGCCGAGGCCGTTTCCGGGATGCGCGCGCTTGGCGAGAGGGTGCCGTAAAGCAGCGTAATCCCTCCGAGAACGGCGCCTGCCGTGACCACGCCGGGCCAGCCAAAATGGGCGTACAGCCAGGACGATACCAGCGAACCGGACGCCCCGCCGATGAAATAGCTGGTCATGTAACCGGCCGTCAGCCGGCTGCGCGCCTCCGGGCGCAGCCGGTAGAGCGCGCTGCTATTCGTGACGTGCACTCCCTGGATCGCCAGATCCTGCACCAGGATGCCCGCCAGCAGGGCGAGCACGGACGCCTGCCCGAACGCCATCAGCCCCCAGGAACCCAGCAGCAGGAGCAGGCCGGCGCGGGTGGCCAGGTTGCCCAGGCCGCGGTCGGCCAGGCGGCCGAACCGGTTGGCGGCGTAGGCGCCGGCCGCGCCGGCCAGCCCGAACAGTCCGATCGTGGTGTTGCTGTATTGGTAGGGAGGGCTTGCCAGGAGGAAGGTCAGCGGCGTCCACAGCATGCTGAAGGCGGCGAAAAGCAGGCCGCCCAGCAGCGAGCGGGCGCGGAACAGCGGCTCTTCGACGAACATTTTCAGGATGGAGGCCAGCAGGCGCGGGTAGCTCAGGCCCGCGGGGCTCTTGTAGCGCGGCAGCAGGCGCCACAGGGCGGCGGACATGGCCAGCATCAGGATGGCCGCCACCCAGTACACCGTGCGCCAGCTGCCCACGTCGGCCAGCGCGCCCGCGATGGTGCGCGCCAGCAAGATGCCCAGCAGCAGCCCGCTCATGACCGTGCCCACCGCCTTGCCCCGTTCGTGCGGGGCGGCCAGCGTGGCGGCGAACGGCACCAGGATCTGGGCCACGACGGACAGCATGCCGGTCAGCGCGGTGCCCACGATCAGGACGGCGATATTGGGAGCGGAGGCGGAAACGAGCAGGCTGACCGACGACAAGAGGTTCATCAGCACGATAAGGCTGCGGCGTTCGAACATGTCGCCCAGCGGCACCAGCAGCATCAGGCCTGCCGCATAGCTCAGCTGCGCCGTGGTGACGATGGAGCCGGCCGCGGCGGTGGACAGCGAGAATTGCTCGCCGATGGTGTGCAGCAGCGGCTGCGCATAGTAATTGCTGGCGACGGCCAGGCCGGTGGCGACGGACATCAGCAGGATGATCGGCGCGGTGAGCGCCGGCGGCTGGGGAGAACGGGAAGCGGAAGTCATGGGTTTCGGGCGGGGGAATAGCGGGTTGCGCCGGGGCGGAGGGCTCAGGTGTCGATGCCGCCAGGCGTATCCTGGTCCAGCCTGACCAGCATCTTCTTCAGAAGGCCGGCCAGTTGCTTGCGTTCGCTGGCCGATAGCGGTTCCAGCAATTCATTCAGATCGTTCAGGTAGTCCTTCAGCACCGCCTTCACGACCCGCAGGCCCTCGGCGGTGAGCGACACGATGACGCCACGCCGGTCGTCCGGGTTGGGGCTGCGCATGAGCAGCCCCGCCTGCTCCAGCCGGTCGAGCCGGTTGGTCATTGCGCCGGAGGTCAGCAGCAAGGCCGCGACCAGCTTCTGCGGGTTGAGGGCGTAGGGCGGACCGCTGCGGTACAGCGTGGCCAGCACGTCGAATTCGCCCTGGTGCAGGGTGTGGTTGCGAAAACTGCGGTTGACGTTGCGCGTGGCCAGGGCGTTCAGGCGGAATACGCGGGTGATGACGGCCATGGGAGAGAAGTCCTGGCTGGGACATTCCGCGGTCCATTGCGAGATCACCAGGTCGACGAGATCGTTGGCGGGGGCCATTTATTTCCAGGTAAAGTATCTTTACGTGAAGATAAATTCTACCAGCGCTATCCCGGCGCGCGCAATGCGCGCGGCAAAAAAGAAGGGCCCGCCTCTTGCGAGGCGGGCCCTTCCGGCTTGACCGGATACGCGCGCGGAATTACTGTGCGGCGTCCTTCAGCTTCTTGAGCGGGCGAACCTTCACCTTGACCGAAGCCGGCTTGGCGGGGAACCAGCGCTCTTCACCCGTGAACGGATCCTTGCCGAAGCGCTTGGCCTTGGCGGGAACCTTCTGCACGGAGACCTTGAACAGGCCGGGCAGCGTGAATTCGCCGGCGCCCTTCTTGTCCACGGAACCCAGAACCGAGGTTTCCAGGCTGGCCAGGACGGCCTTGACGGCCTTGGCTTCAACGCCGGATTGCTCAACGATGTAGGCGATGAGCTGGGTCTTGTTCAGAGCAGCCTTGATGGCCTTGGGGGCAGCAGCGACCTTCTTGGCGGCGACGACCTTCTTGGCCGCGGGCTTCACAGCGGGCTTCGCAGCGGTTTTGGTGGCGGGAGCCTTCTTAGCGGGTGCCTTGACGGCGGGCTTGGTGACTTTCTTGGCAGGAGCTTTTGCTTTCGTGGCCATGGTCAAAATCCGTATGTTGAGGACATGGAGCGGCGCGTGCCGGTTATCGGCATTTAACGCCACGCGCCCGATGATAGCGGAAGAGTGGCGGTAAATGCGGCTTTCCAGCGGGTTTTCAGCCGTTGTTTGTTGTTTTCAACGCAGAAAGTGCCTTGTACAAGGGGTTCAGCAAGATGTCGTGACATTCATCGCGCTTTCTTGCATGGGCGCGGCGGCGAGTGAACCAAGCGCGCCGCGCGTGTTCCAATTGCGGGCGGCGCGGGAGGCCGCCATACGGCCGGATGCCTGCCTGAAGGCGTTTTTGGCGCGTTTCCCGCGCAATGAAAACAACGCATGGAAAGTGAAGCAGCTATATGTTTATGAAGAAGTTGGCGGCGAGCCTGATCGTCGCGGCCGCGTGTGTTTCGGGGGCGGCGGCGCAATCCATGCCTGCGCCGGTGCTGTCGGCGAAGGCATGGCTCCTGCTGGACGAGACCAGCGGGCAGGTCATCGCCTCGCACGCGGCGACGGACCGGATAGAGCCCGCGTCCCTGACCAAGATCATGACCGCCTATGTCGTGTTCGAGGCCCTGAGCAAGAAAGAACTGTCGGCCGCGCAGCTCGTGACCGTCTCGACCCGCGCCTGGAAAGTGCCCGCCGGCAGCTCGAAGATGTTCCTGGAGCCCGGCTCGAAGGTGTCGGTGGACGATCTGCTGCGGGGCCTGATGATCCAGTCCGGCAACGACGCGGCCATCGCCCTGGCCGAGGCCGTGTCGGGCAGCGTCGAGGCCTTCGTGGCGCGGATGAACGCCACCGCCGCGCAGCTCGGCCTGCACGCCACGCATTTCGCCAGCCCGCACGGGCTGCCGGACCCGGGCACGTATTCCACCGCGAGCGATCTGTCCGTGCTGGCCGCGCGTTTCATCCGCGACTACCCCCAGCTTTACCAGCGCTACGATTCCGCGAAGCAATTCACCTATAACAAGATCACGCAGCCGAACCGCAACCGGCTCCTGTGGCTGGATCCCAGCGTCGACGGCCTGAAAACGGGGCATACCGAGGCTGCCGGCTATTGCATCGTGGCCAGCGCGAAGCGGCCCAACGGCAAGGACGAGCGCCGGTTGATCACGGTGGTTGTCGGAACGGCCTCGGACAAGCTGCGTACCCAGGAGAGCCGCGAGTTGCTGGAGTGGGGCTTTCAGGGGTTCAATACCATCAAGCTCTACGCGCGGGGCGAGGCAGTGGCAACCCCCGAGGTCTGGAAAGGCGAAAGCGACAGCCTGAAGGCGGGATTCGAGCGCGACGCCTACGTGACGGTGCCCGCCGGCGCCAAGGTCGAGCGGATCTGGGCTCCGCAGGACCCGCTGGTGGCGCCGATCGCGGCCCAGGCCACGGTGGGCGAGATGCGCGTGCTGGTGGACGGCAAGCCCGCCATGCAGTTCCCGGTCGTGGCGCTGCAGCCTGTGGCCGAGGCGGGGTTCGCGGGGCGAGCGTGGGATTCCATCCGCTTGTGGTGGCGCGGCCACGCGGGATAACGGAGGTGTGCGATGGCGGTGAGTTTTCCTGGAGGTCCCGCGCCGGCGCCGGCAGCGGACGATCCGCTGGCCCTGCTGTCGGCCTGCCACGGGCGCATCGCCCGCCAATGCGCCACGCTCGGGCGGCTGGCCGCGCACCTGCCGGCGCACGGCAGCGACGCCGCGGCCCAGACCGCCGCGGCCAGCGTCCTGCGGTATTTCGATACCGCGGCCGTCCATCATCACGAGGACGAGGAAGAGGACCTGTTCCCGGCCCTGATCGATTCCATGGCCGGGTCCGACGCCGTCTGCCTGCACGCGCTGGTGGACGGGCTGGTCGCCGAGCACCGGCAATTGGCCCGGCGCTGGGAACCGCTGCGCCGCGCGCTTGCCGAGATAGCCCTGGGCCGGACCGCCGAGCTGCCCGCCCATGAAATCAAGGAATTCACCGACGCTTACGCCGCGCACATCCAGCGCGAAGAGGATGAATTGCTGCCCATGGCGGCCAGGCTGATCCCTGACGACGCGCTGGCCGCCATCGGGCAGGCCATGAAGTCGCGGCGCGGGGGCGAGGCGGGCTGAGGTCGCGGCGCCTGCCCGATTGGCGCTACGATGCGCGTAGCCGGCGCGCGCCGCGCCGGGTTTGCGCAACCTGTCCGCCATGAACCGCAACGCCCGTTTCCGCCAGAAATTGCAGGCTTCCGTCCTGATGCACGCCATGTCGGCGCATAACCCCCTGTCCGCCAGGCTGGCGGCCGAGGCCGGGTTCGACGCGATATGGGGCAGCGGCTTCGAGCTCTCGGCGAGCCATGCGGTGCCCGACGCCAATATCCTGTCTTTCGGGCAGCACCTGGATATGATGCGGGCGATCGCGGCCGCGGTGGACGCGCCCGTCATCGCCGATATCGACACGGGCTTCGGCAATGCGGTCAACGTGTCTTACATCGTGCCGCAATACGAGGCGGCCGGCTGTTCCGCCGTCGTGATGGAGGACAAGACCTTTCCCAAGGACACCAGCCTGCGCGCGGCCGGCCGCCAGGAGCTGGTGCGGGTCGAGGAGTTCCAGGGCAAGGTCGAAGCCGCCTGCGCCGCGCGCCGCGATCCGGATTTCTGCGTGATCGCCCGGACCGAGGCCCTGATCGCCGGGATGGGCGAGAGCGAGGCGCTGGCCCGGGCCGCGGCCTACGAGGCTGCCGGCGCCGACGCGATCCTGATCCATTCCAAGCAGAGCACGCCGGACGAGATCCTGTCGTTCGCGGCGGCGTGGCGGGGCGGTGTTCCCTTGGTGCTGGTGCCGACCGCGTATCCGCAACTGCGCGAGTCCGACATCCAGGCGCTGGGCAATGTGGGCCTGGTGATCTACGGCAACCATGCCATCCGCGCGGCCGTAGGGGCCATGCGCGACGTCTTCGCCCGCATCCGGCGCGATGGCGGCATCCACGAGGTGGACGCCAGCCTGCCGACGGTCAAGGAAATCATCGCCCTGCAAGGAGATGCGGGCATGCGGGAGCTGGAGCGCCGCTACCTGAAGTAGGCGGGCGCGTTGCGCGCTCCGGGGCGAGCGATTACGCTAGACGACCTTGCTCGCGCCCGAGGGGGCGGCGGCAGGGCCGATTCAAGAGCAGACGCCTGGGGACTGGAAGGGATGATGCAAGGGGGGATGAACGTTGCGGGCCGGCTGTTCGGGCCGTGGGTCAACGAGGTCAGCGCGCGTACCTTGCGCGCCGATCTGGCAGCGGGCCTGCTGGGAGCCTTGCTGGTGCTGCCGCAAGGCGTCGCGTTTGCGATGCTGGCGGGCCTGCCGCCCGAGTACGGCCTGTATTCCGCCATCGTTCCCTGTATCGTCGCGGCGCTGTTCGGCTCCAGCCGGCACGTCATGTCCGGCCCCACCAATGCCAATTCGCTGGCGCTCTATGCCGTGCTCACGCCCCTGGCCGCCGCCGGCAGCCCGGGATACATACAGCTGGCGCTGGCGGTGACGGTGTTGGTCGGATTGATGCAATGGCTGGTGGGTGCCCTGAGGCTGGGGTCGCTGGCGCATTTCATCTCGCCGTCGGCCCTGTTCGGTTTCACCAGCGGCGCGGCCCTGCTGATCGCCGTGCATGCCCTGAAGGACGCGCTGGGCCTGCCCGCGCCCGACTCTCACGGCGCGGGCGCCTTGCTGGCAAGCCTGGGCGCGAATATGGGGCGGACGCATTGGGGCGCGCTGCTCGTGACGCTGGCGACCCTGGCGGTGGCCATGCTGGTGCGCCGGCTGGACAAGCGCAAGCCGTACATGCTGGCCGGGCTGGCGGCGGGCGTGGCGGCGGCCGCGGCGTTCAATGCGCTGACCGACGGCGAGCCGGTATCCGTGCTGGGCGCCATCGCCCGGCCCTGGCCTCCCTTCCATGTGCCCAGCGTCGACTGGCGCGCCTTGCCCGACCTGCTGAGCCTGGCCTTCGCGTTGACCATCGTGGCCCTGGCGCAATCGATTTCCATCGCCAAAGCCGTGGCCACGCGCTCGGGCCAGCGCATCGACGCGAACCGCGAATTCGTGGGACAGGGGCTGTCGAACATCGTGGGCGGCTTCTTTTCCTGTTATCTGTCCTGCGGGTCGCTGAACCGATCGGTTCCCAACTACGAGGCCGGCGCCAAGACGCCGCTGGCCTCCGTGTTCTCGGCATTGCTGCTGATGGTGCTGGTGGCCCTGTCGGCGCCGCTGTTGGCCATGATTCCCCATGCCGCCATTTCGGGGCTGCTGTTGCTGGTCGCCTGGACCCTGCTGGATATTCCGCGCTGGCGGCAACTGATCCGGACGCAGCCCAGCGAGTGCGTCATCGCCGGCGCAACCCTTGCCGCCACCATCACCATCCGGATGGAGGTGGCGATCCTGCTGGGCACGGTGCTTTCGCTGATGGTCTATCTGCACCGCACGTCGCGTCCGGCGATGCGCACCATGGGATTCGATGCGCGGGGGGCGGAGCGCCGTTTCGTGGTGCTCGAGCGCCAGCCGGAGGCCTTGCCGGAATGCCCGCAGTTGAAGCTGCTGCGCATGGAGGGTTCCGTCTACTTCGGCGCCGCGACGCACGTGGCGCAGCGCCTGCACGAGCTGCGGGCGGCGCCCGACGCGCCGCGCCACCTTCTGGTGATGGCCAAGAGCATGAACTTCATCGATCTGGCCGGCGCCCAGGTCTGGGAAGACGAACTGGCCGCAAGGCGCGCAATGGGCGGCGACCTGTATTTCCATCGGCCGCGTCCGGAAGTGCTGGCCATGTGGCGCCGCACCGGCTTCCTGGAGCGCCTGGGCGAGGACCATGTGTTTCCCGACAAGGCGACGGCGCTGCGCACCATCTATGCCAGGCTGGACCGCGGCGTCTGCGCGGGCTGCCAGGCCAGGATCTTTTGGGAATGCCAGCCCGGGGATTCCCGGCAGGCCTGAATCCGTTACGTTGCAGGCCGCGCCCGGGCGTGCCTCAGGCCGAGGGCGCGTCCGTGCCGAGATAGGCGGCCTTGACCCGCTCGTCCGCGGCGATCGCCGCCGGTTCGCCTTCCGCCAGCAGGCCGCCGCGCACCAGCACGGCGATGCGGTCGGCATGCTTGAACACGACGTCCAGGCTGTGCTCCGTGAACAGGACCGCCATGCGCTGCGTATCGGCCAGCTGGCGGGTCAGCCGCATCAGGGCGTGGCGCTCGTTAGTGGCCATGCCGGCCGTGGGTTCGTCCATCAGCAGCAGGCGCGGCCGGTGCGCAAGCGCCATCGCGAGCTCTACCCGCTTGACGTCGCCGTAGGCCAGGGTGCCGCAAGCCTCGGCGGCCTTGTCCGCCATCTGGACCTGGGACAGCAGGCGCATCGCCTCATCGACCGCATGCCGGGCGGCGCGGCGCCAGGGGTTGAAGAGCAGCCGGTCGCGGGACAGCAGCGCCGTTTGCACGTTCTCCCGTACCGTCATGGAGCGGAAGGTCGCCGCCGTCTGGAAGCTGCGGCCCACGCCCAGCCGGCAGATCCTGCCGGCGGACAGGCCCACCAATTCGCGTCCGTCCATCCTTACCGAGCCCGAATCGGGGCGCAACTGGCCTCCCAGCACGTTGAAGCACGTGGATTTGCCGGCGCCGTTAGGTCCGATCAGCGCCAGCATCTGGCCCGCGTCCAGAGTGAAGGACACGCCGGCCAGCGCCTCGATGCCGCCGAACGATTTCCGCAGGTCGCGGACCTGCAGCAGGGGAGCGGGGGGCATCGGATTGCCTTCATGCCGCGCATTCCGGTGTTCGCCGTTGATGCGGCCCGGCGGGCTCATGGGCGCCTCCCGCGCAGGCGCGCCGCGGCGCCCGCAAGGCCTTCGGGGAAAGCCATGACCAGGGCCAGAATGGCCACGCCTAGCACGGCGTGCCAATACTCGGTGCTGCGCGCGGCGGCATCCTGCAGCCAGGTGTAGGACGCCGCGCCCACGAGCGGGCCGGCCAGCGTCTGCAGGCCGCCCAGCAGCACCATGACCAGGCCGTCCACCGACCGGCTCACGGCCAGCACGTCGGGCGCGATGCTGCCCTTGGAAAACGCATAGAGCGAGCCCGCCAGGCCCGCGGCGAAGGAGGCCGCCACGAAACCCGCCCATTGCACGCGGCGGGTGTCCATGCCCAGCGCCTCGGCGCGCAGGGACGAATCGCGCACGCCGCGCAGCGCGTAGCCCAGCGGCGAGAACGCCAGCCGGCGCAGCCACCAGACGCCGGCGGCGCACAGCGCCAAGGTCAGGTAGTAGAACCAGGGGCCGCGCGCCAGCCACGCCGATGGCCACAGGCCGATCAAGCCGTTGCTGCCGCCCGTGACGTCGTCCCATTGATAGGCGAGCGCCCACAGAATCTGCGCCACCGCCAGGGTCAGCATCGCCAGGTATACGCCGGACAGGCGCACGCAGAACCAGCCGAACAGCAGGGCGCCGAACGCGGCGACGAACGGGCCTAGCAGCAGCGCGGCTTCCATCGGTATGGACGCCAGTTTCAGGAGCAGCGCGGCGCCATAGGCGCCCAGGCCGAACCAGGCGGCGTGGCCGAACGACGTCATGCCGGCCAGCCCGGTCAGGAAGTGCAGGCTGGCGGCAAACAGCGCCGCGATCAGGATCTCGATCAACAGGATGCCCAGATAGGGCCATTGGATGGCCGCGACCGGCGCGAGCGCCAGCAGGACCAGCAGCGCGCCGTAGGCAAGCCGCAGGCGCGGGCCCGCGGGAGCAAGGGGGCGTTCGGCCGCGACGGCATGGGACGAGGGGCCGGGCGGCTTGCCCAGCAGGCCCCAGGGCCGCACGACCAGCACCACGGCCATGACCGCGAATTCCGCCAGCAGCGTGAGCTTGGACAGGTTGAAGGCCCACGGGCCGATCTGCACGGGACCCAGGAACACGAACAGGGCCTTGGCCGAGCAGATGAGCAGGGCCGCCAGGAACGCGCCGGGAATGGACCCCAGGCCGCCCACCACGACGACCACGAAGGCGCTGGCGATGATCTCCAGGTCCAGCCCGAGCGTGGCGGGCACGCGCGGGGCGGCCAGGGCGCCGCCCAGTCCGGCGAGGAAGGCTCCCAGCGTAAAGGCCGAGGTGAAGAGCCAGGCCTGGTTCACGCCCAGCGCGGCCAGCATCTGGCGGTTCTCGGCGGCGGCGCGCAACAGCCGTCCCCAGCGGGTGCGCATCAGCAGCAGCCAGAGCAGGCCCAGCACGACGGGGCCGGCGGCGATCAGCAGCAAGTCGTATTCGGGATAGCGGCGGCCGAGGATCCCCACGGCGCCGGACAGACCCGGCGCGCGCGCCGCGAAAAGATCCTCGGGGCCCCAGATCGCCAGCGCGGCGTCGCCGATGATGAGCACCATTGCGAAGGTGGCCAGCAGCTGGAAAAGTTCGGGAGCCTGGTACAGCCGCTTGAGGACCAGCCATTCGATGGCCGCCCCGATGAGTCCCGTCGCCAGCGCGGCCAGAAGCAAGCCCGCCCAGTAGCCCGCGCCGTCGCCGAAATAGCCGGTGAAGGTCCAGGCGAGATAGATTCCCAGCAGGTAGAAAGAGCCGTGCGCGAAGTTCACCACACGGGTCACGCCGAAGATCAGCGACAGGCCGGCGGCCACGAGGAAGAGCGCGCTCGCGTCCGCCAGACCGTTCAACAGCTGCAGCAGCAGTCCGGAAAAGCTCATCAGTGCGCCGGACGCATCTTGCGGACCTGTTCATCGGGCGGCTGCAGGCGGGCGCCGTCGATATAGGAGAAGTCCTTCATGACGCCCTTGCCGTCTTCCACCGCGGTCACGCCCACGTAGACGCCCATGGTGGACTGGTGGTCGATCTTGCGGTACTGGATCTGGCCGTAGGGCGTGTCCACCTTCAGGCCCGCGAATGCGTCGACGAGCTTTTCGGTATCCACCGCGCCGGCCGCCTTCAGGCCTTCGGCGATCGACATGAGCGAGGCGTAGCCGACGACCGAGCCCACCTTCGGGGTTTCGTTGTAGCGCTTCTTGTAAGCCTCGACGAACGCGGAGTTGGCTGGGGTGTCGATGGCGTACCAGGGGTATCCGGTGACGATCCAGCCCGTGGGCGTGTCGGCGCCCAGCGGTTCCAGGTATTCCGGTTCGCCGGAGAGCACCGAGACCACGGCGCGGTTCTCGAACAGACCGCGCGTGTTGCCTTCACGCACGAAGCGCGTCAGGTCGGCGGCGAACAGCACGTTGAAGATCGCGTCGGGCTTGGCGTCGGCCAGCGCCTGCACGACGGCGCCGGCGTCCACCTTGCCCAGCGGCACGGCTTGCTCGGCCACGAATTCCACGTCGGACTGGAAGGACGTCATCATGGCCTTGAATGTCGCTACCGCCGATTGCCCGTACTCATAGTTGGGGTAGACGATGGCCCAGCGCTTCTTGCGCAGGGCCAGCGCCTTGGGGGCCAGCGCCGCGACGTGCATCCAGGTGGAGGGGCGCAGCCGATAGGTGTAGCGGTTGCCGTCCTGCCAGGTGATCTTGTCCGTGAGGGGCTCGGCCGCCAGGAAGAAAACCTGCTGCTGCTTGGCGAAGTCCGTCAGCGCCAGGCCGGTATTGGAGAGAAATCCCCCGAACAGGAGCTCGACTTTTTCGCGGGCCAGCAATTCCTGGGCGGCGCGCACCGAATCGCCGGGGTTGCCGTTGTCGTCGCGGGAAATGACTTCCAGCTTCCTGCCCAGCACGCCGCCCTGGGCGTTGACCTGTTCCAACGCCAGCTGCCAGCCTTTCTTATACGGGCCGAGGAAGGCGGGGATGGCCTTGTAGCTATTGATTTCACCGATGCGGATCGGCGGCTCCTTGTCTTTGGCGGAGGCGGCCGGGGTCAGCGCCAGGGCCAGAAGGGCCGGCGCGAGCGAGCGGCGCAGCAGGGTAAGGCAGGAACGGAGCATGGCTGGTATCGCGTGGAGAGGAATCGGGCGCCTCGGGGCGAGGAGCGGCGGCCCAATTGAAGCATGTGTCTTTGCCGTGCCGCAATAACGCGCTGCCTGTTTTCACTTCCTGCGGCCTGGCTCCCCCGGCATGGCTTCTCTTTGCGCGACGCGCAGGAGCTTCTGGAAATTGGGGCACTGCATGTGGCTGGGCGCGGGGCAATCGGCCACGTGCCGCAGCGTCTCCTTGAGGGCGCTCAATCGGCGGATCTGGTGTTCCAGGGCGTCTGCCCGCTCGTGCAAGAGGGCGCGGGGCAAATTGGGGGTGCCGTCCTTGTCGAACATTTCCCGGATCTCTTCTAGGGAAAAACCCGCTGTTTTCCCCAGGAATACCAGCATGAGCTGGGTCAGCGTTTCCTCTCCGTACTGGCGCCTGAGGCCGTGCCTGGCCCGCGGCTGGATCAGCCCCACTTCTTCGTAGTAGCGCAGCGTGGAGGCAGGCACGCCGCTGCGCTTCGACAGCACGCCGATATCGAGAAGATTCATGCTTGACCTCAAGTCAACTTGAAGTTGCATAGTAGTTGCCGTTACCCGACCCGGCAAGGAGACTCCATGGCAACGCCATTTCCCAGGAAGAAGACACCGCCCGTGCTGGCGGCGCTCGCGGGCGCGACCCTGCTCGCATCGCTGGGCGTCAGCATCGTCACCGTGGCGCTGCCGACCCTGGCGCAGGCTTTCTCCGCATCGGTCCCGTCCGTGCAATGGGTGGTGCTGGCCTATCTCATTTCGATCACCGTCATGATCGTGCTGGCCGGCAAGCTGGGCGACCTCTATGGGCACGGCCGTGTGCTGATGGCCGGCTTGATCGTGTTCGCGGCCGCCTCGCTGTTCTGCGCGGCCGCCCCGACCCTGGGGGCGCTGGTCGCCGGCCGGGCGATCCAGGGCGTGGGCGGCGCGATCCTCATGGCGCAGCCGCTCTCGATGGCGCGGGAGGCGGTCGCCCAGGACCGTATCGGTTCGGCGATGGGCCTGTTCGGCACGATGTCGGCCATCGGCACGGCGCTGGGGCCTTCCCTGGGCGGCGTGTTGATTGCAGCCTGGGGCTGGCGGTCGGCGTTCGTCCTGCTGGCCTGCCTGGGCGCCAGCACCGGCGCGCTTGCCCTGTGGGCGATCCCGGCTCCGGCCCCGCGCCAGCCGGTTCCGGCGCGGTCGCTGGATTGGCCGGGCGCGGTCCTGCTGGTCATGATGCTGGTGTTCTATGCGCTTGCCACGGTCGGAGGCAGGACCGGGATGGCGCTCGATCCGGGCCTGCTGGCGGCGCTGGGCGTGGCGGCGCTCGGACTTTTCATCTTGGTCGAGTCGCGATCGGCGCTGCCCCTGGTGCCCATCGCGTTGCTGCGCGACCGGTTCACGGGCGCCTCGCTGGCGATGAATCTGCTGATGTCCACGGTCATGATGGCGGCGCTGGTGGTCGGGCCGTTCTTCCTGGCGTTCGGCCTCGGCCTGAACGAAGTCCTGACCGGACTGGTCATGGCGGTGGGACCACTGGTGGCCGCCATTTCGGGCATTCCCGCGGGGCGCATGACCGACCGCCTCGGCGCGCCCCGCACGTTGCTGCTGGGCTTGCTGCAGACCGCCGCCGGCCTGGTCTGCCTGGCCGTGCTTCCCCGGTTCCTGGGCGTCGCGGGCTACGTGGCGGCCCTGACGCTGCTTACGCCGGGGTTCCAGCTTTTCCTCGCGGCCAACAATACGGCCGTCATGCTGGGCGCGGCCGAGGCGCAGCGCGGCATGTTGTCGGGATTGCTGGGACTGTCGCGCAATCTGGGCTTCATGACCGGCGCTTCCGCCATGCCCAGCCTGTTCGCCGCCGTCCTGGGCCCGCAGGGGATCGGGGAGGCGACGGCGCAGGACGTCGGCGGGGCATTCACCGCCACCTTCCTGGCCGGAGCCGGGCTCATTGCGTTCGCCATCGTCCTGGCCATCGGCGGACGGCCCGGGCAAAGCTGCCGGCAGGCGCCGTGAGCGGACGAAAAAAGGCCCTGCGGATGCAGGGCCTCTTCGGGACTTCCCGGAATACCGGCCGAATTACTTCAGCTTGGTTTCCTTGTAGTCGACGTGCTTGCGAGCGACGGGATCAAACTTCTTGATCAGCATCTTCTCGGGCATGTTGCGCTTGTTCTTGGTGGTCGTGTAGAAATGACCCGTGCCGGCGGTCGACTCGAGCTTGATCTTTTCGCGGATACCTTTGGCCATGTCGTGCTCCTAGTATGTAGATTGGCGGGAGGGCCGATTAGGCGATTTCGCCGCGGGCACGCATTTCGGCCAGGACGGCGTCGATGCCGTTCTTGTCGATCGTGCGGATGGCCTTGGCCGAAACACGCAGGCGGACCCAGCGGTTTTCGCTTTCAACCCAGAACCGGCGCGATTGCAGGTTGGGCAGGAAACGGCGCTTGGTCTTGTTGTTCGCGTGCGAAACATTGTTGCCCACCATCGGGCCTTTGCCGGTCACTTGGCATACGCGTGCCATGGATGCACCTCTTTGTGTCGTTCTTGTCGCGCATCGCTTGGGGGGTAGACGGGGGTTCAGCCGCCGGGCTGTAGAAAGCACCTGCTTGCTGCAAGTGCTGCTTTGCCGGCCACCCAGTCTTAGTGGATGGGGAGGAACCGGTATTCTGGTTCGTCCCTGTGCTTATACCCGCTGCCTGCCACCCGCGAATTCTTCCGGGCGGTTTTCCTGGAAAGAATCTTGACGCTACGCGGTTGGGGTCAGAGTGCCGAACTACAAAGCATAGTAGTCCTGCACGGGAAACTTCATGCGAAGACGTAGATTCTAATACGAAAAACGTAAATAAATCAAGCAGGCATGCTAGCGGGTGTGCAATTGCGCCACGCGGCCGGAGAACCAGGACAGGCAGGCGCAGACCGCCAGGGTGGTGGTCAGGGGCAACGCGCTGTCGGCCTGCCAGGCGCTGACCGCGAAGCCGGCGAGCGCGCCGCAGGACAATTGAAGCGTCCCCAATAGCGCGGACGCGGCTCCCAGCCGCTTGCCCTGTTCCGCCAGCGCGAGGGCCGCCGAATTGGGGTTCACGAAGCCCTGGCTGCCCATGTAGCAGACCAGGCAAAGCATCAACAACGGCAGCGTCATCCAGCCCATCAGGGTCAGCGCGACGGCCGCCAGGCTGGCGCACGCCAGCGAGATCAGCGCGCTGCGCTGCAGCTGGCGGGGCGTGTAGGTGCGCAGCAGCCGCGCGCTGATCTGCGAGCAGACGATGAGCGACAGCGCGTTGGTGCCGAACAGCAGGCCGTAATACTGGGGAGGCACGCCGTACAGTTCGATGAAGACGCGCGGCGAACCGATGATGTAGGCGAACATGCCGGCCTGGCCGAAACCGCCGGCCAGGCTGTGCGCCATGAAGCCGCGGTGCGCGAACAGGTCGCGGTAGTTCCGCAGGATGGTGCGAAAGCGCAGCGGCACGACACGTTCGGGCGCGAGCGATTCCTTCATGATCTTGAGCACCGCCGCCATCAGCAGGGCGCCGCCCGCCAGCATGACCCAGAACAGACTGCGCCAGCTGGTGATGGCCAGCAATTGCCCGCCGATCAGCGGCGCAAGAATGGGGGCAAGGCCCATGATGAGCATCAGCAGCGACAGCGCGCGGGCGGCTTCATGGGTTTCGTAGTGGTCGCGGATGACCGCGCGCGGGATCACGATGCCCGCGGCGCCGCCCATGGCCTGCACCACGCGCCAGCCGGTCAGCGCTTCGACCGATCCCGACAGCGCGCATCCCAGGGACGCAATCATGAACAGCGTCAGGCCCACCAGCAGCGGCGGCTTGCGCCCGTAGCGGTCGGCCATGGGGCCGTAGAAGACCTGCGCCATGGCCAGCCCGATGAGGTAGGCCGCCAGCGTGCGCTCGACATCGCCGCGGGATACGCCCAGGTTCGTCGCGATCGTGGGGAACGCGGGCAGGTACATGTCGATGGCGAACGGGCCGATGGCCGTCAGCGCGCCCATGAGAATAAGCCAGCCGGGCAGACCGCTGCGGAAAGAATGTGATGGGGGCATGAGGATCGCGTTACAACGCAGGACAGGGCGCCGATGCGGTTTGTTGCATGTTTTGGGCCAAGTCAGCGACTGTATCACGCATAACCTTACACGCAAGTTTCAGCAATTTTCCGATAAAGTCGTCGACGTCCGTACGCATCCAGGGGAGTAGCCGTGAATCCTTTGTTGTCTGTAGTGGAACGCAAGCTGCAGGCCTTGCCCGTGACCGTCCAATTGGTGCTGCCCGACGGCGCCGTGCTGGGGGCGCCCGACCCCCGCGTCCGTTTCGTCACCCACGACAAGACCGCGCTGGCGCACCTCGCCGAAGGCGCCGTCGGCGTGCTGGGGCAGGATTATGTGGAAGGCCGGATCGATATCGAAGGCAATATGCGCGACGTCATGGCCGCCGCCGCGGCGCTGCTGCCGGGCTCGCCCGTGGACGCCGCCCGGGGCGGCTGGCTGACCGAGCTGGTGCGCAAGGTCGTGTCGGTCTGGCGCCACTCGGTCGAGCGCGACGCGAAGCAGATCGAATTCCATTACGACCTGTCCGACGACTTCTATGCGCTGTGGCTGGACCCGCGCCGGGTCTATTCCTGCGCCTATTTCCGCCGGCCGGACATGACGCTGGCCCAGGCCCAGGAAGCCAAGCTGGACCATATCTGCCGAAAGCTGCGCCTGCGCGAAGGCGAACGCTTCCTGGACGTGGGCGCGGGGTGGGGCGGGCTGCTGCTCTGGGCCGCCGAAAACTACGGCGTGGACGCCACGGGCATCACGCTGTCGCGCAACCAGCACGCGCATGTCAGCCGGCTGATCGAGGAAAAGGGCCTGGCCGGGCGTGTCCGCGTCGAGCTGCTGGACTACCGGAAACTGGACGAATCCACCCCTTACGACAAGATCGCGTCGGTGGGCATGTTCGAACACGTGGGGCGGGCGCAACTGGAAGGATATTTCGCCAAGCTGCGCCGGCTGCTCAAGCCAGGCGGGCTGATCATGAACCACGGCATCACCGCGGCCGGGGTCTACAACGCCGAGCTTGGCAACGGGATGGGCGAATTCATCGAAAAGTACATTTTCCCCGGCGGTGAGCTGACCCATATCAGCGTCGTCATGGAAGCCATGACCAACGGGGGGCTGGAAGAGGTGGACGTGGAAAACCTGCGGCCCCATTACGCGCGCACCTTATGGTCATGGAGCGATGCGCTGGAGGCGCGCCTGCCCGAGGCCGCCCGGATCCTGGGAGGCGAACAGGGCGAACGCTCGCTGCGGGCGTACCGGCTCTACCTGGCCGGCTGCGCCATGGCGTTCGAACACGGCTGGATCGCGCTGCACCAGATACTGGCGCAACCGCCGGCCACCGGGCGTCCGGATGAACTGGACAACCCCGCGGACCTCGCCTACCCGTGGCGGCGGGATTATATGTACGAAGAAAGGCGCTAGCCGGGGCAAGCACGGCCTGGAATGTTCCCGGAAGGGGCGAAAAAGGGCATTCCAGGCCGTTTTGAAACCCTCAGCATGTATTAATAAGAATAAATTATTAACGGAATGTAAAATTAATTCCGAATCAAATTCCCTTAGGGGAAAACGGCGATTTCCCTCTGGTCGATCGGGGTAATCCCGGACGCATTTTTCCCGAAATGTATCTGTTTTGTTCAGGCGTGGGCTTGGGTTGAGCGTCAATTTCGTTTAAGATGCTCGCTTCTTCGTTCAGTTTGTTCACTTTCTGTGGGTTTTCAAAAACCGAGTTTTTGAAACTCCTGTCTTGCAAGACCCCGCTCCTCGCGGAGGGTCTTGTTGCTAGTGTCGGTTTGTATTGGCGGTTCTGCCCGTCTTCCGCACAACCCCCTTAGCTCCATGGCACCCACGGGCCCAGCCCTGCGTGTGTCCCTGAACCTATGGAGGCAAAAGCCAATGCGTTTCACCCCCGTCAAGACCCTGGCCGCCGCGGCCGTGTTCTTTGCATTTGCCGGTTCGGCCCAGGCCGCCGATGCCGCCCAATGCGAGCTCAAGCGTCCAGTCAATTTCGGCGCCATGAACTGGGAGTCCAACCTGGTTCTCGTTGACGTCGAGCGTTTCATCATGGAAAAGGGCTACGGCTGCAAAACCGAAACCCTGCCTACCGAAACCCTGCCCGCCCTGGCCGCGCTCGAGCGCGGCGACCTGGACATCAACACCGAGATCTGGCTGAACAGCGTTGCCGAACCCTGGGACCGCGCCGAGAAGACCGGCAAGGTCAAGCGCATCGGCGATCTCTACATGGGCGCCGAGGCCTGGTACATCCCGCGCTACACGGCCGAGCGCCTGCCGAAACTGAAGTCCGCGTCCGACCTGCCGAAGTTCAAGGACGAGTTCAAGGATCCGGAAGAGCCCGGCAAGGGCCGTTTCTATGGCTGCCCGGCGGGCTGGGGCTGCGAAGTGACCAGCAACAACCTGTTCCATGCCTTGAAGCTGGACGACACCTACACGCTGTACTCGCCCGGAACGGGCGCGGCGCAGAAGGCGGCCCTGATGTCGGCCTACAAGCGCAAGCAGAACGTGGTTTTCTACTACTGGTCGCCCACGCCGCTGGTCGGCTCGATGGACCTGGTCAAGCTGGAGATGCCGCCCTACGACGCGGAAAAGCACAAGTGCCTGACGGCGCCCAAGTGCGCCAATCCCGAGCCCAGCGCCTATCCTGACAATCCCGTCTTCACCGCCGTAAACACCAAGTTCTCGGAGGAGGCCCCCAAGCTCACCGAATTCCTGTCCAAGGTGTCGGTGCCGCTGCCGGTGATCAACGAAACCCTGGCCCACATGGAAGAGACCGGCGACGAGTCCGGCGCCGTGGCCAAGTGGTTCCTGAAGAACAAGCCCGACGTCTGGACCAAGTGGGTCCCCGCCGACGTCGCCGGGCGCGTCCAAAGCGCGCTCTAACCTGCCGTGAGCCTGGCAGCGCGCCACCATGGCGCGTACCGGCCCTCCCTCGGGCCGGACTGCTTTGCCGGGATGGCCGCCGGCCGGGCGAGATCGCCCGGCCAGATGCGCGCTTGTGCCGCCGACTTGGCGGGCCGCTTCCGCCCTGGAAGCCCCTGGGTTTCATTGTCTTGCGCGATGCCGCGGTTTGCGGCGGCACGGGCGATGAGCGCGCCAGAATGGAGTAGAACGAATGTTTCCTGAAATTATTCCCGCCCGGCAGGTCCGGGGGGCGATCGACGGTTTCGTCGATCATTTGGTCACCAACTACGCGGACACGCTGGAGACTCTGTCCCAGCCCGTCCTGCATGCCTTGGTGTGGCTGGAGCAGCTGCTGCGCAGTTCGCCCTGGTGGGCGGTGGTCGCCGTCACGGTGGCGATCGCCTGGGGTGTGAGCCGCCGCATCGGCCTGAGCCTGGCGATGGGCGCGCTGCTGTGCGTGATCGGCGTGCTGGGCCTGTGGGACGCCGGCATGCAGACGCTGGCGCTGATGATCATGGCGGCGGGCCTGTCCGTGCTGATCGGCATCCCCCTGGGCGTGCTGATGGCGCGCGTCAACTGGCTGCGTTCCGGCATGCTGCCCGTGCTAGACGTGATGCAGACCATGCCCAGCTTCGTGTACCTGATTCCGGTCGTCATGCTGTTCGGCCTGGGCAAGATCCCCGCGATCATCGCCACGGTCATCTACGCCGTGCCGCCGCTGATCCGGTTGACGGACCTGGGCATCCGCCTGGTCGACCGCGAAGTGCTCGAAGCGTCGCGCGCCTTTGGAGCCAATCCGCGCCAGCAGCTTTTCGGCGTGCAGCTGCCCCTGGCGCTGCCCAACATCATGGCTGGCATCAACCAGACCACCATGATGGCGCTGTCGATGGTGGTGATCGCGTCGATGATCGGCGCGCGCGGCCTGGGCTACGAAGTGCTGCTTGGAATCAACCGTCTGGAAGTGGGCCGCGGCCTGCTGGCCGGGCTGGGTATCGTGGTGCTGGCCGTGCTGTTCGACCGGATCACGCAATCGTATGGACAGCGCATGCGCATGGGAGGCCAGCGATGAGCAAGATCGAAGTCAAGAACATCTACAAGATTTTCGGCCCGCATCCGAAGAAATGGCTGGAAGCCGCCCAGGGCGGCATGAGCAAGGAACAGCTGCTGGCCGAAAGCGGCCACACGCTGGGCCTGCGCGATATCAGCCTGTCGATTGAAGAAGGCAGCATCTACGTCATCATGGGGCTGTCGGGTTCCGGCAAGTCCACCCTGATCCGCCACTTCAACCGCTTGATCGAACCCAGCGCCGGCCACATCCTGGTCGACGGCGTGGACGTGGTCAGCCTGAACAAGCGCGACCTGGAAGTCTTCCGCCAGAAGAAAATGAGCATGGTGTTCCAGCGCTTCGGCCTGTTTCCGCACCGCACGGTGCTGGACAACGCCGCCTATGGGCTGACCGTGCAGGGCGTGGGCCGGGCCGAGCGCGAGAAGCGCGCCCGCGAATGGCTGGAGCAGGTTGGCCTGTCGGGCTTCGAGAATCAGTATCCGCACCAGCTGTCGGGCGGCATGCAGCAGCGCGTGGGCCTGGCGCGGGCGCTGGCCACGGATGCCGAAATCCTGTTGATGGACGAAGCGTTCTCGGCGCTGGACCCCCTGATTCGCCGCGAGATGCAGGACCAACTGCTGCAATTGCAGGCCAAGCTGAACAAGACCATCGTCTTCATCACGCACGATCTGGACGAGGCCCTGCGCCTGGGCAACCGCATCGCGATCCTGAAGGACGGCGAACTGGTGCAGGAAGGCACGCCGGAAGACATTCTGCTGAACCCCGCCAACGATTACGTGCAGTCGTTCCTGCAGGACGTGAACCGCACCAAGGTGCTCAACGCCACGCATGCCGTGAATCCGGCGCGCCTGACCCTGACCATGCGTTCGCGTCCCGCGCACGCCATGGACCGCATGCGCGCCCTGGACTACGAGTACGCGCCGGTGCTGGACGGCAAGCGTCTGGCCGGCGTGCTGACCGCCGAGGCGGCCGAAAGAGCCATCCAGGACGGCGTGCGCGACGTTTCCCGCTACGTGGAAGACCTGGCGTCGGTGCCGGCCACCGCAGGCCTGGGCGAAGTGCTGGCCCAGCTGGTCCACAGCGACCAGCCCGTGGCGGTGACGGGCGAGGACGACGAGTTCATCGGCATGTTGTCGCGCAAGAAGGTCGTGGAGCTGGTCACGCCGGCCCTGGCCGATACGCCGGCGCCCGCCGACGACGCCGCCGCCGGGCAGCAAGCCGAGCCCGAACTGGAGCATCGGGACCAGGCCGCCTGACAGGGAAGACCCGTATCCGGACTGTGCCTGGGCATGGGCAAAGTCCGGATATGATGGTCGACCGGCCGGATCGGCCGGCTTGTCCCCCATTCGGAACATCGGAAGCCGTCATGCCCATTTTGAATGTCCAGATCATGCAAGGCCACTCGGCCGCCCAGAAAGCCACTTTGCTGAAGGCGGCGTCCAACGCCGTCGTCGAGAGCATCGCCGCGCCGCTGCCCAGCGTGCGCATCGTGCTGCAGGAAGTGCCCGCGGAAAACGTGATCGTGGCCGGAGAGATCGGCAAGCGCATGGCGCGCGTGGACGTGGCCTTGATCGAAGGCCGCGACGAAGCCAAGAAGGCGGCCCTGATCGCCGCGCTGAACCAGGCGGTTTGCAGCAGCATCGATATTTCGGGCGAAGACGTGCGCGTGTTGATCCGCGACGTGCCCAAGGTGGATATGGGCGTGGCCAACGGGATCAGTGCGAAGGCGGCAGGCCGCTGAGTGGAGTGTGCCCCCACGCTGCGCACGCCGAGCGTGCTTGCTGCCCCCCGAGGGGGCTGCGCCGCCTTGGGGCGGCCCGGCGGCGGCGCGGAGCCCCCACGCTGCGTACGCCGAGCGTGCTTGCTGCCCCGCCGAGGGGGCCGCGCCACAGTGGGGCGGCCCGGCGCGTCAATCCAACTTTACGTTGGCGGCTTTCACCACTTCGCCCCAGCGCGAGATTTCGCTTTTTATGTAGGCCGCGTACTCCTGGGGCGTGGACCCTAGCGCCTGCGCGCCTTGCGCCTTGAGCTGCTTCTGCATTTCTGGCGATTGCAGGGCGCGGCGGATTTCGGCGTTCAGCTTTTCGATCACGGGTTCGGGCGTGCCGGCCGGCACTACCACGCCCTGCCACGCGCCCATCTCGAATCCGGGCACCGCCGTTTCCGCCACGGTCGGCACGTCGGGCAGTTGGTCGCTGCGCGCGCTGCTGGTCACGGCCAGCGCGCGCAGCTTGCCCTCCCGGACGAAGCCGAGCGAATCGTTCAGCGTGTTCGTCATCAACTGCACCTGCCCGCCGACCAGATCCGTCATGGCCGGGGCGCTGCCGCGATAGGGCACGTGCACCGCGTCGATCTCGAGCGAGCGCAGCAGCAACAGGGCGCCCAGGTGGGTGACGTTGCCGGCGCCAGCCGAACCGTACGAGAGCTTGCCTGGATGCGCGCGGGCATACTGGACGAACGACTGGGTGTCCTTTGCCGGCACGGACGGATGCACCAGCAGCACCAGCGGGATGACGGCCGTGGACGACACCGGCGCGAAGTCCTTGACCGGGTCGAATGCCAGCGACCGGTAAAGATTGGGGCTGAGCGCGATGGAGGAGGTGTTGTAGAGCACGGTATAGCCATCGGGTTTGGCCGCCGCCGCGTATTGCATGCCGATGTTGCCGTTGGCGCCGCCCTTGTTCTCGACCACGACGGTCTGGCCCAACTGGTCGGTGAGCTGCTTGGCCAGCACGCGCGCCACCAGGTCGGTGGGGCCGCCGGGCGGGAATGGCACCACCATCGTTACGGGACGCTCGGGCCAGGCGGCGTGGGCGCCGGCCGCGCCTCCCAATGCCAGGATGGCCAGGCTGGCCGCCAGCACTGCTTTCTTCATGGTTTGTCTCCTTGTGCTTTTCTGGATGACGCGGATCGCGTCCAGGCGGCAGCGCCCTCTGGGCGGGGCGCTTGCTGCCTGATCAGGCCTCGGGCCTGCCGGCCAGCATGCGCGTGGCCGTGTAGCTCATCACCGGCTTGCCATGCTGGTTGCGGACTTCGATGGCGGACGTGACGACCGCCCGGTTGTGCTGCGAGGTCGGGCGCACGCCGGTCACTTCGATCTCCGCCCAGATGGTGTCGCCCGCGACCACGGGCGCCAGCATTTTCTTGTGGACTTCCAAAAGCGCCAGCCCCGTGCCTTGGACCATGCCCTGCATGATCAGCCCCTCGATCAGGCCGTAGGTCAGCGCGCCGGGCGCGGGACGACCCTGTATCGCGCCATGCGCATAGGTGGCGTCGATGAAGATCGTCTCCAGCATTCCCGTCACGCTGATGAAGTTCACGATATCGGTCTCGGTGACCGTGCGGCGGAACGTGTGGAAGCGCTGGCCCACGGTCAGATCCTGCCAGTAATAGCCCTGGCCGAGCTGCGCGATGGCGGCGTTGCGGTCTGCGTTCATGCGGGAGTCTCGCTGTTGTCGTTGGTTGTGGAAAATGCGTCGAGCGCGGCGCCTGTCTCCAGGAGCGCGGAGATGCGGGATTCGTCCAGGCCTGCTTCGCGCAGCACGTCGAGCGTGTGCTCGCCCAGGCGCGGCGGCATCGTGGCCGGCACATGGGAGTGCCGCAGGCGCACGGGATTGCGGGGAAAGCGGTAGCGGCTGCCCGACGCGCTTTCCAGCGGAACGAAAAAGTCCACGCTTTGCAGGTGCGGATCGGTTTCCAGGTCCTGCAGGCGATTGACCGGCGCGGCCGGAATCTCCAGACGAGCGCACAGCGCGAGCCAATAGCCGGTGTCGCGCCGGGCGACGATACCGGCCTGCAGTTCGTACAGTGTCTCGATGTGCCGCGTCCTGGCGGAGATGTCGGCAAAGCGCGGATCTTCCGCCAGGTCCGGGCGGTCGGCGGCGATGAAGAAGTCGCGCCAGTGGGCGTCGGTGTAGGGCATCAGGCAGACATGGCCGTCGGCCGTGCGGCAGGGCTTGCGCCAGGACGTGAGCACGCGCGGATAGCCGGCCTGGCCCGCCTCGTCGGCCAGGTGCCTGCCATAGTAATGCTCGACCAGCGCATAGGACGCCATGCTCTCGAACATGGGCACTTCCAGTTGCTGGCCCGCGCCGGTCCGCTCGCGCTGGAACAGCGCGGCCAGGATGGCATGGGCGGCGATCAGGCCGCAGGTCTTGTCGGCCGCGACGGTGGGCAGGTAGCGGGGCTCGCCTGTCTGGCGGTCGACCAGGTCGGCAAGGCCCGACAGCCCCTGGATGATGTCGTCATACGCGGGCCGGCCGTCGTAGGCGCCGCCCGCCCCGAAACCATACAGGCCGGCATACACCAGCCTCGGGTTGCGCGCGCACAGCGTATCCGGGTCCAGCCCGAGCGCGGCCATCTTGGCGGGCCGCATGCTGTGCATCAGCACGTCGGCCCGATCCACCATCGTCAGCAGCGCCTGCCGCGCGCCGGCCTGCTTCAAGTCGAGCACGATGCTGCGCTTGTTGCGGTTCAGGCCCAGGAAGATGGCGGCCAGCCCCGGTTCCTGCGCTGGGCCGGTACGGCGCGTCGAGTCGCCCGCGGGCGACTCGACCTTGATGACATCGGCGCCGTAGTCGGCGAGTATCTGCGACGCGTAAGGGCCGAACACCACGGACGTCAGGTCCAGGATGCGCACGCCGCCCAGCGCGCCGGCTCGGGGGAAGGGAGTGGCTGTCATGACGGGAATGCTATCGGCCTGGCGCATACGCGTCTAATATGGCTTAGGTATTGGGCGATATGGAATTTGTTATGGCTATCGATCTACGGCAGCTTCGGCAGTTCGTGACCATTGCGGAACAGGGCAGCTACCGGCGCGCCGCCGATCTGCTGCACATCGCGCAGCCCGCGCTGTCGGTTTCGATCCAGAAGCTGGAACATGCGGTGGGGGTGCCGCTGCTGGTGCGCGGCCCCAAGGGCGTGACGCCGACCCCCGCCGGCCAGGCGTTGATGGCCGACGCCCGCCGCGCGCTGTTTCATTCCGAACAGGCGCGCCAGGCGGCCCGCCGCGTGGCCCTCGGCGAGTGGGGCCTGCTGCGGCTGGGCTTCGTGGGGTCCGCCACGTACATGTTGCTGCCGCGCTGCCTGCCGGCCTTCCGCGCCCAGTATCCGGACCTGCAGCTGGACCTGCGCGAGGACAGCACGGTCGGGCTGGTGGCGATGCTGCGCGCCAACGATATCGACGCCGGCCTGGTGCGCGGCCCCCTGGCGGAAGACGCGGCGCTGGATTCCTGGGTGGTGGAGCGGGACGACCTGATCCTGGCGGTGCCGGCCGGGCATCCGCTGGCGGCGGGAGGGCCGGTCCAGCTGGAACGGGCGCGCGCCGAGAACTTCGTGCTGTATTCGCCGCTGAAAGTGCCGGGCCTGTACGGCGTGGCGCTGGCGCTATGCCGCAAGGCCGGCTTTTCGCCGCGCATCAGCCAGGAAGCGATCCAGGTGCAGACCCTGGTCAGCCTGGTCGCCAGCGGAATGGGCCTGGCGCTGGTGCCGGGCGTGACCCGGGCGTACTCCACGCCGCACGTGGCGTTCGTGCCGCTGGCCGACGCCGATGCGCGGGGCGCGCTGTCGCTGTCGCTCGTGACGCACCGCGATACCTCGTGCGCGTCCGTACTGCGGTTGCGCGACAGCATGCTGTCGCGCGCCGCCTGACGCCGACCTAGGCCGAGGCCTCGATGTGCGCCGCGATGGCGAGTCCGAGCTCTTCGGTGCTCGCCTGGCCGCCCAGGTCGGGCGTGCGGGGGCCATGCTTCAGGCAATGTTCGATCGCCCGCAGGATCGCGTCGTGCGCGTCCTGGCTGCCCAGGAACTGCAGCATCAGCGCGCCCGACCAGATCATGGCGATGGGATTGGCGATCCCCTTGCCGTAGATGTCCGGGGCCGATCCGTGCACGGGCTCGAATAGCGAGGGGAAGGCGCGTTCCGGATTCAGGTTCGCCGACGGAGCGATGCCGATGGTGCCCGTGCACGCCGGGCCCAGGTCCGACAGGATGTCGCCGAACAGATTCGACGCCACCACCACGTCGAACCGCTGCGGTTGCAGCACGAAGCGCGCGGCGAGGATGTCGATGTGCTGCTTGTCGGTCTTGACGTCCGGATACTGCCTGGCCATGGCGTCGGCCCGCTCATCCCACCAGGGCATGCTGACCGCGATGCCGTTGCTCTTGGTCGCCACGGTCAGCGCCTTGCGCTCGCGCCGGTTGGCCAATTCAAAGGCATAGCGCATGACGCGGTCGGTGCCGTGCCGGGTGAAGACGGATTCCTGGATGACGATTTCGCGGTCCGTATCGGCGAACAGACGCCCGCCCAGGTTGGTGTATTCGCCCTCGGTGTTTTCGCGGACGATGAAGAAATCGATGTCGCCCGCCTTGCGTCCGGCCAGCGGGCATGGCACGCCATCGAACAGCCGCACGTGGCGCAGGTTGATGTACTGGTCGAACTCGCGGCGGAACTTCAGCAGCGATCCCCACAGGGATACATGGTCCGGGACCGTGGCGGGCCAGCCCACCGCGCCGAAGAAGATGGCGTCGTAGCCCTGCAGTTGCGCCTTCCAGTCGGGCGGCATCATTTCGCCGTGCTGCGCGTAGTAATCGCAGTTGGCCCAGGGAAAGGTGTCGATCTGCAGCGGCACGTCGAAGCGCCTGGCGGCCGCGTGCACCGCGCGCAGGCCTTCGGGCATGACTTCGTTGCCGATGCCGTCACCGGCGATGGCGGCGATTTTGAATGCTTGGGACATGATGGGTTGTGTGGAGTAAGGGGAAACGGAACCGAGACGATGGTAGGCGCCCTCACGTCCTATCTACAATAGGCCATCTCGTGAAATGACTATGCACGAATCATGAATAATGATTTTCTTCCCGCCGATTTGCGCGTCCTGTGCGCGGTGGTGCGGGCCTCCAGCTTCTCGAAGGCGGCCGAGGACCTGGGCATGTCGCCCGCCTACGTCACCAAGCGCATCCGCCTGCTCGAGGAAAGCCTGGGCACCAAGCTGTTCCATCGCACGACCCGGCGCGTCGTGATCAGCGAAGCGGGCGAACGCGTCTACCACTGGGCCCAGCGCATCCTGGACGACGTGGATCACCTGGTCGAAGAGGTCGGCATCACCCGGCGTGAGCCCCGGGGACTGCTGCGGGTCTGCAGCAGCTTCGGGTTCGGCCGCCGGGTGGTGGCGCCCGCGCTATCGGCGTTCGCCGCCCAGCATCCCGCGGTGCAGGTCCGCTTCGAGGTGTTCGACCGCCTGGTCGACGTGGCGGCGGAGGGATATGACCTGGACGTGCGCGTGGGCGACGACATCGCGCCGCACGTCATCGCGCGCAAGCTGGCCAGCAATCATCGCGTGCTCTGCGCCGCGCCGGCATACCTGCGGTCGCGGGGAGCGCCGCGCACCCTGGCCGACCTGGCCGCCCATGACTGCCTGGTCATCAAGGAGCGCGACCATCCCTTCGGCGTGTGGCGCATGCGCCGGGGCGGCCGCGAACATACGGTCAAGGTACGCGGGCCGCTATCGGCCAATAACGGCGAGATGGTCGTGCAGTGGGCGGTGGACGGCCGGGGGATCATCCTGCGCTCGGCCTGGGACGTGGGGCCCCTGATCGCGCAAGGCAGGCTGGAACAGGTGCTGCCGGCGTACCGGCAGGAGGCCAACGTCTGGGCCGTGTACCCCTCGCGCCTGAGCGCCTCGGCCAAGATCCGAGCATGCGTGGAGTTCCTGGCCGAGCACATGCGCGCGCAGGGGTTCCGTGAGTGACGGAACCCCCCGAAGCCTCAGGCCAATGAGGCTTCCAGCCTGCCGATCAGGCGGCCCAGTTCGGCGTGATCCGTGGCGTCCAGCACCGGGCCCGGGCGGCGCACGTAGGCCGAACGGATCGCGCCGCGCCGGCGCAGCGTTTCCTTGCGCAGGGCCAGGCCGATGCCGTATTGGAACTCGTGGCGCAGCAGGGGCAGGTAGATGTTGAACAGATCCTCCGCCTCTTCCGGCTTTCCTTCATGGAACAGGCGGCAGACCTGCACCAGCATTTCGGGATAGGCGAATCCCGTCATGGCGCCATCGGCGCCGCGCAGCATTTCCTGCGGCAGGAACAGGCCGCCATTGCCCACCAGGATACTGATGCGCCGCCTGCCGTCCGCGGCGCTTTTTTCGCGGACCTGGCTCAGTTTGCGCATGCCGGGAAAGTCCTCGTGCTTGAGCATGACGATCTGCGGAAAGGCGTCGATCAGGCGATGTATCACCGCCACCGACGTGTGCACCCCCGTTGATTGGGGGAAGTCCTGCAGGCAGATCGGGATGTCCCGCCCCAGCAGGGCGGCGATGTTCGCGTAGTACGCGTAGACCTGCTCGTCCGTCTTCAGGTTGGGCACGGGCGCAATCATGACGCCGGCCGCGCCAAGCGACATCGCTTCGCGCGACAGGCGCTCGACGTTGCGGTCCGACGCATCGCTTACGCCGACAACCACGGGCACGCCGCCCTCGACGCGTTTCAGCACGCGTCGCATTACTGTCGTGGTCTCCGCTTCCGTCAGCTTGGGCGCTTCGCCCATCATGCCCAGTATCGTGAGGCCGGTTACGCCTTTCTCCAGATAAAAATCCGTCAGGCTGTCGATGCTCTCCAGGTCCAGTTCGCCGTTGTCGGAGAACGGCGTGGCGGCGATGACGTAAACGCCCTTGCTTGTCTCGTTGATGAGCCCGCTGCGTGCGCTCATGATTGAAAGTCCCTCCAGGTAAGGAAAGTTCCGCCCGTGCTCCGCCGCTAGGCTTGGCGGGCCAGCAGTATCGCGTCCACTTCGATGTCGAATCCCGCGAAGTTGGACTGGGTCAGGGTCCGCGCCGGAGGCGGGTCTCCGACGTAGCCGGCGTAGATGGCGTCGAATTCCTTGGCGTCCGCCGGGTTCTTCAGGAAGACGTTGACCTTGACGGCGTCGCGCAGCGACGAGCCCGCCGCCTCGGCCGCGGCCTGGAGATTGTCGAGGGCCATCCGGGCCTGTTCGGCGAAAGGCTTGTCGCCGTGGCGCACGTTGTGGACGTCGCGCGGCGTCTGGCCGGAAAGGAAAATGAGGCCCTGGGCCTGGATGGCGACGCTGTAGGTGCCGGCGGGCGGCGGCGTGCGGTCGCTGGAATATGCCTTGCGTGTCATGGGGATCTCCTGTCGTTAAGCGCGGTAGCGGGCGATGAGTTCGACCGTCCGCTCGATCGCGTGCAGCGCCGCGGCGTGGTTCTGCGAGAAATTGAGGCGGAAGCTGTCGCCGGCGTCGGGGCTGAATTCCGTGCCGGGGGTTACCGTCACGCCGGCCTGGCGGCGCAGGATGCGCACGAAATCCTGCGGGGACACCGTCAGCTTGGGCAACCTGGGGAACAGGTAGCTTCCCGCCTGGGGAGTGCGGGCGGCCAGGCCGTCGACGGAGCGGAGCACGCGCAGCAGGTCGTCGCGGATGGCCTGGTGCTGCCGGATCCGTTCCTCCATATAGCCTTCGGGTTCCTCGAACCAGGTGCGCAGCACGGCCTGGCAATATCCGGGAGCCCGCAGCGATACGATGGCCTGCAGCTTTTCCATGCGATCCAGCAGTTTCGGCGCGCCAAAGGCCACGCCCAGGCGGTAGCCGCTCAGGGATTCGGTCTTGGAGGGGCCCATGATGGTGATGACGTTGTCCGGGTCGATCCCGGCGGCGCGCAGATGCGTGTATTCGACGCCCGCATAGCGCAGGCGCGAGTACAGCTGGTCGACGATGACGGTGGCTCCATATTGGTTGGCGAGCGCGGCGATCCGGCCGATCTCGTCCTTCGAATAGACCACCCCGGCCGGATTGTTGGGGTTGGAGAACAGGAAGGTCTTCACCCCCGCCTTGAAGGCCGATTCGAGCTGGCCCAGGTCCAGGCCCGCGCGGTCGGTGTTGTTCAGGTAATCCATCTCGATCGGGACGATGTCGCCGCCGATGAACTCGACCAGCTTGCGATTGGCGAAATAGTCGGGCCGCACGATGGCCACCTTGTCGCCGGCCGCGACGGTGGAGGCGATGGACAGGAACAGGGCGCCCTGGGTGCCCGGAGTGATGATCAGTTCGTCCGCGCCCGAGACCGGGCTGCCGGTGAACCGTCCCAGGTGCTCCGCCACGCGGGCGCGCAGGTCGGCGCGCCCACGATACTCCGTATAGGCCTGCTCGCCTCCGCTTTCCACGCCGGCGACGAAGGCTTCCAGGGAGCCGGGCGTGGGCGCGAATGCGTTTTCATTCACATCGCCGTGCGAAAAGTCCACCGGCGTGCCGGGCAGCGTGCCGCCTTTCAGCAGGGCGTCCAGTCCCTCCGCGCGCTGGCGGACTTCCTGGCCAGGCGCGTTGTCGGTGGAGAGTCTGGCGAATTTCTGTTCGATCAAGCTCATGGAATTTCCTTTCGGTAGAGGGAAAATGACGTGCGGGAGAGCCGCAGGGCTTTTGCGCGTCGCGGCTGGATGGCGCTAAACCGGGGGGGCATGCCGTGATGCTATCCAGGATTCCAGGTGATGGATACCCGCGCCGCCCAGGCAGAACACGGGATCCGAGAACAGGTCGCGGTGCAGCGGGATATTCGTGTCGATGCCTTCCGCGACGGCCTCGCGCAGCGCGACCCGCATGCGGGCCAGCGCTTGCTCGCGCGTATCGCCGAACGCGATGAATTTTCCGATCATCGAATCGTAGTGCGGCGGCACCGTGTAGCCGGCATGGGCATGCGAATCGACCCTCACGCCAGGCCCGCCCGGCGGCCGCCAGTGCGTGATGCGGCCGGGAGAAGGGAGGAAGGATGCGGCGCTCTCGGCATTGATCCGGCATTCGATCGCATGGCCGCGGCGCCGGATCTGTTCCTGGCGCCAGGGCAAGGGCTCCCCGGCCGCGATACGGATCTGCATCTGCACGATGTCGATGCCGGTCGTGAGCTCGGTGACGGGGTGCTCGACCTGCAGCCGCGTGTTCATTTCGATGAAGTAGAACCGCCCGTCCTCGTAGAGGAATTCGAACGTGCCCGCGCCCCGATAGCCGATCGACCTGCACGCGTCGGCGCAGCGTTCGCCTATCGCCTCGATCGCCTGGGGATCGATACCGGGGGCGGGCGATTCCTCGACCACTTTCTGGTGCCGCCGCTGCATGGAGCAGTCACGCTCGCCCAGCCAGACGGCGTGGCCGTGATGGTCGGCCAGTACCTGGATTTCGATGTGGCGAGGCTGTTGCAGGAAGCGCTCCATGTAAAGATCCGGATTGCCGAAAGCCGCCAGCGCTTCGGCGCGCGTGGTTTCCACCGCCGCCAGCAAGCCGCTTTCGGATTCGACCACGCGCATTCCGCGGCCTCCGCCGCCGCCCGCCGCCTTGACGATCAGCGGAAAGCCGATGCCTTCAGCTTGCCGCAAGACGGCCCGAGCCTCATCGGGAAGCACGCCGTCCGACCCTGGCACGCAGGGCACCCCGGATTCTTGCATGGCCCGTTTGGCCTTGACCTTGTCGCCCATCATGCGGATCGTCGACGGGCTGGGGCCGATGAACGTCATGCCCGCGGCCTCCACGGCTTCGGCAAAGCCGCCGTTCTCGCTGAGGAAGCCATAGCCGGGATGGATCGCCTGCGCTCCCGCCAGCCTGGCCGCGGCGAGGATGGCGGAGGCGTTCAGGTAGCTGTCGGCGGAGGGCGCCGGCCCGATGCAGAGCGCCTCGTCGGCCAGTTGCAGGTAGGACGCGTCGCGGTCCGCTTCGGAGTGCACCACGACGGTCTGGATGCCTAGCTCATGGCAAGCTCGTTGTATGCGCAGGGCGATTTCGCCACGATTGGCGATGAGGATCTTACGAAACATGCTCGGCCTCGCCGGGTTCAAGAATGAACAGCGCCTGTCCTTGTTCGACCATCTGCCCGTCTTCGCACAGCACCCGGGCGACCGTCCCGGCTTGCGGGGCGGCCACCTCGGTCAGCATCTTCATGGCCTCGATGACGCACAGGGGCGCGCCCGCCTCGGCCCGGCATCCCTCGCTCGCCAAGGGCTCTCCCCCCGGGCTGGAAGCCCGGTAGAACGTGCCCCCCAAGGGGGCGGAGACCGTCAGGGAGGCTGGCGCCGCGGCGGCGGCTGCCGGTCCGGACGCAGGAACGGCGGAGAGAGCGGCGGCGTCGGGGGCCGAGGCGGGGCATTCGCCGCGCGCGCGCCGCCGGATACGGACGCCGAAAGCGGGCTCGCTGACGTAGAGCTCCGCGATGCGTTCTTCGGCGGCCAGATCGATCATGTCCAGGATCAATTGGGTTTTCTGGGTCATCGCTCAGCGCTGCCTTGGCTTGAGTTGGAACAGGGGCATGCCGTAATCCACGATCTGGCCTTCGGCCGCGAGCACGGCGCCGATCGCGCCGTCCACCGGCGCACGCACGGGCTCCAGGCTTTCATCCAGAACCACCAGCGCGAGCAGCTGGCCCTGTATGACCTCGTCGCCCGGCTCTATCGGCACAGGCAGCCTGTCGGCGTGGCTGCGCAGCAAGCGGCCCAGCGTGGCGCTGCGCACGTCGATGAAAGCGGCCTCCCGGATGGGCGCGGCCGGGGAGGCGGATGCGCCGCCGGACGACGCGGGGACGTCGATCCGGATGCTGATCAGGCGCTCCCCCGTCTGGATTTCGACGGATTCGATCCCGCGCAGATGGAGCTGGCGCGCGTACGTCCGGATATCGGAGAGATTCATCATGGCCGGCTTCCGTTCATTGCAGGCCTTCCAGCGCCCGCAGGGTGTTCCCGACCATGCGTTCAACGGTGGGAAGCACGGCGGCGGCCCGGTCTTCGCGATAGGCGTAAGGCTCTCCTTCCACCATATAGAGGTGCCGCGACATTTCGAGCTGCACGGCATGCACGCCGGATTGGGGGCGGCCGTAGTTGCGCGTGATGTAGCCCCCCTTGAAGCGCGCGTCGGCTACCCAGCTGAAGGGGCTGGCGCTGGCCGCGGCGACAGCGGCCTCGCGCAAGGCAGGGGCGCACGCGGCGCCGCTGAACGTGCCGATGTTCAGGTCGGGCAGCCTTCCTTCGAAGAGGCGGGGCAGCTCGTTGGCGATGGAGTGGGCTTCCCACAGCAGTACGTGGGCATGCTTCTGGCGCAGGCGCGACAGTTCCTGCCGCAACGCGTCGTGATAGGGCTGCCAGTACCGGACGATACGCTCCGCCGTTTCCTGCTCGTCCGGCGGCGCGGAGCCGGCTTGGTACAGGGCTTCGCCGAGAAAGCTCTCGGTGGGGCACAGGCCGGTGGTGGCCGTTCCCGGATAAAGGCTCGCGCCGTCGGCCGGCCGGTTGACGTCGATGATGTAGCGCGAGTAGTTGGCCTGCAGCACCGAGGCGCCCATCGCGCGGGCGAAGTCATAGAGGCGCGCCAGGTGCCAGTCGGTATCCGCGATCTTGTGGGCGGCCGGCGTCATGCGGCTCAGGAATGGTTCGGGCAGGCATTCGCCGCCGTGGGGAATGGAAACGAGCAGGGGCAGATGGCCCTGGGTCAGGGTGACGATCGGAGGATTCATGGCTGTCGTTCGGCGAAGTTGGAGGAAGCGGGCTGGCGGCGGCGGTTCCATGCCCGAGGATGCACAAGATGGGCAGGCTGCCTGCCGGCGAGCACGGAAAGGATCTGTTCAGCGCATTGGCGCGCGGTCGCCGCCAGCGCCTCCTGGGTGGAACCGGCGACATGGGGGGTGAGCACGACGTTGGGCAGCCCGGCGACCAGGGACCCCGCAGGCAGCGGCTCCGTTTCGAACACGTCCAGGCCCGCGCCGAACAGGCGCCCGCCGCGCAGCGCGTCGGCCAGCGCCGACTCGTCGATGAGCCCGCCCCGGGAGGTATTGATGACAATGGCCCCCGGCTTCATGCGTTGCAACGCCGCCGCGTCCAGCGTGTGCCGGGTATCCGGGCGCAGAGGGCGGTGGAGCGACACGACGTCAGACGCCTGCAGCAGTTCGTGCAGCGTCTCCACCCGCGTGGCGCCTGCGGGCAGCGATCCGCCGCCCGGCAGGCTGGGCGACCAGACGAGGACTTGCATGTCCAGCGCCTGCGCGGCCATGCCGCAGAGCAGGCGGCCGGTGCGGCCCCAGCCCACGATGCCCAGCGTTTTTCCACAAAGCGAGAACATGGGCTGCTCGTACTTGAAACGCCAATGCCCTTGGCGCGTCGCGGTATCCGCCTGCACGGCCTGGCGGGCGGTGGCCAGCATCAGCATCAGCGCATGTTCCGCGACGGAACGCACGTTCGCATCGGGCGTGAAAACGACGGGTATGCCTTTCGACTCGGCATGGTCGACGTCGATCTTGTCCGTGCCCGTGCCGTGGTTGGCGATGACGCTCAGGCGCGGCGCCGCGTCGATGAGCGCGGCCGGAAGGCTGTCGCGGACGATGACCGCGTCGGCCTGCGCAATGACCTCGCGCAAGGAGTCCAGGCCGGGCCCGGGGGATTGGCGCACCTCCACGCCCGCGTCGCGCAGGATTTGCGCGCCGATGGGGTGGATGGGTTGCGCGATGACGCAAATCGGCATGATGAAAGATCCTCAATGGGGGGCGGAATTCTGCTGCCGGGCCAGTCCGGCGCGCGTGGCGAGCACCTGGCCCAGGCTTCGCGCGCCTGCGGCGAAGTCGTCCATGTCCATGGCCTCGTCGGGATTGTGGCTGCCGTTCGCGTTGCGCACGAACAGCATGGCGGTGGGGACTCCCCGGTTGGAGAAGGTGGCGGCATCGTGCCCCGCGCCGCTCGGAAGCAGGCGCGGCTGCACGCCCGCCGCAAGCGCGGCGTCATGCAGCGCCCGTTGCAGGGCTTCGTCCATGACGGCGGGCTGGCTGCCGGAGACGGGCCCCCATTCGAAGTGGACGCCGTGGCTGGACTCCAGTTCGCCCGCGGCCTTCAGCAGCAGGGAATCCATCAGCCGCAAGGTGTCGACGCTCCGGGAGCGGATGTCGACGCAGAAGCTCACCTGCCCGGGCACCTTGCTGAAGTCGGCCTGCTGGGCGTCCGTATTCACCTGGCCGAAGGTGAGGGTGAGCTCGTGCCCGTCCGCCTCCAGGGCCAGCCATTCGCGCTGAAGGCGTTCGATCAGGGTGGCCAGCGCGACCACGGCGTCCTGTCGGTGGGTGCGCGGCGTGGCGCCCGAATGCGCATACCGCCCCTTGGCCTGGGCCTGCCGGTAGCGGTGGCTGCCGCAGATGCCGGTCACCACGCCCAGGGCATGGCCGCTGCCCTCCAGGACGGGACCTTGTTCGATGTGCAGTTCGACGAAGCAGTCGATGGCCTCGGGGCGCAGCGCGGCCTCGCCGCGGGCGATAGCCTCCGGCTGCCCGCCGAGCTCGCCGATGTGCTCCGACAGCGTCCGCCCGGTGCCGGCGCGGCGGCACGACAGGGCCTGCGGACTCAGCAGGCCGAAAGCGGAGGTGCTGCCGATGTAGGAAACGGGAAACCAGGCGCTTTCCTCGGCCCGTATGCCCATCACGGTGACGTCTCGGTCCGGGCGGGCGCCAGCCTTGATCCATCCGGCGAGGACGGCGAGGCCGGCGACGACCCCGGCCGCGCCGTCATAGTTGCCGCCCCGGGGAACGGAGTCCAGGTGGGAACCCGTCATGACGGCGGGCTTGTCGCGGCGGCGCCCCGGCAGCGTCAGGTACAGGTTGAGGGCCGCGTCGAGACGGACCTCCAGCCCAAGCTGCCGCGCGGTGTCCGCCATCAAGGCATGTGCGCTTTGCTCGCCGGCGCCATAGGTGTCTCTGGTGATGCCCACGCCGTCGAAGCTCAGCGCGTGCAGCCGCTCGAACAGGCTAGCGGCCAGGGCCATGTCGGGTTCTATCATGAGATGCAGGCGTCGTTCATGGAATCGGAGTTGAGGATGGCGGCGCCGGGATCCCAGCCGCGCCCGGGCATGGCAGCGATGAGCTGCCGCGTATAGGCATCCTGGGGCGCGTCGAAAATCTGCGCCGGCGGGCCTTGTTCGACCACCCGGCCGCGATGCATGACCAGCAGGTGGTCGCATATCTGCGCGGCCACGCGCAGGTCGTGCGTGATGAAGATCAGCGCCAGTTGCAGCCGCTGCTGGACGTCGTGCAGCAACTTGAGCACTTGCGCTTGCACCGAGACGTCCAGCGCGGAGACGGACTCGTCGGCGACGATCAGCCGCGGCTCCATCGCGAGGGCGCGGGCGATGCCGACGCGCTGGCGCTGGCCGCCGGAGAACTCCCCGGGGTAGCGGTTGAACGCGGAAGGATCCAGTTCCACCAGTTGCAGCAATTCGCGGGCCCTTTTCTCGGCCTGCTGGCGGGGTACGCCACTGGCGAGCGGGCCGTCGCAGAGGATCCGGCCCACCGTGTGACGCGGATTCAATGAGGCGAAGGGATCCTGGAAGATCATCTGGATGTTCCGCCGCTTGGGGCGGAACTGCGCCTCGGACAAGGGCGCGATGTCTTCGCCGTCGAAGCGCATCTGGCCGCTGTCGATGTCCAGCAGCTTGAGCAGGCACTTGCCGATGGTGGACTTGCCCGAGCCGGACTCGCCGACGATGCCCAGGGTTTCGCCGCGCCTGACCGTGAAGCTGACGTCGTTGACGGCATGGACGACGCGGCCCTTGCGGAACAGCCCGCCGCCCAAGGCGTAGGTCTTGTTGAGCTTTTCGACTTGCAGCACCGGCCCGCCCGCCGGCGCCTGGCGGGCGGACGCCGACGCGCGTTGCCGGGGGACGGCGCCGATGAGCCTGCGGGTATAGGGGTGCTGCGGCCGGTTCAGGACCTGTTCCGCCGGACCCTGTTCGACGAGTATCCCTTTTTCCATCACCGCAACCCGGTCCGCGATTTCCGCGACGACGCCGAAGTCGTGGGTAACGAACATCACGCCCATGCCCTTGTTCCGCTGGATGCGCGCGATCAGCGCCAGGATCTGCGCCTGCGTGGTCACGTCCAGCGCGGTGGTGGGTTCGTCGGCGATCAGAAGCTTCGGTTCCAGGGCGAGCGCCATGGCGATCATCACGCGCTGGCGCTGCCCTCCCGACAGCCGGAAGGGCCAGGCATGGCGGATGGCGGCGGGATCGGGCAGGCCCACGAGTTCCAGCAGCTCCAGCACGCGTCGTTCCCTGGCTTCGCCGGGGTAGGCATTGTGCACGCGCATGACTTCCGCGATCTGCTCGCCGACGGTCAGCAGCGGATTCAGCGCGGACAGCGGTTCCTGGAAGATCATGGCCATCTCGCGTCCGCGCATGCCGCGCAGGACCTCTTCGTCCTGCGTCAGCAGGTCGCGGCCGCCGAGCAGGATTTGCCCGCTTTCGGGGCGGAGATAGTGGGGAAGCAGGCCCATGATCGCATTGGCGCTCATGGACTTACCGGAGCCGGACTCTCCGACGATGCACAGGATCTCGCCGGCGTGGATGTCATAGGAAATGTCCCGGACCGCGTAGGCGCGGTCGCCTCCGGCGGGCAGGGCGATGCTCAGGTTCCGGATGGAGAGCAAGGGGTGATCGGACGGGGGCAAAGAGTTCTTGGTCACGGGATCAGGCTCCACGCTTGCGCAGTTGCGGGTTGAGGGCATCGTTGAGGCCCTCGCCGATCAGGTTGATGGCCAGCACGGTCAGCATGATGGCCAGTCCCGGCCAGAGGCTCATCCACTGGGATTCGCGCAGCATCGTGCGCGCGGCGCCGATCATGTAGCCCCAGCTCATGAGATTGCGATCGCCCAGGCCCAGGAACGACAGCGCCGATTCGGTCAGGATGGCGGTGGCGGTCATGAGCGACGCCGTAACGATGATGGGCGAAGCGGTGTTGGGCAGGATCTGCGTGAGGATGATGCGGCTTGGGCGCTGGCCTATCACCACGGCCGCCTGCACGAATTCGCGCGTTTTCAGCGTCATGAACTCGGCGCGAACGAGGCGGGCGACGGGAGGCCAGGAGACCATCGCGATCGCCCCGACGATCGAATAGAGGGATGGCTTGAATATCGCCACCAGCACCATCGCCATTGCCAGCTGCGGCACGGTCTGGAAGAATTCGGTCGCGCGCATCAGGGCGTCGTCCACCCACTTCCCGTAGTATCCGGCGAGCGCGCCCACCAGAATGCCCACGAACACGGCCACGAGGGTCGAGATGACGCCGATCATGAGGGAAACCCGGGCGCCATACGCCAGCCCCGCGGCGATGTCGCGGCCCAGCATGTCCGTGCCCAGGATGTAGGCGGGGTCGGTGAACGGCTTGATGAGAGGCTGGGCCACCATCATCCACGGCGATTCTTCGTACAGGACCGACGCCGAGGCGCCCACGGCGATGACGATCAGCAGCAGGAACGTGCCCGCGGCGGCCCCGCGATTGGCAAGGAATCTGTTCAGGAATTTCTTCATGGCGGGTTTCTCAGTTTTCCTGGGTGCGCGGATCGACGAAGCGATAGATCAGATCGGTGAGCAGGTTGAACACCACGACCATGGTCGACGTGATCAGGAACACGCCCAGCAGAAGCTGGTAATCGCGCTGCAGGAGGGCATCGAACATCAGGCGGCCGATTCCGGGCCAGCCGAAGACGGTCTCGGTCAGCACCGCGCCGCCGGCCATCTGCCCCAGCTGGATCCCGGCGAAGGTGACGACGGGCAGCAGGGCGTTTCGCAGCGCGTGGTGGCGGATGATCTGGTTGACGGGCACGCCTTTGGCGCGGGCAGTCTTGATGAAGTCCATGCCCAGGACTTCGAGCATCGAGGCGCGCGTCAGGCGCGCATAGACCGCCATGAAAAAGCAGCCCAGCGAGACCGTGGGAAGGACGAGATGCGTGGCGATGTCCTTGACCCGGGCCCAGCCGGCCAGGCCGCTGCCCACCGTCTCCATGCCGAACGGCGGCAGCCAGCCCAGCTGCAGCGAAAAGAAGATGATCGCGAGAAGCGCCAGCCAGAACTGCGGCGTTGCGTAGATCAGCAGGGACGCCGTCATCAACGCGCTGTCGACCCAGGGGTGCCTGCCCTGGTAGCGGCAACGCGACGCGACGATGCCGAAGAGCACGCCGAACAACAACGCAAAGATGAACGCGCAGGCCATGAGCAGGAGCGTCGCCGGCAGTCTGTCCATGATCAGGTCGAAGACCGGGAGGCGTTCGCGGTAGGAGTAGCCGAGGTTGAACTGGGCGACGCCCTTCAGATAGGTGGCAAGCTGGACGTAAACGGGCTTGTCCAGCCCGAATTGCTGGCGCAATTGCTCGACGTACGCCGGATCGGAGGACCCGGACTCGCCTGCGAGCACGGCGGCCGGATCGCCGGGCGCCATGCGGATCAGCATGAAGTTGATGATCACCACGCCCAGGATGACGAATAGGGCTTTGCCCAGGCGCGAGACCAGGAAGGACAATTTCTGCATGCGTTCGATTCCAACGGTGTTCTGGCGTCCGAGGGTCCCGAGCCCTGCGGCAGGCGCAGGACCCCGCGGCCGCCGGTTGTTACTTGTCCAGGTACACGTCCGCGAAGTTGTCGTGCAGGCCGATGGCCGACTTCACGAGGTTGTGGACCTTGCTGCTGTAGAGCGTGGGGTTCTCGATCTCGAACAGATACCCGTTGGCCACGTCCGCGACCAGCTGGCGCTGGATCTCGCCATAGAGCTTTTGGCGCTCTTCGTTGGACGTGGTGGTGGCCGCCTTGTCCCAGAGCGCGTCGACGGCGGGATTCTTGTATCCCTGGTTATTGACGAAGGCCGAGCCCTTGACGATGTTGCGCTCCAGGTAGAGACGGGAGACGCCCAGCGCCGGATCGCCGTACTGCGAGGTGAAGCTGAAGGTCAGGTCGAAGTCGAAGTCGGAGACGCGCTTGGACCACGTGCCGGCGTCCGCGGGCTCGATCTCCACCTTGAAGCCGACCTGCTCCAGGCTTTGACGGGTGTACTCGCCCAGGCGGTCCCAAACCGCTCCGTAGGGATAGGAGAGGATCTTGATGGGCGTCTTGGACAGGTCCACGCCGGACTCCTTGATCAACGCGCGGGCGGCTTTCAGGTCGTACTTGTACGGCGGGACGTCGGCGTCGTAGAAGGGCGTGCCCGACGAAATGGGGCCGGTTGCAACCTTGCCCAGGCCAAAGAAGATGTTGTCGACCACGAACTTGCGGTTGACGGCGGCCATTACCGCGCGGCGCACCAGCACGTTGTCGAAGGGCGGCTTGCGCTGGTTCATCTGCATGTAGGCCTGGGGCGAGAACATTTCCCAGCCGGCGGTCGTGTACTGCACGTTCGGCAGGGCCTTCAGGCGGCGGACGTCGACGCTGTCGGCGTCGCCGCTGCGCAGCACCTGGACGTCGCCGCGCTCGAACGCCACGGCGCGCGAAGCGGCGTCCGGAATGACGTTGAAGACGATCTCGTCCAGGTAGGGCTTGCCCTTTTGCCAGTAGTCGGGATTGCGCTCCAGGATGATGTACGAGCCCCGCTTCCACTCCTTCAGCTTGAAGGGGCCGGTGCCGATGGGCGTCTGGTTGGCGGGATTGGTCTTGTAGTCCGTGCCGTCGTAGATGTGCTTGGGCACCATCGGCATGTTGTCGCTGACGAAGGCCTTCAGGAATGGCGCGAAGGGCTGCTTGAGGCGGATCTCCACCTTGTCGGGATTGACCGCCGTGACGGATTCGACGAACTGGCTGATGATGACGCGCGCCCGGGGGTGGACCTCGCGCAGGAATTTGTCGATGGAGAACACGACGTCGTCGGCGCTGAAGGGCTTGCCATCGTGCCATTTGACGCCGGATTGCAATTCGAACACGTAGACCTTGCCATCGTCGGAAACCGACCACGATTTGGCCAGCCCGGGCGCGGGCTCCAGGGCCGGCGTCCAGGTCAGCAGGCTTTCGTAGATCTTGCCCGCGACGTACTGCGTGGGTATCTGCTGGTTGAGGCCCAGCATGAGCATGGGCGGTTCGGGCTGGACGATCGCGCGCAGCGTGCCGCCTTGGGTCTGCGCCTGCGCGCCGCCGCCGGCGAAGGCGAGTGCGGCAGCGAGCGCCAGCGCCGCAAGGGGGCGCTTGCCGCGGGAGGGGGCCAGGGATGGAATTGCCAGTACGGAGTACATGCGGGGGTTTCCTTTAGAGGGAGCGGGGCTTTCGCCTTCCGGAGGAACGGGGTGTGTGGCCGGTGCTGCGTGTCGTCAGATGGTCTTGACCGCGATGCCCTCGGCCTCCAGGGCGGTGCGGATCTGGCTTGCGAACTGCACGGCGCCGGGCTGGTCGCCGTGGATGCATAGGGTGTCGGCTGCGATGGCAACGTCCTTGCCTGAAAGCGAGCGCACCACGCCTTCCTTCACCATGCGCCTGACCTGGGCGATGGCCTGGTCGACGTCCTCGATCATGGCGTTGGGCAGGGAGCGGGGAGTGAGGGTGCCGTCGTCCTGATAGGTACGGTCTGCGTACACCTCGAATACCGTGGGCAGGCCGAAATCCCGGGCGGCCTGCGCGATCGCGGCATTGGCGACGTAGATCGGGAGGGCGGGGTCGAGGTCATGGACGGCGCGGGCGACCGCCTTCGCCAGTCCGGGGTCGCGCGCGGTCATGTTGTAGAGGGCCCCGTGCGTCTTGACGTGATGCAGGCGGCCTCCCTGGGAGCGCGCAAAGGCGTCGAGCGCGCCGACCTGGTAGATCACTAGCGCATAGACCTCTTCCGGCGTCATCGCCATCGCGCGGCGGCCGAAGCCCTGCAGGTCGGGCAGCCCGGGATGCGCGCCGATGGCGACATTGGCCGCTATGGCGGCGCGCACGGTCTTGAGCATGACGTCGGGATCGCCGGCATGGAAGCCGCAGGCGATGTTGGCGGACGTGACGTGCGCGAACAGTTCGAGGTCCTGGCCCATGACCCAGGGGCCGAAGCTCTCGCCCATGTCGCAGTTGATATCGATGGATGGCATAGTGGTTTCTCCTGGGATCGTCTGGGCGTGGAAACCGGCGCGTCAGGATTCCAACGCCCGCGCGGCGGCTTGGCGCAGGTGTTGCAAGCGTTCTTCGAAGTCCCGCCAGGCGATTTCGGCGTCGGCTTGCGAGACGGCTTTGAAATGCAGGCTGTCGCCCGGCATGGCCTGGGCGAGCAGCGGGAGATCGGCGCTGGCGACGTATCCGATCTTCGGATAGCCTCCGGCGCTCTGGCGGTCGGCCATCAGCACGATCGGCTGGCCGTCGGGAGGGACTTGAATGGTGCCGAAGACGGTGGCTTCCGAAACCAGTTCCATCGCGTTTTGCAGCCTTAGCGCCGGACCTTGCAGGCGCATGCCCATGCGGTCGGACTGCGGCGTTACCTTGTAGGGCCCGAGTTCGAAGTCCGTTCGCGCCGTGTCCGTGAAGGCGGTCCAGTGAGGGCCGGGGATGAAGCGCAGCAAGCCTTCGGGCCTTGCGGGCGGCGATATGTCCACGGGCAGGGCGGACAGCATGGGCAGCCCGCTCTGCACCATCCGGCGTTCGATGGGCAGCACGGGGGAACCCCGGCGCTGCGGGCTCAGCGGCACGTGGTCGCCCTTGCGCAACGGGCGGCCGCGGAATCCTCCGAAGCCGGCGCGCACATTGGTGCTGCGGCTGCCCAGCACGGGGTCCGGCGCCAAGCCGCCCCGCACCGCCAGGTACAGGCGCGCGCCAGCGGTGCGCGCGCCGATGTCCAGCACCACCCCGCGGCGCAGCAGCACCGCGCGTCCATGGGGAACGGGCTGTCCGTCGGCGGTCACCTCCATGGGGGCTCCGCACAAGGCGATCAGCGTGTGTTCGGAGAAGGACAGGCGCGGTCCGTTGAGCGTGCATTCCAGCACCGCCGCGTCTTCGGGATTGCCTACGAGGGCGTTGGCGGCGCGATGCGACCATTCGTCCATCGGGCCGTTGACCGACACACCGTACTGCTGGTGCCCCAGGCGGCCCGTGTCCTGCAGGGTGCTGAGCATGCCGGGGCGATCGACAAGCATGGTTCTCATTGCCGCGGCTCCAGCAGGGTCCGGTATTCGTCGGGCGTGATCGGCTTGAACTTCAGCTGGTCTCCCAGGCGCAGGCGTGTCGGCGGCTGGCGGCGCACGTCGAACAGGTTCCAGGGAGTGCGGGCGATGACATTCCAGCCGCCCGGAGAGGCGTCCTGGTAGATGGAGGTCAGGCCGTTGGCGATGGCCACCGATCCGGCTTCCACGCGGGTGCGCGGCGAACTGCGGCGGCCGATTTGCAGGCGAGGGTCCAGCGGCCCGGCGAACGGATTGCCCGGCGAGAAGAAAAAGGCATAGAGCGTGACCGGGATGTTGCTGTGGAGTTCGATCGCTTCCTCGATGCCCAGGCCGCAATGCCGCGCGACATCCTCCAGGTCCGGGCCGAATTCCCCGCCGTAGCACGCGGGTATTTCGATGGCGCGTCCCTCCGAGGCCAGCACCGGCAGGTCCCGGGCCAGGAGGGATTCGAGCTGGCGCGTCAATTGCGCGGAGGGAAGCTGCGGGCCTTTCGGGAAGGCCGACGGCTGGAAGTGCACCGCGACGGTGGTGAAGGCGGGCACCACGTCGATCACGCCGTGCGGCTTGCTGGCCGCGAGCAGAGCGGCGACGGCATGCACGGCCCGGCTGATCTCGATGTCGACCTGTTCGCCCAGGCGGATCAGCAGACAACGGTCGCCGACCGGTTCGATCCGCGCGTTGGACAGGATGGTGGCGGGCATGGCGGAGGCGTTGCGGGACACCATGTTCGTCAATCGCGGGTGAGCAGCGCGCAGGCCGCGACGATCCGCTCGCACGCGAGCTTGAGGCGCTCGTCGGACAGGGCGAATGCCAGCCGCAAGTAGGGCGCCAGTCCGAATGCCGTGCCGGGCACGACGGCCACGCCGGCTTCTTCGATCAGGTAGCGGGCAAGATCCGAATCGGTCGATATCCGCTCGCCCTTGGGCGTTCGGGCGCCGATGGCGCCGGCGCAATTGGCGAAGAGGTAGAAGGCCGCGGGCGGACGCGCGATGGTCAACAGGGGCGCCGCTTCCTGCAGGATGGAAAGGGCCAAGTCCCGGCGGGCGCGGAGGCGGTCGCGCCAGCCGTCGAGGAACGCCTGAGGGCCATCGAGAGCCGCGGCCGCCGCGACCTGGCTGACCGACGAGGGGTTGCTGGTGCTTTGGGATTGCAGCAGCTCCAGCCCCTTGATCAGCCAGGCTGGCCCGCCCGCATATCCCAGGCGCCACCCGGTCATGGCGTAGGTCTTGGATACGCCGTTCACGGTGAGGGTGCGTTCGCGCATGTCGGGCGCGGCCTGCGCGAACGAGGTGAATTCGCCCTCGTACACGATCTTCTCGTAGATATCGTCCGACAGGACCATCAGCCGCGGATGTTGGCGCACGACGTCCGCCAGGGCGCGCAGTTCCTCGCGCGAATAGAGCGCGCCCGAAGGGTTGCAGGGCGCGTTCAGGATCAGCCAGCGCGTGCGCGGCGTGATCCGGGATGCCAGTTCCTGGGGCGTGATCTTGAAGTTCCGGCTTTCGTCGGGGGTGACGATGATGGGTTCGCCGCCCGCGATCTTGACCATCTCGCTATAGGAGACCCAGTACGGCGCCACGATGATGGCCTCGTCTCCGGGATTGATGGTCGCCAGCATCGCGTTGAAAAGGATTTGCTTGGCGCCGGTGGCCGCGATCACTTCCGATTCCGTGTAGTCGAGCCCGTTGTCGCGCGTGAACTTGCGCACGACCGCCGCCTTCAAGGCCGGCGAACCGCCCACGCCGGTGTAGCGGGTGTGGCCGTCCACGATTCCTTTGATCGCCGCGTGCTGGATGTGCGCGGGCGTATCGAAATCCAGTTCCCCTTCGCTCAGGCTGATGATGGCGCGGCCTTGGCCGGCCAGGCGGCGGGCCAGTTCGCTGACGGCGCCGGTGGCCGAGGGGCTGGCCGAGGAAAGACGGTCGGACAAACGCAAGTCGAGGTGGGCAGTGGTCATGGGGAACCCGGGAACGGCGTGGAAGGAAACCTGATCTTGAGTGGTATACAAGAGGAAGTACATCCGGTATACCACCTATATACCCATATTTGTTAACATTGAAGTTGCTTTAAGGTTGAGTGCCTGAAAAAGTGGGGACATGGTTTTCCCGACAAGGAGGCAAGCGGCTCGGGGCACCGATAGGCACAGGTTCCCGGGATGCAAGCGCCGCTGGCTGCGGCTGGCGGGGGTTTTGACGAATATGTGCCAAACTGCATTTTTTGGAATTGGGCGCGAACAGGAGCCATGACTACGGGTCAACTCACAGAACAAGATGGCCAGGAGGCCGACGGCAACGGCAAGGGATTGGCGAATCAGGCGTACGACGCACTGGTCGACCTGATCCTGTCGCGTGAGCTGAAACAGGGCGAGCAGGTGCAGGAGCGCATGCTCGCGCAGCGGCTGGGCGTATCGCGTACCCCGCTGCGCGAAGCCATGCACCGGCTCGAAGGCGAGCGCATGCTCGAACGCAAGTCGAATAACCGGCTGTTCGTGCGCCAGGTGACGCTGCAGGAGCTCATGGAGGGGCTCTACATCCGCCGGATGCTGGAGTCGGACGCCGCCGGCCGGGCGGCCGGCAACGTGCCGGCGGACAAGCTGGCCGACCTGCGCAAGCGCATAGAAGCCTTGATGAACATGGATTCCCCGGCGGATCCCCTGCACCAGCAGCTGGACGCCGAGTTGCATGGCTTGATCGCCGAATACTGCGGCAATGAACTGCTTGCCAGCATGATCGCCAACCTGCGCCAGAAGACGCGGATGTTCTCGCTCAAGCGGCTCGAAAAGCGCATGGTTCCGGTCTGTGGCGAGCACATGGCCATGATCGACGCGCTGGCGCGCGGGGATGCGGAGGCCGCCTCCGCCGAAACGATGCGCCACATCGACAACATACGGCAGTCCATCATCGACAAGCTGTCCGGCATGTAGCGCCGCCGGCCCGGGCCCGCCTTCACGGCCTTCAGGCGGCGTCTTTCCCCGCGAGATTGCGCAGCACCTGTCCCAGTTCGGTCGGGAACGGAAAGACAATCGTCGAGTTGTTCTGCGTGCCGATCATGGCAAGCGTGCTCAGGTAGCGCAGCTGCATCGCCTCCGGTTGCTGCGACAGCGTGCGCGCGGCGTTAAGCAGCATCTGCGCGGCCTGCTGCTCGCCTTCCGCATGGATGACCTTGGCGCGCCGTTCGCGCTCGGCTTCGGCCTGTCGGGCGATCACCCGCACCATGCCTTCGTTCAGGTCGATGTGCTTGATCTCCACGTTCGCCACCTTGATGCCCCATGCGTCGGTCTGCGAATCGAGGATTTCCTGGATGTCGTTGTTCAGCTTGTCGCGCTCGGAAAGCATCTCGTCGAGATCGTGCTTGCCGAGCACGGAGCGCAGGGTGGTTTGCGCGAGCTCGCTGGTCGCCTGCCGGAAGTTCTCGACCTGGATCACGGAGCGTTCCGGGTCGATCACGCGGAAGTAAATGACGGCGTTCACCTTTACCGATACGTTGTCGCGCGAAATCACGTCCTGGCTGGGCACGTCGAAAACGGACATGCGCTGGTCCACGCGCACCATTTGCTGGACCACGGGAATCATCAGGATCAGGCCGGGCCCCTTCACTCCCGTGAAGCGCCCCAGCGTGAATATCACGCCGCGCTCGTATTCGCGCAGGATGCGCACCGCCAGCGCGAACAGCGCGAGCGCCAGCACGAGAATGGGGCCATAGAAGGCAAGGTTCATCAACATGGCAGGCTCCTGAAAAGTGAGGACGGGGCGTCGCCGTGCGGGGCTGGGCGCTAGGCGGGCTCCTTGCGCGGCGGCGCACCGGCATCCGCCCGCACGCGCAAGGTCAATCCTTGCGCCGATTCGATCACCACGGTGTCGCCGGCGGCCAGGCCGTCCGGCCCGGCCGCGCGCCACCGTTCTCCGGCCGCGGATACATAGCCTTGCGCGCCGGTCCAGCTCAGGACCTTGACCCGCTGGCCGAGCAGCGCTTCGACGCCGCTGACGATAGGCGCGCGGCGCGAACGCAGCGCCAGCCGCGCGATAAGAAAGGTCATGCCCAGGCTTGCCACCGCTACCCCCGCGACCAGCGGCAGCGAGATCTCGTACGCCGGCATGTCCGTATCCACCAGCATCAGCGCGCCCAGGATGAAGGACACCGCGCCCGCCAGGCCGAGGGCGCCCAGGGACGGAGTGAAGATTTCGACCACCATCAGCACGGCTCCCAGCAGCGCCAGGGCGGCGCCGGCGTAGGTCAGGGGCAGAGCGGACAAGGCGTACAGACCGACCAGCAGGCAGATCGCGCCGACGACGCCCGGATACAGGGCGCCCGGGCTCATGAACTCGAAGATCAATCCGTAGACGCCGATCATCAGCAGAATGAGCGCGAGGTTGGGATTGGTGATGACGCCCAGCATGCGCGTGCGCCAGTCCGGCTCGCGCTCCTGCAGCGCCAGGCCCTTCGTGTGCAGGATCACCTCGTTATTGCCTACCCTGACGCTGCGTCCGTCGGCCTTTTCCATCAGGTCCGGCAGATCGTCGGCGATCAGGTCGATCACATTCTGCGCGCGCGCTTCGCCTGCCGACAGGCTGGCGGCGGCGCGCACCGCCTGCTCCGCCCAGTCCGCGTTACGCCCGCGCAAGGCCGCCAGCGAACGGATATAGGCCACGGCGTCGTTGACCGCCTTGGATTCGCCTGGATCCTTGGGGGATGGCGGCGGACTCTCTTCGCCGTTCGCCTCGGGCTTTTTGCGGGGCGGCTCCGCTGGCCGGGCGGGACTGCCGCCCAGCGAAATAGGCGTCGCCGCACCCAGGTTGGTCGCGGGCGCCATCGCCGCGAGGTGGCTCGCGTAAAGAATATAGGTGCCCGCGCTGGCCGCGCGCGATCCATTGGGGGCCACGTAGGCGATGACGGGCACGGGGGACGCGAGAATCGCGCGAATGATGTCGCGCATCGACGCGTCCAGCCCGCCGGGCGTGTCGATGCGCAGCACGGCCACGGCGGCATTCTGGTCGCGCGCGGCGGCCAGGCCGCGTATCAGATAGTCCGCCGAGGCCGGGCCGACGATGCCGTCCAGGGACAGCACCACGGCGGAGCGAGGGGCCGGGCCGGGCTGCGCGCGGGCGCCGGCCGCAGCAAGAACGGCCGCCGCGAACAGCGCGACAAGGGCGCACAGCCTGCGGAGCATCGAACCGGTTCCGGATGTCTGGCTCTGTATCGGGGTGGCCATGAGCGGGTTCCTCCGATGAGCGGCGCCGGGCTGCACATCGCCCGGCCAGCTGTGTCCAGAGTACCACTTTTGCCAATCTATTCAGAGACTTGCGCGCGGCCGTGGCGCGCCCGCCTATCGCAGTGTGATGCCCGTCTGCCGGACGGCTCGCTCCCAGTATTCACGGTCGTCCTCCATGCGGCGGGCGAGATCCCGCGATGTGCCGCCTTCGGCGATCAACCCCAGTTGCGCGTAACGCTCGCGCACCTCGCTCGATGAGAGCACGGCCTCGGTGGCTTCCGTGACCGCGTCGAGCACGGATTGGGATGTGCCGGGCGGAGCGAAGAGGCCGACCCAGGTATCCCGGTCCAGGCCGGCGATGCCCAACTGCGCGAAACTGGGCACCCCGGGCAGCAAGGCGGAGCCCGCGGGCGTGGTGACGGCGAGCACCCGGGTCTTGCCGGTCTGGGCGGCCTTGGTGGCGCCGGAAGCGCTGAGAAAGGCGCTGCCGACATGTCCTCCTATCAGTCCGCCGAGGTTGGGGCCTTCCCCGGCAAAGGGAATGTGCGTGATGTCGATGCCTTGCCCGCGCTTGAGCAGTTCGCCGAAGAAGTGCGTGATGGTGCCTTCCCCGCTGGAGCCGAAACTGACGGTGCCAGGCTTGTCCCGGGCCAGCGCGACGTATTGCGCCAGGCTGTCGACTGGCACCGCCTGCCGGTTGACCAGCAGCGCCACCGGCGTGGTGAAGAGAGTGGATACGGGCAGCAGGCTTGCCGCGGGCGGCGGCACGCCGGGTTCCCCGCGGGTCAGCTGTTCGTTGACGGTGGAGTTGGTGGCGGCGACGAACGTGTAGCCCGGGGGGCTCTTGGCCGCCAAGGCAACGCCGATGCGGCCGGAGGCGCCGGGGCGGTTCTCGACGATGACGGGCTGGTTCCAGGCCGAGCCCAGGCGTTCGGCGAGGATGCGGGCGGCGCCGTCGACGGCGCCGCCCGCCGGGTAGGGCACGATCAGCCGAACCGGCTGTTCGGGGTAGGCGCCGGCCGGGCGGGCGGTTCCGGGGCCGGACGCCGCCAGTGCGACGATCATCGATGCGGTCAAGCGGGCGGCATTTCGCATTTGCTGTCTCCTGGAGGTGGCGGGCCTTCAGATCACGCCCGAGGCGCGGAGCCGCTCGATGCAGTCCGGTTGCAGCCCCAGCAGTTCACCGTAGATGGTTTCGTTGTCTTGCCCGAGTTCCGCGCCCGCATGCCTGGGTTCCGCGGGATCGCGGGTGAAGCGCGGCACGACGTTGGGCATTTGCAGCATGCCGAAATCGCGGTCCGGGACGTCGACGATGGATCGCCGCGCGATGACGTGAGGATCCTTGACCACCTGGTCGATGGTGTAGATCGGCGCCAGCGTGCCGTTGGCCCGGCCGAACGCGGCCAGGACGTCCTCCAGATCGTGTTCGGCGCACCAGTCTATGAAGACGCGATTCAGTTCCTGCTCGTGCAGGACGCGGCTGGCGTTATTGGCGAAACGCGGATCCTGGGCCAGTTCCGGCCGGCCTATGGCCTGGCAGTTGTTGGCGAACATGGAATCGATGGATCCCGCCATGGATACCCAGTGGCCGTCTCGCGTGCGGTAGACGGCGGAGGGCGCCGAGTAGGGGCTGCGATTGCCGTTGCGGGTCGGCACGGTGCCCAGCTGCTGGTACACGCCCGGCATGAAGTCCAGCAGCCGCGTGATGCACTCAGTCAGAGACAGGTCGATCTCCTCGCCAGGCCGGCCGGGGTCGCGCGCGCGCGGCCAGAGCGCCGTGAGAATGCCGATGGCGCCGAACAGCCCTCCGATGGAGTCCCCCAGCGGCACGCCCGCGTGCATGGGCTCGTCCTCCGCATGGCCGGTCACGGTGGTCAGGCCGCCCATGGCCTCGAAGATCCGTGCAAATCCGGGCCGCTCCGAGTAGGGGCCGGATTGGCCGAAACCGGTCACGCGCAGGATGACCAGGTTCGGCTTGAGCGACCAAAGCACTTCCTTGGTCAGACCCCAGCGGTCCAGCGTGCCCGGCCGGAAATTCTCGATCAGCACGTCGAACTGGGGCAGAAGCCGTCTGAAAAGCTCGGCGCCTTCGGGAATGCGCAGGTCCAGGGTTCCGAAGCGCTTCCCGCGCTGGGCGGTTTTCCACCATATGCTCCTGCCGTCCTTGAACGGGGGAAACGCGCGCATGCCGTCGCCTTTGCGCGGCAGCTCCAGCTTGAGGACGTCGGCGCCGTAGTCGGCGAGCAGGGTGGCGGCAAAAGGGCCGGCGAGGACGGTGGCGATGTCCAGCACCTTGAGCCCGCTCAGGGGACCCGTCATGGCTTGGGTTTCCTTGCTCATCTCGCCACCAGCTGGCGGGCAATGATTTCCTTCATCACCTCGTTGGCGCCGCCGTAGATCTTCTGGCCGCGCGAGTCCATGTACATGCGCGAGATCGGGTATTCGCGCATGAATCCATAGCCGCCGAAGAGCTGCAGGCAGCGGTCGATCGTCTCGCATTCCTTCTGCGTGCCCCACCATTTCGCCATGGCGGCGGTGGCGGCGTCCAGGCGCCCCTGCTGCTGCCAGGCGATGCATTGGTCGATGAACACCCGCGCCAGCGCCGCCTCCGTTTTCATCTCGGCGAGCTCGAAGCGCGTGTTCTGCAGCTTGAACAGCGATTGGCCGAAAGCCTGGCGCTGGTGCACGTGTTCGAGCGTCAAGCGCAGGGCCCGTTCGATATTGCCGACGGCGCGAATGCCGATCAACAGGCGTTCGTAGGGCAGTTGCGCCATCATCTGCGCGAATCCCTGGCCTTCCCGGTCCCCCAGAAGATTGGCCGCCGGGACTCTGGCGTCATCGAAGAACAGTTCGACGGTGTCCTGCGCCTTGAGTCCGATCTTGTCCAGCGGCTCGCCGCGGCGAAAACCCGCCAGGTCGCGTGTCTCCACCATGAGCAGCGAAACGCCCTTGGCGCCCAGACTGGCATCGGTCTTTACCGCCAGCATCACCAGGTCGGCGTGGTGGCCGTTGGTGTTGAATGTTTTGGAGCCGTTGATCACATAGTCGGCGCCATCGCGCCGCGCTCGGGTCTTGATGCCTTGCAGGTCGGAGCCGGCGCCGGGTTCGGACATGCCGATGGACGCGACGATGTCTCCGCTGGCCATCCCCGGCAGCCAGCGGCGCTTCTGCGCATCGCTGCCATAGTGATGCAGGTAGTGCGCCACGATGTAGTGCGGGCCGAAGCCGGGGCCGAAGCCGCATTCCGCGCTGACTTCCACCAGCGCGGCGAGGTGGGCGTAGTCGCCATCGCCGCCGCCGTGTTCCGACGGCAGGTCGGCCAGGAGGAATCCCATCTCCCCCAGGCGGTTCCAGGTGTCGCGATCGATGTGGCCCTGCGCCTCCCAGGCCGCCACGCGCGGCAAAAGCTCGTTCGTCCAGAAGCGGCGCGCCGTCTGTTGGAACTGTTCGATTTCATGCGAGCGCCAGGGGGATTGATAATCGTCCATCAACACGTCGTTTCTCCTCTAGGACCATTGTGGTGGAGCCGGTCAGGCGCCGTACCTGCCCAGCACGGAGACGCTGCACACGTTCTGCCAGGGAAAGCCGCCCAGATTGTGGATCACACCGATGGCGGGATCGCCGGCGCGTTGGCGGGCGCCGGCGCGTCCCTGCATCTGCAGGTACATTTCATACGCCATGCGCAGCCCGGTTGCGCCTATCGGATGGCCGAAGCACTTGAGGCCGCCGTCGATCTGGCAAGGAATCGTGCCGTGCGCATCGTAGAAGCCGTCGAGCACGTCGTGCGGGCCGCGGCCTTCCGGCGAGATGTGCATGTCCTCCATCGTGACCAGTTCGGTGATGGAGAAGCAGTCATGCACCTCCAGCAGGTCTATCTGTTCGCGCGGCCGGCTTATCCCGGCTTCTTCGTAGGCGCGGGCCGAGGCTATCCGCGTGGTCTGGAAGTAACTGCCGTCCCAGCTGTCGTGGCCTGCCTCGCTGCCGCTGGACACCGCGAGCTGCAGCGCCTTGATCGCCACCAGGTCGCGCTTGCCCAGGCCGCGGGCGATGTCCGGCGTGGTCAGGATGGCGCAGGCCGCGCCATCGGAGACACCGCAGCAGTCGTACAGGCCGAGAGGCTCGGCGATCATCGGGGCGTTGATCACGTCGTCCATGCTGATCGGATTGCGCAGGTGAGCCTTGGGATTGAGGCCCGCGTTGGCGTGGCTTTTCACGGAGACGTGGGCGATTGCGCGCTTCAGGTCCCGCGCATCGATGCGGTGCTTGGCGCGATAGGCGCTGGCAAGTTGCGCGAACGAACCGGGCGCGCTGATGTTTGGCCATACGATGTCGTTCAGCGGCCCGCGCGGGCGCTGCGGCAGGCCGCCATAGCCCGTGTCCTTCAGTTTTTCCACGCCGAAGGCCAGCGCGAAGTCGCAGGCGCCGGACGCCACGGCATAGGCAGCGCCGCGCAGCGCCTCGGACCCCGAGGCGCAGAAGTTCTCGACCCGCGACACCGGAATGTTGGGCAGCCGCAGCGCCACGCCCAGCGGGATGCCCCCGCTGCCCAGGTGCTGGGTTTCTATGCCGGTCCCGAGCCAGGCAGCCTGGATCTGCCCCTTGTCGATTCCGGCATCCTGCAGGCATTCGCTGAACGCTTCCACCGCCAGGCTGTCGGCGCTGCGGTCCCAGCGCTCGCCGAAATGCGAGCAGCCCATTCCCAGGATCACCACCTTGTCACGAATTCCCGTCGGCATGCTTGTTCTCCATCGGATGGGCGGCGGTCGCCTTCCAGAAATAGCGGGTGTAGCCGCGCGCGGCGTCGTATGCCTTGATGCGAAAGCTCATCCGCAGTGCTAGGCCGACGGCCAGTTCGTCTTCGTCCACGTCGGTGAAGTCCATCATCAAACGGCCCCCGCCTTCGAACTGCACCATGCCGTAGCAGGCCGGCGGGCTGGGGGAGTACGCCAGACGATCCGCGGTGTAGCTCATGACCCTGGCGGGCGTGTCGGCGAACGGCAGGTCCTCCTGCGCGCCGACTGCGCCGCAGGCGGGATTGACGCAAACGTCGGCTCGCGGCCATTGGGCCGTGCCGCAAGCGCCGCAGCGTCCCCCGACGAAACCGTGCACCGCCTTGCGGTTGCGGTATTCGACGGAGAGCGGCGTGAGCTTGTCGTTGTCGGCTCGCATGCCCCGCTCCAGCGCAAGCATGTCGTTGAACACCAGGAATTTCATATAGTTGTCCTCGGCCTTGCCGCGCGCCATCCAGCCTTCCGCTCCCGCGCGGCGCGGCAGGGCGGCCAGGGCCGGGGTGGTGCGCAGCACCAGGACGTCGACCCCCTGGCCGAACGCGACCAGCACCAGGACCTGCCCGGGGGCGGCGGCGCCCAGCGCGTGCGCCAGCATCAACAGGGGATGGGCGCAGCCGGCGTTGCCTACCGTCGCGGCCAGCGTGTCGCGCACGCGATCCGGGGCGATTCCCGCCAACTTGGCTATCCGTTGCGCCGCGCTCTTCTGCGGCAGGGCCACGCACAGCGCGTCGACCTGGCCGGGCGGTATCTCCGCCTGGCGCAGCGCCGCGGCGATCGCCTGGGGAATTTGCGCGGTATGGCCTTCCTCGCGTATCCAGCGCTCTTCCCAGTATGTATCGGTGACGGCGCCGGCGCCGCGGTAGTGGTCGGCCATGTCTATCGTGCGGCTCTCCAGCGCCAACGGCTCGGCGATGACCGGACCGTCGCCGACGAGCACCGCGCCCGCGGCGTCGCCATATAAAAGCTCCTGCGCGCTGGCGGCCTTGGCCTTGCGGCGGTCGCTCGCAACCACCAATGCCCCGCGCGCCGCGCCGCCGCGCAGCGCCTGTATCAATGCGGAGGTGGCGCCGCGTTGCGAGGAGGCAATGTCGATGGCGCCGACGTTCTCCGCCAGATTCAGCGCCTGCGCCACGATGCTGGAGTTCAGGCGGCTCGCGTAGGGCAGGGAGGTCGAGGCCAGGAGCAGGTCGTCGACCGGCGCCGTGTCCAGTCCGGACAGGCAATCGCGAGCGGCTTCCACGGCCATGGTGATGGCGTCCTCATCGAAATTGCACATGGCCCGTTCGCCGCCGCGGTGCGCCGAGAGCGATGCGTCGTACCAGGAATGACTGCGCACGATCGCCTCGCGCCGCAGGCGCAGCCGCGGAACGTAGGCGCCGAAGGAAAGTATGCCCCTCATGCGGATCCTCCTTGCGGCCCGTCGATGACGGCAAGGCCGTTGTTGAGCACGACCTTCTGGCGTTCCAGCGCCGTGGCCCGGAAGCGGACCTCGCCGCGCGAGCCCCAGGCTTCGACGCGGATGGTCTCGCCGGGATAGACCGGCGCGCTGAAGCGCACGTCGATGCGCTTGAGCCGCGCCGGGTCGTAGTCGCACAGCATGCGCAGCAGCGCATGACAAGCGATGCCGTAGGAGCAAAGGCCGTGCAGAATGGGGCGGTCGAAACCGCCGCTGCGGGCAACGTCGGGGTCGGCGTGCAAGGGATTGAAGTCGCCCGACAGGCGGTACAGCAGGGCCTGGGACGCCAGCGTGGCCAGGTCGCAGACGTGCTCGGGAGGGCCGTCCGGGAGTTTGACCGCCGCCGGCGAAGGACCGCTGGCGCCGCCGAAGCCGCCGTTGCCGCGGGCCATGACGGCTTGCTCCACGGTCGCGAGCAAGGCGCCGTCGCTTTGTTCCAGCGTCCGCTCCACGAAGAACAGCGCGCCGACGTCAGGCCCTTTGTCCAGGATCGTTTTGACCCGGGTGCGGCCGATGACGGTGCCCGCCGGCTGGAGCGGGCGGTGCAGCTGCACGGACTGGCTCGCATGCAGCACCTTGCGCCAGTCGATGCCGGTGTCGGGCTCCTTCATCCAGAAGCCTGGGTATCCCAGCACGGCCGCCTGGGTCGGCACCGCCCGCTGCCGTTCCTCGTAGACGAAAGGCAATTCGCGCCTGTCCAGCGGGTCGCGGCCCAGGCCCAGTCCCAGCGCGTACAGGATGGAGTCCTTGGACGTGTAGGTCTGCTCCACCGGCTCGAAATGGCGTCGCAGCAGCTTGTCGGGGTCGAATGTCATGGCGGGCCTCACACCGGGGTCCACGCGAAAGCCTCGCGCGCGCTTTCCAGCGGCACCAGGCTGGACCGCATGGCGGGAATCGCATGCTCCGCGATCGCCTCGACGGTCCAGCCTTCCGAGCGATGCACGCTGCGCACCGGCCGGGGCTGGCTGAACAGCATGATTTCGTTCTTGCGCACGCCGAAGATCTGGCCGCTGACGCCCGCGGCCAGATCCGACAGCAGATAGACGACCATCGGCGCGATCTTGTCGGCGGTCATTTGCTTGAAGCGTTCCAGCCGGCGCTTCTGTTCCTCGGTTTCGTCGGGCAAGGTGCCGATGAGCCGGCTCCACGCCCACGGGGAAACGCAGTTCGAGCGCACGTTGCAGCGCTCCATCTCCAGCGCGATGGAGCGGGAAATGCCCACGATGCCCAGCTTGGCGGCCGAATAGTTGGCCTGGCCGATATTGCCCACCAGGCCGGCGGCGGAAGTCATGTGCACATAGGCGCCGGACTGCTGCTCCCGGAACATTGCGGCCGCGGCCCGGCTGACGTTGTAGGCGCCCTGCAGGTGCACGTCGATGACCTGCTGCCAGTCGACATTGCTCATTTTGTGGAACATGCGGTCGCGCAGGATGCCGGCGTTGTTGACCACGCCGTCCAGCCGTCCGAAGTTGTCGATGGCGGCTTGCACCATGCGCGCCGCGGCGGCGGGGTCGGACACGCTTTCGCCGTTGGCGATGGCGCGGCCGCCTTCCTGCTGGATCGCAGCGACCACCTCGGAGGCAGGATCGAGCGTGCCCTCGCCTTCGCCGTTCGGGCTGCCGCCCAGGTCGTTGACCACCACCGCGGCGCCCTGGCGCGCCGCCAGCAAGGCAATTTCGCGGCCGACGCCGCGACCCGAGCCGGTCACAAGCACGACCTTTCCTTCCAGAATTCCAGCCATTTCGTCTCCTCGGCAGGTTGATCCGTTCATGCGAAAACGGGATGCGACAACTGTAGGCAGGGCTCGCCAGCGCGGTAACCACGCGGAGCGGATGGCAGGTATGCAGGATCGGCAATGCTGAGGCCGGATTGCGGTAATCCGGTCCGTGCTGCAAGGCAGCAGCGGGCGCGACGCGGCCGTCCGGGTTGACCCCGATCCTTCATGGCCGGGCCCGAGCTTGCCGCAACGCAGCAGCCGCGGCGGGGTGTTGCGGGAGGCGGCGAGGGCGACGTTCTCCCTGATATGATCGAAAAAAAGAGAACGCAGGCTGTCCCATCCTGGCAGGAGACAGAAAGTGAAGCTGGTGGTCCGTGCAGCCGACGAGCTGAAGATCGAGAACGTGTCCGCGTTCGTGGCAACTGCGGAGTCAGGCAGCTTTTCGCAAGCGGCCGTGATGCGAGGATGCTCGCAATCCATGTTGAGCCGGCGGGTCCTCGAGCTCGAAGACCTGCTCGGCGGGCGCCTGTTCAACCGTACCGGCCGCGGCGTTCTTCTGACCGAACTGGGCGTGGCCTTGCTGCCCGTGGCGCAGGAACTGCTGGACGGCGCCTCCGGTTTCCTGGAACTGGCGTCTTCCACCAACGAGCAGCCATCCGGCACCGTCGAGATCGCGTTGCCGCGCTGGGCCGCCGAAGGGCCGGTGTCGATGCTGGTGAGCCGGATATCGACGCAGTTTCCCAGGATCCATCTGGTAATACATGAAAGCTACAGCCGCGACGTAATGGACCGGCTGGCGGCCGGCAAGCTCGATATCGGCGTTTTCAACAGCTACCACGCGGAGCCGCCCGCCCAGGCGCAGCGCCTGTTCTCCTCGGATCTGGTGCTGTTGGGCCGGCGCGAGTCCCCGCTGCTGCGCAACCCCACCGTGCCGCTGGCCGCGCTGAACGGGCTGGCCATCGTGATGCCGCCTTCGCCGAATCCGGTGGAGGCGGTGGTGCGTGAGCGGACCCGCGACATGCAGCTCGAGCTGCGCGCCGAACTCGAGATCAATTCGGGGGCGATGATCCGCGAGGTGGTGCGCCGCTGCGGCCGCTATGCCATCACGCAGGTGCACCGCATCGAGGACTATCTGGACGAAGGCGACCTGGCGATATCCCGTATCGTCGAGCCGGCGCTCACGCTGCATACCTTCTGCGCCACCGGCGCCAAGCATCGCATCAACCGGGCCAGCCTGGTGGTGGAGCGGTGCCTGGTCGCGGTACTGGGGGAGCACTTCGTCCGATTGCAGCAAGCCGCGCAGACGCGCGAGGCCCGCTGGGCCAAGGCTTGGCAGACAGCTGCCCGGACCGTGCATAGCTGATCGTCGGTTCCCGCATGGCACGCCGGAGTTCTTGTCGCTATCGTGGCAGGCAACAAGAACCCGAGGAGACGAAACCATGTCTGTTGCCAGAACCGCGTGGCACGCTGCCGTGCTCGCCTGCGTCGCCCTGTTTGTTTCGATACCCGCGATCGGGGCCGGAGCGGACACCTATCCTTCGCGTCCCATCCGTTTCATCGTGCCCATCGGCCCCGGCAGCAGCGGCGATACGATGACGCGCACTTTCGCGGAGCAACTGCGCAAGGTGGCGGGCCAGGCGACGCTGGTGGAGAACCGGCCCGGGGCCGAGCTTTCGCTGGGCACCCAGGTGGCGTTGAGCGCGCCTGCCGACGGCTATACCGTGGTGCTGATCAGTCCCAGCGCCACGGTGATCAATCCGCTGTTCGTCAAGGACTTGCCATACCGGCCCGAGGACCTGCTGCCCGTGCTCAACGTGACGCGCCATGTGGCCGTGCTGGTCGCGGCCGCGGGCTCGCCCTACAAGACCCTGGGCGACGTCGTCGACGCGGCCAAGCGCGACAAGGGAGGCGTCAGCCTGGCTACCTACGGCAACAGCTATCGCCTGGGCGCGCTCGATCTGGCCAGGCGGGCGGGCGTGCGCTTCAACCAGGTTCCGTACAAGGGGGCCGCGCAGGCGGTGGCCGACGTGGTCGGCGGATCGGTGGATCTGGCGCTTATCGATATCGCGGGGGCCGCGCCCTTGGTCGCTTCGGGAAAGATCCGGGCCTTGGCGGTGGCGGGGGACCAGCGCCATCCGCTATTGCCCGACGTGGCCACCGTGCAGGAATCGGGCTATCCGGGCTATTCGCTGTACGTGTTCATAGGTTTTGCCATCCATGCCAAGACACCGCCCGCCGTGGCCGGCAAGCTCGAGGGCATGATGCGGCAGGTCATGGACGATCCGGCGCTGCGGGCGCAACTCGCGCAACAAAGCGGCGGCGAGGTCGTGGGGACGGGAAGCAAGGAGTTCGCCCGGCTGATACGGGCCGAGGCGGTCCGGTACGGGGAGCTGGCGCGCCAGGTCGGCGACGGCCTGCCGTGAACGCCGGGGCAATATTTTCGATGTATCGGCTGACCCAAATATAGTATTTCCGGCGTGCATGGTTCTTACCTAGGATGTCCACCAAGGCATTCTGGAATGGGAGCTGTCATGTTCGAAAGCGGTGCTTGCAGGGTATCCGGGCCGCGCGCGGCGCGCGCCGGGGCGAAGGCTTGCGGGGGCGGCGCATGAGCGGGCCGTTGGAAGGAGTCCGCATCCTTGACGTCACGACGGTGCTGATGGGGCCATACGCCACGCAGATACTGGGCGACCTGGGCGCGGATGTGATCAAGGTGGAGCCGCCGTCCGGCGATAACGTGCGCGGCATCGGTCCGGCGCGCCACCCAGGCATGGGCGGCATATTCCTGCATGCCAATCGCAGCAAGCGCAGCATCGTGCTGGATCTGAAGCGGCCGGAGGGCCGCGAGGCGCTGCTCACGCTGGCGGCCACCTGCGACGTGCTGATCTACAACGTGCGGCCGCAGGCCATGGCGCGGCTGGGCCTTTCATACGAGGAACTGGCCGGGGTCAATCCCGCCATTCTGTATGTGGGCGTCTACGGCTACGACCAGCGAGGCCCCTATGCGGCGCGCGCCGCTTACGACGATCTCATCCAGGGGGCGGTGGGAATTCCGGCCCTGTCCGTGCAGGCCGGCAGCGAGACGCCGCGGTACGCGCCCAGCGCCATCGCCGACCGCATCGTCGGCATCAGCGCGGCCAACGCCGTCAGCGCGGGCCTGTATCACCGGGCCCGCACCGGCCGGGGCCAGGCCATCGATGTGCCGATGTTCGAGACGATGGCGCAACTGATTCTGGGCGACCATATGGCGGGCCAGTCATTCGAACCGCCGTTGGGGCCGCCCGGATATCCGCGTATCCTGAACGCGGACCGTCGGCCCTATGCCACGCTGGACGGGCACATCTGCGTGCTGCTCTACACGGACAAGCAATGGGCGGCGTTCTTCGAGCTGATCGGACAGCCCGGCAGGGAGCGCAGCGATCCCCGGTTCCGCGATATCGGCACCCGCACCCAGCACATACACGCGATCTACCGGCTGGTGTCGGACGCGATCGCCACGCGCACGACCCAGGAATGGCTCGCGGCGTTCGAAGCGGCGGATATTCCGGCCATGCCGATGCACACGGTGGAGTCGCTGCTGCGCGACCCGCAACTGGAAGCGGTGGGTTTCTTCAATACCGTCGATCACCCCAGCGAGGGAAAGCTGCGCACGATGGCCGTTCCGTCGCGCTGGTCGGGGACGCCTCCCGAACCCACCCGCCAGGCCCCGCGGCTTGGAGAACACAGTGTCGAAGTGCTGAAAGAGGCCGGCTACCAGGACGACGCCATCGCCGCGCTGCTGCGGCAGGGGGTGACCTTGGAGCCTGCGGGAGCGAGCCATGACTGACTTTCTGAAACGCGAACGGCATGGCGCCGTACTGCTCCTGACCATGGACCGGGAATCGACGCGCAACGCGCTGTCGGATCCTGATGCGATCGACGCGCTGGTCGACGCATGCGCCGACGTCAACGCGGACCTGTCCGTGCGAGCGGTGGTGCTGACCGGCGCGCACGGCGTCTTTTCCTCGGGCGGAAATCTCAAGACCCTGTCCGATACGGTGGGCGCTGGCCTCGGAGAGCCCGTGCACAGCCGCCTGGCCTACCGCAACGGGATACAGCGCGTGCCGCTGGCCCTGTGCAACCTGGAGGTGCCGACGATTGCGGCGGTCAACGGGCCGGCCATCGGCGCGGGTTGCGACCTGGCCTGCATGTGCGATATACGCGTGGCCGCCGAAGAGGCGCGATTCGCCGAGAGCTTCGTCAAGCTGGGCTTGACCCCTGGCGACGGCGGGGCCTGGCTGCTGCCTCGGGCCGTGGGCATGTCGCGCGCCTGTGAAATGGCTTTCACGGGCCGCAGCGTCGATGCGGCCCAGGCGCTCGGGATGGGGCTGGTGTCGCAAGTGGTCGGCCGGGAAGCGTTGCTGCCGGCGGCGATGGCGCTGGCGCAGGAGATCGCCCAGCATTCCGGCCACGCGTTGCGCCTGACCAAGCGGCTCTTGCGCGAGGGCCAGCACATGCGGCTGGATACGCTGCTGGAATTCTCGGCCGGTTTCCAGGCGCTGGCGCACCATACGCGGGAACACGCGGGCGCGCTGGACGCGTTCCTGAGCAAGACGCGCGGCTGAAGCGGAACGGCCACAGCCACGGCAGCCTCGCCGCAGCGCAACCAACAACGAGGCGACACAAGGAGGAGACCGATGCAGACAACGAGAAGAAAGCTGCTTGCCGCGCTGGGCGGATTGGCCGGCTTGCCGCTGGCGCGCGCCGCGTACGCGAACACGGCGGCCTGGCCGGCACAGCCCTTGCGGCTGATACTGCCCTATGCCGCGGGCGGCCCGACCGATGTGCTGGCCCGGGCCGTGGCGCAGCATGTGGCGCGCCAGCTGGGCCAGCCGGTGATCGTGGAGAACAAGACCGGCGCAAGCGGCAACATCGCCGGCGAAACGGTGGCGCGCGCGCGCCCCGACGGATACACATTGCTGTACCACTCGTCGGGGCTGGCCATCAGCCCGGCGCTGTACCGGCAGCTTCCCTACGATCCGCTGCGCGATTTCGCGCCCGTGGGGTTGACGGCCTCGATTCCCCTGGTGCTGATGACGGCCAATTCTCTGCCGTCCACCGACACCAGGCAGTTCATCGATTACCTCAAGGCGCGCCCCGACGCGCTCAGCTACGGCACGGGCGGCGTCGGCAACATTACCCATCTGAGCGTGGCGTTGTTCCTGCACGCCACCGGCACGCGCGCCGTCGGCATTCCGTTCAAGGGCACCAATCCCGCCATGGTGGCGATGCTGGGCGGCCAGGTGCAATTCATGGTGGACGCGATAAGCTCGGCGCTGCCATATATTCGCGATGGCAGGGTAAGGGCGTTGGCCGTGACGGGGGCCGAACGGTCGCCCGCGCTGCCGCAGGTGCCGACGCTGCGCGAAGCGGGGCTTGAAGACTTGACGATGAGCACCTGGCAGGGCGTGCTGGCTCCGGCCGCCACGCCACAGCCCGTGATCGACCGGCTGAGTCAGGCCCTGGCCGCCGCCGTGCGCGATCCTGCCATCGCCGGACCCTTCACTGCCCAGGGCGTCGACCTGCGCAGTTCCTCGCCGGCCGAATTCCAGGCGTACCTGGGGCAGGAGGTCCGGCGCTGGGGCGACGCAGTCAGGATGGCGGGCATACAGCCCGAATGAGTACGGAAGTCCCATGGCCGCCAAGGCCATGGCGACCCATGGAACAGCCTTGCGGAGACACGCATGAATATCAGGACCTTGGCCATGACCGGATTGCTGGGCGCCGCGTTGGCGCTGAGCGGCAATGCCCGCGCCGCGGCCGATTACCCCTCTCACCCCGTGAAGATCATCGTGTCGCTGCCACCGGGCAGCGGCGCCGACACCACGGCGCGGTTCCTGTCCAAGCACCTGGCGGAGCGGCTCGGGCAGCCTTTCATCGTCGAGAACCGCCCGGGCGCCAACAGTTTCATCGCCGCCCAGGCGGTGGCCACCGCGGCGCCAGACGGCTATACGATGTTCGTGGCCAGCAATTCGCCCATGACGACCAATGCCGCCGTCTTCAAGCATCTGCCGTACGACGCGATCAAGGACTTCTCGCCCGTCGCGCCCATTGCGCGCTTTCCGATGGTGCTGGTGGTGCCCGCGAACTCCCCTTACCGACGCGTGGCTGATCTGGTGGCGGCCGCCAGGGCGGCCCCGGGCAAGCTGAACTTCGCCAGCGGCACCGCGACTTACCAGGTGGTGCTGGAGCTGTTCCACGAGCAGAACGGAATCAAGGCGACCCACGTGCCCTACAAAGGCACGTCGGCCGCGCTGGCAGACCTGGCGGGGGGAGTGGTGCAGTACAGCCTGGCCGACGTCAGCGCGGCGCTGCCGCTGATACGCGGCGGCAAGCTGAGGCCGCTGGCGGTGACCAGCGCCGCGCGCATCAAGGACCTTCCGGACGTGCCCACCATGCAGGAAAGCGGCAATAAGGGGTACGAGGCGTATGCCTGGACGGCGGCGTTCTTCCCCGCGAAGGTAGACCCCGCCATCGTTGCGCGCGTGTCGGAGGCGGTCCAGGCCCTGGTGCGCAGCGACGAGGGCAGGGCCTTCATGGCCAAGCTTGGAGGAGAGTCCTTCGTGGGCGGCCCCGAGACGCTGGCCGCATTCCAGAAGGACGAGCTCGAATCCATGCGGCGCATCGCCAAACTGGCCAACATCCAGCAGGAGTAGCCGCGCCGGGCGGGGCCGCCTACGCCGCGTCGGCGCAGGCGGGCTCCACAGGCATCAGGCGGCATGCCATATCGACGAAATTGGCGGTGGTCGGGGTGGCGTTGTCCGGGTCCACCGCCAGAGCGATGCCCACCTTGATCGTCTCGGCCAGCTGCGAAACGTTCACCAGGCGCACGTTGCTGCCGGCCTGCCGGCGGGCGACCGCCGGCACGATGGCGACGCCCAGCCCGCTTTCGACCAGGCTGAGTATGGTCTGCACCTGGATGGCTTCCTGCGCGATGCGCGGCACGACGCCCGCCTGCTGGAAGGCATACATCACCAACGCATGCATGCCCGGCACATGCGTGCGCGAATAGCCGATGAACGGCTCATCCGCCAGGTCGCTCAGCGCGACGTCGTCGCTTCGCGCATGGCGGCTGTCGGCGGGGACGGCCAGCATCAGATGGTCGGGCTGCAGCAAAGTGACGCGGGCCGCGGTGGGTTCGAGCACCGGGAATCGCACGAGCGCCACGTCCAGCGTATGCGCGTCCAGGCGGCGCAGCAGATCGATGGTCGTGGATTCCTCGATGATCAGGTCGACGCGGGGGAAATCCTTCCGGAACTCGGACAGCAGCCGGGGCATCAGCGAATAGGTCGACGAACCGACGAAGCCCACTTTCAGGACGCCTTGCTCACCGCTGGCTCCTTCCCTCGCCGCGCGCCGGATTTCCTCCGCATAGAACAGGGTGGTGCGCGCATACCGCAATACCACCTGGGCGGCCGGGGTCGGCTGCAGCCCCCCGGGCAGCCGCTCGAAAAGCTGCACGCCGAGTTCCTGCTCCAGCTTCTTGATCGCGGTGGATAGGGGCGGTTGCGCCATATGCAGCCTTTCCGCGGCGCGATGGAAATTGAGCGTTTCGGACAGGACCAGCAGCTGCTTGAGCTGACGTAGCTCCACGGGTGTCTCCCTCGATGCGCCGGGCTCGCGATATTTGTGATGTATTACCCGGTCCACATCTAATATTAGACCGGGATGTAGCCCCCGTGTAGATTGCCATGAGGCCCGCGCAAACAGCGCAGGCCAGCGTTTTCACGGCAATTTCCGAACATTGGAATGCGTGCGCCGGCGCCGTGCCGCCGCACGTTCCGGGGGCTATATTGGGCGCTATCAACGACGCACTGCGGTTAGCCGCGATTCCCGCCCAGGACGAGGCTTTGCGCCCGTCCGTGCGCGCCTTCCTGCGGGAGGCGCTGAAGGATATGCCGGCCGACCGCCGCGCGCGCTCCTGGATGGGCTACGACGCGGAGTTCAGCCGTGCGCTCGCGCGGCAGGGGTGGCTGGGCTTGACGCTGCCGGCCGCCTACGGCGGTGCGCAGCGCAGCAATTTCGCGCGTTTCGTCCTGAGCGAGGAACTGCTGGCGGCGGGCGCGCCGGTGTCGGCGCATTGGATCGCGGATCGCCAGACGGCGCCATTGATCCTGCGCTACGGCTCACGGGAACAGCGCGATTTCTACTTGCCTCGCATCATTCGCGGCGAAGCCTTTTTCGCCATCGGCATGAGCGAGCCCGATACCGGGTCCGACCTGGCCAGCGTGCGCACGCGCGCCACGGCCGAAGCCGGAGGCTGGCGGCTGAACGGACGCAAGATCTGGACCACCAACGCGCACCGCTCGCATTACATGTGCGCGCTGGTGCGCACTTCCGGCTCGCCGGAAGACCGCCATCGCGGCCTGTCGCAGATGATCTTCGACCTGAGCTTGCCCGGCATCGAGATCCGCCCGATCCGGGACGTCTCGGGAGACGCGCATTTCTGCGAGGTCCTGTTCGATAACGTCCTCCTGCCTCCGGACGCGCTGGTCGGCGAGGAGGGCAGCGGCTGGCAGCAGGTGACGGCGGAACTGGCGCTGGAGCGCAGCGGCCCCGAACGCATCTATTCCAGCATGGTGCTGATAGACGGCTGGCTCGCCCATCTGCGCCGGGGGGGAGGCGCGCCGGATTCGGAGCAGATCCGGCTTGCCGGGCGGCTGGCCGGGCGCCTGGCCGTGCTGCGCGCAATGTCCCTGGCGGTGACCCAGCGCCTCAACGAAGGCGCCGACGCCAGTCTCGCGGCGGTGCTGGTGAAGGACCTGGGCACGGAGTTCGAGCAGGCCGTGCCTGAATGGATAGGCCAGGCGCTGCGCGCCGGCGCGGGACCTGCGCCGGATGAGGTATTGGCGCGCACGCTGGCCTACCTGACGCTCATCAATCCGACTTTTTCGCTGCGGGGCGGCACGCGCCATATTCTGCGCGGCATCATCGCGCGCGAACTTGGCCTGCGCTAGGGCCTGTGCACACCAGAAGGAAAGCGCATGTCGCAAACCATTGAGCAAGACCTGCATGACGAATTCCTGCGCGCGCTGGCCGGCCTGTGTCCGCTGGAGCGTGTCCGCGAGATCGAGGCCATGGACGGCGGGCCGGATGCGGAGCGCCTCGCCGCGCGCATCTGGCAGGACATCGACGCGCTGGGCTATGTCGACGCCCTGACGCCGGCGGAGCTGGGCGGGGCGGGGCTGTCGCTGGCCGACGCCCAGGGGCTGTTGCGGGCCGCGGGCCAGGCGGCCTTGCCGTACCCGTTGGCCGACACCATGCTGGCGCGCGCCCTGTTGCGCGCCGCCGGCCAGGCGGTGCCTGAAGGCCCCATTGCCTTGGCGCCGGCGCGGTCCGGACCCAGCGGGCTGCATTGCGTCCAGACGCCGGGAGCCGGGCTGGCGCGCAGCGTGCTGGTGCAGCGCGATGGCTGTCTATTGCTGGTGGCCGCGCCTGTCTCGCCCGATCCTGGTCTGTTCCGGCCGCGCGCCAGCGCCGCGCCCGCATGGCCGGAGTCGCCGCCGGTCATCGGCCGCGTCGCCTTGCCGGACGATTCCGCGCAGGCCTGGCGCAACGCCGCCGACGCGGCCGGCATCGCCGGCGCCATGCAGGCGGTGCTGGACCGCTGCATCGCCTTTGTTGGCGAGCGCCAGCAGTTCGGCAGGGCCCTGGGGCGCTTCCAGGCGATTCAACAGGAGATCAGCGTGCTTGCCGAACAGGTAGCGTCGACCGCGATGGCGGCGCGCCTGGCCTGCGCCAGCGGCGCCTTGTTCCCCCACGCCTCGCTTGCGGCTTGCGCAAGACTGCGGGCCTGCGAAGCCATTCCGGTTGTTTGCGCCATTGCGCACGCGATTCACGGCGCGATCGGGATAACGGAGGAACTGGCCCTGGGCATCTACACCACGCGGCTGCATGAATGGCGCGCGGCCGGCATGAGCGAGAACGATTGCGCCGGCCTGATCGGCCGCCAATTGCTGACTGGCGAGAGCCAGACGTTGCTGGACTTCGTGCGGGGCATCATGGAGACGGCGCCTGCCGGCAGCGGCGCGAACGCGCCCTGCGTTTCCGCGTAGCGGCCGCGCTGCTCGAACCCATTCTTGAACCGAGGCATCAAACCATGTCGAACCATTCAGATCCCGTTGTCATCGTAGGCGCGCAGCGCACGCCCATCGGCGCCTTCCAGGGGGCGCTGTCGCACTACACCGCGCCCCAGCTTGGCGCTCATGCGCTGGCCGCCGCGGTGCGCCAGGCCGGGCTGTCCCCGGATGCCGCGCAGGAGGCGTTGATGGGATGCTGCCTGTTCGCGGGCCTGGGCCAGGCGCCGGCGCGTCAGGCCGTGCTTGGCGCGGGGCTGCCGACCACGGTGCAGGCGACGACGCTTAGCAAAATGTGCGGTTCCGGCATGAAGGCGGCAATCCTCGCCCACGACATTCTGCGCGCGGGATCGGCCGACCTGGTGCTGGCGGGGGGCATGGAATCCATGAGCAATGCGCCGCATCTGATACCCAAGGCACGCCAAGGCTACCGCCTTGGCGACGGGCAGTTGTTGGACCATATGTATCGCGATGGCCTGCAGGACGCCTACGAAGGCCATCTGATGGGGCACTATGCCGACCTGGCGGCGCGCGAGCATGGATTCAGCCGCGCCCAGCAGGACGCCTACGCCGAGCAGAGCGTGCTGCGCGCCCAGGCCAGCATTGCGGCGGGACGCTTCGCGGCCGAGATCGCGCCCATCGCGGCGCGCGCGCGCCGTGGCGAGACGCCTGGAGCCCTCGTCAGCCATGACGAGACGCCGGGTCTGTGCGACGCGTCGCGGCTTGCCGGCCTGAAGCCGGTGTTCACGCCCGACGGCACGGTCACGGCCGGCAACGCCTCATCGATATCGGACGGCGCGGCGGCCCTGGTGCTGACGCGGCAAGGGCATGCGGAAACGCTGGGCCTGGCGCCGCGGGCGCGCATCGTCGGGCATGCGGCCGCGGCGCTGGCCCCGGGGCAGTTCCCTGTGGCGCCGGTGCATGCCATCGCGCGCCTGCTCGACCGGGTGGGCTGGAGCCGCGACTCCGTGGACCTGTTCGAGATCAACGAGGCCTTTGCGGTCGTCACGCTGATCGCCCTGCGCGACCTGGGCCTTTCGCAGGAGCGCGTCAACGTCGAGGGCGGCGCCTGCGCCCTGGGGCACCCCGTGGGCGCCACTGGCGCGCGCATCATCGTGACGTTGCTGCACTCGCTGGAGCGGCGCGGGCTGCGCCGCGGAGTCGCCAGCCTGTGCCTGGGCGGAGGCGAAGCCACGGCCATCGCCGTCGAGCTGCTTTGATCCGGCGGCGCGCCAGCCGCCATTGCATAGGAGAGTAAGCATGGGGCCTTTGGCTGGAATCAGGATCATCGAATTGGCGGGTATCGGTCCAGGGCCGATGGCGGCCATGCTGCTGGCCGACATGGGCGCCACCGTTCTGCGCATCGAGCGCAAGGAGCCGGCGGACCTGGGAGTGAAACGGGAGCTGAAATACAACCTGCTGCTGCGCAACCGGCGCTCCATTGCGCTGGACCTGAAGAATCCTCGCGCCATCGCCCTGGTGCTGCGGCTCTTGCGCAAGGCCGACGCGCTGATAGAAGGGTTCCGCCCCGGCGTAACGGAGCGGCTGGGACTGGGGCCGCAAGCATGCCTGGCGGAGAATCCGCGCCTGGTCTATGGCCGCGTCACGGGCTGGGGCCAGGATGGCCCGCTGGCGCGGGTGGCCGGGCATGACATCAACTACATCGCCGTGACCGGCGTGCTGGATGCCATCGGCCGGGCCGGCCAGCCGCCCACGCCGCCGCTTGCATTGGTAGGCGATTTCGGCGGCGGCGGCCCGTACCTCGCGTTGGGCATGCTGGCCGCGATCATCGAGGCCCGCCAGTCCGGGCAAGGCCAGGTGGTGGATGCCGCCGTGATGGATGGCGTGGCTTCCATGGCCACGGCATTCTTCGGCCTGGCCGCATCCGGTTCGTGGCGGCCGGAGCGGGGCACCAACATCCTGGATTCCGGCGCGCCGTTCTACGACGTATACCCATGCGCCGACGGTAAGTGGCTTTCCGTCGGCCCGATAGAGCGCCGTTTCCACGAATCGCTGCTGCGCAACCTGGGCCTGGACGACAGCGCCATCCAGGCACTGGGCGATCACCAGGACAGGAGCACGTGGCCTCGTCTGCGGACGGTGCTGCGCGAGGCCTTCGCCCAGCGCGGCCGCGATGAATGGTGCGCAAGGCTGGCCGAGCTGGATGTGTGCGTGGCGCCCGTGCAGACGCTGGCCGACGCCGCCGAGCATCCTCAGATCAAGGCGCGGGAAACGCTGCTGGACATCGACGGCATCACGCAGCCGGCGCCGGCGCCGCGCTTTAGCAGGACGCCCAACGCCAGGCCCACGGCGCCGCAGCCGCCCGACCCCGCGGCATTGGCCGATTGGCTGGATCCGGACGAACTGGCGGCGTTCGCCGGGGAATGCTGAGCGCGCGCGGCATGCGCCTTAGCGCTTCTCGGCCGCCGTGCCGTTCGGGGAAGTCACGGCCTCGTCGAAGAGCCAGTCCCGGAAGGCCTTCAGCCGCGGCTGGGAGGCCGTCTCGGGGCGGTAGATCACGTAGTAGGCCAGGGCGGATCGGAACTCAACCTCCGGGAACAGCCTGAGCAGGCGCCCCGCGGCCAGATCGTCGCGCGCCATGACGCTACGAGCCAGCGCGACGCCGTGCGCATCGATCGCCGCCTGTAACACCGCCGCGGAATTGTTGATCTTCATGGCGCGCCGAGCCGGGCGCTGCCGTACGCCGGCTTTTTCCAGCCACATATCCCAGGTCGGGAATCCTAGGCGGCCGTCCATCGACAGGTCATGGATGAACGTTTCGCGCATCAGATCCGCAGGGCGGTCGAGCCGGCCGCGGCGCTGCAGGAGCGCGGGCGAACAGACAGGGTAGACCTCTTCGTCCATCAGTTTTTCCGCCACCAGCTCGGGCCAGACACCCAAGCCGTAGCGCACGCCAATATCGATCTGTTGGGAGACGAAGTCCACGGGTTTGAGATTGGTATCCAGCCGCACGTCGGTATCGGGCCATGCGGCCTGGAAGCGCTCGATGCGCGGCAGCAGCCACTTCGCCGCGAACGCGGGACTGACGGCCACGGTCAGCAGCCCGTTCGGGGATGCCTCCTTGAGCCGGTCCAAGCCCTGCGCAAGCCTAGCCAGGCCCGCGCGGATATCGACAAGCGCGCGCTCGGCGGCCTCGGTGGGAATCAGGCGGGCTTTGCCGCTTGCGCCGCGATGGAACAAGGGTGCGCCCAGCCATTGCTCCAGGGTGCGTACGAGCTGACCCACTGCGGCGGGCGTGACGTGCAGTTCCGCGGCGGCGGCGGAGAAGCTCCGGTGCCGGGCGCTGGCCTCGAACGCCCGCAAGGCGTTTAGGTGCACGGGTGACTTCATATCGATAAAGATTTTCTTTCAGTGAAGGGAAGTTTATCTCGTTTGCGGCGGTGAAGGCTCAGGTAAAGAATTCTGTTTGTGAATGCGCTCTGGCGCACAGTTTTTCTATCGATGGATTAGGGCGCCGAGCGCCGGGAGGTTTCATCGTGGGCGGTGAATTCAAGGACAGGAAGCTGCTGGTCGTGGGCGGCACCAGCGGCATGGGCTGCGAGGCAGCAAGACTGGCGCTCGCCGAAGGAGCGAGCGTCGTGATCGTGGGGAGCCGCGAGGAGAAGACGGCGCAGGCGCGTAGCGAGCTGGCCCAGCAGGGCCCGGTATGGGGCGTGACCGCGGATCTTTCCACCGAGGCCGGACTTGCCACGCTGCTCGCGGAGATCGATGCGAGCCATACCGATATCGATCTACTGGTCAACGCCGCCGGGGTGTTCTTTCCCAAGCCCTTCCTGGAACACCAGGATGCGGATTACGAGCAGTACATGAAGCTCAACAAGGCGTTCTTCTTCGTCACGCAGAAAGTTGCCGCGAACATGGCCGCCAACGGCCGTCCGGGATCGATCGTCAACATCGGTTCGATGTGGGCCAGGCAGGCCATCGCCGCGACGCCGTCGTCCGCCTATTCGATGGCCAAGGCCGGCTTGCATGCGCTGACGCAGCATCTGGCGATGGAGCTGGCTTCTCACCGTATCCGCGTGAACGCGGTGTCGCCGGCCGTGGTGCAGACGCCGATCTACGAAGGCTTCATCCCCAAGGACAAGGTGCAGGGCGCGCTGCAAGGATTTAATGGATTCCACCCCATTGGCCGCATCGGCACCCCGCGGGACGTTGCCGAAGCCATCGTGTTCCTGCTCTCTGCGAAGGCGGGCTGGGTCACGGGCGCCATCTGGGACGTGGACGGCGGCGTGATGGCCGGCCGCAACTGAGCGACCGCGGACGGCCATGACGACCACGTATCGCGCCGTACAGGCGATTTATCCCGGCAGGCTGGAGCTCGTCGAACGTCAGGCGCCCGCGCCCGGCGATGGCGAGGTGCTGCTGGACGTCGAAGCCTGCGGCGTTTGCGGCGCCGATGCGGCGGATATCGAACGCGCGGGGGCGTCCCCGGGCCGGCCGCGCGTGCCCGGCCATGAAGTGGTGGGACGCATCGCCGCGCTGGGGCCGGGCGTGTCCTCCATGTGGAGCGTCGGGCAGCGGGTCGGCGTCGGCCGGCTGGGCGGCCATTGCGGCGCTTGCGCGCAGTGCCGCCAGGGGCTGTTCAACCTGTGCGCCAGCCAGCCCGTCGTCGGCGCCACCTGCGACGGCGGCTACGCGGAAATGATGCTCGCGCGCGGCACCGGCCTCGTGTCGATTCCCCCCGAACTGGACTCGCACGAAGCCGCGCCGATACTGTGCGCCGGCATCGCCACCTTCAACGCGCTCAGGAAATGCGGCGCCGAGGCGGGGGACCTGGTCGCGGTGCTGGGAATAGGAGGGTTGGGCCACATGGCGGTGCAGTACGCGCGCAGGATGGGTTTCAAGGTGGTCGCGGCAGGGCGCGGCCCGGATATCGCGCAAGAGGCCCTCGGCCTTGGCGCCCACGTCTACATCGATACCGCCACAGAACCGCTGGCCGAGGCCCTTGCCGCGATGGGCGGCGCGCAGGCGATCATCGCCACCATCGGAGACGCGGCGGTGGTCGCCGCGGCCATGGCGGGGCTGGCGGCACGGGGAAAGATGATGCTGTTGGGGATATGCCCGGACGCGTTGCCTATCGTTTCGTCGCATCTGGTGGGCGGTGAGCGCGCGGTCGCAGGATCTCTTACCGGATCGCCGCATGAAACCGAAAGAGCGCTGAGGTTCAGCGTGCTTGCCGACGCGCTGCCCAGTGTCGAAACCATGCCGCTGGATCGCGCCGAAGAGGCCTATCGGCGCATGAGATCCGGCGAGGCGAAGTTCCGCATGGTGCTCACCATGGACCGAGCCGACGGGCCGGCCGGGCCTGCGTAAGCGGGCCTTTCCCGTCCCTGGAGTCCGGCGACATCCCGGCGATAACCGGGAAAGGCGTTATCGTGTCGCTTTATAACCTGTGATTATTTACTTACAACCGAGGTATGCCTTGTCCTCCGTCGCGCCAGCATCAGCCAGCGGTCCCATCCAAGAACTCTCGTCGCGCGAGCAGCGCGGAAACATCGCGCGGCTGACCATCGCCCAGGCGCTGGCCGGCGCGAACTCCGTCGTGGTCTACGCCACCGGGGCGATCGTCGGAGACATGCTGGCCCCGGACAAGGCGCTGGCGACCTTGCCCATCTCGATTTTCGTGGTGGGCATGGCGGCCTGCATCATGCCCGCGGGAACCATTGCGCGCCGCCACGGCAGAAGGGCAGCCTTCCTGGCCGGCACGGCTTGCGGCGTGCTGGTGGGATTGCTGGCGGCCGCGGCCATCGTGTCGAGTTCGTTCTGGCTGTTCTGCCTGGCGACCTTCTTCGGCGGCGCATATGCGGCGGTGGTGCTTTCCTTCCGCTTCGCCGCGGCGGACGGCGTTTCTCCCGCGTTGCGGGCGCGCGCGCTTTCCTTCGTGATGGGAGGCGGCGTCGTCGCGGGCGTGGTGGGGCCGCAGCTCGTCACGCACACCATGTATCTCTGGCAGCCGCACATGTTCGCTGCCACCTTCCTGGTGCAGGCCGCGGTCGCCGCGCTGTCGGCCGTCGTCCTGCTGGGCGTCCGACTGCCTGCGCCGACGGCGGCCGAAGTCGCGAAGGGGCGCCCGCTGGCCGTCATTGCGCGCCAGCCTCTGTTTGTTACGGCCGTCATCTGCGGGGCCGTTTCCTACATGCTGATGAACTTCCTCATGACGGCGGCCCCGCTGGCGATGCATATCTGCGGCCATTCGCAGGAGAACGCCAACCTGGGCCTGCAATGGCACGTCATCGCCATGTACGCGCCCAGTTTCTTCACCGGGCGCCTGATCGTCAGGTTCGGCGCCGGCCGCATCGTGGCGGCCGGCTTGCTGCTTACCGGATTGTCCGCGGCCGTCGGCCTGACCGGCATCGACGTCGCCAACTTCTGGCTCACGCTGATCCTGCTTGGCGTGGGCTGGAACTTCGGCTTCGTGGGCGCGTCCGCGCTGGTATTGGAATGCCATCGTCCGGAAGAGAAAACCCGGGTGCAGTCCCTCAACGATTTCGTCGTCTTCGGCACCATGGCCGTCGGCTCGTTTGCCTCCGGAGGGCTGCTGGCCGCCTACGATTGGAATACGGTGCTGTGGGTGTCTTTCGTGCCGCTGGTCCTGGCGGTCGCGGTGCTGGCCACGACCGCCTCGCGCGCGCGCCGGCGCGCGTGACGCCACGGCCGCGCCCGCGCGATCCGCCCGCGCGGGCCCTTGCCGAATTCGCCAGGCGATTCCTTGACGGATCGGTAGCGTCTCCATAATAATCCAAGAATATTCTTGTTTTATTTGCGTGGCGCATCCACCCGTCCTGGACAACGATGCGTATGCCTTGGTTGTCTGGAGATCGCATGTCGGCACGGGAAGGAAGTTGGGGAGGACTGCTCTCCGGGGTGAATCTGGCGCGTTCCATCGCATTGGCGGGCGGGGTGGCGCTGCACGCCATCAATATCTACATCGCCACCACGGTGCTGCCGTCGGTGGTCAAGGAAATCGGGGGGCTGGAGCTCTACGCCTGGAATACGACGCTGTTCGTGGTCGCTTCCATTCTTGGCTCCGCGCTGACGGCCAGGTTGCTGGCGGCCGCGGGCTCGCGTGGCGCCTACGCCGTCGCAACCGCGATTTTCATCGCGGGCAGCCTGGTCTGCGCGCTGGCGCCGAGCATGCCGGTAATGCTGTTGGGCCGCGCCTTGCAGGGGCTGGGCGGCGGCTTCCTGTTCGCCCTGTGCTACGCCATGATCTATTCGGTATTCGACGAGCGCTTGTGGCCCATGGCGATGGCGCTGATCTCCGGCATGTGGGGCGTGGCGACGTTGCTGGGGCCGGCGGTGGGCGGTGTGTTTGCGCAAATGAATGCCTGGCGCGCCGCGTTTGGCTCGCTGGTGCCGATGACGCTCGTGTACGTGGCGCTGGTTTGGCTGGTATTGCCTGCGCGCGCGCAGGACGCCAGGGCCGGCGCGGGCAGGCTGCCGTTGGCGCAATTGCTGCTGCTGACCCTGGCCGTGCTGGCGGTGAGCGTGGGCAGCATGTCGCCGGATCCCTTGTGGAATATCGCCGGCGTGGCCCTGGCCGCAGGGTCGACCCTGCTATTGGTGCGCAGGGAATTCACCAGCGAAACCCGGCTGTTTCCCAAGGACGCCCTGCGCCTGGATTCTCCGTTGCTGGCCCTGTATCTCACGATCGGATTGCTGGTGGTGGGCATGACCAGCGAAACCTTCGTGCCGTACTTCCTGCAGGTCCTGCACGCCCAGACGCCCCTGGTTTCCGGCTATCTGGCCGCGCTGATGGCGGCGGGATGGACGGTATCGGAGATCTGGAGTTCGGGGTGGAAGCATGAGGGCATCCGCCGCGCCATCGCCAGCGGCCCCGCGCTGGTGCTGGCGGGGATGGTGGCGCTGGCGTTCAGCGCGCCCCTGCATTCGCAGGGCGATGGAACGGTCCTCGCGTTCATCTGCCTGGGGCTGGCCCTGGTGGGTTTCGGCATCGGTCTGGGCTGGCCGCACCTGCTGACGCGGATTCTGCAGGTGGCTCCCAGCGGCGACCAGGACACCGCCGCCACCTCGATCACCACGGTGCAGCTGTTCGCCACGGCGCTGGGCTCGGCGCTGGCGGGCATGCTCGCCAACCTGGGCGGTCTTAACGTGCCCGGCGGCATCGAGGGCACGTCGCGCGCCGCGTGGTGGCTGTTCGCGGCGCTGGCCGTCGCGCCGCTGATGGCCATCGGCGCCGCCGCTCGCGTTGCCGCCGCGCTGAAAAGAGAAGAGGGCGCGTCATAGTTTGAGCGAGGGAGCGCCGTCTCCGCTGCGCAGGAAGCGGCGCCATTCAGTTCCGCCGGCCAAACCGCATTGTCAGTCCGAACAATGCTCCCAGCCCGCCGACGATCGCCAGCGGCATCGATGTCTCGCGCAACAGACGTGGGCGCCTGGGCAGGTCCACCGCGCTGACCGGTAACGTCGGGAACTCCGGGCAGACTGCGCCCTTATCTGCTTGCGCGCAGCGTGAAACGGGTGGTGGCCATCATTCTGATACGGTTGGCCGAATTGACGGACGGAGTATGCAGCACGCGTATGTCCATCAAGAAAACGTCGCCAGCCCGTCCTGACATTTCGATGATCTCTGTGTTGGATGCGCGGAGGGCGGCTTCGAGATCGCCTGACATTTTCAACGATCCACGCAGCCTGCCAGCCAACTCCCCCGCCAGGCGATGAGAACGGGCCAACGCCAAAGTCGCGCCTCCGTGCGAACCAACGTCGTCGATCAGATAGAACGCCTGGATGCCGGGGATCTCGCCTTCAGGTTTCGCTGCCACGTCGACGTGCCAGGCCAGGTTGCGCAAGGACCATGGCCCCTGATGAGGAAGAGAAAGCAAGGGTTGCGAACCTTGGCTGGAGTGAGGTGTCCTGCCGGTAAGCCCAGCGATTGCGCTGCGAATCTCCGCCGTGTTCAGCGTTTCGTCCAGGCCCGCAATCTTCACCATCGACGAGAGCTTTGATATTTGCTGAAATGGCGATAAATCGCTCAGTGATCTGCCAAGGCGCTTTCCGCCGGCCCAGACCTTGAGTCGCGATAGCTCTCGGAGGATGCTCTCCCTGAGCGGCTGCAGCGTGTCCTTGGAATGAAAGAGGCTCAGTCGCAAGTATCCTTCGCTATGAAAAAAGTCGAGCTCTGATTGGTTGAGCGCTCTAGCTGCCATGTTCGAGAATTTCGGTATGACGGCTTAGGCCGTCCCACGCGACGCATGCCTTCGCGTCCGATGGGCAGCGTGCGTGCTCTTTGGATTTGGCGGGTGTGGAAGGGTGTTGAGCCAACTTTAGCCGAAAAGCGCGAGTTTTATGGGCGTGCCGTTGCTTCTTCGCCGGGAAGTTCGCCTTTTCCGCCGGATCGTTCTCGAGCGCTCCGGTCCGACTTGTTATTGGATGGCAGGGCTGCCGAGCACATAAATCCGTGTGTGGTCTGTCAGTCTGAGCCGATGAACCTTTTAAGAACGTTGTTCGTGATCGTCTCGGTCGTCCCGTCGCCCCGGCTAAGACCGTATACCCATTCGCACGTCGCTGCCGTGAAAACTTGGCCCCGTCCTTTTTTGAAGTGCACGATCATGCCGCTGCCTCGGCTGTGGCGCTGGACGTTTTCAGCGGTTGCCGCTGTCTCCAGCAGCGTTGCTCGAAACCGCGCATCGCGCTCACCCAGCATGAATGAGTACGCATCTTCGGCGCGGCCGGTTTCGGAAAGCGTCGCCCAACCCATGGCCAGGATTTCCAGTCCTTGAGGCGCTCCATCCGTGCCCAGCGGCTCCGGGCGTCCGTCGACAAAGGTGTAGTCCAGGCCGTCCACCTCGTAGCCGAAGATATTGACCGAGTCGCCGAACATATCCGCATAGCACAGGCCCGTGCCTGAGAAGGCCCAGTGTTCGGGCCTGAAGACAGAGAAACCGCGCGGGCCGCGCCGGGCCATGCCTCCGAATCCGGCGTAGATTCCCCTAAGGCCGTTTACGCCGAACGTCGAAGCCCCGGGATGGTTTATCAGCGGGTCTTCCCATGCGCTGGTCATCAGCGCGGGCTTTGCGGTTGCGAAAGGGTCGAGAGCTCGGGCGTCGTACTTGTAGGCTATCTGTCTTGTGCCGCCGGCCTCCAGTCGAACCTGCCACATGAAATTCCCTGCGAATCTGGCGACGTTGCCACCGCCTTCGACAAAAGCGTCGACATGATCCCGCATTTCACGCGACCAGTACTCGTCATGGCCGACGAAGACCGCGCAGCGATAATCGCTGAGCGCCTCGGGGTCATGATGCAGATCGTCTTGCGTGATGATGTCGACCGCATAGCCGTGTTCTTCCGCCCAGATAAGAAAAAGGCGCTCGTAAGAGGCCCATCCGGCCAGCGCATAGTATTTGCTGAATCCGTGGGCGGCCGCCCATTCAATGAACTCGTATCGGGCCGGTCCGGCCCTGCCGGGGCGCCGCGTATTGATCGAGCGAGGGGCATCGGAAGGCAGCCAAGCCTGACCTCGGGCCCACGGGCGCCGGGCGGACAGGATGGGGGCGCGTCCACGAGGCGTGCCGGGATGTATGCCGAAATAATGGTTGGCTCCTCCCCAGTCGTTGTAGGCGGCCCAGGTGGAGGTGGCAGCCACAAGAACAAGCGCGTGCTCGCGCTTGTGACCCGCGCGCACGATGAATACGTGGTGTCCGAGGGGAGCGCCGTTGGCGTCGACTACCTCGACGATACAGGCGCCGGAGGGCGTGTCCGCAGGCAGGGTCCATTGCGCGAAAACCGGCCAGTCGCATCCATATTCATACGCGCCATCGGGAGCGGGATGGAAACCCGCGGCGCGAACGCCGGTTTGATGCATCAGAAGCCGGTTCGCGCCGTCCCGGTAGATCTTCAGGCCGACGCGATCGCAATTTGAAGAAACGTGTAGGTGCACAGTTTCATTCGGCAGGTAGGAGCGGCGGTCGGTATAGCACCAGGCCGCAATCGCGCCATTTCGCGAGGGGACTTCGACCCAAGTCTCGCGAGCGCCTTGGCGTGGCCCCGATGCCTGCTGAACTGCAATTTCGGGATCGCCAGCTTGAGGCGAGTGCTGCGGCTCGATTGTCATATTCTTCATTTGTTTCAATGGCCCTCGATACTCGGCATGCCGCGGGCGCACGGGCCACGCGTACATAAATGATATGATGTGTCATCAGATGACACTCGTGATGGGTTTTTTGTCTTTAAGGAACGGTGATGGGTGAAGCAAGTGGCTCGCTGTCCAAAGTCCGCGCTGTAGAACGCGCGATGGCGCTTCTGCGAGCCTTCGGTCCAACAACCACGCGCCTTTCTCTTGCCGAATTGACTCGGCTGAGTGGCCTCGACAAAGGCACGACGAGGCGTTTGCTGCAGACGCTGGCTTCCGGCGACTTCATCGAGTTCGACGATTCGACAAAAACCTATTCGCTCGGAGCAGGCATCCTGATGCTCATGCCTGCCGTCCAGTATGGAAACGACCTTCGTGATATCGCGGCGCCGGCGTTGACCCGCCTTGCCGAGCGCAGCGGCGCGACTTCCTTCCTGTGGACTTACTTTGACGGTTCCGCGTTATGCCTGGACCGCGTAAAAAGTCCCGACCTGCATGTCGATACGCGCTGGTCAGGCATAGGTACCCGGGTTTCCTTGAACCACAGCGGGGGGCCTCGAGTGCTGCTGGCTTATTTGTCGGCAGAAGAGCGTGCGAAAGTCCTGCAGGCTCCGCTGGAGCGGCCGACGACGAGTACCGTGGTGGATCCGGCCGCGCTGGAGCGCGATGCCGCTCAGATCCGCAAGCGTGGCTGGGAGCTTGCCGTTGACACGTATACGCTGGGAATGTCTGCCCTCGGCGTACCGGTCTTGGACCGAAACGGCCAGCTCGTGGCCAGCATAAGCATTGCAACCTTGACTCCTCAAATCGTGATCAAAGACGGCGTGCCCGAGATGCTTGCATTGCTGCAAGCGGCGGCAGCCGAGGTCAGCGCCCGCCTGCGTACTGATTGATGCCCGCGGACGGGGAGCTGGCGACGGCGTCGTTCGCGATTTCACTAAGATCGACACCGGCGGTTTCCCGGATCAGGAGCCCGGCGGCGATGGTGACGACGCCCAGGGCCATCACGTAGTAGGTATACACGTGCTCCAGGCCGATCCCCGCAAGATAAGCGTTCAGATAAGGCGCCGTTCCTCCGAAGATGGCAACGGACACCGACGAAACAAATCCAACGCCTTGTGCGCGCGCCTGTGTAGGCACCTGCTCCGACAGCACCGCGGGAAAGATCGAAGCGATGAGAGACCACGCGGCCAGTCCGACGACCTGCGACCAGAAGAGTGTGCGCGGCTCCGTGGTCACCATGGTGGCGATGGGATGGGTGAGCACGACAACGAGAATGCCCCAGAGCACGATAATCGGCTTGCGCCCGAGCTTGTCGGAAATGATCCCGCAGACGGGCAGCCAGAGCACGCACAAGATCATTGCGAACAGGCTGGCGCGATAGGCCCCTGCCGCATCCATGCCTTTGGCGATCGCGGTCGCCGGCGCGAATGTCACCCAGGCGTAGTAGGTGACGTTGGCGGAACAGTTGAGCATGACGAGATTGCGGGCAATGCGGAACACTTCACGGCGCGACAGTTTCCGGCTCGGCGAAGTCTGGGCCTGCTGTTCGGCGAAGACGTGGGATTCCTCGATGTTGCGGCGCATGAAAAGCACGTAAACGCCGAGCACGCCGCCGATCGCGAAACCGATACGCCATCCGTAGTCGTTCATCGCGGCGGGCTCAAGAACCGCTGTCAGCGCCGCAGCCACCAGCGTGGCGGCTATCACGCCCGCCATGACGCCCAGATAGATTGAGCTCGACCACAGGCCGCGGTGCCTGCTCGGCGCGATCTCTGCCACGTAGGTGTACGAAACGCCCGTCTCGCCGCCATGCGCAATCCCTTGCAAAAGCCGGAAGATCATGAGGGCTATGGAAGCGGACAAGCCTATCGATTCGTAAGTCGGGATCAGCGCGATTCCAAGGCTGCTGAGGGCCAGGAGCGACATCGTGATGAGCATGATGCGTTGCCGTCCGAGCCGGTCGGCCAGTTTTCCGAATATCAGGCCGCCCAACGGGCGCGCGATGAAGCCCGCCGCAAATACTGCAAGGGTCGACAGCATCGCTGAGCGCGCGTCGGTTTTGTCGAAAAGGTTGCGTGCCAGGAATGCGGAGAAGGTGGCGTAAAGCGTCCAGTCGAACCATTCGAGTGCGTTGCCTACACCAACTGCGCGCAAGGACTTCAGGCGTCCTTTTCTTGACATCGGGCTGCTCATTGTTGTCCCCAAGCTATCGGTATTGAGTTCAATCGCTCGGCACCTCCGAGCTAGGTCGCATTTGAAATGCATTTGCGGATCGTGTCAACAGACAATATTCAGTGTCAACAGATGACACTTTAGGCGTGTGTTCGGCTTTTGCGTGCGTCAGGCATGGGGCAGGGAACTGCCGCATGCCTTCGGGCTGGCTGGGAAATCGTGCCAACGCGCCACGCAGGAAGAATCGCCTCTTCGGAGCGCCGTGCTAGAGATGAACCGCCGGCTGTGCGGCCGCGCCGAATGACGGCGACGGCACATTGACCCGCATCGAGATGAACAGGCCGGCCAGCAGCATGAGGCATCCTCCCGCAATGAACACGCCGCCAATGCTGCTCAGGCTGAACATGGCTCCGCCTGCGGCTGCGCCCGTGGCGATCGATGACTGTACCGAGGCCACGACCATACCCCCCGCACTTTCGGCTTGATCCGGCACGGCCCGCGCGACCCAATTCGACCAAGCGACGGGCACGCCGCCGAATGCGAGGCCCCAGGCCGCGACCAACACGGCCTGTCCGATCAGGGAGGTGGAAAAAATGGCCATCGCCAAGGCGACGACGCCGACGATCGCAGGCATCAGCGCCAGGGTGAAATGCAGGCTGCGCTGCATCAACCAGCCGGCGAGCATGGTTCCGAAGAAGTTTGCGATGCCGAAGCCGAGCAACATGAGCGCAAGGCCGTCCGTCTTGACGCCGACCGTGGTTTCCAGGAAAGGCCGGATATAGGTGAAGAGGGCGAAGTGGCCCGTATGAGCCAGGATGCAGCCGAGCATGCCAACCGCGATTCCGGGTCGCAAGAGCACGTCCAGGATCGTTCTCAGCCGGACGGACCCGCGGGGCGCCATCCGCGGCAACGTGAACCACTGGAATGCCAGCGTCATCATGCCCACGGCCCCTGCGGCGACAAAGGCGCTGCGCCATCCGAATTGGCCGCCCAGATAGCTCCCCAAGGGCACGGCGACCACGGTTCCCACGGCGATGCCGCTGAAGATGATGGATAACGCGCGCGGCAGGAGCGCTGCCGGCACCAATCGCATGGCGACAGCCGCGGCCATGCTCCAGAATCCTCCCAGGGCGATCCCCAGCAGAACGCGCATCAGCAGCAATACCCACATGCTGGACGATGCCGCGACCAACAGATTGGACACGATCATCAAAGTCGAAAAGCCGAGCAGCACGGTTCGGCGATCGAGGGCGCGTGTCAGGCCCGGCACCAGCAAGCCCGCGAAAAGGGCAACCACCGCCGTGACTGTCACCGCCTGTCCCGCCATGGCTTCCGATACGCGCAACGTCTCCGCCATGGGCGTCAGCAGGCTTGCCGGCAGATACTCCGCGGTCAGGAGACCGAATACGCCCATCGCCAACGAGAACACTGCCGTCCACGCAGGCGAAGCCGGTTCGATGTTCTCGGCGCCTGCCGAACCGTCAGGCTGGGATTTGTCCACATCACTATGCATTTCACTCATCCAAAAAAAACAGTGGGTGCAAGTCTAGGTGGACAGAATGGGATGATCTATGATGATCCGTACTGAATTTATGATAGAAAATCCGATCATGCCTTCCCCGGACTACGCGCTTCCTCCCCACCTGATCAGCGAATTGCTTACGGGAATGCGCCTGCGAGGCGTGCACTACAGGCGTGTGCAGACCGGGCCGAGTTTTGGGCTGGGTGTTGACGCCAAGGCGGGCCACGGATACTTCTATTACCTGGCGGTGGGATCGGCCCTGCTGCGCACCGGCGACGGAAGCCTGCATGAACTGAGCGCCGGCAATGCCGTGTTCCTGCCTCATGGGCAAGCCCATCAATGGCTATCGGGCGAGGATGCCCAGGTCCAGGACATCGAGACGCTCGCGGCGAACCTGATCGGCAATTCCGTGACTGAGGTGGATACGTGCCCCAGCGCCAGCGCCGTGCCAAGCGCGATCTTTTTCTACGGTTGCATGGAATTCGACCTCGGCGGCATGCGGGCCCTCGGCCAATTGATGCCGGACGTCATGTGCGTGGATGCAGACAGCGATCGCTATCCTGGCCTGATTCCGATTCTCTCTTCGATGAAAGGGGAGATCTGTTCCAGACGCGTGGGTTTTGCGGATATCCTGGCCCGGCTCGCCGAAGTGGTGGCCGCGATGATCGTCCGGGGATGGATCGAGTGCGGCTGCGACAACGCCTCCGGCCTGGCCGCGGCGCTGCGGGACCCGCGGCTTGCCCGCGCCATCCTGGCGTTGCACCGCCAGCCCGCCCGAGACTGGAAGTTGGCCGAATTGGCGGACGAGTGCCATATTTCGCGTTCGGTCTTTGCAGAGCGATTTCACGCCACGGTAGGGACTCCGCCCTTGCGCTACGCGACCGAGTTGAAGATGCGGCTCGCCAGGCAATGGCTGACCTACGACAGGCTGTCGATTGATGCGGTCGCCGAACGCCTGGGCTATACATCGCAGGCGGCATTCAGTCGCGCGTTCAAGCGCGTCATGGGGCTCGCGCCCGGCTCCAGCCGGGGCGCGCATTGACTCAGTGACCGCTGCTTCCGACCCATTGCAGCCACTCGCGCCCCAATGCGCTGCAAGCATCGGGCAGCGCAATGCGCCGCTCGTCTGAATCAAAAATCGTAGCGCAGCGTCACGCTCGCGAATCGTGGCGAGCCGTAATGCCCATAGCTTCCGCCTATGCCCTGGTAGTAGGATTTGTCGAACAGGTTATTGACGTTCAACGTTGCCGCCAGCTGCTTGTTGAACTGGTAGCGCGCCATCAGATTGACCACCGTGTACGCATCCTGTTTGACCGTGCTGTCATAGCGGCTGAAGTACAACGAAGTCTTCGACGTCCAGTCGAGGCCGCCACCCACCGTCAGCCCGCTCCAGGCGCCGCCCAGCCGGTACGTCGTCCACAGGCGCAGCGTGTTGACCGGCAACTGAGTCAGCAATTGCGCGCCTTGCGCGTCTTCGCTTTTGGCGTGGCTGAAGCCCGCATGCATGTTCCAGCCAGGCAGGATTTCACCGGCCACTTCCAGGTCGATGCCCGTGGTTCTGGCGCCTTTGGCCGCGCGGTAGGCGGCATTCTCCGTCCCCGGTACCGTGTAACCTGGGTCCAGTTCCGCGACGTTGTCTTTCTGGGACCGGTATATCGCCACGCTGGTGTTCAGGCGGCGGTTGAGGAATTCCCCTTTCCAGCCCATTTCATAGTTCTTGCCCACGATGGGGTCGAGTACGTTGCCGTTGCGGTCCTGGGAGGATTGCGGCTGGAAGATATCGGTGTAGCTGGCGTAGACCGATTGTTCGGGCGTCAGGTCGTAGACGATGCCGGCGTAGGGCGTGATCTCACCGCGCGCGCGCATGGTGTAGGTTTGCAGGAAATTGTCGGTCGGGCTCTCATAGTGATAATCGTAGTTGTAGTCGGACCGCCGGGCGCCCAGAATCAGATGCACGTCATCGAGGGGGTTAAGGCGAAAGGCGGCATAGCTGCCGCTCTGGCGTGATTTCACGTTGAAGATCTCGCCCACGGTGCCGGTGTCGCCCGGCCTGGCCATGTTGTTGCCCCAGGTGTAGAAATCGACCGTGGATACGCCCACGTCCCAGCCTTTGTGCTTGTTCTCATAGTTCTGGAAGTTGAAGCCCGCAATGAACTCATGCGTCCGTCCGCCCAGATCGAAGGGGCCCTGGATCGTGACGTCCACGCCCGTCTGGGTTTGCGTCGCGCCTGCCCGGTAGGCCAGCATGCCCGCGTTGCCCGTGGCCTGGTCCAGGAACGATCGGCCCGAGCCTACCCGATACGAGCCGTTCAAGTTGGAACGCTCCACGTCCATGTAGTTGGCGGCGACCTTGAACTGCCAGTCATGCGCCAATGCCTGTTCGAAGTTCGCCGTGTAGTTGGTGGTCTTGAACTCGTCGTACATCCAGCGAGCGCCCGAACTGGTCGAACGAGTGAAGTCCGTCTGCCGGCCGTTGGTGAAGATCAAGGGAACACCGGGCGCGCCCGTCGCCTTGTACCGTTGGTGATCGATGCCGAAACGCAGCAGCGTGGTATCCGTCAGATTGGCTTCGACCACGCCGTACAGTACGTCCTTGTCCTGGGTGTAGGCGTCCATGAAGGTATGGTTGTCCTGCTTGGCGGCCACCAGCCGGCCACGCAGCTTTCCGTTGCCGCCAAGCGGGCCGGAGATATCGGCTTCGGCTCGATACAGGTCCCACGAGCCGGCTGCCACCTGTGCGTAGGCCTGGAACTCGGGCGTGGGCCGCTTGCGGATCAGGTTGACGGTGCCACTCGGGCTGCCGGCGCCCGTCATCAGCCCGGTGGCGCCGCGCACCACTTCCACGCGGTCGTATAGCGCCATGTCGAGCAAAGTGCTGGGCATGGTGCGCGACTGGTTCACTTGGGTGGTGGTCACGCCATCCAGTTGATAGGTATCCATGGCGCTGCCGCGCGAATAGATGTTGAAGCGTTCGCCGCCGTCTTGCGACATGGTGATGCCCGGCGTCTGGTTGAGCACGGCGGTCATGCTGTTGAGCTGCTGATCCTCGATCTGCTGCCGAGTGATTATGCTGATCGATTGCGGCGTCTCCTTGATCGACAGATTCATCTTCGTCGCGGTGCTGCTGACCGGCACCGTGTAGCTGCCGGTGCCTTCGCTGACGGGCGCGTCGAAGTCGCCGAACACGGCGACCGGTTCCAGAACTGTCGCCGCATGCGCGTCGGCGCTATTGGCGCGCAGCGTGTAGGTGTTGTCGCCCTGCCGGACGGCTTGCAGGCCGGAACCCAGGAGCAGCGTCTGAAAGGCGGCCTGCACGTGGTAGCGGCCTTGCAGGCCGGCGGTGGTCTTGCCTTGCGTGAGCGTGCCGGGCGCGGTCAGGAATACGCCGGCGTCCGCGGCCAGTTGATTCAGTGCGGCGGTCAGGGGGCCGGCCGGGATGGCGTAGTCGCGAACCTCGGTGGCTTGTGCCCGCGCCGCCGGCGCCCAGGCCGCCGCGCCGCCGATCACGCCGGCGACGGCCAGGTGCAGAGTGAGCGCCAGGGGCCGGACGGTAAAGCGCGGGGTGGCGTTGAGCGCGCGGTCGGCGCAGAAACGGGTACGGCGGCGAAGCATAAGGCGGAAGTCCCTCTAGGCGTGGTGGTGAGCAGCGAGAGGGAGGCCATCGACGTGTCGACCTGATCTTCTCTCATTCCGTAAATCGGATGAGATTCAAAAACCCGAACTGATTTCCAAAAAAATTCTCGTCAGCGCGCGACGATCGATGTCCACCACGGCAGCGGCCGCTGCACGCGCACGGGCAGATTACGTTCCAGCATGTCCAGCGCGCGATCGGAGTCGTCGGCGGGGAATACGCCCATGACGAGCATGTCCGCGACTTCCGGCGCCACGTCCAGATAGCCCTTGCGATAGCGCCCCAGTTCATTGACGAGCGCCTTCAGGGGCAGGTTGTCGGCGAGCACGACGCCCCGGCTCCACGCTTCCCGGGCGGGGTCGGCGCTTGCGGTGGATACGATGAGGTCGGCGTCGAAGCGGGCTTGGCCGCCTGCCGTCACGTTTACCGACGCGCCCGCATGGTTGCGTATCGCCACTTCGCCGTCATAGACGTCCAGCTGGACCAGGTTTTCCGTCAGGCGCACGCTGAAACGCGTGCCCAATGCCTGCATGCGTCCAAAGCGGGATTCGACATAGAACGGCCGTTGCGCGCGGTCGCGTGCCGTTTCGATCAGGATCTCGCCCCTCAGCAGCATCAAACACCGAGCCGAGTCGCGGTATTCCACATTCAGGGCGCTTCCGGCGTTCAACCAGATTCTCGATCCGTCTGCCAGCAGCAGGGCACGCCGCTCTCCCGTAGCCGTGGCGTAGTCGGCCGCAAACGCCAGCGCCTGATCGCGCAGGGGGGGATAGCGCCATCCCAGCCAAACCAACGCGCCCGTGCCCAGCGCGATGGCGCTGCTGCCCAGCAGTTGACGCCGCTTGAGCGCGCCCTTGCGCGCCACGGCGGCGCCTGCCAGCGCTGCCTCGGCCCCGCCCGCGCGCAGCGGCGCGAACCGCTGGCTGACGGCTTCGACGTGACGCCACGCCCTCGCATGCTCGGTTCGTTCGCTCAACCAGGCCCGCCACGCGATCCGGTCCTGATCGGTCGCGCCGTCCGCGCGCAACAAGGCAAACCAGTCGGCGGCCTGTTGCAGGCTGTCGAAATCGGCTTTCGGCGCGCTTTCCAATGACGGCGCGGCTCCGCCGCCGGGCGGCGGATCGCTTAAAGGCAGCGCCATTCGTCTACCTCCCCAGCCCCGCATCGATCAGCGCGCACTGCAACATGCCTTGGGCGATGTATTTCTGGACCATGCGTTCCGACACCCCGAGGGTCTGGGCGATTTCGCGGTAGGGCACACCGTCCACCTGCGCCATGATGAAGGCCGTGGCGGCCTTGTGCGGCAAGCGGCTCAGCATCGTGCCGATTTCCATCAGCGTTTCGATGATCAACGCGCGTTGCTCGGGAGACGGCTCGAACGATTCGGGGCGCGCGGCCAGCGTGTCCAGCCAGGCGTGTTCGACTTCACGGCGGCGCCATAAGTCTGCGCACAGCCCATTGGCCATGGCGCGCAAATAGCCACGGGCCTCCGGAAAGCTCTTGAATCCTTGCGAGGCCGGCTTGCTGAGCAGGCGGAGAAAGGCGTCATGGGCCAGGTCGGCGGCGTCCGCCGCATTGCCCAGGCGGCGTCGCAGCCACGCTTGGAGCCATTCGTGGTGATCGCAATAGATCACGTCCATGGACGATGCCGCACCGTATTCGTCAGCCTTCATTCCTGTCCAAGCCCGCGGCGCCGGGGCCCCTTTGTCTAGGTGTTGCAAACGAAACTAATTCGCATTCAATAAAGGGCGAATCATACACCATGGGGTAGCCCTTGGCTTGCGCGAAGTCCCGCGGACAGCCAACGCCTGTCGACCGCGCCACCAGTGACATATCGGCCAGGCGCGCGACGCGCAGGAAGGGCAAGCCGCCCCGGGGTAACCCATGCCGGCCCCGCATCGCACACGATCAGGGCCAATGTATCGGGTTCTTCCGTGGAGCACGGAGTGAGCCTGTTTAGGAATGGAAGCTTTCCAGGAGGGGCCTGTTCTTCCGCTCAGGGATTCCCCTAGATCTATTTCTCTTGCGGAAAATCAATGCTCTATAGGACACTTTGTGTCATGGCGGAATCGATCCGCGGCAAAAAGGGGAACCAGGATGACGTATCGGGGCATGGCGGGCGCGTTGGCGCTGGCGGCGGCAATGGCGGGCGGCGGAGCCCAGGCGGCATATCCGGAGCGGCCGATCCGGCTGGTCGTGCCGTTCGGCGCCGGGGGGATCACGGACATCGTCGCGCGCCAGGTGGGCAAGGGCATGGGCGATGCGTTGGGGCAGGGCATCGTGGTGGAGAACCGGCCGGGCGCGGGCGGCGTGATCGCGGCGCAAGTGGCCGCCTCGGCGCCGGCGGACGGCTATACGATCTTCATGGGCACGGTAGGCACGCAGGTGGTGAACCCGCTGATCTACAGCAAGCTGTCCTACGATGCGGACAGGTTCGCGCCCGTGGGCATGGTGTCCGGCTCGCCCTATCTGCTGGCAGTGCGGGCGGGCGTGCCGGCGGCCACGTTCGGCGAGTTCGTGGCCTACGCCAAGGCGCATCCCGCGAAGCTGAATTTCGGGTCGGCGGGCAATGCCAGTTCGCCGCACCTGGGCCTGGAACTGCTGAAGCTGACCGCCGCGGTGGACATCGTGCACGTGCCGTTCAAGAGCGGAAGCGAGGCGGTGAACGCCGCGATCGGCGGGCAGGTCGACGTGGTGATGGACGCCAGCCCCGTGATCATGCCGCACGCGGCGTCGGGCAAGCTGCGCGCGCTGGCCGTGGCCGCCGACAAGCGCCTGCCTTCCGCGCCAGAGGTTCCCGCCGCCGGCGAGGTGGGCGATCCCGGTCTGCAGATCAGTTCCTGGAACGCGTTCTTCGCGCCGGCCGGCACGCCCGCCGAGGTGCTGGAGAAATTGAGCGCCGCCTTGCAGAAAACCTTGTCGTCGCCCGAGCTGAGGCAGCGGCTGGCGTCGCAGGGCACACAGCTGTATGACGGGACGCCCGCCGAGTACCAGCGCTTCATCGCGGGCGAGAAGGCAAAATGGGCCGATATCGTGAAGCGCGCCAACATCAAGATGGACTGACCATGAATCCGACGCCCCATCCCTTGGCCGGCAAGCGGCTGGAACTGGCCGACACGCTGCGTTCGGGCAATGCCTGGAAGATCCGGCTGGCCTGCGGTTACATGGGCCTGCCGATCGCGCGCCGCACGTTCGATATCGTCCAGGGCGACCTGGAAACGGAGACGTTCGCGCGCATCAATCCGTGGCGCCAGGTCCCTGTTCTGTTCACTGCGGAAGGAGAATGGCTGGCGGAGTCGCAGGCGATCCTCTGGTACCTCGGCCAGGGCACGCCGTGGCTGCCGGCGGACCGCCTGGCGCAGGCTCGGGTCGCCAGCTGGCTGAGTTTCGAGCAGACGCAGCACATGCATGCGTTCGCGCAGCCGCGTCTATTGATTCATTTGCGGCGGACGGCGCAGGTGGACGATCCCGCGATGAAGGCATGGCGCGAGATCGGCCTGAAGGCGGCGGCATGGATGGACGCGCATCTGGCGGGCCGGGCCTATCTGGTCGGGGCCGCGCCCACCATCGCGGACATCGCGCTGTTCCCCTATACGAGCATGGCGGCGGAGGGGGGCTACGACCTGTCCGGCTTCGCCCATATCGACGCCTGGCTGGCGCGCATGCGCGCCTTGCCCGGTTTTACGCCGTTGATCGAAGCGGCATGATTGACTGAATCAGATGGAGAAATGATGGCCGATACGATGCACCTGGGAAAAGACGAACTCATCGCGCGGGCGAAGGCCGAGATGCAGCGCCAGTTCGAGACGCCCGACTGGAGTCTGCGCGAACGCCTGGCGCTGACCTGCCGCATCCTGTTCGACGGCGGGCACGATTCGGGCCTGGCGGGGCAGATCACCGCGCGCGCGCCCGAGCCCGATCGCTATTTCACGCAGCGCCTGGGCCTGGGCTTTGACGAGATCACCGCCAGCAACCTGTTGCTGGTGGACGAGGACCTGCGGGTGCAGGAAGGGGCGGGCATGCCGAATCCGGCCAACCGCTTCCATTCCTGGATCTACCGCGCGCGCCCGGACGTGAATTGCATCATCCACACGCATCCGCTGCATGCCGCGTCGCTGTCGATGCTGGAAGTGCCCCTGGAGATCTCGCACATGGACAACTGTCCGCTGTACGACGACGTGGCCTTCCTGAAGGATTGGCCCGGCGTTCCGGTGGGCAACGAGGAGGGCGAGATCATTTCGGCGGCGCTGGGCGCCAAGCGCGCCATCCTGTTGTCGCACCATGGCATGCTGGTCGCGGCGGGGTCGGTCGAGGAGGCCTGCGTGCTGGCCCTGCAGTTCGAGCGCGCCGCGCGCATGCAGCTGCTGGCCATGGCCGCCGGCAAGATCCAGCCCATCCCGCCGGCGCTGGGCCGGGAGGCCCATGACTGGATCCTGACGCCGAAGCGGTCGCAGGTGGGCTTCTCCTATTACGCGCGGCGGGCCCTGAGGGCCCATCCGGACGTGCTGGCCTAGGGCCTGTGAGGCGCGCCGCCTGGCGCCGGCGGCATCGGGGGGGCGCCGGACGGAGGGGGCGGCTCGACGGCCGGGCAGGTTTCGGGCATTCTTAGCGGTTGAATTTCGCAACCCCTACCGTCCATGATCGACCTGCCGCACCGTTTGCGCGCCCTGCGCCGCCAGCAAGCCCTGTCCCTGGAGCAGCTGGCGCAGCGCACCGGATTGACCAAGAGCTACCTCTCGAAGCTGGAACGCGGCCTGAGCGAACCTTCCATTTCGACCGTGCTGAGGTTGGCCGAGGCCTACGGCCTGGGCGTGTCGCAGCTGGTGGGATCGGACGACGCGGCGCAGGAGGAGGTGGTCAGCGTGGTCCGGGTGGCCGACCGCGAGGCGCTGCAGCGCCGCGGCCTGGGCAGCGAATACCATTATGAATCGCTGGCCGGGCGCCGCAAGGTTAAGGCGATGGAGCCTTTCGTGGTGCATCCGCCGCGCGAGTTTCCCGATGCCACCGCCGTGTTTCCGCACCCCGGAGAGGAATTCCTGCTGGTGCTCAAGGGCGCCATCGAAGTCCACGTGGGCGAACGCCAGTTCCGCCTGGAAACCGGCGATTCCGTCTACTTCGATTCGGAACTGCCCCATCGCATGCGCACCGTCAGCCGCGCCATGGCCGAGGTGCTGGTGGTGGCGGCGCACTGAGTCCGGCCGAGTCTGCCGCATAATGTCCGTACGGATACCGAAGAGACAGGAATCACCATGAAAAACGACCAATCGCGGCTTGTCCGCATTGATGCAGGCCCCCTGAAGAACCCCGTGCCGGGCAAGCCGCGCCGCCCGATTTCCGGCGATGCCGCGTTCCGCACCGTGACCGCCTTCGAAGGCAATGGCGGCAAGGCGGAAGCCGGCGTGTGGGAAAGCACGGCGGGCGTCTTCCAGTCCAACACGACCGGCTATATCGAATTCGGCTACATCACCGAAGGCTCGGCGCGCCTGGTGGACCCGGACGGCACCGTGCACCAACTGACCGTAGGCGAGGCCTTCGTCATGCCCGAAGGCTATACCGGACGCTGGGAAGTGGACCAGTTCGTCAAGAAGATCTATTTCATTGCCCGCATGGCGTAGCGCCACGCGGACCCGAACGCGCTTCCATCCAGGAGCAAGCCTCATGACCGCCATTCCCGCTGCCCCCGAGCCGGGCGCAGCGCTGCCCGCCGTGACCGCGCAGGTAGACATCGTTTCCATTCAGTCCCAGGTCGTCTATGGCTACGTCGGCAACAACGCCGCCATGCCCGTTTTCCGCAAGGCGGGCCTGCGCGCCATCGCCGTGCCCACCGTCATCCTCAGCAATACGCCGCACTATCCGACCCTGCACGGCGGAGCGACGCCGCTGGACTGGTTCGAAGGGCTGTTGCAGGGGCTGGACGAACGCGGCGTCACCAGGGTGGCGCGCGCCGTGGTCTGCGGCTACCTGGGCCAGCCCGGGCAGGCGGGCCTGCTGGCCGGCTGGCTGCCCGCGCTGCGGGCTGCGCGGCCCGAGCTGAAGGTGCATATCGACCCGGTCATGGGCGACCGCAATGACGGCCTCTACGTGGACGAAGGGCTGGTCGCGCAGTACCGCGCGCTGCTGGTGCCGTTGGCCGATGGCATGACGCCCAATCATTTCGAGCTGGAACTGCTGGTGGGCCGCGCCCTGTCGTCCATGGACGAGGTGGTGGCGGCTGCGCGCGAGCTGATCGCGCTCGGGCCCGGCTGGATCATCGTGACCAGCGCGGCCCCCATGGAGGCCGAGGCCGGCGCCCTGCAACTGGCGGTGGTGACGCGCGACGAGGCCACGGTGGTGACGCACCCGGAAATCGCCATTCCCCCGTCGGTGCATGGCACGGGCGACGTGTTCATGGCCAGCGTGACGGCCAGGCTGTTGAACGGAACGGACCTGGTCCAGGCCGCGCGCGAGGCGGCGGCCCAGGTCACGGTCGCGCTGGAGCGCACCCGCGCGCTGGCCTGGGAAGAGCTGGCCGTCGAGGAATAGCGGCCCGCGGGCTCAGGGCACCAGCGAAAGGCCGATGCGGAACTGCGATTCGTTGCGCTGGTTGTAGCCCAGCAGCGTTTCGCCGTAGCCGTTGAAGTACTGCAGGTGCAGGTAGCCGTTCATGTTCAGCCACGTGCGCTGCAGCGGCCATGCGAAATCCAGCTGCGTGGTGCGGCGCTTCTGGTCGCCCTGGCGGTACAGGGCCGAGACGACGGCGCCGTTGTCCTGGGCCCAGCGCAGCTGCCAGTCGACGTGGCCCGCATAGTCGGCGTAGTCGCTGTTCTCGTCCGCCACGCCGAAGTAGGCCTTGATCCGGGGCGCGAAGGTGAGCGTGCTGCCGCCATCGAAGCGATAGTGGAAACGGGGCTCTATGTAGCCGTCGTTGAGCGAGCGGGAGTCGGCGCCGTCCTTGCCGTTGGAATTGTGCTCCACGCCCGTGTTCATGCCGAAGCGCCAATTCTGGCTGGCGGAAGACCACATGTTGTCGGACAGCCAGAAGGCGCTGGGGTTGAATGTGGTGTCGATGAAGGGCATCGAGTCGCCCTGCAGGTCCCACAGCGAGGTCTGGGTATAGGCCAGGTAGAAGTTCTCGTCCCAGGTGGGCTGCCTTCCGCCCGCGGGGCTGAACAGGCGGTACTTGGCGCTGATCTGGAACCGCGCGGTGGTCTGCCCGCGGGTGCCGATGTCGAAGTACACCGGCTTGTATTCGGAGATGGAACTGCGGAAGCGGTCGAACGCGGTCTGCTGCTGCACGGTGGGCACGGCGCTCGCATCCGGCGAAGGACCGCCCTGCGGCGACGCGCCGACCGCGGTGACCACGGCCGCGGGCACGGGCTGGCCGCTGTTCGGATCCACCACGGGCCCCTGCGCGGGGGTGCTGGCCAGCGTGCCGCTGTCGCGGCCGGTGGCGTCCAGCGCCATCATTGCAGGCTGGCCTTCGATGGATACGGCTTGCAGGCCGTGCGCCGTGGCCGGCACGACGGCCGTCCAGGCCATGCGCGCGAAGCTGTTGACCGGCACGCTGAAACTGGCGGTGCCGCCGCGCAGCTTGGCCAGGCTGCGCACGATCTGGCCGTCCTGGCCCCGCCATTGCAGCACCAGTTCGGGAGGCGCTTCCCACGTGACGCGGGCGGTGTCTTCATTGAAGTACACCGCCTCGATGGTGACTGTCTCGCCGGGGGCGGCCGACGGACGGTCCAGCCTGTACGACACGCCCGCGGCAGCGGTGCCGGCGACGCCCATGGCGAGGGCGGCGGCCAAGGCGCGCATGGACAGGACGGGTCGGGCGGGACGGCTTATATGCATTGGGACGTAACCTGGCTTTGTGACGAGGAAATGTAGCACCGACCCCGGCAACAGTTTGTAAGGCAGGCTAATCGTATGTAGAAAGCGTAAGCCCCCGCGCATTGTCGACAATGCGCGGGGGCTGGGCGGGCCGGGGTTGTCGGAGGGTTTATTCGCCGAACTTGATGCCCTGCGCCAGCGGCAGGTGCCGCGAGTAGTTGATCGTGTTGGTGGCGCGGCGCATGTAGTTGCGCCATGCGTCCGAACCCGATTCGCGGCCCCCGCCGGTTTCCTTTTCCCCGCCGAATGCGCCGCCGATCTCGGCGCCCGACGTGCCGATGTTGACGTTGGCGATGCCGCAGTCCGAGCCCGCCGCCGACAGGAAGGTCTCGGCTTCGCGCAGGTCATTGGTGAAGATGGCCGAGGACAGGCCTTGAGGCACGCCGTTCTGCATGGCCAGCGCCTGGCTGAAATCGGTATAGCGCATCACGTAGAGAATGGGCGCGAAGGTTTCGTGGCACACGACGTCGGTCTGTCCGGGCATCTCGGCGATGGCGGGGCGCACGTACCAGGCGTCGGGGTATTCGTCGGCCAGCACGCGTTCGCCGCCGGTCACCTTGCCGCCTTGCTCGCGCGCCGCGTTCAGCGCCGCCTGCATGGCGTCGTAAGCGTTGCGGTCGATGAGCGGGCCGACCAGCTTGGCGCTGTCCAGCGGATTGCCGATGGGCGCGCTGGCGTAGGCCTTGTGCAGGCGCTGCACCAGATCGTCCGCCACGCTTTCGTGCACGATCAGGCGGCGCGTGGTGGTGCAGCGCTGGCCCGCCGTGCCGATGGCGCCGAACACGATGCCGCGGGCGGCCATGTCCAGATCGGCCGTCGGGCCGACGATGATGGCATTGTTGCCCCCCAGTTCCAGCAGCACGCGGCCGAAGCGCTGGGCCACGCGCGGCCCCACCTGGCGGCCCATGCGCGTCGATCCGGTGGCCGACACCAGCGCCACGGCATGCGAATCCACCAGCGCCTCGCCGATCTCGCGTCCGCCGATCAGCACTTCGGACAGCCCGGCAGGCGCGTCGCCGAAGCGTTGCGCGGCCTGGGCGAACAGGGCTTGGCAGGCCAGCGCGGTCAATGGCGTTTTTTCAGAGGGCTTCCACACCACGGCGTTGCCGCAGACCAGCGCCAGCGCGGTGTTCCAGGACCATACGGCCACCGGGAAGTTGAACGCGCTGATCACGCCGACTACCCCCAGCGGATGCCAGGTTTCCATCATGCGGTGGCCGGGACGCTCGGAAGCGATCGTCAAACCGTACAACTGGCGCGACAGGCCCACGGCAAAGTCGCAGATGTCGATCATTTCCTGCACTTCGCCTTCGCCTTCCGCGATGATCTTGCCCGCTTCCAGGCTGACGAGGCGGCCCAGTTCGCGCTTGTGCTGCCGCAGGATGTCGCCGAACAGGCGCACCAGTTCGCCGCGGCGGGGCGCGGGGACCTCGCGCCAGGCCAGGCTGGCCTGGCGCGCGCGCGTGATGGCCGAATGGGCCTGCGCGACCGTGTGTTCGGGGACCCGGGCCAGTTCGGCTCCGTCGATCGGGCTGCGTGCGCTCAGCGTTCCGCCGGTCAGCGAGTCCGGGTTCAGCCCGAGCGCGCGCAAGATGTCTTGGGGAGTATCCATGCCGGTTCCTTCGCTTAAGGGTTATGCCTAAGTGGCGAGTCTGGAAAAAAATTTACTATACGAAACTCCAGCCTGAAATGCGAAACCTTTTTGATCGCCCCTCCCGCGCCGGATGCGCGGAAGGCAGCCAGGCGCCGGTCGCGTTCCCGCGTGCGGCGTCCACACTCTCCAGGGTGAAACCGTGGCGGAACCGTTGTTGGTTGTCCAGGCAGTCACCAAGACCTATCAGCGCGATGGGCAGGCCCCGCATCGGGCATTGGACGGCATCGATTGCCAGCTGGGCCGGGGCGAGGTCATGGTGGTGGTCGGGCCTTCGGGCTCGGGAAAAAGCACGTTGCTGCGCACGCTGAACGGCTTGGAAAGCATAGACAGCGGGGCCATCCGCGTGGACGGCGTGTCGCTCACCGACCCCGCGACCGACATCAATCGCTGGCGCGCCGAGGTCGGCATGGTGTTCCAGCATTTCAATCTGTTCCAACACCGTACCGCGCTGGACAACGTCGCGCTACCCCAGCGGGTGGTGCGCGGCCGCGCGCGGGCAGAGGCCGAACGCTACGCCCGCGAACTGCTGGGCAGGGTCGGCATGGCCGACTACGGCGACCGCTATCCCAGCCAGCTGTCCGGCGGCCAGCAGCAGCGCGTGGCCATCGCCCGCGCCCTGGCCATGGACCCCAAGCTGATGCTGTTCGACGAGGCGACCTCGGCGCTGGATCCCGAGACCGTGGGCGGCATTCTCGAGCTGATGCGCGCCCTGGCGGGCGACGGCATGACCATGGCCGTGGTGACGCATGAAATGGGGTTCGCCCGCGACGTGGCCGACCGCGCCCTGTTCATGGACGCAGGCCGCATCGTGGAAATCGGTACGCCCGACGACGTTTTTTGCCACCCCAAGGAAGCGCGCACCCGCGCGTTCCTGGAGAAGATTCTGTAGTCCCAGCAGCAAGGAAGCAACGTAGCGGGCTGTCCGCGCGTGTCGCGGCGCCCAGGGTAACCAGGCCGGTCCGGCTGATCCGGGCGCTGCCGGCGCGATGTGCTTTGCCCGGAATGAGATGAGTCCATTCACCACAAGGGGTTAGACATGCTGAAAATCAAACAATGGCTAAGCGTGGCCGGCATCGCGCTGGCAGCCGCCGCGGTCGCCGCGCCGGCGCAGGCCGACGAGCTGGCGGACATCCTCAAGCGCGGCGAACTCCGCGTCGCGGTGCAGACGTCGGGGCCGCTGATGAGCTTCATGGACAAGAGCGGCAAGCGCACCGGGCTGGCCGTGGAAGTGGCCAAGCGCATGGCCGACGACCTGGGCGTGAAGCTGGTGCTCCAGGACTACGAATGGAAGGGGCTGATCCCGGCCCTGCTGTCCGGCAAGGCCGACATGGTGGCGGCCGACATGACGCCGACCCCGCAGCGCGCGGCCCAGGTGCTGTTCTCGTCGCCGATGTTCTACGCCGACACGGTGGCCGTGGTGCCCAAGGATTCTCCCTACAAGTCCTATGCCGAGCTCGACAAGGAGGGCGTGACGGTGGGCGTGCTGGGCGCAAGCACGTACGCGGAAGTGGGCAAGAAGATGCTGCCCAAGGCCACCATGAAGGAGTTCTCTGGCGGCAGCGCCCCGGTGGGGCAGGCCCTGTCCAGCGGCCGGCTGGACGCCGGCATCATGTCCTTGTCCACGGCCAACCAGTTCCTGGTCGACTTCGGCAATCTGCGCGTGCTCGACGGCATCATGGTGCGCGAGCCCCTGGCCTTCGCCGTCGGCCCGAACGCGTTCCGCCTGAAGTTCTGGCTGGACAACTGGCAAACGCTGAAAACCGCCGACAACACGCTGCCCGAGCAGGTGAAGTACTGGTACTCCACCGATTGGAAGAAAGACCACTGAGCCCATGGACTGGCTGATCGATTTCTATAACTGGCGCATCGTCAGCCAGTACGCGGGCCAGTTCGCGACCGGCCTGGGCAACACCCTCATCGCGGCGGGCGCCAGCCTGGTGCTGTCGGTGTTGGCGGGTATTCCGATCGCGCTTGCGCACATGTCGTCGCGGGGCGCCGTATGGCGTCCCGTGGCGGCCTACGTGCAGTTCATCCGCTCCACGCCGCTGCTGGTCCAGATCTACCTGGTCTATTACGCGGTGCCCATGCTGGTCCCCGGGGCCAAGGGCTGGAGCGAGATGCTGCTGGGCATCATCGCGATGACCCTGCATCACGCGGCCTACATGAGCGAGATCATCCGCGTGGGGATCGAATCCGTGCCCCGCGGCCAGATCGAAGGCGCCAAGGCCTGCGGCATGAACTACCGCCAGCGGCTGCGCTACGTCGTGCTGCCGCAGGCTTTCGCCAACACGCTGCCGCCCCTGCTGGGCCAGACCGCCGTGCTGATCAAGGACACGTCCCTGCTGTCGCTGATCACCGTGTTCGAACTGGTCGCCGCCGGCGTGCAGATGAACAGCGACCGCATCGTGCCCAACGAGAGCTTCCTGACCATCGCCGCGGGCTATCTGCTGATCTACGGCTGCATGCTGCTGTTGTCGCGGGGCGTGAGCCTCTGGCTGGCCGGCCCTGCCTGGAATGCGAGGTGAGCATGCTGGATTCCTATCTTTCCACCGCCGGCGTCGTGCTGCCCTTCCTGCTGAAGGGCTTCTGGGAGACCCTGAAGATCTCCTTCGTCGCGATCATCGCCGGGTCCCTGCTGGGCTTCGTCATCGGCGTGATCCGCAGCTACCGTATCCGCGGCGTGCACCAGCTGCTGGGGCTGTACATCCACATCCTGCGCGGCACGCCGTTCCTGGTTCAGCTCTACATTTTCTATTTCGTGCTGCCCAGCTCGGGCATCGAGCTGCTGCATTGGGATTCCGCCACCGCGGCATTCGTGTCGCTGTCGGTGTATACGTCCTGCTATGTGGCGGAAATCGTCATGGGCGCCATCCAGGCCGTGCCGCGCGGCCAGACCGAGGGCGCGATGACGCTGGGCCTGAAGCCGTTCCAGATCCTGCGGCTGGTCGTCCTCCCGCAGGCCATGCGCCTGATCGTGCAGCCCATGAGCGGCGTCTACGTCATGCTGATCAAGAGCACCGCCATCCTGTCGGTGGTGGGCATCACGGAGCTGACGCGGCAGGGCGAGGTCTTCATCATTACCTTCCCGGCCAAGTCGCTGTTCATCTACGGCATGATCGCCGCCATTTATTTCATCTACTGCTACCCGCTGCTGCGCCTGGCCAACTGGCTTGAAAAACGGCTGACCGGCGGCCTGCAGGGCGCAAGCCTGCACTGACACGGAGCATCATGGCATCCGAGTACATCGACACCTACTACCGGCGCACGCTGGCCGATGCCGATACCTACTACCCGCCGTTGGCGAGCGCGGACAGCGCCGACGTCTGTGTGGTGGGAGGAGGGCTGGCCGGCCTGTCGACCGCGCTGGAGCTGGCGCGGCGCGGCCGCGGGGTGACCCTGCTGGAAGGGCGGCGCATCGCCTGGGGCGCGTCGGGGCGCAACGGCGGCTCGGTGTCCCCGGCCTTTTCCGCGGGCGCAGACGCGATCCGCCGGCACGTGGACGAGGACCACTACCGCCAGCTCTACCGGCTTTCCATGGAAGGCGTGGAGATCATCCGCGCCAACATCCGCGACCTGGCCATCGAAGACGCGCGCAAGGTGGACGGCCGCTTGCGGGTGGTGCGCTACGAGGCGACCGACGCCTTGCGCCAATGGTGCGACGACCAGCAGCGCGAGTTCGGGCGGAACGTGCGTTTCCTGACCCGCGACGAGGTACGCCAGCGCCTGCTGTCCGACGTCTACTTCCAAGGCATCGAGGATCCCACGTCCTTTCATTTCCACCCCTTGAACTATGCCCGCGCGCTGGCGCGGGAGTGCGCGCGGCTGGGCGTGCGCATCCATGAGGATTCCGCCGTCACGCAGGCCGAGCTCAGTGGCGCGGTCAAACGCCTGAAGACCGGCCAGGGACAGCTCGAGGCCCGTTGCGTGGTGCTGGCCACCGGCGGCTACACGGACGGCGTGGTGCCGGCGCTGCGCCGGGCGATGCTGCCGATCGCCACCTACATCATGCTGACCGAACCGCTGGGCGACCGCGTCCGCGAGGCCATCCGCAGCACCGCCGCCATCGGCGACGACCGCCGTGCCGGCAACTACTATCGCGTGCTCGAGGGCGGCCGGATCGGCTGGGGCAGTAGAATCACCACCCGTGTCGATGACCCGCCCGACCTGGCCGAGTCGCTGCGCCGCGAACTCCTGTCCGTCTATCCCCAGCTGAAGGGGCTGCGGGTCGAGGCGGCGTGGTCCGGCCGCATGGCCTACGCGCGGCACCTGATGCCGCAGATCGGGCAGTTGGCGCCGGACGTCTGGTACTGCACGGCGTTCGGCGGGCATGGCATGAATACCACCTCGATCGGCGGCCGGGTCGTCGCCGAAGGGATCACCGGCGATACCCAGCGCTACAAGCTATTCGCACCCTTCGGGCTTGCCTGGAACGGCGGCGGCTTCGGCACGGCGGCGGTTCAACTTACTTATTGGTCTTACCAGGCGCGCGACTGGTGGCGGGAGCGGCGGTCGCGGGCATGACAGGGTGTATAGATGGAAGGCAACAAACAGAGCGTGTTGGCACAACGGCTGCGAGCCCTGCGCCAGGCGCGGACCTGGACCCTGAAGCAGGCGGCCGCGGCCACCGGCGTGTCCGCGTCCACGTTGTCCAAGATCGAGAACGGACTGCTATCGCCCACCTATGACAACCTGATCAAGATCGCAGCGGGCCTGGAGCTGGACGTGGCCGAGCTGTTCACGGCCTCCGACGCCCACATGGGCACCGGGCGCCGCAGCCTGAGCCGGCAGGGGGAAGGGCGCCAGTACGAAACGCCGTACTACGACCATCGCCTGCTCTGCACCGCGCTCTCGCACAAGCGCATGATGCCCTTCCATACCCGGGTGAAGGCGCGCGCCTTCGAGGAGTTCCATGACTGGAGCCGCCATCGCGGCGAGGAATTCGTCTATGTCCTGGAAGGCGAGGTCCAGCTCTATACCGAGTTCTACGAACCCGCCCGCCTGAAGGCCGGGGAGAGCTTCTACATCGACAGCCGCATGGGTCACCGCGTGATCAGCCTGAGCAAGGAAGACGCGGTCGTCCTGTGGGTGTCGACGCACGCGGATATCGGCGAAGAGTAGGGGCGGCCTCCCAAGTCGTCCGCAACAAGGTAAAATGCGGCGCCCGGATCGTTTCCGGGCCTACATCACACCGCGCGGCAGTAGCTCAGCTGGATAGAGCACGGGCCTTCTAAGCCTGAGGTCGGGGGTTCGAGCCCCTCCTGCCGCGCCAGAATATCCGAGGCAGAGTCTCCTTGCATGGCGCCGGTCGCAGCCCGGCGGGCCGTGCCCGCGTTCGCGTGAGCCTCGGAATCGCGCGCCAATTCCATTCCCGGTACCGGAAGACTCGGCCCAGCCGCCGCAGCGTCGGCTCGCGCCGCGCGCGCCTTCCCGGCGGCGGCATGCGGGCATACCCGCATATATTGGTTGTGACGATTAATCGGCCGAAATTTCTCATTTGTTGTGCAGGATCCCTCTCCCTATGATCGGCAGGGTTGCGTTATCGGCAATCCAAAAATCAAGGGGAAAAAATGAAGAAATGGACATTGGCCGTTGCGGCCGTCGTGACGTTGTCGGCCATCGCATCGCCGGCATGTGCGCAGGGCGTGGCCTATCCGAAAGGGCCGGTCACGCTGGTCGTGCCTTTTGCGCCCGGCGGGTCGACCGACGTGATCGGGCGGCTGCTGGCGGAACGGCTGGCCGTGGCGCTGAAGCAGCCCGTGGTCGTGGAGAACCGCTCGGGCGCCGGCGGCAACATCGGGGCGGCCATGGTGGCCAAAGCCGCCCCGGACGGCCAGACGCTGCTATTCGGCACCACGGGGATCCTGGCCATCAACGAGTTCCTGTACAGCAACCCGGGCTACAAGGCCGACCGCGACCTGCGGCCGGTGGCCTATACCGCGTCCATCAGCAACGTGCTGATCGTGAACAAGGACCTGCCCGTGTCCAGCGTGGCGGACCTCATCAAGCTGGCCAAGGCCAATCCGGGCAAGTACTCCTTTGCCTCGTCCGGCGCCGGCAGCTCCACGCATCTGTCCGGCGAGCTTTTCAAGAGCATGGCGGGCGTGGACCTGATGCACGTGCCGTACAAGGGCAGCGGCCAGGCCCTGGTGGATCTTGTGGGCGGCCAGATCAACATGATCTTCGACAATGCGCCTTCGGCGGTGCCGTTGGCTCAGTCGGGCAAGGTAAAGGCGCTGGCCGTCACCAGCGCCACGCCGCTCTCCGTCCTGCCCGGCGTGCCGCCGCTCGGCGAAGCCGGGCTGCAGGGCTATGAGTCCCTGTCTTGGACCGGCGTGGTGGCGCCCGCGGGAACGCCGCAGCCCGTCGTGGACAGGCTCAACCAGGAAATCAACGTCATTCTTGCGGACGAGGGCGTGCGCAAGAAGCTGACGGAGCTGGGCGCGCAGGCAACGGGCGGCACGCCGCAGGACTTCTCCAGGCATATCGAGGCCGAGCGCGCCAAGTGGGGCAAGTTGGTGAAGGAAGCGAAGATCGCCGCGCAATAGGCGTTTGCCGCGGCGGCGCGCGCTCCGGCGCCCGAGCCGCCGCGGCCGTCAGCCCTGCGGCGCCTTTGCGGCGCGCAACGCCCTTCCGTCCTTGCGGCCCAGCACCTTGACTCCCGACGGCGCCGGCTTTTCATTGATCACGTCCCGCATGTATTGCAGGAACAATTCCGAGCTGGCCGACAAGGATCGCAGGCGGCGCGTGATCAGGCAGACCTCGCGCGAGAGCCGCGGCGACGTCAGTTCGCGGAATACGAATTGCCCGGGGGGCGCGCCTTTCTCCGTGGCGGGCGGCGCGATGGAACTCGCCGCCAGGGCGGGCAGGATGGAATAGCGGCCGCCGCCCCGCAGCACCGCGTGCAGCGACGACGTGCGCGAGACTTCGTCATGCTGCTGCTCAAAAAAGCCGGGCTTGCCCGCATGCGCGCGCAGGAATGCGCCGATGCCGGTGTCCTCCGTGAAGCCCACGTACTCGGCGGGATCCAGGTCGGCCCATTTCAACGGACGCGAACCCTGCGCGTACGCGTACGTCGCGGTGCAGATCACGCCGTAGCGGTCCTCGAACAAGGGCGTGTAGACCAGTTCGTCGAAGCCATGGTGCGAGGTCGAAATCGCGAAATCGATGTCTCCGTTGGCGATCATCTTCTCGACCTGCTCGGAACCCGCATCGTGCAGCGAGAACGTGATCTTCGGATACGCCTGGCGAAACGCGGCTATCGCGTCGCCCAGAAAGTAGTTGGTGACCGACGCCACGACGGCGATCCGGACGTGGCCCTGGCGGCCCTGCGACAGTGCTTCCAGGTCGCTCAGCGCGCCGTCGAACTGGCTGAGTATGCGCTCGGCCTCGGCCTTGAAGCGGGCCGCTTCGGGCGTCATCGCCACGCGGCGCGTGCTCCGGTCAAAGAGCTTGACTCCCACCGCTTCCTCGAACTGCTGGATCGTCGCGGTCAGGGAAGACTGGGTCAGGAACAGCTGCGACGCGGCCACGGTGAACGAACCCGTGTTGGCCACCGCCACGAAGCTGCGGAAATGCCGCAGCGTGATGTTGCGTTTCATCGCGAGGCTCCGGAAGGGGTCATGCGTTTATATATTTGAAAAAACGAATAATAAGCAGAAATCAACAATTTGTAGTGAAGAAAATACCATCCTAGAATTTCTTTCGGGCCGGCGCGGAGCGCGCCGCCGTCTATCGGATGCAGGAAGGAGCGTAACGATGAGCAGTCCCGGCGTATTACAGATCGAGTCGATGCGGAACCGGTGTTCCGCCGCGGAGTGGCAGGCGCGCGTGGATCTGGCCGCGTGCTACAGGCTGGTGAACCTGTACGGCATGTCTGACATGATGGCCAATCACATCTCGGCGCGCGTGCCCGACGAGGACGGCGCCTTTCTCATCAATGCCTACGGCATGATGTACGAAGAAATCACGGCGTCCAGCCTGATCAAGGTGGACCACGCGGGCACGGTGCTGTCCAAGCCCGATTTCGGGGAGCTGGGCTATGGCGTCAACAAGGCGGGCTATGTGATCCACAGCGCGATCCATGCGGCGCGCCCCGAGGTGGCGTGCGTCATCCATACGCATAGCTGGGCCTCCATGGCGGTGTCCGCGCTGGAATGCGGCCTGTTGCCCATCACCCAGACCGCCATGCGCTTCCTGAAGATCGGCTATCACGACTACCAGGGCGTGGTGCTGGACGTGGCCGAGCAGGAGTCCCTGATCGAGGATCTGGGCGGCGGGGAAGCGCTGATCCTGCGCAACCACGGCGCGCTGACGGTGGGCAACAGTGTGGGCGAAGCATTCAACTGGATGCATCGCCTGGAATTGGCATGCCGTTCCCAGCTGGCGGCCATGGCGGCAAACTCGCCGCTCGCGCGCGTCGCCGAGCCGGTGCTGCAGGAAACCTGGAACAACTATCAGCCGGGCACTCGGCGTCCGTACGGCGTCATGGAGTGGCCCGCGCTGCTGCGCAAGCTGGACCGCATGGATCCCTCTTTCCGCACCTAGGCCGCCATCATGACGACACAACAACCCCTGCGCATCCTGATGTCGGACCAGACCCTGGAGCGCATCGGCGATGCCGTTACGGCGGCGCTGGGGCGGCGCGCCTTCGAACCCGTCATCGCGGCGCGGACGCACGGCAATGAGCCGTCGGACGTCGACCTGGCCTTCATTTCGCGCGATGTGACCGGGCTGTCGACCAAGCACCGCGTGCTCGAACCGCTGGAGTCCTTTTACGTATCCCTGCGCAAATCGCCCCGCCTGGCCTGGGTGCATGCCCATTCGGCGGGCGCGGACCGGCCGATCTTCGGCGAATTGAAGGACCGGGGCGTGCGCGTGACAATCTCCTCCGGAGCCAACGGGCAAGTGGTTGCCCAGACGGCGCTGGCCGGCATTCTTGCGCTGGCGCGCGAGTTCCCCCGGATGTTCGAGGCGCAGCGCGCGCGCGCATGGACGCCGCTCATCGGGGGGCTGCTGCCGCGCGACCTGGCCGGGCAGACCGCCGTTATCGTGGGGTGGGGGCCCATCGGCCAACAGCTGGCCGGGTATCTGCGGATGCTGGGCCTGAATGTCATCGCCGTGCGCAGCGCGGCCGCCCCGGCTTCGGATGGCGTGGAGACCTACGCTTTCGAGGACCTGCCGACGATCGCCGGCCGCGCCGACTGGCTGGTGCTGGCCTGCCCGCTCAGCGACCGCACGCGCGGCCTGGTGGATGCCCGCGTGCTGGCGCGCATGGCGCCGCATGCCAGGCTGGTCAACGTTGCGCGCGGAGAGGTCGTCGTCGAACGGGACCTGATCGGCGCGCTGCGCGCCCAGGCGCTGGCGGGCGCCTACCTGGACGTCTTCGAGCACGAACCGCTGGCCGGAGAATCGCCGCTGTGGAGCCTGCCGAACGTCATCGTTACCCCGCATTCCGCCGGCCATTCCGACGGCAACGAGGCCCGCGTGGACCGCATATTCCTGGATTACCTGCGCGAATGGCGGCAGTGATCCTTGTCTTGAACCCGGGCGCAGGCGCGTCCGGCCGTGAACGACCGCAACCCGACACCACTCTTTAGGAACCCGCATGCTCCAGACCGCCGCGCGCATCCAGCGCATCAAACCCTCGCCCAGTTCCATGGCCGGCCAGCGCGCGCGCGAACTGCGCGCCGCCGGCCGCGACATCGTGGCCCTGACGGCAGGCGAACCCGACTTCGACACGCCCGACAACGTCACAGAGGCCGTGGTGCGCGCCATGGCGCAGTCGCGCACCAAGTACACCGACGTGGGCGGCACGCCCGAACTGAAGGCGGCCATCCGCGAGAAATTCCGCCGCGACAACGGCCTGGACTACAAGGCCGGCGAAATCATCGTGGGCAACGGCGGCAAACAGATCATTTTCAATGCGCTGCTGTCGACGGTCGAAGAGGGCGACGAGGTCATCGTGCCCACGCCGTACTGGGTGTCCTATCCCGACATCGTCCTGCTCGCGGGCGGCACGCCGGTGTTCGTCGCCTGCCCTCCGGCGCAGGGCTTCAAGCTGCAGCCCGCCGACCTGGAAAAGGCAATCACGCCGCGCAGCCGCTGGCTGATCCTGAACGGCCCGAACAACCCCAGCGGCGCGGCCTACACGCGGGAAGAACTGAAGGCGCTGGCCGAGGTGCTGCTGCGCCATCCGCACGTCTGGCTGATGACGGACGATATCTACGAACACATCCTGTACGACGGCCGGCAATTCGCCACCATGGCGCAGGTGGAGCCGGAACTCAAGGCCCGCACGCTCACCATCAATGGCGTTTCCAAGGCTTATGCCATGACCGGCTGGCGCATCGGCTACGGCGCCGCGCCCGAGGCGCTGATCAAGGCGATGACCAAGCTGCAATCGCAGAGCACGTCCAATCCGTCGTCGATCAGCCAGGCCGCCGCGCAGGAAGCCTTGTCGGGGCCGCAGCACTTCATGGCCGAACGCACCCGCATCTTCCAGGAACGTCGTGACATAATCGTCGGCAGCCTGAACCGGATCGACGGGATTTCGTGCCACGTGCCCGAAGGCGCGTTTTATGTGTTTCCGTCGTGCGAGGGCTTGCTGGGAAGGAAGACGCCGTCGGGGCAGGTCCTGAAGAGCGACGAGGATTTCATCATGTACCTGCTGGACGAAGAGAACCTGGCGGTGCTGCAGGGCGCGGCATACGGCGTGTCGCCGTTCTTCCGGATCTCGTACGCGGCGGCGATGGACGAGCTGGAGGAGGGATGCGCGCGGATAAAGCGGGCGTGCGCGAAACTGGGGTGATGCCGGCAGGGGCGGCGCCCGCATCCGGGCTGACGGCGCAGCCTCAATCCGAAAGCAGGAGAAGCCTTTTCTTATTCAATCGGGCAAGCCTATCCTGGGTTTCCTCGTGCCAGCCAGATTCCCAAGACGCCAACTTGCTACGCCAGTTCCGGAAGGGCTCGCCCGTATGGCCAGGCATGTTGGCCGTCTTTAGCAGGGGGCATGACGAGAGGGGTACTCCATGCCTGGCCGCGTCCTTACCCGCTTGGTGGAATGGATCGTCCATCTTGCGACTCCATCGGTAGTCATGCGCACTAGCGCACAGCATGTTCGCCGTCTCGCTTACTGTCCAGCCGTGTTACCGCACGAAATAAGGGGCGGCTAACGAAAAAAAAGCGCCCGTAGAGAGCGCCAAAGGAGTGTTCGCTATGTGGCAGGCTCAAGGAGCAAGCGGCGTGCCGAACGGAATCTCAGCGGGAATGTCAGCGGCTTCGATGGGGGCCAGTACCCGGATGCTTCCCGGCCTGCTCTTGGGTCTTGCGGTCTCGGCCATAGGCATCCTTACCTGACGGCAGGTCCTTTCCGCCGGCGGGGTAACCGGAGTTCGTATCCGGATTGGGATTCTCCTGCTCCGTCGGGGGGCGGTCTGCCGTAGGTTGCGCATTGCGCCGCTCGTTATCGGATTCGGCGTGAAAGGGAGGTTTTGACATGTCGCGGCTCCTTGCCGTGCCGTTCCGCACGAATGGAAATTCGGTATAGGCCTTCAGCAAACCGCGTGCCGGCCATCCCAATGAAAAAGCGCCCCATATGGGGCGCCGACTGCCTGCTCAATTGCGACGTCGCTCCAGCGCGCGCGGGACGAATCTCAGTGCTTTACCGGGGGGCGGTTTCCAGGATTTTGTCTCCGCGAGCCATCCGGCCTCCCAGGCTTCCACCTTCTCCCGCCACTTTACGATCGGCTCTCCCGTGTGGCCCGGCATGTTGACGGCGCGATAGTAAGGGCAATCCCACAAAGTCAAGCCTTCGCGGGCGGCTTTGGCGCCCTGCTTTTGGATGTCGTCGCGTTGCATTGCAATACCCTCCAAAAGAAGAAGATGATGGGAGGGGCAGTATTGCGTATGGAGAGGGCGCTTGCAATAGTGTTGCAGTACTACTTGAATTAGTGCGGCGCCGCCTTGCCGGGGCGCTTTCCGACGTCGGGCGCTTCGGCCCGCCTAGCGTCCGAACTCATTGGTCTTGTGGCCGCCGCTGCCGGCCTTGCCGCCGGGTATCGTGCCGTCCGGCGCGGGGTTCGCGCGGGAGCCCTTGACGGTTCCCTGGCCTCGAATGGGTTGCGGCGGCTTTTCCGCGGGGCTCGCCGCGGCGGGATTGGCGGGCGCTTGGCCTGCCGGGCTCGCCGTCCCATTGCCGGATTCTGATTGGTCCCGTTTCGCGGGCGCCGTGGCCGGTTTCCGGGCGTCATCGGGCTGCCCTGGCTGGGCCTGTTGCTGCTGGGGCTGGGCGTGGACCGGCGCGGAGGGCGGGTATAGCGCCGCCAGGGCCAGGGGTATGGCGATCAGGGTTTGAGATGCTTTCATGGCAGTGTCTCCAAGTGGGAGTCCTAGCCCGAGCAAACGCCGTTCCATTCGGATCCCCGGGAACGCTCCGTGCTGTGGCAAACCGGACCTTCTTCCCGCAAGTCCTGGAGCGGCCGATATGACGACTCGAGATCCTAGAATTCCCTCGCATGAAGCCGACGCCAGGTCCAGCAGGACCCGGACCCAACGAGGGCCTTGGGCCATGCTGGCTTTGTGGCTGGCGGCCGTCGCGGTGCTGTTCCTCGTGGGAGTCCTTGCCCGCTGGCTGCTGTGAGCGGGGACGAACCGGACGCGTCCAATGCGGGACGGGGGGGGGCGCCGGCCCCCGCCCGCGCGGGCGGCTTCAACGCTTACTTCGAGCCGCCTGTGTTGGGATATCCGGGCGGGGGCATTGCGCCGCTGCCCGGTGTGCTTGGCACGTTGTCGTTGGCCTCGCGATGATGGCCCGGCTTGTCCTTGGAATGCCTGTCCGATTTCATCTGGTCGCGTTTGTCCAGGTTGGGCGGATTGGTCGGCGTGTTGGGTGTGGCGTTCGGCGCGGGCGCCTTCTGGCCCGGCGGCACGGGTTGGTTGGGCGGGACGGCGGTGCTGTCGTTCGGCGTATTGGACGGAGAGGTCGGAGTCGCGGACTGCGCGAACGCCGCGCCCGAGGCCAGTCCGGCCGACAGGGCCAGCACATAGGTAAGGGCTCGAATCTTCATAAGTACGCTCCTTCGTGGGGATGGTCGGGCAAGGCAAGCCGCAAGCGCCATGCCCATCGCTTTTCAGGCGGACTTTGCGCGCAGGCGCCGCGGGAGCGGCAGTTTTTACCTTTTCGTGCAATCGCGTCACCGAACCGCCAGCCGGACATTTTCCTGTCTTCATGGCGGACGCTTCGGCACGGCGGTTGCTGCGGGGCGGACCGTCTCCGTCAAACGCCAAAGGCCCGTGTCGATATGCCCGCCGCAGCCTCCTCCTGTTCTTCTTCCGACGGCCCGCCGTTGCGCCAGTCCGGCCCGGTCGTGGTCGTTTCTCCTCATCTGGACGACGCGGTCTTCAGTTGCGGCGGCCTGCTGCAGGCTCATCCCGGCAGCGTCGTCATCACCGTCTACACGGGGATGCCGGACGCCTCGGATATCTCGACGGACTGGGACCGCCGCTGCGGATTCTCGAATGCGTCCCAGGCGATGGAACATAGGCTGGCCGAGGAGCGCCTGGCGCTGTCGCTCGTCGGAAGCCGGGGGAAGGGGCTGGGCTTCATCGACTCCCAGTACGGCGGAGGGGAGGACGAAGACCTGCCGAACCTGGCGGAGCGGTTGCTCCATGCCTTGTCCAGCCTGGCCGCGGAACGGGTGGCGATCCCGCTGGGCCTGTGTCATGGCGATCACGTCAGAGTCAGCGATGCGGCGCTGAAAGTGAGGGAGGCATGCCCCGGCATTTCCTGGTTCTTCTATGAGGATGTGCCTTATCGCTACCGTAGCGGCGCGGTGCAGGAACGGTTGGCCCAACTTCGTGCCCGGGGCATCGCTGCCACTCCCGCCAGGTTGGAGACGGACTTTTCCGGCAAGGCCGAGGCGGTCTCGGTCTACGCGTCGCAACTGCGGGGGCTGGGAGGCTCCCCCGGCGATGACGAGAGCTCGGAGCGTTACTGGCGCGTGGCGGCCAGCGTAAGGCCATTGGCGTGAGCCCGTCGCAGCTCCCTCCGCGCGTGTCCATCGTGATGCTGACCCATAACCGGTGCAGCGAGGCCGCCCAGACGCTGCGGCGGCTTCGCTCGCTTCCGGGCTCCCATCCCATCGTGGTTGTCGATAACGGTTCGGCCGACGAAACCGTGCCGATGATCCGGCGCGATTTTCCGGGCGTCGTGCTGCTGCCGGCCGGCTCCAATCTGGGCGCGGCGGGGCGCAATCTGGGCGTGAAGCGCGTTGAGACGCCCTACGTCGCGTTTTGCGATGACGACACCTGGTGGGCGCCGGGGGCGCTGGAGGCTGCGGCATCCATTCTGGACTCCCACGCGGACGTGGCGGTGCTGAACGCCTGTATCCTCGTCGGGCCCGAGGAGCGGGCGGACCCCGCGTGCGTGGCGATGGCCGGCAGCCCGCTGCCGGCCATCGCCGGCGTCGGGCCGGAACTGATGGGATTCATGGCAGGCGCTTGCGTCATGCGCACCAGCGCCTTCCTGCGCGCGGGCGGCTATTGGGAGCCGTTCTTCATCGGCGGCGAAGAGACCCTGCTTGCGTGGGACATTGTTTCGCAGGGGGGGCGAATTGCCTACGCGCCCACGCTGCGCGTCCATCATTGGCCATCCTTGGCGCGCGATCGCGAGCTGCGCCGCCGGATGCTGGCGCGCAACGCCTTATGGACGGCATGGCTGCGCTTGCCGACCGGCATGGCGCTGGCGTGGAGTTTCCGCGCCTTGCGAGCGCTGAGGGGATGGCGCGCCCGGGTCCGCGCCTGCCGGGATGCATGGGCCGGCTGGCGGCTCATCCGGGAGCGCCGCCGTCCGCTGGAGCCGGAGATCTGCGGGAAGCTCAGGCTGGTCTGGTCGGCCCGGCATGGCCGTTGAACGGCGGGAACGGTATTTGCGGCCGGACCGCTTCCCGGTCCGGTCGCGGCCGCAATGAGGACTTCCGTCATGCAATCCATACCCTTGGCAGCCTATTGGGAGCGAGACGCGGCCGCGCAGGCCGTGCGGCTGGCGCTTCCGATGCTGGAAGCGGCGCGCAACGATCAGCGCGTGGGCGAAAGCGGCTTCTTCCACATCGTGGTCATGAATCCACTGGCCCGGCCCGGCGCCTGCGACTTTCCGGCCGCCATCCTGTACGAGGAAAGCATCGGCGATCCGGAGAAATGGGACGCGGACTACGGCGCCTATGCGCGAGGCAAGGCGCGCCTGAGTTGGCGCACGGGCCTGTCCAGCCACGAAATCATGGCATTGCGGCCGCACTTGCTTCACGCCAAGGACTCGCGAGTGTGGGGCAGCGTGGCCATCGACGGCGTCGTGGTGGCCGTGAGCGGCGCAAACCCCTGGTTCGACGAGGCGTTCGCGGCAGCGATAGCGCATTTGTTCAAGGCGGTGGTGCAGGGGCGGCAGGACCGCTCTTGAGGAGGGGCGGCGGAACCGCGGCCCTCGGCGCGCCGCGCGGAATGGCGTTTGCTGGGCGGCCCCTCATCGCGCGCACTGCCTGGGAGGCCACTGCATGAAAGCACCCGAGAACAACGGGACGGACTTTGCCCGCAAAGAGGTCACCCGCAGCATTCTGCGGGCGCTGTGGAAATACCGGCGCCGCACGGCGGCGGCGGTGGGCCTGCTGGTGGCCGCAAAGCTGCTCATGGTCCTGGTGCCGGTCGTCCTGAAGCACATCGTCGATACGCTCAGCGCGCCGGGCATGCTTGCGCTACCCGTGTTCCTGCTGCTGGGCTACGCGCTCATCCGTTTCGGAGGCAGTGTCTTTACCGAGCTGCGCGATGTCGTGTTCGTGCGGGTGGCGCAGCGCACCGTTGCGGATTTCACCGTCAGGGTATTCGACCAGCTGCAGCGCCTGGGCGCCCGGTTCCATGGCGCCAGGCAGACGGGCAGCCTGGCGCGGGACGTGGAGCGGGGCACCGCCGGGGTGGGGTTCCTGCTGGGCACCGCCTTGTTCACGCTTTTGCCGACGCTGGTGGAGATTGTCTCTGTCGTGCTGATCCTCGTCATGGGATACAGCATCTGGTTCGCGCTCATCGTCACCTTGACGTTCATTGCCTATTTCACCTACACAACGGTGCTCGTGCGCAAGCGTGTGGCCTATCAGCGGCGCTTGAACGAGCTGGACTCGCGCGCGAGCGGCAGGATGGTCGACAGCCTGCTCAACTACGAGGCGGTGAAGCTCAACGCCAACGAAGCGCTCGAATCCGAGCGGCTCAGCCGGGTGCTGGCGGAGTGGACGGAGGTCGGCATACGCAACCAGCGCTCTCTGTCGCGACTGCACGTCGGGCAGAGCGGCATCATCGCTTGCGGCGTCGCGGCGGTGATGCTGCTGGCCGGGCAGCAGGTGGTGAGTGCGCAAATGACGGTGGGCGATCTGGTGCTGGTCAATGCGTACATTATCCAGATATGTTTGCCGCTCAATACCCTTGGCCTGATATTCCGTCAGGCCAAGGAGGCATTCGTGAACGCCGAGCGCGTGTGCGAGCTGCTGCGCTACCCGCCGGAAACGGGCGATGAGGCCAGCCTGCCTTCGCTGGAGGCGGGCGCTGGGGACATCCGCTTCGAAAGCGTGGGCTTCGGCTATGAGCCTGGGCGCCAGATTCTCTGGGACATCGACTTCGCCGTGCCGGCCGGCACCACGCTCGCGGTGGTGGGCGGGAGCGGCTCGGGCAAGTCCACGCTGGCGCGCCTGCTATTCCGCTTCTACGACGCCGATACCGGCCGCATCCTCATCAATGGGCAAGACCTCCGCACCGTGAACGTGCGGAGCGTCCGGCGCACCCTGGGCATCGTCCCGCAGGATACGCTGTTATTCAATGAGACGATCGCCTACAACATCGCGTATAGCCGGCCGGAGGCCACGCGGGACCAGGTCGTCCAGGCGGCGCGCGGGGCGCGCGTGCACGATTTCATCGAAAGCCTGCCCGCCGGGTACGAAACGCCGGTGGGCGAACGCGGCGTGAAACTGTCGGGCGGCGAGCGCCAGCGCATCGCGATCGCGAGAGCGATCCTGAAGAACCCGTCCATCCTTGTATTCGACGAGGCGACGTCGGCGCTCGACACCCGCACGGAGCGCGCGATCCAGGCCGAACTGGAGCGCATATCGCGCGGGCGCACGACGTTGATCATCGCGCACCGGCTGTCCACCATCGTGCATGCCCACAACATCCTGGTGCTGGACCGCGGCCGCGTGGTCGAGCAGGGACGCCACGAGGAACTGCTGTCCCGGGAGGGCATGTATGCGCAGATGTGGGCGTTGCAGCGGCAACAGTCCGCGCTCGAAGAGGCCAGAGGCCGCGATACGCGGCAACCGGTCAATCTCGTGGCCGTCGTGGCCGGGGTGCTGGACGCGTTGCGCGAGGCCGCCCAGGAAAAGGGGGTCAATCTCTATACATTGATCGGCAGCGAGGCGGCGCGCATTACCGGCGACCCAAGCACCTTGCAGCAGGTCGCGTGGGATCTGTGCCTGCATGCGATTGCCGTCACGCCGCCGGGCGGTCGCATCGAGATCCGGCTGCACCGCGAAGGGCCGATGGCGCGCCTGGCCGTGACGGACGGGCGGACGGAGCGCCCGGTGGACGACACGCCCGCCGAACCTGACATGCCGTTGAATTTTCCCGACGCGCTGCGCGCGGCGGCCGCGCTCGATCCCGCCCAGTTGGCCGCGCAGGTGCAGCGCCAGGGCGGAACCTTCCACAGCACGCCGGCGCCTTCCGGAGGCCTGACGTACTTCGCGGATTTCCCGGTGCGGGCGGTGGAAGCGACGGCCATCCGGACCGACATCCGGCTTCCGAACCTGCAAGAGGCTTTCGTGATGGTGGTCGACGACCAGCCGGAAGCGCGCGAGATGCTTGCCGAGATCCTGCGCGCGAACGGCGCAAGGGTTGCCGAGCACAAGGACGGCGAGCAGGCGCTGGCGGCATTCGAGGCACTGCCCGTCGAGCAATGGCCGCAGGTCCTGATCTGCGACCTGTCCCTGGGCGACATCGATGGCTACGAGGTGGTGGGACGCATACGCGCGATGGAGGCCGAACGGGGCGCGGGCCTTGCCCACCGGCTGCCGGCCATTGCGCTATCGGGCCATGTCAGCCAGGAGTCCCGGCTGCGCAGCCTGCTGGCGGGATTCCAGGTGCACCTGTCCAAGCCGGTGGATGCCAGCGAGCTGCTGGCGACGATCGGTTCGCTGCTGCCGGGCGCTACACCGCCGCGCCGCGATTCCGGCACTTCTTACACGCGTGAGTAAGAAGTGCCGGAATCCCGCTTGAGGCGCCGCGGCGATATGCAAGGAATCGACGGTGAGAGACGTTTCGGCACATCACTTGCTTCTCCCGGAGTCGCCGGCAAGCCGCGCAGCGGATGTCGGGCATCGCGGAATCCGCAACAGGAGAAAGGCAATGACGCACGATCCAAGGTATGCGCCCCGGCACGGCGGCAGTGACGACAGGGATTCGGGGGGGAGCGGTCCGCGCGCCCCGGGCGCGCGCACGACGCGCAGCGGAATGCGTAGCCGCAGCGCGGATCCGGGCCAGAGCAGCTATGGGGGCTTCAGCCATGAGGATCCGTCGTACCAGCGGCAGCAGGTCTACGGATCGCGCAATCCGTCCTATAGCGGCCCTGCGTCATACGGCGACGAGGAGGGAGGCTATTACGGCGATCGTCCGGTCTGGGAAGACGAACCCGATATGTCCTTCGACACCGCCGAGCGCGGCAGCGACAACCGCGGCCTGCAGTCCTGGCGCGACGGCGGCTCGCGCCGGATCGATCCGAAGGGCTACGTGCGGTCCGATGAGCGTGTGAGGGAAATCGTATGCGAGTACCTGGCTCATAGCGGCCTGGACGTCAGCGACGTGTCGGTAAGCGTGGCCCAGGGATGCGTGACGCTGGAGGGCACGGCGCCCGATCGACGGACGAAGCATCGCATCGAGGACAGTGTGGATGCGTGCGCCGGCGTGCGGGACGTGGACAACCGCATCCGGATCGCCGGCCGGGAGACGGGCAGGAGCGAAGGAGCCGAATCATGAAGAAGATAGCCATCATCAGCGAGCACGCCTCGCCGCTGGCCGTGGCCGGCAGCGTGGACAGCGGCGGGCAGAACGTCTATGTCGCGCATGTGGCGCGCGAACTCGCCCGCGCCGGCATGCTGGTCGACGTATTCACCCGCAAGGACAATCCCGCGCTGGAGAGGGAACACGCCTGGATGCGGGGAGTGCGCGTGATCCACGTGCCGGCCGGCCCTGATTCCTACCTGCCCAAGGAGCGCATGCTGCCGCACATGGACGAATTCGCAGCGTACCTGCTGCGGTACTTCGGCAGGCAGGCCCAGGGCTATGACGTTATCCATGCGAATTTCTTCATGTCGGCCATGGCCTCGCTGCCCGCCTCCCAGCGCTACGGGATTCCGCTGGCGGTGACCTTCCATGCACTGGGAAAGGTGCGGCGCCAGTATCAGCAGGAAGCCGACCTTTTTCCGGACAGCCGCTTCGAGATCGAAGACGAGATCATCCGTCGCGCCGACCGCATCATCGCCGAGTGTCCCCAGGACCGCCGCGACCTTGTCGGCCTGTATGGCGCCGATCCCCGCCGGATCGATATCGTTCCCTGCGGCTACGACTCGGCCGAGATGGCGCCACAAGCCGCCGCCCGAGCGCGCCAGGCGCTTGGTTGGAACGACGGCGTCTTTACCTTGCTGCAACTGGGAAGAATGGTTCCCCGCAAGGGGGTCGACAACGTGATCCGGGCGCTGGGCCGCCTGCGGCGCGAATACGGCGTCAACGCCCGCCTGTGCGTCGTGGGCGGCAACACGGATGACGCCGACGAGTCCGCCACGCCGGAAATCGGGCGCCTGCGGAGGATCGCCGAAGAGGAGGGCGTCACACCGTGGGTGGAGTTCACGGGACGCCGGCATCGCGATGAACTCGCCACCTACTACAGCGCCAGCGATGTCTTCGTGACGACGCCCTGGTATGAGCCGTTCGGCATCACGCCCGTGGAGGCGATGGCCTGCGGCCGCCCGGTAGTGGGCTCCGACACGGGTGGAATCCGCAGCACGGTCGTGCATGGGAAGACGGGTTTCCTGGTGCCGCCGCGCGATCCCGACAGTCTGGCTCGGCGCTTGGCCGAGCTGGCGGCGGATTCGACATTGTGCCAGCGCATGGGAGAGGCCGGACGGCTGCGCGCTCGGCGCCTTTACACCTGGAAGCGCGTCGGCCAGGACCTTCTGTCCATCTACCGGCACATGGCGGCGGGCTCGGCGCTTCCCCAACATCAGGCCGCGCGCATTGCGGCCTAGAGGAGCGGAACATGCATGAATTCGAAAGCCTGGACGGGCGCGTCGTGCTGGTGACCGGAGGCGGCAGCGGCCTGGGCGCGGCGCTCTGTGAAATGCTGGCAGCGGAGGGCGCGCGGGTAGCCGTGGCGGACATCGACGAGCAGCGCGCGCATGCGCTGGCCGAACGGCTCAAGCGCGACGGCGCCGACGTAATGGCATGCATCATGGACGTGGGCGTCGTCGGAGACGTGCGCAACGGTCTCGATGCCGCCGTCCGCCAGTTCGGCAAGCTCGACGCAATAGTCAACAGCGCGGGCGTGGACGTGACGGCGCCCATCGACCAACTCGACGCCGATGTTTGGGAGCGGGTGCTGCGCACCAACCTGACGGGACCCTTCCTGATGGCCAAGCTGGGCAAGGATCGGCTCAGCCCCGGAGGGCATATCGTGAATATTGCCTCGACGGCGGCGCGGCGCGCCTGGCCGAATGCCAGCGCCTATCACGCCAGCAAGTGGGGATTGATGGGTTTGTCGCACGCCCTGCACGCGGAGTTGCGCGGCGCGGGCCTGAAGGTAAGCGCGGTGATCGCGGGCGGCATGCGCACGCCTTTCCTGCTGGACCGCTTTCCGGATATCGACACGGGCACGTTGCAGGACCCGGCCAATGTGGCGCGCGCCGTGCGCTTCGTCCTGACCCAGCCGGGCGAGACAGTCGTGCCCGAAGTGATGGTGCTGCCGATGAAGGAAACGTCATGGCCTTGAGGCCCGCGGTCTTCCTGGACAAGGACGGCACGGTATTGAGGGACGATCCGTACAACGTCGATCCCGAACGTATGGCGTATGCGCCGCAGGCATTCGCCGGGCTTGCGCGCTTCGGCGCTGCCGGTTTGCCGCTGGTCGTGATCAGCAATCAGTCGGGCGTCGCCAAGGGCATGTTTCCCGCCTTGGCGCTGGAGCCGGTGCATCTCAAGCTGGCGTCGATGTTCCGCGCCGCGGGCGCGCACCTCGAAGGATTCTATTGGTGCCCGCACCATCCGGACGGCGTGGTCGAAGGCTATGCGGTCGAATGCGACTGCCGCAAGCCGCGGCCCGGCCTGCTGCTGCGCGCCGCGAGCGAACTGGCCCTGGACCTGGAGGCCTCCTGGCTCATCGGCGACATCCTCGACGATGTGGAAGCGGGAAACCGGGCGGGATGCAGGAGCATTCTTCTCGACGTGGGACACGAGACGGAATGGCTCGAAGGGCCGGGCAGGGTTCCGTACGGCCGAGCGCCGGATCTCGACGCGGCCGCGCGCATCGTGCTGGCGGCCCAGGCGCCTTCTGGCGCAAGAGGGGGGGCGTGAGATGGCCTGGGACTGGCGCGAATGCGCTCATGTACTGTGCGTGCGCCTGGACAATATGGGCGACGTGCTGATGTGCAGCCCGGCGTTCCGGGCATTGAAGGAGTCGGGCGCGCGCCGCCTGTCTTTGCTGACGTCTTCGTCGGGGGCCCTTCTGGGGCCTTATATCCCGGAGGTGGACACCGTCATGGCCTATGACGCGGCCTGGAGCAAGAACGCCGCGCTAGGCCGCGAAGAGGACGTTGCCGCAATCGCCCGGCTGCGGGCCCTGCGGCCGGACGCGGCGGTGATCTTCACGGCCTACAGCCAGAGCGCGCTGCCCGCGGCGCTGTTGTGCCACCTGGCCGGAGTGCCGCGCGTGCTGGCCCACAGCCGGGAGAATCCCTACCGGCTGATGACGGAGTGGTTGCGGGAATCCGAGCCGCAGGCCGGCATCCGCCATGAGGTGCGCCGCCAACTGGATCTCGTCGCGAGCGTTGGCGCCCGCAGCGAGGATATCCGCCTGTCGTTTCGCGTGCCCGAGGCGGACCGGGTGTCCCTGCGGCAAAAACTGCACCATGAAGGCATCACCGAGCCGGGCGGCTGGATCTGCGTCCACGCCGGAGCCACCGCCTCGTCGCGGCGCTATCCCGCCAGGCTGATGGTGCAGGCCTTGATCGATCTGCGGGGCGACGGCCGCCGCATGCTGCTGCTGGGCGGGCACGAAGACCCGGCGCTGGCGGATGCCCTGGCGGACGCTCGCCGCCTGTTGCCCGGGTTGATCGATATGTCGGGCCGTCTCTCGTTGGGAGAGCTGGGCGCGGCGCTGGAGGCGGCCGCGCTGATGATCTGCAACAACAGCGGACCCGCGCATGTCGCGGCCGCCCTGGGCGTTCCGGTCGTGGACCTGTACGCCTTGACGAATCCGCAGCACACGCCATGGCAGACGCCCGCCCGGGTGCTGAACAAGGACGTGCCTTGCAAGTATTGCTATCGCAGCGTGTGTCCGGAAGGGCACCAGGCTTGCTTGTCCGGCGTCGAACCCGGACGCGTCGCCGAGGCGGCGCGGGAATTGTTGTCCCAGGCGCGCATGGCTCCGTCCGGACCTCGCGCCGCCAAGGAGGAAACCCCATGTTCACTTTAGGCATCAACGCGGCGTACCACGACTGTTCCGCCGCCCTGGTCCGCGACGGCGTGGTGCTCGCGGCCGCCGAGGAAGAGCGCTTTACACGCGTCAAGCATGGAAAGCGCCCCGTGCCGTTCACCACCTGGCAACTGCCCTACCACGCCATCGATTACTGCCTCTCGGCGGGGGATATCCGCCTGCGGGACGTGGACCACATCGTGTATTCATACGATCCGACCCTGTTGGCGGAGGGCGGGCAACTGTCTGCCGACGTCATCCTGCCGCTGGAGCCGTCGCGCGCCGGATTGGGGGAAGAGGGCCAGTCGCCCTGGGATCCGCTGTTCCTGTCGTACCTGGTGAACGCGCCGCGCCAACTGCTGGATGGCGCGCCGCACCACCTGAAGTCACCCCGTTTCGACGACCTGACGCTGGAACACATCACCGAGCGCTGGGTCTATCTGGACCATCACCTATCGCACGAAGCCAGCGCGTTCCTGGCGGCGCCGTGCGCGGAGTCCGCCGTCCTGACCATGGACGGGCGCGGGGAGCGCACCACGACCAGCTACGGGAATTTCTCCGGCGGCGAGTATGCGCGGCTGAAGCAGATCGACCTGCCGCATTCCCTGGGCCTGTTGTATGAGGAGGTCACACGCTATCTGGGTTTCCTGCACTCGTCCGACGAGTACAAGGTGATGGCGCTGGCCTCCTACGGCAAACCCGAGTTTCGCGCCGAGTTCCGCGACATTCTGCGCTTGGAGGAGGATGGCGGCTATTCCCTGCATCCCGCGCGCCTGGCCGAGCGTTTCGGCCCGCCGCGGCGGCGCGGAACGCCTTTCGAGGACCGTCACAAGCACATCGCCAGTTCCCTGCAGTACGTGCTGGAGGAAACCGCGCTGCACATGGCGCAATGGCTGCACGACAAGACAGGCGCGCCCAACCTGAGCATGGCCGGCGGCGTGGCGCTCAACTGCGTGATGAACGCGCGCATCGCGCGCGACGGCCCGTTCGAGAGCGTGTGGGTGCAGCCCGCCGCGGGCGATGCCGGAACGTCGCTGGGAGCGGCGCTCTACGTGGATTACCACCGGCGCGGCGGCAAGCGTGAGTGGGCAATGGACGACGCGTACCTGGGGCCGTCCTACTCCGACGACGAAATCGAACGCTTTCTCTACGCCTCGCGCCAGGACTTTCGGAGGCTGGACGACGTGGCGGGAGAAGCGGCGGCCCTGCTCGCGCAGGACAAGATACTGGGGTGGTTTCAGGGGAGGATGGAGTTCGGGCCGCGGGCGTTGGGCGCGCGGTCCATCCTGGCTTCGCCTCTGGACAGCGCCATGCAGGCCCGGCTGAACGGCTTGAAGGACCGCGAGGATTTCCGGCCCGTGGCGCCCGTGGTGATGGAGGAACGGGCGGCCGACTGGTTCGATGGCCGGGGCGCGTCGATCTGCGCGCCATTCATGCTGTTCGTCTACGACGTGCTGGCGCATCGGGCGCAGCAGATCCCGGCGGTGCGGCACATAGACGGCACCGCCCGTGTGCAGACAGTGCGACGCGACCAGAACATGCGCTACTACGATTTGCTGGCGGCCTTCGAACGCCTGACCGGGGTGCCGGTGCTGGTAAATACCTCGTTCAATACGCGGGGAGAACCCGTTGTCTGTTCGCCGCGCGACGCCCTGGAGTGCTTCTGGACGTCACCGCTGGATGCGCTTGTCATCGGCCCCTACCTGATCGAGAAGCCCAGATGAACGGCCCGCCCGAATCCCTGCAGGTGTCCGTGGTCGTGCCTACGTACCGGCGGCCGGACTTGCTGGCGCGCTGTCTGGAATCCCTGGCGCGACAGCGGTTTCCACGCGACGGCTATGAAGTGCTGGTGTGCGACGACGCAGCCAGCAGCGCCACGAAGAAGCAGGTGGGCGCGTTGCGCGAGGCCTGGGACAATCGCCCCGCCCTGCGCTACGTGCCCGTCGCGGGCACGCGAGGCCCGGCGGGCGCGCGCAATCTGGGCTGGCGCAGCGCCAAGGCCGAGATCATCGCTTTTACCGACGACGACACCGTCCCCGAAGCCGAGTGGTTGGCTCACGGGGTGAGCGCGCTGGCGCCGGGCGTGGCGGCCGTGGCCGGCGCCACCGAGATGCCCATCCCGGAGCCGCCCAATGACTACGAGCGGGACGCGGCCGGCCTCACCCGGTCCGAGTTCATTACCGCGAATTGCTTTGTGCGGCGTTCGGCGCTGCAAGCGGTAGGCGGTTTCGATCCGCGCTACACCATGGCGTGGCGTGAAGACTCCGATCTGCATTTTGCGTTGTTGGACAGCGGCCTCGCCGTGAGGAGGGAACCGCGGGCGCGCGTGCTGCATCCGATGCGCGGCGTGCGTTTCGGCGCCGGATTGGGCATGCAGAAAAAGGCGATGTTCGACATGCTGCTGCGAAGCAAGTATCCCGCGCTGTACCGCCGCCACATACATTCCGGCATCTGGCGCTTCTATCTGGCGGTGGCCGCGGCATTCGCCGCGGCCGTTGCGCTGGCTGCGCTGGGCCACGCGCCGATGGCCTGGGCCGCGGCCGCCGTATGGGCGGGTCTGAGCGCGGTTTTTTTCCTGTGCCGCCTGCGAGGAACCCGGCGCTCTTTCCGCGACGTGGCGGACCTGGCCCTGACCTCGGCGTGCATTCCCCTGTTGTCGATCGCGTGGAGGCTGGTGGGTTGGATCCGTTTTGGAAGGGGCCGGCCATGATGTCCTTGCTGAATTCTTCATTTCGTCCCGGACGGATCGCCGTATTTCGCGCGTTGCAGCTGGGCGACCTGTTGTGCGCGATACCCGCGCTGCGCGCCTTGCGGCGCGCCTTTCCGCAAGCGCATATCGCGCTGGTAGGACTGCCAGGGGCGCGCGAATTCCGCGAGCGCTTCGACGCATACCTGGACGAGCTGATCGTATTCCCCGGCATGCCTGGATTTCCTGAGCAGCCCGCGCGTCCGCGGGAATTACCCGCTTTTTTCCGCGGCATGCGTGCGCGCGGATTCGACGTGGCGTTGCAGATGCACGGCAGCGGCGGCCGCTCGAACCCCATCGTCGAGCGGATGGGGGCGCGCCGCTGGGGTGGTTTCGTGCCGGATGCGCACGCCCAGATCCCGGGCCAGCGCCTGGCCTGGCCCGAGGCCTTGCCGGAACCGCGGCGCTATCTGGCGCTGCTGCGCCATTGCGGCTTGGACGCGAGCGATGACAGCCTGGAGTTTCCGTGCCTGGAGGCGGACCGGCGCGACGCCGATCGACTGCTCCGGCAACACGCATTGAATCCGGAAAGGCTGGTGCTGATGCACGTAGGCGCGCGCCTGCCGTCGCGGCGATGGCCCCTGGAGCGCTATGCCGACGTGGCGCAGGCGCTGTCCCGCGAGGGCTGGCAGGTGGCGTTGACGGGCACGAGCGGAGAGCGTTCGATGACGGCGGAGCTGCGGCGGAGGGTGTCCCGGCCGCTGGCCGACCTGAGCGGCGAGACCACCCTGGGCAGCCTGGCCGTCCTGGTCCGCCGCTGCCGTCTGCTGGTCTGCAACGACACCGGAATCTCGCACGTGGCGGCCGCCATGGGCACGCGCAGCGTGATCGTGGCCTGTGGCAGCGACGCGGGGCGCTGGGCGCCGCTGAACCGGCGTCTCCACTCCGTGCTTGCCGCCGATACGCCATGCCGGCCCTGCGCATTCGAAACCTGCCCCATCGGCCACCCCTGCGCGCTCGGCGTGTCGGCGCAGCAGGTACTGGCGCGGGCGCAAGGGCAATTGGAAGGGGCGCATCCATGACGCCGAACTCCGCCATCCCGCGCCCAGGACGCCGCCTGCGCATCCTGACCTGGCATGTACATGGAAATTACCTGTATGCGCTGGGGCACGTTCCCCACGATTTCATCGTTCCAGGACTGCCGGGCGGGCCGCCGGGCTACGGTCCCTTGGGTCGGCGCATCCCATGGACCGGAAACGTGGTCCAGGTGCCGGCCGAGGACCTGCGTTCCCTGCGGTTCGATTGCGTGCTGTATCAGTCGCGCCAGAATCTGGACGACGCGAGGCTGTTGCTCAGCGATGCGCAGCGGAAGCTGCCCTGCGCCTATCTGGAGCACAATCCGCCGGAACCGCATCCGACCGATACGCGGCATCCTTTCCGTCACGAGCGAGGCCTGATCGTGCATGTCACCCCGTTCAACGCGGTGATGTGGGATGCGGGCGGCATGCCGACACGCGTGGTCGAACATGGCGTGCCGCCGCCGGAGGCGTCCTATGACGGTTCCCTGGAACGCGGCATCGCCGCCATCAATCACCTGGCGCGGCGTGGACGGCGGATCGGACTCGACCTGTTCGAAAACGTCCGCGCCCGTACGCCGCTGGACCTGATCGGCATGGGATCCGAAGCGCTGGGCGGGTTGGGAGAGGTCTCCAATATGGAGGTGGGCGCCTGTCTGGCGCGCTACCGGTATTTCTTCAGCCCGGTCCGCTACGCCAGCCTGGGGCTATCCCTGGTGGAGGCCATGCTTTGCGGGGTTCCGGTGGTTGGCTTTGCGGCCACGGAATTGCCCACGGTCATCAGGAATGGCGAGAACGGCTATGTCGACACCCGCCCGGACCGGCTGGTCGAGGCGGCGCGCCTGCTGTTGGACCAGCCTGAGTTGGCCCACTCCTGGGGCGCCGCGGGGCGGCGGACGGCGTTGGAACGTTTCGGCATGGGCCGCTTCGTTTCCGACTGGATGGATGTATTCGATACGATCCTGGAGGCAGCATGATGGACGACACTGTACGAACGGGCCGGGCGCTGGTCGCCGGCGGGGCCGGCTTTCTGGGCTCCAATCTGTGCTCCCGCCTGCTGGCGGACGGCTGGGAGGTTGTCTGCGTGGACAACTTCCAGACGGGAAGAGCGCGCAATCTCGCCGGGCTTGCCGACCATCCCCGCTTTTCGGTCATGCGCCACGATGTGATCGAATCGCTGGGCGGCATGCGCGCGGACAGGATCTACAACCTGGCTTGCCCGGCGTCGCCGGTGCACTACCAGGCCGATCCCTTGAAGACGCTGCGAACGTGCATCCTGGGGGCCATGCAACTGCTGGAATTGGCGCGGCGCTGCGGCGCGCGCGTGCTGCAGGCGTCGACCAGCGAGGTCTATGGCGACCCTCTGGAGCATCCGCAAAGGGAAGGCTACTGGGGGCATGTCAATCCCGTCGGACCGCGTTCCTGCTACGACGAAGGCAAGCGCTGCGCCGAGACCATTTTCATGGAGTACGCGCGGCGTGAGGGCGTCGTCGTCAAGATCGCGCGCATCTTCAACACATACGGCCCGCGCATGGCCCCGGACGATGGCCGCGTGGTGTCCAACTTCATCGTGCAGGCGCTGGCGGGCCAGCCCTTGACCATATATGGCGACGGCACGCAGACCCGGTCCTTCTGCTTTGTGGACGACCTGATCGACGGCCTGGTGCGCCTGATGGAGAGCCCGGACGAGGTGTCCAGGCCGGTCAACCTGGGCAATCCGGCCGAACTGACGATGCTGGAAATGGCAGACATGGTGCGCGTGCTGACGGGCGCGCAGGTTCCTCTCGTGCACCGCAATCTTCCCAAGGATGATCCGATGCAGCGCTGTCCGGACATTTCCCTGGCCCGCCGTTGGCTGGGCTGGATCCCGCTCGTGGACCCGGCGGAGGGTCTTGCGCGCACGGTGGCGTACTTCAATGAGGAGCGGCGCCTGGGCGGGCGTGACCGCCGCCGGGCCAGCGAGACGATGTTTCCTTGTCCGCAGCCCGCGCCGGCCTTTTCGGCGCGCCGGTGACACCGGACCGCGCGCCATGGCCTCCACGTCCAGGCGTCCCGGCCCGGAACCCGGCGATATCGTCCCCGGGCAGCGCCCCAGATCGCTGAAGGCCTGCCGGCGCTGCGGTCTATGGCGCAACGCCACCCAACCGGTGCCGGGCGCGGGCGCGCCCCATCCCGCCATCATGCTGGTGGGAGAGCAGCCCGGCGACAAGGAGGATCTGGCCGGGTTGCCGTTCGTCGGGCCCGCGGGCGCCTTGCTGGACAAGGCGATGGCGGAGGCCGGCCTGAACCGGGAAGAGGTGTACCTCACCAACGCCGTCAAGCATTTCAAATGGCAATTGCGCGGCAAGCGCCGCATGCACAAGTCGCCCGCCCAGGCTGAGATCCAGGCTTGCGCCTACTGGCTCGACAAAGAAGTCGAAGACCTGCAGCCGCGTGTCATCGTGGCCTTGGGCGCGACGGCGCTGGGGGCCGTGCTGGGAGGCCGTGGCCATGCTTTGAACGCTGCGCTCGGACAGGTGCTGGAGCGCGGCGAGACTCCGGTGCTGGCGTCCTATCATCCGTCCTATGTGCTGCGCAACCCCGACAGGCAGGGCCGCGACGCCGCGTATGCAGCGCTCGTCCGGGTCCTGGCGCGGGCCCGGCGTCTGGCCGGCGCAAGCTAGGCGGCCCGGCGCCAAGCCGGGCGCGCATCGGAAAAAAGTACCGACGGATGGAAGATTTGCGCGACGGGACCCTAGCCGGATGGGCTTTCGTCCTCCAGCGTCGAGGCCCCATCCCTCGGGGAGCCGGACGCGCGGATAACGCTGAATTCTCCGGTCGATTCCAGGTAGGCCCGTTCGACCTCCGCGAGGTTGGCCACCCCCTTCAGCCTCAGCTGTTCCATCAGTTCGCTGCGCGTGATGTGCTCGCGCTTGAGGCCCCCCGCCAGCACGCGGCCCGACCGGACCAGGCAGACGCGCTGCGGTTCGAGGAGGCGCCGCAAGGCAGGGACGTAGTAGCCCAGCCTGTCCAGCAGATAGCTCCAGCCGACGATGGTCGCAACGACGATCATTCCGTCGCCCATGGAATACGAATCGCCCGACATGGCGTTGCCGGCGGCGTCCGCCACCAGCACGAGCACCAGCATGTCGGCCATTCCCAGGGAGCCCAGGTCGCGCCTTCCGGAGATTCGCAACAATGCGTAAAGCACCCAGTACATGGTGGTGCCGCGGATGATCATCTCCGCATAGCCTGCCTGGAGTTCGAAGATCTCGATGAATTTATCCATGCCGGCGACAAGCAAGCGGCGTGCCGGCGGCCTGGCGCGACGGGGGCGGCAGCCTGGCGGGCATGTGGTTTGCTGCGGATCGATACCGCTTAACGGAGGACGCCCGCATGAAACCCAAAGACAACAAACCCAACCCCGCCGGCGACGATACCGCGCGCGAAACCCAGGCCAGCCACCGCGACGCGCAGCATCGGACAAAGAAGGAGGGCCACGTCAGCCAGATCGGCACCGGACAGGATCAGCAGAGCCAGCGCAATCGGGGAGCGGGGGCGCGCAGCAAGCACTGACCTGGCATGCGGGTCCGGCCGGGCGTCAGTCCGCTTGACGCAGCGTTTGGAGAAAGGCGGAGATATCGCGGGCGTCCTGGTCGGTCAGGCCCAGGTCCGGCATTGCCGTGCCAGGCTTGACTTGGCCGGGGGCCAGCAGCCAGCGCTGCATATTGGCCTCGGTATTGGGCAATGTGCCGGCCACGTAGGAGCGGTCCGCGATGCCCGCGAGCGAGGGGCCCACGTGGTGGCGGGCGCCCGCCACGCCGGGGATGACGTGGCAGGTGGCGCAAAGATACTGCTGCACCGCGTTGCGCCCCGCCGCCGCGCTGCCCACGCGTGCCTGCGCTTCAGGACGCCCGGGCAATGCCGGCGCCGAGGTGCGTTCGCCACCTTCCCATTCCCGGTAGGCTTCCGGCGACAAGGTGGGCAGGACACGCATGAAGGCCACGACATCCCAGATCTCGGCATCCGTCAGACGGTATCGCCAGGCAGGCATGCCCGTCATCTTGATGCCCTGCTGGATGATCCAGAAGATATCGGGGGCTGGCCGTTCCCGGGCGGTCGCCACCAGGGCGGCTGGCGGGGGATTCAATCCCAATGCGTAGGATTCCGGCGCAACGCCCGGCGCGCCGTGGCACTGGACGCAATTGGCCCGGAACAAGCCGGCCCCGTTGCGCGCTCGGTCTGGGTCGTCCAGGTCCGGCGCGGCGATGCCGGCGGCGCGGCGCTGGACCGATCTTGTCTGCGCGACGTCGAGCAGGTCGTGCACGGGTAGCGTATGCGAGCCGGTGGCGCTGACGTCATACCAGCCATGGAAGACGGCGGCGCCTGCCAGCACCGCGCCTCCCGCCATGCAGGCCAGCACTGTCAGACCAGCTACTTTCCAGCTTTTCATGGCGGTGGTCCAAGACGTCAGGGGCGGCCGAGCAGAAATGCGGCGATGTCGGCGGCCTCGGCCGGTGTCAGGCCTGCTTTCGGCATGGCGGTGCCGGGATTGACCGAGGGCGGATCCAACAGCCAACGCACCAGGTTGGCTGGAGTATTGGGCAGCGATCCGCCCAGATAGGCGCGTCGTCCGAGGTTGTCCAGCGGAGGCCCCACCGAGGATAGCGGGCCCCGCATGCCGGGGATCGTATGGCAGGCGACGCACCCTTGCCCGGCGACCAGGTTCCGGCCGCGCGCGGCGTCGGCTCCCGCAAGCGCTTCGGTCTCCCCGGGAGGCGCAAGCGGGGGGCGCTCGTCGCCGCATGCGCACAAAAGCGAGAGTGCGGCGGCGCCGAAGATGGCGGGGCGGGCGGATCCTTGCAAGGGCTAGTCTCCTGGATGCCGCGTGCACAGCAATTCCCATGCCGCCGCCGGCACGAGGCGCCGGCGCGCCGGGCATGCGGCATGCTGGGGGGACGGCTGCGGCGCCAGGCCAACTCCGCCACCCGCCGCTCTCGCGGAACCCACACTCTCGTGCATATGGCGTCGTTCATTCCCTTCGCGCTTGCCGCCGCGCCGCTCGCCGCATCGTGGGCGGATACTCAATCCGTTCTGCATCCGCGGGGGGAGGACGCCGCCCGGATCGCGGAAATCGGCTGGGTGCTCTACGGGGGGGCGGCCGCCATCTTCCTTGCAACGGCGATTCTGCTGGGCATGGCGATGCACGGGTCGAAACGGGCGCGCCGCCTGCTGGGCCGGCCTGGCCTGATCGTGGCCGCAGGAGTCGCATTTCCGGTCGTGGTTCTGACGGCCCTGCTCGTCTATGCGCTGCAGGCGGCGGCTTCCCTGGGGCGCGGCCCCGAGCCGGCCTTGCGTATCGAAGTCGTCGGCGAGCTGTGGTGGTGGCGGGTGCGTTACCGGGGCCCGGCGGGGAACCTCCTGTTCGAGACGGCAAACGACATCCGCGTCCCGGCCGGCGTGCCGGTAGAGATACTGCTGCGCTCCGATAACGTCATACACAGTTTCTGGGTGCCCAGCGTGGCGGGGAAGCTGGACCTGGTGCCCGGTCGCGTAAACCGGCTGCGCGTGCTCGTGCCCGAACCCGGCGTTTTTCGTGGCGCATGCGCGGAGTACTGCGGCGCGCAGCATGCCAGGATGATGTTCGATATGCAGGCGCTGGCGCCTGCCCATTTCGACCAATGGATGGCGGCGCAACGCCGGCCGGCCGAGCCGGCAAGCGCCGGGCTCAGGCCGGGAGAGCGCCTGTTCCAGCGCGATTGCGCCCAGTGCCATGCGGTGCGCGGCACCCCCGCAGCAGGCTCGGCCGGGCCCGACCTGACGCACCTGGGCAGCCGCCCCCGACTGGCGGCAGGCGTGCTTCCCAACAATATGGGCGCCCTGGCCGGCTGGATCGCGGGCAGTCAGCACATCAAGCCCGGAAACCTGATGCCGGCCTTCGGACAGCTGTCCGGTGAAGAGCTGCGCGCGGTGGCCGCCTACGTGGACAGCCTCAAATGATGCCGGGCCAGCGGTCGTCGTCCTACAGCTCCCGGGCGCTACCGAACCCGCTTCCACGCCCGCCGGGCGAGGTCGAGGGCCTGGAGCGCGCCTGGCGGCGTCCCAGGGGCTGGCGGGCGCTGACCGTCGTCAACAATACTTCCATCGGCCTGCTCTACATCGGCACCGCGCTGCTGTTCTTTCTGCTTGCGGGCCTATTGGCCCTGTTGATGCGGACCCAGCTGGCCCTGCCGGACAATCCGCTGATCGGGCATGCGCTGTACAACCAGCTGTTCACCATGCATGGCACGGTGATGATGTTCCTGTTTGCGGTGCCGGCGGTAGAGGCGGTGGCCGTGTTGCTGCTGCCGAACATGCTGGGCGCGCGCGATCTGCCGTTCCCGCGCCTGTCGGCCTACGCATACTGGGCTTACGCGATAGGGGGAATGGTCTTTTTCTGCAGCATTTTCGTCGGGTTGGCTCCGGACGGCGGCTGGTTCATGTATCCGCCTCTGACCAGTTCGGCGTATTCGCCGGCGCTGAACGCGGACTTATGGCTGCTGGGCATCGGATTCATCGAGATATCGGCGATCGCCGGCGCGATCGAGTTGGCGGTAGGCATTCTGCGCATGCGCGCGCCGGGCATGACGCTGGACAGAATGCCGATATACGCCTGGGTAATGCTGGTGTTCTGCGGCATGGTGATCGTCGCGTTTCCGGCCGTCATCGTCGCCACTGCGCTGCTGGAGCTGGAGCGCGCTTTCGATATGCCGTTTTTCATCGCGGAGCGAGGCGGCGCTCCGCTGCTGTGGCAGCACCTGTTCTGGTTCTTCGGCCACCCGGAGGTCTACATCATTTTCCTGCCAGCGGCGGGCATGGTGTCCATGATCGTCCCGGCCATGACGGGAACGCGTCTGGTGGGCTATCCGCTGGTCGTCGCCGCCGTGATAGGCACGGGGTTCCTCAGTTTCGGCCTATGGGTGCACCACATGTTCGCCACCGGCATCCCGCCGCTTTCGCTGAGCTTCGCCTCGGCCGCCAGCATGGCGGTGTCCGTGCCGACTGCGGTACAGGTTTTCGCCTGGGTCGCCACGATCGCCGCCGCGGTCCGCATGCGGCCGCTCAAGACGCCCATGCTCTACATCCTGGGTTTCTTCTTTACGTTCGTACTGGGCGGACTTACCGGCGTCATGGTGGCCGTCATTCCTTTCGACCTGCAGGTACATGACACGTACTTCGTCGTCGCCCATCTGCACTATGTGCTGTTCGGCGGAATGGTGTTTCCGCTGTTTGCCGCGTTCTACTACTGGATGCCCTTCATCAGCATACGGCCCCTTTCCGAATCATCGGGACGGTGGACGTTCTGGCTCATGTTCACGGGCTTCAATCTTGCCTTTTTCCCCATGCACTTCACCGGCCTTGCCGGCATGCCGCGACGGGTCTACACCTACGCGGAGAGCCAGGGCTGGGCGGGGCTGAATCTGGCTTCCACCGCCGGCGCCTATCTGATCGCCGCCGGCGTGCTGGTGTTCCTGGTGGACCTGGCTCGCAATTTCCGGCCAGCGCTGGGAAGCGGCGCCGGGAATGTCTGGGGCGCCGGCACGCTGGAATGGCTGCCCGCGAGAACCTACGGGCTGCGCAGCGTCCCTGTCGTTTCCAGCAGGGAGCCCCTGTGGGACCAGCCCGGCCTTGCCGAAGAGGTAGAGGCCGGGCGCCATTTCCTTCCCGGCGCGCCGGCGGGGCTGCGGTCGACGCTGGTGACCAGCGCTGTGGAGGCTCGCCCCGACTATGTGCTGGCCTTGCCGGGTCCGGCCTGGTCGCCGCTGCTCGCCGCTCTGGGCACCGCGGGATTCTTTCTTTTATTGACGTTCAAGCTCCCCGCGCTCGCGGCCGCCTTCGGCCTGCTTGCCCTGGTCGCGCTGTGGCGCTGGCTGTGGGACGCGGATACCGGCCCGGATGTCTCCGTGGAAGTCGCGGACGGCTTGCGGCTGCCCATGGCTTGCGCGGGCAGCGCTTCGCATTCCTGGTGGGCGATGGTCATGCTGGCGATGGTCTGCGCCAGCATCTTCGGCGCGCTGATCTTCGCCTACCTGTTCCTGTGGACGGCCGCGCCCCAGAAATGGGGGCCGGCGGGCGCATGGCCCGATTCCCGCTGGGCCTGGATGTCGGCCTGCCTGCTGCTGGGTTCCGCAGCGCTGGTGGCGGTGGCCGGCCGCGGCCTGGCGCGGCGCAGGCAGTCCTTGCTGAGATGGGGCCTGCCTTTGGCGGCTGTCTTGCTCGTGGCCGAGGCCGGCCTGGAACTGCATGCGCATTGGCGCGCGGGCTTGCGGCCGCAGGCGTCGGCCTACGCGGCGTCCGTGTATGCGGTGATCGGCCTGCAGGCCATGCTTGCGGCCGTGTCCAGCCTGATGGGCCTGTTTTCAGTGGCCCGCTCTCTGGCGGGAAGACTGAGCGCCGCGCGGCGCGCCTGTTTCGACAGCACCGCCATTCTCTGGCAATACACCGTGGCGCAGGGCCTCCTGAGCCTGGGCCTGCTGCATGTTTTTCCACGCTGGGCGGGCTAGGGTCATGAAGCGGCCTTTCTGGACGGAGCTGCTCATGCTGGTCGCCGGGCCCGTGATCTGGCTGGCGCACTTTCTCTTCATCTATGCGGTCAACGCCATCGCTTGCGCCCGGTTTTCCGCCGGAGCGTCCTGGGGGGCGCTGCCCGTGTCGTCCTGGATCATCCTGGCATCCAGCGCATTGGCGGTGGCCTTCATGGCGGCGATCGGCCTGCATCAGCGCCGGCGCGTCCTTGTCCGTCGCGTTCCGGCATTTCACGGCAGGCTGACGGTTGCGCTTTGCCTGTTGTCCGCTGCGGCAGTCGTTTGGGAAACCCTGCCGGTGGCGACGACGCCCGCCTGTTCCTAGCGGCTTTTCGTACCCGCGCCAGGCACGAGGCTTGCTGAACCGAACGGATTCGGAATACCTGACAAGGAGGATGCGATGCACAGGCCCGATGAGGACATGGAGGAATGCACAAGCCGTTGCCTGGCCTGCTACAGGACGTGCCTGCAGACCGCCGCGCAACATTGCCTGGAGGCCGGCGGCGGACACATCGAACCCGCGCACTTCCGGCTGATGATGGCGTGCGCGGAGATCTGCCGGACGGCGGCGCACACGATGTTGATCGGTATCGAGCAGCACGGTCGCGTCTGCGCGGCCTGCGCGGAAATCTGCCGGGCTTGCGCCGACAGCTGCGCGGGCCTGGATGGGATGGCGGAGTGCGAAGAGGCTTGCCGCCGCTGCGCGCAGGCGTGCGAAAGGATGGCGTAGCGGCGTTGCCGTAATCGAAGTTCAACGTGGGGATAGGCCCTGCATAGGAGAGACGCATGGAGCATCAAACCAATATCGTCGGCGGACCCAAATCTTCGGCCACCGGCCCGGGTCCCGAAATCATGGCGGCGGACACCCTGGAGGGGAACGACGTCTACAACGCGGCGGGCGAGGAGCTGGGATCCATCAAGGACATCATGATCGACGTGCCCCGGGGCGTCGTCGCCTACGCGGTGTTGTCGCGTGGCGGCCTGCTGGGCATGGGGGACAAGCTTTTCGCCATTCCCTGGGCGGCCCTGACGCTCGACACGGATCGCAAATGCTTCATTCTGAACGTCGACAAGGAAGTCCTGAAGAACGCGCCCGGCTTCGACAAGGACGACTGGCCCAGGATGGCGGACGAGACGTGGGCGCTCAGCCTGCATAAATACTATGACCAGGACCCGTACTGGTAGATAGGCGAAGCCAGGGGCGGGCGCCTTGCCCGCCTCCGGTTTCCGGTCATTCTGTGCCGCGCGGCGCAGACGTCCGGGTGTTTCCGGAGTCTCCCGCGCCAGTCCCGCCGGGCGTATGCGCAGTGGCGGGCCGCTAGGCGTCCGTGCGGCCCAGTCCGTGGTACTTCCTGCCGATTTCCATTGTGGCCTGGTAGAAGCCCGCCTTGCTGCCGCAGTCATACCGGATGCCCTCGTACTCGTATCCGAAGACCTTGGTTTCTTCCAGCAGCGCGGCGATGGCGTCCGTCAGCTGGATCTCTCCGCCGACTCCCGGCGGCGTTTCGCGCAGGCAGGCGAAGATGCGCGGGTCGAGGATGTACCGGCCCACGACGGCCATGTCCGAAGGCGCATCCTCCGGAGCCGGCTTTTCCACCATGCCGTTCAGCCTGAGGATGCCGCGAGCTTGCGGAGATCCCGAAACGACGCCGTACTGCCGGGAGCTGGCAAGCGGAATTTTCTGCAGCGCGAGCACGCTGCCGCCGAACTCCTGCGCCACTTTCGCCATCTCGCCGATGACGGGCGAGGGCGCGTCGATCATGTCGTCGGCGAGCAGCACGGCGAACGGTTCGTCGCCCACGATGGGCGCCGCGCACAGCACGGCGTGGCCCAGGCCCAGAGCGGCCGGCTGGCGCGTGTAGACGCAATTGACGTGGGCGGGGAGCACGTTGCGGACGGTTTCGAGCAGCGCCACCTTGTTCTTGGCTTCCAGGTCCTGTTCGAGTTCGGGGACTCTGTCGAAATGGTCTTCTATCGCGCGCTTGTTCCGGCCGGTGACGAACACCAGTTCGGTGAAGCCGGCGGCGACGGCCTCTTCGACGGCATATTGAATGAGCGGCTTGTCGACCACCGGGAGCATTTCCTTGGGCATGGCCTTGGTTGCAGGAAGAAAGCGGGTGCCCAGCCCGGCCACCGGGAAGACGGCGATGCGGATGCGCTTCATTTGAACCCCTTGATATGTCAGGTAGCGGCGTATCGCAAATACCGTGCCCGCGCGCGGCGAGGGCGGGTTTATGCCGGGGCGTCCTTGGACTGGCGCGCAGGGTGCAGGCGCACGATGCGTTCAGGCAGCGCCAGGGCGATTCCGGCCGCCTCCAGTTCGCGCATGATGCCGAAGTTGATCTCCTGCTGGATATCCATGTAGCGGTTGTAGTCCGCCGTCATGACGTAGTAGACGGCTTCGTACTCCAGCGCGTTGTCGCCGAAGCGGGCCAGGTGGGCGCGATCGTAGCGGGTGTCGGGCTGGCGTTCGATCTGGGCGCGTATGAGCCCCGGCACCGATGCGGCGCGGTCGACGCCGGTCATGTATGTGATGCGCACGGTAAAAATAATGCGCCGTTGCTGCATGCGCTTGTAATTCTGGATCGTCTGCTTGAGCAGTTCAGTGTTCGAGCAGACGATCTGTTCGCCGCCCAGGCTGCGGATCCGCGTGGTTTTCAGTCCGACGTGCTCGATGCTGCCGGCCACCTGGCCGAACACGATGAAATCGCCCGCCTCGAAGGGCTTGTCCAATCCGATGGAAATGGAGGCGAACAGATCGCTCAATATGGTCTGCACCGCCAGCGCGACTGCGACACCGCCTATCCCCAGGCTGGCCACCAGCGCCGTGATGTTCACGCCCAGGTTGTCCAGCATGGCCAGCAGGGCGACGACGGACACGACGGCGCGCAGCAGGAAGCGGAACAGGGTGGCCGTGACCGTGCTGACGCGTCCGCGCGACGCCAAGGCGTGATCCAGGCCGACGTCCACGGCGCGATCCAGCCACAAGGCGAGCTGCAGGGCGACGAGCACGAACCAGAGATGCTGCGCATTCTGCCCGCTCCATGGCAGCGGCGCCCGAATGAGCTCGGCGCCGATGAGCAGGGACAGGATCAGGAGTACGGCCCGATTGGTACGCCGCAGCACTTCGGCGCTGGCTTGGGCCAGCGGGTGGCCGGACACGTCGGCGCGCCGTTGCAGGCGGGACCGGAACAGCTGCAATGCGGCGCTCATGACAAAGAAAAGGACTGCTCCCACCGTGAGGGCCAGCGCCCATTGCATGACGGGGTGGCCTGCGAACAGGGGTGAGCCGGCGGGCCAATCTGCGAGCATGTTGCCTCCGGGGTGAAAACCGGCCAGGCCAGCAAATGGTGTGCCGGCCTGGGAGGGAAGGCGGCAGCGGGAGGATGGCACGGTGGGCACGGGACTTGCTAAAGGCTGCGCAGGCATGCCTTGCCTGCCTCTACCGGGAGAATCGTCATGGATAAATCGAATTTCGACACGACAACGGGGCCTTCCACCGGAACAAGCGAGGGCGAACGCAGGGCGCAACGCACGCTCGCCGCGGCGCAGCGGCTGTTGAATCCGGAGGCCGGCCCGGAAATGTCTTCGGTCGAGGTGGAGCTGACCCGGTACGTAAAGCAGGCATACCGCCGGCGCTCCTATGGCTGACCGCCTCAGGCGGAGCGGTCCTCCCACACGCTATTGCTCCGGTATTGCTCGGCGCGGGCCAGCGTGCGATAGAAGTCCGCGCCGACGCGTATCAGCCGCTCCATTTCCTTCCGGTCGAGCCTGGGTTGGAGCGCCGCCAGGCATTCCGCGTAGTTGGACAGCACTTCCGGCCAATCGGTAAAGCTCCGGTCGACCGCTGGCGTGGCGATCATCTGCGCCAATAGGTCCTCACGATCCATATGCGTGTTCCGCGGGCAGGTTCCTTGGTGGTTCCAGCGAATGCGCCTACTTCTTCGCGGCGTCTGCGCGCGCCGCCAGCGCTTGCGCCATGTCCAGATGTTGCTGGAGCACGGGCAGGGTCTGTATGGCGAATTGCTTCACGTCGGCGTCCTTGACGTCGTTAGAGGCCTTGCCGAAAAGCTCGACCGCGTCCTTGTGCGCCGATACGCCGATTTCATCGACGTACGCCTTGTCGAAGCTGTCGTCGCGCAGGCTCAAGGCTTTCAGCTTTGCCTGCTGGACGAGGGACGGCTCCTTGGGCGCCTCGTATCCCTTGCTCTGCGCAAGCGAGGCCAACTGCTGTCCCGCCTTTTCATGGTCCTCGATGATCTTCTGCGCATACGCCTTTACGTCGGGATCCCGGGCTTTTTCCAGGGCGAGCTTGCTTCCCGCGATCTCCATGTTTCCGGCCTGCGCCGCGTTTTCCAGAAAATCGCGGTCGGCGCTGTCCAGCTTCGCCTCGGCCGGCATCGGGGTGGCCGGCGGCGCGGTTTGCGCCTGCGCGCCATGGCCGGCGGCCAACGCGAGCGCGGCGAGCAGGGTGGCAGTCAGGTATTGGGTTTTCATGGGTACCTCCTGAAAGGCGCGTGGCGCCGTAGGCTGTGGGAGTGAGCCATTGCCAGCAATCGTTGTTCCCGGACGCCGCCTAGCGGCGGCCTGGCGCGCCCCGCCGTTCGTCGAAATACTCCGTCAGGCGGACAAGGGCATATCGCGCGCTGGCTTCTCTGATGCCATTGCGGCTGCCGGAGAAGCGCCTTGTTTCGGAATAGACCGCAGGCGCGGCGTCGGCGCCGCCCGATTTGAATACCCAGGCAAAGCACTGGGTCCCCGCCGGGATCTCGCTGTCTATCGAGTCGGTGACGCCGGTGTTCGATATCGCCACGAGCGCCGGGCTTTTTCGCGCGGCGCCCAAGGCCATTTCCCTGGCGACTGTCTCGCTGGTCAGGTTGTGCCGGGCCAGGGTCCGCGCCGAAACGCCCAGGCACCGGCATTTCGCGTCCGGCGAATAGACGACGAAGGCGCAATCGAGCAGCGCTCCGGCGCCGGGCACGTCGGCCAGGGTGGCGGCGATCAGCCCCGCCGTGCAGGATTCGGCGGTCACCAGCGTCAGGGAATGCTCGTGCATGAAGGCGGCTACGCGCTCGATGGCGGTCATGGAAAATCGGGGAAGGGCCGGGATGCCGAGGGAGGGAGCAAGCGCCATGCCCGCGCGGGCGACGCTAGCGCGCCCGGCGGCGATGAGCGCGTCCCCAATATGGCAAAATCGGGAGACTTTCATTCGGCGAATCGCTACTACATAATTCCCGTCACCGATGCCGCCTCGGAGGACTGACATGCCTGGATCCGTGCCTGCCGACCCCGCCTTTCCCGCAGCTGTTGAAGACCGGTACCGCCTGCTGGTGGAGGCAGTGATGGACTATGCAATCTACCTGCTCGACGCCGAAGGGCACGTGAGCAGCTGGAACAAGGGCGCTGAGCGGTTCAAGGGGTATTCGGCCCAAGAGATCATGGGCGCGCATTTCTCGCGCTTCTATACCGACGAGGACCAGGCCGCCGGCCTGCCCCGGGTGGCGCTGGAGACCGCCCGCCGCGAAGGCCGCTTCGAGGCCGAAGGCTGGCGCGTGCGCAAGGGCGGCGAAAAATTCTGGTGCAGCGTGGTGATAGACGCCATCAGGGACCACGGGGGCGCAGTGATCGGTTTCGCGAAAATAACGCGGGACATAACCGACAGGAAAAGGGCGCAGGACGAGGTCCAGGCCGCCCGCGACGCGCTCCAGCACGCGCAGAAAATGGAGGCGTTGGGACGGCTTACGGGCGGCGTTGCCCATGATTTCAATAACTTCCTGACAACCATCCGCTTCGCGGCGGACATGCTGCGCCGGCCGGGACTGGAGGAGGAGAAGCGCCTGCACCTGGCGGGCACGATTGCCGAAACCGCCGAGCGGGCGGGCCACCTGACGGCGCAACTGCTGGCCTACGCAAGGCGCCAGCCATTGCGCCCCAGGTGTTTTGACGTCCAGGCATCGATCGAGGGCATGCGCGAGATCTTTACGGCGACGATGGGGTCATCCATTGCGATCGAATATCGCTATGAAGACGGGCCTCTCTACGTATGCGCCGACCCTCACCAACTGGAGACGGCGCTGCTCAACATCGCGGTCAATTCGCGCGATGCCATGCCGGACGGCGGCTGCTTCACCATCACGTTGCGGCGCGAGCGCGGCCCGGGCAGGGCGGAAGGGGCCCCGGACTGCCCGCGCGGAAACGTCGAGATCGAATTGCGGGATACGGGGTGCGGAATGGATCCCGAGGTCCTGGCCAAGGCGTTCGAACCATTCTTCACGACCAAGCCCCTGAACCATGGCACGGGTTTGGGGCTGAGCCAGGTGTTCGGCTTTGTGAAGCAGTCCGCCGGGGACGTGCGCGCAAGCAGCGCTATCGGGCAAGGGACGACATTGACGCTCACGCTGCCGGAGCGGGCGTCGGATGACGCGTTGATCTCCGACGACGCCGGCCTGGTCTTGAAGCCCACGCCGGCCTGAGGGCGGGCCTAGCCGCCGTTGCGCGCCGGGTCGGGCGGCTTGCGCGAGACGCCGGCCTGCTCCGCGTCGGCGACGTGGTCGGTGTCGACATCGGCGCCTTCGTGGCCGCGGTCTCGCGGGTTGGCGCTTTCGCGGTCGCCGGTTCCTTGCGCGTCGCTATCGGTCTGCGCCAGGTCCGTGGGCAGGTCGCTGGCGGAATCGGACGAGTCGCTGGGGCCCAGATCCGGACGGCCGGACTCATCGGCCTGGGGGAGGGATGAGGCGGGAGTACGCGGCATGACGAATCTCCTTGGGGCTTGCATGCGATGACTGGATGACTGCCTGCGCGCAGCAAGCCGCGTGCCGCGCATCGCCCGCCCCGACGGCCGCCGCCCTGTTACCGCGGATTGCGTATCTGAATGTTGTTGCGGACCTCCTTGACGCCAGCCACGCCCCGGGCGGCGCCCACGGCGGAAGCCGCGCTGTCTTCGTTGTCGGCGAAGCCGCTGAGCTGGACCACGCCCTGGTAGGTTTCCACCTGGATGGTGTTGGACCTCAGATTCGGGGTTTTCAGCAGCGCCTCGCGCACGCGGGCCGTGGTGGAGACGTCATCGGTGTATTGGCCGGTGCTGCGGTGCCCGTCCTGGGCCGCGCAACCCGCCAGCGCCAGGCTCAGCATCGCGGCGCCCAGACCTTGGAGTATGGTGGGTCTAGCCATGAACAATGCTCCTTTTCGAAGGACGGCCGGGGTGGCCGCCTTCGTCTGGCGAAGCAACTCGCATGCCTGAAGCCGGCGGGCGTATCCGTCAGCCGTTGCTGGCCGGCTCCGGTTCGATGCCATCTTGCGTGGTCGCCCGAGGTGTCCACCGTCGCGGCATCCGGCCCGGCAGGCTTGCGGCGTCAAACCATCAGTTCGATCAGGAACGGGGCGTCGCTGCGGAAGCTGCGCGCCATGAGATCGGCGCACTGCTCCATGGTGGTGGCGCGGGCCGCCTCGACGCCCATGCCGTCAGCGATCGACACCCACTTCAGGTCCGGATTGCCGAGGTCCAGCATGCTCATGGCGGTCGGGCCGGGCGTGGCTCCGACGCCCTTGTACTCGCCGATCAGGATGTTGTACTTGCGGTTGTTCAGGATGAGGGTGGTCACGGGCAGCCTTTCGCGTCCCTGCGTCCACAACGATTGCAGCGAGTACATGGCCGAGCCGTCGGCCTGCAGATTGATGACGCGGCGCTTGCCGCCCGCGCCCAGCGCCGCGCCCGTGGCCACCGGCATGCCGTCTCCGATGGCGCCGCCGGCCAGATGCAGCCAATCGTGCCGGGGGGCCGCGTGCGTATGAGGGTAGAAGCCCCGGCCGTACGAGATGCTCTCGTCCGAGACGATCGCGTGTTCGGGCATCAGCGCGGCCACGGTCCGGGCCAGGCCGTCGGGCGTCGGGGCGCCGCTGGCCGCCTCGGGCCGCGGGCCGGGATCGGGCAGCGCGACTTGCGGCGCGTCCAGGCTCTCAGCCAGCGCGCGCAGGGCGGCTTCCGGATCCTGGTCGGGGCGCGCCAGCACGTGCAACTGGGCGTGCGCGGGGTATTGCGTCGACGGCTTCCCGGGGTAGGCGAAGAAGCCGACGGGCGCCTTGGCGCAAACCAGGATGATGTGCTCATAGCGGGCCAGGGCCGCGATCGCCTGGTCGGTGCCGTAGGGCACGCGCTCCAATTGCAGGGTGCCTCGGCCGCGCGCGACATGCGCGGTGACATAGTCGGCGCGGATATCGGCGCCGCAGGCCTGCGCCACCCGCCAGGCGAGGGCCTGCGAGTCGCCCAATACGCCGCGTCCGGCCAGCAGGAGCAACACATTCTTGCCGCTGCGCAGGACGCGCGCCGCATTTTCCACGGCATGGGGATCCAGGGGCGCGGGCCCGATGGCGGGCAGCGCTTCCGCGACTGCGCCGCCCTCGTTCCAGGAAGCGTCCGACGGCAGGATCAGGGTGGCGACCTGACCGGGAAAGGCGCTGGCGGCCTGCACCGCGGCGGCCGCATCGCCGCCCACATCCTGGGCCCGGGCGCTGGTGCGCACCCAACTCGACACCGTGCGGGCCATGGCGTCGGTGTCCGCCGTCAGCGGCGCGTCGAAGGGGCGGTGATAGGTGGCCTGGTCGCCGACGATGTTGACGATGCCGCTGCGGGCGCGGCGCGCATTGTGCAGGTTCGCCATGCCGTTGGCCAGCCCGGGGCCGCAATGCAGCAGCGTCGCCGCCGGCTTGCCCGCGATACGGAAATAGCCGTCGGCCATGCCGGTGACGATGTTCTCCTGCAGCCCCAGCACGCAACGCATGCCGGGAACCTCGTCCAGCGCCGCGACGAAGTGCATTTCGCTGGTGCCGGGATTGGCGAAGCAGGTGTCGACCCCTGACTTCAAAAGAGAATTGACGAGGCTTTTGGCGCCGTTCATGGCTGGAACTCCTGAAGGAAAAGTGAATCGTCCCGACTTGTCGAAGGCAATGGTACCGGTATCGCGCGCGAAGAACACCGGGCCGGCCCGCATGCTGTTTCGCCCGGGCGGGCTTCGCCTCCAGCGGAATGAACCGGGAGGCGCGCTTGGTAAAAACCCGGGTTACTCCGTTTTTTATGTCGTATTACGATCTATTTAAAAATGGCTCGGACAAGAAAAGGAGCGGGGATGGAACTGCTAGACAATCTCATGTTGGGGTTTTCCGTGGCGTTTACGCCCGAAAACCTGCTGTATGCGCTGTTGGGCTGCGTGCTGGGCACGCTGGTGGGCGTGCTGCCCGGACTGGGGCCGGTGCCCACGATCGCCATGCTGCTGCCGATCACCTACGTGCTGCCGCCCGTCGCGGGGCTGATCATGCTGGCCGGCATCTACTATGGCACGCAGTACGGCGGCTCCACTACCGCCATCCTGGTCAACCTGCCAGGGGAAACATCCGCGGTGGTCACCGTGCTGGACGGCCACCAGATGGCGCGCAACGGGCGTGGCGGGGCGGCGCTGTCGCTGGCCGCCATCGGCTCGTTCTTCGCCGGCACGGTGGCCACGATGCTGATCGCCGCATTCGCGCCGCCGCTGGCGGAGGTGGCGTTCAAGTTCGGTCCGGCGGAATACTTTTCGCTGATGACGCTGGGCCTGGTCGGCGCGGTCGTGCTGGCGTCGGGCTCGCTCGTCAAGGCAATCTGCATGATCCTGCTCGGACTGCTGCTGGGCCTGGTCGGCACGGACGTCAATTCCGGCGTCGCCCGCTACGATTTCGGCATCCCGGAATTGCAGGACGGCATCAACTTCGCCATCGTCGCCATGGGCGTCTTCGGCTTCGCCGAGATCATGAGCAACCTGGAGCTGAAGGACAAGCGCGTCGAGATCACGGACAAGGTGGGTTCGCTGTATCCGAACAAGACCGAGATGCGCGAGGCGGCGCCCGCCATCGTCCGCGGCACCGCCGTCGGATCGATGCTGGGCATCCTGCCCGGCGGGGGCTCGGTGCTCTCGGCGTTTGCGTCCTACACCCTCGAAAAGAAGCTGTCGAGGCAGCCAGAGCGTTTCGGCAAGGGCCATCCGGCCGGGCTGGCGGGGCCCGAATCCGCCAATAACGCGGGCGCGCAGGCTTCCTTCATTCCCTTGCTGACGCTCGGCATCCCGGGCAATGCGGTAATGGCGCTGATGGTCGGCGCGATGACCATCCACAACATCCAGCCCGGCCCGCAAGTCATGACGAGCCACCCGGAACTGTTCTGGGGCCTCATCGCTTCGATGTGGATCGGCAACCTCATGCTGGTCATCCTCAACCTGCCGCTCGTCGGCCTCTGGGTCAAGCTGCTGAAGGTTCCCTATCGCATCCTGTTTCCGGCGATCCTGGTGTTCTGCACCATCGGCGTGTATTCGCTGAACTACAACACCTTCGATCTCTACATGACCGCTTTCTTCGGCGTGGTCGGCTATATCTGGAGCAAGCTGCGCTGCGAGGGCGCGCCGCTGCTGCTCGGCCTGGTCCTGGGGCCCATGATGGAAGAGAACTTCCGCCGGGCGCTTCTGCTGTCGCGAGGAGACTTCACGACCTTCGTGGATCGGCCGCTGTCCGCCGCGCTGCTGGGCGCGGCGGTGGTGCTCGTCGTCCTGGTGGCGTTGCCGAACATCCGCAAGAAGCGCGAAGAGGCGTTCGTCGAAGAGGACTGAGCCCGCGCGCCCGGTGGGCGGCTTACGGCGCGTCGTGAAACGACAGTTCCAGGCCGATGCGGCTGCCGCCGAGCACTCGGCTGATGGCATGCTTCAGGCTGACGCGGTAATCGGCGCCGCTGGCTCCCCGGACGGGGCGATGCGCGGTGGCGATGAGGGCCGCGTCGCCGAGGCGCAGCGGCAGCACCATGGGCCGTGATTGCATGCGAGGCCGCTGTTCGGTCATGACGAACTCGCCGCCCGTGAAGTCGCGGCCGGGTTCGGCCAGCAGGGCGACGAGCTGCAGCGGAAACACGTGCGCGCCTTCGTTGCGCTGGTGCAGCGCCACGTAATCGTCCTCGCGCAATTGGCAGAGGTGCGTGAGCGCATGCGCCTGGCCCGCCTGTCGGCCGCTCCGCAGGAACGGCGCCAGCTCGCGGGGGTAGCGGTAAGCGGAACCCAGCCGGTCGCTCCAGCGGTTGGCGATGGGGGCGAGGCGGCGATAGAGGTCGCTACGCCACGCCGCCAGGGGGGCCGGCAAATCGGCGGGAAAGTAGTGGAGACTGCCCTGGCCCAGCCCGGCATGCGCCAGCGAGGCGCGCTCAAGCGCGGCGGCGTGCCGCCCCAGCGAGCGCGCCTGGTCTGGCGTCAGCCATTGCGGCAGCAGCGCATATCCTTCCGCGTCGAGTTGCGCGGCGATGCCGGGCCAGTCCAGGCCATCGATGACGACGTCCGCGTCCATCGGGATCGGACCGCCGTGGCCAGGGGGAGAGTCCGTGAACAGTTCGGCCTGCATCGCTTCAGCGCGCGTCATGGAAGATCACCCCCAGCGTATGCCGGCGCCCGCCCAGGAGGCGGCTGACCCCGTGCCGCATGGCGGCCTTGCGCATGCCGGCGCGGCTGCCGGGCGCCGGCCGCTGGTTCACCGTAAACACCAGGGCGTCGCCCTGGCGCAATGGCAGAACCTGCGCGACCTGTCCGCCGGATGACGTTTCCGTCATGACGAATTCCCCGCCGCTGAAGTCCTTTCCGGGTTCGGACAGGAGTATCGCGGCCTGCAGCGGAAACACGTGTTCGCCGTAAAGGTCCTGGTGCAGGCAGTTGTAGTCGCCTTCGCGGTATTCGAGGATGAGCGGCGTGGGCCGGAGTTGTCCCGCGCGGTGACAGCGCGCGAGGAAATCGTCCAGCGAGTCCGGGTACCGCGCGTCGATGCCGAGCAGGCGGTTCCAGCGGTTGGCCACGGGGGCAAGGCGCTCGTACAGCGCATGCCGCAGGGCGTCGATCAGCGGCGGCAGGGGATAGGAAAAATACTTGTATTCGCCGCGGCCGAATCCGTGGCGCGCCATGACGATCCGGGAGCGATAGCAGTCTTCGCGTGGATAGAGCGCCGCCAGCGCGCGGCATTGGGCGGGGCTGAGCAACCCCGGCAGCATCGCGTTGCCGTGGCGGTCCAGCGATCGGTTGATGGCTTCCCAGTCCCGCGCCTCAATGGGGCATGGGTCTGGCGAACTACCGGAATCCATGGTCTAGAGCCGGAAAATTGGAATGGAGTTCCAGTGTAGACCGGGGGCGGGGGGCCGGGACTCCGTTTCTTGCTTCGTGCTTCTTGCCCTGCGCGGCGCTTCCGGGAGGCGCCGCGCAGGGCCTGGACGATGCCGTCCGAGCGGTTCGGGCCGTGATCAGAAGCCCACGGCCTGGCCGTCCCGCCGCGAATCCGACGCGGCGACGTATCCGCCTTGGGGCAGGCGGCAGATCAACTGCGCCGAGCCGAATTCCAGGCTGTCGGCGGGCGCTACCGCGACGTTGTGGCCGCGCGCGCGCAGCGCATCGACCACGTCCGCGGGCAAGTGCGTCTCCACGTTCACCACGGGGCCTTTTTCCACGCGGAAGCGCGGCGCGTCGCTCATGGCCTGCGGGTTCTGACCGAACGCGGCGAGGCGCGTGACCATCTGCATATGCCCTTGCGCCTGCATCGACCCGCCCATCACGCCGAACGACATCACGGGCTGGCCGCCGCGCGTGACGAACGCCGGAATGATGGTGTGCATCGGCTTTTTGCGCGGCGCGACCTGATTGGCGTGGCCCGGCGTAAGCACGAAGTTCAGGCCGCGGTTGTGCAGGCTGATGCCGGTGTCGGGCACGACGACGCCGGAGCCGAAGCCGTGGTAGTTCGATTGGATGAAGGACACCATGGTGCCGTTGGCGTCGGCCGCCGTCAGGTACACCGTGCCGCCGGTGGCCGGCGTGCCCGCCACCGGCACGCTGGCGCGGTCCATGGAGATCAGGCGCGCGCGCTCGGCAAGATAGGAGCGGTCCAGCAGCGCATCCGCGCTGGTGCGCATATGGCGCGGATCGGCGACGTGCTGGTGCAGGTCCGCGAAGGCCAGCTTCATCGCCTCGATGCTGACGTGATAGTAGTCCGCGCTGTCGCGGCCCATCGCCTCCAGGTCGAACTGCTCCAGCATGCCCAGCGCCATCAGCGCCGAAATGCCCTGGCCGTTGGGCGGGATTTCGTGTAGCTCGTAGCCGCGGAACGACTGGGAAATGGGCGTGACCCATTCGGGGCGGTGTTCAGCCAGGTCCGTGGCGCTGAGCGCGCCGCCGGTCTGGCTGGCGAAGTCCGCGATCTTGCGGGCGAGGTCGCCGCGGTAGAAGCTCTCGCCGCCGCTTTCGGCGATCTCGCGCAGCGTCTTGCCCTGTGCCGGGAAACGCCACCATTCGCCGGCTTGCGGGGCGCGGCCCTGCGGCAGGAAGGCCGCGGCAAAGCCCGGTTCCTGCGCGAGCTTGGGCGCTTGCGTGGCCCATTGGCGGGCGATGGTGGGCGAGACCGCGAAACCCTCTTCGGCATAGGCGATGGCGGGTTCGAACAGTTTGGCGAAGGGCAGCTTGCCGAAGCGCTCGGACAGCGCTTTCCAGCCGGCCACCTGGCCCGGCACGGTGACCGTGCCCCAGCCGGTGCCGGGCATCGCGTCGCGGCCGGCGAAGTATTCAGGCGTCCACGCCGCGGGCGCGCAGCCGCTGGAATTCAGGCCATGCAGGCGGCCGTCGTGCCAGACCAGGGCGAACATGTCGCCGCCGATGCCGTTCATGACGGGCTCGAGCACCGTCAGCGCGATCGCGGTCGCGATGGCGCTGTCGACCGCGTTGCCGCCGGCCAGCAGCATGCGCAGGCCGGCCTGCGCCGCCAGCGGCTGGCTCGTCGCGACCGCGTTGGCGGCCAGGACGGGCATCTTCTTGGAGGCGTACGGGAAAGACCAATCGAAGGGGGAAGACATGGGTGCTGGAGCTCGTCGTGGAAATTACTGCGGCGTGATGCCGGCCTGGTCGATCAACTGCTTGGTCCGGGGAATCTCGGCCTTGATGAAGGCCGCGAACTCCTCGCGGGTGCCGCCTCGGGGCTCGGCGCCGGTTTCCGCCAGCTTACTGCGCAGCGCGGGATCGGCAAGCACTTTGTTGACCGCGCGGTTGAGTTTGTCGAGCACGGGGGCGGGCGTGCCCTCGGGCGCCACCAGGCCGTACCAGGGCGCGATGTCGTAGCCGGCGTAGCCTTGTTCGGCGATGGTGGGGATGTCCGGCGCCAGCGCCGAGCGCTTGGAGTTGGACATGCCCAGCGCCAGCAGCGCGCCGCTCTTGGCCTGGGGCAGTCCCGTCATGATGGTGTCGAAGTACATCGAGACCTGGCCGCTCAGCAGTGCGGGAATGGCCTCGCCCGCGCCCTTGTAGGGCACGTGAAGGATGTCGATCCCGGCTACCGACTTGAGCATTTCGCCGGCCATGTGCGAGGTCGTGCCCGTGCCGAACGAGGCATAGGTCAGCTTGCCGGGGTTGGCGCGGGCATAGGCGACCATTTCCGGAAGCGTCTTGAAGGGCTGGGACGGATTGGCCAGCAGGATGTTGGGTGTGTAGGCCACCATCGAGACCAGCTCGAAGGCATCGGGATCGTAGGCCAGGCGCTTTTGCAGATAGCGGTTGGTCACGATGGCGGCGGGACCGCCCATCAACAGCGTGTAGCCGTCCGGCGCCGAGCGCGCGACCGAGGCGCTGCCGATGGCGGCGGCGGCGCCCGGACGCGCCTCGATGACGAAGGGCTGGCCCAGTTCCGTCGATAGCGCCGCGCCCAGCTGGCGCGAGATCAGGTCGGTTGCGGAGCCGGCCTGGAAGGGCACGACGATGCGCACGGGATGCTGCGGCCAGTCGGTGGCCTGGGCGCCGGCCTGGGCCGCGAAGGCCATGGCCGCGGCGCCTGCGAGCGCCTGGATGAGACGGAACTTCATGGATTCCCCTTGATCGCGTTATGGAAAGCGTGGGGGGATTAGACGCAAAGCGAAGGGCGCCAACCATTGGTGTTTGCATCCATGGATCATTGGATCCAATTTATGTTATTTTTGCGTTTATCTATCATGGCGGCTTTCCGAGCCGTGGAACGACAATGCTGCAATTCCAGAAGACAGCGATCAGCGCCGAAGACGAGGCATACCTGCACCTGCAGCGGGAGATCCGGCTTGGGCGCTATGCGCCGGGCCAGCGCCTGGTGCCGGAGGCCGTGGCCGCCGAAATCGGCACCAGCCGCATGCCGGTGCGCGGGGCCTTGCGGCGCCTCGCGTCGGAAGGGCTGGTCGAAATCCGCGCCAACCGCGGCGCGGTGGTGCGCGGCCTGAACCAGCAGGAAATGCTGGAGGTGTTCGAAATGCGCTCCGTGCTGGAAGGCCTGGCCATGCGCAACGCGGTGCTGCACATGAACGCCGAGCATATCCGCCGCCTGTCGAACTCCCTGGAGCTCCTGGAGCAAGGCTCGGGCGAAGCGCTGGACTGGACCACCGCCCACCGCGAATTCCACGAGTACCTTTGCAGCTTCTGCCAGCAGCCCCGCCTGCTGCGCCAGATATCCGAGTTGCATTCCGTCGTCGAGCCCTACATGCGCCTGTGGGCGGCCCAGCCCGGACGAGTCATGCGCGTGCGCGAATCGCACCAGGAACTGATCGACGCTTTGCGCACGCGCGATCCGGCGCATTGCGAGGCCGCGATGCGGCAACACGTCCTGAACACCGTGCCCGCATTGCAGGCGTTCCTGGAACAGGCGGCCTAGGGCGCAGGCGGCCTTGCTTTAGACTGGGGACGTCGCATCGAGCCGAGCCCCGCCATGTCCGAATCCGCCGCCACCCTGATCCGCCGCCTGGGCCTGCTGCCGCATCCCGAAGGCGGCCACTACCGAGAAACCTATCGAGCCGCCGGCACGGTCATACGCGCCGATGGCGCGCACCGCGCGGCCAGCACCGCCATCTATTACCTGTTATGCGACGGGGCGTGGTCCACCTGGCATCGCATCCGCGCCGACGAGCTCTGGCATTTCCACGCGGGCTCGCCGCTGCATATCCACGTGCTGGCGCCGGAGGGCGGCTACAGGCGCCTGCGGCTGGGCAACGCGCTGGAGGACCCGGGCGCCGAATTCCAGGCGGTCGTGCCGGCCGGCAGCTGGTTCGCCGCCGAGCTGACCGAGCCGGACGGCTATGCGCTTGCCGGCTGCACCGTCGCGCCGGGATTCGAATTCAGCGAGTTCGAACTGGCCGACGCCAGCGAGCTGCGCCGCCTGTACCCGGCCCAGGCCGGCCTGATCGCGCGCCTGGCGCACTAGGTCCCGTTCGCACGGAAAGCAGCTTCGCACAGGCCGCAATCAGCCCGTGCCTTGCGCGCCCGGCGCTGGGGCTCGGGGCTTCTTCCGGCCAGGCAGCTTGGCTTCGCTGGCAAGAACGCCGGCGACGATCAGCCCCGCGCCCACCAGGGCAAGCGCCGGCAGGCGGTCGCCCGCCAGGCGCCCCACGATGCCGCCCCACACCGGTTCCCCCGCGTAGATGACGGTGGCCCGGGTGGGCGAAACGGACTTCTGCGCCCAGTTCATGGTCAGCTGGATGACGGCGCTGGCCAGCCCCAGGCCGATGGCCGCGCCCGCCCACAGCCACGAGAACGCGGGCGCCGCTTCCCCCATGGCCGGCATCAGGGCGAAAGAGACCAGGCCCGCCGTCAGCAGCTGCACGGCGGTCACGCGGCGGCTGTCCACCGACTTGGCGAACAGGCCGATCAGGATGATTTCGGCGGCGATGGCCGCGGCGCCCGCCAGCGTCGCGGCCTCTCCGGCGCTGAAGCTCAGCGCGCCAGCCTGGGGACCGGCCAGCAGGATCAGGCCGGTGAAGGCCAGCGCCACGCCCACCCAGCTCATCAGGCCGGGCGGCTTTTTCAGCACGGCCCATTGCAGCAGCGGCACGATGGGCACGTAAAGGGCCGTGATGAAGGCCGACTGGCTGCTGGTGATGGTCTGCAGGCCATAGGTCTGCAGGAAGTAGCCCAGGAACAGGGCTGAACCGATGGCGATGCCGGCGCCGATTTCGCGGCGGGTGATCGCCGCCATGTGCCTGCGGAACAGCAGCAGGGACATTCCGCCCGCGATCGTGAATCGCACGCCCACGAAGAATAGCGGACCGCTGTGCTGCATGGCGATGTGGATGACGAGGAAGGTGCTGCCCCACAGCATGGTGACCAGCACCAGCGCGATTTCCTGGCGGGACAGGGCGAACATCGATGTCTTGGGTGTCACGGTTTGCTTCGAGTGCTACGAGTGTGCGCAATATACTGCGCCGCGCCGGCCCCGGTGACCGCTCATCGAACAGGTTTTGGGGGCTTCCCGCTTTTTCGCATATAGCGGGGAGTAATATGACGCGTCCGACGGCCGGTGGCCGCCGGGAAAAAAAAGCCGATTCACGCCTCGTCCTTCCAGCTTGCCGTCAGCGTTGCCTTGCGCGCGCTCCCGGCCTCGTTTACGAACCCGGGCGCGCAAGCGGCCACAAAGAAGATATCGAGGAGAAGCATACGTGGACAAGCAAGCGTCGGGCGGCTGGTATTTCGGCTGGAACATCGTTGGCGCCGCTACGGTACTCACCCTGTTGACCGTCGGCCTGCGCATGGGCATCGGGCCGTTCTTCCTGCCGATGGCGGAAAGCCTGGGCTTCACGCGCAGCACGCTGTCGGGCATCGTGGCGGTCGGCATGCTGTGCTATGGCCTGGGCATGCCGCTGGCGGGATACCTGGTCAGCACGCAGGGCACGCGTTTCGTGCTGCTCGCGGGGGCGGCCATCGTCGTCGCGTCGTCCATCTGGACCGTATTCGCCACCGGTCCCATCGAATTCCTGCTGTCCTTCGGCGTGGCGCTGTCGATCGGCCTGGCATTCACCAGCCCGGTGGCGCTGACCCCGGTGATCAGCCGCTGGTTCACGCGCCAGCGCGGCATGGCGCTGTTTTTCCTGTCCACCGGATCCATGGCCGGGATTGCGCTGATGACGCCCACCCTGACCTTCGCCATCTCCGCCGTGGGGTGGAAGGAAACGCTGCTGGGGTTCGCGGTGCTGTTCGCCCTGCTGACGGTGCCGGTGGCGCTCTTCGTCATGCGCGACGAGGCGCCGGAACACACGGACCTGCTGCCTCACCAGATCGTGGGCAAGACGGGAAGCGCCAGGCCCGCCGCCAGGCAGCCCGCGCCCAACGTGCGCGCCGCCCTGCGTTCGCTGCCGTTCTGGCAGGTGGCGCTGGGGCTGTTCGCCTGTGGGTTCAGCATGAACCTGCTGGGCACGCATGGGGTGCCCATGCTGATGGACCACGGCTTCGACGCGACCACCAGTTCGCTGGGCATCGGCCTGATCGGCCTGGTGGCGATCTTCAGCACGCTGGTCCTGGGCCGGCTGTCCGACCAGGTCGAGCGGCGCAACATTCTCGCCGCCATCTACCTGGTGCGCGGGCTGGGGTTCTTCGCGCTGGTCATGGTGGGCGCGCATTGGGAGCTGTACGCCGCGGCCACCATCGGCGGCGTCGTGTGGGCCGGCAGCGTCGCCCTGTCGTCGGCGATCCTGGCCGACGTCTATGGCATACGCCTGGTGGGGGTGCTGTACGGCCTGGCCTACCTGGGGCACCAGGTGGGCGGCATGATCAGTTCATGGCTGGGCGGATGGGCCTTCGAAGCCTTCGGCACGCATTGGGTCGCCTTCGGTTCGGCTGGCGTGCTGCTGCTGGCGGCGGCGCTGATTTCCCTGCGCCTGCCCGGGCGAGGCCTGTCGCGCGGACAGGTGGCCGCCGCCGGCGGAAACTGAAGCAGGCTAGCGGTCTTTCAGCAGCGACACCAATTCGGGCACGTAGCGTTCGCCGCCGCCCTGCGTCACGGCCTGGTCGAAGGTGTGCTGCACGGCGGCGCCGATTTCCCGCACGGCGCCCGTTTCCGCGGCCATGGTGTTGTAGTAGGACAGGTCTTTCTGCGCGTTCGACATGAAAAAGCGCAGCGACGACGGGTCCTGCTCGAGCAGATAGGGCTTGATGCGCTCCAGCGCCACGCCGCCGCCGCCGCCCTTGGCCAGCACGTCGGCAAACACGGCGGGATCGATATCCGAGCGCAGCGCGCAGGCCGCGGCTTCCGACAATAGCGCGACGACCCCCAGCGATACGTAGTTGTGCAGCAGCTTCATGCGGTGGCCGGCGCCGACGGGGCCGGCGTGGGTGATGTTCTCGGCGAAGCAGGCCAGCAGCGGCCTGCATTCTTCGAACAGCGCGGCATCCCCGCCCACCAGCAGATTGAGCCGGCCTTCGGCGGCCTCTTTCGGGGTGCGCGTCATCGGCGCGTCCAGGAAGCGGCCCCCGGCTTCGGCCACCGCCTGCGCCACCTTTGCGGTGGAGGAGGGGATGGCGGTGGAGCAATCGATGATGACCGTGCCGGGACGGATGCCCTCCAGCACGCCCCCGGGCGACAGCAGCACGGCTTCGACCTGCGGGCTGCCGGTGACGCACAGGATGATCACGTCCGATTGCGCGGCCAGCGTGGCGCCATCGGCGACGCTGGTCGCCCCGGCGGCCTTGAGCGCGTCCAGCGGCTGGTTGCCGGGATGCTCGAGCACCGTCAGCGCGTGACCGTGCTTGACCAGATTGCTTGCGATGCCATGGCCCATGAGGCCGATTCCAACCATGCCGACTTTCGCCATCTTCCAATGCTCCTGCCATGTCATAAGGGTGCTTGTTATCGCGTAAATCTTACTCTGACTTGCGGCGCTTCGAATATGCCGAAAGAAGCCTTCGAATCTTTCGGATGGTAAGGGGGGGGAGCCATTCCTAAAATCGTTCCACTGCCGCGGGCCTTGCCAGGCGCGGATCGAAATACAACGGAGACAGCCGCCCCCTGGGCGGAACACATCAGCATGCCCAATACCGCAACAGAGCCGGCGCCCAGCGCCGAGCGCCACTATTTCGAGCAGCTCGCGCAGGGCCGCTTCGTCATTCCGCAATGCCAGGCCTGCGCCAGGCACCATTTCTATCCCAGGGTGGTCTGCCCGCATTGCGGTTCCGACGCCCTGCGCTGGGTCGAGCCCAGCGGCCGGGGCGAGGTCTATTCCACGACCGTCGTGCGCAGCAAGGGCGGCGACTACACCGTATGCCTCGTGGATCTCGACGAAGGCCCGCGCCTGATGAGCCGCGTGGTGGACATGCCCGTGGACGATGTGGCCATCGGCCTGCGGGTCCGCGCCAGGATCGACGAGGTGGATGGCGCGCCGCTGCTGGTGTTCGTGGGGCTGACGGGAGAAAGCGCATGAACCGGAGCTATCGCGGCGCGATCGCCGTTTTGGGCACGGGCATGGCCGGGCTGGGCGATTGCCAGGGCCGTTCCGAACAGGAAATCATCGCGCAGGCCTCCCGCCGGGCGGTGGCCGCCAGCGGCCTGAAGATGCAGGATATCGACGGCATCATCACTTCCAGCCTGACCTCGCCCTGGTGGGTGATGCGCATGGCCGAGTACCTGGGGATCCGTCCGCGTTTCTCCGACAGCACGATGTTCGGCGGTTCCTCGTTCATCGCCGACCTGAAGATCGCGGCGATGGCCATCGAGGCCGGCCAATGCGAGCACGTGCTGGTCTGCTACGGCGCCAATCCGCGCAGCGCGCCGAGCAGCACCCAGATCAACCAGATGCGCGCCGCGCTGGATCCGCAGCCCTACGAGCACCCGTACAAACCGTTCAATCCGGTCTCCAGCTACGCGCTGGCCGCCGCGCGCCACATGCACCAATACGGCACCACGCGGCGCCAGCTGGCCGAAGTCGCCGTGGCGGCGCGCAAGTGGGCGCAGCGCAATCCGGACGCTTTCCTGCGCGCGCCGCTGACGATCGACGAGGTGCTGGGCGCCAAGATGATCTCCGATCCCCTGACCGTGCGCGATTGCTGCCTGGTGACCGATGGCGCGGGCGCGTTCGTGGTCACGCGCGCCGACCGGGCCCGCGACCTCCATCCGCGTCCGATCTACGTGCTGGGCACGGGCCATGCGCACTGGCACCGCCAGATATCGTGCATGCCCGACCTCACCGTCACGCCCGCCGTGGACTCCGGCCGCGCCGCGTTCGCCGAGGCAGGCCTGACGCCCGCCGACATCGACCTGGTCGAGCTCTACGACGCGTTCACGATCAATCCCATTCTTTTCCTGGAAGACCTGGGCTTCTGCGCCAAGGGCGAGGGCGGCGCGTTCATCGGCGGCGGGCGCATCGAGCCGGGCGGCGATCTGCCGATGAACACCAACGGCGGCGGGCTGTCGTTCACCCATCCCGGCATGTACAGCATCTTCCTCGTGATCGAGGCCGTGGCGCAGTTGCGCCGCGAGGCGGGCGAACGGCAGGTGGACAAGGCCGACGTCGCGCTGGTGCACGGCAACGGCGGCGTGCTGTCCAGCCAGGCCACCGCCATTCTTTCCCATTCCCTGTGATGCACGCCATGATGAACAAGATTATCGATACCGCCGCCCAGGCGGTGGGGGACATCCCGGACGGCGCCACGGTCCTGGTCAGCGGCTTCGGCCTGTCCGGGCAGCCCGTCGAGTTGCTGGACGCGCTGGTGGAGCATGGCGCCGGCGACCTGACCGTGGTATGCAATAACAGCGGCGCCCGCGACAGCGGCCTGGCCCGCCTGATCCGGCTGGGGCGCGTGCGCAAGCTGATCGCCTCGTATCCGCGCGGCGCGGAGTCCCAGGCTTTCGAGTCTGCCTACGCGGATGGGTTGATCGACTACGAGTGCGTGCCGCAGGGCACGCTCGCCGAACGCCTGCGGGCGGCGGGCTCGGGGCTGGGCGGTTTCTTCACGCCCACCGGCTACGGCACGCTTCTGGCCGAGGGCAAGGAGACGCGGGTCATCCGCGGTGTGGGCCATGTGTTCGAAGAGCCGCTGCATGCCGATTACGCGCTCGTGAAGGCCTATTGCGCGGATCCCATGGGCAATCTCGTCTATCGCAAGGCGGGCCGCAACTTCGGGCCCCTGATGTGCATGGCGGCGGCCACCGCGGTGGTCCAGGTCCATGCGCTGACGGAGGCGGGGGGCATGGATCCCGAGCACGTCGTCACGCCCGGCATCTTCGTGCAGCGCGTGCTGCGCATTCCCGACGCCCAATTGACCGGAGTCCTGCAATGATCCAACGATATTCCCGCGAAGACATCGCGCGGCGCGCCGCGGCCGACATCCCGCCCGGTTCCTACGTCAACCTGGGTATCGGCCTGCCGGTCAAGGCCCTGGACTACTGGACGCCGGAGCATGGCGTCGTCGTGCACAGCGAGAACGGCATCCTGGGCATGCGGGCGCGCTCGGATGCCGATCCGGCCGATCCCGACCTGACCAACGCGGCCAAGCAGAACGTCGCCATGGCCGCGGGCGGCAGCTTTTTCAACCACGCGGACTCCTTCGCCATGATGCGGGGCGGCCATCTGGACTATTGCATCCTGGGGGCCTACCAGGTTTCGGAAACCGGCGACCTGGCCAATTGGTCGCTCGGCCAGCCCGGCGTGGCCGCGGCGGTGGGGGGCGCCATGGACCTCGCCGTGGGCGCAAAACGGGTCCACGTGCTGATGGAACACCTGACCCGCGACGGCCGGCCGCGGCTGCGCAGGCAGTGCGACTTGCCTCTGACGGGCGCGGCCTGCGTGGACCGGGTCTACACCGACTACGCCACGCTGGACGTCACGCCCGAGGGCTTCCTGGTGCGCGACATGGCCCCCGGCCTGACGCGCGAGGCGCTGCAGGCGGCGACCGGCGCGCCGCTGCGTTTCGCGGAGGACCTTATCGATGCCGCATGATGCCTCCCTCGATGCGTTCCGCGATGAGGTCCGCGCCTTCCTGCGCGAGCGCCTGCCGGCCGACCTGCGGCGCAAGGTGCTGGATCACCAGCGCCTGGACAAGCAGGATTTCCTGCGTTGGCACCGCATCCTGCACGAGCGCGGCTGGGTGGCTCCAAACTGGCCGGCCGAGCATGGGGGCGCCGGCTGGAGCATCGAGCAGCGCAACGTGTTCGACGAGGAGTGCGCCCTGGAGGGCGCGCCCGAAACCGTGCCTTTCGGCCTGCGCATGGTCGCGCCCGTCATCATGGCCTACGGCTCCGACTGGCAGAAGAGCCATTTCCTGCCGCGCATTCTCAGCGGACAGGACTGGTGGTGCCAGGGGTATTCCGAACCGGGCGCCGGCTCCGATCTCGCCTCGCTGACCACCCGCGCGCGGCGCGAGGGCGACGCGTTCGTGGTGAACGGCCAGAAAACCTGGACCACCTACGCCCAGTACGCCGACATGATGTTCTGCCTGGCGCGGACCAACCCGGAAGCCAAGGCGCAGGAAGGCATCTCTTTTTTCCTCATCGACATGCGCAGCCCCGGCGTGTCCTTGCGGCCGATCCGCACGCTGGACGGCGGCGAGGAGATCAACGAAGTGTTCCTCGACGACGTGGTGGTGCCGGCGTCGCACCTGGTCGGCGAGGTCGACCGCGGATGGACCTACGCGAAGTACCTGCTGTCGCATGAGCGTTTCGGCGCGGCGCGGGTGGGGCGCGCCAAGCGCGAACTGGGCCATCTTCAACGCCTGGCGGCCCAACGCAAGGCCGACGGCCGGCCGCTGGCGGAGGACCCCGTGTTCGCGCAGCGGCTGGCGCAGCTGGAGATCGACACGCTGGCCCTGGAGCACACCAATCTTCGCTTGATCGCGCGCGACCAGCGCGGCGCCGGACATGGCGCGGAAGCCTCGATCCTGAAGTACCTCGGGTCCACGCTGGCCCAGCGCATCAGCGAGGCGCTGGTCGACACGGCGGGCACGCACGCGCTCGCCTATCGCCCGGATGCGCTGGAGCGCGATTACGCGCAAGGAGGCCCGACGCCCGAGGAAGAGCTGGAAGCCATGCCCGGCTTCTATCTCAACCTGCGCAAGATTTCGATCTACGGCGGAACGGACGAGGTTCAGAAGAACATCATCGCCAAGCTCGCGCTGGAAGCGGCCGACGACTATGACGATGACCAGCGCGCGCTCGACGACGCCGTCGGACGATACCTGCAAGAAGAATACCCGCCGCCGGCCTCCCGGGCCGCGCTGCCGGCCGACGCGGATCCCGAAGCCTCGCCGCATTGGCGCGCCTTCGCCGGGATGGGCCTGCTGGGCCTGGGGCTGCCGGCGTCGGCCGGCGGCATGGACGGCGGGCTTGGCGAACTGTGCGTGCTGATGCAGCGGTTCGGCCGCCATCTGGTGGCCGAACCCTACGACGCCAGCGCGCTGCTCTGCGGCCAGTTGCTATCGGGCCTGCCCGACAGCGAGCGGACGCGGGCGCTTCTGGCCGGCATCGCCCAGGGCGCGGCTCCGCTGCTGGCCCACGCCGAGCCGGATTCGGATTGGCCGATGGACGGGCTGCGCGCCACGGCCAGGCGCGAAGGCGATGGCTGGCTGCTGGACGGAGTCAAGCGGCGCGTGCCCTATGGCGCGGGCGCTCGCCGGCTGCTGGTCACAGCCCGCGACGCCGAAGGGCCGGCCGTGTTCCTGGTGGAGGCCGGCGCTGCCGGGCTGGAACGCCGCGGAGGGGCCGGCCTGGACGGCCGTCCCTATGCGGACATCGCGCTGAAGAATTGCCGGGTCGGCGCGGACGCCCGCCTGGGGCCGGCGGGCGCCGCCCTGGAACAGGCGGCCGACGCAACGCGCATCGCGCTGTGCGCGGAAGCGCTGGGGGCCATGCAGGCGCTGCTCGACGCCACCCGCGACCACGTCGCCGCGCGGCGCCAGTTCGGCCAGCCGCTGGGCCGCTTCCAGGCCGTGCAGCACAGGCTGGTCGACATGCTGCTGGCTCTGGAGCAGGCGCGTTCTCTGACCTGGCTGGCGGCCGGGACCGACCCTTCCGACGGGCGCAAGCGCGCCCGCCTGGCTTCGGCCGCCAAGGCCAGCTGCGGCGCGGCCGCCCGCTATATCAGCCAGCAGGGCATCCAGTTGCATGGGGGCATGGGCATGACCGATGAGCTCGCCGTGGGCCATTACGTCAAGCGCCTGCTGGCCATCGAACACACGCTCGGCGATACCCGCCATCATCTCAACCGCTATCAGCGGCTGGCGACGGCCTGAGCCGCGCCGCCGAAAGGGTTCACCATGAACTTGACCGTTACTTCGCCGTCGCGCGACCTCTCCAATACCGTCCGCTACGCCCTGCATGGACGCGTGGCCGTGATCTTTCTCGATAACCCGCCCGTCAACGGCCTGGGCGACACCGTGCGCCGCGGCATCCATGAGGGGCTGGCCCAGGCGCAAGCCGACGACGGGATCGACGCCGTCGTCCTCATCGGCGCCGGCAAGGCCTTTTGCGGCGGCGCCGACATCCGCCAGTTCAACACGCCGGCCGCGACCGCCAAGCCCATGCTGCGGGACGTGATCGCGGCCATCGAAGCTTCCGGCAAGCCGGTGGTGGCCGCCATCCATGGCTTTGCGCTGGGCGGCGGACTGGAGCTGGCCCTGGGATGCCATTACCGCATTGCGCAGGCCGGCGCCCGGCTGGGGCTGCCGGAAGTGAATCTCGGCCTGGTGCCCGGCGGCGGCGGCACGCAGCGCCTGCCGCGGCTGATCGGCGCGATGGCGGCGGCCGCGATGATCCAGTCCGGCAAGCCGCTGGACGCCGCGTCCGCCCTCGCCGCCGGGCTGGTGGACGCGGTCGCCGAAGGCGATCTGCTGGAGTTTGCCCTGTCCCACGCCCGTGAACGCGCCAAGCTGGACTCGCATCCGGTCGCCGCGCGCCGCGCCCTGAACGCAGACGGGGCGGATTTCGCCGCGTTGCGCGCCCGGCTCAATCCCAAGGCCCGCAATGCGATCGCCCAGCGCGCGGCGATCGATTGCGTCGAGGCCGCGACCCGTCTGCCCATCGAAGCGGGGCTGGACGAAGAGCGGCGCCTGTTCGACGCGCTTGTCGAGGGCGATGCGTCCAAGGCGCTGCGCCATCTGTTCTTCGCCGAAAAGGAGGCGCCGCGCGTTCCGGGCGGCGGCCGCCCGGCCGAGATCGGACGCGTGGGCATCCTCGGCGCGGGCACCATGGGCGGCGGGATCGCCATGGCGTTTTCCAATGCGGGCTTCCCCGTCACGCTGTACGAGCGCGATCGGGCGGCGCTGGACCGGGGCATGGCGCTGATCCGCAAGAACTACGGCATCACGGCGGCCAAAGGCAAGCTCGACGCCGCCGGCGTCGAAGCCCGGATGGCGCGCATCGCGCCCAGCCTCGACATGCAGGATCTGGCGCAGGCCGACCTCGTCATCGAGGCCGTGTTCGAGGACATGGCCGTCAAGCAGGCCGTGTTCCGCCAGCTGGATGCCGTGTGCAAGCCCGGGGCGATCCTGGCCACCAACACCTCGCGCCTGAACATCGACGAAATCGCGGCTTGCACGGCGCGGCCCGAAGCCGTGATCGGGCTGCATTTCTTCAGCCCAGCCAATGTCATGAAGCTCCTGGAAGTGGTGCGCGGCGCGCGCACCGGCGCCGACGTCATCGCCACCTGCATGGCCGTCGCGCAGAGGATCGGCAAGATTCCGGTGTTGGTCGGGGTTTGCGAAGGCTTCGTCGGCAACCGCATGCTGACGGGCTATTGGCGCGAGGCGGGATTCCTGCTGGAGGAGGGCGCCAGTCCGCAGCAGATCGACGGGGCCTTGACACGCTTCGGCATGGCCATGGGGCCGCTGGCGATGGCGGACCTGGCGGGCATGGACATCAATTGGGCCACGCGCAAGCGTCTGGCGCCCACGCGGCCGGCGCATCTGCGCTATTCCAAGGTCGCGGACCGCATCTGCGAACTGGGGCGCTTCGGTCAGAAGACCCAGGCCGGCTATTACCGCTACGAACCGGGCAGCCGCCAGCCGCTGCCGGATCCCGTGGTCGACCGCATCATCGAAGATTGCGCGCGCGAGGCCGGAATCGCGCGCAGGCCGGTAAGCGACGAAGAGATCGTCGAGCGCTGCATGCTGGCGCTGGTCAACGAAGGCGCCCTGATCATCGAGGAAGGCATCGCGCAGCGCGCCTCCGACGTGGACGTGGTCTATGTCCACGGCTACGGCTTCCCGGGCGCGCGAGGCGGCCCGATGTTCCATGCGCAGACGCTGGGGCTGGCGGCGACGCTGGAGAAAATCCGGGCGCTGCGGCGCGAGCACGGCGAGCATTGGAAGCCGGCCCCGCTGCTCGAACGGCTGGTGGAGCAGGGCGCCACGGCGTTCTGAGGCGTCCGCGCCATGGCCAAGGCCGCGGCCGGCGACATGCCGGCCGCGGCCTTCTTTGCGATACTGTAATTCCCTAAACCTTGGCCCCTGCCATGACAGACTCCATTCCTTCCGGTTTCGCGCTCTGGCGCCCGAGCAGTCCCTTCATGACGCATCTGGCCGATCTAGGCGCGCTCTACAAGCGCGATGCCGACTGCGTGCTCGCGCTGCGCGTGGGGCAGGCGCATACCAATATGCATGCCATCGCCCATGGCGGGCTGCTGGCCACCCTGGCCGACAGCGCGCTGGGCCACACCATCGCGCAGCAGGCGCAGGTGTCCGTCGTGACGGTGCAGATGTCGGTGGAATACCTGAACCCGGTGAAGCCGGGCGACTGGCTTGAGGCGCACGTCCGGATCGACAAGCAGGGCAGGCGCCTGATCTACGCCACCTGCCTGCTGCAAGTGGAAGGCCGCGTCATGCTCAAGGCCAACGCGGTCTTCGCCGTGCGGGCGGCGCTCACGCCGGCCTCGGACGGCTAGGAGCCCGCAGGCTCACTCCACCTTGACGCCGGTGGTCTGGACCACATTGCGCCATTTGGCCGTTTCCTCCGCCACGAAGCTGGACACCTGCTCCGGCGTCATGGGCCCCAGCGGTTCGCTGTTCTGCCCGGCCAGCCGCTGCACCATCTCGGGCGAGTTCATGATCTCGTTCGTGGCGGCGTTGAGCTTTGCGACGATGGCCGGATCGGTCCCCGCCGGCGCGTAGAAGCCCAGCCAGGTGTAGACGTCCAGGCCCGGCGCTCCCGATTCGGCGAACGTGGGCAGGTCGGGAAACAGCTTGCTGCGTTCGGCGCTGGCGACCCCGATGGGGCGGAGCTGGCCCGATTTGATGAAGGGGGCCACGCTCATGGCGTCCTGCACCGCGACCTTGAGTTCCCCGGACACGACCGCGTTGGTGGCCGGCGACGCGCCCTTGTACGGCACGTGCTCCATCGGCACGCCCGTGATTTTCTTCAGCCACTCGCCGCCCAGGTGGGTGGAACCGCCGAATCCCGCCGAACCGTAGGGCACGCCGGGCTGCGACTTGCCCCAGCCGAGGAACTCGGGGATGGTCTTGACCGGCAGGCCCGCGTTGACCACGAGCAGGTTGGGCGCGCGCGCCAGGATGGAGATGGGTTCGAAATCCTTGACCGGGTCATATCGCACCTTGGCGTTGACCGCCGGGCCGATCACGTGGCCGGTGGCGCTGACGAGCAGCGTATAGCCGTCGTTCTTCTGGCGGGCCACCAGCTCGGTGCCGACCTGCCCGGCGGCGCCGGGCTTGTTCTCGACCACGAAAGTCTGATTGAAGCGTTTGCCCAGTTCGGCCGACAGCAGGCGCGAAACAATGTCGGTCATGCCGCCGGGCGCGAATGCCACGACGACGGTGACGGGATGGTCGGGATATTCGGCGCGGGCGGCGCCCGTGGCCAGGCTGCTCGCAAGCAGCGCGCCGAGCGCGCCGCGTCGCAGGATGTTGCGGATCATGGTTGTCTCCAGGAGTCTTATCGTGAGGGCGGCGCGGTTTCCACGGTGCGCCTCCGCGAGGGCAGTATGGCGGCGTCGCGCGCATTACTCCATCCGAAATATTCGAACTCAACGTTCGCGTCTGTCTAAAACACCGGCCCGCCGGGAGCACGGGCGCGCCGCTTGAAAACCGGCGAACGCAGCGTTCGAAACATTCGACTCCTCGCCGCGCAATGCGGCCTGCATAATTTTCCGGATCGTCTGAATCACGGAGACACTATGCTTCACAATGCCTTGCGCGGAGTAAAGGTCGTAGACCTGTCGCGCATCCTCGCGGGCCCCTGGTGCACGCAGAATCTGTCGGACCTTGGCGCCCAGGTCATCAAGGTGGAACATCCCGGTCGCGGCGACGATACGCGCGGCTGGGGGCCGCCCGACCTGCGCTCGGCGGACGGCAGCGCATCGATGTCGGCCTATTTCATGGCCTGCAATCGCGGCAAGCAATCCGTCGCCATCGATTTCTCCACGGAAGAGGGCGCGGCCCGCGTGCGGGAACTGGTCGCCGACGCAGACGTGCTGGTCGAGAACTACAAGGCCGGCGGCCTGCGCAAGTACGGGCTGGATTACGCCTCGCTCTCGCGCATCAATCCGCGTCTGGTCTATCTGTCGATCACCGGCTACGGCCAGTCCGGCCCGATGGCCGGCAAGCCGGGATACGACTACGTGTTCCAGGGCATGGGCGGGCTGATGAGCTACACCGGGCAGCCCGACGGAACGCCCGGCGCAGGGCCGCTGCGCACGGGCGTCGCGGTGGTGGACCTGATGACCGGCATGTATGCCACCTCGGCCGTGCTGGCGGCCCTGCGCCAGCGCGACCATACCGGGCAGGGCATGCCGCTGGATATCTGCCTGCTCGATGTGGCGGTGGCGCTGAACGCCAACCAGGGCGCCAATTACCTGGTGTCGGGCGAGGTTCCCAAGCGCAGCGGCAACGCGCATCCCAACTGCGCGCCGTACGAGGTTTTCGCCTGCGCCGACGGCCACCTGATCCTGGCCATCGGCAACGACGGCCAGTTCGCGCGCTTCAGCGGCGTGGCGGGCCACCCCGAATGGGCGGCCGACGCGCGTTACGCCACCAACAGCGCGCGCCTGGAGCACATGGACAGCCTGCGGCCGCTGATCGCCGGAACGCTGGCGGGCGCCGCGCGCAAGCGCTGGACGGACGCCTTCGACGCCGCGGGAGTGCCATGGGGGCCGATACACACGCTGGACGAAGTGTTCTCGCATCCGCAAGTCCTGCATCGCGGGCTGCTGCAGACGGCTACGCATCCCACGCTGGGAGCGTTGCGCCTGGTGCGCAACCCCTTGCTGGCGGGCACGCCGGCCGAAGCGCTGGGCGCGGCGCCGCCGCTGCTCGGCGAGCACACGGAAACGGTGCTGGCCAATCCCGCGACCCTTTAATCCCCCCCGAGGAGACAACAATGAAAACCCTGAAATTCCACCTGGCGGCGGCATGCGCCTGCCTGGCCCTGCCGGCGATGGCCGCCGCCGAGTACCCGGACCGGCCCATCCGGCTGGTCGTTCCCTATGCCGTCGGCGGCACGACGGACATCATCGCCCGCGTGGTCGGCAATAAGCTCGGCGAGCGTCTCGGGCAGTCGGTCGTCATCGAAAACCGGCCCGGCGCCGGCGGCAGCATCGGCTCGGCCTACGCCGCCAAGCAGCCCGCCGACGGTTATACGCTGGTGATGGCCGTGGAAAGCTCGCACGCGGTCAATCCGAACGTCTACGCCCGGAGCGCCTACGATCCGGTCAAGGATTTCGCGCCCATCAGCAACCTGGCCGACGTGCCCAACGTGCTGGTGGTGAATCCCGCGCTGCCCGCGCAGGACCTCGCCGGGTTCCTGCGGCTGCTGGCAGCCAGCCCGGACAAGTACGCCTTCGGTTCGTCCGGCAACGGCGGCCTGAGCCACATGAACGGCGAGCTGTTCCTGAAAACCACCGGCACCCGCATGCTGCACGTCCCCTATAAGGGATTAGGGCCGGCGCTGAACGATCTGGTGGCGGGTCAGGTGCAGGTCGTGTTCGACAACATTCCGTCTTCCTACCCCCTGATCCAGGGCCAGCGCATACGTCCGCTCGCCGTGGCGGCGAAGCAGCGGCTCAAGGTGTTGCCGGATGTGCCGACCTACGCCGAGGCCGGCCTGCCGGCGATGAACAATCCGTCGTGGTTCGGCCTGGCCGCGCCAGCCGGAACGCCGGCTCCCGTGCTGGACAGGCTGAATGCCGCCGTGCGCGAAGCGCTGGCCGATCCCGCCACCGCGGCGGCCATCGAGAAGCAGGGCGCCGTGCCCAGCCCGATGTCGCGCAAGGAATTCGGCGCGCTGATCGCCCAGTCCTACGGCCACTGGAAGACCGTGGTCGAGGAAATCAAGTTCGAGAAAATGCAGTAACAAGGAACCCTGATGAGCACCAAGACCTTTACCGTTCCCCATGCCCGCGCCGACGTCGACGCGGCGGGCATCGCCACCTTGACCATGCAGGACGCCGGCGTGCTGAATATCCTGAGCACGCCGGTCATCGACGGCCTCCGCGAGGCGCTGGCGAGGCTGCGCGAGGACGACTCGGTGCGCGTGCTGGTGCTGCGCGGCGCCAGCGAGCGAGCCTTCGTGGCCGGCGCCGACATCGCGGAAATGGCCGCGCTGGACGAACCCAAGGCGCAACGTTTCATCTCGAACCTGCGCGACCTCTGCAATGCCGTCCGCCATTTCCCGGTGCCCGTCATCGCGCGCATCCCGGGCTGGTGCCTGGGAGGGGGGCTGGAATTCGCCCTGGCCTGCGACCTGCGCGTCAGCGCCGACGACGCGCAATTCGGCATGCCGGAAGTGAAGGTGGGCATTCCGTCGGTGATCCACGCCGCCCTCATGCCCCAGCTGATCGGCGCCGCCAACAGCGCCTGGATGCTGCTTACCGGCGAGCTGATCGATGCCCGCCGCGCCCAGGACTGGGGGCTGGTGAATGCGGCGGTGCCGGGGGCCGAACTGGACGGGGTCATCCGCAAGCTGGCCGAGGGGTTCGCCGCGCTGGGCCCGGCCGCCCTGCGCCAGCAGAAGAAGCTGCTGCGCCGCTGGGAGACGATGTCGGTGGACGAAGCGATCGAGGACAGCGTGGCGGAATTCGGGGCCGCGTTCAATACCGGCGAGCCCCAGAAATTCATGAACGCGTTCCTGGAGAGCAAGCGCCGCGAAAAGGCCTGAACCGCTTCCCCCCCTGGGCGCCCGTTCAGGGGGGGCGTTGCCGGGGCGCGCGGGGCGGGAAGGCGCGGCGAAACCGGCCCGGCTGCCGTTGGAACTTTCCTCTCCTTGCCGTTACTCAGACCGTGAGCTTGGCGGGCCAGTCCGCGCCCGTCGTCCTTCGACTATCGATTCACGGGAACGCCATGGTTACGCAAGTGCAGGGAACATCGGGCCAATTCCAGACGAATTTGCTCGCCAGCATCGGAAATCAGTTCCAGAACTTCGCCTCGGCGATCGGGCAGGGGCTGAGCCGCGTCCTGGCCAGGGGGCAGGGCGACCCGGTACCCCAGTTCGGCCAGCGTTACGCCCCGGTCAATGGAAACAACTTCCAGGGCAACGTGGCCGGATACCGGGTCATGGGCGACAAGGCCAAAGGTGTCGAGCCGGGTTTCATCGCCAAGCGCGACTGGACGCCCGACGATTCCGCCAAGCTGCAGGATCCGCAACATAAATTCCATCTCCACGCACTGCGGCTGGCGGCAGGCTGGCTGGCAGCGCAACCTCCGCAGGGCGGACCGAGCGATCAGGCGCTGGACGCGATGATGCAGCGGGTGCTGGCGTCCATCGCCGGGTCCGGCTCCCCTCATGCCGAGCTTGCCGACGAGCTGCTGCAGGCAGCCAAGGAAGAGGGCGCGCCCAGCGTGCTGGCGGGTTTGCGGGCAAATGCCGGCCTGGAAGACGACTTCAAGAGCGCATTGGTTTCGACCCTGATGCAGGAGGCCTTCTCCGGCAGCGCGCAGACGGCCGACCAGACGCGAGCCGGGCAGGCCAACGAAACGCTGGACCGGCTGCGTCAGGGCATCATGGAGACCCAGCCGAAATTCAACAAGAATCACTACATCAAGCTGGATTACTACGAATCCGATAAGTCCGGCGACCGCTACCAGATCCCCAGCGACAAGGCGAAGAACGCGCTGCATCGCTGGTACACGGGCGCCACGGCAAAGGACCGCAACGAGGGGGCCGTGCGCGAGGCGCTGGCCAACGACCTGATGCGCAGCCTGGGCATCCAGAGCCAGAAGCTCAAGATCGTTGAAGGGGAGTACGCCGACGGCACCCCCAAGCTCATGCTGGACGGCACCCACGTGGACGGCGTGGACGGAAACTCGTTCAGCGACTTCGACGGCAAGCCCCTGCGCGGCGAGCGCTATCTGAAGGACGGCATGCTGGTGCGCAACACCAAGGCGCAGGGCGATGCCCAGGGCGTGTACAGCGGGCCGCCGGTGCTGGATTCCAGCATGAACGAGCTGGGCCGCAACAAGATCCTGCTGCTGCTGATGGCCGATCGCGACGCGCTGGGCTCCAAGGGCGGGAATAAGGGCTACGTGGGCAATACCTTCGTCGGCATCGACCCCGGCCATGCGCTCGAAGGCGGCCTGTTGAGCCGGCGCGGCGACATCAATTCGGATTTTTCGTTCAAGCAGCCCGGCGTGTTCGCGTCCCAGGGCTACAAGAACTTCTCCATGTTCGACCAAAGCCCGCTTTCCGAGAAGATGGAGGGCGTGCGGCAGATCGCCAGATTGAAGGAGTCCGGCGCCGACGGCCGGCTGTTCGACCTGTATGCCCAGCAATTCGGCAACGGGCGCCCCGACGCCGCCAATTTCGGCCAGCACATCCAGGACATCAAGGCGCAATATGAAGGCCGGCGCGACGACATCCTGCAGATATTCCAGGAACGGCTCGCCGTGGACAATTTCGATTTCGGCGTGCCACGCGCCGATATCAACCACGTGAACCTGCGCGACATTTCCCTCAACATGCTCGACGGGCTGGAAAAGCTGACCTCTCCGACCATCGCGAGAACCGGCAGCGGCATCCAGCTGCGGCATCCGCAGATCAGCGATCCGGACAAACGCAAGGAGTGGCACATCAGCCAGGATCCCGGCACCAACGATCTGCTGTTCACCTGTTCCGGGTCGAAGGGCGAAGTGTCCAAGATGAACAAGGCGATTCAGCGCTACCTGGGCGGCCACGCCGGGCAGTTCGGAGCGGCCCTCGATATCTCCCCGAACGGCAAGACGGTCACGCTGCGCGTTCCCGCCGGCGTGGTGGCGCAGCTCGGCGCGCTGCTCAGCCCCTCGGCCATCCTCGACTACAAGCATTGAGGCCTTCCGGCCCCGCTCTTTCCGCTACCAAAGGAAATCCGCTATGTCCATTTCTCTGCCCGCCAAACTGACCGCCGTGGCGAAGGCCCTGGGCCGGGACGGCACGCTTTTCGATGAGCAGGGCGCGGGCGCGCTGCTCGTCGATGGCACGACCCTGCTCCTGCAGTATTTCGTCGAAGGCGACACCCAGGTACTGGTGCTGGCCGCCGACCTGGGCGCGGTCGCGCCGCAGGCGCGCGCCCGCATCTACCCCATGATGCTGGCGGGGAACACCTCCTGGCGTTCGGTCGCGGGAGGCGCGCTGGCCCTGGACGATGCGCGGCATCACGCGATGCTGATCCTGCGCCTGGACCTGGCCGAGCTCGGCAGCGAGGCCCTGGAGGGAAGAATCCACGCGTTCGGCGACGCCGCGGTCAACTGGCGCGCCCGGCTGGAGCTGTCGCGCGATGACGGCGCGGCCCAGCCCGTCGCGCAGCCGGAACCGCCTGCCTTCACGCCGGCAAACTTCGCCTGATCTCCCCGCCCGCCCCTTAAGCCGAACGCGCCTGCCTATGAACATCGACACTTTCCTCGCGCTGGTCAACGCCTACTGCACGCGGGCCGGCCTGCCCGCCGCCACGCTCGAAAACGAACATTGCGTGCTCTTGCCGCAGCCCGGGCAGGCGGTGATACTGGCCTGGGACGCAGCCGAAGAAGAGGTGCTGGTCCTAGCCCCCGTGGGCTCGGAGCCGGTGGAGCTGGACGGGGAGTCGGCCGTCCAGTTGCTGGGCGACGCCTATCTCGGCCAGAACCTGGCGGGCGCAGCCGCCGGGATAGATCCGCAGACGGGCGGCCTGGTCCTGTGGCGGCGCCTGCCCGCCTATGGCCTCACGGCAGATCGGCTGGAGCGCGGCATCCAGCGCACCGTCGTCGCGGCGCAGGCCTGCCTGGGCAATTGAAGGCTGGGCGCGGGCGGGGTTCAGCCCTGCTCGCGGGTGGCCGCCACGATAGGGTCGTCCAGCAGGTACTCGGCGACTTGTTCGACGAAGGGCGAGGGCGGAACGCCGGCCTGGGTGACGAGCGTCAGCTCGCGCAGCGCCCAGGGCTCGCGCAGGGCCACCGCCGCGATCCGCGCTTCGCGCAGCGCGCTGGCCGCCACGCTGCGCGGCACCAGCGATACGCCCACGCCGGCCTCCACCATGGACAGCACGGCGTCGAAGGTGTGCACGTGGATGCGCACCTTGGGCACCTTGCCCGCCAGCTTCGCCATATCGTGCAGGAAAATATAGTTGCTGCTGGCGCGGCTCATGCACACGAAATCCAGGTCCAGCACCGCCGGGAAGCGTACCGGCGAACTTTCCACCACGGGGTGGTTCAAGGGCGCCGCGATGATCAGCTCATCGACCGCGTAGCGCGTCGCGTTGACACCGGCGGACTTGGCGCGGCCGGCGAAGATGCCGATGTCGGCTTCCTGGCCGGCGATGGCCGCCTCGATGGTATTGCTGGAACGTTCTTCGAGCAGGATATTGACGTTGGGATTGGCCGACAGGAAGCGGCTCAGGCTGGGCACGATGAAGCCGTTGAGCGAACTGCTGTTGGCGAACAGCTTGACGCTGCCCTTCAGGCCGCTGGCGAAACCGCTGACCTCGCCATGCATGCGCTCGACCCCGGCCAGCAGCGAGCGCACATGCTTGAGCACGAAGGTGCCTTCGGACGTGAGTTCCATGCCGCGCGCTTCCCGCTTGAACAGCGGCACGCCCATGGCGAACTCCAGGTTCTTCAGGCGATAGCTGGCCGACGAGGCGGTAAGGTGCACCGCATTGGCCCCGCCGGACAGGCTTTTCGCCTCGGCGATCGCGAGGAACAGGCGGAGATCGGTAAGTTCGTAGCGCATCGAGCAAGATTACCGTAGTTGGGCGGGCGGCGTCACAGGTAGGGCGTCGCCAGCCAGATCACCTTATTGCGCAGGCGCTTGACGAAAGGCGCCTGCTGCAGGCCTTCCAGCGTTTCGCGCTTGGCCCCGCCTATCAGCTCGTCCACCCGCGCGGCGATCCAGCGCGCCACGCCCGGGTCGTAGATCTCCGTGTCCAGTTCGAAGTTCAGCCGCAGGCTGCGGGGGTCCAGGTTGGACGACCCCACGTACGCCCAGGCGTCGTCCACGGTCATCAGCTTGGAATGGTCGAACGCGCCGCGCGAGCGCCAGACCCGGCAGCCGGTGCGCACCACCTGGTCCAGCTGCGCCGTCATCGCGTAGTCGACCAGCCGAAGATTGTTCTTGCCCGGGATGACGATATCCACCACCACCCCCCGGCGCGCCGCGGTGGCCAGCGCCCCGATCAGCGTCTGGTCGGGCAGGAAATAGGGAGACTGGATGCGGACGTGGCGCTGCGCCACCGCCAGCGCGCCCAGCAGCATGTTGTGCGAACTGCCCAGCGCGCGGTCGGGGCCGGACGGCACGCAGCGCATCGGCACGCGGCCGGTGAGCGGCAGGGCGCTGGGATCGAACCAGGGCTTGGCCGGCAAGAATTCGTGCGTGGTGAAATTCCAGTCGTGCGCGAACACGGACATCAGCTGCGTCACGATGGGCCCTTCCACGCGGAAGTGCGTGTCGCGATTGGTCGCCGGCCCGGCCAGGGCGCTCACGAAGGCGGCGCGCACGTTCATGCCGCCGGTGAAGCCGACCCGCCCGTCGACGACCAGCACCTTGCGGTGGCTGCGCAGATTGGCGTAGGGCATGCGCAGCACGCCGAGCGGATTGGTCATGAAGCGCGCCACCGGCACGCCGCCCCGCGACAGCATGCGCACGATGGGCGGTCGGGAGTACTTGGAGCCGATGGCGTCGATCAGCACGCGCACTTCCACGCCGCGCGCCCGCGCCTCGATCAGGGCCTGCGCCATTTCGCGGCCGATCGGATCGTTGTCGAAGATATAGCTCTGCATCGCCACGGCGTGGCGCGCCTCGCGGATCGCCTGCAGCATGGCCGGATAGGCCTCGTCGCCGCCGGCCAGGGGCTGCACCGCGTTGCCGCCCAGCAGGCGGAACCGGCTGACCCGGTCGCCCAGCACCTTCAGCGAGGCGAATTGCGCGCCGGAGATCGGCGCCACGTCCACCGGCGCCGTCTCGACCTGCTCCGCGTCCACCACCATCGCCTCGTCGCGTTGCTGCGACAGCCGCGTCTTGCGGATGCGGTTGATGCCGGCCACGAAATAGACCAGCGCTCCGAACAGGGGCGAAAACAACGCCACCCCCACCCAGCCGATGGCGGCCCGCACGTCCTGTTTGGTCATCGCGGCATGCACCGCCGCGCCGGTCCCCGCCACGATGCTGATGGCAAATACCAGATGGGGCCAGTAATCGATCAAAATAGCGTGTAGGCGGTCCATGGCGATGGCGTGGGAAACAGGCTCCAGACGGAATCAATGCGCAAGGATATCAAGGCGGGAGAGCCTGGCAAGTAGGCCTGCGCCGCCCGCTTTCACACCGCCTCGAAAAACGTGCTAGAATTCGGCCTCTTCGTTGATGAGCTTCTCTTTTCAGAGGGCGGCGGCGAAGAAAGCAGTACCAGTGGTGGCTGTAGCTCAGTTGGTAGAGTCCCGGATTGTGATTCCGGTTGTCGTGGGTTCGAGTCCCATCAGCCACCCCACAGAATTCAAATGAAATCAGGCACTTACGCGAAAGCGAAGTGCCTTTTTTCTTTTCGGGCCCGGATTGCCGAATCAGGCGTTCCGGCAATGCTCACCCGCAATGCGCAAGGCGCGGGCGGCATTTCTTCTATGGGCCCGCATCCTCGTCTGCCGTCCACGCCGGCCCTCCTTTCCGGACCTTGTTCAGGGACTCGAGCAGCAGATTGAGCGTGGGACTGCGCTTTGGACCCTTCCTCAGTACCAATTCATAGGGTTCGCTGCGCGACTTAAGCCGCAGAGGCAGGACTCCGACGAGATCATGGCGGCAGAAGTAGTTCGCCACGTCGTCGGACACCAGGGCCACCAGATCGGTGTTGCGGCTGAGCAGGGACAGCGTCGTCAGCGTCGACGTGGTCTCGACCAGGTGCAGCGGAAAATTGAGCTGCGCCTCGTGGAACTCTCGTTCCAGCAGTCGGCGCATGGGCATATGCGCGCGATAGACAACCCACCGGCTGTCCTGCAGCTCGGTCAGTTCGACCGATTTCGCTCCGATGGCCGGGTGGTTCACATTCGCGATCACCGACAGCGTTTCGTCCTTGATGAAGAGCGATTCGTAGATGTCCGGATTCCTGCTCACCGAGGAGCGGCAGATGGCTGCATCCAGGCGGCCGCGATCCACCAGGTCCAGCAGGGTCTCGCTGGTGTCCTCCACGACCTCTATCGTCATGCGCGGCTGGTGTTCAAGCAGGTCGGAAATCGCATCGGTCAGCAGGGGCACCGCGCCCATGATCGTGCCGATCGCCAACCGCCCGCCCGCGCCACTGGCGATTGCATCCAGCTCAAACCTCAGGTTATTGATGTCGGCCTGGATCAGGCGCGCGAATCGCAATACGCACTTCCCGGCCTCATTAGGTATTAACCCTCGGTTCGTACGCTCGAAGAGCTCAACCTGAAAGGTCTGCTCCAGCTCGCGCAAAGCCTTGCTTGCTCCGGGCTGAGTGAGCCCTACTTTGTCGGCGGCGCCAAGCAGGGAGCCGCTTTCCTCGATGGCGATAAGCAGCCGCAGCTGCTTGGCATGCAGCCGTGACATCACGGAATTCAGGCTGGGAGTGGGGTTCACTATGAGTAAAAGTTATATCTCTATCGCAAGCTGTCAGTGTACCGAAACCCACTGTCTCCCTAGACTGCCTCCCGCAAACTGTTTTAACGAAGAGGCAATATGGCTGTGATCAATTACGTGACCGAAGTGCGTTTCGGCTCGGGCGTCCTGGCTGAACTGAAAGAGGTCTGCGACAAGCTGGGCATTGCGAATCCCTGCATCGTGACGGACAAGGGGGTGGAAGCGGCCGGCATCGTCGATAAGGTTCAATCCGTGCTCGGCCGGCAGAGCGCCGTTTTCAACGAGACGCCATCCAATCCGTCCGAATCGGCGGTGCGCGCAGGCGTCGAAGTCCTGAAGACGGCCGGCTGCGACGGTATCGTCGCCGTGGGCGGCGGCTCGTCCATCGATTTGGCCAAGGCCGTGGCGGTGGCCGCGCGGCATGAAGGCCCGCTGCGCCAGTTCGCGCTGATCGAGGGCGGGCTGCAGCGCATCACCGCCGCTACGCTGCCCATTGTCGCCATCCCCACTACCGCCGGCACCGGTAGCGAAGTCGGGCGGGGCGCCATCATCATTCTTGATGACGGCCGCAAGGTCGGCATCCTTTCCCCGTACGTCATTCCGAGGGTGGCGGTCTGCGACCCGGCGCTCACGCTGGGCCTGCCGGCAGGGCTCACGGCGGCAACCGGCATGGATGCGATTGCGCATTGCATCGAAACCTTTCTGGCTCCGGCGTTCAATCCGCCGGCGGACGGCATTGCCCTCGATGGGCTGTGGCGCGCTTGGCGCCACATCGAGCAGGCGTTCCACGAACCTTCCAATATCGAGGCGCGCACCAACATGATGAGCGCCTCCTTGCAGGGCGCGCTGGCGTTTCAGAAGGGCCTGGGATGCGTGCACAGTCTCAGCCATTCGTTGGGTGGCATCAACCCCAAGCTGCACCATGGCACGCTCAACGCCATCCTGTTGCCCGCAGTGATCCGCTACAACCGCGGCGCTGAATCGGTGGCGCGGGAGGACAAGATCGCCCGCCTGTCGCAGGCCATGGGCTTGCCGGCGTCGATAGCGATAGAGGATGCGCTGGTCGCCAAGTCCCAGGCGCTGCAACTGCCCACGGGCCTGGGGCAGCTGGGCGTGACGGAGGCGTTGTTCGACCGCATCGTGCACGGCGCGCTGGCCGACCACAGCCATCGCACCAATCCGCGGGAAGCCTCGGCCGCGGATTACGTCGAGATGCTGCGGCAGTCGATGTGACTTCCATTCAGGCGCGGCCCGGCGGCGGCAGCCCAGCCGCCGAGGGGTCCGCATGACGAAACAATAGTCAATCACAGAAAAATGCAGGTGGAGACATGAGTAGCGCCTCTTTCAATGCACTGGATTCCATGAGTTCCAAGGAGACCATGGTTCCGGATTCCGAGCGCCGCCGCGCACTCTTCGGGAGCGCCGTCGGCAGCACCATCGAATGGTATGACTATTTCCTCTACGGAACCATGTCATCCATTATCTTTGCCAAGCAGTTCTTTCCCAGCGACAACGCGCTGGTGAGCCAGATGCTGGCGCTGGCGACCTTCGCGCTGGCATTCCTGGTCCGGCCCCTGGGAGGCGTTATCTTTTCGCATATCGGCGATCGCGTCGGCCGCAAGAAGACGCTGGCGATGACGCTGTCCATAATGGGACTGTCCACCGTGCTCATGGGGCTGCTGCCCAATTACGCGCAGATCGGCCTCGCCGCGCCCATCCTGTTGACCCTGCTGCGCCTGCTGCAGGGGTTGGCGCTGGGAGGCGAGTGGGGCGGAGGAGTGTTGCTGGCGGTGGAATACTCGCCCCGTAACAAACGCGGCTTCTACGGCGCCGTGCCCCAGACCGGCGCGGTGCTGGGCCTGGCCCTGGGCAACATCATTACGTCGATGCTAAGCGCCGGCATGAGCGAGGAAGCCTTTCTGTCCTGGGGATGGCGCATTCCCTTCGTGGGTTCCATTGTGCTGGTGGCGGTCGGCATGTGGATCCGCAATGCCGTTGGCGAGACCCCTTCCTTCAAGAAGATCCAGGCCACGCGCAGCAGCGCGCGCATTCCGCTCAAGGAGACATTGCAGCACCACTGGCGCGAGGTGCTGATCGCCATCGGCGCGAAGGTCATCGAGACTTCGACCTTCTTCCTGTATGCGACCTTCACCGTTTCCTACATGATGGACCACGGTTTTGCGCGCTCGACGATCCTCAACATCGTGCTGGTCTGCGCGCTGATCGCGTTTCCCTTCATGCTGTTCTTCGGCCATCTGTCCGACAGGATAGGCCGCAAGAAGGTCTTTATCCTGGGCAGCCTGGCGTTCCTCGCCTGGATCTTCCCGTACTTCTGGCTGCTGGACCAGAAGTCCGTTCCGGCCGCGGCGCTGGCCATCGTCGTGGGCCTGGGCATCATCTGGGCCAGCTACGGCGCCATGATCGGGACGCTGCTGGCCGAAGCGTTCCCGGCGTCGATCCGCTACACCGGCATGTCGCTCGGCTACCAGATCGGGGCCGCGCTCGTGGGCGGCCCCATGCCCCTGATCGCCACCGCGCTGATCGCCTATTTCAGCGGCAGCTACGTGCCCGTGGTGCTCTTCCTCGCGGCCTGCGCGCTGGTCTCCATCGCGGCCGTGGCCATGGCGCGCGACCGCAGCGGCCAGCCGCTGGACGACTGAACCCTTTTTTTTCCGATTCCAACCATCCAACAGGAACCCTTTCTCATGCCACTCACCGGAGAAATGCTGATCGGCCATGGGGCCGTCCGCGGCCAGGCTGGCAGCCAGCGCGCCTTCAATCCCGCGGCCAATGCCGAGATCGCCGAGCCGCAATTCGGCCTCGGCTCGCGCGAGGATGTGGACCGTGCCGTGGACCTGGCCACCCGCGCCTTCGACCCCTATCGCAACTTGCCGCTGGAGCGCCGCGCCGCGTTCCTCGAAGCCATCGCCGACGAGATCATGGCGCTGGGCGATGCGCTGATCGAGCGCGCGCATGCCGAGAGCGGCCTGCCCGTGGCCCGCCTGACCGGCGAGCGCGCGCGCACCACCGGCCAGCTGCGGCTGTTCGCTCAGGTGGTGCGCGACGGGCATTTCCTGCGCGCCACCGTCGACACCGCCCAGCCCGAGCGCCAGCCGGCGCCGCGCGCCGACCTGCGCCTGGCCAAGATCCCGCTGGGCCCGGTGGCCGTGTTCGGCGCCAGCAATTTCCCGCTGGCCTTTTCGGTGGCCGGCGGCGATACCGCTTCCGCGCTCGCCGCGGGCGCGCCCGTCGTTGTGAAGGCGCATAGCGCGCACCTGGGCACCTCCGAGCTCGTCGGCCGCGCAATCCAGACGGCCGCGCAGCGGCTAGGGATGCCCGAGGGCGTCTTTTCGCTGCTGATCGGCGCCGGCCGGAACATCGGGGAGGCGCTCGTCGCCCATCCCGGCATCAAGGCCGTGGGCTTCACGGGTTCGCGCCAGGGCGGCCTGGCGCTGCTGCGCATCGCCAACAGCCGCCACGAGCCGATTCCGGTGTATGCCGAGATGAGCAGCATCAACCCCGTATTCCTGTTGCCGCAGGCGCTGGCGGCGCGGGCCGAGGCGCTGGCCCAGGGCTTCGCCGACTCGCTGACGATGGGCGCCGGCCAGTTCTGCACCAATCCCGGCCTGGTGCTCGCCATCGACGGACCGGACCTGCAACGCTTCGTGGACGCGGCCGGCAAGGCGCTGGGCGCCAAGGCGGCGCAGACCATGCTGACTCCCGGCATCCTCGCCGCCTACCTGGACGGCCGGGCGCAGGTGGATGCCCTGGAAGGCGTCGAGCGCGTGGCGTGCGGGGCGCCGGCCGCCGGACAGGCCAATGCCGCCCAGGCCGCGCTGTACGTGACGGACACCCAGCGCCTGTTGCGCACCCCGGCGCTGCAGGCCGAGATGTTCGGCCCCGCGTCGGTGGTGGTGAAGGCGCGCGGTGTCGACGAGCTGCTGGAGGTGGCCGATCTGCTCGAAGGCCAGCTCACGGCGACCCTGCTCCTGGACGAGGGCGATCACGACGCCGCGCGCCGCCTGCTGCCGGTGCTGGAGCGCAAGTGCGGCCGGATCCTGGCCAATGGCTTTCCGACCGGCGTCGAGGTCTGCCATGCGATGGTGCACGGCGGCCCGTTCCCGGCCACCTCCAACGCCATGTACTCGTCGGTCGGAACGAGCGCCATCGACCGGTTCCTGCGCCCGGTGTGCTACCAGGACATTCCGGACGCCTTGCTGCCGCCCGCCCTGCAAAACGCCAATCCGCAGGGCCTCTGGCGCCTGGTGAACGGCGCGGTGGCGCAGCCCTGAAGCGGGGTAGAATCCAGTCTCGCGGCGGCAATGGCATGCTGCCGCGCTCGGCCGCGGCCCGCAGCGGGCCATGTAAAGTCGCTCATTGGGCTCAATGAGCGGCTTTACGCCATTCCGGATGGATTCGCGCTTCTCTTATGGCTAGAAAAATTCCCCCTTTGAACCCGCTGCGCGCGTTTGAAGTCTCGGCGCGGCACATGAGCTTCACCAAAGCGGCGGAAGAACTGTTCGTGACGTCGTCGGCGGTCAGCCACCAGGTCAAGTCGCTGGAAGAAAACCTGGGTATTGCCTTGTTCGTCCGGGATTCCAAGACGCTCACGCTTACGCCGGCGGGCAAGGCGTATCTGCCGGGGGTGCAGGAGGCGTTCCGGCAGCTGGAGGTCGCGACCTATCAGTTGCACCGCGAGAAAAGCGCTTCGCTGCTCAAGATCAACCTGCCGCCGACGTTTGCCGTCAAGTGGCTGATTCCGCGCCTGAGCCGGTTCAGCCGCGAACACCCGGACCTGGACCTGAAAGTCTCCACCTCCAAGCTCATGGCGGACTTCTCCCGCGACGCCGTCGACATGGAGATCCGCTACGGACGCGGCGTATATGCCGGGCTGCATTCGGAAATGGTGCTGCCCGTGGAAGTGTTCGCCGTATGCAGCCCGGCGCTCCAGCAAGGGCCGCACCCCATCCACGGATTCGCGGACCTGAGGCATCACGTGCTGCTGCATGACGACAGCACCTACGACGATGTCAGCAACCCGAACTGGGCCACGTGGCTGGCGCACATGGGCGTGCACGACCTGGACGCGACGCGCGGGCCTTCCTTCTGGCCCAGCCATCTGGTGATCGACGCCGCGATCGACGGACAGGGCGTGGCGCTGGTCAAGAAAAGCTGGGTGCAGCAGGACCTGGCGTCCGGCAAGCTGGTGCGCCTGTTTCCGGCGCACAGCCTGCCCATCGAGTTTGCGTATTACCTGGTGTTTCCCCGCAATCGCCTGGGGGACCCGCGCATCGCGGCCTTCGTGGACTGGATGCACGAGGAACTGGCCAGGGACGGCCAGCCCTAGGGCCGGTTGACACGAAAAGGAGCCTCGCACCGGCCCGTAATCGCGGGGCGGGCTACCGCTCATTGCGCTTCCGCATGCATCCTGTAGAGGCGCGCCGCGTTGCCGGCCCACAGCGCATGCCGTTGCGCGGGGTCGAGGGGCGCGATGGCCTCGGCGAAGGCTGCCACGATGGCGGGGTACGTGGCGACCAGGCTGTCGACCGGGAAATTGCTGGCGAACATGCAGCGGTCGGCGCCGAAGATGGCGATGGCGCTGCGGATCACCGGAATGTTGGCCTCGGCGGACCAGGGCGTATCGCGCTGGCCCAGTCCCGATATCTTCAGGGCGGCATTGGGGGCCTGCGCCAGGGTTTCGAGCGCTTTCCTCCAGCCTGCCAGGCCCTGTTCGCTGCGGTCCGAGGGCAGGCCCGTGTGATTGAGTATCAGGGTGGTCGCCGGAAAATCGCGCGCCAGCGCCAGCGCCTGCTCCAGGTGCCACCATGGCGCCTGGAGGTCGAACGACAAGCCGAATTGCTGCAGCAAGGCATATCCGTCGCGCCAGCGCGCGTCGTCCATCGAACCCGGCGCGCCGCGCCGGCACTCGCCGGCCCGCGCCGATACCGCGGGCTTGTGGCGAATGCCTCGGACCATGTCGAAGGCGGCCTGCGCCGCCAGGACCTGCCTGGCGTCGGCAGCGCCCAGGTCCGCGTGCGCGACCACGACGGAAGGCCGCCGGTAGCGCTGCGCCAGCGAGGCCAGCCAGCGCGTCTCGTCGACCGGCGTGCCGCGGTCCCATTCCGCTTCGATATGGACCGTGGCCATCGGCGCGCAGCCCCGGGTGTCCGCCGTGAAGTCGTCGGGCAGATAGTTGCGCTGGAGCGCCGTGTAGCTGCCGTAACGGAAGTCTGCGAGGGTCTCGCCCTGCAGCCAGGGATAGGGATTGCGCCCGATGTCCCAGAAGTGGTGGTGCGCGTCGATGAATGCCGGAACGTCGGTGGTTGCTGTGGTCATGGCCGTGAGGAGCCGCAGGAGATCGTTGGAAATGTACCGCTTATGCGGCCACGGCGGTTCTGCCCTGCGGGCCGAAGGCGCCGGCGGTCTGCAGTTGCTCGATGCGCTCGGGAGACAGGCCGAGTTCGGAGAACACCTCCGCGGTGTGCGCGCCGAGCAGGGGCGCCGGGCGGCGGATCTGCTGTGGCGTGCCCCGCAGCTTGACGGGAAAGCCCAGCATCTTGACCTTGCCCTCGACCGGATGATCCACCTCCACGACCATGTCCCGGGCCTTGGCCTGTTCGCAGTCCAGGGCTTCCTCGTAGTTCTGGATCGGCGCGGCCGGCACGCCGGCCGCCAGCAGCAGTTCGACCCATTCGGCGGCGGGGCGGCGGGCGAACTCCTTTTCCAGCAACTCGATCAGCGGTTTCCGGTTCTTGAGCCGCTCCACGTTGTTGGTAAAGCGCGGATCGGCCAGCAGGTCCTCGCGTTCGATCACCCCGCACAACGCCGCCCACAGCTTGGGGTTGGCGGCGCCGATCACCAGATGGCGGTCCGCGGCGCGGATGGCCTGGTAGGGCGCGCTCATGCGGTTGGCGCTGCCCAGCGGGGTCGGCAGGCGGGAGGTGCCCCAGAATTCGGCGGTTTCCCAGATCGACAGCCCCAGCGCGGTCTCGAACAGCGAGGCGTCGATGTACTGGCCCAGGCCCGTCTGCTCGCGGCCGATCACGGCGCTCAGGATGGCGTACGAGGCAAACAGCGCCGCGCCCAGGTCCGCAAAGGGGACGCTGGACTTCATGGGCGCGCCGCCGGGCTCGCCCATCACGCTCATGGCCCCGCAGCTGGCCTGCGCAATCAGGTCCAGGCCGGGGCGCAGCGCCCAGGGGCCGGTCTGGCCGAAGCCGGAGATGCTCGCGTAGACCAGGCGCGGATTGATGGCCTGCAGCGTGGGGTAGTCGATCTTCAGCCGGGCGGCCACGCCCGGGCGGTTGTTCTCCACCAGCACGTCGGCGCTGCGCACCAGCTCGTAGAAGGCTTCGAGCCCCTGCGGGTTCTTCAGATCGATCTCGACGCTGCGCTTGTTGCGGTTCAAGGCGATGAAGCCGCCGCTGTCCTCGCCCTTGAGCTTGAAGCCCATGGCGCGGCGGGTCTGGTCGCCAACGCCGGGCGTTTCGACCTTGATCACGTCGGCGCCCATGTCGCCCAAGAGCATGCAGCAATAGGGGCCCGCCATGATCTGGCTGACGTCGAGTACGCGGATTCGGGAAAGGGGAAGAGTCATTGCAATCGGAAGCGTGGGAATGATGAGGAAAGGGGTCAGCGGCCGACAAAGGCGGGACGCTGCTTGGCCAGGAAGGCGCGGTAGCCGATCTGGAAATCCTCGGTCTCGAAGCAGTCGTACGCCACTTCCTGTTCCGAGGCGCTCAGCGGTTCGGGGCGAGCCAGCCGCCGGACGAATTCCTTGTGCCAGCGCGCGACCAGCGGCGCGCCGGCGGCGATGCGCCGGGCGGCCGCCGCGCCTTCCTCCAGCACCGACGCGTCGGGCACCACCCGGTTGACGAGACCTTTGCGCAGGGCTTCGGCCGCGTCGAATACGCGGCCTTCCAGCACGATCTCCAGGGCCACGGCGCGGCCGGCCAATGCCACGAGGCCGCCCAGCTCGCCGTAGGACATCACCAGGCCCAGCCGGTTGATCGGCGCGCCGAAGCGGCTGGATTCCCCGCAGATGCGCATGTCGCAGACCGAGGCCAGCTCCAGCCCGCCGCCCACGCAGGCTCCCTGGATGACCGCAAGCGTGGGGTGGCGGCTGGCCGAGACGGCCTGCATGGCCCGGTGCGTCACCTGGCCGTAGGCCATGGCCTGCGCCTTGTTCAGGCGGGTGCGTGGAAATTCCTCGATGTCCGCGCCCGCCGAGAAGGCGCGGTCGCCGGCGCCCTGAACGACAATGCAGCGCACCGAATCGTCGGCATCCAGCTCCTGCATCAGATCGCCCAGGCGCTGCCACATTTCCAGGTTCATGGCGTTCATCTTGAGCGGATTGTTCAGCGTGAGGGTGACGATCTGCCGTTCGTCGCGGGAGAGGAGGATTGCGTCTTCCATGGATCAAGTGCCTTTGTCGAGTGGGGCGACGTTGCCATCGCATGCGAAAAGTGTAGGTAGGCCGGCAGGCGTCCTCAACCGAGAAAAACTGGGCGTCAGCCCAAGAAAAACTCAGCGTGCGATGCATGAGAAAAACTTGGCGATCGCCTGAAATATTCCACGTTGTTCCGCCAAATCGCGGCTCCTATACTTTTTTCGACGAAAGCCTGAAGAGGCCATCCGGACCTCATCAAAGAAGCAGGCGCAGAGCTGGAAACCAAGGAGACGAGACATGCTACGACGCCAATTTCTGGTCGCGGCCGGCCTGACCGCCGTGCACGGCCTGACCCTTGCCGGCAGCGCGGGAGCGCTGCTGCCCAGATCCCCCATCCGTATCGTGGTGGGGTTTCCGCCGGGGGGAGGAACGGACGTCGTGACCCGGGTCCTGGCCCAGCAACTGGCCAGCCGCTGGGGGCGTTCCGTCGTCGTCGAAAACAAGACCGGGGCCGCGGGCGTGATCGCGGCCGAGTATGTGGCGAAGCAGCCGGCGGACGGGACGACGCTGCTGATGACCAATTTCAGCAACCACGTGGTGGCGCCCAATCTGTATCCCAATATCGGCTACGTCGTCGAGCGCGATTTCACGCCCATCACCCTGGTGGGCACCACACCCTGCCTGCTCGTCTGCCGCAAGGCGCTGCCGGCGCAGACGCTCGAGGCCATCGTGCAGCGATGCAAGGAGCAGCCCGGGACGGTGAGCTTCGGCTCGTCGGGCGCCGGATCGATACAGCACCTGGCGCTGGAGATGTTCCAGCTGCGCGCGGGCGTGAAGGCCTTGCACATCCCGTATCGAGGCTCGGCGCCTATGATCTCGGACCTGATGGGCGGCCAGATCGACTACAGCTTTGAAACCATGGCGTCCGCTTCGCCTCACGTCCAGAGCGGAGCGGTGGTTCCCATCGCCCAGACCAGCCTCAGGCGCGCCAAGGCGCAGCCTTCGGTTCCGACGCTGGCCGAAAGCGGATATCCGGGTTTCGATGCGCGAGTCTGGTATGGAATCGTGGGGCCGGGCGGCATGTCCGAGGCCTTGGTCCAGGCGATGAGCCAGGATATCAACGAGGCGCTGTCGGTGCCGGCGGTGGCCGAGAAGCTGGTTTCGCTCGGCGCGGAGGACGGAGGCGGCTCGCCGGCCCAGTTCGCGTCGTTCATCGCCAGCGAGAAAACCAAGTGGGCCCAAGTGATTCGCGATGCAAAGGTAACTGTCTAGAGATGAATACGGAAAAGTTTGTCATCGAACGCAGCCTGCCCCAAGACCTGGCGGCGGCTGCCCTGGTGGGCCGGGTATGGCGCCCGGCGGGCGCGGATGGCCGCCTGGAGGGCCCGTGCGTCGTGGCCGTGCGGGACGGCCGCCTGGTCGACCTGAGCGCGCACGCGCCCACCCTGTCCGCGCTGCTGGAGCGCGACGACCGCCTGCAGCTTGCCGCAAGTGCCGCTGGCGAGGACCTGGGGCCGGTGGCGGACTGGCTGGCAAGCAGCCTGCGCCATGGCGGCGATCCGCAGCATCCCCATTTGCTGGCGCCTTGCGATCTGCAGGTCGTCAAGGCGGCGGGCGTCACTTTCGCGGCCAGCATGCTGGAGCGCGTGATCGAAGAGCAGGCCAGGGGCGAGCCCGAGAAGGCGCATGCCATCCGGGCTTCGATGACCGCCATCGTGGGAGAAGACCTTTCGGCCATCGAGCCGGGCTCCGACGAGGCGCGCAAGCTCAAGGAGGTGCTGTCCGCCCAGGGCCTGTGGTCGCAGTACCTCGAGGTCGGCATCGGGCCGGACGCCGAAGTGTTCACCAAGGCCGCCCCGCTGTCTTCGGTGGGGCACTGCACGGCGGTGGGCCTGCATCCGGCATCGCATTGGAACAATCCGGAACCGGAGATCGTGCTGGCGGTGAACGCGCGCGGCGAGATCGTGGGCGCCGCGCTGGGCAACGATGTGAACCTGCGGGACTTTGAGGGGCGCAGCGCGCTGCTTCTCGGCAAGGCCAAGGACAACAATGCCTCCTGCGCCATCGGGCCGTTCGTGCGCCTGCTGGATACGCACTTCACGCTGGAGGACATCGCCGCCGCCGAGGTGCAGATGACGGTTTCCGGCGCCGACGGTTTCGTCCTGCAAGGCAGCAGTTCCATGCAGTGCATCAGCCGTTCGCCCGAAAGCCTGGTCAGGCATGCCATGGGCCGCCATCACCAGTATCCCGACGGCATTTTCCTGTTTTGCGGAACCATGTTTGCGCCGACCGAGGACCGCGGCGCGCCGGGGGCGGGTTTTACCCACCATGCGGACGACCAAGTATGCATCTACAGCGCCCGCTTGGGCGGATTGTTCAATCCGGTCGGGCTCAGCGATCGCCTGCCGCCCTGGACCTTCGGCATCGGCGCGCTGATGCGCAATCTCGCCGCGAGAAAGCTGATCTGATATGAGTCTGCCCAGCATTGGTTTTATCGGGATCGGCCTGATGGGCGAAGCGATGACGCTGCGCCTGCGCGACCTCGGCTACCCGGTCTTCGTCTGGAACCGCGAGCCCGAGCGGCTGGCCTCCGTGGCGGCAGCGGGGGCCGTTCCCCTGGCATCGCCGGCGCAGGTTGCCCGCCGGAGCGACGTGGTGCTGATGTGCGTGCTCGACGACGCGGCCGTCGACGTCTGCACCCGGGGCCCGCAGGGCATCGCGCAGGCCGACGCGGGAACGGGAAAGCTGATCGTCGACTTCTCGACCATCAAGCCCGACACCACGCGGGACCTGGCGAGGCATGCGCTTGAACACGCGGGCATGCGGTGGATCGACGCGCCGGTCTCCGGCGGGCCGCAAGCCGCGCGCGACGGTCAGCTCACCATCATGGCGGGCGCGAGCCCGGCGGACTTCGAGCGGGCTCGCCCGCTGCTGGAGGCGCTGGGCGGCCAGGTGACACGCATGGGGCCCGTCGGCGCCGGCCAGACGGCGAAGATCATCAACCAGGCCATCGTCGGCGCGGGCTTTGTGCTGATGAGCGAGGCCGCGCTGCTCGCGGAGGCTTCGGGCATCGACGCCGCGCGGCTGCCCGTCTGCCTGAAGGGCGGGTTCGCGGACAGCGTGCTGCTGCAGAAGGTCTACCCCCGCATCCATGAGCGCCGCTTCGATCCCCCCATCGGCTATGCGCGCCAGCTGTCCAAGGACATGGACGCCGTGCAGGCATACGCCCGGGAGGCGGGTTGCGACCTGCCGATGGTGGAGGCGGCAGCCGGCCTGTTTGCGCGCTACGTCGCGGCGGGCGCGGCGCTGGCCGACTCGGCTTCCATCATCCGCCTCTACGAAATGGGGCTGTCCCGCGGCGACGAGGGAGAGGGCGCATGAGGCAGACCATCACCTGCGTCGAGGATCTGCGCGTGCTGGCGCAAAAGCGCGTGCCGCGGATGTTCTACGACTATGTGGACGTGGGCTCGTGGACGGAGAGCACCTACAGGGCCAATACCGCGGACTTCCAGCGGATCCTGCTGCGCCAGCGGGTGGCGCGCGATCTGTCGCGGCGCTCCCTGCGTTCGACCATGGCGGGGCAGGAGGTGGCGATGCCGGTGGCCATCGCGCCCACGGGCCTCACGGGCATGCAGCACGCCGATGGCGAAATCCTGGCCGCCCGGGCGGCCAAGGCGTTCGGCGTGCCGTTCACCCTGTCCACGGTCAGCATCTGCTCCATCGAGGACGTGGCGGAGGGCACGGGCGGACATCCCTTCTGGTTTCAGCTGTATGTGATGCGCGACCGCAAGTTCGTGCAGCGGCTGATCGAACGGGCCAGCGCCGCGCAGTGCTCCGCGCTGGTGGTGACGCTCGACCTGCAGATCAGCGGCCAGCGCCACAAGGACCTGAAGAACGGTCTGTCGGCGCCGCCCAAGCTCAGCCTGCTCAACCTGCTGAACATGGCCGGCAAGCCGCGCTGGTGCCTGGGCATGCTGGGTACCCGGCGGCATACCTTCGGCAACATCATCGGCCACGTCGACGGCGTCGATAGCATGACGTCGCTGGCCGAATGGAGTTCGCAGCAGTACGACCCCGCGTTGAGCTGGGACGACATCGCCTGGATCCGCCGGCTGTGGAAGGGCAAGCTGATCCTGAAGGGCATCCAGGACGTGGAAGACGCGCGGCTGGCCGCGGCCAGCGGCGCGGACGCCCTGATCGTTTCCAATCACGGCGGGCGGCAGCTGGACGGCGCGCCGTCCTCCATCCGCGCATTGCCGGCGATCGCCGAGGCGGTGGGCCGGCATATCGAGGTCCATATGGACGGGGGCGTGCGTTCGGGCCAGGACGTGCTCAAGGCCATCGCCCTGGGCGCCAAGGGGGTCTATATCGGCCGCGCCATGCTCTACGGCCTGGGCGCCATGGGGGAGCAGGGCGTGGCCCGGACGCTGGAAATCATCCGCAAGGAACTCGATCTGACGATGGCGTTCTGCGGCAAAACGGACATCCGGGACGTGGACGCATCCATCCTGCTTCCCACCTGAATGCCAATCTTGAACATAAGAAAACTGGAGACATACATGAATCAATTCCTTTCGAAAGCGCCGTCCCCGGCTCGCCGCAAGCATCTGCTGGCGGGCCTCGGCATGCTGGCCCTGGCCGCCGCGCCGGCCTTCTCGCAGACGGCCGGGTATCCGCAGCATCCGATCCAGCTGATCGTGCCCTACCAGGCCGGAGGCGGCGCCGACGTGATGGCCCGGGCCTTTTCCAAGGCCGCGGCCAAGGTGATGCCTCAGGGGATCGTCATCGTCAACAAGCCCGGCGCGGCGGGCGTCATCGGCTGGCAGGAGGTCATCCGCGCCAAGCCGGACGGCTACAAGGTGGCGCTGACGACAGTGGAACTGACCTTCCTGCATTATCTCGGCCTGGCCAAGTTCGACCAGAGCGCGCTGCGCCCGGTCGCCAAGCTGAACGCGGACCCCGCCGTGGTCGTGGTGCGCAGCGACTCGCCGTATGCCAGCATCGAGGACTTTCTCGCGCAGGCGCGCAAGCCCGACGCCAACATCCAGATCGGCAACGCCGGCCAGGGCTCCATGTGGCACATGGCCTCGGCGGCGCTGGCGGAGAAGGGCAAGGCCACGTTCAACTACATCCCCTACCAGGGCGGGGCGCCGGCGCTGCTGGGTCTGCTGGGCGGGCACATCGACGCCGTGATCGCGAGCGCGCCGGAAGTGATCCCGTACGTGAATTCGGGCAAGCTCAAGGCGCTGGGCGTCATGTCGGAACAGCGGATAAAGGGGTTGGAGAACACGCCTACCCTGCGTGAGCGGAACATGGATCTGGTGCTGGGAACCTGGCGCGGGCTGGCCGTTCCCAAGGACACGCCGGAATCCGTGGTCCAGGTGCTGCGGGAGGCCGCAGAGAAGTCCATGCGCGATCCGGAGCTGCGGGAAGTGATGGAGAAGCAGTTCTTCACCACGGATACCTACGAGGACGCGCCGGCATTCGTCGCCAGCATGGACAAGGAAAGCGCCGAGCTCAAGGTGATTGCCGGCAGCATCGCGCTGCGCCCCTGAGGACGCAGCGCCCGGGCCAGCGGGCCGCCCTCGCCGCCAGGCGTTTCCCGTTCGCCGGTGATAGAGTGCGGTCTGCGAAGACTGTCGAATCGAGGAACCATGCGCATCACCTATCGTCCCGCAATGCCGCAGGACGCCGCCGCCTGCGTCACGCTGCGCGGCATGACTCGCGAGAATGCGGTGTCCGAAGCCGAACTGGCCGCGGCGGGGATTACCGCCGAAACATGGGCGGCGGGAATCGCCGAGGGCCTGTATCCCGGCTTTGTCGCGCTGGACGGCGCCAAGCTTGCCGGATATTGCTTCGGCCACCGGGATACCGGTGAAATCGTCGTGCTGGCGCTGCTGCCTGAGTACGAGGGGCAGGGCGTGGGCAAGACGGTCCTGGACATGGCAGCCAGCTTTTTGAAGGCGCTTGGCCACACCCGCTTGTTCCTGGGCTGCGCAACCGATCCGGCCGTGCGCTCGTATGGCTTTTATCGCCATCTGGGCTGGCGTTCGACCGGCGCGCTGAATGACGCGGGCGACGAGGTGCTGGAATACCGGTACTAGGGGCGCGCTCGGCTCACGCTTCAAACAAACCTTTTGACGATATCGGCCAGGCGGTCGCAGGATCTCGCGAGTTCCCGGGCGGGCGACGTGGCGACGCCCAGCAGGAGCCCCGACCGGCGTCCCCGGGCCGAGGCGTACCAGGCCGAGAGCGGGGCGGGGAACATGCCGAATGCCAAGGCCTCGCGCGCCATGGCGAGGTCGGGCGCGCCATCGGGCAATCGCAGCAGGACGGCCAGGCCCGTCGCGATCAGGTGGTCGGCGTCGAAATGCCGGCGCAGCTGCGTCAGCAGGTCGTCCCTCTTGGCGGCGTAGGCGCGCTTCGTGCGCCGGAGATGCCGGAGGTAGTGGCCTTCCTGCATGAACCTGGCGATTGCAAGCTGCACGGCGGGCCCAGGGGGCGGCGCAAGACAGGCCGCGGCCTCGGCGAATGTGGCCATGAGGCCGGCCGGCACGACGATGAATCCCAGGCGCAGCGCGGGCGTGATCGTCTTGCTGAAAGAGCCGATGTGGATGACGCGTCCGGCGCGGTCGAGGGAGGCCAGCGCCGGAGCGGCGCGTCCGGTGAGTTGCAGTTCACTGAGGTAGTCGTCCTCGACGATCCAGGCTCCGCTTGCCGCCGCCCAGTCCAGCAGCTTCAGGCGGCGTTCCAGGGTCAGGGTCGGCCCCAGCGGCGCCTGCTGGCCGGGTGTCACGACCGCCAGCTTGGCGTCGGGGGCGTGGCGCAGCCCGTGGTCGATGTCGATGCCGCCGGCGTCGACGGGGATGGGCGCCACGGACATCCGCGCGAGCTCCAGGCCCTTGCGCGCAAAGGGAAAGCCCGGATCTTCGATCCAGGCTTTTTGCCCTTCTAGGCCCAGGGCGCGAAGCGCCAGGCCCAGTCCGGCGCCATACCCGCCCGTGATGATGATTTGCGATGGCGAACAGTCGATGCCGCGGGCGACGGCGAGGTAGCCCGCAATCTCTTGCCGGAGGCCCGGTTCGCCGCGGGGATCCGGATAGATGGGCGCGGCGCCGATTTCCGCGCGGATGGCATGGGCGCGGATGCGCGCCAGCAGCGTCTTCGGAAGGGTTTCGGCCGCCGGCACGCCCATTTGGAAGAAGGCGGGGCCTTGGGTCATTTCCTGGTAGGTCTCCAGGAAGGACCCGGGGTCCGCCCGCTGTGCTTCCCTTGCCCTTGCCCTGGCCCGGGGACGCTGGGCCACGAGCGTTCCGGCGGCGCGGGACGCCACGATCAGCTGCGCGGCGTCGAGCCGCTCGTAGGCGGTCCGGACGGTTCCGCGGGCAACGCCGAGCTGGGCGGCCAGGTCCTGCCAGGAGGGCAGGCGCGCGCCAGGCTCGAGGGCGCCGCTTTCGATCGCGGCGGCGATTCTCTGTCGGATTTGCTCGGCTAGCGGGATCCTGGCCGAACGATCGATGCTGAGTTCCATGGGTGGCGGTTTCGTTCGTGGTACACGATTATTTTATATTTTTGGTGCTTTTTATTGGCCTTGCCAGGGAATAAATTGGAAGGACTTCCCTATGCAAGGAGCAAGTCCCGATGAAGATCAAATCCCTGGCCACGGCTGCATGGGCCTGCCTCGCGGTTGTGACCGCGTCCCCCGTTCTGGCCCACGGCGAAGCGGCGGAAACCGTCAGCAAGGTTTTCGACCGGCCCATCACCAATATCCCCGGCAAATCCCTGGTCACCGTGGAAGTCGACTATGCGCCCGGCGCCGCGTCGGTGCCGCATTCCCACGCCAAGTCCGCATTCATTTACGCCTATGTGCTGTCGGGCGCGATCGAGTCGAAGGTGAACGATGGCGAGACGCGCACCTACCGCGCCGGCGAAAGCTGGTTCGAACCGCCCAACGCCGTCCATTCGGTCAGCCGCAACGCGAGCAAGACCGAGCCGGCGAGGTTACTCGCCGTCTTTGTGGTCGACACCGGCGACAACGTCCTGACCACCCCGATCAAACAACCCTGAAGGATGAAGACCATGAGCAAGCGTATCGACTACAACCAGGTTGCCCCGAACGGCGCCAAGGCCCTGGGCGGCGTCTATGGCTACGTCATGCAGAGCGGGCTGCCCGCCGATCTGGTGGCGCTGGTCTATCTGCGCATCTCGCAGATCAACAACTGCGCCTATTGCCTGGACATGCACACGCGCGATCTCGTGAAGCTGGGCGTGCCCATCGAGAAGCTCGCCCTGGTCCAGGCCTGGCCGGAAGGCGGCGCGCTTTTCAGCGAGGCAGAGCGCGCCGCCCTGGCCTGGGCCGAAACGGTAACGCTGGTGGATCGCAGCGGGGTGCCGGATGCCGCCTATGAAGCCGCCAGGAAGGTGTTTGCCGAGAAGGAACTGGTCGACCTCACCATCGCGATCAGCCTGATGAACGCCTACAACCGGATGGCGATCAGTTTCCGGAATACGCCCCAGGCGGTTTTGAACGGCCCCGCAGGCTTGCTATAAAGACGGCTGCAGCTTTTTTGTAGGGGTAGGGCATATGTCGATTCAATCCTTGGGCCGCTATGGCGCCGTACTGTGTCTGGCCGCGCTGGTTTCCGCGTGCTCGTCGACCAGCTCCGGCAAACCGGAGCGCCAGGCGGCCAGCGCCTCGCGGGTCACCGCCGAGTGCAAAGCGAGCCGCAGCAAATGCCTCTACGAAGGAGCTTATGAGTCGGGAGAGCGGGACTACGCCGAAGAGGAAGCGAAGCGCCTGAACCTGGCCGAGGTCGAGCGGTTGCGCCGCAGCATGGGCCGCTAGGCGCCTCGCGCGCCCATCAAAAAGCCCGCTGCTTTCGTCAGCGGGCTTTGTTTTCACGCTTCGTAGCCGTTCTTCTTCCTGCGCCGGTCGATTGCCCGGACTATCTCCCCTGATTCGAGCCGGTACACGCCGTTACCCTCCCTGATCACGGCGCCGCCCGTGGAAAGGCGGCAGGTCAAGACAGTGCATGCGTCAACCTTCGGATCCGTTGTGGGTTGCTGAACGAGATGTCTCTCGATTCGGTACTGGACTCCCGCTGCGGAGACCGCGATCACATCCTCCAATCGTCTACACGATATTGACATGATGAACCTCCCGTACTCGCGCCACGTTGAAACCTGTGGCACCGGGGTCATCGTCACAACTGGGTTTGGCGCTGTCAATGCCGCAATCCCGCATGTTGAGCGGGCTTGCGGGCGGCCTCCCAGGGAGGCTCGTGCATACGCATGAGGCGATGCATGCGTCTGATCTACGGCGTTTTTCGCCGCGATTCGGGGCTTGATAATCCGTGGGGCCTATTCAAGCTTCACATTGGCCGCCTGGATGACCGAGCGCCATTTCTTGTGGTCGGCTGCGATGGTCTGAGAAAACTGCGCGGGCGTGGTCGGCATGGCGGTGGCGCCCTGCGCGGCCAGGGCGTCCTGCACGTCCTTCAGCGCCAGGATATTGTTCAATTCCTTGTTCAGGGTCTGGATGATGGGCTGGGGCGTCTTCGCGGGCGCGAGCAGGCCGTACCAGACTCGCACGTCGAAGTCGGGGTATCCCAGTTCCGCGACGGTGGGCACGTCGGGCATGGCGGGGCTGCGCTTGAGCGACGTCACAGCCAGCGGCACGGCGCTGCCCGCCTTGATCTGCGGAGCGGCGGAAGGAATGGAGGTGAAGATCACGGGCACCTGGCCGCCCAGCAGGTCGGCCATGGCCGGCCCCGAGCCTTTGTAGGGCACATGGACGAGCTTGACGCCGGCCTGCAGTTGCAGCAGTTCGGCGGCCAGGTGGGTGATGGTGCCGGCTCCCGGCGAGCCATAGTTGATCGTGCCGGGCGCCTTCTTGGCGGCGTCGATCAGATCCTTCAAGGACTGATAGGGCCCATTCTTGCCCGCGACCACGACCAGGGGGGCCTCGCCGACGATGCCGATGGGCTCGAAGTCCTTGATGGGGTCGTAGGACAGCTTGCCGTAGAGCGACGGAGCCACCGCCAGGTTGTCGACCTGGCCCATGACGATCTCGTAGCCGTCGGGCTTGGCGCGCGCGGCCGTGCCGATGCCTATGGTGCCGCCGGCGCCCGGACGGTTCTCCGCGACGACGTTCCACTTGACCGAATCCGACAGTTTGGCGGCCACGGTGCGAGACAGGAAATCGGTGCCGCCGCCGGGCGTGAACGGCACGATGACGCGTATGGGCTGGTTGGGATAGGGATCCGCGGCCGCGGCGGGAGCGCACGCGGCAAGCGCGCAGGCCGAGAACATCAAGGCACGTAGCATCATGGTTGTCGTCTCCATTTCTTTGTGGGGCGCGTCCGGTCTGGTCGCCGGACGTTGTTGACTGCGGGCTGATTCCGGGCTTGCGCTGCCGTCCATGGGCCGCGCCGGGTCTGTCTAGGGAGCGTTCTTCGCGAGCAACTCCTGTATCCGGGGGTCGGGCAGGCCCAGTTCGCGGAGCACCGCCTCGGTGTCGCCGCCCAGGGACGGCGCCGGCGTGCGGGCCCGGCAGGGCGATTCGGCGAACTTGATCGGGAACCCGAGCATGCGCACCAGCTGGCCGTCCGGGTGGGGGACGTCGATCGCCATTTGCTGGTCGGCCACCTGCGGATCGTCGAACACTTCGCGCAGGTTCAGCACCTGCCCGCAGGGCACGCCGTACTGGTTGAGGCGCTCTATCCAGTAGCGGCTGCTTTCCTGGCGGGTGCGGACCTCGATGGCGGCCTTGATCGATTCGCGGTTGAGCATGCGGTCCGCATTGGCCTGGAAGTCGGGATGCGCGCGCAGGGATTGCAGTTCCAGCGCCTCCAGGAATTTCTCGTACATGGCGTCGTTGGAAGGCGCGATCGCGACCTGGCCGTCCGCCGTCTCGAACAGCCCGTAGGGCGCGACGATCCCGTGGTCGTTGCCGGTGCGCGGGGGAAGCTCGCCGCTGGCGAAGTAGTTGGCTGCCTGGAAGCTGAGCAGTCCGATCATGCTGGACATCAGGCTGACGCTGATCGAATCCCCGCGGCCCGTGCGTTCGCGGCGCAGCAGCGCCGCCAGCACGCCCAGCGCGCCGTTCATGCCCGCGACCAGGTCGCTGATGGGCGGGCCCGCGCGCATGGGCGGATCGTTCTCGCCGCCGTTCAGGCTCATGAACCCGCTCATCGCCTGGGCGATGAAATCGAAGGCGGGCCTGTCGCGATATGGGCCGGACGTGCCGAATCCGTTGATGCTGCAATGGATGATGTCCGGGCGCAGCGCTTTCAGGGTTTCGTCGCCGAAACCCATTCTCTCCATGATGCCGGGGCGGTAATTCTCGATCACGACGTCGCAGCTCGGTATCAGCCGGCGCAGGATGTCCTTGCCTTCCTCGCTGTAGAGGTCCAGCGCAACCGACTTCTTGTTGCGGTTGTAGTTCGCGAAGTACCAGCTCAGCCCGTTCCTGATCACGCCCTGGCGGCGCACGGGATCGCCTTCCCCCGGGGTCTCTATTTTGATGACTTCGGCCCCCATGTCGGCCAGGATGGAGGTGCAATACGGCCCCGAGATGATGCGGGTCAGGTCCAGGATGCGGATTCCGGAAAGTGGCATGTCGTAGGTCTGTGTGGTTATCGGAGAGGGTCTGGCGCGCTCCGGCCCTAGCCGCCCAGGCCGGGCAGCCATAGGGTCAGGGGCGGAAAGGCGCAGATCAGCGCGAGCACGATCAGCGACCAGATGAAGAACGGAATGATCTCGCGGACGATGGGGCCGACCGGCGTGCGGCCCACGGCGGAAGTGACGAACAGCAGGATCCCGACCGGCGGGGTCAGCATGCCCGTCATCAGGTTCAGGATCAGGATCATCGCGTACTGGATGGGGTCCAGGCCCAGCTGGGCGCCGATCGGCAGCAGGGCAGGCAGCGTGATGATCATGGCCGGAAGCGGCTCCAGGATCTTTCCGACCAGGATGAGGAACACGTTCACCGTCAGCAGCACCACCCAGTGCTCGTCGGAGATGCCCAGGATGCCCTTGGCGATCGTGGCCGCGATGCGCGATTCGCTGATCAGCCAGCTGAACGGGCCCGCGGCGGCCAGCAGGAACAGCACGACGGCCATGGTGCGTCCGGCGGCATAGAATGCCGAACCTAGTTCTCCCGGTTTCAATTCCCGGTACACGGCCAGCCCGACCAGCAGCGCGTACACGGCCACGAACGCCGCGGCCTCGGTGTCGGTCAGGAGGCCGAAGCGTATGCCGACGATGATCAGGACCGGCATCATCAGCGCCCAGATGGACGCGCGGGTCACTGTCGCCCGTTCGGGCCAGCTCGCCCGCGGACGCGATTTGTAGCCGTGGCGGCGCGCCTGCCAGGCGCAGATGGCCATGTATCCGGCCAGCAGCATGAAGCCGGGAATGATGCCCGCCAGGAACAGGCGGATGATCGACAGGTTGGCCAGCACCGCGTAGACGATCATGGGGATCGACGGCGGCAGGATGGGGCCCAGCATGGCGCCGCAGGCGATGACCGCCTCAGGGTAGCCGCGGCGATAGCCCTCGTTTTTCATCGAGGGGATCATCGCGGTGCCGATGGCGCTCGCGTCCGCCACGGCGGAGCCGCTGATGCCCGCCATGACGAGGTTGGTGGTCAGCGACACTTGCGACAGGCTGCCTCGCAGGTGGCCGACCATGGCCATGGACCAGTTGATGAGCCGCAGCGTGACGCCGCCCCGGTTCATCAGCTCGCCGGCCAGGATGAAAAGCGGGATCGCGACCAGTGCCGTCTCGTCGATGCCTCCCAGCATGGACAGGGGCGCCTGCACGATGTCGACGCCTCCGCCGCCCTTGAACAGCATGCCGATCATGGCCGCGGTGATCATGGCGAAGCCGATGTCCAGTCCCAGCAGGATCAGCACGATGAACAGAACCACCGAGAATAGGATCATGGATGCGTCCCCGGCATTTCGTTGTCGCCATCGCCGCGCGCGAAGGCGTCGCGCGGAACCGGCGCGTCGGGAATCAGCAGGCGCAAGGCCAGGAACAGCATGAAGAACGCCATGCCCGCCGTCAGCGCGGCATAGCTGACGGCGTAGGTGAAGGGCGTGCCCACGATGTCCTGGAAGTGCCCTACCTCGACCACGTCCAGGCCCTTGTAGAAGAGGGTCGCGGCCAGCGCGAGCAGCATGGCGTCGAACAGCCGGTCGCGCACGCGCCGCGCGCGCTCGGACAGATGGCCGTCGATGATGTCTATCACCACGTTGCGGCGTTCGCGCAGCGCCATGGCCGCGCCCAGGAAGGCGCACCACAGCATGCCGATGCGGGCGATCTGGTCCCAGGCGTCGAACTGCGTTTTCAGCACATAGCGGTCCAGCACCTGCGCGAAGCAGAAGACGAGGACCATGGCCAGCGTCAGCGCCACGGCCAGGCGGCCGATCCAGCAGACGGCGCGGTCCGCGCGCAAGACCGCGGCGCGCCAGGCGGACACCTCGGACGCCGGGGCGCGGGTACGGGCCGGTGCGGGCATGGGGGCGTTCATGGCCTACTCTTGCATCTTCTGGATGCGTTCCACCATGCCGGCGGGCCAGTCCTTGCCCTCGTACTGCTGGTAGACGGTGGCGAGCGCGGCCTTGAACGCGGCCTTGTCCGGCTGCGTGTAGGTCACGCCGGCATCCTTCAGGAGCTTGACCGCGTTGTCGTCGAGTTCCTTGTCCAGCCTGGTGGCGACCTTGCCCCCGGCCTTGGCCGCGTCGATCAGCGCCTGCCGCTGTTTGTCGTCCAGGCCCTGCCAGACGCGTTCGGAGATGAACCAGCCGGTGAGCTCGTATGCGTGGTCGGTGGCGGCCCAGAATTTGGCTTCCTCGTGGAAGCGCAGCGGAATCGACAGGTCGAAGCCATTGTCCTGCCCGTCGATCATCCCGCGTCCCAGCGCGGTATAGATCTCGGTCATTCCCAGGGGTACGACCTGCGCGCCCAGTTTTTCGAAGGTGCTTTTCAGGATCGGGATGGAGGGCACGCGCAGCTTCAGGCCCTTGACGTCTTCGGGTTTGTTGATCGCGCGCGACACGGTCTGCAGCGCCCGCGGCGAGCGGATGCCGAACGCCGCGAACACGCGCACGCCGGATTTCCTGGCGACGTCGTCGAAGATCCTGGCGAACTCTTCGCTATTGATGACGCGCTCGGCCTGTTCGCCGCTCTTGAAGAGATAGGGCGCGTACAGGATGTTCAGGGGCTGGGCGCCGCGCAGCAGCACGACGGACCCCAGACCGAAGTAACCCATGTCCAGCGTGCCCAGCTGCATGGACGACAGGATCTTGCTGATGTCGCCGAGCTGGCCGTCCGTGTAGACGTGGACCTGCAGATCGTTGCCGGTCTGCCTGGCGGCTTCGTCGGCGAAGGCGCGCATGGCGTGGTCCCAAGGACTGTTGGAGGCCGCGATGGTCGCGATTTTCATTTCGCGGGCCTGCGCGTCCCGCGCGGGCAGGAACGCGCCGGCCAGGGAGGCCGACAGCGCCAGCATGGCTGCCGCGCCACGGAGCAGGAACGGCGATGGCTTCTTGTTCATGATGTCTCCCCCGGAATATTTATCGTGTCCGGTTATGTGGATCCGCCATGCCAGGGAGGACGGCGGGGTTCGCGGCCGAGGCGGGCCGCGGGCTACCAGTTCCAGTGCACGGGCTTGAGTCCCGCCACCGGCGAATCGAATACCGCCAGGCTGGAGCCGTTGATGCAGCCCAAGAAGGCGGTCTTGCGGTCGGGGCCGCCGAACGCGATGCTCGTAATGTTCTGCAGCTTCTTGCTGTGGTTGTCGTAGAGCAGCGGCCGGCTCAGCCGGTTGGCCAGGTACTCGGTTTCCAGCTTCTCGATGTGGGCGGGGTCGCCGTCTTCGAGCAAGAGCTGCTGTTCCCCCCTGGGGCTGACGCGGATGACCCGGTTCGACACCACGCTGATCACCCAGATGTGGCCGGTTTCGTCGACCGCCATGCCGTCGGGATAGGTGCCCTTGCCGAATTCCGTGATCACCGACCGCTCGCTCAGATCGCCGTTGGGCGCCACGCGGAAGCGCAGCAGGCGCCGGCCGAAGGTTTCGTTGACGTACAGATAGGTGCCGGTGGGATCCATGCGGCATTCGTTCGTCCAGTGCACGTCCTGCGCGACCACGCGGGTGCCGTGGCGGTCGTGCACGGCGATGAAGCCGTCGGCGATATCGCGGCGGAATTGATGGTCGCCCTTGCGCACGGTGCTCACGCAGATCCACAGCCGTTCCTGGTCGTCCAGCCAGACGAAGTTGACGCTGGGCAGCCCGACGCCGTCGATCTCCATGATGTGGGGAGCGGCCGCGCCGTCGCGTTGCACGCGCCAGATCCCGCCGTTGTCGGCCAGGTTCGCGATGGCGAACGAACCGTCTCGCAACAGCGCGAAACCATTGGGGATCAGCCCGGCCTGCGCGCCGATCAGGCGGGCGCTGCCGCCCGGCTGGATGTGGCGGATGCCTCCGGCCTTGTCGGACACGTACAGGTCGCCCGCCGCGGTGCCGAGCACGCATTCCGGCCGGTTCAGGTTGACGCCGGTTTCGCGCACCGCGCTCAGGGGCAACTGGGAGATCACGGGGGTCGATTCGCGGTCCATGGAGGAATCCTCAGCCGATTGCGCCCACGGCGCCGCCATAGTCATGCAGATTCAGCCTGGGGCCGGCCTTCATGAGCTGGCCGGGCAGGCTCCGGCCGATCACGTTCTCCAGCCGCTGCGCCACCTTGATCAGCGCGCGCAGGTCGATGCCGCTGTCCACGCCCATTTCGTCGAGCAGGTAGACGAGGTCCTCGGTGCAGATATTGCCCGTGGCGCCGGGCGCGAAAGGGCAGCCGCCCAGGCCCGCCAGCGAAGACTCGTAAGAGGTGACGCCCGCGCGCAGGCCCTCGACCACGTTCACCAGGCCGATGCCGCGCGTATTGTGGAAGTGCAGGGAGATCTTCGTGTCGGGATGGTCGGCGCGCAGCGTCTCGACCGTGCGGCGCACCAGCCCGGGCGTGGCCATGCCCGTGGTGTCGCCCAGCGTGACCGCATCGAAGCCCAGGCGCACGAAGCGGCCGAAGATGGCGCGGATCCGCTCCAGGTCCACGTCGCCCTCGAATGGGCAGCCAAAGGCCACGGCGATGGCGCCCTTGCGCTTTATCGGATGGCCTTGCAGCCGTTCCGCGATCTCCTCGATGTCGCGCAGCGACTGTTCGACAGGGCGATTCAGGTTCTTGGTGTTGTGGCTTTCCGTGGCGGACAGGAAAACGACGATCTCGTCCGCCTTCGAGCGCAACGCGTTTTCGACGCCCTTGCGGTTGGGCGCGAGGGCCCCCAGCACCACGCCGGGGCGCCTGCGCACCTGGTCCAGGACTTCCTGCGCGTCGCGCAGCTGGGGCACCGCGCGGGGGGAAACGAAGGAGGTTGCTTCGAAGTGCCTGACGCCCGCGTCGATCAATGCGTTCAGGATGTCGACTTTGGTGTCGGTGGGCACGAATTCGGACTCGATCTGCAGTCCGTCGCGCATGCCGACTTCGACGATTTCAACCCGGTCTGGAAGGCTCACGGCGCTTGTCTCCTGTTGCCCGGCCGCCGTATCCGCAAAGGCTTGCGGGTCGATGTCCGGGACGGCGTTGTCGGTCACTATCTTCAGTGATCGATCCGGGCGGGACAATTCGTGAATGTTCGGCGGGGCATCGCGAAATGCGATGCCTCAGGCCGCGGGCAGCGGGCCCGGGAAAGACCGGGAGCTTATTGCTGCGTCGCCGCTTCGGCGATCAGATGGTCCAACAGGAGGCGGGCGGCGCCGGACAGCGATTCATTGCTGCGGACGCACAATTTCAATTGCCGCCGGGCCCAGGCGTCGGTCAGCGGAATGACGCGGAGTTCGTCGCAGGCATACACGGAAAGCGCCTTCGCGGGAACGATGCCGATCCCGAGATCGGCGCGCACCATGGATACGAGCGCGTCGTAGGACGTGACCTGGAAGCGCAGCCGCAGCGAGCGGTGCATGGACGCGGCCTCGCGCGTGAAGAGGTAGTTCGCGGCGCTGCCCCGGTGCATGCCGACGTGGTCGTAATCCAGGGTGTCGGCGAACGCAACGTCGTCGCGCTGCGACAGCGGATGCCCGGCGGGCGCGACCAGGGCCATGACGTCGCGATGATAGGGGAAGATGTCCAGGCCGTCTTCGTCGTCGGACTGCGTGTAGACGCCGATGTCGGCGGCGTTGTCCGCCACCGCGCGCGTGACGCCGGCGCTGACGGATTCTTCCAGGTCGATCTGCACGTGGGGATGCCGTTCCAGGAAGCGGCGCAGTTCCATCGGCAGGAACTGGGCGATCGAAGACAGGTTGGCCGCCACGCGCACCCGCCCGCGCAAGCCCGCCGAGTAGTCGCGGATTTCATCGGCCAGGTCTTGCGTCTGGTGCAGCAGCGTGCGGGCGCGCCGGGCCAGCGCGCGCGCGGCGCTGGTGGGCTCCACGCCACGCGCATGGCGCTGGAACAGAGGCACATCCAGCACGCGCTCGAGTTCGGACAGGCGCTTGGACAGGGCCGAGGGCGCGATATGCTCGCGGGTCGCGGCCGCCGTGATGCTGCCTTCTTCCAGCACCGCCAGGAAGACTTGCAGGGTGTAAAGATCAAGACGAGGATTCATGCCTGCTTCCGGGACCTATCTGCCCGCGAGGATAGCGGGTGTCCCGCAAGGCATGGCTAGGGGATTACACGTAGGGCCGGCTCCCCTCGGATGCAAACCTCAAGCCTTGTCGTCCGCTTCCCAGGCAGGGTTCCAGACGGCTTCCCAGACGTGGCCGTCCGGGTCCTGGAAGTAGCCGGCGTAGCCGCCCCAGAAGGTGTCCTGGGCGGGCTTCAGGATGCGGGCGCCGGCCGATTCCGCCCGGGCCATGACGCGGTCCACCTCCTCGCGGGAGCCGACGTTGTGGCCCAGCGTCAGATTGGTGGGCGAGGCCGCGCCTTGGGGCAGGCCGGTATCGTGCGCGATGCTGGCGCGCGGCCACAAGGCCAGGCGCAGGCCAGGCTGCATATCGATGAACACCACTGAGCCGTGCTCGAATTCCTGCCCGATGATGCCCGGGGTGGGCATGCCCAGGCCGTCGCGATAGAAGCGCAGCGCTCGGTCCAAGTCGTCGACGCCCAGGGTAATGACACTGATGCGGGGATGCATGGCGCTCTTCCAGGAAGGCAAAAATCCAGTGTATATCGCGGGAGCCGCGGGCGTGGGGCTCAGCCGATTTCCGCCCACTCCTGCGCCGCGCCCTGCCGCAGCAGTGCGTCGGCCGCCATGACCGCGATGCGGCCGTCGGCGGTGCCCATCGCCAGCCGGCCGCCGCGCGCGCTCATCGCGTAAACGACGGTCGGCAGCCCCTCCACGCGCAGCTTCGCGTTCAGCCGGATCCCGCCCGTGGCCGCGTCCACCAGCATCAGGCTGCCGTCCAGGAAAGCCGCGGCGACGAGCCCCGGCTCCGGCAGCGCAACGATGGCGGCGGGAGAGGCGTGCGCCGGGTGGCGTCAAAGCGTTTCGTTTTTGTCCAGCCGCTTGCGGTAGATGAAACCCGCGCAGGCGCCGCGGGCATCGGGAGCGTAGTGCCGGCCGCCGATGACGATGCCCGGGCCCCGCGCGTCGTCCAGGTAGCAGCCGGAAAGCTCCATGGCATGGCTGGCGGGCTTGCCGTCCGCCTTCAGCACCGGCCACAGCCGCTGGATCCCGCCTTCCGCATGCACGATGCACAGATACTTGTTTTCGTGGGAGCTTGCGGGCGTGCCCTGCAAGGCGAACAGCCAGGGCGCGCCATCGATCCGGATATGGTGGTTGAAGCAATCGTAGTGGCCCAGGTCCACGCGCAACTCGCGGCCCGAATGAAGATCGCGCAGCAAGTCGCGGGCCTGCGCCGCGGGCGGATAGCGGTTCATGCGGCCCAGCAAGGCGCCGCCCGCCGAGGCGGAAAACGCGAGCTCGCCCTGGTAGGCCTGGACGAGTTCCAGGCCGTCTTCCGTCAGGCGGTAAAGCTGGGAGTCCTGCGTCCATCCTGGAGACGAACGCTCCGCGGGCGCCGCCGCGTGCACGTATACGCCGGCGGAAAGAATGATCTGGGACCCGTATCCGTCGCCCGCGTAGCGCACGGCGGGGCCGCCGCCGGTGTGATGGATCTCCAGCAGGCAGCCGCGATGCGTCACGGCGACGCGGTCCCCGTCCAGCCAGGCCACGTCATGGATGGCGCCGCGTTGTTCCAGGCTATCGAGCCCCAGCCATTGCGCAAGCAGGGCGCCGGGCGCGGGAGCCGCGACGGGCGGCGCTTCTTCCGCGGGCGCGATGTCGCGGCCGGAAAGCGCCAGGACCCGGGCGGCGGCGCCGGACCAGGTCGCATCGCCATACGGGACATGCACGCGGTACAGAGTGTTGAACGCCGCGTCGGGCGTATCGGGCAAGCCCTCCCATTCTTCATCCCATGGACGCACCCAGGCCGTGATCCCGTTTCCGTCCGCGTCGTAGGCGCAACGCGCGACTTCGGGGATGTCGCCGAAGAACCGCGCATGCCGGCCGCCGCGCCAGTCCCAGGCGATGAACTCGCCTTCGAACAGGTAGCCGCCGTCGTAGCTGCCGGCGCCGATCGCGACGACGCTTTGCGTTGGATGGAAGGCGACGTCGTTCACGGGAAATCGCAGGCCGTCGAAGGCGGCGAAGGGCGCGGATTCGCCGCGCCGGTAGAGCGCCACGCGATACCGCAAGGCCTGGCCGCCGTAGGCCGCGCGCGCGCGGGGATTGACCAGCAGCGGAAATTCGGAAGCGACGGCCGCGATGTCCCGCGAGCGATCGAAAAAGACGCCGGTAATCGTGGCGCTTCCGCGCAGCGGCGGATCCGAGAGCATAACCATGGTTCGCGCTGTCCCCGGCGTTTGCCGTCAGTGTTCGCCGACCGTCTGCAACAGCGCCGAATCGAACATGGCCGCGGGCGAGATGATGGGTTCGTCCCAAGGGACGTCCGCGCCGTAGCGCTCCCGCATCTTGGCGCGCACGGCGGGCGAGCTCAAGTCGAATTGCTTGAGCGGCGCGAGCGCGCCGATTTCGATTCCCAGCGCGCGCTGGTAGATCTTCCAGACCAGTTCGGAGCAGTAGATTTTTTCGTCCGACCATGCAAACGCCAGGTCGTACGGCTTGCCCACGAAACCGGCGCCGGCGGCGGCCAGCCGCTCGCGCGCGGGCGGCGCGAGACGGTGGGCGTCGCGCAGGCGCTTGACCACATAGTGCCCGCGTTCGCCTTGCGCCGCCCATTGATCCAGCGGGGTGTAGCTGACCCGGGCAGCGGCCTCCAGCACGTAGGGGCGCCCCTCGCGCATGACGATCATGCCCATATGGCTATAGGGCGAATGCGTGGCTTGCTGGATGGCCAGGCTTTGCGTTGACCGGGATTGCTGGAAGATGAGATCGCCCTTCTGGACGGCGGGCGCCGCCGGGGCGGCGAGGGAAAGCGCGGACAACGCTGCCGCGGCGGCGGCGCGGGTCCACGCGCACAGGGTCATGAGCGGGCCCGGCCGGCTGCCGGCGCCTCTTTCCTGCCGCGCGGTTTGGGCGCGGTTTTTTTGTCTTGCGCGGGAGCGTCGAACTCCTGCTTGTTGCGTTCGCCCCGCGGGGTGTTTTCCGGGTGGGGTTTGGGAAAAGCCCAGGGCTTGGTTTTCTGATCCATTGCATGTACTCCTTGCACAGGCGGAACAGTAGCATTAGCCGGGGTCATGGGTAAGTGAGGGTTGACGTCAATATTCATCACATCGTGATATTGGAAGGAAAAAGCGAGATCGCTTCGACACGCAGCGGCTCGCGATTGTTCCCGGCTAGCGGTCGTCCCGTCGACGTCCGCTTCGCGCGGCGCGGCTTCGACCGGAGTTGCGCCGCCGAGGCCCGCAGCCCGGCGGCCTGGCGCGATCGCGCAGCCCGTCGTGATGTCCGCGATGGCGCGCTCCAGGTGGCCCCATGAAAACAATTGTCGCTGGCCCTGGCAATGGGGCCACGGCGGCGGTATGTTGTGGTTTTCCGCTACCGCGCATCCCGCCATGTACCTGCCGTCCGCCTTTCGCGAAGACTCCCTCGACGTCCAGCACGATTTCATCCGCGCGCACCCTCTGGGCGTGCTCACGACCGCCGGAGAAGCCGGGCTGATGGCGAATCACATTCCCTGTCTGCTCTATCCCGAAGGGCCTTGCGGCGTGCTGCGCCTGCACGTGGCCCGCGCCAATCCGCAACTGGCCGAACTGGCGTCGGGGCGAGAGTGCCTGGTCGTGTTCCATGGGCCGCAAGCCTATGTTTCCCCATCGTGGTATCCGACCAAGGGGGAGACGCACAAAGTGGTGCCCACCTGGAATTTCGTCGCGGTGCATGCCTGGGGCGTGCCGGCGATCCAGGACGATCCGGCCTGGCTGCGCGCCCAGCTCGACGCGCTGACCGACAGCCAGGAGAAGGGCCGCGCGCAGCCCTGGCGCGTGGATGAGGCGCCGGCGGACTTCATCGCGGCGCAGATGCGCGCGATCGTCGGCGTGGAGATCCGGCTTGCGCGCATCGAGGGCAAGTGGAAGGTCAGCCAGAACCGTCCGGTCGCCGACCGGCGCGGCGTGGCGCAAGGGCTGGCGAACGAGCGCGGCGATGCCGTCATGGCCGGGCTGGTCGCCCGGCGCGGCGGGCTGGAGTGAGGCGTCCCAGCGCGAAGCTCGCGATCGCGCCGGCCTGCAGGCCGGCGGCGGCGGCCAGGAACCAGAACAGCGGATGCCCCGCCTGTTCCGACACCACGCGCAACACGCCGAACAGGGCGGGAGCAAACGCATAGGCGCCTTGCGACATGGCGACGATAAGCGGCACGACGCGCTGCGCATCTTCGCGCGCGAATTCGGTCTGGGCGATCAGGGGAGGCAGCGAGGTCGCGTTGCCGATGCCTGAACCGAACAGCAGGACGCCCAGCCATACGGCCCACGCATGCTCGGCGGCCAGCATGAGGACCAGCGAGCCGCAGATCTGGACGGCATACGCCAGGCAGGCCACGGCGCGCCGGTCGGCGCCGGGAGGCATCAGCCATCCCACCAGCGAGCGCCCGGCGATGGCGCTGGCCGTCGCCAGCCCCATCGCGAGCCCGGCGGTCTGCGCGCCCAGCAGGGGCGCCAGCAGCGACAGCAGATGCGCGATCAATCCGATCTGCGCGAACAGGCCCAGCGCCATGCCCGCGGCCAGGCTCAGGAAGGCCCGGTCGCGCCACAGATCGGGCACGCGGGGCGGCGAGGGCGCCGCGGCGGGCGCCTGGCCTTGCGATGCGGCGCCGTCGGGTTCCTGTCCCAGCTGTTGGGGCGTTACGGCAAACACCTTTAGCGACAGCGCCGCGATCACCGCCACCATCGTCATTCCCACCCACAACGCGGCCTGCGCGAAACCCGCTGAGCCGATCAGGTAGACCCACAAGGGCGAGAACACGATGCCGCCGACGCTGGCGCCGTTATAGGCCATGCCCAGCGCCGCGGGCCGTCGCCGGACGAACCACGGCGAGATCAGCGCGTTGACCGCCGCGGCGCCCAGCGTCACCCATCCCATGCCGGTAAAAAGCGCCGAAGCATAGAGTTGCCATGGTTCGGCGGCCCTGGCCCAGCCGCTTGCGCCCAGCGCCAGCAGCACGGCGCCGCCCAGCGTGACGGCGGGCACGCCAACGCGGCGGTACAGGCGGGGCAGGTTGGCGACCACGAGCGTTCCGCACAGGAAGTGCAAGGTGACGGCGCCCGACACGAGCGCGACGCTCCAGCCGGTGCGCTGCGCCACGGCGTGCAGGAAGACGGGCGGGCCGTAGAACCCGACTCCCCAGCCGAAGACCGCCAGGACGAAAGTGGCGTACAGGACCGTCCAGCCGAAGAATGCCTTGGATGCGCGCATGGATGTCCGGCGGGGCCGGCTGTCTTGTTTGGATGACTCGCAGTATGCTTGAGCCTGTACACGATACTTTGGCCTTCAGCGAATCATGGAATCCACATTCGCCGACATCAATCTTTCCGCCGTGGCGAGCGCCATCGCCGATCCGGCGCGCGCGCGCATGCTGTGCGTGCTGCTGGACGGCCGCGCCCGCACGGCCACGGAATTGGCGGCGGTGGCCGACATCGGCGCCTCCACGGCCAGCGGCCACTTCCAGCGTCTGCGCGAGCAGGGGCTGGTGGACATGGCCGTGCAGGGAAAGCACCGCTATTACCGGCTCGCCAGCGGCGAGGTCGGCCATGCGCTGGAGGCCCTGCTGGTGGTCGCGGGCGCCGAGCGCGCCCCGTTCAAGCCCAACACGCCTTCGGCGCTGCGCGAGGCGCGCACTTGCTATGACCACATGGCGGGCACGCTGGCCGTGCGCATCCACGATGCGATGGTGGCCCGGCGCTGGCTGGAGGCCGACGGACGCGACTACCTGCTGACGCCCCTCGGAGAGGCGGCGCTGGCGCAGGTGGGCGTGGACGTCGCGCAGGCGCGGCAGCGCCGCCGGCGTTTCGCCTGCGCCTGCCTGGATTGGAGCGAGCGCCGTTCGCACCTGGGCGGCGCGCTGGGCGCGGCCCTGCTCGATGCGTTGCTGCGGCGGGGCTGGATCACCAAGGACCTGGATTCGCGTGCGCTCGGCGTCACGAAAAAGGGCGAGCGGCAATTTCCGGCGTTCTTCGGCAAGGAGGACGCGCCGTTGGCCGGGCTGGAGGCGGCTGGCCCGCGGCAGGCCAGGCATGCCGCGGCCTAGCACCCCCATGTCCGGCGCGCGCGGGTGACGGAAGTGAATCCGTCCGAAAGTGTGGATACGCAACAGCGCTAGGGTAATCCCCGTGAAGCTGCGCCCACCGGCGCGGCGCGAGTGTTGCGCATTCGCGCGCAGGCCGCGTCAGGCCTGGCCATGCGGCGGATGCGCGTTTCGGCAGCGCTGCGGTCTAGAAACGGGGACGCAATCCTTGCGATGCAACAATGTTTCTATTTTCTGCCCGGGTTACAAAACATATCTGAACTGTCATGTATAGCCGGAGTATGCTGGATCGTAGACAGAGGGCATCCGAAGTGCATCAGAACAACTTGATCTACAAGGGATACCGGCTTACTGCCAAAGTGTCCCGGGGCGCCGGCGCCGAGGTTGAAGCGCCACCCAGCGGCCCCGTATTCATTGCGTCGATTATGGTGGTCCAGGCGGGCGCCGTGCTTGAAGGCGGCGACGAATACCCCGTCCCGTGCTTTGCCGATGGCGGCTTCGTGTTCAGTCCGCGCGAAGCGGTGCATGCGGCCATCCTGCACGGGCGGGAGATTGTCGACGGCCTGACCAACGTGCCGTCCTGACCCGGCCATCAGCCGGAAAAGACTTCGCGCCAGTCGCGGGTCTTGGCCAGCGTCTGCACGCTGGCGGATTGTTCGAGTATGGTCACGGCCTTCTTGAACTCGTCGGCCGAGGCGCCGTCTTCCAGAATGACCATGCGCGAATTGCGCGCGTCTGCCATCTTCACGTCCGACATCTTGCCGTGGGTCTGATAGACCTGGGTCCAGTCCATCTTCTTGCCGGCCTTCAGGGCGATCGGCTCGATATAGGTCAGCGCCGTGCTGCCGGATGCGCGCACCGCGAAAGCGAAATCCGCCGCGTGGCCGCTGCTGCCCTTGGCGCGGGCGCCCTTGAGCACGCGGTTCGCGCCCACGCCCTCGGCCAATGCGCGGCCCACCTGCGCGCGAAAGCGCAGCTGGCTGAACCTGGGCATCCACTTGGCGCACTGGAACGACAGCGCCATCGCCAGCTTTACCGCGTCCCACAAGGCCTCCTGCAACTGCTCGTTGGGGCCGGAGGCGACGATGGCGCCGCTGCGGTCGAAGTGCGCCAGGCTCACGCCCGGCGTCTCGTTCAGCAGGTCGATGCGCTTGGCCGGCAGTTCGATGCCGTAGCTGGACGCGTGCATCGCGGTTTCACAGGCGTCGGTCAGGTAGAACGACGAGTCGTCGGGATGCGCGATGAAGAACGCCGCATGCTGTCCATCCAGGCCCAGCGTCATGGGCGATATGGCGCGGATGGCGTGCTCGCCCGCCGGCAGGACGGTCCAGCCGGAGGCTTCCAGGAAATTGCTCATAGGATCAGTTCGATTTGGCGGCCTTTGAGGGGATGCGCGAAACCGCCGGTCAGCGTCAGGTTCGCCCGCGGCAGGAAGTACTGCATCAGCGCGCCGATGTTGTGCAGGGCGGGCACGACCGGCTCGGCATAGCCTTCGCCGTCGTCCACCCAGAGGTGTTCGTGGCTGCGATCCGCAAGCGGTTTGCGGAATTGCGGCCGGCCTTCGCCCACCAGGCTGGTGTGGAAGGAGTCGTCGGTGTCCACGCCGTACACGCGGTGCGGGCCCACGAAGAGGCTCGCGCAAAAGGCTTCCGCCAGGAAAATGGTGGCCTGGCCGTGCACGGCGGTGCGGGCGCTGCGGTAGGTCGCGCGGAAGATCACGTCTTCGCGGACGTCTCCCTTGATCCGGCATGGGCTCGCGAATTCCATCCATTGGAAGTCGGCGGCGGCGGGCTTGGGAATCCAGGCGATCGGTTTTGCGGTTTCCTTGGGCTCGGCAAGGATCTCTTGCACCTCATCAACGGTGATTAACGGTTCGAACTTCTTGGCCATGGAACTGATCTAGGGTCTGGAAAATGCGCGCGCCGGCGGAGTGCGCCTGGCGCGTGCCGCGCCGCTCGGCCGAGGCGCGGGGAAACGCGCGCGCAACACGGCGAGGGGGCGTAATCTTACAAGATGGAGACACCGTTACGCCGCGGGCTGTATGGATATACAGGCGTGGCGCAACGGCCGGGGCCTACAGGGAACTGGCCGAGAAGGTATCGCATTGCTTGATGTTGCCGCTTTCCAGGCCGCGCTTGAACCAGCGCACCCGCTGCGCCGACGAACCATGCGTGAACGCGTCGGGCACCACATAGCCCTGGCTCTGCTTCTGCAGGCGGTCATCGCCGATCGCGGTGGCGGCGCCCAGCGCTTCTTCGACGTCGCCGCCTTCGAGAATGTTGCGCGCCGCGTCGGCGCGCTGCGCCCACAGGCCCGCGAAGCAGTCCGCCTGCAGCTCCATGCGCACCGACAGCGCGTTGGCTTGCGAAGGATTGCGCCGCCGCAGGCTGTCCACCTGGTCCGAGATGCCGAGCAGATGCTGGACGTGGTGGCCGACCTCGTGCGCGATCACGTAGGCCTGGGCGAAATCGCCGGGCGCCTTGAAGCGGTTCTGCAATTCATCGAAGAAGGACAGGTCTATGTAGACCTTGCTGTCGCCCGGGCAGTAGAACGGCCCCATCGCCGATTGCCCCGTGCCGCAGGCCGTGGGCGTGGCGCCGCGGAACAGCACCAGCTTGGGCGGCACGTACTGGCGGTTCAGGTCCTTCTGGAAAATGGCGGCCCAGGTGTCTTCGGTTTCGCCCAGCACCTTCGAGACGAAGATCGCCTGGGGGTCGTTGGCGGGCGGACGCGAGGCCGGCGCCTCTTGCTGCATCGGGGGGCCTTCGGCCATCTGCAGGACCACGCTGGGGTCCACGCCGAAGTACATGGCGACCAGGGCCAGTACTATCGTTCCGATGCCGATCGTGCCCCGTCCGCCGATACGCGGACCGCTGGCTCGGCGGTCTTCCACATTGTCGCTCTGGCGCGAGTTATCAAGGCGCATTCTGTTTCTCCGGACGGGGTCGGCGTTCCCGCCATTTTGCATCGCCGCTCTTCACTGGGCGGCCTTCAAGAGTGTTAGGATAAACCCATGGCCCTGTATTTCTCCATTCACCCTGCGAATCCGCAACCCCGCCTGCTCAAGCAGGCCGCCCAATGGCTCACCGACGGTGGCCTCGTGGCCGTTCCCACAGACTCCAGCTACGCGGTCGTCGCCCGCCTGGACGACAAGAACGCCGCGGACGGGTTGCGCCGGCTCAGGGGGCTGGACGAACGCCACCACCTCACGCTGCTGTGCCGCGACCTGGCCGAAATCGGCCACTTCGCCAGGGTGGACAACCGCCAATACCGTCTGCTGAAGGCCGCGACGCCCGGGCCCTGGACGTTCATCCTGGAAGCCACCAAGGAAGTGCCGCGGCGCGTGTCGCATCCGTCGCGCAAGACCATCGGCATCCGCGTGCCCGACCATCCCGTCATGCTGGGCCTGCTGGAGCAGGTCGGGGCGCCCTTGCTGTCCACCACGCTCATCCCCAAGGACGAGTCCGAAGCGCTGAACGATGCGGAAGACATCCGCGAACGCTACGAACACTCCCTGGCGGCCATCATCGACGCGGGCGCCTGCCCGCAATCGCCGACCACCGTGATCGACCTCACCGCCGAAGAGCCGGTGGTCGTGCGCGTCGGGCGCGGCGACCCGGCGACGCTGGGCCTTGCCTGAGCGCGCCGGCCGCAACGCCAGGCGTGCCGGCCCGCGCCGGCTCGCGGCTCATCTACAATCCGGTTCGCCATGAATGACATCATCCAAACCATTGCGGTCTACGCGATACCGGTTATTTTCGCCATCACCCTGCACGAGGCCGCGCACGGTTTCGTCGCGCGCATGTTCGGCGACCCGACGGCCCATCAGGCCGGCCGCATCAGCCTGAATCCCGCCAGGCACATCGACCCGGTCGGCACGCTGCTGGTGCCGGTGGCGATCCTGCTGGCGTCCAAGCTGCTGGGCAGCCCGGGCCTGCTGTTCGGCTGGGCCAAGCCGGTGCCGGTCGACTTCGGGCGGCTGCGCCGGCCCAAGCAGGACATGCTCTGGGTGGCGCTGGCCGGCCCGGCCGCCAACCTGCTCATGGCGATCCTGTGGGCGTTTTCCCTGCGCCTGCTGCTGGAGTCCGGCCTGCAGGAATCGTTCTGGTTCGAAATGGCCGTGGCGGGGGTGAACGTCAACCTGGTACTGATGGCGCTGAACCTGCTGCCCATTCTCCCGCTGGATGGGGGACGCATCCTTTTCAGCCTGCTGCCCAATCGCCTGGCCTGGCAGTACTCGAAAATCGAGCCATATGGACTGGTGATCGTGGTCGTCCTGCTGGTGACGGATGTGCTCTGGCTTTTGATGCGGCCGGTGCTCGGTCTGGGAACGACAATCGTTCAGTGGTTCCTATAAGATTCTGGCCAATATCCGTTAAACTCAGCAGTTTCACTGATTCTGGCCTTGAGGCATCCTGCCACGGGGCCTTGGAGCCCTACATTTATGGCATCCCCTGCAACCGCCGCAGGCGTTAATTTCCAGGGCAGCATGGTGGCCCTGGTCACCCCAATGCAGCCCGACGGCAGCCTCGATTACGCTGCCTACCGGTCGTTGATCGACTGGCACGTCCAGGAAGGAACCGACGCGCTGGTGGTGGTGGGCACCACCGGGGAATCGCCCACGGTCTCCATGGAAGAACACGCGGAACTGATCCGTGTCGCCGTCGAGCACGCCGCGGGCCGCATTCCGGTCATCGCGGGTGTGGGCGCCAACTCCACCGACGAAGCCATCCACCTGACGCGCCACGCCAAGGCCGTCGGCGCGCACGCCGGCCTGTCGGTCGTTCCGTACTACAACAAGCCTTCCCAGGAAGGCCTGTACCGCCATTTCCGCGCCATCGCGGAAGCGGTCGACCTGCCCACCATCCTGTACAACGTGCCGGGCCGCACCGTGGCCGACATGAGCAACGACACCATCCTGCGCCTGGCGCAGGTGCCGGGCATCGTCGGCATCAAGGACGCCACCGGCGACATCGCGCGCGGCGGCCTGCTGCTGCGCGAGGCGCCGGCCGGCTTCCAGGTCTTCAGCGGCGACGACCCCACGGCCGCCGCCCTGATCCTGCTGGGCGCGCGGGGCAATATTTCCGTGACGGCCAATGTGGCCCCGAAACTCATGCGTGACCTCTGTGCCGCCGCCCTGGCCGGCAATGTGCCCAAGGTGCGTGAACTTAATGCACGCCTGGCGCGTCTGAACAAGGCTTTGTTCGTTGAAGCCAATCCCATCCCCGTCAAGTGGGCGTTGGCCGAGATGGGCCACAGCGCACTGGGCTACCGGCTGCCGCTGGTGGAACTGGGAGCGCAGCACCATGCGACGGTGCGCGACGCGCTTCAGGATGCGGGCCTGCTCTAATTATCGTGAGGATACGTATGAACAAACGTCATGCCGGTCTGTCGGCATTGATGTCTCTGGTGTTGTTGGCCGGCTGCAGCGAGGTCAACCAACTCCTGGGCAATGAAGAGTCCGTCAATTACAAGAGCGCCGTCACGCAGCGCGGAGAGCCCCTGAGCATTCCGCCCGACCTGACCCAGGCCAACAGCGATCCGCGTTACCGCGCTCCCGCCTCGGGATCGACGACCTACTCGCAGTTCCAGCAGCAGGGCGAGGCGCAAGCCACCGCGCCGAAGAACAGCAACGTGCTGCCCGCGCGCACCGACATGCGCGTCGAGCGCGATGGCGATCTGCGCTGGCTCGTCGTGGACCGTCCGCCCGAGGACGTGTTCCCGCGCCTCGTCGACTTCTGGACCGAAACCGGCTTCACCGTGGCCAGCAACAATCCGAGCGCCGGCCTGATCGAGACCGACTGGGCGGAAAACCGCGCCAAGATTCCGGAAAGCTGGCTGCGCCAGGCCCTGGGCATGATCCTGGAATCGGCCTGGGATAGCGGCGAACGCGAGAAATTCCGCACGCGCGTCGAGCGCGTCAACGGCCATACCGAAATCTACGTCAGCCATCGCCAGATGCTCGAGAAGCGCGTCGGCGCCGATGGCGGCCAGGTTCAGTGGCAGAACGGCAAGGAGGATCCGGGCCTGAACGCCGCCATGCTGGCCCGCATGATGGTCTACCTGGGTTCCGACGTGGACAACGCCCGCAAGCTGGTGCAGCAGGCCGAAGCCGCGCCGCAGAAGCCCACGGTGCAGCAGGACGTCCGCGCGCAGGGCACGTCGCTGGTGGTCGGCGAATCGTTCGACCGCGCATGGCGCCGCGTCGGCGTGGCGCTGGACGGCGGCGGCTTCGCCGTCGATGACCGCGACCGCTCCGCCGGCGATTACTTCGTCCGCTACGTCGATACCGACACGGGCGAGAAGATGGAGCAGCCGGGCTTTTTCAGCCGCATGTTCTCGGGCGACAAGAAGGCCGAGGCGCCGCAGTACCGCATCCACCTGGCCGCCAGCGGCGACCAGACCCTGGTAACGGTGCTGGACGCCAACGGCGCCCGCGACAACAGCGCCACCGCGCAGCGCCTGCTGAGCGTCCTGAAGGACAAGATGTAAGACCGCACCGCCTGGCGCCGTGGCGCCGGCTGGATGAGGAGGCCCCGCAAGGGGCCTCTTTTTTTCACCGGCAAGCCGGTCCGCGACTGCGGCTGAGCGGCCGGCCCGCCGGGCCGACGCAAAAAGGCCCCGGCAGCTCAGCTGCCGGGGCCTTTTTGCTTCCTGTCCGAGCGGGGGTTCGCTCAGAGGGGATCAGGACGCGGGCTGGGTCGATCCGCCCGGCGCGGGGGCCGGAGCCGGCGAAGTGGCCGGAGGCGTGGTGGGGGCAGGCGTGCTGGCGCCCGGAGCGGGGTTGGTCGCGGGCGCCGAAGCATCTTCCTTCTTGTTGCAGGCGCTGAGCGCGACGGCCAGCACCGAGGCAATAATCAAGGTTTTGCTCATCATTTTTAGACTCCTGTAGATGACGACTCTTGAAACCCCGTTAGGGGAAACCAGAATCCAGGCTACAGGATCACGCAAGCCTATCCCGTGTGAAAGTTAAAAAGGTGGCTTCCCAACGGCAACAAACCTTTCAGCTTCGTGTTATGTCTTTCTTGATGTGACTCGTCGAATAGACCTGATTTCGTTCTGTGCAAGACAGATACGCGCCCGTTTCCAGATACTACGCCGCGCGATAGTGGATCCATCCCGAATCCAGCCAATCCGCAAGGCAGGAGCGCGCCTCGTCCGACAGGCGCGCGCAGGACGGATCGGAGCAGTCCAGGCTGCGGGCGTCGGCCAGCTTGCGCAACGCGGCGTCCGCAGGCGTCATCGCCGTTTCGCCGTTGATGAACAGCTGCCTGCCCCGATAGAGCATGCGGCTGCGCCGGTCCAGTACCAGCTTGCCCGAGGCGGGCCAATCTTCTTCCAGGTCCACGTCCATGCCCTCGGGCGCGTCGAACACGCTGAGGTTGCTGGGCTCGGTCAGCCAGCAGCCCAGGAAGCGCGAGGCCAGCGCATCGTCGAACCGCAGCTTCTCCACCGTCTCGAGGGTGGCGGCGACCAGCGCGTCAGGCAGCGCCGCGGGCGTGTCGACCGCGGGCTGGCCGGGATCGCGGTAGACCGACGACAGTCTGGGACCCGGCAGCGCCGGTTCGCCGTAGGGGCCGCCCAGCAGGCCCACGCGCGCCATGACCTGGTCCGCGGCGGCCTCCAGCAGGCCGCGGGCCAGCGTCGCCTGAGTGGGGGCGCGGAAGCCGATCGAGATCGTCATGCATCCGTCGCCCATCGCGACCCCGTCATGGGCGGCCTGGGGCGGCAGGTAGAGCATGTCGCCGGGGACCAGCACCGCGGTTTCCTCGGGCTCGAAGCGGCTCAGTATCTTGAGCGGCAGGCCGGGTTCCAGCGACAGGTCTTTCTGGCGGCCGTAGCGCCATTCCCGCTCGCCCGCCGCTTGCAGCAGGAACACGTCGTAGCTGTCGAAATGCGGGCCCACGCCGCCGCCATGGCTGGCGATGCTGATCATCACGTCATCCAGCCGGGCATCGGGGATGAAACGGAACAGCTGCATCAGCTCGGACGCGGCATCGCTGTGGAGGTCCACGCTTTGCACCAGCAGGGTCCAGTCGCCTTCGTCGTCCTTGGGCAGGCGCGCAAAAGGGCCGTTCTCCATCTGCCATTCGCCGTTTTCGCGCCAGATGAGCCGCGACTCCACGTCGTCGCGGCGCGCGAGCTTCTTGATGGCGGCGATGGTGACGGGCGGCTTGAAGGCCGGGATGGCCTGGCGGATCAGCAGCGGCTTGCGCTGCCAATAGCGGCGCATGAAGTCGTTGGGACTCTGGTTGCCCAGGAGCGGCAAGGGTCGGTCGAGATTCATTGGAGGTGCTTCTTCAAGCGGTAAAGGGCGTCCAGCGCTTCGCGCGGGGTCAGGCTGTCGGGATCGATGGAGGCCAGCTCCTCGCGCAGGGCGTCCAGGGCTTCGAGCGCGTCCGAGCGCTCGGCCGCGGCTTGCGCCTGGGCGTCGGCCTCGGCAGCGGCCGAGAACAGGCCGAGCTGGGGCGTGGGCGCGCCCTGGGCTTCCAGGCGTTCCAGCTCGCGCGAGGCCTGGCGGATCACCGCGGCCGGGACGCCGGCGCGCTGCGCGACCTGGATCCCGTAGCTGCGGCTGGCGGGGCCTTCGCGCACTTCGTGCAGGAACACAATGCCGCCCGCGGATTCCGCGGCCGCCAGGTGCACGTTCGCCGAGGCCGGCTGCTCGGCCGGCAGGCGCGTCAGTTCGAAGTAGTGCGTGGCGAACAGCGTCAGCGCGCGGTTGTGGGCCAGCAGGCGGCAGGCGATGGCCCAGGCCAGCGCCAGGCCGTCGTAGGTGGAGGTGCCGCGGCCGATCTCGTCCATCAGCACCAGGCTGTTGGGCGTGCTGGCGGACAGGATGGCGGCGGCCTCGGTCATTTCCATCATGAACGTCGAACGGCCGCCGGCCAGGTCGTCGGCCGCGCCGATGCGGGTGAAGATGCGGTCGATCTTGCCGATGCGGGCGCGCGCCGCGGGCACGAAACTGCCGATGCGCGCCAGCAGCGCGATGAGCGCCACCTGCCGCATGTAGGTCGATTTACCGCCCATGTTCGGGCCGGTGATCAGCAGCATGCGGCGGGCCGGTTCCAGCCGGCAGCCGTTGGGCGTGAAGCGCTCGATCGCATGCTCCACCACGGGGTGGCGGCCGGCCTCGATGTCGATGTCGGCCTGCTCGGACAGCTCGGGCGCGACCCAGTCGTGACGACGCGCATGCTCGGCCAGGGCGGCCAGCGTGTCCAGCTCGGCGAGCGCGGCGGCGCAGTCCGACAGCGGGCGCACGTGTTCGGCCAGCACGTCCAGCAGCTGTTCGAACAGCCATTTTTCGCGGGCGAGCGAGCGGTCCTGCGCGGACAGCACCTTGTCCTCCCAGGTCTTGAGTTCGGGCGTGATGTAGCGCTCGGCGTTCTTCAGCGTCTGGCGGCGGCGGTAGTCTTCCGGCACCTTCGCCGTCTGGCCCTTGGTGACTTCGATGTAGAAGCCATGCACGCGGTTGAATTCCACGCGCAGATTGCTGATGCCGGTGCGTTCGCGCTCGCGGGCTTCGAGCTGGACCAGGAAGTCGCCGCCGTCGGCGGCGAGCGCGCGCAATTCGTCCAGTTCGGCATCGAATCCCGCGGCCAGCACGCCGCCGTCGCGGATGGCGATCGCCGGCTCGGCCGCGATGGCTCGCAGCAGCAGGGCGGACAGCGCGGGATCGACCGACAGGTGCGAGACCAGCTCGCCCAGCCGGGGCGAATCCGCCATGGGCTCGACCAGATCGCGCAGCGCGGGCAGGGCCTGGAGCGCATCGCGCAGGCTGGCCAGTTCGCGCGGGCGCACGGAGCGCAGCGCCAGGCGCGTGGCGATGCGTTCGATGTCGGGGAAAGCGTTCAGCGCGCCGCGCAGGGATTCCAGCAGGCCGGCCGAACCGAAGCCGGCCGCGCCGAAGGCCTGCTCCATGTCCATGCGGCCGGCCAGCAGCGCGGAGATGGCCTGCTGGCGGGCCTGTGCCTGTTCGTTCTCGCGCAGCGGATGGTGCAGCCAGCGGCGCAGCAGCCGGCTGCCCATGGGGGTGCGGCAGCCGTCCAGCAGCGAGAACAGCGTGGGCGAGTCCTCGCCGGACAAGGTCTGCGTCAGCTCCAGATTGCGGCGGGTGACCGGGTCCAGCAGCACGTACTGGCCGGGGCGCTCCGCCGACAGGCTCTGCACGTGGGCCAGGGCCTGCGACTGCGTGCGGGCTGCGTAGCGCAGCAGCGCGCCGGCGGCGCAGACGCCGGCCGGCATGTCTTCGACGTCGAAGCCCGCGAGCGTGTCGGTCTTGAAATGCGCCAGCAGATGGGCGCGCGCGCCGTCGGCTTCGAAGTGCCAGTCGGGCACGCGTGTGCGGGCGCTTTCGAAGGGAAAGTCGAACTCCGCGCTGTCCGCGCAGATGACTTCGGCCGGCGCGACGCGGTGCAGTTCCGATTCCAGCTGGGCCGGCGCGCACTCGGTCACGCGGAACTCGCCGCTGGCGAGGTTCAGCCAGGCCAGCCCGGCGCGCGGCGCGCGGGCGGAACCGGTGATGAACGCGGCGGCGAGCGCGCGGTCGGCCTTCGCCGGCAGCAGCGCGTCGTCCGTCAGGGTGCCGGGCGTCACGATGCGCACGATGCGGCGTTCGACAGGGCCCTTGGAGGCGGCCGGATCGCCGATCTGCTCGCAGATCGCGACGGACTCGCCCATCGCGACCAGGCGGGCCAGGTATTGCTCCATGGCGTGCACGGGCAGGCCGGCCATCGGGATGGGCGTGCCGTTGGAGGAGCCGCGCTTGGTGAGCGTCAGGTTGAGCAGGCGCGCGCCGCGTTCCGCGTCTTCGTAGAACATTTCATAGAAGTCGCCCATGCGGTAGAACAGCAGCAAGGGACCCGCCTCCGCCTTCAGGCGGAGGTATTGCTGCATCATGGGGGTGTGGCCCGAAAGGGCGTCGGCGGCGGAGTGTGGCGTTGCTGAATTCATGCCCGTGATTGTATCGGGCGGGCGAGGGGCTGCGGGCGGCGACGCCGGGAGCTGAAGGTTTTTTTCGGGGCCAGGGCGGAGTCCGGAACCGCTCGCGGCGCGATGCGCCCGGGAGGCTTGCGGCCGCCGGACGCCAGCGGCACAATCGCAGCGCGCGGCCCTGTTCTTGCCGCCGGAGCCGTACAGAAATGCAGGACTTCCCCGTTTCCGCGGCGCTGGACGCCAGCGTGCGCGTCACCATCGCCAACGGAGCGCATCAGGCTGAGTTCGCGCCCGAGGGCGGCGGCAGGCTGGCGCGCCTGTCCACGGACGGGCACGATTGGATCGTGCCGCTGGCCGACACGGAATGGCCGGCCGCGAAATGGCCGCGCGCGGGTTCCTATCCGCTCGCGCCGTACGCCAACCGGATCCGGGACGGCGCGTTCTCCTTCAATGGCGCCCGGCACGTTTTGCAATCCTTGCCCGGCCGTCCGCATGCGATCCACGGCGCGGCCCTGTACCAGGCCTGGCGGGTGCGCAACCACACCGAGGACAGCGTCGACCTGGTGCTGGAGCAGCCGGCCGGCGTGCTGGGCTGGCCCTGGCCGTTCGAATGCGTGCAGCGCTACCGTCTGGACGCCCGCGGCTTGAGCGTGGCGCTGGCCATCACCAACCGCGGCGACACGCCGATGCCCTTCGGGCTGGGGCTGCACCCGTATTTCACGGCGCAGCGGGTCACGCTGCATGCGCGGCGCCTGTGGCCCGCGGATGCGGACGGCATGCCGTCCGGCAGCCAGACAGGCCACGTGCGCGAACTGCGCCGGTCGGCCGAGGGCTGCGACACCTATCTGTCGCAATGGGAAGGGCGCGCCACCCTGCATTGGCCGGACGGGCATCAATTGGTGCTGCACGCGGATCCGGCCTTTGCGCACCTGGTGGTGTACACCGCTCCGAGCGCCGATTTTCTCTGCGTCGAACCGGTGACCAATGTGGCGGATGCGTTCAACCTGGCGGCAGGCGGCGACAAGCGCACCGGCATGCGGGTGCTCGAGCCCGGCGCGCGTTTCAGCGCGACCGCCTTGATGGGCCTGGCCGCGCCGCGCGCCTAAGCGGCGGCGCCCATGCACCGCTTTGAAAGCGCCGCCGCCTGCGGCGATAATCCGGGCAATCCAAGTCTAGGGAGTCCTTAAGTGAAAAAGCTCAGCACCGAACAATTGCAGGCCGCCGCCGAGACGCTGCGCCGGGTGCAGGCAAGGCTGGCGCGCGCCGGCAACCTGCCGCTTGAGCCCACTATCTACGCCTGCGCGAAGGGATTCCGGCGCAACGTGCCCGACTACGTCTGGTCGTGGCTGTCCGGCCTGCTGGCGCCGCACAAGAGCCTGGCCGCCTGGATGGATGCGCACCAGCCGGGCTGGCGGGAAGGCAAGACGCCGGCGGCCGCGGTCTATGCGCGCAGCGAGAACGGCTGGTTCGAATGGCTGATCGCCGAATTGGAAACCGAGATCAAGGATCCCCACGCCCGCGCCCGGCGGGAAGGGCAGCGCTAGGAAGGAAGCGGCGCCCGCTCAGGCGCGTCCGGCGCGCGAGCGGCGCAGCAGGTGGAACAGCAGTTCCAGCGTGGCGGCGGCGAGCAGGGCGGCCAGCACCGAGCCCAGCACCATCGCGTCCCACATGCGGGGAGGCCCGACGCGGAACTGGATGGTGTCGAAGACCAGGCCGGCCGTGATGCCGGCGACGATGGCCGCCTTCCAGCCTTGCAGCGGGGCGAGCCTGAGCATCAGCAACGTGAAGGCCACCATTGCCCAAAGTATGGGTTCAAGCATCTGGCCGTAAAGGTGATCAAGCAGAAGGAACTCCCTGTGGCATTGCGCGCAGACGAGTTTTTACTGCTTTCTTCCGGCAATTGCGAGATGCCCCGCCCGCCGGCGGGCGGGGCACGGCCCGCGGTTGGGGCTAGAACCCTTCCAGCACCACCTTGCCCCGCGCCTTGCCGCTTTCGATGAAGGCATGGGCGCGCCGCAGGTTCTCCGCGTCGATCCGGCCGTAGTGCTCGCCGAGCGTGGTGCGCAACGTCCCCTCGTCGATCAGCCGGGCCGCCTGGTTGAGCAGCTCGTGCTGGGCGATCATGTCGGGCGTATCGTGCAAGGGGCGCGCGAACATGAATTCCCAGTGCAGCGAAGCCGATTTGGACTTGAGCAGGCGCACGTCGATGGCGGCCGGGTCGTCGATCACCGCGACCCTGCCTTGCGGCGCGATCGCTTCGGCGATCTGCGGAAAGTGCTTGTCGGTATGGGTCAGCGCGGCGATGTCGCTGACGTGATCGAAGCCGAGACGCTTGAGTTCGGCAGCCAATGGCTTGGCGTGGTCGATGACGTGATGCGCGCCCAGTTCGCGCACCCAGGCTTGCGTCTCCGGACGGGACGCGGTGCCGATCACCGTCAGGCCCGTCAGTTGGCGGGCCAGTTGCACAAGAATGGATCCCACGCCGCCGGCCGCGCCGATGACGAGCAGGCTGCGCTGGCTGGGGGCGCGGTTGTCCAGCACGCGCAGCCGGTCGAATAGCAGTTCCCAGGCGGTGATGGTGGTCAGCGGCAGCGCGGCGGCCTGGGCGAAGTCCAGGCTGGCGGGCATTTTGCCCACGATGCGTTCGTCGACGGCATGCAGTTCGCTGTTGGCGCCAGGGCGATTCAGCGCGCCCGCGTACCAGACCCGGTCGCCGGGCTTGAACAGGCTGGTCTTGGCGCCCACGGCCCGCACGACGCCGGCGGCGTCCCAGCCGATGATTTCCGGCTGGCCGTCCTTGGGCTTGCGATTGGCGCGGATCTTCACGTCCACGGGATTGACGGAGATGGCGCGGACTTCGACCAGCAGGTCGCGGTCGCCCGGCACGGGGTCGGCGGCGGTAATGTCCTGCAGGGCCTCGGGATGGTCGGCGGGCAAGTTCTTGAAATAGGCAATGGCTTTCATGGATGGCACTCGGGCTGGGATCAGATGATGGAGCGGACGACGCCGCCGTCCACGCGCAACGCGGCGCCGTTGGTGGCGGAGGCCTGGGCCGAACTGGCGTAGACGACCATGTTGGCCACTTCCTCCACGGTGGCCAGGCGGCGCAGCAGCGAAGTGGGGCGGTGCTGGGCGATGAAGTCGCGTTCCATGTCGTCCTGCGTGACGCCTTGCTCCCTCGCCATTTCGGCGAAGAAATCCGCAACGCCCTCGGAACGCGTGGGCCCGGGCAGCACGGCGTTGACCGTGACGCCCGTGCCGGCGGTCAGTTCCGCCAGCCCGCGCGACACGCCCAGCATGGCCGTCTTGCTGACGCCGTAGTGGATCATTTCCGCGGGAATCTGCACGGCCGATTCGCTGGAGATGAACACGATGCGGCCCCAGCCGGCGGCCAGCATGCGCGGCAGGTAGTAGCGCGACAGGCGCACGCCGCTCATGAGGTTCACGTCCAGCATGTATTGCCAGTCGTCGTCGGTGATTTCCGTGAAGGACTTGGGCGCGAAGTAGCCGGCGTTGTTGATCAGGATGTCCACGTCGGGATGCGCGGCCGAGATCGATGCCGCGCCGTCGGCCGTGGCCAGGTCGGCCTGCACGGTGCCGAGATGGGCCGAGGGCAGCCGCTTGGCGATGGTCTCGGCGGCCCGGGCGAGCTTGTCGCCGTTGCGGCCGTGCAGGACGACCTGCGCGCCCGCCTGGGCCAGGCCAAAGGCGATCGCCAGTCCGATGCCGCCGGACGATCCGGTGACCAGGGCTTTCCTGCCGTTGAGTTCGATGTTCATGGGTTGACTCCTTGCGTGTCGGGAACAAGCGCATGATTACCCAGCCCGGGGTGATGAAAAACCGGCTAGCATCGCAGTCAGTTTCAATCATTCGTTGAAAATGAGAGCAGCCATGGTGCGCTTCGAGGACCTCAGGATCTTTCTGGCCGCGGCTGACCAGGGGAGTTTTTCCGCCGCGGCGCGCGAATTGGACCTGACGCCGGCGGCGGCCAGCGCGGCGCTCAAGCGGCTGGAGCTGGCCCTGGATGCCCGCTTGTTCGTGCGGTCGACCCGCAGCCTGAGGCTGACGAGCGATGGCGAGCGCTACCTCGAGTACGCCCGTACCGTCATTTCGACGCTGGAGGCCGGCAAGAACGCCGTGGCGCGCAGCAAGACGGATATCTCGGGCACCCTGTCCGTGTCGATACCGTCGGACCTGGGCCGGCACGTGCTGCTGCCTTGGCTCGACGAGTTCCAGCAACAGCACCCCCGCGTCAGCTTCCAGGTGCGCATCAGCGACCGCCTCGCCGATCTGTATCGCCAGCCGGTCGACCTTGCGGTGCGCTACGGCAAGCCCACGGACTCCGGGCTGGTCGCGCTGCCGATAGCGGAGCACAACCGCCGCGTGGTCTGCGCCTCGCCCGCCTATTTCGCGCGGCATGGCATGCCGCAGGCGCCGGCGGACCTGCGCCGCCACAACTGCCTGTCGTTCGTGCTGGGTGAAACGCTGCACGACCGCTGGACGTTCCTGCGCGCCGACGGCTCCACGCTGACGGTGCCGGTCAAGGGCGACCGTGTGGGAGACGACGGCGAGCTGGTGCGCCGCTGGGCGCTGGCAGGCCACGGCGTGGCCTACAAGTCACGCTATGACGTGCTGTCCGATCTGCGGGCAGGGCGGCTCGTCGAAGCCTTGGGCGATTACGCCAGCGAACCGTCGCCGCTCTACCTGCTCTGCGTGCACCGCATGCTGCTGTCGCCGGCGGTCCGGCGCCTGCGCGAATTCCTGCAAGAGCGCTTCAGGCAGTTCGAGGCGGGCTAGGACCCGCCTCATATGGGCTCAGTGGTGCGCATGGCTGGCCCGGTTGGCCGCGCGCGTGCGGGCGGCTTTCTTGGCGGCGGCGGACCGGCCAGCCGCGCCCTTGGTGGCGGCTCCCTTCCTGGCCGCGGCCGAACGGGCCGCCGCGCTGCGCTTGGCCGCGGAGGCGCTGGCCTGGCGCGACAGCGCCGAGCGCGACGCGGGCTTGGCGCTTTCACGCTTCAGCGCGGTGGTGGTGGAGCGGGCGCGCGTGGTGGATTTGGCGTGTCCGTCGCCGGCCGCGCGGCTGTCCTGCGCGGCCTTGCGCTTGGTCGATGCGCTTGCCTTCTTGGGGGCGGGCAGCGCGACGCCAGCGCGGCGGGCCTTGGACAGGCCGATCGCAATGGCCTGCTTGGTCGAGCGCACGCCGTGCTTGCCTTCGCGCACGTGTTCGATTTCCTCTCGCACGAACTCTCCGGCCTGCGTGGACGCGGACTTTCCTTGACGTTTGTCGCGCGCCGCTCTTTCCAGGGTCTTTCGTTCAGGCATGACGACACCTCCTTGCTTGCGTTGCGGAAACCAGTGCCGCTCGCGCCGAGTCCGGCGCGACGGAACTCGTAACACCACTCTAGCGCCGTGAGCGTATGCTGTGTGTTCGAATGGATTGCCGGTCGTAAGCGCCGGAACATCGCCGCCAGGCCGACGATTCACGACTCACCCCCCTTTGCGGAGACGAGCTATGTCGAATCATGTCTACAAGCAAATCGACTTGGTGGGCTCATCCACCAAATCCACCGATGACGCCATCTCGCAAGCCATCGCGCGCGCGTCCGAAACCCTGCGCAACCTGGATTGGTTCGAGGTCACCGAAGTGCGCGGCCATATCAAGGACGGCAAGGTGGCGTACTGGCAGGTCGGCTTGAAAATCGGCATGCGCCTGGAGGGGAACAGTTGATCGCGCGGCTGCTTCTTTCTTGAGCACGGCCTCCAAGTGATTGTCGGATAAGGGCTTTTTCAGCTTGTTATCGGACTGTTCATAGGCTTGTCCACATTCGATGGGGACAAGCGGGGGCCGGTCTTGTCGCTCGCCCGGCAGCGCCGCGCACCGCGGGGCCGGCGGGCGGCGTTGCGCGTTTCTTGCCCTCTGCCTCCAAGTCCTTGGCTCATAAGGATTTTTGTGGACTGCCCGCAGGCTGTCCTCAGGCTTATCCACATTTCCCGGGGACAACCGGCGCGCGGTCCCGCGGCATTTGAGCCATTCTTGACCACCCCTTGCAGGTGCTTGATACACAAGAGGAATCCCGACCTGCCCTCATGCTGTCCTCATGCTTTTCCACAGAACGCGGGGACAAATCCACACGGGCGCGGCAGGCGCGGCGAGCCATCCGGGATTGGGTGGATAAGTGCGTCAAAAATCATCCAAAAGCATGATTGCGCATTAATTGATCACCCCTTGCAAGTGCTTGGCCGGGCAGGGAATTTTGCTTCTGCCCCAAGGCTGTCCTCAGCGTTCTCCACAGTTGGAGGGGATAAGTGGGGGGAGCTGGCCCGCCTTGGGGCCGCCCGGCGGCGGACCGGGTATTTTTTGGAGGTTGTGCCGGGCCAATGGCGGGCCGCGGGTTGTGCGCGCCGCAGGCCGCTGCCCGCCGCGGCAAAAAAAAGCCCCCCGAACGCATCGGGGGGCTGGATCGCCTGGAGGTAGGGCAGGCGATCTCTGCCGGCCGGAGCGAGGCTCCCGGCCGGCAGCGGCGGCGATCAGGCGTTGAACTTCTTGATCCAGTCCACGTAGCGGTCGACCCAGCCTTGCAGGAACTTGCGCGTGCCTTCGTTGGTGATGTTGTACTGGTCGTCGATGAGGCCTTCCGTGTACTGCAGGAACACTTCCGGCGTGGTCAGCGCGCTGGCGCCTTCCGCGGCCAGGATGTTGCGCAGGTGCTGCTGCATCATCGCGGTGCCGGCGGCGCTGGGCGAGGTGCCGACGATGCCGGCCGCCTTGCCCGTCCAGGAGTTCTGGCCCCACGGGCGCGAGCCCCAGTCGATGGCGTTCTTGAGCGCGGCGGGCAGAGAACGGTTGTGCTCGGGCGATACGAACAGAATGCCTTGGGCGTCCGCGATCTGCTGCTTGAGCTTGGCGGCCGGGGCCGGCAGGTTGTTTTCGTTGTCCTGGTTGTACAGCGGCACATCGCCCAGGCTGACATACTCGAACTTGAAGTCCGCGGGCACTAGCTTTTCCAGTGCGCGGGCCAGCCGCAGATTGAACGAGGCGGCGCGCAGGCTTCCGACGAAAACAGCGATTTTGTAGGTGCTCATGAGGCGGATGCTCCAAGCGGGAAGAGGAATGCCCAGTGTAGACCTGTCCGCGCGCGGGCTCAATGCGGATCGGGCATATGGTTATTGGGGAAGATGACGCGATGATGTCGACGGGTCCGCTTTCATTCACGCACCGCCGTGGTGCCGGACGCCGCCGTCTTTCACCACGATGGGGCCCAGGGCGCCCCGCGTCAGCCGTTGCGCCCGGGAGGCGCCCGTGCGGCAAGACTGGCACGCGGCTTGCTTGCACAGCGGGCATAACACGCTGCACGCTGCTCCAGGAGTTCCGCCATGTCCAGTTCCGCCGTCTCCGCCCCGGTCACCATGTTGGTCACGAGGCATATCGCGCCCGAGCGCTATAGCGATTTTCTGTCCTGGATGCGCCAGGGCGAAATCCTGGCGGCCGGGTTCCCTGGCTTTCTCGGGTCGGGCGTGCTGCAGCCGCCGGAAGGCGGGGACCAATACCAGATCGTGCTGCGCTTCGCCGACGAAGCCAGCCTGAACCGCTGGGAGAACTCGCTGCCGCGCCGCATGTGGCTGGAGCGCGGCACGGCGCTGGTGCGCGCCAGCCATGCCCGCCGCGCCAGCGGTACGGACGGCTGGTTCGCGCCCAAGCTCAGCGCGCCGCCGCGCTGGAAGCAGGCGGTCAGCATCTGGCTGGCCTATTTCCCGGTGCTGCTCGCCTTTTCCCTGCTCGCCAGCGAGCCGTTGAGCGCGCTGCCCGTGTTCTGGCGCGTGCTGGTCACCAGCGTGGCTCTGACGCCGGTCATGGTGTTCGTCTGCATTCCTCTCGTATCGCGGGTGCTGCAGCGTTGGCTGCGCGCCGGCTGACGGGCAGGGCACAGCCAACCGCCCGTCAGTCGGCCCCGGCCTGGCGCGCGGAATACAGCCGGTGCAGCGTGATCGTGCGCACGGCAGCCTGGCTGTCCAGGATGTGCGCGCGCAGCAGGTCCGTGGCGCGCGCGGCGTTGCCGTCCAGCACTGCGGCCAGTATCGCGCCGTGCTCTTCGTAGGTCTTGTCGATGCGGTCGGGCTGCGTGAAATCCAGCCGGCGCACGATGCGGATTCGTTCCGTTGCGGCGCGGTGCACGCGCGATATTTCGGGGTTGCCGGCCGCGGCAACCAGATCGATATGGAAGCGCTCGTCCAGGTCGGCCAGCCGCTCGCGGTCGCTGGACCGCCCGTCCGCGTCCACCAGCCAGGCATCCGCCAGCGGCCGCAGCGCGCGCAGCGGGTCCGCGCCCTTGCCCGGCGCACAGATGGCCTGCACCGCGGCGGCCTCCAGAACGCTGCGCAATTCATAGAAATGGTCCAGCGTATTGAAGTCCAGCGGCTTGACCAGCCAGCCGTTGCGCTGCCGCACCTCCAGATAGCCTTCCCGTTCCAGGCGGAACAGCGCTTCGCGCACCGGCGTGCGGCTGACCTGCAGGCGGTCGGCGACCTCGGTTTCGGTGAAGCGGTCGCCCGGCGCCAGGCGGAAATCCAGGATGTCGCGCTTCAGCGTGCCATATACGGTGTCGGCCAGCGTGCGCGGAATCTCTACCGCGGCGAAAGCGGTGTCCATGTATGCCTCGGCGTTGTGGTTCAGAGAGGGAGCGCCTGCGCCGCGCCGGCCCGCTCCAGGGCCAGGGCGGCGCGCAGGCAATCGACTTCGCGCCATGGCGCGGCGATCAATTGCACGCCCAGCGGAAGATGGTCGTCCTGCCCGGCGCGGGGCCAGACCGGCGCGGTGCACACGGGCAGTCCGATGCAGGACACTGGCTGCGTCAGGATCCCCATGCTGGCGCGCGCCGGCAATTGCCCGCCGGCAAGCGCCAGCCAGTCCGCGCCGATCGGCGTGGCGGGAACGGGCGTGGCCGGCGCGATCAGCACGTCGTAGTCCTCGAACAGCGCCAGCGCTTCCCGGTAGACGCGGTGACGGATGCGCTGCGCCTGCTGCGTCCAGGCCGCGGGCACCAGGCTGCCGGCGACCAGGCGATCGCGCGAATGCGGTTCGTAGTAGTCATAGTGCGTGACGAGCCTGCGGCGATGCAGGGCGCCGCCCTCGGCGGCGGTGATGACGAAGGCGGCGGCGCGCGCCTGGGCTGCGCCGCGCAGCTCGACGCGGGCGCCGGCGTCCAATGCGCATGCGGCGATTTCGACGGCGCGGCGGGCTTGCGGGCCTGCCCATTCCGTAAAGTAGCCGCCCAGCACGGCCGCGCGCAGGGGGCGCGCTTCGTCGGCCAGCGCGGGCAAGGCGGGCTCGGCGGGGCGCTGCGCGCAGGCGACGTCGTCCGGGTCCTGGCCCTGCAGCGCGTCATAGGCGGCGGCGAGGTCGGCGGCGCTGGCCGCGAACGGTCCCAGGTGGTCCAGGCTGCCTACGAAGGGATACGAGCCCGTGCGCGGGAGCCTGCCATAGGTCGGTTTCAGGCCGAAGACCCCGCATAGCGAGGCCGGCACGCGGATAGAGCCGTTGGTGTCCGAGCCCAGGGTCAGCGGCACCAGGCCGCCTGCGATGGCGGCGGCGCTGCCGCCCGAGGAGCCGCCCGCGATGCGCGAGGGATCCCGCGGGTTGCGGCAGGCGCCGTAATGGGAGTTCTCGGTGGTGAAGCCGTAGGCGTGTTCGTCCATGTTCAAGGCCCCGACAAGCACCGCGCCGGCATCGCGCATGCGTTCGATCAGCCTGGCATCGCTTCGCGCGGGCGGGTTGGACGCGTTGACCCTGCCGCCCGCCAGCGTTACCTCGTCGGCGATATCGAACAGGTTCTTCACGGCATAGGGCACGCCCGCCAGCGGCGGCAGCGTTTCGCCGCGGGCGCGGCGCGCGTCGATGGCCGCGGCCTCCTGCCGCGCGCGGGCCTCGGTCACGGCGGTGAAGCAGTTGTAGCGCGGGTCGCGCTCGCGCACGCGGGCCAGGGCGGCCTGCAGCACAGCCATGGCGGTGCGCTGGCCGCTGCGGACCAGATGCGCGATTTCCAGGGCGGGGCTGTTCACGGGCGGAACACCGAGGCGGATTCCAGGTCGGCCGACAGCGGTTCGTCCACGAAGCTGGAGGCGATTTCATGGAGGCGCGAGAACTGCCGAACGACCTCGGCCGTGGCGGGTTCGCGCAAGGCGTAGCCGGCAAGCGCCAGAGCGCTGCGCACGTATTGGTCTATGGTTTCCTGGGTCATGGCGGACTCTCCGTTGGGCAGGATGCTTACTTGCGGACTTCGCGCTGGAAGATCTCCAGGCTGAGTTTTTTCATCTGGACGAAGCCAGGCTCGGACAGCGTCTCGACGGTGCGCGGGCGGGCATCGCGGTAGTCCAGGATCTCCGCCACCCGGGTGGGGCGCTTGGTCAGCAGCAGGATCTGGTCAGCCAGGTACACGGCTTCCTCCAGGTCATGGGACACGAGCAGCATGGTGGTGCCTGTCTGCATGAAGACCTCCTGCAGCTTTTCGCGGATGAACAGCGTCATCTCGAAGTCCAGCGCGGAGAAGGGCTCATCCAGGAATAGCACCTCGGGTCCGGGGGCAAGCGCCCGCATGATGGACGCGGTCTGTTGCTGCCCCCCCGATAGCTCGTAGGGATAGCGCTTCAGGTCGAACTTGACGTCGAACGAGGCCACCAGCTCTTCCACGCGTGCGTCTGTGTCCGCCTTGCTGCGGCCTTCCAGGCGCAGCGGATAGGCAATGTTGTCGATGGTGCGCAGCCATGGGAACAGGGCTTCGCGGTAGTTCTGGAAGACATAGCCGATCTTGGTCTGGGCCAGCGACTTGCCGTCGAACAGGATCTCGCCCGCGTCCACCGGGATCAGGCCGGCGATCATATTGATCAGCGTGGACTTGCCGCATCCGTTGGGGCCGAACACGGACACGATCTTGCCCTTGGGAATGTCCAGGTTGAAGTTCTCGTACAGAGGCCAGCCGGCGAAGTATTTGGTCAGGCCGCGGATCGTGATGTGCGTGCCCAACGGGCCCGGCTCGAACGGCGCGGCGGGCGGAGCTGGGGCGATGACGGGGTTGATGACGGTGGACATTTACCGGCCGCTCCAATGGACGACGCGCTTTTCCAGCACGAGAAAAAGAATGTTCAGCACATAGCCGAGGGCGCCGGCCGCCAGGATCGAGGCATACATTTCGCGCACGTTCAGCACCTGCTGCGCATTGATGATGCGGTTGCCCAGGCCGCTGTCGGATCCGATGAACATCTCCGCGACGATCACGATGACGAGCGCCATCGATACGCCGCTGCGCAGGCCCACGAAGGTAGGTTGCAGGCTTTCCCAGATCAGTACGTCCTTGAAGATCCGCCAGCGCGACGCGCCCATCACGCGCGCAGCCATGACGCGCTGCTTGCGCGCGTTGATCACGCCGTACGCGCTGTTGAACAGGATGACCAGCACCGCGGCGAAGGCCGCGATGGCGATCTTGTTCATGTCGGTGACGCCGAAGATCATCAGGAACAACGGGATCAGCGCGGAGGACGGCGTGGAGCGGAAGAAGTCCACCAGGAACTCCACGCTGCGGTAGGCCTTTTCGCTGCTGCCCAGCAGCACGCCGAGCGGCACGCCGATCACGCCGGCGATCAGGAAGGCTTGCAGCGTGCGGTTGAGGGACGAAAGGAAATCCCCCAGCAGGGGGCCGCCCGCCATGCCCTTGGCCAGCGCCGCGATGGCTGCGGCGGGCGTGGGCAGCAGGACTGGGCTCACCAGGTGCAGGCGCACCACCAGGTCCCATACGATGAACAGGGCGAGCGGGCCGATCAGCGGCAGCAGGCGCGCGGCATTGAGCCGTCGCGCGGGCTGTTTCGTTCCGGGGGCGGCGGCGGTCATTGCGGTTGCGCCCATGGTTCAGCCCTTGTAGAGCATGGTGGAGACGTCGACCTTTTGCGCGAACACGCCCTTTTCCGAGAAGAGGTCGAAGAACTTCTGGAAGTACTGGATGTCGCCGGGCGTGAATTCGTCATAGAGCGTATAGGCCGCGAGCGGCACCTCCTCCGTCATGGGGCCCTCGATGGCGGTGTAGCCCTTCAAGTAGGGGCGCGCCTCTGCGGGCCTGCTGCGGATCAGTTCGATGCCGCGGGCATAGGCCGCGATGAATTTCCTGCTTTCCTCGGGATGCTGCTTCAGGAAGGCGGTGGTCAGCGATGCCGAGCCGCCGAACCACGGCGCCGTGGGATCGCCCAGCACGTATTTGGCGATGACGCCCGCTTCCAGCACGCGGGTGGTGCCGTTCAGCCTGCCGACCGTGCCCGTGGGCTCCAGCGTGTAGCAGGCGTCCAACTGGCCGGCGGCAACCGCGGCGACATGCTGGCTGATCGCCAGCTCCACCACGGTTGCCCCGGTTGCGCCGGCGCGCTCCAGCACTGCTTTGGCCAGCGTGGCGTTCTGGATGCCGGGTCCAGATCCGACCTTTTTCCCCTTGAGGTCTGCGATGGATTGGATGGGACTGTCTTTCGCGACGATGAACTCGTCCAGCACGTTCCTGGCGTTGCTGGGGTTGGACGCGAAAATCTTGAACAGGCCGGGCGAGGCGATCTCGCCGATGGCCAGGTTGGCCGAGCCGGTGCCGTTGGCGCTGCCGTCCGCGCGGCCGGCCAGCATGGCTTCCATGACCTGTTGCGCGCCCGCGAACTTCAGCGGCTCGACGTTCAGGCCGGCCTCCTTGAAGTAGCCTTTTTCGAGCGCCGCATAAAAGGGCAGGCCGGCCGCCACCGGCCAGAAGCCGATGCGGATGACCGGACTCGATTGCGCCCGCGCGATCGCCGGCGCGGCCAGCGTCGCGGCGCCCAGCGCGGCGCCCTGGATCAGCCGGCGGCGGGTGGCGTTGAAGGCGAAGGGCGCGTTGCGGTCGATCATATAAGGCTCCTGGTCTGCGAGGAAGATGAGGCTTGTGGACAAGCTTGCATACCAGGCATCAAGCAAAAGCCATGCCAATGCGCCCGCGGCCCGCCGCGCCTGTGGCGCAGGGGCGGCGGGCATCGGGCTGGTGCCGCGCGCGACCTCTTTTGGTGCATGGCGCACCATCGCAGGGGGGAGCGCCGCGCCGCCGGCCGCGGCCGGCGGCGCGTTCAGTGGGCCTGTGGGGCGAACTTCCTCACCAGCACGGCCCACTTGTCGTGCTCGCGCTGGATGAAGGCCGAGAACTGGCCCGCCGTGCCGCCGACCGGCTCGGCGCCTTCGCGCAGCATCTGCTCATTGAGCCCCGGCAGGGCGGCGTTGACTTCGCGGTTGACGACGTCCACCACCTGCTGCGGCGTGCCCTTGGGCGCGAAGAACCCGAACCAGGAGCCGGCATCGAAGCCCGGGTAGCCGGATTCGGCGATGGTGGGCAGCTCGGGCAAGGTGGCGGAGCGTTGCGAGGTGCTGACCGCCAGGGCGCGCAGTTTGCCGGCGCGGATGTGCCCGATCACGGATGGGATCGTGGCGAACATGAAATCGATGCGGCCGGCCAGCAGGTCGTTGACCGCGTCCGCGCCCTTGTATGGCACGTGTGTGGCGTTGACGCCCAGCTCGTCCATCAGCATGTAGCTGGACAGGTGCGAGGAGGTGCCGACGCCGGTAGAGCTGTAATTGAGCTGGCGGGCGGTCTTGACGTACTTCAGGAAGCCCTGGATGTCCTTGGCGGGAGAGGAGGGCGGCACCACCAGCACGTTGGGCACCGTGGCGATCTGCACCATGGGCACCAGATCGGCCAGGGGGCTGTAGGGCAGCTTGTTCAGGGAGGGGTTGACGGCGATGGGGCCCACGGAATTGACGATCAGCGTGTGGCCGTCGGCCGCCGCGCGCACCACGTATTCCGTGCCGATGTTGCCGCCCGCGCCGGGCTTGTTCTCGACGACGAAGGGTTGGCCCAGCTTCTGGGTCAGGACGTTGGTGACGCTGCGAGTGAGGGTGTCGGTGGTGCCGCCGGGCGAGAACGCCACGATGACCTTCACCGGCCGGTCGGGATAGTCCGCGGCGGCCAGCGGCGCCGCACAGGCGCCAGCCAGCGCTGCGGAAGCGAGCAGGGCTCGGGCAGTGTTCATGATGTCTCCTCGCGTGGAGGTTGTGCTTCTCGGATGGCGCCGTGCCGCCACGCCGGCCGTCGCCTATGGGGAGCCGGGAGGGTCAGTCGCGATAGTCCGGGTCGAGCCGGTCGAGCTTGCGCAGCAGGGCGGGCCACTCCATCACGCCGTAAGGGCGCCGAGTGCCCGGCTGGTAGTTGTTCCAGGTTTCCTGCAGCACGGGCGCGGCCACGGCCTGCAGTGGCGCGCCGGTGGCCATCGCCGCCAGTTGGGAACGGCAGGCCAGTTCCAGCCGGTGCATCCAGTTGAAGGCTTCGCCCACGGTGCGGCCCACGGTCAGCGCGCCGTGGTTGCGCAGGATGAGCGCCTCGCCCTGGCCGAGGTCCTGCAGCAGCGACGCCTGTTCCTCGGTGCCGAGCACCACGCCCTGGTAGTCGTGGTAGCCGATCTTCAGGAAGCGCATGGCGGTCTGGGTCAGGGGCAGCAGCCCGCATTCCAGCGAGGAAACGGCCATCGAGGCCCAGCTGTGGGTATGGATCACACAGTCCACGTCGTGCCGGTGCGCATGCACCGCGCTATGGATCACGTAGCCCGCCTTGTTGATCCCGTAGTCCAGTTCGCCGAAGTCGGGCCGGGCCAGGATCGTGCCGTCCACGTCGACCTTGATGAGGCTGGACGCCGTGATTTCCTCGTACATCATGCCGTAGGGGTTGATCAGGAAGGCGTTGTCCTCGCCGGGCACGCGCGCTGAAATGTGGTTGGCCATCATGTCGGCCATTCCGTAGATCTCGACGAGGCGGTAGCAGGCCGCCAGATCGACGCGGGCGTTCCACTCCGCGTCGGAGCAATGCGGGCGCATGGAGGAAATGCGCAGGCGTCCCGGGCCTTGGGTATCTGTCGTCATCGGAACTCGTGAAGGTCCATTGCCGCCGCACCATGCCACGGCATTCATGGCTGGCAATGTATCCGCCGGACCGGGCAGGGCCTAGCCATGCCTCCAGCATGGGGGCATCACGAATCGAGAAGGCTTGCGCCGGGCCAGCCGCCGTGCCGGACCAGGGCGCGCATCACGTCCAGCAGCACGACCCGCGCGGCCAGGGCCGCGGGAGACAGTTCGTCGTCGTTGATGCAATAGACCAGGTTGCGGCGGAACAGGAAGGGGTCGTCGATGGGGTGCATGCTCAGCAGGCCGGATTCCACCCGAGCCACGGCCGCGCCGGGCTGGATGGTGGCCAGCGGGTTGGCCTGCACCAGGTCCATCAGCGTGGTCAGGCCGTCGACCTCGACGCCGATCCAGGGCTCCACGCCCGCCCGCTCGAACGCGGCCTCGACCAAGACCCGCAGGCCGTGCGCCTTGCTCGTCACCGCCTGTGGCAGCGCTCCGAGCTGGGCAATGGTGATGGGCTCGCCGTCGGGCAGCGGGACCATGCCGCGGCGAGCCAGCAGGAACAGCCGCTCTTCCAGCACGGGGATCGCGCTGCGGCCCTGGGTGCTGTCGTTCTGGAACAGCACGGCCAGGTCGAGACGCCGCCCCGTGAGCAGTTCGCCCAGGTTGCCGGACAGGCCTTCGACCAGGTGCAGGCGCACGTTCGGATAGCGCTCGGACATGGCCGCATAGAACGGCCTGCCCAGCACGGACGAGGTGGTGGGCGCGAACCCGACGCTCACCATCCCGGACAGGCGCGCCTCGCGCGCCGCGGCCACGGCGTTTTCCGCATGCCGCAGCGTAAGCTGCGCCTGGCGCAGGAAGGCCGTGCCGGCCGGCGTAGGCACGACGCCCGTGGGCGTGCGCACCAGCAGCCGCGTCGCCAGCTCGCTTTCAAGCCGGCTGATCTGCTGGCTGAGCGCCGAGGCGACCACGCCCAGCTCGCGCGCGGCGCGGCCGATGCTGCCCGACTCGGCGACACGGACGAAGTAGCGGAGCTGGCGGAGTTCCATGGCAGGGGGGCAGGGACGGAGAGAGGAATAGTAGTCGCAGGAGGGTAGCGCGCGTCCCTGACGGGCCTTGGGGTAAACGCGTCTGATCATTCAAAAAAATGTCAGGTATCTGACTTTATTCTGAACAACAAACGAAAATTGTTTACACTCTCATCCTCAAAATTCAAGGATGAGCGGGCCGCCGCGGGGGCGGGCCCCGTTCCTGTTACGGGAGAAAGTCGATGCGCAAGTTGCTGTTGGGAGCGGTGCTGGCCGCCACGGTGTTCGGAGGCGCGGCCCGGGCCGCCGTCGAACCCAAGGCCGTGGTCGCCACGTATTCGGATCTGGCGCTGGCCGGCTACGAAGATTCGCTGACTTCCGCCAAGGCGCTGCGCAAGGCCATCGACGCGCTGATCGCCACGCCCAGCGCCGACACGCTGAAGGCCGCGCGCGAAGCCTGGCTGGCCGCCCGCGTGCCGTATCAGCAGACGGAAGCCTATCGCTTCGGCAACCCCATCGTCGACGACTGGGAAGGCCGCGTGAACGCCTGGCCGCTCGACGAAGGCCTGATCGACTACGTGGACGCCTCCTACGGCACCGAGAACGACGAAAACGCCTATTACGCGGTCAACGTCATCGCCAATTCCAAGATTTCGGTGGGCGGCAAGACGGTCGACGTCAGCAAGATCACGCCGCAGCTGCTGTCCGAGGTGCTGCATGAGGCCGACGGCAACGAAGCCAACGTGGCCACCGGCTACCACGCCATCGAATTCTTGCTGTGGGGCCAGGACCTGAACGGCACCGGCCCCGCGCCGGCGGGCCGCAAGGGTTCGCCGCAAGAGCGCCACTCGGGCAACCGCCCGCACACGGACTTCGATCCCAAGCAGTGCACGGGCGGCCATTGCGAGCGCCGCGTGGAATTCCTGAAGGCCGTGACCGACCTGCTGGTGGCGGACCTGGAAGAGATGGTCGGCAATTGGAAAAAGGAAGGCGCCGCGCGCAAGGCCGTCGAGGAAGATCCGAAGGCGGGCCTGATCGCGATGCTGACGGGGCTGGGCAGCCTGTCGTACGGCGAACTGGCCGGCGAACGCATGAAGCTGGGCCTGATGCTGCACGATCCCGAGGAAGAGCACGACTGCTTCTCCGACAACACGCACAACTCCCACTACTACGACCAGATCGGCATCCGCAACGTCTACCTGGGTTCGTACACCCGGATCGACGGCAAGACGGTCTCGGGCGCCAGCCTGTCCGAACTGGTCAAGGCCAAGGATGCCAAGCTCGACGCCGAAGTGCGCGCCAAGCTGGACGCCACGGTCGCCGCCATGCAGGCCATGAAGACGCGCGCCGAAACGGTGGAAACCTACGACCAGATGATCGCGGACGGCAACAAGGAAGGCAATGCGGTGGTGCAGGCCGCCATCGACAGCCTGGTCGACCAGACTCGCAGCCTGGAGCGCGTGATCGCGCTGCTGGACCTGGGCAAGGTCGCCATCGAAGGTTCCGACAGCCTGGACAAACCCGACGCCGTATTCAAGTGAAATTTGCATTAGCCGCCGTACTGGCGGCGTCGGCGCACGCCGTCGCCGCCGCCGCGCCCGCCGCGCCCGCCGGGCGCGACGACCTGACGCCCGAAGACCAGAAGCGCGTGACCGCGATCACCGCGCCCACGCGCGATTTTTCGAAGGTGGAAACCTTCGAGACCATGCAGGCCGGCGCGGCCACCACCAATAAGCTCATCAACGCCGACATTTTTTCCCAGCCTTCCGCGAACATGAGTTTCGAGGGGCGCCAGGAGTTCCAGGTCGGCAACGGGCTGTTCCGCAAGGACTGGGTGTCTGCGCCCGCATCCACGCAGGCATCCGACGGGCTGGGGCCGCTCTTCAATGCGCGTTCCTGCCAGGCCTGCCATACCAAGGACGGGCGCGGCACCGTGCCCGGGTTCGATCCGCTGGAGCGCACGGACGCCGTGGCGCTGCTGCTGCGCCTGGCGGTGCCGCAGGGGCCCGACCGCGGTCATCCCAAGCTCGCCGCCGGCGAGGTCGCGTCGCTGCCCGAGCCGGTCTACGGCGTGCAGCTGCAGAACTTCGCGGTGGCGAGCCTGCCCGCCGAAGGCCGCATGGAGATCGAGTACGAGCCCGTTTCCGTGGCGCTCAACGGCGGCGAGACGGCAACCCTGATGAAGCCGACCTACCGCATCGAGAACCTGGGCTACGGCCCCATGCGCGCCGACACGCAGATATCGCCGCGCCTGGCGCCGCCCATGATCGGCCTGGGCCTGCTCGAATCCATCCACGAGGCCGATATCCTGGCCAACGTGGGCGCGGACAAGCGGGACGGCATCGTCGGCAAGGCCAACTGGGTCACCGATGCTCGCACCGGCGCCCGCGTGCTGGGCCGCTTCAACCTGAAGGCGGGGCAGCCCACGGTGGAACAGCAGAGCGCCGCCGCCTTCTCGAACGACATGGGCCTGTCGACTCCGCTGTTTCCCAAGCACTCCGGCGACTGCACGGCCGCGCAGCAGCCATGCCTGGACATGCCGCACGGCGCGCAGCCGCGCTTCGGCGCCGAAGAGGTGCCGGGCAAGCTCATGGATTTCGTCACCATCTATTCCACCAATCTTGCCGTGCCGCAGCGCCGCGATGCCGGCGACGCGCGCGTGCTGGCGGGCAAGAAGCTGTTCTACGAAGCTAATTGCGTCGCCTGCCACGTGCCCAAGTACGTGACCAGCCGCAACGCCAGGCAGCCCGAGCATCGATTCCAGCTGATCTGGCCCTACACCGACATGCTGGTGCACGACATGGGCGAGGCCCTGGCGGACGGCGTGTCCGACGGCGAGGCCAACGGCCGCGAGTGGCGCACGCCGCCGCTGTGGGGCATCGGCCTGACCAAGACCGTGAACCCCAACGCCACCTGGCTGCACGACGGGCGCGCCCGCAGCCTGTTGGAAGCCATCCTGTGGCATGGCGGCGCCGCCAAGCCCGCGCGTGACCGCGTGGTGGCGATGACGCCCGAAGAACGCGCCGATCTGATCCGTTTCCTGGAGTCGCTGTGATGGCCGGACTGGCGAAGCATGTATTGAAACTGGCCGCGGCGGCCGCGCTTGCCGGATTGGCAGGTCCGGCGGCCGGAGCGGGGCTGCCCGCCGACCTTGGCGAGCGGCTGGCGAACGGCTATGCGCGCCCGGCGGTGGCGAAGATGGTGGACGCGGCCCAGGCGCTTGACGGGGCTTTGGACGGCTGGTGCGCCCAGCCTGGCGCGGCCGGCGCCGCCCGCGTCGGCAAGGCCTTCGAGAACCTGGCGCTGGCCTGGTCCGGCGTCGAAATCCTCCGCTTCGGGCCGCTGGTGCAGGCCAACCGCTACGAACGCCTGGCCTTCTGGCCGGACACCCGCGGCGTGATGCCCAGGCAGGTTCAGGCGCTGATCGCCGCCAAGGACGAAGCGCTGCTCGCCCCGGGCGCCTTGTCGGGGCGCAGTGTCGCCGTGCAGGGGCTGCCCGCGCTGGAGTACGTGCTTTACGGCGAGCCGGCGCTGCTCGAGCAGGGCGGCGCGCCGGGTTTCGCCTATGCCTGCGGCTACGCCCGCGCGGTCGCCGCCAACGTCGCCGCGATTTCCCGCGACGTGGCCCAGGCCTGGAGCCCCGACGGCGACTTCGGCCGCCAGTTCTCGCATCCGCAGGCGGACAACGATCTCTACCGCGATCCACAGGAAGTGGCCTCCGAGGCCATGAAGGCTTTGTCCACCGGCCTGCAGTTCGCGCGCGACGTGAAGATCGTGCCGGTGCTGGGCGACACCGCCGCGGCGGCGCGCCCCAAGCGCGCGGCATTCTGGCGCAGCAAACTGTCCACGCGCCTGCTGGCGGCCAGCGTGGACGGCCTGAACGCCTTTTACCAGGCGGGCGCGTACCCCTTGCCCGCGGGCGACGGCTGGATGGACGCATCGGTCCGCGGCGAACTGGCCAGCGCCGCGCAAACGCTGCGGGCGGTGCCCGCGCTGGAACAGGCGGTGGCGGACGAGGACGGGCGCCGGCAACTGACGCTGGCATCCCTTACGCTCAAGAACGCCAAGGCCATCGTCGACCAGGACCTGGCGCCCGCCCTGGGCGTCATGATCGGATTCAATGCGCTCGATGGCGATTGACCGGCGCCGCTTTCTCTCGCTGGCGGCGGCGCTGGGCGTGGCGCCCGGCGCGGCATGGGCCGCAGCGCCCGAGGACGGAAACGCGCTGTACCTGAGCGCGCGCAAGCGCGGCGGCCGCGACGAAGCGGTGCTGCTGGACGACGCGGGCAACGACCGCCTGGTGGTGCCGATGCCCGCTCGCGGCCATAGCTTCGCCATCGATCCCGCCGGCCAGCGCGCCGTCGTGTTCGGGCGGCAGCCGGGTTTCTTCGCCCTGGCGTTCTCCCTGCGGGGCGAAGGCGGCCCCCAGGCGCTGCCCTTGCACGATGAGCGCCACTTCTTCGGCCACGGCGCCTACCTGGACGGCGGCCGGCTGCTGGCGGCCACCGAAAACGACTTCGAGGCGGGGCGCGGCGTGCTGGGGCTCTATGACGCGTCGCCGGGCGGCGCCTACCGGCGGATCGGCGAATTCGATACCGGCGGCATCGGTCCGCACGAGGTGGTGCTCATGCCCGACGGCAAGACCCTGTGCGTCGCCAATGGCGGCATCCTGACCCATCCGGACTACGGCAAGCTGGAACTCAATCTGGACACGATGCGGCCGTCGCTGGCCTACATCGACGCGGCCAGCGGCGCGCTGCTGGAAAAAGAGGAACTCGCGCCCGCGCTGCACCGCCTGTCCATCCGCCACCTTGCGCTGGCGGCCGACGGCTGCGTCTGGTTCGGCTGCCAATACATGGGGCCGGCGGCCGATCGTCCGGCGTTGGTGGGCCGGCACCGGCGGGGCGCCCGGCTGGAACTGTTCGAGGGCCCGGCGCAGACGCTGCGCCAGATGCGCAACTACGTGGGCTCGGTGGCGGTGGATGCCGCCGGCGCCGTCGTCGCCACGTCGAGCCCGGTGGGCGGCCAGGTGATCTACTGGGACGCGGCCAGCGGCCGCTGCCTGGGCACGACCGAGCTGGCGGACGGTTGCGGCGTGGCGCCCGCGGCGCAAGAGGGTTTCCTGCTCAGCAGCGGATTGGGCGCGATGCTGCGCGTCGACGCCTCGGGCACGGAAAGAAAGCCGGTGCTGGCGCCATCGCGCGAGCTGTCCTGGGACAATCATTTCCGCAAGGTCGCGGCCAGGGCCTGAGCCGTCTTCTTACAAACCCTGACATAACAGGGCCGCATCGCGGCCCTTTGCGCTGGCCGCATCTGATAAAGTTTTCGGTCGTTTTTTTCCGGGCTTTTTGCCAGCGGGCCGTCCCAAGGCAAAATGCCCCGCGTTCGCAACCTTTTGGCAGGAGATTCCATGGAAGAAGCCTTGAAAGAATTTAGCGCCTGGGCTCCCAGGCTGGTGGACCTGGGCATCAATCTGCTCGTCGCCCTGCTGATCCTCATCATCGGCTGGTGGGTGTCTTCCCTGCTCGGAAGCTGGGTGCGCCGGGCCGCCTCGCGGTCCAGCAAGATCGACCCCACGATCATCCCCATGTTCTACAGCACCGTGGTCTGGACGGTGCGCATCTTCACCGTGATCGCCGTGCTGGCGCGCTTCGGCGTCCAGACGGCCAGCCTGATCGCCGTGCTGGGCGCGGCCGGCCTGGCGGTCGGCCTGGCCCTGCAGGGCACGCTGCAGAACATTGCGGCGGGCATCATGCTGCTCATCCTGCGCCCCATCCGCGCGGGCGAGTACATCGCGCTGAGCTCCGGTTCGGACGGCACGGTCGAAGAGGTGGGGCTGTTCCTCACGCGCCTGGTGCAGGTCGACGGCATTCACCTGACCTTGCCCAACAGCACGGTCTGGAACGCCACCATCACCAACTACAGCCGCAACAAGACGCGCCGCCTGGACATCCCGGTCCCGGTCCGCTACGGCGACGACCTGGAAGTGGTGCTGGCCAAGCTGAAGGCGCTGGTGGACGCCCGTCCGGACGCGCTGAAGGATCCCGAGCCTCAGGTGAAGGTGTTCGACTACAAGGAGAACGGCGTCATCGTCAACGTGCGCGTGTGGGCCGAAGCCAGCAAGTACTGGGACCTGCGCTGGGGCCTCTACCAGCAGATCCGCAGCTCGCTGGAGGAGGCCGGCTTCCAGCCGCCCATCCCGCTGCGCGAAATCCAGAACCCGAAGACGGGCGCCGCCGCCTGAGCGCGGCCTTCATCCCGCCGGAAAAAAAACGGGCGCCCCGGGCGCCCGTTTGTCATTGCGCGGAGTCAGGCCTGGACGGCCAGGCGCGCCAGTTCGGCCTTGATCCAGCCGGCGATTTCGCGCTGGCGCTGGGCCGGCATGCGGTCGATGATGGCGGTGACGCTGACGGCGAGCAGCGGCGCGCCCTGGGCGTCGAGCAGGGCGCAGCCCACGCCCAGCGCGCCGCGCACCGCATGGTTGCCGACCACCGAGTAGCCACGCGCGCGGGTGTTGTCGATGAGCCGGTACATTTCCTGCGGCGTCATGCCGCCGTACTCGTCCAGGCGGCCGGAGTTGCGTTCGACGATGCCGCGCGCGACCTCGTCGGGCAGCGCGGCCAGCAGGGCCATGCCGCCGGATCCCACGCCCAGCGGCTGCCGCTTGCCCGCGTAAGTGGCCAGGATCTGCACGGGGTAGCTGCCGATCTCGCGGTGCAGGCTGATCGAGTCGTCATCGTCGCGCACCACCAGGAACACGGCGTCGCCCGTGCGGTCGGCCAGGCGGCGCAGCACGGGCAGCAACTGGCGAACGCGCGGATCGCGCGACCGCGTGTCCGGGTCCACCGCCAGCTGGGCACGGTATTTCTTGGTGCCGGTCACGGGCAGCACCAGGCCTGCATCGAGCAGGGCGGCCAGCAGACGATAAATGGTGGGGCGCTGTATGCCCGTCAGGCGCGCGATATCGGTCACGCTGAGACCATCGGGACCCTGGTCCCGCAGGGCGGCCAGGACGGCCAGCCCGCGCCGCAATGTGCGTGGGCCTGCGGCCGCGGCATCGCTGTCTTGCATGCAAATCTCTGGAAATCTAGGGTTATCACGGAACGTTCAAGGGAAAACCATTGTCCGTACCGTGGACTCTACCTTGATGCGGCGCCCGTGTATAGCTCAGAATGCGTCATCCAATAATTCGAATCGTCCATTTCATGGACAGTACCTGCACGGAGACACTATGACTACAGGTCAAAAGCCTGGACTGCGGCGCCTCGCCGCCACTCTTCTGGCTACCGCCGCAAGCGCATTTGCCATGGGTTCGGCCCATGCCGCCTATCCCGACAAGCCCGTACGCATCGTGGTCGGCTTTTCGGCCGGCGGCACCACCGACGTGATCGCCCGCATCATGGCCAAGGAGCTGACCGAGAGCCTCGGCCAGTCGTTCGTGGTCGAGAACAAGCCGGGCGCCGGCAGCAACATCGCCACCGACCAGGTGAAGCGCGCCGACCCCGACGGCTACACGCTGCTGTTCGTGGCGGTTACCAGCGCCATCAACCAGACGCTGTACAAGAACGTCAATTTCGACCTGACCAAGGATTTCACGCCGGTGGCGCTGGGCGCCAAGGTGCCGAACATCCTGGTGGTGAACCCGCAGGTTCCCGTGAAGTCCGTCCAGGAACTGGTCGACTACGCGAAGAAGAACCCGGGCAAGCTGGCGTTCGCCTCGTCGGGCAGCGGCACCTCCATCCATATGGCGGGCGAGCTGTTCAAGATGCAGACGGGCATCGATGTGCTGCACGTGCCCTATAAGGGTAGTGCTCCGGCCGTCACCGACCTGATCGGCGGACAGGTGCAGTTCATGTTCGACAACATGCCTTCGTCCTGGCCGCATGTGCAATCGGGCAAGTTGCGCGCCCTGGCCGTGACGACCACGGAACGCTCCAAGAGCGCCCCGGATCTGCCTACGATGAAGGAATCGGGCTTCGCCAACTTCGACGTGTCGTCGTGGTTCGGCCTGATTGCCCCCGCCGGCACGCCGCCCGAAGTCGTGAACAAGCTGAACGCGGCCATGGTCAAGGCGCTGGACAAGCCCGAAGTGCAGAAAAGCTTCGAAAGCCTGGGCGCGGTGGGCGTGAAGACGACGCCGGCCGAATTCGGCCAGTTCATCAAGTCCGAAGTGGAAGGCTGGGCCCCGGTGGTCAAGGCCTCCGGCGCCAAAGTGGACTGATCTTCGCGTCCCGGGCGGCATGCCGCCCGGAGACCGATGCGTGGGGACGGGCTGATGCCCGTCCCTATTTTTTTGCCCGGGCCGGCGGCATCGCGCCGCCTGCGCGGCGTGGAACCTATTTCTTTCTGGCGGCCGTCAGCATCGCGGTGCAGACGCCGCGCATCATGTCCACTTCATCGCGGCTCAGGGCCAGCCGGGAAAAAAGATGGCGCATGCGGGGCATGAGCTTCTTGGGATGGTCGGGATCCAGGAACTGGACCCCGACCAGCGCCTCTTCCCAGTGGGCCAGGAAGGCCTGGACCGCTGCGCCCGAGGCCGGAGCGGCGCCGCGCGCCGGCTCCTGCGCGGTCGACGCGGGCAGGAGCGGAGCGCCCTGGGCCACCAGCAGCGCGTAGCGCAGTTCCCAGGCGGCCAGCTGCAGCGCCTGGGCCACGTTCAGCGAGCTGTATTCCGGGTTGGCGGGGATGTGGCAGATGCGGTGGCACAACGCGATCTGGGCGTTGGTGAGCCCGGCGCGTTCGGTGCCCAGCACGATGGCGGCGACGCCCTCCGTCGTGTCCGCCAGGTGGCCGCGCGCAAGTTCGGCGGCCTGCCGGATGTCGCAGGGCGGGGGGCCCAGGTCGCGCACCCGGGCGGTAAGCGCGAAAGCCAGCGTCACGGGCCCCAGCGCCTCTTCGAGCGAGGGGTGCACCTGGGCGCCTTCCAGCACGTCCAGCGCGCCGCTGGCCAGCGCGACGGCCTCGGGCTGGCTGGTTACATCCGGAAATTTCGGCTCTACCAGCACCAGTTCGGAAAAACCCATCGTCTTGATCGCGCGGGCCGCCGAACCGACGTTTCCGGGGTGGCTGGGGTTCACCATGATGAACCGAACACGTGAAAATGCTTGAGTCATTTAAAATGGCACGTTTGGCTTAGTGCCTTCCTGGTTTTTTGGGTCGATTTCCCCGGTTGGGGCAAGCGCGGCCCCGGGGGGCGGCAAGCGGCCTACCATCAAGCCAACTCATCGCATTCGTACGGAATTTTATGCACCCGATGCTCAACATCGCCATCAAGGCGGCCCGGCGTGCCGGCACCATTATCAACCGTGCCAGCATGGATTTGGAACGACTCAGCGTGGCTCGCAAGGGGCCGCGCGATTATGTCACGGAAGTCGATCGCGCCGCCGAGGAGTCCATCGTCGAGACACTGCATGCCGCTTACCCGGACCATGCCGTGCTGGGCGAGGAATTCGGGCTGCAAGGTCCCGACCAGGCTGAATTCCAGTGGATCATTGATCCCCTGGACGGCACCACGAACTTCATCCATGGCCTGCCCAACTACGCCGTGTCCATCGCGCTGACGCAGCGCGGCCAGGTCACGCAGGCGGTCATCTACGATCCGTCGCGCAATGAACTGTTCACGGCCAGCCGCGGCAGCGGCACGTTCCTGAACGACCGCCGCGTGCGCGTGTCGGGCCGCACCCGCTACCACGATGCGCTGCTGGGCGCGCACTGGCCGAATTCAGGCGACCTGGAACAGGGTTCCGCGCGTTTCCGCCAGATGGCCGAAGGCAGCACGGGCGTGCGCCGCCTGGGCGCCACCGTGCTGGACCTCGCCTATGTGGCCTGCGGCCGCCTGGACGGCTTCTGCGGCGTCGGCCTGAAGCCCTGGGACCTGGCGGCGGGTAGCCTGATGGTTCTCGAAGCCGGCGGGCTGGTCGCGGACTTCGACGGCGAGCAGGGCTGGATGGATTCCGGCAACGTGCTGGCCGCCAGCCCCAAGATCTTCACGCAGATGCTGTCCGCCCTGAATCCGTCGCCGGCCGCCTGAGGCCCGCGTTTACGCCTGCAATGAAAAACGCCCCCGACCCGGGGGCGTTTTTCATGCGCGGCTGGCGGTCAGGCGGCCGCGCCCCGCACCGCCAGCCCGCCGTCGCGCAGCGCGAACCAGGCGCGCAGCCCATGTTCGCGGATGATGACGTCGGCGGCTTCCAGCGGCATGTAGGAGAAGGCGGTGGACAGGGCGTCCGCCATGGTGGCGTTGGGCGCCATGACCGATACGCTGCGGTACAGCGGCCGGGCGAGTCCCGTGCGCGGGTCGAACAGGTGGGTGAACCGGCCCGCGCCGTCCAGGGCCGTGCCGTAGCCGCCGGAGGTTGCCAGGGCCTGGTTCCGGATGCGCGCGGTGGCGAGCACGCGGCCGGGGTCCCGCGGATCTGCCACCCCGACCTTCCAGTCCCCGGGCGCGCCGCGGGTGTCCATGCCCTGTATTTCGCCCATGTCCACGAGGGCCCGTTCCAGGCCGCCCTGCTTGAGCAGCCCGGTAATCCGGTCCGTGATGTAGCCTTGCGCGATGCCGTTGAGCGTGATGCCCATGCCAGGCCGGCGCAACGCGATGCGATCGCTTTCCAGCGCCACATCTTCGCGCGATACCCGCGCCAGCGCCTGCTGCACGGCACGCGCGGGCGGGCCCTCGGGGCTTGCGCCGGGCTGCGCGAAATGGTCGGCGTACAGCTTCCATAACGGCTGCACGGTGGGGTCGAAGGCGCCGCCGGTGAGCCTGCCGTACCGCAGGCTCACGCTGAGCAGTTGCAGCAGGTCGGTGGGCGGGTTGTCCAGGTAGCCATCGCGGTTCAGGCGCGAGAGGGCGCTGTCGTCGCGGTACAGGCTGAAGATGGCTTCAAGCCGCCGCAACTCCTGCAAGGATTGGGCGATCAGGCGCTGCGCCGCCTGCGGATCCGGATGGTAGAGGCGCAGCTCCGCGTCGGCGCCCAGGGCGACGCCCTGCCAGACGGCCGGCGGGATCGAGGCCGCGGCGCGGCGCGCGGGCAGTGGAGCGAGCGCCAGCGCGGAAGCGGCGGCGGCGATGCCGATGAAGCGGCGGCGGGTAGGATTCATGGCGATAGGCCTGCAAAGGTAGCGGGAGCCGCGCGGCGCCGGGCTATTGGGCGAAGACATACGCCTCCGGCACGTCGGCGAAATTCACGACCCGACCCCCGTGGGCCTGGGCGAAGGAGTCGGCATGGGCGCGCTGCGAGAACGGCATGGCGTCTTCGGCGCCCATGCCGCCGATGAACCCGCCCTCGATGACGTAGAAGGCCTGGCGCGCGTCGATCCAGGCGCCAGGGTCGGGCACGCCGTCCGGGCCGGCCGTGGACATGTCGTTGACGTAGATCGCGCTGATGGTCTTGGGCTCTTCGGGCAGCAGGGTATAGGCGAAGACCTGCTTGATCGACGAGAACCAGACCGGCTCCGCGCGTCCCCTGAGGAAGATCTGGCCCTTGGGGCCGTTGTGCTCGTTCAGGGCCATGCCGCAGTAATGGCCGACGGATTCCAGCGTCACGGCGGCGGGCGCCGGCGGAGGAGCCTCGGGGCCGGACCCGTTGCCGCAGGCGGCGGCGGTCAGCAAGGCGGCGAGGGCCAGTGCAAGCCGGAGGCGTCTCATAGCTGCTTGCTCCTGAAGGCCGCCGTCGCGAGCAGGAAGGGAACCGCGATCCACAGCAGCAGCGCGGTGATCAGGGTAGGCAGCGGCAGGCTGGCCTGATCGCTCAGCCCCGCCATGCCGGCGTACAGCGAAATATTCTCGAAGCCCGTCAGGTTCAGCAGCCGGTATACGTCCGAGGGGTTGAGCAGCAGCAGCGCATTGAGCAGGCCGGGGCTGACGTGGCGTCCCTGGTCCGCCGCCAGCACGCCCAGCAGCGCCATGTCGTAGATCACGACGAAGAACAGCCAGACGCCCAGCGCGATCCCGGCTGCCGTGGCGCGCTCGCGCACCAGCGTGCTGATCAGGTAGCCCATGGCGAGAAAGCTGGCGCCCAGCAGCACGCTGGCGCCGATCAGCAGCGCGAACGGCTGCCAGGCGCCGGCGTCCAGGTCGCCGTAGGCCCATTGCAGCGCCAGCCCGGCGCAACCGTAGCCGGCGCCCGTGGCCAGCGCCAGGATGGCCAGGTGGCCGATGAACTTGCCCACCAGCACCTGCCAGCGCGAGACCGGATAGCTGAGCAGCAGCGCCATCGTGCCGCGGTCGACCTCGCCGACCACGGCGTCGTAGGCGAGCAGCATGGCGATGAGCGGAACCAGGAAGATCGACAGGCTCGACAGGCTGACCACGGTGACGGTCAGCGGTTCGGCCTTGACCGTGCCGGTCGGCGAGCTGCCCAGCAGGCCCAGGGCCAGCGCCAGCGCGCCCAGCAGCAGGGCGGTCGCCAGGACCCAGCGGTTGCGCAGCCCGTCGCGGATTTCCTTGCCGATGATGGTGCCTACCGCGTTCATACGTCTTCCCGTTCAAGCAGATGTGCATAGATGTCGTCCAGCCCCGGCACCTGGATGTCCAGGTCGTGGATGTCGGACGATATGGCGCCGATGCTGCGTATCGCCGCTATCTTGTCGTGTTCCTGGCAGGCCAGTTCGTAGCGGCCCGGCTCGATGCGGCGCCAGGCGCCGGGCGGCTGGGCGTGGGCATCCGCCAGGGTCAGGCGGATGCGGATGGGCAGGCCGGTGGAGCGCCGCAGCGCCGACATGGCCCCGTCCGCGATCTTCCTGCCGGCCTTCATCACCACGATGCGGTCGGCATGGCCGGCCAGTTCGGACAGGGCGTGCGTGCTCAGCAAAATGGTCGCGCCGGCCGAGCGCAGTTCATGCACCACGTCGTAGAACATCAGGCGCGAGGCGGGATCCAACCCCGTCGTAGGTTCATCGAACAGCAGCACGCGGGGCTGGCCCAGCAAGGCCTGGGCCAGCGCCAGGCGCTGGCGCATGCCCTTGGAATAGCCGCCCACGCGCCGGCGGGCGGCGCCGGAGATGCCCACCTTCTCAAGCAGCGCCGCGTTGCCCGACAGGGGCTGGCGCTTGAGCCGGGCATAGAACGCCAGCGTTTCCTCGCCGGTCATGGACGGGTGCAGCGCGACGGTTTCCGGCAGGTAGCCGATCCGGTTGCGCAACCGCGCCGCGGCGGGGCTGTGGGCGTCATGCCCGAACAGCGCGACGCGTCCGCGGGTAGGCCGGATCAGGCCCAGGATGAGCTTGATCAGCGTGCTCTTGCCGGCGCCGTTGTGGCCGGCGAGGGCCACGCATTCGCCCTCGCGCAGCCGCAGTTCCAGGCCGTCGATGGCATGGTGCGCGCCGTAGTGCTTGCTGACGCCGGAAAGCGTCACAAGATCGGTGTTCATGGAGACTCCTTGGGGCGGTCCGCGGACGCTTGCGGCGGCTTCATCAGCGGGGCGCTGTCCAGCACGCCGCCGGGCAGGATGGCGGGAAACTGCGACTGCGCCCAGCGCACGATGGTGATCGACGGGCTGTTGAGCAGGATGCGCGCGGCGGGCGCGCGCCATAGCAGCTGGTCGACCACGTCGTTCGGCCGGTAGGCGGTATCGGCGATGCCGTCGCCATCCAGGTCGAAGGCGGTGTTGTCGCTCCAGTAGTTGCCGCGGCCGTCGACCGACCAGTCCAGCGTCCGGGTGCCGACGTACTTCACCTGGTTGCGGTTGTTGATGAAGGCGTTGCCGGAAATCTGATTGCCTTCCGACCCGGCGGTGAAGTGCACGCCGATGTCGCAGTTGGAAAACCGGTTGTCCTGGAAGACGTTCCGGTTTGCGTTGTAGATGAACACGCATTTGGCGGCGCGGTCCACCGAGTTGTCCGTGATCCGGGAATGGTTGGCGTAGTTCAGCATCAGCCCCTGCTCGCGGCTGTCCAGCGCCACGTTGTCGCGCACGATCAGCCGGTGCGAATACATGATGGCGTAGGCGACGTCGGCGCCGGTCGAGATATTGCCGCTGATCTCGCTGTCGTTCGTGTACATGTAGTGCACGGCGTAGCGCAGATCGTGGAAGCGGTTGCCGCTGAAGGTGTTCTGCTTGCTGGTATTGACGAAGATGCCGTCGCGGCCGGCCGAGATATCGTTGTCCAGGACCTGGGTGCCCGGGGTGTTCCAGAGCGTGACCCCGTTGCCCCGTTCGGCGACGCGCAGCGCTTTGTTGCCCACGATGCGATTGCCGCGCACCACGGCGTCCGTGGGTCCCCACACATGGACGCCTACGAGGTTGTCGAGGATGTCGTTGCTTTCCACCCGGGCGCGATGCGCCGTTCGGTCCAGGAAAATGCCCGCGTCCATGTCGGACAGGCTCAGGCCCGAGCGGGTGACGGTCAGGTTGCGCAGGGCCACGCCCTCCGCCTTGACCCAGAGGGTGCGGCCCTGGCGCGTGCCGGCGATGACGGCGGAGCGGTCGCCGGGGCCTTCCAGGGTCAGCGGCTTGTCGATGACGATGCCGCCGGCGTACGTGCCGGGGGCCAGCCGCAGCACGTCCTCGGCCTCGGCGGCCGCGATGGCCTGCGCGAGATCGGCGCCGGGGGCGAGCGCGTGGACGGCCGCCGCCGCGGCGCCGGGCAGCGCCAGGGCGAGGGCCGCCAGCGCGGCGCGGGCGGCCCTCCCACCGCCGCTCGTCAGCATTGCGATGAACGTCATGGAGGCTACGCGGTCTTCTTGGGATGCACGATCATCTGGCCGGACATTTCCATGTGCAGCGCGTGGCAGAACCATTGGCAGTAGTACCAGTACACGCCCGGCCGGTCCGCCGTGAACGTGACGGACGAGGTGGCCTGAGGCCCGATCTCCATGGCGATGCCGTGGCCCTCGAGCGTGAAGCCGTGCGTCAGGTCCTCGATGACCTCCATGTTCGTCACCACCACGGTGACCTCGTCGCCCTGGTTCACCTCGAATTTCTTCAGGCTGAACATCGGAGCGACCGCCATCATGTATACGCGGACCTTGTTGCCTTCGCGCACGACCTTGGCGGCGTCGTCGAGCGACACGCCATCCTTCTTGGCCATCTGGCGGGCGTCTTCCCACATGGGGTCGTCGCGCTTCCAGACGCTGAGAGGGTGGACCTTGGAGCGGTGGACCAGGCACATGTCGTGCGGCTCGGCGAAACTGGGGCCGTCATGCACCAGCTTCATCTCGTCGCCGGAAATGTCGATGAGCTGATCGTTCTCGGGCTTCAGGGGGCCGACGTTCAGGAAGCGGTCCTTGGAGAACTTGTTCAGCGACACCAGCCACTTGCCGTCGGCCTCGCGGGTTTCGCCCATGGTGGTGTGGTTGTGGCCCGGCTGGTAATGCACGTCCAGCTTCTGGATGATCGGGTCGACCTTCTCGCCCTTGAATGCGCGCTTGGCTTTGTCGATGTTCCACTTGACCATCTGGCTGTCGATGAACAGTGTGGTGTAGGCGTTGCCGCGGCCGTCGAACGCCGTGTGCAGGGGACCCAGGCCGAGCTGGGGTTCGGCTACCACGCAGTCGCGCGGCTTGATCTTGTCGTCGAACAGGTCATCCAGCGTGCGCACGTCCAGCACCGTCACGGTGGGCGACAGTTTGCCGTTGAGCACCACGTGGATGCCGTCGGGGGCGGCGTTGCAGCCGTGCGGCGAGTTCGGCACGGGGATGTAGCGGGTGTATTTGGAGCCGTGGCGGCCGTCGATCACCGGCACGCCGCCCATCATCTTGTAGTCGCCCTTCTTGACCGCTTCCTCGATGCGCTTGATGTTGAACACGACGACCCAGTCCTGCTCGTTGGCCGACATCTCTTCCACCGTGACGCCTTTCTCCGAGTTGTAGCAGGTGGAGAAGGAGTACTTGCCCTGGTAATCGGCGTCGCCGTTGTCCAGGTTGCCGTCGACCAGCACCTGCCAGGCGACCTTCATCGTGTCGCCATCGAGCGCGGTGTAGACGGCGAAGAAATTCTTCTTGGGATCGTCGAGCACCTTGCCGTCGTTGGGCAGGGGGGAAATGTGCTCGCCGTTGGCGAAGACGTAGCCGGTGCGCGGATAGCGTTGGGGCCGCAGGCCATGCACGCCCGACACGTTGGGCAGCTCGGTGATCTTGTCCGTCTTCATCACGTCGAGCCGGATGCGGGCGACGCGGTTGTTGGCCTTGTCGTTGATGAACAGGTAGCGGCCGTCGTAGGTGCGGTCGGTGAACGACAGGTGGGGGTGGTGCGCGTCGCCGTTCAGGAAGACGCCGCCCTTGTCCTTGAGGTATTCGCGGGTTTCGGGAGTCAGGCCCTCGGTAAGGATCTTGCGGCTTTCGTTCGTGCGGCCCCAGCCGGTGGCGCTGCAGTGGTTGAAGACCGGGATGCGGACCAGCTCGCGCATGGACGGCAGGCCCAGCACGCGGACTTCGCCCGACTGGCCGCTGGAGTTGAAGGCATAGTATTCGTCCAGTTCGCCGGGCCCGACGTGGCCCGGCACGCCATTGGCGCCGGCCTTCGCGTCCTTGCCGTGGGCGGTGGGGATGTGCGCGCCCGCCACCAGGCCAGCGGCGCCGGTGAAGGCGGCGGTTCCGAGGAAGCTGCGGCGTGTAAGGCCGGCCTTATCGGGGTTCTTGTCGGACATGGATAACTCCTAGGTAGGGACGGCGCAGGGCGCCGTGGTGTAAAAGCGGCCCCATCGCCGCGCCCGCTCCGCGGGCTTTCCGCCTCCGGATGGCCCGGAGGCGGCGACGGGGGATCAGGCTTCGGGTTGCGTGTTCGGATTCGGCGTGCGGTGAATGACGATCGGCTGTTCGGCGGATTCCGCCGGCGGACGGCGGCGTTCCCGCTTGGCCTTTTTCTGGATCAGGTGCGGGCACTTCTGGTCATGGTGGTAGAGCATCTGGCAATGCAGGCACTGGATGCATTCGTTCGGGTTGATTTCGCCGGTGGGGTCGATGGCCTGCACCGGGCATTCGAGATTGCAGCGCTGACAGGGATTGCCGCAATCGCGGTAGCGCCGCAGCCAATTGAAGATGCGCAGCCGGGCGGGGATGGCCAGGGCGGCCCCGAGCGGACAGAGGTAGCGGCAGAAGAAGCGTTCCACGAACAGGCCGGCCGCCAGCACCGCCAGGGCGAACACCACGAACGGCCAGTAGCGGACGAAGCGCAGGATGATCGCCGTCTTGAAGGGTTCGATCTCGGAGAGCTGTTCGGCCAGGGCCAGGTCGTACAGCGAGAAGCCGAAGAGCAGGAGGAAGATGACGTACTTCAGCGTCGACAGGCGCTGGTTCACGCCATGGCTGATCTTGACCTGGCGCACGCCCAGGCGCTTGGCGACGCGATTGGCCAGTTCCTGCAGCGCGCCGAACGGGCACAGCCAGCCGCAGAACGCGCCGCGGTTCCAGAACACCATCGAAATCGCCGTGGCGCACCACAGGATGAACACCAGCGGATCCATCAGGAAGTATTCCCAGCGGAAGTCGGCGCGCAGCGCGGAGAAGAAGGTCAGCACGTTCACGATGGACAGCTGGGCCTGGCCGTACCAGCCGATCCAGAACAGCGCGAAGGCCAGGAACGCCAGCCGCAGGCGGTCGTGCAGAAGCGGGCGGCTGGTGAGCTGGTCCTGGAAGAAGAAGATCCCCACGAGCACCAGCAGCGCCACGGTCAGGACGGCGACCTGTCCGGCCTTGCCGCGCCAGATCTGCTTCCAGAGCGCGGGCGCGGGGTCCTCCGCGGGGGCCGCCTGGGCTTGGGCGGGGGCGGCCGGACTTGCGGAGGCGGGCGCGGCGTCAGGGCGCGCGCCCTCGGCGGGCCGGGTGTAGGCCGCCGGCAGTTCATAGCCCAGGTCGAACGTGACGAACGCCTTGTCCTTGACGCTGAGCACGCGCTGCACCATGAGCTGCAGGCGCCAGGGCGCGACCGGATCGAGCCTGGCATCGTCGGGCACGACGAACAGCGCGACCTCGCGGAACGCCGGCGCTCCTGCCGCGGCGACGTCGGCCAGGCGCTGATGGTTGCGGTCCCTGAAGCGGAAACTGCTTTCGTCCTGGATGACTTCGATGCGGTCGAAGATGCCGCCGCGCACGTAGCCCGAACCCTTGAAGGAGTAGGCGCCGTTGCCCGCCACCAGCACGGCTTGCTGGCCGGGCTTCAGCCTTTCCTTCAGGCGCTGCCATTCCGTGTCGCCCAGCAGGCTGCGGCCGATGGCGGGCACGCTGACGAGCGCGGCGTAGAGGTCGATGAAGGTGTCCGAATCCGACGCGCCCTCGGCGCTTGCCGCGGCGTCGCTTCTGCCGGACTCCCGGAAGGCCTTGTCGACGTCCTCGGGCAACAGGCGCAGGTTGCGCACCGCGCCGGCGTCCAGCAGGGCCTGCCACGACTGCGGGGCGTCCCGCGCGTCGTCCACGACGCGGGCCGCTGCCGGCGCCGCCTGCTGCGCGGGGGCGGCCGTCTTGTCGATGCCATAGGCGCGGGCGACGGCGATGGCCGAACGCGTAATGCTATCGCCGATCACCATCAGCGTGACGGTGGCGCCGCTGATGATGTCCACCGGCGGCGGGGCGCCGTGGCGGGGCGGGGATTCGACGAAATTGAGGCCGACATAACCGCCGATGAAATGATCCACCTTCGCCTGCGGAATGCCGATGAGCACGATGGGTTCGTGATGCTCGACGAGCTTGGCGCCGACGATGCGGCCGTCGTTGGCCAGGGCGACCAGCACGTCGATGGGCTTGCTGGAATAGCCGCGTGTATTGACGACGTCGGAAGTCAGGTAGACGACGCCCACCTGGCGTCCGCCCGCGTAGGCTTTGGCGGCCATCGGTTTGCCGGCGGGGGCGTCGACGCGGTCCGCGCCGGGAAAGAGTTCGCCTATCGGCGTCGACGCCAGGAAATCGGGGAGCCGCTGCGCCTGCGCGATGCCGGCGCTCAGCGCGCATAGCAATAAGGCGAGAAATACCGCTTGGATGAATCGAGTGAACCTTGGCCCCGCCGCTGTGCTGCCTTGCATGCTCGAACTCTTTTTGTGTGCAATTGTTTGCAGGCATCCTACGAAGTTGGTGAACCTTCCGTATTGCGGTTTGTCAATGGGCGTTATTTCGGCGGCTGCATCGCGCCAATATCCCCACGCGGTATGGGGGTTTCCCGATTTTGCGGGGCTTGAACGAGACCGTATTGATGTCCGTCAATAGCGCGCTTGGCGCGGCATCCTAGACTTATGCGTGGCGGCAGCGACGCAGGCAGGTGCCTCGCGCGAGTCGAATGGCCGCCTTGATTACGGAGAGTCTCCATGCTGGCAAAAGCCACTCTAGCCATCGTTCTGTCCGCAGCCAGCCTGCCCGTGCTGGCCGCTCAATGCGAAGCAACCATCGAAAGCAACGACGCCATGCAGTACAACCTGAAGGAAATGGTCGTCGACAAAAGCTGCAAGCAATTCACCGTGCATCTCAAGCATGTCGGCAAGATGGCCAAGGTCGCCATGGGGCACAACTGGGTGCTCTCGAAAGAGGCCGACAAGCAGGGCGTCGCCACGGACGGCATGAACGCCGGCCTGGCCCAGGACTACGTGAAGGCGGGCGATACCCGCGTCATCGCGCACACCAAGGTCATCGGCGGCGGCGAATCGGATTCGGTGACGTTCGACGTGTCCAAGCTGACCCCGGGCGAAGCCTATGCATACTTCTGCTCGTTCCCCGGTCACTGGGCCATGATGAAGGGCACGCTCAAGCTGGGCAATTGATCGGTCCCCATAAAGCGGATACCGGCCCCTGGCCGGTTTTTTTTTCGCCTTTCGGCGCGGGCTGGCGGCGGAAAAAGCCCTGGTTCCTACGGACTAAACCGCCTGCGCGTCAGGCTTACGGAGGGGGCGCGTCACCGGCGTGTCACGGATTTTCCATGTACGATTACCGGTCGTGTAACTTCTGGAGCTCCTGATGGAGTGGCTGCTGGACCCCACCGCGTGGGTCGGCTTGCTTACCCTGGTCGTCCTTGAGATCGTCCTGGGAATCGATAACCTGATTTTCATCGCCATCCTGGCGGACAAGCTGCCCCCTGCGCAACGCGACCGCGCGCGCATCATGGGCCTGAGCCTGGCGCTCGTCATGCGTTTGGGCCTCTTGTCGGTCATGTCATGGCTGGTCACGCTGACCGCCCCCCTGTTTTCCATCGGCCCGCTGTCATTCTCGGGGCGCGACCTGATCCTGATGATCGGCGGCCTGTTCCTGCTGTTCAAGGGCACCATGGAACTGCATGAGCGCCTCGAAGGCAACCAGCACGGCGGCTCCTCGGGGCCGCGCGTGTATGCCAGCTTCTGGGTGATCGTCACGCAGATCGTGGTGCTGGACGCGGTGTTTTCGCTGGATTCCGTCATCACGGCCGTCGGCATGGTGGACCACCTGGCCATCATGATGATCGCGGTCGTCATCGCGATCGGCATCATGCTGCTGGCGTCCAAGCCGCTGACGCGCTTCGTGAACGCCCACCCGACGGTGGTGGTGCTGTGCCTGGGCTTCCTGCTGATGATCGGCTTTTCGCTGCTGGCGGAGGCGTTCGGCTTCAAGGTGCCGAAGGGCTACCTGTACGCGGCGATCGGCTTTTCGGTCGCGATCGAGGCGCTCAACCAGGTGGCGCGCCGCAACCTGCTCAAGCTGGACGCGCGCCGCCCGATGCGGGAACGGACAGCCTCGGCGGTGCTGCGCATGCTGGGCAAGCGGCCGCCGGCCGATGAGCCCGACCTGCCCAGCGCCGACGGCCCGGCCGTCCCGGCGTTCGGCGTCGAGGAGCGCAACATGGTCAGCGGCGTGCTCACGCTGGCCGAGCGTTCGATCCGCTCCATCATGACGCCCCGGACGGACGTTTCCTGGATCAACATCGACGACGACCCGGAGACCATCCGCGGCCAGCTGACCGAGGCGCCGCACAGCTTCTTCCCGGTATGCCGCGGTTCGCTGGACGAGGTGCTGGGCATCGGCCGCGCCAAGGACCTGGTGGCCGACCTGATCACCGAGGGGAGGGTGCGCCGCAACCGCCTGCGCGATCCCATCATCGTGCACGAATCCATCGGCATCCTGCGCCTGATGGACACCCTCAAGCGCTCGCGCGGCCAGCTCGTGCTGGTGGCCGACGAATTCGGGGCGATCGAGGGGCTGGTGACGCCCATCGACGTCTTCGAGGCGATCGCCGGCGAATTCCCCGACGAGGACGAGCTGCCCGACATTGTCGCGGATGGCGAAAATACCTGGAAAATCGACGGCGCCGCCGACCTGCACCACGTCGAGCAGGTGCTCGAGACCGAGGGCCTGGTCGACGATGCCCAGGACTTCTCCACCCTGGCGGGCTACCTGCTGTCGCGCTTCGGGCATCTGCCCAAACCCGGCGATGTCTGCGAATACGAAATCCATCACGACCATTTCCGCTTCGAAGTCCTGGAGATGGACGGCCGCCGCATCGCCCTGGTGCGCGTGGAGAAACGGCCCCACGAGCTGCATGCCGACGACGCCTCCCTTGCCAACGACTAACTGGACCGACCCCGCATCGTGACCGAAAACGCGCTATATCTGATCAAAGCTTTCGTCCTGGGCATCATCGAGGGCCTGACGGAATTCATCCCCGTGTCCAGCACCGGCCACCTCATCCTGGTGGGCGACTGGATAAACTTCCAGTCCAGCCAGGGCAAGGTCTTCGAGGTGGTGATCCAGCTGGGCTCCATCCTCGCGGTGATGTGGGTTTTCCGCTCGCGCCTGTTGCGGCTGGTGCGCGGCACGCTGACCGGCGTGCCCAGCGAGGTGGCCTTCACCCGCAACCTGATCATCGCGTTCCTGCCGGCCGCCGTCGTCGGGGCGATCTTCATCAAGTCCATCAAGGGCATCTTCTACCATCCCGGCGTGGTGGTCGTGACCCTGGTGCTGGGCGGCCTCATCATGCTGTACGTGGAGCGCAAGACGCACCACACGCCGGGAGACCAGCCGGGCGCGGCCGACGACACCGCCTCCGACGAGCGCGCCACGGCCCGCACGCTGGAACAGATCTCCTGGAAACAGGCGCTGGGAGTGGGCGTGGCGCAATGCCTGGCCATGATCCCCGGCACTTCGCGTTCAGGGGCCACCATCATCGGCGGCATGATCGCCGGCATCCAGCGCAAGACGGCGACGGAGTTCTCGTTCTTCCTCGCCATGCCGACGATGCTGGGCGCCGCCGTCTACGACATGTACAAGAATTTCGATCTGCTTACCCAGCACGATCTGTCGGGCATCGCGGTGGGCTTCGTCGCGGCCTTCCTGAGCGCCATGGTGGTGGTGCGGGCCGTGCTGCGCTTCGTCGCCAACCACACGTACCGCGTCTTCGCCTGGTACCGGATCGTTTTCGGGGCGGTGGTGGCGGCCTGGATCTTCACCCGCTGACGGTCTTCGCCGCGGCAAAAAAAAAAGGCCCGAGGGCCCTTTTGTAGGATGGGTGGAGCGCGAGAATTTTTAAGCTAGAACACCGCCATCCATCGCGCGAAACCCATGCGGCCGTGGGCAGACAGTGCCCGGCATTGACCAAAAAACAGTCTGCTCACAGCCGCAAGGGTTTCGCGCGTTGAGCACCGAGGTTCTTGCCTGGGAACTGCCGCGCCTCACCCATCCTACGCTTCCAAATCGTAGAACTGCAGGCCGTCGCGGTCGATGACCAGCCATCCGCCGCGCGGCGGGGTGGCGTGGTCGCAGTCCCAGTCGGGCAGCACCCAGCGTTCGCACTTCTTGCCGTCGACGTCCAGCACGTGGCGGGCGGGGCGGTGCGTATGGCCGTGCACCAGCACGCGCACGCCCGTGTCGCGGAAGACCCCTTCGATGGCGCCGGCATTGACGTCCATGATTTCCATGGATTTCGTCTGGTTGGCCGCCTGGCTCTCGCCGCGGGCCTGCTGCGCCATGGCCAGCCGTTCGGGGATGGTCTTGGCCAGGAACTCCGCCTGCCACCGGGGATTGCGGACCATCTGGCGGAACTGCTGGTACGCGGCGTCGTCGGTACAGAATTCATCGCCGTGCGTCAGCAGGACCGGACCGAAATCCGTTTCCAGCAGCGCGGGCTCGGGCAGCAGCCGGGCGCCCAGGGCGCGGGCGAGTTCCTCGCCGATGAGGAAGTCGCGGTTGCCGCGGCCGAGCCACACGGGAATGCGCGCGGCGGTTTCCCGCAGCGCCGTCAACGCCGTGGCAAGCCACGGCGGCGCGGCGCGGATCACGTCGTCGCCGATCCAGGCATCGAAGATGTCGCCCGGCAGCAGCAGGGCGGCGGCTTCTTCCTGGGCCGCCTGCAGGAAGGCCAGGAAGGCCTCCGAGGTGGCCGGCGTGGCCGGCCCCAGGTGCAGGTCGGACGCCAGCCAGATGGGGCCGGACAGGCTGATCTTATTCAAGAACTTCGGCCTTCTCGATGATGACGTCCTCGTTCGGGACGTTCTGGTGGAAGCCCTTGTTGCCGGTCTTCACGCCCTTGATCTTGTCGACCACGTCCGTGCCTTCGGTCACGGTGCCGAACACGGCGTAGCCCCAGCCGTTCGGGGTGGGGGCCGTGAAGTTCAGGAAATCGTTGTTGGACACGTTGATGAAGAACTGCGCCGTGGCCGAGTGCGGATCGCTGGTGCGGGCCATGGCCAGGGTGTACTTGTCGTTCTTCAGGCCGTTGTTGGCTTCGTTTTCGATGGGGGCATGGGTCTGCTTCTGCTTCATGCCGGGTTCGAAGCCGCCGCCCTGGATCATGAAGCCATCGATCACGCGGTGGAACACCGTGCCGTTGTAGAAGCCTTCCTTGACGTAGGTCAGGAAGTTCTCGACGGTCTTGGGAGCCTTGGCGGCATCCAGGGTGATGACCATGTCGCCTTGGTTCGTTTGAAGCTTGACGCGGGGATTGGTGCTCATGGCTTTTGTGCCTTCAGAGGTGGAGGTGGAAGAGGATGCCGCCGGGGCGGCGCTGACGAGCGCCGGCGCGAATGCGGCCAGCGCGAACGAGCACGCCGTCAGGCGCAGCAGGTGGAGAGGAGAAAATCGGGACATCATTTGCCTTGTTTATCCTTCAACATGGTTTCGACTTCACGGGCCTTGTCCTGCATGCCGGGCACGCCATCCTTGGCGGCCTTCTTGTAGGTGCGCAGGGCCTGCAGGAGTTGCAGGTCGCCCAGGTTGGCGCGCGCGGCGGCGTAGCCCGGATCGGCGCGCAGGGCCATTTCCAGGGCGTCCTGCGCCTTTTCGAGCTCGCCGCGGCCCGCATATAGGGCAGCCAGATTGTTCCAAGGTTCCGGAAGCTCGGGGAACCGGGTGGTCATTTCGGTATAGACGTCGATGGCCTCGTTCGTGCGGTGCAGGGCGGCCAGCGCGCGCGCGTGCTGGAACATCAGCTGCACGTCGGTGCCGCGCTGGTTCTTGATTTCCTCCGTGCGCTTTTCGATCAGGGCAAGGGCTTCTTCGTTGTCGCCGCGGTTCAGCAGGCGTTCGATGTGCGTCGTGATCTGCGAAGGCGAGGGCGTCAGCCGCGTGTCGACGCCGGGCTTGATGGCTTCCAGCAGATTGGCCAGGCCTTCCCAGCCGCCTTCGGGCGGGATGGGATCCAGGGTGGTGCGGCTGGCGTTGGGATTTTCGCCCCCGCCGCCGGCCATGGACTGGGCAAGAGAGGCTCCAACCGGCGCGCTCGCCAGGGCCAGAGCGAGCAGGGCGACGCGAAAGCGCGGCTTGATAGTCACGTGGTCATCCGTTAAAAGTCGTGGCGGGTCATCGCTTACGCGTGCGACCGGGCCGCTTGCTATACTTGACGACCACCATTTTAGCCTCGGTTGGGTTTTGGCTCGACATTGGGCGAGGGGGCCGGCAAGTATCGCCGGAAATGCAGTCCCGGAAAGAGGATTGGAAGAACGATCGGAAAAGCGATCGGACTACGGTCGGAAAACGATGCCGGGGCTGGGGGGACGGAGTTTGGGCACGGATTCTGGATGCGGGGGGCCGCATGCGGGATCCGATCCGGCCCGGCGGCACGCGTCGAGGGTATTTTCCTTCGACGGCAACTTTCCGCAACCGCCACGGAAAATTTAGACAAAGCCGAAATAGAGCGCCATGCTGCAAATCTACAACACGTTATCGCGTACCAAAGAACCGTTCAAGCCGGCCCAGCCCGGCCAGGTGCGCATGTACGTGTGCGGCATGACCGTCTACGATTTCTGCCATCTGGGCCATGCCCGCATGCTGGTGTCCTTCGATGTGGTGCAGCGCTGGCTGCGCGCCAGCGGCCTGGCGGTCGACTACGTGCGCAACATCACCGACATCGACGACAAGATCATCCGCCGCGCCGTCGAGACCGGCCGCCGCATCGGCGAGGTCACCGAGTTCTACATCGACGCCATGCACGCCGACGAGCGCGCGCTGGGTGTCGAGACGCCCGACCGCGAGCCCCGCGCCACCCAGTACGTGGGCGAGATGCTGGACATCATCGGCAAGCTGGAGCAGAACGGCCTGGCCTACCAGGCCGACGACGGCGACGTGAACTACGCCGTGCGCGGCTTCGCGGGCTACGGCAAGCTGTCCGGCAAGACGCTGGACGACCTGCGCGCCGGCGAGCGGGTGGCCGTGGGTTCGGCCAAGCGCGATCCGCTGGATTTCGTGCTCTGGAAGTCGGCCAAGGCCGAGGAGCCCGCCGATACCAAGTGGGAATCGCCCTACGGCCTGGGCCGCCCGGGCTGGCACATCGAGTGCTCGGCCATGAGCAAGGCGCTGCTAGGGCTGCCGCTGGACATCCACGGCGGCGGTCCGGACCTGAAGTTCCCGCACCACGAAAACGAAATCGCCCAGACCGAAGGCGCCTTCGGCGGCACCCTGGCCAATATCTGGATGCACTGCGGCCCGCTGATGGTCGATTCGGACAAGATGTCCAAGTCCCTGGGCAATTTCCGCACCATCCGCCAGACCGTCGCGCTGGAAGAGCCGGCGGCCGACCAGGCCACGTACCGCGTCAATCCGCGCGAAGCCGAAATGGTGCGCTTCTTCATCGTGCGCAACCACTACCGCAGCCCGCAGAACTACACGCCGGACAACCTGATCGACGCGCAGAACGCGCTGGACCGCCTGTACCAGGCGCTGCAGAACGTTGCCGCCGACGACCAGGGCATCGACTGGAACGAGCCCCAGGCCCAGGCCTTCAAGGCGGCCATGGACGATGACTTCAACACCTCCGGCGCCGTGGCGGCCCTGTTCGAACTGGCCTCCGAGGCCAACCGCGGCAAGAGCGCGCGCAGCGCGGGCCAGTTGAAGGCGCTGGCGGCCCTGCTGGGCCTGCTGCAGCAGGAGCCGGCGGCCTATTTCCAGTCGCCCACCCGCTATTCGGCCGTTGCGATGGAACAGGGCGAGCGCCGCGCGCTGGACGCCGAGGCCATCCAGGCCCTGATCGACGCGCGCGCAGCGGCCAAGGCCGCCCGCAACTTCGCCGAGGCGGACCGGATCCGCGCGGAACTGCGCGAGGCCGGCATCGAGCTGGACGACAAGCCGGGCGGCCTGACGCAATGGCGTCGCGCTTGAGCCGCCAGGATACGCCCGCCATGTCCACCGCCGATCTCGACATTCCCAAGCCTGAGTATTGGGAAACCGCCGTAGCCCACCTGATGCGGCGCGACCGCATCCTGAAGAAGATCATCCCCCAGCACCCGGAGGTCTGGCTGACCTCCCGCGGCACGCCTTTCGTGACGCTGGCGCGGGCGATCATCGGGCAGCAAGTGTCCCCCAAGGCGGCCGACGCCGCCTGGACCAAGTTCATCGACGCCGTGGGCAAGCGCCCCACGCCCGTCGCCGTGCTGCGCGTGGGCCTCGAGGGCCTGCGCGCGGCCGGCCTGTCCCAGCGCAAGGCCGAGTACGTGCTCGACCTGGCCGTGCATTTCGGCGAACGGCGGGTGCATCCGGAGAAATGGGCGGCCATGGACGACGAAGCCGTCATTTCGGAGCTGATTGCCATCCGCGGCATCGGACGCTGGACGGCGGAGATGTTTTTGATTTTCAATCTGCAGCGGCCTGACGTCTTGCCGCTGGATGATCCTGGGTTGCTCAAGGCAATCTCGCTACACTATTTCAGCGGCGAGCCTGTCTCTCGCTTCGAGGCTCGCGAAGTCTCGTTGGCGTGGCAACCCTGGCGTACCGTGGCGACCTGGTATCTGTGGCGCAGCCTGGACCCGACTCCGGTCCAGTACTGACGCACCCCGGGCAGCCCATCTACGGAACCACACTACATGCGCAATACATTCCTGGAATTCGAACAACCGCTCGCCGAGCTTGAAAACAAGATCGAGCAGCTGCGCTACGTGCAGGCCGATTCGGCGGTGGACATCTCCGACGAAATCGGACGTCTGCAGCAGAAGAGCCAGACCTTGGCCAAGGAAATCTACGCCAAGCTCACGCCTTGGCAGACGGCGCTGGTCGCCCGCCACCCCCAGCGCCCCTACACGCTGGACTACGTGCGCGAAATGTTCACCGACTTCCATGAACTGCACGGCGACCGCATGTACGCCGACGACCAGTCCATCGTCGGCGGCCTGGCGCGCTTCAACGGCACGCCCTGCATGGTCATCGGCCACCAGAAGGGCCGCGACACCAAGGAACGCGCCGCGCGCAATTTCGGCATGCCGCGTCCGGAAGGCTATCGCAAGGCCCTGCGCCTGATGCGCCTGGCCGAGAAGTTCGGCATTCCCGTGTTCACGTTCGTCGACACCCCGGGCGCCTATCCCGGCATTGGCGCGGAAGAGCGCGGCCAATCGGAAGCCATCGGCCACAACCTCTATGCCATGGCCGAGCTGAAGGTGCCGGTCATCGTCACGATCATCGGCGAAGGCGGCTCGGGCGGCGCGCTGGCCATCGCCGTGGGCAATGCCGTGCTGATGCTGCAGTACGCGACCTACGCCGTCATCTCGCCCGAGGGCTGCGCGTCCATCCTGTGGCGCAGCGCCGAGAAGGCGCCGGAGGCCGCTGAAGCGCTGGCCATCATCGCGCCCCGCCTGAAGGATCTGGGCCTGGTGGACCGCGTCGTCAACGAGCCCGTCGGCGGCGCCCACCGCGATCCCCGCGTCATGGCCCGCCTGCTGCGCCGCGCGCTGGGCGACGCCCTGCGCCAGCTTCAGGGCATGACGCCCGAACAGCTCGTGGAGCAGCGCGTCCAGCGCCTGCTGTCCTACGGCGCCTTCCAGGAAGTGCGCGCCTGAAGCGGGCCCGGGCGCCGGCTCCGCGCCGGCGCAACGGCCACGCGCCACGCGCCATCCCCTCATGACCGCCCGCCAAGCGCCCGATACCCCCGATCGGGCCGAGGCGGGCGCGTTTCTTCCGCTTCCCCAGTCTCCCGAGCTCGCCGGCGCCCTGCGCCGCGCGCTGCTTGCCTTGCCCGAGCGCCCCGCGCGCGTAGGCGTGGCGGTGAGCGGCGGGGCGGATTCGGCGATGCTCGCCGTGCATGCGGCCGCCGTGGCGCGCGAGCTCGGCATCGGTATCGCGCTGTTCCATGTGCATCACGGCCTCGTGGCCGATGCCGACGAGTGGGGGAAACAGGTGCGCGCCCTGGCGGACCTGCTGGCGCTGCCCGTGTCCGAGGTCCGCGTCCAGGTCGAACTGGCGGCCGGCAGGGGCATCGAGGCGGCCGCGCGCGACGCCCGTTACGCCGCGCTGGCGCGACTGGCGCGCGACCAGGGAACGAGCCATGTGCTCCTGGCCCATCATCGCAACGACCAGGCGGAAACCGTGATCCTGCGCCTGCTGCGCGGCACGGGGCTGTCGGGCATGGCGGCCATGGCGCCCGTCTCGCGGCGCGATGGCGTGGTGTACGTGAGGCCCTGGCTGGACATCGGCCGCGAAGCCATCCTGCGGGCGGCTGAGGCCGTCGAGGCGGCCAGCGGCTGGCGTCCGGTGCAGGACCCCACCAACGCCGACTCCCGCTATACGCGGGCGGCCCTGCGGCAGATGCTGGCTCCGGTGCTGGACGCCCGTTGGCCGGGCTGGCGCGCCATCGTGGCCCGGCACGCGCGCCACATGGCGGACGCGGCCGAGATCCTGGACGACGTGGCGCGCGAGGATTTCGCCGCGCTCGAGCCGAGCCCGGACGGGGCCAGCTTCTCGCTGCGGGCGTGGCGCGGTCTGTCAGAGGCGCGGCAGGCGCACGTCCTGCGCCATTGGCTGGCGCGCAATGGCGCCCGTATGCCTACCGACGCCCGGATGCGGGACCTGCTGCGCCAACTGCGCGGCTTGCACAGCCTGGGCCACGACCGACAGCTGCGGGTGGAGCAGGCCGGACACGTCATCCGTTGCCACAGGGGCAGGGTCTGGGTGGAGCCGCGGGAACCCGGCGCCAAGGCGCGCGCCCCGCGAAATTCCCCGGATTAGCCGCCGCATGGACAGAAAATTGCGCAAACTGCGCAAAATTTTACCGTCGCGCTAGAATATACGGCTTTGCCCGTCAACCTTTTGCGGCGGG
>NZ_JBLZXF010000005.1:178427-288088 GCF_050285585.1 Achromobacter sp. | reverse complement strand
TCCGAACGCCTCTGCACGTCCCTATGGGCGGGCCTTGGCGAGGGTGCGTTCGCGCACGCCGGTTTCCAAAGACGCCGGTCTTCCAACCTTGCCTTGTGCCCGCCCACCCCATTTGGAAGTGGGGAGCAGGCCTAACTCGTCTTTGGAGCCTGTCATGCAATCCCACCCCCTCACCCAAAACCCCTGGTCCGTCGACGCCGATCCCGAGCACGGCCTGGTCCCCCTATCCCCTCTCTACCAAATCGACCGGGCCCGCTACGCCATCGCGGCCATGGCACGCATGGTGGGCAACAGCGCGTCAGAGCCTGACGCGACTGGCGGGCAGCCGCTAGACGCGTGGACGGTGGCGGCGTTGATGGGCGGGGTGGAAGGCTTGTGCGATCACTTGGGGACCTTGGCGGACGCGATGCTGGAGCAGGCGCGGGCTTGCGGCGTGGATGCGGACCCTTGCGGCGTGTTGCACGACGCACCGGCGTCGTTGCAGTAGGCGCCCGCTCAACGACAAAGACCCGCCCGCGCTGGCGGGCATGGGAGACGAACACCGGGCTTGCGCCGGTATTCGTCTGGATATAATGGGAACAATTCCCATTCCCAACATATCCCCATGCCCGCCACCCCCAGCGCCAGTCCCGACGCCGGTATCGCGACGCTGTACCGCGACCATCATTCCTGGCTGCACGGCTGGCTGCGGCTGAAGCTGGGCGATGCGCATCGCGCGGCGGATCTGGCGCAGGACACGTTTGTGCGCCTGCTGTCGGCAAACTCCCCCTCCCCGTCTGACACCGCGCTGCGCGAGCCGCGGGCCTACCTGCGCACCATTGCGAACCGCTTGCTGGTGGACCATTGGCGGCGGCTGGAGGTCGAGCGCAGTTATCTGGCGGTGTTGCAGACGTATCCGCAGAGCCATTGGCCGTCAGAGGAATCGCGGCTGTTGATTCTGGAGTCGCTGGAGCAGGTGGCGCAGATGCTGGGCCGGTTGAAGCCGGAGGTGCGCGAGGTGTTTCTGTTGGCGCAGATGGAGGGGGCATACGTGCCCGCAGATTGCGCGGCAGGTGGGGAAGTCGGTGGCGACGGTGGAGCGTTATCTGGCGCAGGCGTTGCAGCACTGCTATCGGTTGGTCTATGGGGTTTGATCGGACGGGCGTGTCGCCCGGGGCGTCAGGCGCCCGTGCGGAGGACGGCGCGGAGGACGCGGCGGATCGGGCGGTGTTGGACGAGGCCATCCGTTGGCGCATCAAGCTGCAATACAACACGGCGGGCGGTTGGGTGGCGTGGCGGGCGGGGGATGTGCCTGCGGTGCGGCAGGCGTTGGCCGATGTGTCTACGTCGCGGGGCGAGCGGCGTCGTGTCGCGCTGCCGGATGGCGGGACGCTGGTGCTGAATACGGAGACGGCGGTCGATATTGATTATGGCGGGCCGGTGCGGCGCATTCGTTTGCTGGCGGGCGAGGTGTATATGATTTCGGGGCATGACCCGCTGTCGCGGCCGCTGTTCGTGGAGACGCGCGACGGACGGGCACAGGCGCTGGGCACGCGGTATCGGGTGCGGCAGTGGGACGACGGCAGCGAGGTGGCGGTGGATGAAGGCGCGGTGGCGTTGCTGCCGCGCGATGGCGCGGGTGAGGCGGCGGGCGCGACGCTGCGGGCCGGGGAGTCTGCGCGGATGACGCCGCAAGGCGCGCGGGCGCTGGCGCCGGTGGAGGGGCGCATGATGGATGGCGCGGCCTGGGTCGAGGGGGCTTTGTCGGTGCGCGATATGCCGCTGGACGCTTTCTTGCAGGAGCTGTCGCGTTATCACGGGGCGATCGAGTGTGACCCGGCGGTGGCGCGGTTGCAGGTGTCGGGGGTGTTTCAATTGGACGATACGCGCAAGGTGCTGGCGCTGCTGCGTCAGATTCTGCCGGTGGAGCCGCAGGCGGGGCGCTTGTGGTGGGGCGGGCGGGTGACGCGGGTTCGGGCACGCGCACGGGCGCCGAAACGGGCGCCGGAACGGGCGCGGGGCTGAACAAGCAAAAAAAATCTGAGGGGATGGGCGAATTCGTTCGTCATACCGGTTGTAGCCGTGCGCACGGCCCAGCACCGACCGACCCTCATTGGAGTATCCCTTTCGTGAAGACCCATCGTCTCCGGGCCGCGACGCCGTCGTCCGGCGCGCGGGCTTGCTTGCGCGCTTGCCCCCATCCCTTCTTTACCGTGCTGTTGCCGTTGGCGGCGGCCTTGGCCGCCATGACGGCGCCGCCGCCCTCCTACGCCCAGGCCGCGCCGGCTAGGGCGGCGCAGTCCGATGCCGCCCGCGTGTACGCGATTGCGCCGGGGCCGTTGAATGACGCGCTGGCCGCGTTTGCGCGGCAGGCGGGGATATCGTTGGGGTATTCCTCGTCGCAGTTGAGCGGGGCGCGCAGCGCGGGCCTGAATGGCCAGTATGGCGTGGCGGATGGCTTGCGCGCGTTGTTGGCGGGCACGGGCTATCGCGCGGTGAATGTGGATGGCGGCATCCGTGTGGAGGCCGAGCCGCCGTCCGCCACCAGCACGCTGGCGCCGGTGCTGGTGACGGGCGCCTATCATGCGCAGACGGAGGGCACGCAGTCATACGGTTCCAGCATGGCGACTATCGGCAAGACCGGGCAGGCGTTGAAGGACATTCCGCAGTCGGTCACGGTGGTGACGCGCAAGCGTATCGATGACCAGAACCTGTCGACGATCAGCGAGGTATTGGAGAACACCACGGGCGTGACGATCAGCGAGGTGGCCGATGGCGGCCGCAATTTCTATTCTCGCGGGTTCAAGATCACGAACATCCAGTACGACGGCGTGCCGCTGTCGCGCAGTTTCTATGCGGTCGAATTGGACGGCGGCGTTGAACGTGAACAATCTGTTCGACAAGGTGTATTACGAGTATCCGGGCTATGTCGAGAACCGCAACAACTACGGCGCGCCGCGCAGTGTGACGTTGACGTTGCGCGGGCGGTTCTAGGCCGGACAGGAGCGGACGGGCGGCCCCTAGCCGTCCGTTCCAGGATTTGCCGATATCCCCGTAAAAGATCCGCGTCCCGCGCGGCATGAACGTCAGCGACCGCCTTGCCGAAACCGTAGCCTGACACCTTTCATTGGCCGGTCACGACGAGGTCTCCGCTAGGGAGCCTTTGTCTCCTGCCCCTGCTCCCGCTCCTGCTCCTTCTTCTCCTTTTTCTCTCCATCGTAGTGAGACTTAATGGCGAGAAACATGCCCGTGCCCAACACGAGGAGCTTGAACGTACCGAAGACTACAGGGACCCAAAAATTCATCATTTCCTCAAACCGCTGCTTCAGCAGCTTCGTTTACTACTCATGGGCAAGGCAAAGACAAATAAACGATCGCCGTGCGGTCCACGAAAAGCATCAGCCCGATTCCGACGAGTGTGAGATCACGCTGCTCGAGAAAAACAAAAAAAGTGTTAGCGTCACGGCCTGCGCCGGGCAATATGGTCGCAATCGTACATGCGTTATTCGGCAATCGACCGTATCACTTTGGCTGGATTTCTAGTGATCAGTGTGTCCGCAGGTACGTTCCTGGTGACAATGAACCCGCCGCAGGGAGGGTTCGAGGGGATGGCCGGACGTGATGGGGCTTACGTTCGGTCCGTGGGACTTACGTTCCGTCCGATCATCACCGCATCCGCGATGGTCAATCCGCCCAGGTCGTAGAAAGGGCCGTTCTGGTTCCTGCCGGTATCGGGATTCACGCCGCGCCTTCCTCCACGAATCCCAGTGTCCTGAGTTCCGCTATCGCGCCCTTCTCCTCATCCCGCCTGGCTCTGGGCGCGGCCAGCGATGCCGTCAGCAGGATGGACTGCCGGGGCGATTCGTCAAAGCCTTGCAGAACGCTGGCGATGCCCGGGAATGCCTTGGAGAAGTCCGCGCCCAGGGCCGGATATCCGGGATAGCGGCCCTGTTTGTCCACGATGACTTGCGTGTGCGGATCGCGCCGGATCAGGTGCAGGGGCACGCCTTCGCAGCGCAGGCCCAGCAGCTTGGCTTCGCTGATGTCCAGGGCCCAATCCGTCTCAGAGTAGAAGGCGGCGCGCGCCGCCGCGAAGGGTTCAAGAATGCGCGCGTCCGTGCAGAACGCCGTGGGCGTCAGGTTGAGGTTGAGCTTGCCGATTTTGCCCGCGAGTTTGACGCGCCGGAAAAACGAGGCCCACACCAGCAGGATGGGGTTGGTGGATAGGTCCTCTATCAGCACGTCTTCGAACAGGCAGGGCTGGATCATCGAGTTCACGGCGCGGCATTTGGACAGTCGCACGTTCCGTACCCGCGACATGCGCTGCGGATGCTTCATCATGGACAAGGCGCAGTTGTCGAAGGTGCAATCGTGAAAGTGCAGATCGCTGAAGTGCGTGCTGCCCTTGTCGTGCGCCATCAGAAAGGTTGCGCCTTCGGTTTCGTGCACTGTGAGGAAAAGGGTGCCAGGCGATTTCGCTCGGGAGTCGTAGGCTGCCATTTTTTTAAGCAGGTATTAGGGAGCATTCACCTTGATACCCACGGGGCAAGCGCGTCGATAGGTCCGGCCCTTTTTTAGGGTAGCAATTTATGTATTCATGTGACATTATTAGAATTGTTCGGATACATTTATCCGTTCCCTGCGAAGGGCAGGGAACGGCGCATTACTAAGCTGACGAAGATGGTTCAAATGAATAAAAAGATGTTGAAGTTGGCGGCCTCTGCCGTTTGCGTAATGGCGATCGCCGGTTGCGCCAATGTGCCGATGGCGCCGGCCGAGCAGAATAAGCAGGCCAAATCGTTCCCGGCGCCGGACGAAGGAAAGTCCGGCCTGTATGTCTACCGGGACAGCTTCGTGGGCAAAGCTCTGAAGAAAGACGTGTACGTCGATGGCAAGTGCCTGGGCGAAACAGCCGATCGCGTGTTCTTCTACACACAGGTGGCCGGCGACGAGCAGCACAAAGTCTCCACCGAATCGGAGTTTTCGCCGAACGATCTGATGGTGATGATGGAGGCGGGCAAGAATTACTTCGTGCGCCAATTCATCAAGCTCGGCGTATTCGTGGGAGGCGCTGGCGTGGAGCAGGTCACGGAAGAGGAAGGTAAGCGGGTGATCTCCAAACCCGAAGTGAATCTGGCGGTCGAAGGCCGTTGCGATAGCTGATCGCAGTTGGCTCCCGCCGCATTTTTGAGGAAATGACGATGCGCCTTGGTCTGCTGTTGGCTGCCGTGCTGTTTGCCACGGCAGCCCATTCGGCGAACTATCCCTGCTCCGGAAAGAAGGGCGGCGTGGAGCGTTGCGTCGGCGAACAGTTTCTGTGCCGCGACGGATCGATCAGCGCATCGAAACGCGTGTGCTCAAATCCGGGTTCCAGCGCGTCGCCCCTTATTTCCAAGCCGTCGGCCGCAGGTTCCAATGGCGCATGCAGTTGCCGTGATGGCCAGTACTGCACAGGGCCGCGCGGCGGAACGTTCTGCTACACCGATAGCGGGAAGAAGTCCTATCTCAGGAAATGAGCGCCCGGCGGCACAGCTCGGGGCCGTCTCAATAGCTGCCCGTTGGCAGCACGTCCGCCACATAGGCGTTGGTATCCGGGTCCTCGCGCAGCGCATGCCGCATCCACGCGCCGCGCTCATGGGCAGTCACTTCCAGTTCCCATACGCATGCAATGAACGGCCCCTGCACGGGTTTGAATTGCGCGGGTGTTTCCAGCGCCCCTATTGCTCTAAGGCTCGGCGGTCTACCACGGGGGCCTTAGCGCAATAGGGGCGCGCCGCGCGAGGACGGTGTTAATTTGTAGTCCGACCGCCGCATCCGGCGCCCTCCTGTTCAAGAGATTCTTCGATGTCCAGTCTTCAGTCTTCGCGCCCCGTCGCGCTCGTCACGGGTTCGACCTCCGGCATAGGCGAGGCCATCGCCCGCCGTCTGTCGCGGGACGGCTATGCGGTGGTCGTGCATTCCCGGCGTTCGGCTGAAGCCGGCCATGCGCTGGCACGCGAGTTGGGTGCGGCGGCCTATGTGCAAGCGGATCTGGCGAACGATGCCGACAGGATCCGGCTGGTCCGCGAGGCGGTCGCGGCATGGGGGCGGCTGGATGTGTTGGTCAATAACGCCGGTATCAGCCGGGTCATTCCTCACGCGGATCTGGCGGCCGCTACGCCGGACATCTGGCATGCGTTGCATGAGGTCAACGTCGTTGCGCCGTTTCGCCTGGTGGCCGAGGCGCAGGCTGCGCTGCAAGCGGCGGCGGCGAAGGGCAGGCCTGCTTGCGTGGTCAATGTGAGTTCGCACGCCGGAATCCGGCCCAAGGGCGCTTCCATTCCTTATGCGGCGACCAAGGCGGCGCTCAACCACGTGACGCGCCTGCTCGCGCTTTCGCTGGCTCCGGATATCCGGGTGAATGCGGTGGCGCCCGGCCTGGTGGATACGCCGCTAACGGCCGATTGGACGCAGGCCCAGGCGTTGTGGCGCGACAAGGCGCCGATGCGCCGGGCGGCCAGCCCGGAGGATATCGCCCAGGCGGTCTCCATGCTTATCGCGTCAGACTATTTGACCGGCGAGGTGCTGCTTTCCGATGGCGGATTGAACCTGACGTAGTCTTGCGCGACTGCCGAAGCGTTGCTGGCGGAAATCCAAGCGCGCCTCCCGAGAACTCACCCCGGTTCCGCAACGTCACAACCCCCTAGCCCGCTCCCGCAGCATGAACTTCTGTATCTTTCCGGTAGCCGTCTTGGGCAGCGGTCCAAACACGATGGTGCGCGGTACCTTGAACCGCGCGAGTTGCTCGCGGCAGTGGGCCAGGATGTCGTCGGCGCTGGCGGCGGCGCCGTCCTTCAGCGCCACGAAGGCGCAGGGCGTTTCGCCCCAGGTCGGATCGGGGCGTGCCACGACGGCGGCTTCCAGCACGTCGGGGTGGCGGTACAGCACGCCTTCGATTTCGACGGTGGAGATGTTCTCGCCGCCGGAAATGATGATGTCCTTGGCGCGGTCCTTGATTTCGATGTAGCCGTCGGGATGCACGACGCCCAGGTCGCCGGAATGGAACCAGCCGCCGGCGAAGGCGTCGGCGGTGGCGGCGGGGTCGTGCAGGTAGCCTTTCATGAGGGTGTTGCCGCGCAGCACGATTTCGCCGAGGCTGGCGCCGTCGGGGGGCACGGGCCGGCCCTCGGGGTCCCATACCTGGACTTCTTCCACGTTCAGTTTGCGCACGCCGATGCGGGCTTTGCGGGCGGCGCGCTGCGCCAGCGGCAGGGCGTCCCATTCTTCGTGCCAGGCGCAGCTGATGGATGGGCCATAGGTTTCGGTGAGGCCGTACAGGTGGGTGACGCCGATGCCCAGGTCGTCCATGGCTTCGATGATGGCGGCGGGCGGGGCGGCGCCGCCGGTCATGGCCTGCACGGGATGCGCGGCGCGCCGACGGACGGCGGCGGGGGCGTTGACCAGCATGGTGAGGACCACTGGGGCGGCGCAGAAGAAGCCTACGCGATGGCGTTCGATGGCTTCGAAGATGGCGGCGGGTTCGACGCGCCGCAGGCAGACGCTGGTGCCGGCCAGCGCCGCGAGCGTCCACGGGAAGCACCAGCCGTTGCAATGGAACATGGGCAAGGTCCACAGGTACACCGCGTGCGGCGGCATGCCGCAGGACAGCACGTTGCCCATGGCGTTGAGGTAGGCGCCGCGGTGGTGGTAGAGCACTCCTTTGGGGTTGCCGGTGGTGCCCGAGGTGTAGTTGAGGCAGATGTTCTGCCATTCGTCGGCGGGCCGTTGCCAGTTTGTGTCGGGCGGCTGGGCGGCGAGCCAGGCTTCGTACTCGGCATCGCCCAGCGTGCCGTGTTCGCCTTGGAATTCGCGGTCTTCGATGCGCACCGTGCGCGGCGGCGTGTCGAGGAGAGCCAGCACTTCGCGCACCTGCGCGCTGTATTCGCTGTCGAAGAGCAGCACGGTGGCGCCGCCATGCGACAGGATGTAGGCCAGGGTGGCGGCGTCCAGCCGTGTGTTGAGCGCATTGAGGACCGCGCCCGCCATGGGCACGCCGAAATGCGCTTCGTACAGCGCGGGGGTGTTCGGCGCCAGCACGGCTACCACGTCGCCGCGCGCGACGCCCCAGCTTCGCAGCGCGGCCGCCATGCGCTGGCAGCGGTCGCGCGTGGCGCGCCAGCCCTGGCTGAAGCTTGCGCCATGCACGAGCGCGGGGCGTTCCGGGAATACGCTGGCGGCCCAGTCCAGGAAGCCCAGCGGCGAGAGGGGCACGTGGTTGGCGGCGTTGCGCGGCAGGTCGTCGGTATCGGCGATCATTGCGGTTTCTCCTGGTCCGCCGGCGCGCGGCGGGATTCGCGGCAGGCGGCCTGCCAGCCCAGCTCCGCCAGCGGGGCCACGCGCGCGCCCATTTCCAGGGCGTCCTCGGCGGCGGCGTTGCCGGCGCGGGCGCGCGCGTACACGCCTTGCAGAATGGCGGCGATGCGGAAGAAGCTGTAGGCCAGATAGACATCCCAGTTGGGCGGCGGCGCGATGCCGCGTTCGCGGCAATAGGCGGCGACGAAGGCGCCTTCGTCCGGAATGCCCAGCGCGCCCAGGTCCAGGCCCGCGATGCCGCGCCACAGGGCGGGAGGGATGCGCCAGCACATGCAGTGGTAGGCCAGGTCCGCCAGCGGGTGGCCGAGCGTGGACAGTTCCCAGTCGAGCAGCGCGATGGCGCGGGGCTCCGTGGGGTGGAACACCAGGTTGTCGATGCGGTAGTCGCCATGCACCAGCCGGGTCTGGCCGTCGTCCTCGGGCAGGTGGCGCGGCAGCCAGTCGATCAGCGCGTCCATGGCGGCGATGGTTTCGGTCTGCGTGTCGCGGTACTGGCGGGTCCAGCGGCCCACCTGCCGCGCGAAGTAATCGCCGCTGCGGCCGTAGTCCGACAGCCCCGCCTCGGCCGGGTCCACGGCGTGCAGCGCGGCCAGCACCCGGCCCGCCTCGGCGTAGAGGGCGGCGCGCTCGGCCGCGGCCATGCCAGGCAGCCCCGGGTCCATGAAGACGCGCCCTTGCGCATAGCTCATCAGGTAGAAGGGCGTGCCGACGATGGCGCGGTCGGCGCAGTAATGCAGCATGCGCGGCACCGGCACGGCGCTGTCCGCCAGGGCCGACATCACGCGGTACTCGCGGTCCACGGCGTGGGCCGAGGGCAGCAGCTCGCCGGGCGGCTGCTTGCGCAGCACGCGCCGGCCGGTGGCGTCTTCAAGCAGGTACGTGGGGTTGGACTGCCCGCCGGACAGCGGCCGCAGCGTCAGCGTGGCCGGGTCCGCCAGCCCCAGGCCGCCCAGGTAGGCGGCCAGCGCGGGCAGCCACTGCGGCGCGCAAGCATGGGCGGGGCTCGTCATACCAGGGCCTTGCGCGGGGCATCCGCGTCGTCCCAGCGCCAGTAGGCGTCGCCCTCGTCCATGAGGTAGCGCGCCAGCACCATTTTGTGCACCTCGGAGGCGCCGTCCACCAGCCGGGCCTGCCGCGCGTAGCGGTAGATCCATTCCAGCGGCGTGTCCTTGGAGTAGCCGCGCGCGCCGTTGAGCTGAAGCGCCGTGTCCACCACCTTTTGCAGGGTTTCCGACACCACGATCTTGGCCATGGAGATCTCCTTGCGCGCGTAGTCGCCCTGGTCCAGGCGGACGGCGGCGCGCATGGTCAGCAGGCGGCCGATCTCGATCTGCATGGCGGCTTCGCCCAGCAGCCATTGCACGCCTTCGCGTTCGGCCAGCTTCTGGCCGAAGCTGCTGCGCTGGCCCACGTAGTCCACCGCCACCGCCATGGCGCGGCGCGCCAGGCCCAGCCAGCGCATGCAGTGGGTCAGCCGCGCCGGCCCCAGGCGGATCTGCGTGAGCTTGAGGCCGTCGCCCACTTCCATCAGCCGGTTCTCGTCGGGGATCTCCAGCCCGTCGAACACCAGTTCGCAGTGGCCGCCGTGTTCTTCCGGGCCCATGATGGGAATGCGGCGCTCGATGCGCCAGCCCGGCTGGTCCGCGTCGAACAGGAAGGCGCTGAGGCCTTTGCGCGCGTCGTCGGAGGTGCGGGCGATGAGGATGAAGTGCCGCGCCACGCCCGCGCCGGTGATGAACCATTTGCGGCCGTTCACCACCCATTTGCCGTTCTTCAGCGTGGCGGTGGTGCGCATCATGGACGGGTCCGAGCCGCTGCCGGGATGCGGTTCGGTCATGATGAACGACGAACGCACCTTGCCGTCGACGATGGGCTGGAGCCAGCGCGCTTTCTGGTCCGGCCGGGCCACTTGCGCCAGCACGCGCATATTGCCGTCGTCCGGGGCCGCCGCGTTGAAGCATACCGGCCCGAAAATGGAGCGGTTCATTTCCTCGTAGCAGGCGGCCAGCCCCGTCATGGGCAGGCCCTGGCCGCCGAGTTCGCGCGGCATCTGCAGGGCCCACAGGCCGGCCTCGCGCACCCGGGCGCGGGCGCGTTCCAATGCGGCTTCGGCAATGTTCTCGTGGTCGTCGTAGTTGGCCCGGTCGGCTTCCAGGGGGATCAGTTCCCGGTCGACGAAATCGCGCACTCGGCGGCGGTAGTCTTCCAGTTCGGGCGGTAGCGAGAAATCCATGCGATGTCTCCTTGCCGGGGCGCGGCCCCGGGGGGCAGGGTTGCGGGTTATAGCGAGCTGGCCAGGTGGCCGCCGTCCACGTCGATTACCGAGCCGGTCATGAACGCCGAGGCATCCGACGCCAGCAACAGCAGCGGGCCGTCCAGGTCCTGGGGCTGGCCGAGCCGGCGCTGGGGAACGCGTTTGATCAGCGCCTCGCCGGCCGGCGAGGCAAAGAATTCGCGGTTGAGATCGGTGGCGATGTAGCCGGGGGCGAGCGCGTTCACGCGGATGCCGTGGCGCGCCCATTCGAGGGCCAGGGCGCGCGTCAGGTGCAGCAGGCCCGCCTTGGCGGCCGCATAGGGCGCCACGTGCGAGGCGACGCGTTGGCCCAGGATGGACGCGATGTTGACGATGGCGCCCGGGGTGCCGTGGGCGATGAAGTGCCGGGCGGCCGCCTGGGCCACGCGCCAGGCGCCATTCAGGTTCACGTCCACCAGGCCGGTCCAGTCGTCTTCGCTGAGCTCCAGCGCGGGCCGCGATACCGCGATGCCGGCGTTGTTGATGACAACGCTGACCGGCCCCAGGGCCTCGGCCGCGGCGTCGAACGCCGCCTGCACGCTGGCCGGCTGGGTCACGTCCATGCCGATCACGCAGGCCTGCCCGCCATTCGCCCGGATGGCGGCGGCGGCTTCCTCGCCCAGCGCCGTGCGGCGCCCGCATAGCGCCACCCGGGCGCCCGCGCCCGCCAGCACGCCGGCGAAGTGGCGCCCCAGTCCGCTGTACGCGCCTGTGATCAGCACGGCGCGGGATTTCAGGTCTTCGAACATCCGCTACCCTCCTTGGTGGGTTGGGGACCTCGCAGCAAAGGCGCCAGATCGTCCGGCACCTCCAGTTGCAACCGTAGCACGGCGCTGGCCAGGGCCTTGCCGTAATTGTCGATGGCCAGGCTGCGCGACACGCCGCCGCCCAGCGCGCCGTCCAGCACGAAATTCAGCACGCCCAGGCCGTCCACCTCGTAGCGCGTGATGTCGCCGCGCACGGCCTGTTCGTTGTAGATGGCGCGCATGGCCGGGACCGTGAGCGCGCGCTTGATGTGGGGATAGAACTGCGGCTCGTAGGCAATGACCGCGATGTTCGAGGTATTGCCCTTGTCGCCGGAGCGCGTGTGCGCCACGCTACGCAACGTAACCCGCATGAGAGGTCTCCTTAGACGAATTCCACGCGGCACGCCACGCGCTCGCGCGGCACCAGCGTGGACCACAGACCGATGACTTCGCGCGTGCGGTCCTGGTGGGGCACGCGCTTGCCGGTGGACGCCAGCCCGCAGACCGCCATCCCGTCCACTTCCCGGCCGATCTTCTCGGCCTGGGCGCGGCTGGCGCAACGCGCGGCGATGCGCAGCGCCACCTCGGCCGGCTCTTCGCGCAAGGCGGCCGAGGCCGCGCCATGCACCGCGTTCACGCCGATGAAATCGATGCGCAGGTCCTCGGCTTGCAGGCCGGCTGCGCGTAGGCGCTCGCGCAGAATGGTTTCGGCCAGCCGCGCTTTCTCCAGGCAGCCCGGACCGGCAAAGAAAAACATGTCCTCGCCGATATGGCCTTCCGTGCAGCCGATGGAGACCTTGAGCGTGGGCGTGCGCGCGTGCCCCGAAATGCCGCTCACGCGGACGCGGTCCCGGGCGGCCTGTTCCAGGCGCGCCGTCGTGAAGTCCACCACTACGTCGGGTGTGATGTAGCGCGCCGGGTCGTGAACTTCGTAGAACATCTGCTCTTTCACGGTGCGCAGGTCGATGCAGCCGCCCGTGCCTTCCACCTTGCCGATTTCCGCCGCGCCGTCGGCGTCCACGTCGGCGTAGGGAAACGCCAAGTTCCAGGGTTCGGGCACGTCCTTGTAGCCCGGGTCCCCGAAGTAGCCGCCCGTGACCTGCGCGCCGCATTCCAGCAGATGGCCGATGCCGCTGCCCTGGCCCAGCCGCGTCCAGTCGTCCTCGCGCCAGCCGTAGTGGTGCATCATGGGCGCCAGGAACAGCGAGGGGTCGGCCACGCGCCCCGTGACGACGATGTCGGCGCCCTGGTCCAGCGCCTGCACGATGGCGGCCGCGCCCGCATAGGGTTCGGCGGAAATCAGCGTGTCGCGCACGGAGGAGACCGGCGCGCCGGTCTCCATGATGCGCAGCTCGCTCGCGGCGATTTCCGCGCTCAGGTCGGTGGCCGTCACGGCGGCCACGCGGGCGCCGGTCCAGCCCGCCTCCGCGCACAGCTCGGCCACGCGGCGGGCCGCGCCCTGCGGGTTGATCCAGCCCTGGTTGGAAACGATGCGGGTGCCGTTCGCCTTGCAGTGCGGCAGCACCGCGCGCATGCGGTCATCCAGCCAGGTGTCGTATCCCGCGAAGGCCGGATCGCGCCGCTTGCGCACCTGCGCGGCCGAGACGGTGGCCTCCGCCATGGTCTCGAAACACAGGAAATCCAGCGCGCCGCGCTCCGCGTTCCAGCGCGCCGGATCGATGCGGTCGCCCCACCAGCCCGCGCCCGAGCCGATGCGCAGCCTGCCTGCCTTGTCGTTCATGTCTGCCTCCTTTGTGCTTGCCGCTGCCTTACTGGGGCCGGATGCCGGCGTCCTGGATGACCTGCCGCCACTTGGCGGTGTCGGCGCGGATGGTCTCCGCGTATTGCGCGGGCGTGCCCGCCACGGGGATCGCGCCCAGTTCCTCGACCTGGCGGCGCGTGCCCGGCTCGGCCAGCGCCGCGGCCACCGCGTCGCGCACCTTGCCGACGATCTCGGGCGGCGTGCCGGCCGGCGCCAGCAGCCCGAACCAGGAATTCACCTCGTAGCCGGGCAGCCCGGCCTCGGCCACCGTGGGCACGTCCGGCAGCATGGGCACGCGCTGGGTGGTCGTCACCGCCAGCGCCTTGACCGCGCCGGCCTTGATCTGGCCCATGGCCGAGGGCAGGTTGTCGTACATGAGCTGTACCTGCCCGCCCAGCAGATCCGTCATGGCGGGGGCCGAGCCCTTGTAAGGAACGTGGCGGATGTCCACCTTGGCCAGCCGGTTGAACAGTTCGCCCGACAGATGCGGCGAGCCGCCCAGGCTGGTGGACGCGAAATTCAGCGAGCCCGGCGCGCGCCGCGCCTGCTCGATGAGCTGCGCCACGGAGGCGATGCCCAGCTTGGGGTTGACCAGCAGCACGTTGGGCGAGTTGGCCACCAGCGTCACCGGCGCGAAGCCCTGCGCCGAGTCATACGGCATCTGCGCGTAGATGAACTGGTTGGTGGCCTGCGTGCCCAGCGTGCCCATCAGCAGCGTGTAGCCGTCGGGCTGGGCGCGCGCCACCGCGGCCGCGCCGATGCCGCCGCCCGCGCCGGGACGGTTCTCGACCACTACGCTCTGGCCCAGCCGCGTGCCCGCCTCGCGCGCTACCAGCCGCGCCAGCAAGTCCGTCGTGCCGCCAGGCGGAAACGGCACCACCAGCGTGATCGGGCGCGCGGGCCAGCCTGGCGCGGCCTGGGCGGCGGCGGACAGGGCCAGCGCGGCGCCCGCGATCAGGGTCCTGCACAGGTGCTTTGCCATGCGTGTCTCCATTGGTTTTCGTCATTCAGGCAGCGCGGCGCGCCGCCTTGTCCACGCGGTCCGACAGCTCCACCAGCGCGTCCAGCGCCACCGCGCCCTCGCCCCGCGCGCCCACCAGCACCGGATTGATGTCGATGGAGGCTACATGCCCGGCCGCCGCCAGCGCGTAGCGGCCCAGGCGCACGGCCTGCTCCGCCACCGCCTGTATGTCGGCCGCAGGCTCGCCGCGCACGCCGGCCAGCAGCTTGCCGATGCGCAGGCCGCGCAGCGCCTCCAAAGCGTCGTCGGCCGCAAAGGGCGGCATCAGCAGCGCCACGTCGCCCAGCGCTTCCACGTACTTGCCGCCCGCGCCCAGCATCACCACGGGGCCGAACACCGGGTCGTTGCGCACGCCCAGCGCCAGCTCGTGCAGGCCGCGCTGCATGCGCGCCACGATCCAGCTCGCGTCGTCCACGCCCAGGGCGGCCAGCGTGTCCGCCTGCCGCGCCAGGGCTTCGCGCAGTGCGGCCTCGCCGTTCAGGCCCAGCGCCACCAACCCGTGTTCGGACTTGTGCGGCAAGCGCGCCGAGCACGCCTTCAGCGCCACCGGCGCGCCCATCCGGCGCCACGCCGCCACCGCCGCGTCGGCCTCCGCGCATAGCGCGTGTTCGCCGACGGCGATGCCCTGCGCGCCCAGCAAGGCCAGGCTGGCGGCTTCGGACAGGAAGCCGGGCCGCGCGCCGGCCGGCGCATCCAGGCGGGTCTCGGGCGCGGCCGGGGCGGCGCGGCCGCGCAGCGCATGCAGCCGCCACAGGCCGGCCATCGCTTCCACCGCCTGCTGTTCGTCCGCGTAGACCGCTACGCCGTGCGCCCGGAACGCGGCGGCGACGTTGTCCTGCCACGCCACCACCGCCACCGGCTTGGCCGCGGCTTGCGCGAAGCGCGCGGTGTCCGACGCGAAGCGCGCCACGTCATAGCCGCGGCCGGCCACCGGGATGTCGATCAGGAACATATCGGCCGCCGGATCCCGCGCAATGGGCGGCAGCACTTCGCCGAACAGGCCGTTGTTCGAGAGCAGCGCGGCGGTGATGTCCACCGGGTTGCCCGTGGTGGCAAAGCCCGGCAGCCGCCGGCCCAGTTCTTCCTGCGTGGCCCGGCCCAGCGGAGCGATCTCCAGGCCGCGTTCCACCGCCGCGTCGGCGGCCAGCACGCAGCTCGCGCCCGAATTGCTCACCACCACCACGCGCGGCCCTTGCGGCAGCGGGCCGCGCAGCGCCAGCTCGGCGTAGCGCACCAGCTCCTGCGGGTCGCGCGCCCGCAGAATGGCGTGGTGGGCGAAGAAGGCATCCACCGTGCGGTCTTCATTGGCCAGCGCGCCCGTGTGCGAGGCGGCCGCGCGCGCGCCGGCCTCCGAACGGCCCGCCTTCACCGCGATCAGCGGCACGTTGCGCGCCCGCGCCAGCGCGGCCGCCTCGGCCAGCGCGCCGGCGTCGCGCAGCGACTCCAGGTACAGCAGCACGATGCGCACCTCGGGGTCGCGCAGCGCCGCGCAGGCCAGTTCCGCCACCGTCACGTCGGCCTCGTTGCCCGTGGCGTGCACGTGCCGCACGCCTGCGCCGCGCTGGCGCAGCAGGCCGTACACCATCGCGCACATGCCGCCGCTCTGGCTGATGACCGCCACGGGGCCGTCCTGCGGCTCCACCTCCAGGAACATGGTGGAGAAGCTCGCGATGGCGCCGTTGCCGAAATTGGCCAGCCCCTGCGAGTTCGGCCCCACGATGCGCATGCCGGCCGCGCGCGCCCGCGCCGTCATCGCATCCTGCCGCAGGCGGCCCGCCTCGCCGGTTTCCGAGAACCCCGCCGAGATCACGATGGCGGCCGACACGCCCAGCGCCGCGCAGCGGTCCACGGCCTGCACGGCCTGCTCGCCGGCCACGGCCACGATGGCCAGGTCCGGGGCGGCGGGCAGCGCGTCCAGATCGGGCCACGCCCGCTCGCCCTGCACTTCGGCGCGTTGCGGGTTGATGGGATACAACGTGCCCGCGTACCCGTGGCGCCGCATGTAATGGATGGGCCGCCCGCCGATCTTGTCGGGATTGTCGGACGCGCCCACGATGGCGATCGATGCGGGGGCCAGCAGCCGGTCCAGCGCGGCCGCGTCGCGGTTGTCGGAAACCATGAATGCTCCTTTCAGTAGATAGAGGCCCGCGCCTTCAGTTGACGGTGGCCCCGGAGGCGCGCACCACCTCGGCCCATTTCCGCACCTCGTCGCCGACGAAGCGGCGCGTATCGTCTGGCGTCATCCAGTCCGCCGCGAAGCCCTGCGCCGCGAATTTCTGCTGCACGTCCGGCCGGCCCAGCACCTGCTGCAGGGCCGCGCTCAGCTTCTGCACCACCGCCGCGGGCGTGCCCGCCGGCGCCATCAGGCCGTTCCATGCCGTGGCTTCGTAGTCCTTCAGCCCCGCTTCCGCCACCGTGGGCAGATCGGGCGCGGCCGGCGAACGCTGCGCGCCGGTAATGGCCAGCGCCTGCAGCTTGCCGGACTTCACATAGGGCATGGAAGACAGCATCGTGTCGAACATCAGGTCGGCCTGCCCGCCCATCACGTCGGTAAGCGCGGGCGCGCTGCCGCGGTACGGCACATGCACCATGCGCGTGCCGGCCATGGTGTTGAAGAGCTCCGCCGACAGATGGGTGGATTGCCCGTTGCCCGACGACGCAAACGTCAGCTGGCCCGCGCGCTGCTTGGCCAGGGCGATGAGTTCGCCCACGCTGTGCGCGGGCAGGTCGGGCCGCGTCACGATGACCAGCGGCCCCTTGGTCAGCAGCGACACGGGAGCAAAGCTCTTCTGCGTGTCGTAGCCCAGGTTCTTGAAGAGGGACATATTGATGGCGTGCGCCGTGGTGGCCAGCAGCAGCGTGTAGCCATCGGGGGCGCTCTTGGCCACCATGTCGGCACCGATATTGCCGCCCGCGCCCGAGCGGTTGTCCACGATCACCGTCTGGCCCAGCGCATCGCCCAGGCCCTGCGCCACCACGCGGGCCACGATGTCGGTCGGGCCGCCGGGCGGATACGGCACCACCAGCGTCACGGGCTTCTCCGGCCAGGCCGACGCGGCCGGCGCCAGGCCCGGCGCCGCGCACGCCGCCAGGGTAAATGCGGCCAGCGCCGCGCGCCATGCGGAAATTGCAGGCATGAGTGTCTCCTCCGTCCTCGGTGGGACGTTTTTTCAGTGGGTTGGAAAGGGGGCTACGCTTGCCGGCGGTGCATCACGGCGGCCGGCGCGCCTCGAAGCAAAGCAGGGTGTTGCCACCATGCTCGAAATCGCGGGCGCATACCGCCTGCCCGATCGCCACGCCGGGCGTGGCATGGCCCATCAGCACCGCGCCCTCGCGCAGCCGCACCAGTGCCAGCACGTAGGGGGCCTGCGCGCGCCACGAGGCATCCGGCGCGCGGTGCACCGTGCTGTGCGCAAGCACCTCGCCTTCGCCGCTCGCGCGCGCCCATTGCAGGTTGGTACCGCCGCAGGCGGCGCAGGCATACGGACGCAGCGCCCACCATGCGCCGCAATCCGCGCAGCGCCGCAAGTCCAGGGGATGCCGTTCGCTCATGCCCGATCCTCCGCCTGCAATACCAGGCTCACGTGCGCCGACAGCACGCCGCCATCCGCGTGCACCAGCGCCCGCTTGCGCGGCGCAACTTGCCGGCTGCCCGCCAGGCCGGCAAGCTGCGTCCAGGCCTCCGCCACGTGCGCCAGCCCGCCCGCCACGCCCGAATGCCCGAACGACAGCAGGCCGCCGTGCGTGTTGAGCGGCAGCGGCCCCGTCGCATCGAAATCGCCGCGCCGCACCCGTGCGGCCGCGCCGCCGCGCGGCGCAAAGCCCAGTTCTTCCAGCAGCATGGCCAGGGTGATCGTGAACGAGTCGTAGACCGCTAGGTAATCGATGTCCGCGCCCGTCACGCCCGCCTGCGCCAGCGCCCGGCCGGCCGAGCGCGCCGCGCCGGTATCCCTCACGTCGCGCATGGCCGACAGATGCTGGTGGCGGTGCGCCTGGCCCGCCCCGGTAATGCGTACCGGCCCTTCGTCCGCGCCGACCACCAGCGCCACCGCGCCATCGGAAATCGGGCAGCAATCCAGCAAATGCAGCGGCGTCGCGATCGGCCTGGAATCCAGCACGGCCTGCACGCTGACGGGCTCGCGCAGCTGCGCCAGCGGATGCCCGCCCGCGTTCCGGCGCATCAGCACCGCCAGCTCGGCCAGATCCTCCCGCCGCGTTCCGGTGGCATGCATATAGGCCGACGCCAGCAACGCGTAATACGCCGGCACCGACGCGCCATTGGGCACCTCCACGTCTGCCTCGCCCACCTGCGCCAGCGTCTGGATGGACGCGTCCACCGCCTGCCCGGTCAGGCGGTTCTCGCCCGCCACCACCAGCACCCGGCGGCAGGTGCCCGTGCGCACCAGTTCGCGCGCCAGCATCACCATGCCGGCCCCCGTCGCCCCGCCCATCTGCATGCCGTGCGCATAGTGCGGTTCCAGCCCCAGTTTCTCGCTCAGGAGGCTGGCCAGCATCAGGTGCGGAAACGTCGTCGCGTAACCGCACAGCACGCCATCGATGGCGCCGCGCTGGCGGGCGAGTCCGGCGCGCCCCAGCGCGGCCTCCGCCGCTTCGGCCATCAGGTCCAGCGCGCCGCGCCCTTCATGCCGGCCAAACCGCGTCACCGCCGCGCCCTGCATATAGGCGTGCGCCAGGCCGGTGTTCTCCGTGCGCTCAAGCATGCGGCATCCACGCGCGTTCGATCGCGCGCGCCTCCTCGGCCAGGGCCTGCGCCAGCTCCTGCTCGCGCGGCTCGATACGTTCGTTCAAGGCGGCCACGCTCAGCGCGCCGATCGCGCGGCCGCTCGGCCCTCGCACCGCCACGCCCAGCCCGCCCATCTTCTCCACCACCACGTCCAGCAGCATCGCGTGCCCCAGCTCGCGAGCCCGCCGCGCCGCCGCGTCCAGCGCCTCTGCCGGGAACCGCGGATACCGCGCCGCCAGCCGTTCGCGCACCAGCGGCAAGAGCGCCTGCGCCTCGTCCTCGTCCAGCGCCGACAGCAACGCCAGGCTGCCGGCGCCTACGCCTAGTGGCCGGCGGCTGCCGACCTCAAGGTAGTTCGCCCGTATGGGGTAGTCGCCGAAGCACAGGTCCACGCACACCGACTCCCAGCCCACCGGCATCGACAGAATCACGGTATCCCCGAACCGCCGCGCCAGCCGGATCAGCGCCGGCCGCGCCAGCCCGCGCAAATCCAGGCCGTCCACCATGGCATGGTGCATGGCATAGACCTGCGGGCCGAGCATGTAATGCTTGCTTTCGGGGTCTCGCTCTACGAAACCTTCGGACTCCAGGTCCTTCAGGATGCGCAGCGCCGTGGACATGTCCAGGCTCGCATGCTGGGCGATATCCGTCAGCCGGTGGATGCGCCGGTCCGACAGGCTGGCGAGCACGCGGCAGGCCTTTTTCGTGGAGGAAACGGCGGCGGAATCCAGGGTGGGCATGGGGCGGGCGACGGGAAAAGAGAACAGGAATACAAGATAAGAAGGCCGCGCGGCGCGGGTAAAGTTGCAGCGCAACAAAGTTTTATCTGGTGAAAGTCGGCGTGCATGCCCTGTGGGCGAGCGCGGGCGGATTGAAACCCCGTCCCCCCGAAAGGCGCAATGGCACGCAAGCCGTGCCGTTCTGCGCGTTCCTGCGTAAACTTCCCGCATGCTACGAATCCAACAGCTCAGCAAACGCTACGGCGACTTCCCCGTCTTCCAGGGCCTGACCCACTGTTTCACGCCCGGGTGCGTGGCGCTATGCGAAGAAGACAGCACCGGAAAATCCACCCTCCTGAACCTCATCGCCGGCGCCATCGCGCCGGATAGCGGCGACGTCTGGATCGACGGGCATTCCCTCACCCACGCGCCCCAGCAGGCCCGGGCGCGCCTGGCCTACGTGCCCGACAACTGCCTCGTGTTTCCCACGCAGACCGGGCGCGGGCTGCTGGAACAGGTCGCGGCGGAAAAGAACGCGGCGCTCGATGAGGCCACGCTGGAGCTGGCCTTTGACCTGGGGCTGGAGCCGCATCTGGACAAGCGCTTTGAACAGATGTCGACGGGGACGCGGCGCAAGGTCTTCGTGACGGCGGCGGCCCTGGGGAATCCGGCGGTGGTGATCGCGGACGGGCCCAGCAATGGATTCGATGCGCAGGGGCGCGCGGTGCTGGCCGAGCTGTTCAAGGCCTGGGGCAAGGATCGCGTGGTGCTGTTTGCCAGCCACGATGCCGAGCTGGTGGAGGCTTGCGGGGCGATGACTGTCGACGTGGCGGCGTTGCGCTAGGGGCCTTGCCGCGGCTTGCCCGGATCGAACGCCATGAACATCAGCGAGCGCCTCAAAGCCTGGGCCCGCCGGATCAAGCGCGACGGCCTGACGCTATGGTTTGCCGGCAAGCATGCCCGCACGCCCTGGTATGCAAAGGCGCTGGGGGTGTTCGTGGTGGCCTATGCGCTCAGCCCCATCGATCTGATACCGGACTTCATTCCGGTGCTGGGCTACCTTGATGACGTTCTGCTGCTGCCCGGCCTGATCTGGCTGGCCATCCGACTGTTGCCGCCGGACGTGCTGCGGGAATGCCGAGAGCAGGCCGAGGCGTGGATGCGGACGAACGGCGCCAAGCCCCGCAGCCGGACCGGCGCGGCGCTGATCGTGGCGCTGTGGCTGGCGCTGGCGGTGGCGGCGGGGTTCTGGCTTGCGCCGCATTTCCGATAGCGCGCCGGCGCCGCCGCGCTTAACGCGGTTTCCAGTTGAGCCCGTCGCTTGAGCGGTATTCCGGCGTGCCGGTGCAGCACCCCCCTGCTCCGAATGCCTGCCGTCCGATGAACGCGGTCACCCCGCCCTTGCTCTCCGTCAGCGATTGCCGGATGCAGCGGGTCGGCAGCGGATAGAACTCGCCTTCGAGTACCAGCGTCCAGGCCACGTTCTCGCCGTCGGCCTGATCGACCTTGTACACCTTGCAGTTGTGGACAAGCAGGTGCACGGGCTGGCCCGCCAGCATGCCTTTGAATTGCTGTTCCGGCGGTGTGTCGCGGGTGGCGATGGCTTCGGCGTTGAGTTTCGATCCCGGCGGCGCCGGGGGCAGCGAGGAATCGCAGCCGGCCAGCGCGCCCGCGGCGCTCAGCGTGATGAGGATGAGGCGTGCCAGGCGCGTCATGCGGGCGCGCTTCCGTCAGGCCACACCCGCCATGCGTCGTTCAAGATAGGCGATGGTGTCGCTGGATTCGTACCTCCCGCGCACGGGGCCTTGGCCTTGCCGCCGCGCGGCGCGATCATTTGAACCAGGCCGATACGCAGGGCTTTGACTGGCATGGAGGTGGACTCGATACGGGTAGACAGGCGGTCAGTCTACTCTCTGCCTTCACTCTTCCACGAAGCCCAATTTTCTCAGTTCGGCGATGGCGCCTTGCTCCTCTTCGCACCGCGCCTTGGGCGCGGCGAGCGACGCGGCCAGCAGCTCGAACGCCATCCGGGATGTCGCGTCTGCTATTCTTTTCATGCCGCGTGAGGAGTCGCTGGAAGAGTGCCGAACTACAATTTGTCCGGCGAATTGCCTCGGAATTGTAGTCCGGCACTTGGGGGCGGAGTTCGCGGGGCGCTTCGCTGTCCGCCCGCGGCGGGATGGCCGCTTACGCCACCAGGCGCAGATGGCGCTTGGCCACCGGCATCGTGGGCTGCTGCTTGACCAGGCTGACGGGCACGAACTCCAGCGGCTTGCGGCCCGCCGTGGCGTCGCTCAGGCCGGCGGTGAGCAACATGGCGCGGGATGCGCCCGGCACGCGCGCGCGCTGGAGGCTGCGGGCCAGTTCCATCGCCTGCTGTTCGGCCATGTCCCGGGACGGCCAGACGGTGCGGCAGAAGTGCGTCTTGCACATGGGAGTCTGCTGCGAGTGATCTATGACGTCCACGTAGCCACGAAATGCGCCGTACTCGACCTCCATGACATTGGGGCGTACCGACTTGAGGGCAAGCGGTTTTTGCGAGATAGGAGCCATGATGGGTTTCCTTGATAGGACACGAATTCATCCTAGCTCACAATGCTTGCGAACTTCGCATTGCTTTGCAGTTATTTAGATAACTGTCCAGAGTTGCCGAGGTGCAAGAAAATCTTTCGTGACGCGGATTTCCAACACTTTCGCGCTGGGCAATCGCGCTCGGCAACGACATTGAACGGGATATTCATGCCGGATTTTTCCTGGGACCCTTACGATTTTCTCGATATCCTCGGCGTGCTGCCGGTCGAGGAGGAATACGGCGTTGCCTACCGCTACGAGGTGGATAGGCGGCCGTTGTCGCTGGCGCTGACGATCTGGCCTTTCGATGGCGATGTGGAACTTGCGATCCGCTGCGAGGGGGTGAGCGAGCCGGTCGTGCATTTGAATCTGCTGGATTGCCCCGGCGCGCGGGTGATCGCCGACAAAAGAGGGAAATACATCGAATTCGCCGCCGCGAAACTGTTCGCCGGCCGATACGATAATGCCCGCCCCGCGCCTTACGGATTCCGGCTTCGGATCGAACCCAGCCTGCAGGTCACGACGTTCAGTTATGACATTTAGGCGGCAAGAAAATCGGCCGAAAGCTTCCGGAAAGACCGGCCGCCCTTGAATGGCGCGTCGACGCGATATCATGGCCTCGCTTCTTGCCGAGGCACTGCGGCATGCCAATACTCGAATGCCGCGATGCCTCGCTCTTCTGCTTCGAATACAGGAACCAAGAACGATGCCGTCTTTCCCCGTGCTTGTCCGCGCTTGCCTGATCGCTTTTCTTGCTCCGGTGCTGGCGTTTGCCGAGCCCGTTTCCGATTCGGACGTGGCGGCGGGCGCGGTTGCGATGGCGGAGCGCCATCGCGAGAGGATCGATGGTTTGCTGGGCGATGCGCGGCAACAGGGGATGGCGCTGCTGGTGATTCCGACCATCAATCTGGACGCCGCGCCCCGGCGCGATTTCGATGACGAAGCGACACGCGATCGCTACATGCGCGAGCGCAGTACCTTGCTGCATTGGAATCACACGTCGGAAAAGGGCCTGGCGATCAGCGCCGGACAGGGCGATCACAAGCCGGATCTGCTGGATGTCGGTCCGTCGTTCCAGACGGCTCGAGGCACGCTGCTTTATCAGGTGATTCCCGTGTGGCCGGGCGAGTACCGGCTCAACCGCATTACGTATCATCAGCCTCGCACCGCGCTGCCCGATATCGAGCCGGGGCCGGGCTCGCTGAGCTCGGCCGACAGGCTGAAGAAGATCGGCATGGCGGAGCTGGGATACGCGGTGGATGCCGACTTCAAGCGGACCGCCGGCGCGCCGCAGTCGGCGCAAGAGGCCGACGATGGCCTGGGCCAGGGCTGCGAGGTGTTGCTGCGGCTGGGCGGCGGTTGCGACGAGGCGGCGCGGGAGTTCCGCTGGTGGATCGACATGGACCGCGCGTTCAAGCAGGGCAAGGCCGATATCGCGCGAGTGCCCGCCATCGACGTGGACCTGGCGTTCTCGCCGATCGCTGCAATCAAGCTGGAGGCGGGGGAGGCGGTGCTGACGGACGGTTTCGTGCTGCCGGTGGACCAGCCGGTGATCACGCCGGAATGGTGCGAGACCATGGCCGCCGATCCCATCTGCTTCATAGACGCGATTACCCTGAAGCATCTGCCCGCCAGCCTGGACGATTTCCGGCAGGCGCCGAGCGCGGCGGATTTCAAGTTGCCCAAGCTGGAGGCGGCGTTGCACGACCTGGTGTATCGGGCGCCCACGCTGTACTTCAAGCCGCAATCCGATGCCGCGCCCGACCTGATCCGCGCCGTGCGAGAAGAATAGCGGTCCATCGGGCGGCCGCGGCGCCGCCTTGCCGGGCGCAACGGACGCGCGCGTGGCGCGTATTTCCAGAACAAGGGACTTGCACTACTATCAGCCAGCGTTCAAGTGTGCGCATCGCAGTATCAGCCAATTCCTAGACCAAGCCAGAATATTGGAGATTGCTATGAGTGGTTACTACGATTTGAAGCGCAGCGGCGATCAGTACATGTTCAACCTGAAAGCCGGCAACAACGAGGTCATCCTCACCAGCGAGCGATACACCACCAAGGCCAGCGCCCAGGATGGCATCGCATCGGTCCGCCAGAACTCGCAGGTCGACGCGAGATACCAGCTCAAGACGGCCAGCGACGGCTCGCCGTATTTCACGTTGAGCGCGGCGAACGGCCAAGCCATCGGCCGCAGCGAAATGTATTCGAGCACGGCGGCGCGGGACAAAGGCGTGGCGTCCGTCAAGGCCAACGGGCCCACGACTACCGTGAAAGACAACACCTGATTCCCCGCGAGCCTTGATGCCGCCGCGCCGCAAGGCGCACGGCGGCTTCGCGCGTTCCGGCGCGATGTTCAGTACGTCGCCCGCAGATTCAGCATCACGCTTCGCGGCTCGCCGTAGTAGTTCGAGCCGTAGGCCGCCCATACGCGCTGGTAGTAGACCTTGTCGAACAGATTGTTCACCGTCAGGGTGGCGTCCAGGTGTTTGTTGAAGCGGTAGCCGGCCTGCGCGGATACGGTGGTGTAGGGGCGCTGTTCGAATTTCACCGGGCCGTTCAGACGGTACATGCTGCTGACGCTGCGCACGCCCGCGCCCAGCGACAGGCCTTCCAGCGTCCCCGTGGCGAAGGTGTACTTCGTCCACAGGTTGAAGGTGTGGCGCGGCGTGATGAAGGCGTATTGCTGCGACTTCTGCTCTTCCGTGCCCTTCAGGGTCTTGGTGGCGGTGTAGGCGTAGCCGGCGGTGATGTCCCAGCCCGGCGCCGGGCTGCCGCTGATTTCGGCCTCGAAGCCCTGGCTGCGCATCTTGCCCGCAGCCATGGAGAAGAGCGGATTGGCCGGGTCCGTCATGGCGCGGTTTTCGTCTTCCATGCGAAAGAGCGCCGCATGGCCGTTCAGCCGCTTGTCCAGGAACTCGCCCTTCAAACCGATCTCGAACTGCTTGCCGGTGCGCGGGTCCAGCAACTGGCCGTTGACGTCGGTGGTGGTCTGCGGCGTGAAGATGCTGGTGTAGCTGGCATAGGCCGACAACTGTTCATTCAAGTCCACCACCAGGCCGAGGTACGGCGTGAACTTGCCATTGATGTCGCTCTTGGTGTCGGTGAACTGGTTGAAGTAGGCGTTGCGGTTCTGCGTGCGGTTTTCCCACCACGTGTAGCGGCCGCCGGCGATGATGGTGACCGCGTCGGCCACGCGCAGATTGGTGCGCGCATACAGGCCGTACTGGTCGGTCTTGCTGTCGTTGCCGTTGGTGAACGCGTAGTCCGGCTTCGGGATGTCGTTGTCCGGGTGGTAGAGGTTGATATCGGCGTTGTCGCCGCCGCCGTAGCGGAAGTTCTTGCGGATGTTGCGGTAGTCGGCGCCCACGATCAGTTCATGCTCGCGGCCGAAGGCCTGGAACGGCGTGGCGACGAAGGCGTCCAGGCCGTAGGTTTTCCAGTGGCTGCGGTATTTCCACGAAACCAGGCAGGTGTCGCCGGTGACCGGGTCCACCGCGCAGTCGGACCAGCCGAATTCGCGGCTGGGCTCGTCCTGTTCCCGGTAGACGCCGCTGACCTTGATGCGGCCGCCGTTGGACAGGCGGTGTTCCACGTCGGCGAAGTACTCGGTGATCTCTTCGGTGATGTGGTTCCAGTTGGGATCCAGGTTGGTGGAGCGGCGCACGTCCAGCAATTGGCCGTCCTCGTAGCCGGGCAGGCCGAAGAAGGGGCGGCCCTTGTACTGCTGGTAAGTGGCCCCGGCGGTCAGCACGGTGTCGGGCGTCAGGTCGAAGCTCAGGGTGCCGTAGAACAGGGGCTTTTCGGTGTAGACGCCGTCGACGAAGGAGCGGCGGTCGTCATAGGACGCCACCAGGCGGCCGCGCAGGCGGCCGTCGCTGTCCAGCGGGCCGGTGATGTCGGCTTCGGCGTAGTAGCGGTCCCAGGATCCCGTCATCACCTGGCCGCTGAAGGCGAAATCCTTCTGCGCGCGCTTGCGCACCAGGTTGACGGTGCCGCCGGGGTCGCCCGCGCCCTGGTACAGGCCGGAGGGGCCGCGCAGCACTTCGATGTGGTCGTAGATGGCCAGGCCGAACCCCGAGCTCAGGTCGTTGCCGGTGCTGGCGGGCGTGTTCACGCCGTCCACCTGAATCGTGTCCAGCGCATAGCCGCGCGAATAGAAGTTGCCGTGGTTGCCGCCGATGCTGCCCGCTTCCACCGTGATGCCGGTCACGGTGCGCATGGCGTCGTCCAGGTTCACCAGGTTCTGGTCGTCCAGCAGCTGGCGCGTGACCACGGAGACCGATTGCGGGATCTGGCGCAGGCTTTGCGCGTTCTTGCCCAGGGTGACGGCGGACGAGGTGTAGGAACCCGTGCCCTCGGTGACGGCGAGATCGCTGCCGGTGACCGTGACCGGCGCCAGCGTCGTCGCGTCGGCGGCCGTGGAGGCCGCCGGGAATCGGACCACGAAACCCGTGGCGCTGGGCACCGCGACCAGCCCGCTCTTTGCCAGCAGACGGTCCAGCGCCGCTTGCGTGCTCATCCTGCCGGACACGGCGGGCGCCTGGCGGCCCGCGACCGCGTCGGGGCTGAACAGCACCTGCACCTGCGCCTGGCGGCCCAGCGCCACCAGCGCGTCGGCCAGGCCGCCGGCGGGCAGGTCGAAGGCTTGCGCGGCCGCGTTTTGGGCGTGGGCCACGGACGGCGCGAAGGCCTGGACCGCCAGCGCGGCGCTCATCGACAGCGCGCACAGCAGCGCGTAACGGCCGGCGTTCAGCCGGCGGCGGAAATGGCGTTGCGCCATGGACTTTCCCCAGTCTAGAAGTGGATCTTCACCGGGGAAGACGCGCCAGGCGCCGGAACCCGTACGTCCGAAAGAAAAATTATTCGCAATTCGAGGCGGACTGGGTTCAGCGGCTGGCGATCACCGCCGAGCCGTCGGGACGGCGGTTCAGCGTCACGGGCAGCAGGCCGGGCAGCGTGTCCAGGAAAGCCTCGGGATGGCGCAGGTCCAGCGTGCCGGACAGGCGCAGGCCGCGCGCGCGCTCGTCGGCGAAGCGCACCGGCGCTTCGCGGTACAGGGCGAGGTAGCCGGCCAGCTGCTGCAGGGTGGCGTCGTGCACCACGGCCACGCCGTCCTGCCAGGCGCCGACCTCGCCGGGCGCCACCTGCTGGCGGGCCAGCAGCCGGCCGCCGGCGCGCGCCAGCAGCACGGTGTCGCCGGCCCGCAGCGTGTGCTCCTTCGGGCCGTCCGCGCCGCTGGCGTCCAGCATCACCTGCCCGCTGCGCACGCCGACCTGCAGCGTGTCGGGCAGCAGCAGCACGTTGAATTCGGTGCCGATGTCGTGCAGCTCGGCGCCGCCGGCGGCCACGACGAGGGGGCGGCGGTCGGAGGCGGCGTCGATATAGACTTCGCCGCCGTCGATGTCGATGCGGCGCTCCGCCAGTGTGTACCGCACGCTGACACGGGTGCCGACATTGGCGTGGACCCGGGTGCCGTCGGGCATGTCCAGGCTGCGGGTCTGGGTGGACGCGTTGGCGACCGATTCATAGCTGACGGGCAGGTACTGGTAGGCCGCGCCGGTGACCAGCACCAGGGCGGCCAGCGCCCCGCCCCAGCGCAGGAAGGCCGGCCGGCGCGGCGCGGGGGGCCTGGCGGACGCCGCGTCGGGGCGCGGCAGGCAAGCCATGTCTTCCCAGACCCGGGCCAGGCGCTCGTACTCCTGCCTGTGCCGCGGCGATTCCGCCAGCCATGCCTGGAATGCCTGTTCGGCGCCCGCGTCGGACGAGCGCTCGCGGCGGCGCACGAACCATGCGCTTGCGGCCTCTTCGATGGGGGACAGGGGACGGGGTGGGGTCATGATGCTTCGCCGTGCACGTGGCGCTTGCAGTGTGCCAACGCCAGTTGCAGGTGTTTTTCCACCGCCCGCAGCGAAATGCCCATGCGGTCGGCGATCTCCTCGCAACGCAATTCATCATACCGATAAAGCAGGAAGGCCTCGCGCTGGCGCGGGGGCATGGCGTCGATGGCCGCCTGCAGCCGCCGCAGGCGCTGGTTCACGTCGGCGCGCGCCTCGGGCTGCATCCGCGGGTCGGCGGCCAGCCCGCCCGCCTGGGGCGCGAATGCCTGGTCGTCCAGGCTGGCGGCCAGGTGCTCGCCGCGCACGCCTTCGCGGCGCCAGTGGTCGCGCAGGAGGTTGCGCGCGATTTCGTAGAGGTAGGCGCGGGGCTTTTCCGGCGGCTCGGCGCCATTGCTGGCCGCCAGCCACTTGGCGAAGGTTTCCTGCGCCAAGTCCTGGGCGGTATCCGGCGAGCGCTTGAGCTGGCGGTTCAGGAAACCGGTCAGCTCCGCGTTCCACGCTTTGTACGCCTCGGCGATCACGCCGAAGAAACGCTCCCCCATGATGCCCCTGCAGTCGTGCCGGCCGCGCGGCGGGCGGGCCGGACGCGTCGTCAAGACTTGAATGGAATGATAATGATTCCCATTGTATCAACTTTGGCCGACGCCGCGGAGGGGGCGGCGGGGGCGGCTCGCCCTAGTTTGCGTGGACGATTTCCAGCGAACGCTCCCGCGCCATCGTGAATTGCGCCTCGTCGCCCATCGAGGCGGCCACGTTGGCGATGGCCTGGTAGGCCAGCAGATCGAAAGCCAGCCTGACCGGATCCGTGGCCGCCGGCAGTTCTTTCGCCGCGATGGCCTCGCGCGCGAGCGTTTCGAAGCGGTCGCGCGCCTCGGCCCTGTGCTGGTTGACGCGGTCGCGGATCGCGCCGGGCCGGGTGCGATATTCACTGCTGGCCGCCGTGAGGAAACAGCCGCCGGGCAGGCTGCGATCCTGCACGAACCGGAACCAGCCCGCGACCAGCGCGCGCAGCCGCTCGCCGGGGCTGGCCAGAGCCATCGCGGGCGCCACCACGGCCACGCGGTAGAGGTCCACCGCGCTTTCCAGCGTGGCCAGCTGCAAGGCTTCCTTGTCGCCGAACAGCACTTGGATGTTGCCCTTGGCCACGCCCGCCTCGGTGGCCAGGCGGCCGAACGTCAGCCCTTCCAGCCCTTCGACCGATGCGATGCGCGCCGAATGGGCCAATACCCCGGCGCGCGCCTTTTCGCCCCGGATGCGGCGGCGATCCGTTTCAACCATGACTCCGTCCTCGCTTGTCAGCATGCGATTCTTCAATTTAATATACGGTCGTACGTATATTAATACTTCCCATCCCTCAGGCCAACGACATGACCGACACTTCTTCTTCCGGCCCCGGCCGCTGGTTCGCCCTGGCCGCCCTGCTTTCGGCGAATTTCCTCATCATTCTCGATCTCTTCATCGTCAATGTATCGCTACCCAGCCTGCAGACGCGGCTGGGCGCGAGTTTCTCGCAGGTCCACCTGGTGATCGTCGCCTACGACGCCGCGCTGGCCGTGCTGCTGATCATCGGCGCGCGGCTGGGCGACCTGTACGGCCGCCGTCGCATCTTTGTGTGGGGCATGGGATTGTTCACGGCGTCGTCGCTGATCTGCGGGCTGGCCCCCGGTCCCGGGATTCTAATTGGCGGCCGCGTGATCCAGGGCGCCGCGGCCGCGCTGCTGATGCCGCAGGTGCTGGCCTCCATCCGCGTCATGTTCGACGGCGCCAGCCGCGCGCGGGCCTTCGGCGCGATGGGCGCGGTGCAGGGCGTGGCGGCGACCCTATCGCAACTCGCGGGCGGATTCCTGATCGAGCGGGATTATGGCGGCCTGGGCTGGCGCACGATATTCCTGATCAACCTGCCCATCGGGCTGGCGGCGATGCTGGCCGCCCGCCTCTGCATTCCCGAGACGCGGGCGTCCGTCTCCAGCCGGCTCGACGCGGCGGGCGCCCTGCTGGCGGCGCTGGGCCTGTTCCTGCTGCTGGTGCCTATCATGCTGGGGCACGACCACGGCTGGCCCTGGTGGTCGTATGCCGGTCCGGCGGCGGGGGTGCCCGTGCTGGCCTTCTTCGTGCGCTATGAGCGGGGCCTGTCGCGGCGCGGCGGGGTGCCGCTGATCGAGATGGCCCTGTTCGCCAATCGCCGCTTCGTCACCGGCGTGAGCGCGGTGTTCCTGTTCTTCTCCGCGATCAGTTCCTTCTTCCTGTCGCTGACCATGCTGTTGCAGTTCGGCCTGGAACTGGGTCCGCTGGCCGCGGGCGCGGTGTTCACGCCCTCGGCGGTCGCGTTCTTCGCCGCGTCGGTCAGCGGCCCGCGCCTGGCGGAGCGCCTGGGCCGCCGCGCGCTGCTGCTGGGCGTGCTGGTGTTCGGCGCGGGCATTACGCTATCGGCGGCCGCCGCGATCCTGGACGTGGCCAATATGGGGCTGATCGTGGCGGCGCTGGTGCTCAACGGCGCCGGCCAGGGCATCGTGATACCGCTGGCGTTCAACGCCGTGCTGGGCGCGGTGCGGGCGGAAGACGCGGGCATGGGGTCGGGCATCTCGTCCACCATGCAATTGACCGGCACCACCGTCGGCGTCGCGGTGGTGGGCGTGATCTTGTTCGCGGCGATCGGATCGCCCGAGCTGCTGGACGTGGACCGCGCGCAGCGCTATGGCCATGCGCTGGCCTGGGCCACCATTTACAACCTGGCGGCGGTGGCCGTCAGCTTCATGCTGTTCGCGCGGCTGACGGGCGGCGGCCCCGCGTCCCGCGCCGTGCCGGCGGCGCGGGCGGAGGCGGCGGGAGACTGAATCCCGGGCTGCCCGGGCAGAGGCTTCATGCCGGGGTCAGGGTGCGCAGCTTGCGCAGTTCCGGGAACCACCACATCCACAGCCCCGCCACCGCCATGGTGCCCTCCCCGCCGATCACGACGGCGGGCACCGCGCCGACCAGGGCGGCCAGCATGCCGGACTCGAACTCGCCCAGCTGGTTGGAGGCGCTGACGAACAGCGTGTTCACGGCGCTGACGCGGCCCAGCATGTGGTCGGGCGTATTCAGCTGCACCAGCGAGGACCGCACCACGACGCTGATGGAATCGGCCGCGCCCAGCACAATAAGCGCGGCCACCGACAGCGGGATCGAGGTGGACAGGCCGAACACCGTGGTCGCCACGCCGAACAGCAGCAGCGCGCCGAACAGCAGCCGTCCCACGTGCTCGCCCAGGCTCAGCCGCGCCAGCGCGAGGGACATGAGCATGGCGCCGCAAGCCGGGGCGGCGCGCAACGCGCCCAGCGCCCAGGGGCCGGCGTTCAGGATGTCCTTGGCGAAGATGGGCAGCAGCGCGGTGGCCCCGCCCAGCAGCACGGCGAACAGGTCCAGCGACAGCGTGCCCAGCAGCAGGCGGCGCTGGAAGATGAAGGTGATGCCCGCGAACAGCGTGCGCCAGGTGGTGGGCTCCTTGCGCGGGGGCGGGCGGTCGATGGCCATGCTGGCGATGGAGGCGAAGGCCGTCAGGTACAGCGCGGCGGCCACGCAGTAGATCCAGCCTGCGCCCAGGCCGTAGCCGACGCCGCCCAGCGCGGGCCCGGCGATCTGCGCGATCTGCCCGCCGGAGGACGACAGCGCGGTGGCGCGCGGCAGCCAGGCGCGCGGCACGATGGCGGGGATCAGCGTGGCGAGCGTGGGCGCCTCGAAGGCGCGGGCCGAACTCATGACGATGAGGGTCGCGTAGATCAGCGGTCTGCCGCCCAGGCCATGGAGCGCGGCCACCGCCAGAGTCAGCGTGGCCAGGGCCTCGATGGCCATGCAGATCGCCACGATCCTGCGGCGGTCGTAGCGGTCGGCCACGTGGCCGACCACCAGCGTCAGCGCCGCCATGGGCAGGAATTGCGCCAGCCCGATCAGGCCCAGGTCCAGCGCGCTGCCGGAGAGTTCGTAGACCTGCCAGCCCACCGCGACGGACACGATCTGGAAGGCCAGCGACGCGCCGACGCGGGCGCTGAGGAAATGCAGAAAGGCGGGACGGGAAAGCGGACTGGGGGAGTCGGGCGCAGGCATGTAGGAAGGAGGACGGACGGCGCGGCGGGCGCTGGAACCGGCATTCTAGGAACAATTCGCTGACGGGAAACTAAGAGGGCAGCGCCGAGCGCGGACCTGGTGGCGCGGGCGCCGGCCCGGCCGGCGCGACGCGCCGATCATCGATCCGATCTCAAGGCATCGCGGACCGTCAGGGCGGCGCCCGCGCCCAGGCCGGTCAGCAGTACGCCTGCCGCCAGCTGGCCGGTTCCAACCGCGAGCAGCGGCGCCGCCAGTGGAACGAACGACAGGATGGACACGTTGTTCAGGGTTTCCGCGGCGGCCAGCACCGCGCCCTTGTCGCGGTCCGAGCGGCTCGCCAGCACGGCGGTGGACAGCGGCGCGCCCGCGCCCAGCGCGGCTCCCCATGCGGCCAGGCAAACGAGCGCGGCCGGCAGCGGCAAGGGCATAAGATAGAACGCGGCCACGGAGGCAATGAGCAGCGTGGTGGTGATGACCAGCGCGCGCGCTTCGCCGGAACCCAGGCGCCGCAGCATGCCCGCGGAGAGATTGCCCACGGCGAGCCCGATGCCGAATGCGGCCGCGCTCAGGCCGACATGGGCCACGTCCAGCCCATAGCGCAGGCGCAAGACCTCCCCCGACAGCAGGAATGCGGCAACGCCGGTCCCGTTCCAAAGTCCCTTGGCGAGCAGCGGCCGCACGATGAGCGGCTCGCGCAGCCACCGCATCGCGCGCACAGGGGCCGGCGAGCCGGGAACGCGGCGGGCGGGTATCGCGATGCCGCCGACGATGAAGGCGGCCAGACATCCCGCCGAGGCCAGCATGAAGGGCGCGCGCCAGCCTATCCATTGGGTGAGCAGGCCGGCAAGCGCGGGGCCCGTCGCGATGCCCGCGGTCATGCCGAGCATGACCGCGCCCATGGCCGAGGCATGGCGCTGGCGCGGGATGGCTTCGGCGATCAGCGCGAACGCATTGGGGACGATGACCGCGGAGGCGAGGCCGCCGAAAATCCGCAGCGCCACCGCAATCTCGAACGTGGGCGCGAAGGCGATGCCCAGGCCGTCCAGCGCGGACAATAACAACGCGACGAGCAACAGGCGGCGCCGATCTAGGCGGTCCGACAGGTGGCCGAAGACGGGCGCCGCGATGGCGTACGCGAACGCATAGCTGGAGATCAGCCATGTGACCCGGGCGGAACCGGCGCCGAAGGCCTCGGCGAGCGGGTTCAACATCGCTGTGAGCATGAATTCGCTCGCGCCGACGAAAAATACGGACATCGAAAGCACGGACAGCAACGGCCCGTCCTTGCCCGCGGGGGCAATGGTCTTGGAATAGCGCATGTTTTTCCCGTGGAAACGCGGGTTGAGGGGAATACGGAAAACCGGGGGAGATCGTCGACGCCGTGATGGTGCCTGGGAGGCGGCGGGACGAGGGAGCGCGCGAGGCGTAGGCGGCCGCTAGGGCCAGGAAGAGTCAGGGCCGGTCCGCGGACCGGCCCCGTGAGGCAATGATATCAGGCCGTGGCCCGTTCCAGGAAGCGCTGCGCGTCGGCTATTCGCCGATCGCCACCAGTTCCGCGCCTTCGGTCACCTGGTCGCCCACGGCATAGAACACCTCCGCCACCTTGCCGTCCGCCGGCGCGGAGATGGTGTGCTCCATTTTCATGGCTTCCATTACGAGCAGGGGCTGGCCCTTTTCCACGGTGTCGCCGGCCTTGACCGAGATCGAGATGATCTTGCCCGGCATGGGCGCGGTCAGTCCTCCGCCATGTTCGCCTTGGGTGTCCTGCGAATGCGCCAGCGGGTCGTAGAGCTCCAGCGCGTGCGAGCCGGCGTCGGTGAAGACGTTGGCGCGGTCCGCGTGCAGCACGACCGTGCCGGCGCTTTCGTGGCCGTCCAGCGTGATGCGCAGGCCATAGGCGAGGTTCGGGTTCGCGCTGGCGTGGGCGCGCCACAGGAAGGCCTTTGGACCGTCGCCGCAGTCCAGCGTCCAGGCCGCGCCGTCGCGCGCCACGAGCGCCTTGCGGGTCGTGCCGTTGTCCACCCATTGCAGCTCACGATGGTAGCGGCCGCCCAGGCGCCAGCCGTCGCGGGCGTCCCAGGGATCGGCGCCGCCCTTGCCGGGCGCGCCCAGGCCCTGGCGCACCAGCACCGCCGCGCTGGCCAGGGCCAGCACGGAAGCGCCGGCGGCTTCGGGTTCGGGCAGCAGCGTGGCGCGCTGGCGTTCGATGAGGCCGGTATCCAGGTCGGCGGCGGCGAAGGCGCTGTCCTTCATCAGCCGCGACAGGAAGGCGACGTTGGTCTGCACGCCCACCGCCTGCGTTTGCGCCAGGGCCTGCAGCATTCGGGCGCGGGCCTGGTCGCGGTCGGCGCCGTGCACGATGAGCTTGGCGATCATGGGATCGTAGTAGGGCGTGATCGTGTCGCCCATGCGCACTCCGCCATCGACCCGGATGTCGCCGTTGACGAAGGCGGTGTGCGCCGGCAGGCCCAGGTAGGCCAGCGTGCCGATGGAGGGCAGGAAGCCCTTCTCGGGGTTTTCGGCATAGATGCGGGCCTCGATGGCGTGGCCGGCGATGCGCAGGTCTTCCTGGCGCGCCGGCAGCGGCTGGCCGGCGGCCACGCGCAACTGCCATTCGACCAGGTCGTGTCCGGTGATCATTTCGGTGACCGGGTGTTCGACCTGCAGGCGCGTATTCATTTCCATGAAGTAGAAGCGGCCGTCCGGTTCGGCGATGAACTCCACCGTGCCGGCGCCCACGTAGCCCACGGCGCGCGCGGCCGCCACGGCGGCCTCGCCCATCGCCTGGCGGCGCTCTTGCGTCATGCCGGGGGCGGGCGCTTCCTCGATCACTTTCTGGTGGCGGCGCTGCACCGAGCAGTCGCGCTCGAACAGGTAGACGCAGTTGCCCTGCGTGTCCGCGAACACCTGGATCTCGATATGGCGGGGCTTTTGCAGATAGCGCTCGATCAGGACGCGGTCGTCGCCGAAGCTGGACGCGGCTTCGCGCTGGCAGGAAGCCAGCGCGTCGAGGAAGGCGCCGGACGATTCCACCACGCGCATGCCCTTGCCGCCGCCGCCGGCGCTGGCCTTGATCAGCACGGGGTAGCCGATGGCGTCGGCCTGGCTCTTCAGGAACTGCGGGTCCTGGTTGTCGCCGTGGTAGCCGGGAACCAGCGGCACGCCGGCCTTTTCCATCAGGGCCTTGGCGGCGGATTTGCTGCCCATGGCGGCGATGGCGGACGCCGGCGGGCCGACGAAGGCGATGCCGGCATCGGCGGCCGCCTTGGCGAAGTCTTCGTTCTCGGACAGGAAGCCATAGCCGGGGTGGATGGCCTGCGCGCCGGTGTCGCGCGCGGCCTGCAGGATGGCGTCGGCGCGCAGGTAGCTTGCGCGCGGCTCGGCGCCGCCGATATGGACGGCCTGGTCGCAGGAGGCGACGTGGCGGGCGTTGGCGTCGGCGTCGGAATACACCGCAACGGTGCGGATGCCCATGCGGCGGGCGGTGGCGGCCACGCGGCAAGCGATTTCGCCGCGGTTGGCAATCAGCAAAGTGTCGAACATGGATGTCATCCAGGCTGAAATTATTCTTGAACTGCGGTGAGGCCGGCGGAGCCGCCCTACATGCGGAACACGCCGAACTTGGTGTCTTCGATGGGCGCGTTCAGCGCGGCCGACAAGGCCAGCCCCAGCACGCGGCGCGTGTCGGACGGGGCGATGATGCCGTCGTCCCACAGGCGCGCGGTGGCGTAATAGGGATGCCCTTCGTGTTCGTACTGTTCGCGGATGGGGGCCTTGAAGGCCGCCTCTTCCTCAGCCGACCATTGGCCGCCGCGGGCCTCGATGCCGTCGCGCTTGACGGTGGCCAGCACGCTGGCCGCCTGCTCGCCGCCCATGACCGAGATGCGGGCGTTGGGCCACATGAACAGCATGCGCGGCGAATAGGCGCGGCCGCACATGCCGTAGTTGCCGGCGCCGAACGAGCCGCCGATGAGCACGGTGAACTTCGGCACGGCGGCCGTGGCCACCGCCGTCACCATCTTGGCGCCGTGGCGGGCGATGCCTTCGTTTTCGTACTTGCGGCCCACCATGAAGCCGGTGATGTTCTGCAGGAACACCAGCGGGATCTTGCGTTGCGCGCACAGTTCGATGAAGTGCGCGCCCTTCTGCGCGGATTCGGAAAACAGGATCCCGTTGTTGGCCACGATGCCGACCGGCATGCCGTGGATGTGGGCGAAACCGGTGACCAGCGTGGGGCCGAAGCGCGCCTTGAACTCGTCGAATTCGGAACCGTCCACGATGCGCGCGATGACTTCGCGCACGTCGTACGGCTTGCGCGTGTCGGCGGGGATGATGCCGTTCAGTTCGGAGGGGTCGTAGCGCGGCTCGCGCACGGGCACGGTGGCCAGCGGCTGCGGCTTCTTGCGGTTCAGGCGCGCGACGGCGTTGCGCGCCAGCTGCAGCGCGTGCATGTCGTTGGCGGCCAGGTGGTCGGCCACGCCCGACAGGCGCGTGTGCACGTCGCCGCCGCCCAGGTCCTCGGCGCTGACCTCCTCGCCCGTGGCGGCCTTGACCAAGGGCGGGCCGCCCAGGAAGATGGTGCCCTGGTTCTTGACGATGATGGACTCGTCGCTCATGGCGGGCACGTAGGCGCCGCCGGCGGTGCAGGAACCCATCACCACCGCGATCTGGGAGATGCCCTGCGAGGACATCTGCGCCTGGTTGTAGAAGATGCGGCCGAAGTGCTCGCGGTCGGGGAAGACTTCGTCCTGCTGAGGCAGGTTGGCGCCGCCCGAATCCACGAGGTAGACGCAGGGCAGGTGGTTCTGCGCGGCGATCTCCTGCGCGCGCAGGTGCTTCTTGACCGTCATCGGATAGTAGGTGCCGCCCTTGACCGTGGCGTCATTGCAGACGATCACGCATTCCGTGCCCGCCACGCGCCCGATGCCCGTAATGACGCCGGCGCCCGGCGCTTCGCCGCCGTACATGCCATGGGCCGCCATCGGCGACAGTTCCAGGAACGGGGTGCCGGGGTCGATCAGGTTCTCGACGCGGTCGCGCGGCAGCAGCTTGCCGCGCGCCACGTGCTTGGCGCGCGCGGCCTCGCTGCCGCCCAGCGCGGTCTGCGCCAGCTTCTCGTTCAGATCGTCCAGCTGCGCCTGCATGGCGCGCGCATTGTCGGTGTAGTCCTGCGACCGCGTATTGATGCGGGATTCAATGATGGGCATGGGGTTCCACCCGTCCTGCTTGTTGGAAATTTGAAGGCGCTCGGGGAGCGGTTTGTCTCGTTGCCCGGTATGGCGGGCATTCTTGTCGGAATCGGAGAGGGATTTCGTTGCGCCTTTCCTGCCTGGCGCGCGACCGACCCGTCGCGCACAACGCCATGCAAAAAAGGCGCAGCGGAATCCATCTGGCGCGGGCAGGCCCCGCAGGGCCGCCCGCGCCGATGCCGGCTTAGATCATTTCGATGGCCATCGCCACGGCTTCGCCGCCGCCGATGCACAGCGTGGCCACGCCGCGCTTGCCGCCGGTCTTGCGCAGCGCGCCGACCAGCGTGGCCATCAGGCGGGCGCCGGATGCGCCGATCGGGTGGCCCAGGGCGGTGGCGCCGCCATGGACGTTGACCTTGTCATGCGGCAGCTTGAAATCGGCCATGGCGGCCATGGTGACCACCGCGAAGGCTTCGTTGATTTCGTACAGGTCCACGTCTTCGGCCTTCCAGCCGGTCTTGGCGAACAGGTTCTTCAGCGCGCCGACGGGGGCCGTGGTGAACCAGTTCGGCTCTTGCGAGTGCTGGCTGTGGGCCACGATGCGGGCCAGCGGCTTCACGCCCAGCTTCTCGGCGGTGGACGCGCGCATCAGCACCATGGCGGCCGCGCCGTCGGAGATCGAGGACGAGTTGGCGGCGGTGACGGTGCCGTCCTTCTTGAACGCGGGCTTGAGGGTGGGGATCTTTTCCGGCATGGCCTTGGTCGGGGCCTCGTCGGTGTCGATCACCGTGTCGCCCTTGCGGCCGGCCACGGTGACGGGGGCGATCTCCCACTTGAAGCTGCCATCTTCCGAGGCGGCGCGGGCGCGGCGCAGCGATTCCAGCGAGAAGGCGTCCTGCTGCTCGCGGGTGAACGAGTACTTGGCGGCGCAGTCTTCGGCGAAGACGCCCATGGCCTTGCCCTTGTCGTAGGCGTCTTCCAGGCCGTCCAGGGCCATGTGGTCGTACACGGTGTTGTGGCCGTAGCGGTAGCCCTGGCGGCCCTTCAACAGCAGGTACGGCGCGTTGCTCATGCTTTCCTGGCCGCCGGCGACGACGACGTTGGCGGTGCCCGCGGCCAGCAGGTCATGGCCGAACATGGCGGCCTTCAGGCCCGATCCGCACACCTTGTGGATGGTGGTGCACGACACGCCCAGCGGCAGGCCGGCGCCCAGCGCGGCCTGGCGCGCCGGGGCCTGGCCCTGGCCCGCCTGCAGCACGTTGCCCATGATGACTTCTTCGACCAGCTCGGGCTTGATGCCCGCGCGTTCGACGGCGGCCTTGATGGCGACCGAACCCAGTTCGTGCGCGGCCAGGCCGGACAAGGCGCCCAGCATGCCGCCCATGGGCGTGCGGGCGACGGAAACGATAACGATGGGATCTGACATGACTAGCTCCTGTGAGGGTCGGGACAGCTCGGGTTACGAGGCCGCGTCGGCGCCCGGCGGGCGTTCGGGACGCAGGCGTCTGTCCGTATCGTAAGGGAAAAATTCTTCAATCCGGCCTTGCGCCACGTGCGTCCGGCAGGCCTGCCACCATTCGGGTTCCAGCAGCTCCGAATGGTGACGCATGAAGGCGCCGCGCACCCGCGCGTCGCCCAGCAGGAAACGGCCGAATTCTTCCGGAAACACGTCGTTCGGACCGATGGCGTACCAGGGTTCCGACGCCATTTCCGCCTCTTCGTTGGGGGCGGGCGGAATGCGCCGGAAATTCATTTCGGTCATGCGCTGGATTTCGTCGTAGTCGTAGAAGACGACCCGTCCCAGCCGCGTGACGCCGAAATTCTTGTACAGCATGTCGCCGGGGAAGATATTGGCCGCGGCCAGTTGGCGGATGGCGTCGCCGTATTCGCGCACGGCCGGGTCCAGCAGCGCGTCGGACGCCTGTTGCAGGTACAGGTTGAGAGGCGTCATCCGCCGTTCGATGTAGACGTGACGGATGAGCACCGTGTCGCCCGTGACCTCGATCAGGCTGGGCACCAGTCGTTGCAGTTCGTCGAGCAGCGCCGGCGCGAAGCGGCTGCGCGGCAGCGCCACCTGGGAGTACTCCCAGGTATCGGCCATGCGCCCCACGCGGTCGTGCAGCTTCACCATCTGGTATTTGCGCCGCACGGTGGCGTGGTCCATGCCGTCTTTGTCGATGCGGTCCTTGATCAGCTTGAAGACATAGGGATAGGAGGGCAGCGTGAACACGCACATCACCATCCCCTTGATGCCGGGCGCGATGTCGAACGCATCGCGCGAATGGGCCAGGTGGTGCAGGAAATCGCGGTAGAACAGCGTCTTGCCCTGCTTCTGCAGGCCGATCATGGTGTAGAGCTCGGCCTTGGGCTTGCGCGGCAGCAGGCTGGACAGGAAATTCACCACCGCCGCCGGGGTTTCCATGTCGACCAGGAAATAGGCGCGGGTGAAGCTGAACAGGGTGCTGAGGTCATCGGCGCCCAGCAGCAGCGCGTCGAGCCGGACCTGGCCCGCGGGATTGCGCGTGAGCGCCACGGTGAACGGATACACCGTGGACTGGTTGATCAGGCGCCCGACGATGTAGGCGCCCTTGTTGCGGAAGAACAGCGAGCCCAGCGCATGGATCTGGCAATCGCTGGCGATGCGCCGGCCCACGTGGCGGGGAAGCTGGGCGCGCAGCTGCTTGACCGCGGCTCGCGCCAGCAGACGGGTGTCGCGGGGCAGGTCTTCGAAGGGCAGCGCCAGGCCGAAGTCCGCAACCATGCGGATCAGGCTTTTCTGCAGGCCTTCGGCCACCGGGTAGTACACCCGGTACGAGGGCTTGTGGCTGTCCAGGTATTCGGTGGCCACGGCGGGCCGCACGAACAGGAAATCGTTGTGGAAGTAGTCGCGGTGCAGGATGCGGCACGACACCGAGTTGAAGAAGGTCTCGGCGCATTCGGGCTGGCGGTGTGCGCCCAGCAGGCCCACGTATTCCTGCTTTACTTGCTGCCAGAACGCGGTCTGCGCCTCGTCCAGCGGCGCGGGACCGCCCGCGCCGTTGGCGCCATTCACGCCGGCATCGGCGCCGTTCGCCCCGGGCGCGGCCGAACCCGGGCGGCCGCGCAGCGCGCCTTCGAGTTGCGAGGCGCATTCGCGCACCCGCATGTCGTAGTACTCGATGCGCTCGCGCGACAGGTGCTGGATGCCGTGCCAGTCCCCGGATTCGAACAGCGCCTTGGCGCGCTGCGCGCTGTAGCGGAACAGCGCGTAGTGGCGGTCGAAGCCCGCCAGGATCAATTGCGCCACGTCCAGCGGCGAGGGCCCCGGGGCGGGGGCCTGCTCGATGTGCTGGACGTCGGACATGCGGATCATGGCGGGGCTCGGCCTGAGGTCAGGCGGTTTCGTTGAACAGCTCGCGGCCGATCAGCATGCGGCGGATTTCGCTGGTGCCGGCGCCGATCTCGTACAGCTTGGCGTCGCGCCACAGGCGGCCCACCGGGTACTCGTTGATGTAGCCGTTGCCGCCCAGGATCTGCACGCCCTCGCCCGCCATCCAGGTGGCTTTCTCGGCCGTGTACAGGATCAGCGCGGCGCAGTCCTTGCGCACCTGGCGCACGTGTTCCGCGCCCAGCTTGTCCAGGTTCTTGCCCACCTGGTAGCAGAACGCGCGGCTGGCTTGCAGCGTGGTGTACAGGTCGGCGACCTTGCCCTGGATGAGCTGGAATTCGCCGATGGCCTGGCCGAACTGCTTGCGGTCGTGGATATAGGGCACCACCACGTCCATCACGGCCTGCATGATGCCCAGCGGCCCGCCGGACAGCACGGCGCGTTCGTAGTCCAGGCCGCTCATCAGCACCTTGACCCCGCCGTTGACCTGGCCCAGCACGTTCTCCTCGGGGATCTCGCAGTCCTGGAACACCAGCTCGCCGGTGTGGCTGCCTCGCATGCCCAGCTTGTCGAGCTTCTGCGCGATGGAAAAGCCCTTGAAGCCCTTCTCCACCAGGAAGGCGGTGATGCCGCGCTGGTGCGCCTCGGGGTCCGTCTTGGCGTAGACGACGAGCGTGTCCGCGTCGGGGCCGTTGGTGATCCACATCTTGGTCCCGTTGAGCACGTAGCGGTCGCCTTTCTTGTCGGCGCGCAGCTTCATGCTGACCACATCGGAACCCGCGCCCGGCTCGCTCATGGCGAGGGCGCCGATATGCTCGCCGGAAATCAGCTTGGGCAGGTACTTGGCTTTCTGGGCCGCCGTGCCGTTGCGGTTGATCTGGTTCACGCACAGGTTGGAGTGGGCGCCGTAGGACAGGCCCACCGACGCGCTGGCGCGCGAGATTTCCTCCATCACGACCATATGGGCCAGATAGCCCAGATTGGCGCCGCCGTACTCTTCGTCGGCCGTCATGCCCAGCACGCCCAGCTCGCCGAATTTGCGCCAGAGATCCATGGGGAACTGGTCGCTGCGGTCGACTTCAGCCGCGCGGGGCGCGATCTCGGCCTGCGCGAAATGGCGCACGGCGTCGCGCAGCATGTCCAGGTCTTCGCCCAAGTCGAAGTTCAGGCCGGGAAGATTCATCGATGTCTCCGTGATAGTAGGTACTTACATTCTTATGGACGCCCGTACCGCGCGCCATGCCGCCGCAGGTGGGCTCATGATGCGCCGATCCGCCATTGCCGCGCAATGATGCACTGCAAATATTACGTTTACGTAAACGTAAATTGGAGTCGGGTTATCCCTAGGGGAAACGCGATTTCGCGCGGAGGGCCGATGAGTAATATTCGAATCTGTCCCTGAAATCATGTACCACCGCGACGGAGTTGCCGTGCTCGAACTATCCAATCTCGACGAAATCGTGGCGCTGCGGCGCGATATCCACATGCATCCCGAACTCTGCTACGAAGAGCACCGCACGGCCAAGGTCGTGGCGGACGCGCTGCGCGGCTGGGGCATCGAGACGCACACCGGCATCGCCAAGACGGGCGTGGTCGGCGTGATCAAGCAGGGAGCGTCCGACCGCGCCATCATGCTGCGCGCCGACATGGACGCGCTGCCCATGCAGGAAGAAAACCAGTTCGAGCACCGCTCGCGCCATGACGGCAAGATGCACGGCTGCGGCCATGACGGGCACACGGCCATGCTGCTGGCAGCCGCCCGGCACCTGCAGACGGCGGGGGGCTTCGACGGCACGGTGTATCTGTGTTTCCAGCCGGCCGAGGAAGGCGGCGCGGGCGGCCGCGCCATGATCCAGGATGGCCTGTTCACGCGCTTCCCGTGCGAAGCCGTGTTCGGCATGCACAACTGGCCGGGCCTGCCGGCCGGTTCGTTCGGCGTGTGCGCGGGCCCCATGATGGCGGCGGCCAATGGGTTCAAGATCACCGTCAAGGGCAAGGGCGGCCATGCCGCGGCGCCGCAGGACTGCAATGACCCGGTGCCGGCGCTGTTCGCCATCGGCCAGTCGCTGCAAACCATCCTGACGCGCAGCAAGCGCCCGCTGGACGCCGCCGTGCTGTCCATCACGCAGGTGCAGGCCGGCGGCAGCGTGATCAACGTCATTCCGAATACCGCCTGGCTGGGCGGTTCGGTGCGCGCATACAGCACCGCCGTGGTGGACCTGATCGAGCGCCGCATGAACGAAATCGCCGGCAGCATCGCGGCCGCGCATGGCTGCGAGGCGGAGGTGTTCTTCGAACGCCGCTACCCGGCGCTGGTCAACACCGTGGCCGAGACCGAGTTCTGCATGGAGGTGATGCGCGACGTGGTGGGCGCAGAACGCGCGCTGACGATCGAGCCGGCCATGGCCTCGGAGGACTTCGCCTTCCTGCTGCAGGAAAAGCCAGGCTGTTACGTGTTCCTGGGCAACGGCGATGGCGAGCACCGCATGGCGGGCCACGGCCTGGGCCCCTGCATGCTGCACAACGCCAGCTACGACTTCAATGATTCCCTGATTCCGGCAGGCGCATCGTACTGGGTGCGCCTGGCGCAGCGCTATCTGGCGGCCTGAGCGCCGCGTCCGCCCCGTTTCATTCAACGCAGTGCTACGCAATATCACTAGGACAATATGAAAAAGAAGACTTTGCTGGTCGGGGCCGCGGGGGCGGCCCTGGCAATCATGGCGGGCGGCGCGATGGCGCAAGGCTGGCCGGCCAAGCCCGTCACGCTGGTCGTGCCCTATACGGCCGGCGGCAGCGCCGATGCGATCGGCCGCCGTCTGGGCGACGTGCTGCGCAAAGAGGCCAATGCAACGGTGATCGTTGAAAACAAGCCGGGCGCGGGCGCGTCGGTCGGCACCGACTACGTGGCGCGCGCGCAGCCGGACGGCACGACGCTGCTGCTGGCGTCCACCAGCCCGCTGACGATCTTTCCGCACCTGGCCAAGACCAACTACGACCCGATGAAGGACCTGACGCCGGTGGCCAGCGTCGCGGTCGCGCCGGTCGCGATCGTCGCGACCAAGGCGCTGCCGGTGAAGGACTTCGCCGGCCTGGTCGACTACGCGAAATCGCATCCCGACGGCGTGCGCTACGGCACGCCGGGCCAGGGCACCGTGGCCCACATCGGTATGGCCGCCGTCACCGCCCGGACGGGCACCAAGATGTTGCACGTGCCCTACCGCGGCAACAGCCAGGCGCTGACCGACGGGCTGGGCGGCGTGGTCGAACTGCTGGTGGTCAATAGCGACGTGGTGCTGCCGCACGTCGCCAGCGGCGCGCTCAAGCCGCTGGCCGTGATGGCTCCCCAGCGCCTGGCCGCGTGGCCGGACGTGCCCACCATGGCCGAGCTGAAGCTGCCGCAGGCGCAGTACTACTCGAACTTCGGCGTGTTCGCGCCCGCGAACCTGCCGCCCACGGTGGCGCAGCCCTTGCAGGCCGCGCTGGCGAAGGCGGTGGCCAGCCCCGAGTTCCAGGACCTGCTGGCCAAGTCGTACCTGCAACCCGGCACCGCCGCCGGCGACGCCTTCGCCAAGCAGGTGCAGGCGGAATACGCGAGCAATGCCCGCCTCATCAAGGAAGGCAATATCAAGGCGGATTGATCGCCGGGCCGCAACGCCGCGTCAGGGCTTCTGGGCGAGCAGCTCGCGGCACTGCTGTTCCTGCAGCGAGATTTCCTGCAGGGTGTCTTCGATGTCGCGGCGCTGCTGTTCCAGGGTGGCGCGATGCTGTTGCAGTACGCTCAGGTACTGGCGCAGCTGGACCTCGGTGTCGCCTGGCCCGTCGTACATGTCGATCAGGGTCAGGATCTCGGACAGCTGCAAGCCCAGCCGTTTGCCGCGCAGGGCCAGTTTCAGGCGCGTGCGGTCGCGCGGCCCGAAGATGCGGTTGCGCCCCTCGCGCGCCGGGCTGACGATCCCCTGGTCTTCGTAGAAGCGGATCGTGCGGGGCGTGACGTCGAACTCGCGCGCGAGTTCGGAGATGGTCCAGGTTGACGAGGGCATGCGACGTGTGGCAGTTTACGTAAACGTAAATTATGATGACTTGACCGGAACGTCAAGCGTGGAGCGAGAGGCAATGAACCCCAACGAGCAGAAACTGCAATACCCCTGGGCCGACTTCCAGCCCGAGGCCGGCCGCGCGCACGTGGTGGCGGAAGGGGTCAAATGGATACGGATGCCGTTGCCATTCGCGCTGGATCATATCAACCTCTGGCTATTGCGCGACAACATCGACGGCAAGGAGGGCTGGACCATCGTCGACTGCGGCATCGCGCGCGACGAGGTGAAGACGCTGTGGGAGCAGGTCTTCGAGCACGAGCTGGAGGGCCTGCCCGTGCTGCGGGTGCTGGTCACGCACATGCATCCCGACCACGTCGGCCTGGCGCACTGGCTGTGCGAACGCTGGAACGCCCGCCTGTGGATGACGATGACCGATTTCATGGTGGCATCGCTGTGGTCGTCGCGCCGCGGCGATGCGGGCGCGGGCCCCGGCGGCCAATCGGCGGTCGAGCATTTCGCCCGCCATGGGCTGACCGACCCGGACGCGCAGGAGCAGATCCGCCAGCGCGCCAACTACTATCCCAATCTGGTGCCGGCGATGCCGTCGCACTACACGCGCATCCTGCATGGCGATCAGGTCCGCATCGGGGGGCGCGATTGGCGCGTGATCGTGGGCTACGGGCATGCGCCGGAACACGCGTCGCTGTTTTCGCCGGACCTGGCCGTGCTGATCTCGGGCGATATGGTGCTGCCGCGCATTTCCACCAACGTCAGCGTGTTCGACTACGAGCCGGACGCCAATCCCCTGCCCCTGTACCTGCGCTCGCTGGACCGCTACGGCGACCTGCCCGAGGACACGCTGGTGCTGCCGGCGCACGGCCGCCCCTTCAAGGGCCTGCACGAGCGCATCAAGCAGCAGCACGACCACCACCGCGACCGCCTGGCGGAAGTGCTGGAAGCCTGTACGGGCCAGGCGCAATCCACCTCGGACATCGTGCCCGTGCTCTTCAAGCGCAAGCTGGACCTGCACCAGCTGACCTTCGCCATGGGCGAGGCGCTGGCGCACCTGCACGCGCTCTACTTCGAGGGCAAGCTCAAGCGCGAGCAAGGCGCGGACGGCATCGTGCGGTTTACGGCCGCCTGACGGCGGCAGGGCGCCGCGCGCCCTAGCGCGTTGCGGTCGCCAGCCGCAGCGCCAGGCCCACGAATACCAGCGCGGCAATGCGGTTCAGCCAGCGCTTGGCGGTCGCCGAGCGCTGCAGCAGTTCGCCGAATGCGCCCGAGAAGAAAGCGATGGCGCCGAATACCAGCAGCGTGGACGCCATGAATACCGCGCCCAGTTGCATGGTCTGCACGCCCACCGGCCCCCGGGCCGGCGAGGTGAACTGCGGCAGGAACGCGAAGAAGAACAGCAGCACCTTCGGATTGGTCAGGTTCATCACGATGCCCCGGCGGTACAGCGCGCCCGGCTTCATGGGCTCCGGCCGCGTTCCGGCGCTGCCTCCGACCGGCGCGCGCAGGATCTGCCAGGCCAGGTACGCGAGGTAGGCGGCGCCCGCCAGCTTGAGCACGGTGAAGGCCAAGGGCGAGGCCGCGAATACGGCGGCCAGCCCCACGGCCACGGCCGCCGTATGGCCCAGCAGCCCGGTGCACAGCCCCAGCACCACGAACATGCCCGCCTTGCGGCCCCAGATGGCCGATTGCATCAGCACGAACAGGTTGTCGGGCCCCGGGGTCAGGGCCAGCAGGACGGCAATGCCGAAGAACGCAATCAGGGTATCGATGGGCAGCATGGGATTTCGCCTGGAACGGGTCGGCCGGCTACGCAAGGGCCGGAGATGGCATCATAAAGGCAAAGCACCGCCTATTCATGAGCGCCCCATGCGTCCTTCCGGGACCTTCCGGGCACCGACCAGGAGAGACAACACCATGCCCCAGTCCGTCGCGCAGCCTCGTCCGGAACACCCGCCCCACGCCGATCCGCGCCCGGACGCGGCGCTGGAAGCGTGGCTGCGGGCGCGCCACAGCTGCCGCGCGTTCCTGCCCGAGCCGGTTCCTCGCGCCACGATCGAACGCATCCTGGAACTGGCCCAGCGCACGGCCTCCTGGTGCAATTGCCAGCCCTGGCAGGTGGCCATCACCGAGGGGGCGGGCACGGAGCGCCTGCGCGGCGCGTTGCAGCGCCGGGCCGACCAGGCCGGCTTCACGCCGGATTTCCCGTTCCCGCGCGAATACCAGGGCGAATACCTGGCCCGGCGGCGCGAATCGGGGTTCCAGCTGTACGGCGCGGTCGGGGTGCAGCGCGGCGACCGCGAAGCCTACCGCCGCCAGGAAATGCGCAACTTCCAGCTGTTCGACGCGCCGCACGTGGCCATCATCACCACCGATGAGGCGCTGGGCGAGTACGGCGCGGTGGATTGCGGCGGTTATGTCGCCAATTTCATGCTGGCGGCCCAGGCCAATGGCGTGGCGACCGTGGCGCAGGCCTCGCTCGCCATGTATCCGGAAGTGCTGCGCCAGGAGCTCGGCATACCGGCGGGGCGGCGCGTGGTCTGCGGCATTTCCTTCGGCTATGCGGACACCTCGCACCCCGCCAACAGCTACCGCACGAATCGCGCGGCGCAGTCCGAAACCGTCACGTGGGTGGGGTGACCGGGGCCCATCCCCACGACAGGGCGCGCCGCGCCTGATAAGGTTCATCCTATCCGCTTTCCTCCCGTCCATTCGCAGCCGTCACCTTGAAGATGCCTACCAAACACATCGATACGCTTCTGCAGCATGCGGGCACCGCCCCGTTCAACCCCGAGACCGGCACCGCGCCCGTGCCGCTGCCTCCGATGCGGGCCAGCACGGTGCGCTTCGCGAATATCGCCGCGCTGGAGCAGGCGCAGCGCAGCAAGGCCGCCGGCGGGCGCGCCACGACCTACGGCCGCATGGGCATGGATACGCATGCCGCGCTGGAGCAGGTCTTCACGCAGCTCGAGGGCGGCACGCACTGCTATCTGGCGTCGTCGGGCCTGTCGGCGATGACCATGGTGATGATGGCCCTGTGCTCGGCGGGCGACCACGCCCTGATCTCGGACTGCGTCTACGGGCCGATGCGCGAGCTGGACGACGCCGTCCTGAAGCGCATGAACATCGACATTACCTATTTCGCGGCCGGCGAGGACCTGGACGAGCTGGTGCGGCCGAACACCAAGCTGCTGTATGTGGAATCGCCGGGTTCCCTGCTGTTCGAGATGCTGGACATGGGCGCGATGGCCGCCGTCGCGCAGCGCCACGGCCTGGTGCTGGCCACCGACAACACCTGGGGGTCGGGCTATATCTACCGCCCGCTGACCCTGGGCGCGCACGTGTCGGTCATCGCGGGCACCAAGTATGTGGGCGGGCACTCCGACCTGATGCTGGGCGCCGTCGTCACCAACGACGAAGCGATCGCCCGCAAGCTGAACCGCACGCAGTACGCCATGGGCTATTCCATCAGCGCGGACGACGCCTGGCTGGCATTGCGCGGCGTGCGCACCATGCCGATCCGCATGGCGCAGCACGCGCGCCATGCCTTGCAGGTGTGCGAGTTCCTGCACAGCCGCCCCGAAACCGTGCGCCTGTTCCACCCGGCCTGGCCGAAGGATCCGGGCCACGCCCTGTGGCAGCGCGACTGCACGGGTTCCAACGGCATGCTTTCCGTCGAGCTGCGCCTGTCGCCCGCGGCGGCGCGCGAGTTCGTCGACTCGCTGACGCTGTTCGGAATCGGCTTCTCGTGGGGCGGTTACGAAAGCCTGGTGCAGCTGGTGTCGGGCAAGGACCTGGCCAAGCACCGCTATTGGGGCGAAGGCGAGAACGCGCTGGTGCGCCTGCACATCGGCCTGGAGTCGCCCGAAGACATCATCGCCGACCTGACCCAGGCCCTGGAGAAGGCCGCGGCCGTTCAGGGCTGAATCCCGGCGCGCGGCCCTCAGGCCGCCGCGGCGCGTATCCAGGCGCCGATGCGCGCCGCGATGTCGTCGCTGTTGTCGTCCATCATGGGCATGTGCGAATTGCCGGCCACGCCCATGTCGGCCAGGCGCCACGTGGCGACGCGCGCGCCATGGCCCGCCAGTTCGCCGGCATAGGCCTGGCCCATGTCGCACAGCCGTTCCCACAGCGGCGTGGCGTCCAGATAGTCGCCATAGACGAACAGGAACGGCTTGCCGGCCACGCTGGCGGCGTGCACCTCGGGCGAGAAACCCGAGGGCTCCACGCCGATGACTCCGCGCACCAACCCCGGCCTGGCGTGCAGGGCGCGGTAGGCCACCTCGCCGCCGTGGCTGTGCGCCAGCACCAGGCAGGGGCCGATGCGGTCCAGCGCCGCGCAGAACCCTTCCAGGGCGGCGTCGTTGTTGCCCAGCCAGCGCGGCACCGCGTGGCGGATGAACTCATCGAACGCGGCGATCGGGAAGCGCTGCCCATCGAAGGCGCGTCGCGCCGGGTAGTCCTCGGCGCGCCCGAACCGGAACAGCGACCAGCTTTCCTCGGCGTTGCGGATGATGGGCGCTTCCGGCCAGACCTCCTTGAACGGCGCCCAGCCCGCGCGGCCGCGTTCGACGTTGTCGACCACGTACACCGCGTGGCCCTGGCGCAGGAAGTGCTGCAGCCAGCCCGGCCGGCCGTCCGGCGTCTGTTCCCACATCGCGCCCGTCATGCCGCCGCCATGCAGCAGCACGATGGGCAAGGGATGCTTCAGTTCCGCCGGGACGAAATACTGCACATAGGCCTGCTCGAAGTGATACAGCCCGTTGGGATCGTAGGCCAGCGAGGCGCTTTGCGTGAACGCGATGTCGCGCGTCGGCTGGCCGGCGATGCGCACCTGCCGGCCGCCTGCGTAGAAGCTCCCGAAATCGGCCAGCGCCAGGGGCGGACTCATTGCTTGGCCAGGGGACATTGGCTTTCCGACAGCGGCCAGGCCAGCGTGTCGCCGGGAATGCGGCGCACGATGTTGTAGTAGTCCCAGGGCGCCTTGGATTGTTCCGGCGTCTTGACCTGCGCCAGCATCATGTCGCGCACCACCAGGCCGTCCTGGCGGATATGGGCGTTCAGGCTGAAGGGGTCGTCGATGGGCAGCGATTTCATTTTCGCCATGACGGCGTCGGCGTCCGTGGTGCCGGCCGCCTTGACCGATTGCAGGTAGTGGCGCACGGAGCCGTATACCCCCGCCTGCAGGAAGGTGGGCGGGCGTCCGACCCGGGCCTCGAACTTCTTGGCGAAGGCGCGCGTGCCGTCGTTCATGTCCCAGTAGGAAGGCACGGTCAGATAGGTTTTCTGCGCCGCCGGGAGGCCCAGGCTGTGCACGTCGGTGAGCAGCAACAGCATGGCGGCCAGGCGCTGCGTGCTGCCGATGCCGAATTCGGCGGCCTGCTTGATGGCCGAGATGGTGTCGCCGCCCGCGTTCGCGATGGCGATGATCTGCGCCTTGGAGCCTTGCGCCTGCAGCAGGAAGGACGCGAAGTCCGAGGCGTTCAGCGGGTGGTAGACGGTTCCCAGCACTTCGCCGCCGCTGGCCTTGACCACTGCTTCGGTGTCCGCCGCCAGCTGCTTGCCGAAGGCGTAGTCCGAGGCCAGGATGAACCAGCGCTTGTTGCCTTCGTTCACCACGGCGGTCGCCGTGCCGCGCGACAGCGCGTAGGTGGTGTACGTCCATTGCACGCCATAGGGCGAGCACTGCGCCTGCGACAGCGCGGTGGTGCCCGGGCTGGAGAACAGCACGAGTTTCTTCTTCTCCCGCGCGATGCCCTGCACCGCCAGCGCGACCGAGGAGTTGGGCACGTCCACGACCACGTCCACGCCGTCGGTGTCATACCACTTGCGCACCATGCTGCTGCCGATGTCGGGGCGGTGCTGGTGGTCGCCCGATACCAGGGAGATGGGCTTGCCCAGTACGCTGCCGCCCATTTCCTCGATGGCCAGCCGGGCCGCCTCGACGGAACCCTTGCCGGTGGCGTCGGCGGTGACGCCCGCCATGTCGGTAAGAACGCCTATCTTCACGCCCTCGGCGTCGCTGGCATGGGCCAGGCCCGCGGCCAACGCCAGGCACAGGCCGGCCGCCGCGCTGCTGCGCAGGAATTGCTGTCTCATTGTCTTCCACCCGTTGGATGCCGCCGCGGCGGCGAATTATTGTGCGGAAAGTGTAGCGCGGGCGCAGGCGTCCAAGGCCGAGCCTGCCGCGTCTGCGGGGCGCTGGCCAAAACAGAAACGCCCCGGCCGCAGAGGCTCGGGGCGTCGGGATCCTACTGGGGGGGGCGGATCAGTTGCGCGCCATGGGGATCAGGCGATCCACTTCCTTCAGCGCGCCTTCATAGCTGTTGCCTGCCATGACCGGCGAGGTCATGAACTTGCCGCCCACGGCGAACGACGGCGTGCCTTCGATGCGGTAGGCGTCGGCCAGCTGGCTGGCGCGCTGCACTTGGGTCTGCACGCTGAACGAATCGAAGACCGAGTCGAACTTGGCGCGGTCTACGCCCTGGGACGCGACCCATTCGCCCATGGCCTTCTTGTCGAACAGGCGCTTGTGCTCGCCATGGATGGCGGTGAAGACCTTGGCGTGCAGGTCGGGACGGTCCAGCGCAAGCAGCGTGTAGTAGAGCTGCTGCAGCGGCTTCATGCCGGCGTTGAAGGCGATGGGGATCTGCTTGAGCACCACGTCCGGGGGCGCGGTCTTGACCCAGTCCTCGACCAGCGGCTCGATCGCGGCGCAGTGGGGGCAGGTGTAGGCGAAGAATTCCAGCACTTCCACTTTGCCCGGCGTGTCCGACGGCAGCGGCGGATTGATGGGTACGTATTGCTGCGCGCCTTGGGCATGGCTCGCCGGGCTGAAGAACGCCGTGGCGGTCAACGCGGCCGCGGCCAGGATGCGGATAATCTTGGGGGACACCATGGATGAGAGGTTCCTGAGTAAAGAGTTACAGACAGGCCCAGGGCCGGATAAGTTCAATGCCTGCGCCGGCGGGGGCGCGCCTTACTGGCGCACCACCGCGGTTTCGATCTTGTTTTCGCCCAGCCTGCCGCGGGCGCGGTTCATGTCGTCGAGGCGGGCGAACGGCCCCACCCTGACCCGATTGATGGGCTTGCCGTTCACTTCCGCCTTTTGCACGGCCACCGGCAAGCCCAGCAGGATGATGCGGGCCTTGAGCGATTCAGCGTCGTTCTCGCCCCGGAAGGCGCCTGCCTGCAGGTAGTACGTGCCCGTCGCCGCGGAGGCGGAGGGAGCCGGCTTGGCGGCGGGCGCCGGGGCCGGAGCGGCTTTCGAAATGGGCGTGGGCGGCGCGGCGGCGGGAGCCGGCGCCGTCGCGGCGGGCTGCTGCCGGGTGGAGGGCAAGGTCGCGATCAGCGCGCCCAGGTCGTCCATCTTGGAAGGCGGCTCGTCGGGCTTGGCAACGCCGGCGCCGGGCAGCGGCGCGGGGGCGGTCGCGGTGGGGCCCGTGGGCGCGGCGCCCGCGCCGCCGTCACGGCCGTACAGGCCGGCATTGGGATCCGGGGCCTGGCGGGGATCGGGCAGCTTGCCCGAGTCGCCCTGGCGGCTGGCCCGGTCCACGAAGGGCACGGGCGCCTTGGTGACGTAGAAGGCGACGACGGCGGCCACGATCAGGCCGAGGAGCAGGCCGGCCAGCGCCCCGTACAGGGTGCTGCCGCTTTCGCCGGAGGAACGGCGGGTGGTTTTGCGCTTTGTTGCCATGAACCGATGTTACATCCGCTCGGGCGCGGACACGCCCAACAACTCCAGGCCGTTGGCCAGGACCTGGCGCGTGGTCGAGGCCAGGCGCAGGCGGGCCAGCTTCAGCGCCGCGTCGTCGACCAGCACGCGTTCCGCGTTGTACCAGGCGTGGAAGTCCGAGGCGCAGTCACGCAGCCAGAAGGCGATGTGGTGCGGGGACAGTTCCTGGGCGGCCAGGGCGATCACGCCCGGGAATTCGGCCAGGCGTTGCATCAGGGCGAATTCGGTCGGGGCGGTGAGCAGCGCGGCGTCGGCCTGCGCCACGTCGGCGGCCGGCATGGCGGCATTGGCCACCACCGAGCAGATGCGGGCGTGGGCGTACTGGATGTAGTACACGGGGTTCTCGTCGCTCTTGGACAGCGCCAGGTCCACGTCGAACACGAATTCCGTGTCGGCGCGGCGCTGGATCAGGAAGTAGCGCACGGCGTCGCGGCCTACCCAGTCGATCAGGTCGCGCATGGTCACGTAGCTGCCGGCGCGCTTGGAAATCTTGACCTCTTCGCCGCCGCGCATCACCTTGACCATCTTGTGCAGCACGTAGGACGGGTAGTCCTTGGGGATACCCTCTTCCAGAGCCTGCAGCCCGGCGCGCACCCGCGCCACGGTGCCGTGGTGGTCGCTGCCCTGGATGTTCACGGCGCGGTGGAAGCCGCGCTCCCATTTGGCCTTGTGGTAGGCGACATCGGGCACGAAATAGGTGTAGCCGCCTTCGCTTTTCCGCATGACGCGGTCCTTGTCGTCGCCCGTGCCGAGTTCGGTGGTGCGCAGCCACAGGGCGCCGCCCTCCTCGTAGGTGTGGCCGCCGGCGACCAGCGCCTTGACGGTGTCTTCGACACGGCCCGAGGTGTAGAGCGAGCTTTCCAGGTAGTAGTTGTCGAAAGCCAGGCCGAAGGCCTGCAGGTCCAGGTCCTGCTCGCGGCGCAGGTACGCCACCGAGAAGACGCGGATGTCTTCGAGGTTGTCGATGTCGCCGGTGGCGGTAACGGCCACGCCGTCGGACTGGACCGTCTTGCCGGCCTGGAAGTCGCGCGCGATGTCGGCGATGTAGTCGCCCTTGTAGCCGTCGGCCGGCCATTCGGGGGAATCGGTCGTGAGGCCGCGAGCGCGGGCCTGCACGCTGATGGCCAGATTGTTGATCTGGTTGCCGGCGTCGTTGTAGTAGAACTCGCGGGTGACGTCCCAGCCGCTGGCGTCGTACAGGCGGCAGATGGCGTCGCCCAGCGCGGCCTGGCGGGCATGGCCCACGTGCAGCGGGCCGGTGGGGTTGGCCGACACGAATTCGACCAGGATCTTTTCGCCGCTGCGGGCGGCGCGGCCGAAGTCGGCGCCCTGCTCGGCCACGGCCGCGATGACGGCCTGGCGGGCCGCGGCGGTGATGCGGAGATTGATGAAGCCCGGGCCGGCGATCTCGGCGCTTTCGACCAGGTCGGCGGCGCCGGGCTGCGCCATCAGGGCGTCCACGATGGCCTGGGCCAGTTCGCGCGGATTGCGGCGGGCAGGCTTGGCCAGCTGCATGGCCACGTTGGTGGCGACGTCGCCGTGGGCGGCGACCTTGGGGCGCTCCAGCAGCACATTGGCCCGGGCCGTATCGGACTGGCTGTCGGGCAGGCTTTGCGCGACGGCGGCCTGGATCAGGGAGATAAGCTGTTTCTGTTGCTCGAGGAGCATGGGCGTCTGGAGAGGTTCTGAGTTATTGACGGACGCGCCCGCGGGGACCGGGCCTGGCGGGCGGAACGGACAGGGCGGACGCTGCCTGACGTATGGAGCGGGGCCGCGCGCATGCCCGGTTCCGGGGCGGCGCAGGAGGTCCTCCTGTCAGGGAATCTCCTGAATCATAGTTGATTTGGCCGGCGGACAGGCGCCGGCCCGGGCCTGGGCCGAGGCGGGCGGGCCCGCCTTCGGGGACGGAAGGTGGGCCCCGCCGGTCCTCCGTCCTGACGCCAGTTGGCATCCCCCGCGCGTTGCGGTAGTGTGTGTAAGTAATCATTGTGGAGACCGGAATATGTTGATCACCTTTCACTCCAAGGTCGTGGCCGAGGTTCTGATGCTGACCGACCATGCGGGCGCGCTGTTGCAGGCCGCCGGCAAGTCCTTCGGAGACAAGATTCCGGAGCGCGGCGTTTTCACCGTGGAACAACTGCAGCCCGCCATCACCGGCATCGAGCGCGCGATCGACGAATACCAGCGGGCCCACGAGGGCAGCGAGGAAGACGACGTCGACAAGGCGCCGGTGCCCCCGATGGCCCGCATGGTGGGCATGAAGGAACGCGCCTTCCCGCTGTTGGACATGATGCGCCAGTCCCTGGCGGCCAACGCGGAAGTCACCTGGGAAGTGTCGCGCGGCTGGTAGGCGGCGGGGCAATGTCGCCGGGCCGACAATCTGCCCGGCCGTTTTTCCCTACGCTTCTTGCCTCACGCCCTCTGAAGGAATCCCCATGCGCAGCGATATCACCATTGTTTTCGACCCCCGCCGTTCGCTGGACCTTTCCGCCGACGTGGAACCCTCCCCGCAGCGCCAGACCGAGGCGCGCGACTGGTTTGACGGCGCCTGGGAAACGCTGGGCTGCGAACCGCTGCGCCCCAGCGGCAAGGTCCTGCTGCTGGACAAGGTGCTGGGGGTGGCGGACGCGCTGGGCTACGACACCCTGTCCACCGATGAAAAGGAAGCCCGCGAATTCGCGAACAATCTGGCGCTGGCCCTTGAACGGCCGCGCATCACGGTGGATCTGCCCGGCCTGACGGTCGGCTACTGAGCTTCCGGCCCGCCATATCCGGGCGGGCCTTTCTTCCTCTGCCTCCCGCGCGCTGCGCCCGGCATGTCCGCGGCGGATCGTCAAGCGCCTGCACGCCCGCGCCTTTCGGAGTGCGGGTTTTTCCCTACTCCTTTTCCTATTGATCGCCATATCGCGCTGACGCCGCGCAAGCTATAGTTCAGCTGGTATTCAAGTGGGATCCCACCGGGATCGCAACAGGAAAATGAACCAGGAATCATTCGAAGACCTTGCCGGCGAAGGCCCGGCGCTGAGCGTATCCGAACGCACCTACCAGGCCCTGCTGGACCGCATCGCGTCCCGCCGCACAGGCCCGGGCGAAGTGATGGAAGAGCGCCGCCTGTCCGAAGAGCTGAACGTCTCGCGCACGCCGATGCGCGCCGCCTTGAACCGGCTGCTGGGCGAGGGCATCCTCAAGCGCCTGTCCAACGGCTCCGTCGTGGTGCAGGAGTTCGGCGCCACCGAATTGCTCGAACTGCTGCAGATCCGCCGCCTGCTGGAGGGCGAGGCGGCAGCCATGGCCGCCGGCCGGATCCCGGGCGCCAAGCTGGCCTCGGTCAAGGCGCGTCTGGAAGACGTGATGCGCCATAGCGCCGCGGGCGGCGAATCCACCTGGACCGCCGACAACGAAGTCCATGATCTGATCTCCGCCCATTGCGGCAACAAATCGATGGCCGCGATGATCGCCGACGCCCGCCGCCGCGCGCGCCTGTGCAACGTCGAGCGGCTGGCGGAACGCTCCGTGCAGGCCCGCGGCGAACACCTGGCCATCGTCGAGGCATTGCAGTCGGGCGACGGCGCAGGGGCGCGCCAGGCCATGGCGGCGCACCTGGACAACGTGCGCCGCGCTTTCGCCAAGACCCTGGGGTACCTGCCTCATGAGGGCTGATCCGATGCGCCGCGTCGTGGCCGAACCCCTGACCTCCGAGGGCTTCGCCGAATTCGGCGAAGTGGTCGAGCATGGCGGCGACGCGCGGCGGCGCCATCTGAGCCTGCCCTTTGCCCACGCGGCGCCCGCGTGCCGGCCGGCCATGTGGGTCAGCCGGGTCGACGCGGCGCTCGCCTGGCCCTGCCCGGTCGTGCTGCTGGAACGCCATCCCCATTCGTCGCAAACCTTCATCCCGCTGGACAACGCGCCGTACCTGGTCGCGGTCGCGCCCGACGGCGCGGACGGCGCGCCAGATCTGTCCCGCTTGCGCGCGTTCATCGCTTGCGGCAGCCAGGGCGTGTGCTACCGGGCCGGCGTCTGGCACCAGGGCCTGTCCGTGCTGCGCGCCCCGGCCCAGTTCGCCGTCGCCATGACGCTGGCGGACGACGGCAACGATGAATTCCTGGAACTGGCCGCGTCGGTAGACATCGTGCCGCCCGGTTTTTCCCGCTGAACGAGGAAATCCCCATGCAACCCGATTACCCCCACCTGCGGCGCGACTTCGTCGGCTACGGCGCGGACCTGCCTCATGCGCAGTGGCCGGACGGCGCCCGCATCGCGCTGAACCTGTGCGTGAACTATGAAGAAGGCGGCGAACTGTCGGTGCCCGATGGCGACGAGGCCTCGGAGTCCGCGCTGACGGAAGGCGGGGGCGGCGGTTTCGCCGGCCGCGACCTGGCGGCGGAATCCATGTTCGAGTACGGCAGCCGCGTGGGCTTCTGGCGCGTTGCGCGCCTGCTGCGCGAGCGCGGCATGGCTGCCACCATCTTCGGCTGCGGCCTTGCGTTGGAGCGCAATCCGCAGGTGTGCGCCGCCATCCGCGAGGCGGGCTGGGACGTATGCGCGCACGGCTGGCGCTGGGAGCGTCACCAGAACCTGAGCGAGGAAGAAGAGCGCGAACGCATCCGCCGCACTGTTGCGTCCATCGAGGCTTCGGTGGGCGTCCGCCCGCTGGGCTGGTACTGCCGCTACGGCCCCGGCATCCACACCCGCAAGCTGGTGGCCGAGGAAGGCGGCTTCCTGTACGACTCCGACGCCTATAACGACGAGCTGCCGTATTACGTGGACGTGGGCGGCCGGCCTCACCTGATCGTGCCCTACGGGCTAGCCAACAACGACGCCAAGTTCATCCGCGGCGGCATGGCTACCGGCCAGGACCTGTTCGACTACCTGAAGGACGCATTCGACATGCTGTACCGCGAGGGAGCCGAGCGTCCCCGGATGATGTCGGTGGGCCTGCATCTGCGGCTGGTCGGCCATCCCGGCCGCGCCGCCGGCCTGGAGCGCTTTCTCGATTACGTATCGCGCCAGCCGGGCGTGTGGGTCTGCCGCCGGGCGGACATCGCGCGCCATTGGCTGGCCACGCATCCGCCCCGCTGAGGGCTCGCGCAGAAGAACCATCACAACGAGGAGACAAGCATGACCATGTGGATAAACAGGAAGCTCGGCTGGCTGGCGGGCGCGCTTGCGCTCGCCGTCGCGGCGCCCGCGGCCGCGCTCGCGCAGCAGTCCTATCCCGACAAGCCGATCCGGCTCGTCACGCCGTTCCCGCCGGGCGGCGCGGCCGACACGCTGGCGCGCGCGCTGGCCAAGAGCCTGAACGAGGCCTATGGCTCCACCGTCGTGGTCGAGAACCGCGCCGGCGCGGGCGGCACCATCGGCACCGCTTCCGTGGCCAAGGCCGCGCCCGACGGCTACACGCTGCTGCTGGGCAACGTATCCACGCTGGCGACCGCGCCCAGCCTCTACACCAAGCTCAGCTACGACCCGCTCAAGGACTTCACGCCGCTCACGCTGGTCGGCCGCAGCCCGCTGGTGTTCGCCGTGAACCCGGGCGTAAAGGCCAGCAATCTGCGCGAACTGATCGACGCCGCCGCTGCGCAGCCAGGCTCGCTGGACTACGGTTCGTCCGGCGCGGGCAGCATCACGCATCTCACCGGCGAACTGCTCAACGTGAACATGAAGGGCGCCATGGTCCACGTGCCCTACAAGGGCAGCGCGCCGGTGGTGATGGCCATGGTGTCGGGCGAACTGGACATGGGCGTGACGCAGGTGGCCGAGATGTTGCAGCAATACCGCGCCAAGCAGGTGCGCGCGCTGGCCATCACCGGCAATCAGCGCCTGTCGGCGGTGCCCGACGTGCCCACGGCGGCCGAAAGCGGCGTGGCTGGCCTGGACGCCACCACCTGGTATGCGGTCGTGGCGCCCCGGGGCGTGCCGCAGGCGGTCGTGGACAAGCTGCAGCCCATGCTCGTCAAGGCGCTGGAAAATCCCGAGATGAAGAAACGCTTCGCGGAGGAAGGACTGATCCTGGAATCCTCGTCGCCCCAGGCGCTGGCGGAGCTGATGCGCAGCGACATCCCGAAATGGGCCGAGGTCGTCAAACGCGCCGGCGTGAAACTAGACTAACGCTGACGCATCCGCATCACGGCAAGCCGCCCTGGGCGAAGCCGCGCGGATCCGGCTCCGCCGGTCCGTAGCGGCGCCCCCTTGAGGGGGGGCGCGGCGCGCGGGGGCGGGCTACCTGATTCCCGCACGCATGAACGATTGCACGAACTGCCGCTGGAACAGCAGGAAGGCGATCAGCAGCGGCGCGGCCGACATCAGGGTGGCGGCCGTGATGACCGACCAATCGATGCCCTGGTCGGTGGACGAGAACACTTGCAGCCCCACCGTCAGCGGCCGCGATTCGACCGAGTTGGTGATGATCAGCGGCCACAGGAAGTTGTTCCAGTGGTGGCTGACCGACACCAGCCCGTAGGCCACGTAGATCGGCTTGGCCAGCGGCACGTACACCTTCCACAGGATCTGCAGCTGGTTGGCGCCTTCCATGCGGGCGGCCTCTTCCAGTTCGCGCGGGACCGTCTTGAAGGTTTGCCGCAACAGAAAGATGCCGAACGCCGATGCGAAGTACGGCAGGCCGATGGCGAACACCGTATCGCGGATGCCAAGCTGGCTCATCGAGCGGTAGTTCTCCACCAGCAGCACGTCGGGCATGATCATCAGCTGCAACAGCACCAGCATGAAGACGAAATCGCGCCCGCGGAACTCCAGCCGCGCGAACGCATAGCCGGCCAGGGTGGACAGAACCAGCTGCGCGGCCAGCACCATCGTGACGAGCAGGAAAGTGTTGAGGAAATAGCGCGGGAACGGCGCGGCGTGCCAGGCCCGCACGAAATTGTCCAGCGTGAGCGGCGCGAACAGGTCGAAGCGGGTCGCGTAGGCGGGCGGATGGAACGCCGCCCACATGGCGTACGCCAGGGGCAGGATCCAGAGCAGGCCGAGCGCCCAGGCGCCCAGGGTGTCGAGCTTGTCTTTCATTGATAGTGCGTCCTGCGGTCCAGCCAGCGGAACTTGACCAGCGCGGTCAGCGCCAGCACCACCAGCAACACGACGGTCAGCGTGGCGGCATAAGCCGTGTCCCAGAAACTGAAACCCACCTGGTAGATGTAGTACAGCAGCAGCGTGCTGGCGTTGTCGGGTCCGCCGCGAGTCATGACCACGACGTGGTCCACCAGCCGGAATGCGTTGATCAGCGCATTGATCAGCACGAACAGGGTCGTGGGCATCAGCAGCGGCCAGAGAATGCGGCGGAAGTACTGCCAGCGCGACGCGCCTTCCAGCATGGCGGCTTCGCGCAAGGACGGCGACACCGTCTGCAAGGCGGCCAGGTAGAAGATCATGAAGAATCCGGCTTCCTTCCATACCGTCACAAGCATCAGCGCGGGCAGCGCCGTTTCGCGGCTGCCGAGCCAGTTGGGGCCGGGCGACCCGAACAACTGCATCACCTGGGCGATCAACCCATACTGCGGCGTGTAGAAGAACAGCCAGATGTTGGCCACCGCCACCATGGGCAGCACGGTGGGCGTGAAGTACGCCATGCGCAGGAACCCGCGGCCGCGCAGGTTGCGGTTCACCCAGAGCGCCATGATCAGCGCGATGCCGATCGATGTGGGTATCGTGCCCAGGGCGAACCACAGGTTGTTCCACAGCGATTGCCAGAACACCGGGTCATCGCGCATGACCGCGTAGTTATCCAGCCCGACGAACCGGGCCGGACGCGCGCCCTTGGGCGTGGAGAAAAAGCTGTGCCATAGCGTCGCCAGCGCCGGGTAGTGCGTGAACGCGGCGAGCAGCACGATGGCCGGCAGCAGAAGCAGCCAGCCATAAAGCGCGTTTAAAGAGCGGCTCATCGTGCTTGTCGGTTTATTTGTAGGAACGCAGTATGCGGTCGGCCTCGCGTTGCGCGTCGGTCAAGGCCTGCTGGGGCGTCTTCGAGCCCGTCAGCGCCGCCTGCAGGGCGTCGTTCAGGGTCTTGGTGACGCGCTGGTTCTCATGCGTGGAGAACTCCGCCACGCTGACTTCCAGCTGGTCGCGCGCCACTGCCGCGGCCGGCACTTCCTGCGCGTACTTCTTCATCTTCTCGGTCTGCCATGCGGCCGGCGTCACCGCGACGTAGCCCGTGGCGATGCTCCAGTCCGCCGCGCGCTCGGGCGTGGTGACCCATTGCGCGAACTTCAGCGCGGCCTGCTGCTGTTCCGGCGTGCCGCTCTTGAAAATGTAGAAGTTGCCGCCCCCGGTCGGGCTGCCGCCGCGCTTTTTCTGCGGCATCATGGCGACCCCGAAGGGGAAGTCGGCGTTCTTGCGGATGTTGGTCAGGTTGCCCGTCGTGGTCCAGACGATGGCGGCCTTCTTCTCCAGGAAGTCCTTCGGGGTGGTGCCCCAGTCGATCGTGCCGGTAGGCATGATCTTGTGCTTGGCGGACAGGTCGCGCCAGAACTGCGCGGCCTCGACGACGGCGGGCTTGTCCAGGTAGACCTCGTTGCCGGCCTCGTTCATCAGAATGGCGTCGTTGGGCGTGGTGAGCGCCTGGAACAGCCAGTAGGCGAAGGCGCCGCCCGAGGGAATCTCGATGCCCCACTGCGTGGTGTTGCCCGAGGCGTCCTGCTTGGTCAGCTTCTTGCCGTACTCGACCAGCTCGTCCCAGTTGGCGGGCGCGCGCTCGGGATCCAGGCCCGCGGCCTTGAACAGGTCCTTGTTGTAGTACATGACGATAGTCGAACGCTGGAACGGCACGCCCCAGGTATGGCCGCCCGTGCGGCTGTTCTGCATGAAGGCGTCGTAGAAGCCGCCGAGCCACTTCTTGTCGGCGTCGCTCTTGGCCAGGCTGTCGATCGGAACGATGGCGTCCTCGTCGATCAGCGTGAACATGTCGGTGGACAAGAGCACGGCCAGTTGCGGCGGGGTGCCGCCCTTGAGCGCGGTCAGCGCCTTGGCGATCGAGTCCTGGTAGGAGCCGGCGTAGATCGGCTTGATCTTGATGTCGGGATTTTCCTTCTGGAAATCCGCCACCATATCGTCGACGATCTTGGTGATGGGGCCGCCGACCGCGACCGGGTAATAGAACTCCACCTCGACGGGCTTGTTCTGCGCCTGCGCCGGCAGCGAAAGGCAAGCGGCGGCCAGGCTGGCGGCCAGGGTCTTCAGTACGATGCGTCGCATGTTGGTTTCCTTTTCTGTGTAGTGGGCGTTTTTAGCGCCGGGCCGCCCCAGGGTAAAAAGCGCCTCCCTCGGGGGGGCGGCAAACCGACGACACGGCGTTGGGGGCCATTTTTCTTAGCGTCCGTCGGTGTTGATGACCGCCGAATCGGCGGCAAAGAAATGCTGTTGCCCGTCCGGCCAGGACAGGCGCAGGGCTTCGCCTGCGCGCGCGCGCAGGTGTCCGCCCACGCGCACGGCCACCCCGCTGGTGTCGCCGACGCGGCACACCACGATCGAATCCGCGCCGAAATACTCCACGCTTTCCACGGTGGCGGCGATGCCGTTGTCGTCGATGCGGATGTGTTCGGGCCGCACGCCCAGTTTTACCGAGCCGGCGGGTGCGTTCGCGATGGCCGGGCCTTCCGTGCCGGCGATCACGGTGGAACCGCGCGCCGCCGTCAGACCGATCAGGTTCATGGGCGGCGTGCCGATGAAGCGTGCCGCGAACTCGCTGGCCGGACGCGCGTACAGGCCGTCGGGCGTGTCGTGCTGTTCGATCTGGCCGCCGCGCAGCAGCACGACCTGGTCGGCCATGCTCATGGCCTCCGTCTGGTCGTGCGTCACGTAGACCATGGTGATGCCCAGATCCTGTTGCAGCGCACGGATCTCGCGGCGCATTTCATGGCGCAGCTGCGCGTCCAGGTTCGACAGGGGCTCGTCCATCAGGCAGACCGGGGCTTCCGAGATCACGGCGCGCCCCAGCGCCACGCGCTGCTGCTGCCCGCCCGACAGTTGCGAGGGCTTGCGGTCCAGAAGGTGGTCCAGGCCCAGGAGGCCGGCCACGCGCTTGAGGCGGCGGTCGTAGTCGCGCGCCGGTTCCTTGCGCACCTTCAGGCCGAACAGGATGTTCTCGCGCACCGACAGGTGCGGAAACAGCGCATACGACTGGAACACCATGGAAATGCGGCGCTTGGAGGGCGGAAGCTGGGTGACGTCGCGGTCGCCGATATGGATGCTGCCCGAGGTGGGGGTGTCCAGCCCGGCGATCATGCGCAAGGTGGTGGATTTCCCGCAGCCCGAAGGACCCAGCAGGACCGTGAAGCTGCCGGCGGGAACCGAAAAGCTCACGCCATGGATCGCGGCGGCGCCGCCGTACTGCTTGGTAAGGTTATCCAGAACGATGGATGACATGCTGTCTCGAAGATCTAGTAGTTAGATCCGCATTGTTGCCTGTTATGAAAACCTTTTCATTGTGCAGCGCAAACATGACGGATGTATGGCAATGCGGGGTAGTCTAGCCGCTGGTCTCAGGCGAAAGGATACGGGCCGGGGTATTCCCCAATGACGGCGTGATGCGTGACCAGGTTGCCGCCATGCCACCAGTGCAGCTGGTAGCCCGGCGGTTCCATGATGTATTGCAGCGTCGGGCGCGGCCCCAGCTCCAGCGCCAGCTGGTGCGCCGTGCCCGGACAGGTGGAGGCGATCGTGCCGCCGAAGCGCTGGAATATCGTTCGGTGCAGGTGGCCGCAAAGCACGCGCTGCACGTTCGGAAAGCGCGACACGATGCGCTCGAGTTCGGGCGCGCCGGCCAGCAGGCCGATGGCATCCATATGCTCGATGCCGGTCAGGAAAGGCGGGTGATGCATCAGCACCAGCGTGGGCCGGTCCGGCTGTTCGGCCAGGCGCGCAGCCAGCCAGTCCAGCCGGTCCTGGCAAAGCTCGCCGTGGCTTTTCATCGGCACGACCGTATCCAGCGCGAGCATGCGCAGCGGATAGGTTTCGACGGCGTACTGGATGAACGGGCCCTGGCCTTGCAGGTACCCGTGGTCGGGGAATGCGGCGCGCAGCCCGGCGCGATCGTCGTGGTTGCCGGGCAGAAGGAAATACGGAATCTCCAGCGCCTGCAGATGTTCCCGCAGCGCCTGGTACTCCACCGGCTTGCCCAGGTCGGTCAGGTCGCCGGTGATCAGCACGCAATCCGGCCGCGGCGTCAGGGCATTGAGCGCGCGCACCGCCGGGGCCAGGAAGGCGGCGGGATCGATGATGCCGTAGGCCTTGTCGCCGGGAGTGCGCATGTGCAGGTCGGTAATCTGTGCGATGAGCATGGGCGTGAATATAGGAGGGTTATCGTGGAATGCTCCGCTGGCCGCTAGGCGGCGCTGGAGGCCTTGCGGCGGACCGGCGCAGCGGTGCCGCCGACGACGATGCAATGCGGCAGGCGGTCCGATTGGGGCGGATGGCCGTGGATCTGCGCCAGCAGGTTCGAGCAGGCGGCTTCGCCGATGCCGTCGCTGGGCTGGGCCACGGTGGTCAGCGGCGGCGTCAGCAAGGCGCCGAAGCGCATGCCGTCGAACCCGCACACGGAAATGTCGGCCGGCACCGAGAGCCCCAGGGCGACCAGGTCGGCGATCACGGCGGTGGCTAGCAGATCGTTCGAGCAGAACAGCGCGGTCGGCGCCTGCTTGCCGCGCAGCGCGGCCTTCAGCACGTCGGCGTCGCTGCCGGTGTGCGAACTCATGGAAATGTGCTGGATGGTTTCCAGGCCGAGCCGCTTGGCGCAGGCGCGGGCGCCCACCAGGCGGCGGCGCGCGCGGTCGGATGCCGTCAGCGGGCCGGTCACGAGCGCAATGCGCCTGTGGCCGAGCGCGGCCAGATGGGCCACCATGTCGCTCGCCGCGGCGCGATTGTCCACCGATGCATAGGGATGGGCGGCCGATTCGTTGTAGACCAGCACGTAAGGAATGCCGGCGCTGTCCAGATCGTCCAGCGTGGCGCTTCGGGCCACGTCGGCGACGGTCAGGATCAAGCCGTCGACCTGGTGGTCCATCAGGCCCTGGACCGCGGCCGACTCCACTGCCGGGTCGTAGCCCGTGGCCGTGAGCATAACGCTGTAACCGGATTCGCGCGCGCGGCGTTCCGCGCCTTCGAAGCATTCGGCGAAGACCGGGTTGGACAGCGTAGGCAGGATCAGCCCGAGGGTGCGCGTGCTGCCCGAACGCAGGCTGCGGCCCACGCGGTTGGGCCGGAAGCCGGCGCGCTTGGCCACATTGCGGATATGCGCGAGGGTGTCGGGGTGCACGATGTCCGGCTGATTGAACGCGCGCGATACCGTTGCCGGCGAGACCCCGGCCTTGCGAGCCACTTCGATAATGGAAAAGCGGGGCGACGAGCGCGAGGCCATGGCGGGTATAGCTGCCGGATCCGTGAAAACGATTTCATCATACAAGACAAATATGACCTTTGTGTTGCACGCGTTTGCGCTATGCTGGGGGAACGCAACAACAAAGCCAAGGCGCGACGCGGGGTTTACCCAGGGAAAACAAGGCGTGTTCCGTGTTTTTCCCAATTGACGCGGAGTGAACAATGGTTGAAGTCGGTCCGTCCAGAACGCATGGCAGGTCTCTGCCCCGCGGAATCGGGCAGGCCCTCGGTCAAGGGGACCGGGTGCGTAGTTCAGCCGCCGCGCGTGATGCGCGGCGCCGGTAAAGAGGAAAGGACCATGTCTACAGCCTTGAACAGACTTGGCGCGCTGGAAGCCGCGCGCAAGCTGCAACGGCGTGAATTAACGGCGGAACAGCTGGTGCGTGCCTGTTTCGCGCGCATCGAGCAGCGCGAGAACACCGTGCATGCCTGGACCGCGCTGCAAAAGCAGGCCGCGCTGGATCGCGCGCAAGAACTCGACCGCGGCGCCCTGCAAGGTCCGTTGCATGGCCTGCCCATCGGCGTGAAGGACCTGTTCGACACCGTCGACCTGCCCACCCGCTACGGTTCTCCCATCTACGAACGCCACCGCCCGGGCCTGGACGCCGCCTCCGTGGCGCTGTGCCGCGGGGCGGGGGCGGTCGTCATCGGCAAGACCGTCACTACCGAATTCGCCACCTACCTGGCGGGCCCCACGCGCAATCCGCGCAACGAGGCCTACACGCCGGGCGGCTCGTCCAGTGGCTCGGCCGCCGCGGTGGCCGATGACATGGTTCCGTTCGCGCTGGGTTCGCAAACCGCGGGTTCCATCATCCGCCCCGCGTCCTACTGCGGCATCGTGGGCTTCAAGCCCACGTTCGGCGGCATCCCCCGCGCGGGGGTCAAGAACCTGGCGGAATCGCTGGATACGGTCGGCGGCTTCGCGCGTTCGGTGCCGGACGTGGCGCTCTTCGCCTCGGTCCTGATGCGGGATCCCCGCATGCTCGAGCTGGCCTACGACGGCAAGCCGCGCATCGGCATGTACCGCAGCCTCCAGTGGCGCCACGCGCAGGCGGAAACCAAGGAGGCGTTCGCGCAGGCGGCGGCCATCCTGTCGCGGGCCGGCGCCGTCGTGGAAGAAGTGCCCCTGCCGCCGGAGCACTGCGTGCTGGTGCAGCTGCACTCGGACATCATGGCGTTCGAGGCCTCGCAGTCGCTGGCCTATGAGCGCCTGGAGCACGCGGCGCAGCTCAGCTCCAAGATCCAGGCGATCCTGGACGCGGGCGCGCGCATCACGGCGGAAGAACACCTGAAGAACCTGGACCGCGCGGCGGAGTCCCGCGCGCGCGTGGACGCGTGGTTCGACAAGTACGACGTGCTGCTGGCGCCCAGCGTGGCCGGCGAGGCCCCTTTCGCGGACCTGGGCACCGGCGACCCCCAGTTTTCCCGCGCCTGGACGCTGTTCGGCGTGCCCTGCCTGAATCTGCCGTTCGCAACCGGCCCGCAGGGCCTGCCGGTCGGGCTGCAGCTGGTGGGCCGGCGCCACAGCGATCACTTCACCCTGGCCGTCGCCGCCTGGGTCCACCAACGCCTGCTGGCCGCCCACGCTCCGGATATCGGCGCGTCCGACATGTGGCCCAGGGGGTGATGGCGCGGCGGCAAGCTCCGCGCCAAACAAAAAGCCCGCCGGATAAGGCGGGCTTTTTTCATGCCGGGACGCGGATCACGCGGTCTCGGCAGTTTCTTGCTCGGTGGCCACGGCGTTCGCATTGGCGTGGCGGTTGACGGCGCTCAGGACCGCCTGGAACGAGGCGGTCACGATGTCGCGGTCGATGCCCACGCCGAAGCCCGTGCTCGAATCGCCCACGCGCAGTTCCACATAGGACGCGGCGCGGGTGTCGGTGCCGGTGCCGATGGCATGCTCGTGGTAGTCCATGATGCGCACGGGCACGTCCAGCGCGGCCACGAAGGCGGAGATCGCGCCGTCGCCCTTGCCGGTCACGATGCGGCGTTCGCCGTTGTATTCAAGTTCGGCCTCGATGCTGAAATGCTGCCCTTCGCCGGCGGCCGGATTGCCGTCGATGCGATGGCGCACGAGCTTCCACGGGGCCTTCTGTTCGAGGTATTCGCGATTGAAGATCGTGTGCACGTCGTCGGCGGTGACTTCGCGGCCGGTCTCATCGGTAACGCGCTGGATGGCGCGGCTGAATTCGATCTGCAGGCGGCGCGGCAACACCAGGCCATGTTCCTGTTCGAGCAGGTACGACACGCCGCCCTTGCCCGACTGGCTGTTCACGCGGATCACGGCGTCGTAGCTGCGGCCGAGATCGGCGGGGTCGATCGGGAGATACGGCACTTCCCAGACGGCATCGGCCTTCTGCTGCGCGAAGCCCTTCTTGATGGCGTCCTGGTGCGAGCCCGAGAACGCGGTGAAGACCAGGTCGCCGGCGTAGGGATGGCGCGGGTGCACGGGCAACTGGTTGCAGTATTCGGCGCAGCGGCGCACTTCGTCGATGTCCGAGAAGTCCAGGCCGGGGTGCACGCCTTGCGTGTAGAGATTCAGCGCCAGCGTGACGAGATCGACGTTGCCGGTGCGTTCGCCGCTGCCGAAGAGGCAGCCTTCGATGCGGTCGGCGCCCGCCATGACGGCGAACTCGGCGGCGGCCACGGCGGTGCCGCGGTCGTTATGCGGGTGCACGCTGAGCACGATGCTGTCGCGGCGCGCCAGGTTCTTGTGCATCCATTCGATCTGGTCCGCGTACATGTTCGGGGTGGTGGCCTCGATCGTGGCGGGCAGGTTCAGCACCATCTTGCATTCCGGCGTGGGCTGCCATACGTCGGCCACGGCGTTGGAGACTTCCAGCGCGAATTCGGGCTCGGTCGTGCTGAAGACCTCGGGCGAGTACTGGTAGCGCCACTGGGTTTCCGGATGCTGGGCCATGTACTGCTTCACGAGGCGGGTGCCGGTCGTGGCGATGTTCTTGATTTCGTCCTTGCTCATGTTGAACACGACCTTGCGGAACGCCGGCGCGCAGGCGTTGTACAAGTGGACGATGGCCTGCTTGGCGCCCGCGGCGGATTCGACCGTGCGGCTGATCAGGTCTTCGCGCGACTGCGTCAGCACGATGATGGTGACGTCGTCGGGGATGCGCTTTTCGTCGATGAGCTTGCGGACGAAGTCGAAGTCGGTCTGCGAGGCGGACGGGAAGCCGACTTCGATTTCCTTGAAGCCGATCTTCACCAGCTGTTCGAAGAAGCGGAGTTTGCGCTCGACGCTCATCGGCTCGATCAGGGACTGGTTGCCGTCGCGCAGGTCCGTGCTCATCCAGATCGGCGCTTGGGTGATGCGGCGGCTGGGCCAGGTGCGTTCGGAGAAGTCGCGGGCAAACGGTACGAAGGGGACGTATTTGGCGGCGGGGTTGGCAAGCATCATGACTACACCTCGATCGGTTTCTTTTGAATCCCGGGAGTACTGCTCTCGGCGGCATCGCGACCGGATGGCGGTCTTGTGCCGGGGGTTGCCGGAGTGTGTCGAAATCGACCGGCAGGATTCAGAGATAAAAGGGAAAAATCGCGTGTGGCAAGCGTGGCTGCCGAGCTACCACGGGGACACTAGGCCCGGCAACCGATCGGTAGGTATAGCGATAGCGCGATGGAGGAGATGCGAGCGCGCAGGCCGGCAACCGGAGCGGCGGAGCGTCCGGTGGCAATCGCGAGGGGGGTGCGGTAAGCGGCCATAGGTTGCTAGTCAACCATACTTTTCGGAGGAGTGCAAATGGAAACGTTCAAAAAAACGGGGGGCGGAACGCCCCGCCGCCATTTCCGGCGCCCTGCCTACTGCGTCTGCATGTGTCCGCTTTTCACGACTTTGCCGAGACGCTCACGTTCGCTAGCGGCGAATTCGGCGAAGCTGGCGCGCGAACCGCCGCCGGGTTCGATGCTGCTTTGGCGCAACGCGTCCTGCACTTCCCGCGTTTGCAGGGAGGCATCGACCGCGGCATTCATCTTGTCCAGAACGTCGGCGGGCGTACCCGTCGGCGCGAACAGACCGGCCCAGTGGCCGATGCGGATCGAGGGAAAGCCGGCTTCCGAGGTGGTGGGGATGTCCGGCGCGCTCGCCATGCGCTTGTCCCAAGTGGTGGCGAGCGCCTTCAGCTTGCCGCTCTGGATCAGCGGCAGGGTCACGATGCTGGCCTCGGACGTGGCGTCGACCTGATTGCCGATCACGGCGGTCACGCCTTCCGAGCCGCTCTTGTAGGCGATGGGTTCGATCGGCAGGCCCGTGGCCTCTTTCATCATCTCGGCCACGAAATGCGGCGTGCTGCCGTTGCCGGCGGTGGAGAACGTGATGCGGTCCGTCTTGGACTGCCTGGCGCGCGCGACGAAGTCCTTCAGGTCCTTGGCCGGATTGGAGGGATTGGCCACGATGACGGACGGCGTGATCGACAGCAGCGCCACGGGGGTGAGCGCTTCGTCCTTGTAGGGCTGGTCCGAGCGGATCAGGCTGTTCGTGACGGTGCCGTTGCTGCCGACCAGATAGGTGTAGCCGTCCGCGGCGCTGCGCGCGACATGCGCGGCGCCCACGATGCCGCCGGCTCCGGGGCGGTTTTCGACGATGACGGGCTGGTTCAGGGCCGAGCCCACCGCCTTCGCGATGATCCTGGCGACCAGGTCGTTGGCGCCGCCCGCGGTGAATGGGGCGACGAAGGTGATGGGTTTGTCAGGCCAGGCCGCCAGGGCGGGGGTGGCGGCGAATGCGGCCGAGCAGGCCAGCAGCAGGCCGGCGGCATAGCGGACGGGGGTACGGGACATGAATGCGACTCCAGGGGGCTGGCTGCGCATCCGGCTGTTCCGGTTGCCGGTAGAGTTGTCGTGCCTGCTGCGCGGCCGGCGGTTGTGCGAGCCTGGAGCTGCCAGTATAGGGACGCTGGCTGGCAGGGGACTGAAACGAACAGGCCGCCCCGGGGGCGGCCTGCGATGGGAGCCGGGCGGGCCTAGCGGGCCGGGCCGATGCGCGGTTCGATGTAGTGGTCGCCGCGGGTTTCGCCGCGGACGGCAATCTCGGGGCTGCGGCGCCCGTCGTCGCGGGGATCGCGGCCGGGTTGGCTGTCGGCCCCTTCCAGGATCCGCGCCTGGTCGGCCACCATCGCGATCTTGCCGATGCGGTTGTGGCGGATTTCAGACAGGGAACGGCGCAGGTCGCCCACCGTGAAGGGTTCTTGCCGGTCGCCCCAGGTCCAGCGCAGCACGCCCAGGGACGCTTCCGACAGGTTCGGGGCCAGGTCGGCCAGCACGTCCGTGCCCACCGGCGTGGCGCTGCCCGAGGCCAGGCTGGCGGCCAGCCAGGCGCGGACGGTGAAGAACACGATCAGGGACCAGATGGCGGCGACGGCCCACCAGAGATACGGATTGACCTTCTGCACCATGTCCACGGTGGGCTGGCCCAGGGAATGCAGGAAGTCGTAGTTCATGGTGCGGCCGAAATCCAGTATCCAGCGGGCAACCAGGTACCAGATCACAAGGGCGACGGCGATGACGATCGCACGCACAATGAGTCGGGGAAGCGCCAGTTTGAGCAGGGTCTGGCCGATCAGGCGGCAGTCCTGGCGGACGCTTGCGGGCGAAGTCAGATTCATCATGCAAAATATTGTACCTATGACCCGTCCAATTTTAGAACTGCGACCTGGTCAGCATCTGACGCTGACGCCACAGTTGCAGCAATCGATCCGATTGTTGCAGTTGTCCACGCTCGAACTCGAAGCCGAGATTTCGCAGGTGCTTGCCGAGAACCCATTGCTCGAACGGGACGACGAACCGCAGTCGACCGAAACGCAGGCCGATTCCGAGCGCGAATCCTCCGTGCAGGACGACGAGCCTCCGGTCGAGCGCGAGACGCCGGCCGAGGAAATGCCCGGGTCCGGCGGCGTCTATCCGGACGAAGACTCCTTCCTGCCCGAAGCGGCCCGGCCGGACACGCTGCGCGAACATCTGTTGGGCCAACTGGTGCTGACGCGGGCGGAGCCCCGCGACGTTGCGCTGGCGGGGCTGTTGATCGACGAACTCGACGAGAACGGCTACCTCGGATCGCCGCTAGAAGAAATCCTGGGGTGGCTGCCGCCCGAAATGGAGCCGGACCTGGACGAACTGAAGGCGGCCCTTTCGCTGCTGCAGTCGTTCGATCCGGCCGGCATCGGCGCCCGCGACATGGCGGAGTGCCTGCTGTTGCAACTGCGCAACCCCGACCTGGCGCGCCTGCCCGAGGCGGCAGACGGCGCCGTGCTGGCCTGTGCGCGCCGGATCTGCGCCGAGCACCTGGCCCTGTTGGCCACCGGCAACACCGCGAAGCTGTGCGCCGCGGTGGGCTGCGACGAGCCCACCTTCCGGGCGGCCCACGCCCTGATCCTGCGGCTGGAGCCCCGGCCCGGGCGCGCCTGGACCGTGCCCGCTGCCGACTACGCGGTGCCCGACGTCATCGTGCGCAAGACCCGGCGCGGCTGGCAGGCCACGCTGAACAGCGCGGCCGTGCCCAGGCTGCAGATCAACGGGTTGTATGCCCAGATGCTGGGCAACCAGAAGGAGTCCGCGCACGCGGGCCTGCAATCGCAACTGCAGCAGGCCCGATGGATGATCCGCAACGTGGAGCAGCGTTTCGACACCATCCTGAGAGTGGCCCAGGCCATCGTGGAGCATCAGACCGCCTTCTTCAGCCAGGGGCCCGCCGCCATGCGGCCGCTCATCCTGAAGGACATAGCAGGCGAGCTGGGCTTGCACGAATCCACGATTTCGCGCGCTACAACGCAGAAGTACATGCTCACTCCGTTCGGCACGCTGGAGCTCAAGCGCTTCTTCGGCACGGGCGTGTCGACGGAAGGCGGGGACGCGACTTCCGCCACGGCGGTGCAGACTTTCATCCGGCAAATGGTGGCGGAGGAGAACCGCGCCAAGCCCCTGTCCGACAGCCAGATCACCCAAAAACTGGCCGATCAGGGGATAGTCATCGCCCGCCGGACGGTGGCAAAGTACCGCGAAGCGCTGCGTATCGCCCCGGCGGCACTGCGCAAGGCGCAGGCTGGCGCCCGTTGAAATAAGGGACGGACGGATTCAAATTCGTCCCTTATTTCAAGGACTTGCGTGACATTCCGGTTGCAAATTTATTTGACACAAGGGCTTGCCAGTTATTGAATAATTTTCGATAATTATTCTCATGTACATTTGCGTATGTAATGCCATCACCGAACGCCAAGTCCGCGCCAGCGTGGACGGTGGCGCGACGACGCTTTCCGACCTGCAGTTCGAGCTGGGCGTGGCCACGTGCTGCGGCTGCTGCGCGGCGACCGCCGCCGAATACCTGCCGGGCGGCCGCTGCTCCAGCGTGTGCGACGTGCGCTCAATTGCCGTTCCGGTCAATCCGCCGGCCACCCTGGTCGAATCGGGCGCGCCTGCTGCCAACAGCAGCTTCCCGATTCCGCTCGTCGCCACGGCCTGAGCGATTGGCCCCCCTGCCGGCTCGCTGCCTGTCACGCGGCGAGCCGAGTCGTTTCCTTCTCGCAAAAATCCCGGATAGTCATCGCCAGCCGGCGCACCGGTTCGCGCACCGGCTCGACCACGCATAGCGCGAGCTCGGTCGGCGGCACCGCGGGCAGCGCCGCATCGACGATCCGGTGGCCCGAGCCGATGCACCGCCGTTCCAGCAGCGCCACCCCCAATCCTCCCGCCAACGCCGCCTGCAGACCCAGCAGATTCGGGCTTTCGTACGCAATGCGCCAGTGCCGGCCGGCGGCTTCGAGGGCGTGGATCGCCCGGTTGCGGTAAATGCAGCCTTGGGGAAAGGCCACCAACGGCACGGGTTCGGCGCCGGCCAGATCCAGAGAGGGGCTGCTGATCCAGTGCAGATTTTCGCGCCAGGTCGCCAGCGCGCCGCCGCCGCCTGGTTCCCGCTTGATGAGCGCAACGTCCAGGTCGCCCCGCTCAAGGCCGCGCGCGAGCGAGGCGGTCAGGTCGCAGCGCACCGACAGCCGCACGTCCGGGCGGGACAGGGCGAACTGCGATACCACCGCGGTCAGGGTGTCCGCGGCGAAATCGTCCGGGATGCCCAGCCGTATCACGTCTACGCGCTTGCGTCCGCTGACCGCTTCCCGCACCTCCGTCGACAGCGCCAGCATCCGCCGGGCGTAGCCCAGCAAGCGCTCGCCGTCCTCGGTCAGCAAGACCTGGCGGCCCTCGCGGATGAACAGCGCGCAGTCCAGCGACGCTTCCAGTTTGCGGATCTGCTGGCTGACGGTGGACTGGCTGCGGTGGACCCGTTCGCCGGCTGCCGTGAAGCCGCCGGCATCCACCACCGATACGAAACTATGGAGAAGATCCAGATCGAGCATCGGGCCCCCTAAAGCATTTGATTTTCAAATACTGTCGATCCGAATAAAGAGTTTGTCAATGGATCCGAGCCCGCGCAGAATCGCTTCATCCGCCGTGCTTGCGGCTCACGCATCCTCCTGGATCCCTCATGAAGGCCTCCTCCACCCTGTCCTCCGGCGCCCTGCCCGCTGGCGCTGCGCCCGGCATCAGCTGGGTCCCGATCGCGGCGTTCTGCCTGCTCTGGAGCTCGGCGTTCGCGGCGGCGAAGATCGCGGTGCGGGACTGCCCGCCCCTGACCTTGCTGACCATCCGTTTCCTGGTCGCCGGCGCGCTGATGCTGGGCCTGGCGGCGGCGAGCGGCCGCTGGAAGCTGCCCGCGGGGCGGGACCTGGCGGCGCTGGCGCTCCTGGGCGTGCTGAACAACAGCCTGTACCTGGGTCTGAGCTGGTCGGGCATGACCACCGTTTCGTCGGCGTTCACGGCCGTGTTGATCAGCACCAATCCGTTGCTCATCGGCGTACTGGCGGGCCCCGTGCTGGGCGAGCGGTTGGGGTGGCGCAAGCTGGCCGGCCTGTGCCTGGGATTGGCGGGCGTGGCCTTGGTGCTGCGTTCACGCTTGTCCGGCATGCAGGAAGACCTGCATGGCACGATGCTCGTCACCGGAGGCCTGGTGGCGCTGGTGGCGGGCACGCTGCTCTACAAGCGCCTGAAGCCGGCCTCGGGCCTGTGGACCTCGACGGGCATACAGTCGCTGGCCGGCGCGGCGGCGTTGCTGCCCTTCGCGCTGGCGAACGAGAGCATCGGCGATGCGCGCATGACGGCCAGCCTGTTCTGGAGCATGGCCTACATGATCGTCGCCGTGTCGATGGGCGGCTACTACCTGTGGTTCATGATCCTGGGGCGGGCCAGCGCCACGTCGGCAAGCGCGCTGCATTTCCTGATGCCGCCGCTGGGGCTGCTGTTCGGGTGGCTGGTGTTGAGCGAGCCGGTGTCGTGGCTGGACCTGCTTGGCATCGTGCCCATCGCGTTCGGCATCTGGCTTGCGACGCGGCGCAGCCCCTGAACGCATGGGCGCGGGCTGCGGCGGGGTTGCCGATATGCAACGAGCGGCTCCGCGCGGTTCTTCCTTCCGTTCGGCGAGACAAGGGGCCGGCTCCCCGTCCGGCGTCACGGCATTGAGTGACGGATTCGGCAGATCCGCATGCGGATAAGTCGCATGGATGCTGTCTTGCGCAGGCAAGGCATCGCGCACGCATACTCATTCTCATTAGCCTATCGCTTCCTTCTAGCGGTCCTAAAGCGGTTTACCAAATGCCGCGCAAGGCTAGGCGCGGGCCCGCGCCAGATGGTAGTCTGCCGGGGTTGCGTACGCGCGGCATCGTGCGCTCCTTTGTCGCGATGCACTCGCGTCGCGCCTGACTGCAAGGAGTCCATCATGAAAGGCGACAAAACCGTCATCCAGTTTCTGAACAAGCAACTGACCAACGAGCTGACGGCCATCAACCAGTACTTCCTGCATGCGCGCATGTTGAACCATTGGGGCTTCGACAAGCTGGGCAAGCACGAGTACGAAGAATCCATTGGCGAAATGAAGCATGCCGATCGCCTGATCGAACGCATCTTCATGCTGGACGGCCTGCCCAACCTGCAGGATCTGCACAAGCTGCTGATCGGCGAAGACGTGCCGGAACTGCTGGCCTGCGACCTGAAGCTCGAACAAGGCGCCCAGGCCACCGTCAAGGAAGCGATCGCGCACTGTGAATCGGTCCGGGATTACGTGTCGCGTGATCTGTTCCAGGACATCCTGGACGACACCGAAGAGCACATCGACTACCTGGAAACGCAGATCGAGCTGATCGACAAGGTCGGCCTCCAGAATTATCTGCAAAGCCAGATGTCCGTGCCGGAATGATTGCCGCGCGGCAATGAGAATGGCGCCCCGCGGGGCGCCATTTTTTATGGGGCGAGCAGTCGGCCTGGCGGTCGGGCGCCTACGGCCGGGCCGGGCATTCGGCCATGGTGCCCCAGGCGCGATTGGGGCCGCAATACTTGTTCCGGGCCGCCCAGGAGCAGGACGGCCGCTCGAAGAAGCCCTGCGTGGCGCAGTGCGCGAGTTCACGCTTGAGCGCGTCCTGCCAGCCCAGCGCGCCGGGCGCCTGCGCGGTGTTCGGGGGCGGCGGGGGCGCCTGCACCATCTGCGGCGTGCCATAGCCGCCGGCCTGGGCCTGGCCGCCGTTGACCGCGGCCGAAGTGCCGGGGGCCTGCAAGTCCAGCGTGCTGACGTCCGACGGGCCCGAGGGCAGCGGCACGTGCGAGGCCGCGGCGATCTCGCGGGCCTGCTCCGGGCTGATGCGTTCGCGAGAGATCTTCACGGAGGGGTCGCTCACGCTGTCGAACAGGGATACGGTGTTGACCTGCCATTCCCGGTCGGCCGGCTTGTCGGGCACGCCCAGCGTGCCGTCGATGCGGGGCTGGGGAGGCTGCGCCACGTAGGGGCGGCCGTTGGCGTCCAGGACGGGCTGCTGTGAAGCCGCCGTGTCCTGGCCGGGAGCGGGCGCGGCGGTTGGCGCATGCGCCACCAGCCAGTCACCCAGTTGAATGCCGCCCCAGGCGGACGCGCCAAGCGCGACCAGGAGCGTTGCGAATAAGAAACGCCAAGACATTGCTACCCTCATCTGCCGTGCGGAACCCCAACGGGTCTACGCTTTGTCTCCGAAAACCTTGCCGCCGTGCTCCCGCATGGCGTGGAATTTCACATCGGGATACAGTTCTTCAGCAACGCGCAATTGCGCGGGAGAACCGATCAAAAACGCCGCCGCATCCACAACATCATAGGCGATATGGGCTGCATTGGCATCCATGAACTTGCGCAGCGCCTTGGGGTTTTCAGACGTAATCCAACGTGCCATTGTGTAGCGGGAAGGCAGCATCCGGGCGTCCACGCCATACTCCGTCTTCAGACGGTGCGCGACCACTTCGAACTGCAGCTGGCCGACCGCGCCGAGCAGCAGGGAACCGCCGGCGGCCTCGGGGCGGAAGACCTGGATGGCCCCCTCCTCGCCCAGCTGGGTCAGGCCCGTGCGCAGCTGCTTCGTGCGCAGCGGGTCCTTGACTTCCACCGCCTGGAACAGCTCGGGGGCGAAGAACGGCAGGCCCGTGAATTGCAGCGTCTCGCCTTCGGTCAGCACGTCGCCCAGTTGCAGCACGCCGTGGTTGGGGATGCCGATCACGTCGCCCGCATAGGCCTCGTCCAGCAGCTCGCGGCGCTGCGACAGGAACGACACCACGTTGTTGGGGCGCATTTCCTTGTTGGTGCGGGCGACCTTCAGGCGCATGCCGCGCTCGAAGCGGCCGGAGCTGACGCGCACGAAAGCGACGCGGTCGCGGTGCGCCGGGTCCATGTTGGCCTGCACCTTGAACACCACGCCGGTGAACTTCGGCTCTTCGGGCTGCACCTCGCGCTGCAGCGCCACGCGCGGGCCGGGGCGCGGAGCCTGTTCCACCAGCGCGTCCAGGACTTCCTGCACGCCGAAGTTGTTGATGGCGGAGCCGAAGAACACGGGGGTCTGCTTGCCGGCCAGGAACTGTTCGCGGTCGAAGGCGGGCGCGGCTTCATTGATGAGCTCGATCTCGCTGCTGGCCTGTTCGAACGCTGCGCCGAAGCGCCGGGCGATTTCGGGGTTGGCCAGGCCTTCGATGAAATCGTCGCTGTCCGAGCGGCGCTCCTGCCCGGGGCGGAACACGCGCATGCGATCGCGGCGGATGTCGAACACGCCGCCGAACGCCTTGCCCATTCCGACCGGCCAAGAGAACGGCACCGCGTCCATGCCCAGGTGGCCTTCGATTTCGGACAGCAGGTCCAGGGGCTCGCGCACTTCGCGGTCCATCTTGTTGATGAACGTAATGATGGGCGTGTTGCGCGCGCGGCAGACCTGCAGCAGGCGGATGGTCTGCGGCTCCACGCCGTTGGCGGCGTCGATCACCATCAGGGCGGCGTCCACTGCGGTCAGCACGCGGTAGGTATCTTCGGAGAAGTCCTGGTGGCCCGGGGTATCCAGCAGATTGATGACGCAATCGCGGTATTCCATCTGCATCACGGAGGACGCCACGGAAATGCCGCGCTGCTTCTCGATCTCCATCCAGTCGGACGATGCGTGGCGCGATGCCTTGCGAGCCTTGACGCTGCCGGCGATCTGGATCGCGCCTGCGAACAGCAGCAGTTTTTCGGTCAGCGTGGTCTTGCCCGCGTCCGGGTGGGAAATGATGGCGAACGTACGGCGCCGCGCAACTTCTTGGGTGATGTTCATGATCGGAGGATTTTACTTAACGCCGTTTCTTCGCCCGGCGTGGTCCGGTATCGGGCACGAAAGCGCGCGGGGCATGCGCCGTCGCCGGCGCATGCCCCGCGCATGGGGTTCAGGAATGGCGGCGGAACGACGCCAGGAACACGCCCGCCAGGATGAACAGGGAACCGAAGGTCCGGTTCATCCAGCGGATGTGTTTCGCGTCGCGCAGCATGCGCAGCACGCGCGCCGCCAGCAGCGTGTAGACGCCCATGGCCACCAGGTCGGTGAACGCCAGCGTGCCCGCCAGTGCCGCGTATTGCGGGGTCAGCGGCAGCGCGGTGTCCACGAACTGCGGCACCACGGCCAGCAGGAACACCGTGCCCTTGGGATTCATGGTGTTGATCAGGAAGCCGCGCAGCACCAGCTCGCGGATCGACGCGCGCTTGGGATCGCCGGAATCGACCGTGACCGGGGCCGCGTCCGTGCGGATCTGGCGTACGCCCAGGTAGATCAGGTAGGCCACGCCAAGGTACTTGACCACATTGAAGGCCATTTCCGAGGTGGCCAGCACGGCGCCCAGGCCCACGGCCACGACGACGAACTGGAACAGGATACCCATGATCAGGCCGGCCGTGTTCCAGTAGCCGCGCGAGAACCCGTACTTCAGCCCGGAAGACATGGCCGAAATCGCTCCCGCGCCAGGCGAGAACGAAATGGCCCAGGAGGCCAGGAAAAACGTCAACCAGGTGGATAAGGGCATGGTGCGGGTCCGTGGGTCGCGGTTCTGGGGTTGCCGGTGGATATTACTTGCTCAACAGCGCCGCGCGCGGGCCGCCGGCCGGGCGCCCCTGAGCCGGGCGCCCCTGTGCCGGGCGCCCCTGAGCCGGGCGCCCGGAGCCGGCATTGCCGGCGGGGCGGGCGGCGCCTTCCGGATGGCGATGGTTCTGCTGGGGCCGGCTCTCGTTGCGGCCGGCGTGGGCCGGGCGGTCGGCGGGCCTGCCGTCGCGCGGGCCATGGCTGGCGCGGCCTTCGCCGGAACGGGCCGGGGCCTGCGCACGGCCGCCGGCCGCGGCGCGGGGCTGGCCCTGTGCCGGGCGCCCCTCAGCCGGGCGCGAACGGCCGGCATTGGCGTTGCCGCCGCGGCCGTTGCGGTTGCCGCCGCGCGGGCTGCGGTTGTCTTCTTCGCGCTCCTGGCGCTCGAATGCCGCGGCGCTGGTGGCGGGCGGCGTCCAGCCTTCCACGGGCTTGCGCTCGATGGTCTTCTTGATCAGGCGCTCGATGTCCTTGAGCAGCTTGATTTCGCTGTTGTCGACCAGCGAAACCGCGGCGCCGGTGGCGCCCGCGCGGCCCGTGCGGCCGATGCGGTGCACGTAATCCTCGGGCACATTGGGCAGTTCGAAGTTCACCACCTGGGGCAGTTGGTCGATGTCCAGGCCGCGGGCGGCGATGTCGGTCGCGACCAGCACCGCCACGGAGCTGTCCTTGAAGCCGGCCAGCGCGCGGGTGCGCGCCGATTGGCTCTTGTTGCCGTGGATGGCGGCGGCGGTCAGGCCGTCCTTGACCAGCTTTTCGGCCAGACGGTTGGCGCCGTGCTTGGTGCGCGTGAACACCAGCACCTGGTGCCAGCCGCTTTCCCGGATGATGTGGCTGAGGAGATCGCGCTTGTGGTGCTGCTCTACCATGTGCACCGTCTGGGTGACGAGCTCGGTGGCGGTGTTGCGCGGGGTGACGGACACCTCGCCGGGATTGTTCAGCACGCCGCGCGCCAGGGTGCGGATATCGTCGGAGAAGGTGGCCGAGAACAGCAGGTTCTGGCGCTGCCTGGGCAGCAGCGCAAGGATCTTGCGGATGTCGCGGATGAAGCCCATGTCCAGCATGCGGTCGGCTTCGTCCAGCACCAGGATCTCGACGCCGGACAGGTCGATCGTCTTCTGGCCGCAGTGGTCCAGCAGGCGGCCGGGGGTCGCGACCAGGATGTCCAGCGGCTTGCGCAGCGCGGAAATCTGGGGGTTGATGTTGACGCCGCCGAACATCACCATGGACGTCAGCGAGGTGTACTTGCCGTAGGTCTGCACCGATTCCGCGACCTGCGCGGTCAGTTCGCGCGTCGGGGTCAGGATCAGGCAGCGCGGGCGCCCGGGCTTTCTTTGCTCGGGCTTTTTCTGCATCAGCAGGTGCAGAATGGGCAGCGTGAAGCCGGCGGTTTTGCCAGTGCCGGTCTGGGCGGCGGCGAGCAGATCACCGCCTTTCAGGACCTGGGGAATGGCCTGGGCCTGAATGGGGGTGGGCGCGGTGTAGCCGGTGTCGGCGATGGCACGCAACAGGGAATCGGCCAGCCCGAGGTCGGCGAAAGGGGAAGAGGTAGTCAAGACAACTCCAACGGCAGCCCGTCGCTCAAGTTGAGAGACTCCAATCCAGGCGGACGAACAAGGAGAAAGGGAAGCGCCCTGATGGGCGAAGCTTGGCAGCGAAGGGCCTAGCGGACGTGTGCAGATTGGCAAAACACACGCAGGGATTGTAGCTGATGTGGCGCCGCAACACCGGCGCAAGCCCGGCGTTAGGTATCACCAGGTAACAAATTGCAGTGCCTTTGCACCAAATAAGTGTTTTCCCTAAGCATCACTCCCTATAATCCGTCCGCTTTCATCCATTTGAAGAATAAAGGATCGCTATGAAGAAATCGGCAGTAGTGGGCGTCGTCGTCGCGCTGGGCGCGGTCTGGACCGGCACGGCCTGGTACACGGGCCAGAAGGCCGAGGCCTTCGTCAAGCAGTCGATCGACCAGGCCAATGCCGAGCTCCAGAAGTTCGGCGAGCAATGGGGCGTGACCGCCGTGGTCGAGCTGATGTCGTTCGAGCGCGGCGTATTTTCTTCCACCGAGCGCTATCGCGTGAAGTTGACCGAGCCGGCCGCCGAAGGCAAGCCGGCCCAGGAACACGCCTTCCAGTTCGTCGAATACCTGGACCACGGCCCCTTCCCGCTGTCGAAACTGAAGTCGGGTTCCTTCGCGCCGGCCATGGTGGCCAGCCGCTTCCAGCTGGAAGAGACGCCCACCGTGAAGGAATGGTTTGCCGCGACCAAGGGCACGGTTCCCCTGTCGGGCGCATATAGCGTCAGCTACGCGAAGAACGTCTCGGGCAATTTCGATATGGCTCCCGTGGAGTTCGCCAAGGACGACACCAGCCTGGCGTTCTCCGGCATGAAGGGCGACGTCACCTACGCCACCGGCAGCAAGCGCGGCACGGTCTCGCTGCTGGCCGACAGCCTGGTGATGAAGAGTCCGGCGTCCGAAGATAACGACATCGTCGGCATGGCCATGCAGGGCCTGAGCCTGACCAGCGACATGACGCCTGCCAAGAACGACATGTACGTGGGCAGCCAGAAGCTGGGCCTGAAGAACTGGACGATCACCTCCAAGGAGAAGCCGCCCGTCCAGTTGAAGGATACGGTCATCGCCGTCGACATGACGGAAGCCGATACGACCATGGGCGCCAAGATGGCCGTCGATTTCGGCATGATCAACATCCAGGACAAGGACATGGCCGGCCTGAAGCTGGTCGTCGACGCGAAGAGCCTGGACGCGAAGGCGTTCAAGGCCCTGAACGATGTCTACGAGGCCGCCTCGCGCCGCATGCTGCAGAGCAAGGTCGAAGAGCAGGCCCCGGAATTCACGGACGAAGAGAAGCAGGCGCTCAAGACCAATGTCGAACTGCTGCTGGCCGGCAACCCGACGCTGTCGGTATCGCCGCTGGAAGTGCGCACCGCCAACGGCACCTCGACGTTCAACCTGGACCTGGACCTGACCAAGCCGGCCTCGATGGACGGCGAGTTCGCCGATACGGTGAAGGAAGTCATCCGCAAGCTGAACGCCAAGCTGGTGCTCTCCAAGGGCAACCTGGGCGACCTGATGGCCATCGAACCTCAGGTGCGCGGCGTGCCGGCTGAACAGGCCGTGCAGACCGCCAAGGGCCAGGCCGAGATGGTGGGCACCATGGCTACGGCGATGGGCCTGGCCAAGGTGGAGAACGACAACATCGTGACCTACCTGAACTACGCCGACGGCCAGGTGGATTTCAACGGCAAGAAGATGCCGGTTGAGCAGTTCCTGATGATGGTCCTGAGCGGGGCCATGGGCGGCGCGCGCTAAGCGCCGGCCGCCGCCGCAACGACTGCCGCCGCAGCCTCAGGGCGCGGCGGCTTTTTTTTTTAACCGGTGCACGGGTGGCGGCGTCCGATCGCCCCTTCCCCGGCAACATCGCGCGTCATCCCCGACATGGCTTTCCGGTTCCTTCCCTTCCGCCCATTCGCCGTCCTGGTTCTTGCGCTGTGGACATCCTGGTGTTCCGCAAGAACGCTCGCATTGACCTTCGACGACGGCTTCAACCCGGGCAAGCAGCCCGAGGCCGTCCAATGGAATGCGCAAATGCTGGAGGCCTTGCGCGACCATGGCATCAAGGCGGCCCTGTTTCCTTCGCTGGCGCGGATGGAGGGCGCCGGCGGGATGGCGCTGGCGGCCGCGTGGGCCCGGGCGGGGCACCTGATCGGCAACCACACGGCCAGCCATCGCAGCCTTGCCGATCCGAAGGTATCGCTGGACTGGTTCATCGCCGACGTGCAGGCGGCGGACGCGGCGGCCAAGAACCTGGCCGGTTTTGTGCCGATGCTCAGGTTTCCCTACCTGAAGGAAGGCGATACCCCGGCCAAGCGCGATGGCATGCGCGACTGGATGGCCAGGAATAACTACAGAAGCGCGCCGGTATCCATCGACGCCAGCGACTGGTACTACAACATCGTCTATGCGGCGCACCTCAAGGCGGGCGACGCCGGCAAGGCCGCGCGCCTGAAGCAGGCCTATCTCCGCCATCTGCTGGACCGCGCGCAATACTACGATGGCCTGGCGCGCGAAGTCCTGGGCAGAAGCCCGGTCCACGTGATGCTGCTCCATACCAATCAGATCAACGCCGCGGCGCTGCCTGACGTGATCGAGGCGCTGACGGCGCATGGGTGGAACATCGCGTCGGCAGGCAGCGCGTTTCAGGATCCGTTGTATGCGCAAGCGCCCGGCACGCTTCCCGCCGGAGAGAGCGTGATTTGGGCGCATGCGAAGGCGCTCGGCGTTGCGGGCCTGCGCTATCCCGCGGAAGATGCCGCGTATGAAGAGCCGCTGCTGCGGGACGCCGGCTTGCTGCCTTAGCGCCGCCGGGCAGCCGGGTTCGCGCGGAACGAGCCGCGCCGCGCACGCTCAGGCGGGCAAGGCGCCGGCCGCCAGCTCTCCTTGGCGCAGCACCGCGACGTGGAAGCGCTTGTCGGCGGCCTTGAGAATATCCTCGGTGGGGTCGCCCCGCACCAGCAGCAGATCGGCCATGTTGCCGTCGGCGATGACGCCGTGGCGGTCCAGCCCCATCAGGTCGTGGCCGCGCGACGTGCCCGCGATCAGCGCGTCCACGGGCGTCATGCCGAACTCCACCATGTAGGCCAGCTCCATGGCGTTTTCGCCATGCAGGTTGAAGGGCGTTCCGGCATCGGTGCCCATGGCGATGCGTCCGCCCGCCTTGTAGTACATCTGGAACGATTCGCGGTGGCGTTGTTCCACCGCGCGCGCCTTCTCCACCGCATAGGCGGGGATGCCGTTGTCGGCGTTGGCGATGATGTTGCGCACCGCCGCGATGGTGGGCACCAGGTAGGTTTCGGCCTCCAGCATTTCGCGCAGGCAGTCGTCGTCCATGAAGATGCCATGCTCGATCGAGTCGATGCCGGCGCGCACCGCGTTCAGAATGCCCAGCGTGCCCTGCGCGTGGCTGGCCGTGCTCTTGCGGAAGCGCTTGGCTTCGTGCACGCCCGCTTTCATTTCCTCCGCGCTGTAGTGCGCGTCCATGGGGCTGACCCCCGGCGTCATGACGCCGCCCGTGGCCATGATCTTCACCAGGTCGCAACCGGCGTGGACCTGCTCGCGCACGGCCTTGATGACGTCCTCGCAGCCGTCCGCGACGCGGCCGATGCGGTTGCCGTGGCCGCCCGTCATGCAGATGATGCGGCCCGACGCCCGGATGGTCGGCCCGGGGAACACGCCGCGCGCGATCGCGTCGCGCACGCCGAATTCCAGGTAGTCCTTGCCGCCGCAGTCGCGCACCGCGGTGACGCCGCCGCGCAGGCTGGCCTGCGCGTTCTCAAGCGCCGTCAGCGTGATCTGCGCCGGGCCCTGCTTGCTCAGCTGCGCGTTGGGATCCGCGCCGCCGGTGTAGACCAGGTGGACGTGGCAGTCCGCCAGGCTGGGCATCAGGGTCATGCCCTCGGTGCGCACCGTTGCGCCGGCGTAGCCGGAGAATTCGCCGGCCGGGGCCACCCGCGCCACGCGCTGGCCCTCGACCAGCACGCCGTGCCCGGGCAATAGCCCGCCCTTTCCGTCGAAAACCTGGCCGCCGATGAAAAGGGTCTGTCGTGTTGCCGTCATGTTTCGCTCCGGATGGTGCCTGGCGCCAGGGGGGCCTACCCCGCCACCACGTCCAGCCCTTCGCGGGACATGGATTGCAGGCGGGGCATCAGGCCAAGCAGGTGTTGGCTGTAGGGATGCTGGGGACGTTCGAACAGATCTTCCGTTTCCGCGACCTCGAGCAACTCGCCGTAGCGCATCACGCCTACGCGGTCGCACATCTGGCGGATGACGGGCAGGTCGTGGCTGATGAACAGCATGGTCAGCCCGAGCTCCTCCTGCAGGTCTTTCAGCAGATTCAGGATCTGCGCCTGGATCGAGACGTCCAGCGCGGACGTGGGCTCGTCGCAGATCAGGAAGCGGGGGCGCGTGGCCAGGGCCCGCGCGATGCAGATGCGCTGGCGCTGGCCGCCCGAGAATTCGTGGGGGAAACGCTCGGCCGCGCGGTCGCCCAGGCCCACCACGTCGAGCAGGTCCGCCACGATGCGGCGCGCCTCGGCCTCGCTGGTGGCCAGCTTATGGAAGCGGATGGGCTCGGCCACGATGTCCAGCACGCGCATGCGCGGGTTGAGCGAGGAGAACGGGTCCTGGAAGATCATCTGGATCTGCCGCCGGAACGGGTTCAGCTGCTTCTCGCCCTTGAGCGCGGTGAGATCGACGCCGCCGAAGTTGACCGAGCCTTCGCTGGGGGTGTAGAGGCCCGAGATCAGCCGCGCCACGGTGGATTTGCCGGAACCGGATTCGCCCACCAGGCCGAAGACCTCGCCTTCGCCGATCGAGAAGTTGACGCGCTTGACCGCGTCCAGCGTGCGCTGGTTGCGCTTGAGCAGCGCGCTCTTCAGGACGAAGCGCATGCTCAGGTCGCGCACCTGCACCAGCGGGCCGTCCGTGCGCGTGCCGAAGTCGCGCCGCTGCCCCAGCCAGTGAGTGGCGAGATCCAGCGGCTGGGCCGGCGTCTTCACGTCCTCGATGTAGGTTACGAGCGGAAAGCGCTTGAGCTTGATGTCGGGGCGGGGCACGGCCGAAATGAGGCTGCGCGTGTAGGGATGGTCGGGGTCGCCCAGGATCTTGGCGGTGGGCCCCTGCTCGACCAGCTTGCCGTGGTACAGCACCGCCACGCGGTCCGTCACGTCGGCGATCACGCCCATGTCGTGCGTGATGATGATCATGCCCACCTGCTCTTCGCGGCACAGCTTCTTCAGCAGGTCCAGGATCTGCGCCTGGATCGAGACGTCCAGCGCGGTGGTGGGTTCGTCGGCGATGATGACCTCGGGTTCGCAGCACAACGCCAGCGCGATCACCACGCGTTGCCGCATGCCGCCGGAGAACTGGTGCGGGTACTGCTTGACGCGCAGTTCCGGCTTGTCGATGCCGACCTGCGTCAGCAGCTGAACGGCGCGCTTCTGCGCTTGCGCGTGAGACAGGTTCAGGTGCACCTGCATGGTCTCTACCAGCTGGCTTTCCACCGTCTGCAGCGGATCGAGCGAGGTCAGCGGATCCTGGAAGATCATGCCGATGCGGCGGCCGCGCACGCGGCGCTTCTGCGCCGGGTTCAGGGTGTCGATGCGTTCGCCGTTCAGCAGCACCGCGCCGCCGGCCAGGCGGCCGGGCGCTTCCAGCAGCCCGATCACCGCGTTGCCGATGGTGGACTTGCCCGCGCCGGATTCGCCGACCACGCCCAGGATTTCGCCTTTTTCCAGGGACAGCGATACGCCGTCCACCGCCACCAGCGTGCCGCGGCGGCTGGGAAATTCGATACGGATGTCTTCGATGTTCAACAGGGCCATGGCATCCTCAGCGCAGCTTGGGGTTGAGCGCGTCGCGCAGCCAGTCGCCCAGCAGGTTGACCGACAGCACCAGCGCCACCAGCGCGATGCCGGGGAAGATGGAGATCCACCACATGCCGGAGAAGAGATAGCTGTTGCCGATGCGGATCAGCGTTCCCAGCGACGGCGCGGTGGGCGGCACGCCCACGCCCAGGAAAGAGAGCGTGGCTTCGGTGATGATCGCGATCGCCAGGTGGATGGTGGCGATGACCAGCACCGGGCCCATCACGTTGGGCAGGATGTGCCGGCGCAGGATGGTGATGGGGCCGATGCCGATGAGGCGGGCCGCCTGCACGTATTCCTTGTTGCGTTCGACCAGCGTGGAGCCGCGCACGGTGCGCGCGTACTGCACCCACCCCGAGATGCCGATGGCGAAGATGAGAACGTAAAGCGCCAGCTTGTCGTGCATGTCGCGCGGCAGCAGGCCGCGCGCCACGCCGTCGATCAGCAGCGCCACCAGGATGGCGGGAAACGACAGCTGCACGTCCGCGATGCGCATGATGAAGCTGTCCACGCGGCCGCCCGCGTAGCCGCTGATGAGGCCCAGGGTCACGCCCAGCACCATGGAGAACAGCACGGAGGCGAAGCCCACCAGCAAGGATACGCGCGAGCCATACAGCACGGCCGACAGAATGTCGCGGCCCTGGTCGTCGGTGCCCAGCAGGAAGTCGGGGCTGCCGCCCTCTTCCCAGGACGGCGGGGTATTGGCGTCCATGATGCTGAGCGACGCCAGGTCGAAGGGATTGTGCGGGGCGACGATAGGCGCGAACAGCGCGCCCAGCAGGATGGCGAGCGTGACGACCGCGGCGATGATGGCGCCGGGCGACCGCTTGAAGCTGTGCCAGAGGTCGCTGTCGGCCGCGCGGGAGAAGAAGGGAGCGATGCGAGCAATCATGAGATTTCCTTTTTTACCGCCGGGCCGTCCCAAGGTAAAAAGCCCCCCCTTGGGGGGCAGCAAGCCGAAGGCGCGGCGCGGGGGGCTTTTTTCCCCGCCGGGCCGTCCCAAGGTAAAAAGCCCCCCCTTGGGGGGCAGCAAGCCGAAGGCGCGACGTGGGGGTGGTTTTTCATTTGCTCTGCACGCGCAGACGCGGGTCCACGGCGAAATACAGCAGGTCGACGATCAGGTTGATGACCACGAACATGAAGGCGATCAGCACCAGGTAGGCCGCCATCACGGGAATGTCCACCATGCTGATGGCCTGGATGAAGAGCAGGCCCATGCCCGGCCACTGGAACACGGTTTCGGTGATGATGGCGAAGGCGATGATGGAGCCCAGTTGCAGGCCGGTGATCGTGATGACCGGCACCATCGTGTTCTTCAGCGCATGGCGGAAATTGATCAACCGCTCCGGCAGGCCGCGGGCCCGGGCGAACTTGATGAAATCGGCGCGCAGCACTTCCAGCATCTCGGCGCGGACCAGCCGCATGATCAAGGTCATCTGGAACAGCGCCAGCGTGATGGCGGGCATGATCAGCGCCAGCCAGCCGGACTTGGTCAGGAAGCCGGTCGTCCACCATCCCAGGCTTACTACGTCGCCGCGGCCGAAGCTGGGCAGCCAGCGTAGCTGCACCCCGAAGAACAGGATGAGCAGTATGCCGATCAGGAAGGTGGGCAGCGATATGCCGGCCAGGGAAATCGCCATGAAGGCCTTGGACAGCACGCCGTGGCGCTTGAGCGCCGTGTAGATGCCCATCGGTATGCCGAGCACCAGCGCCATCACCGCGGAAACGAAGGACAGTTCCAGCGTGGCAGGCATGCGCTCTTCGAGCAGCTCGCTGACGGGACGGCGGTGGCGGTACGAAATGCCGAAGTCTCCGCGCACGGCGTCGGCGATGAAATGCGCGTACTGCACGACGAAGGGGTCGTCCAGGCCGAGCTGTTCGCGCAGTTGCGCGCGTTGTTCAGGAGTCGTGTCCTGGCCGACCATGCTGGCGATCGGGTCGCCCACGTAGCGGAACATGGCGAACGCGATCAGCGCCACCGTCAACATCACCAGCACCGACTGGATGAGTCGTTGCGCAATAAAGGAAAGCATTATCGGGAGCCCTCTTGTTCATTTGACGCCGGGCCGCGTTCCCCGCGGATGGCGGGAACCGGGGCTGGGCCGGGCGCGCCCGGGCGGCTGGGCCGCCCGGGGTTCGCGTCGCCGGATTACGGCAGGACGACGTCGCGCAGGTCCAGCACGTCGTCGGCGCGCTGGATGACCTGGATGTTATCCTTTACACCCCAGGACATGGGCTGCTGGTGCAGCGGCAGGTAGCCGTAGTCGCTGCGCACGATGCCGAAGGCTTCCTTGATCATCGCGTTGCGCTTGGCCTGGTCGGTTTCGACGCCGATCTTGTCGGTGAGCTCGTCGACCTTCTTGTTGCAGTAGCCCCCCAGGTTGAACTGCCCGGCGGCCGTCTTGGCGTTGCGGCAGGAAGTGAGGTTCAGCAGCGTGTTGTGCGCGTCGGTCGAGCTGGGCGTCCAGCCCAGCATGTACATGCTGGTCTGGTTGCCTGCCTGCAGGAGAATCTTGCCGAAGTATTTCGACTTGGTCTGCGCCAGCAGGTTGATCTTGATGCCCACGCGCGCCAGCATGCCCGCGACAGCCTGGCAGACCTTCTCGTCATTGACGTAGCGGTCGTTCGGGCAGTCCATGGTGACCGTGAACCCCTTCGGGTAGCCCGCCTCGGCCAGCAGCTTCTTGGCGCGTTCGGGATCCGGCTTGTACGGCGTGCCGAAGGAATCGTCATAGCCGTTGATGGAGGTGGCGATGAGCGAGCCCAGCGGCTTGGCCGCGCCGCGCATGATCTTCTCGTTGATGGCCTTGGTGTCCACGGCCAGCACGACCGCTTCGCGCACCTTGGGATCCTTGAAGGGGTTCTTGCCCTTCACGTCCGAGAACAGCAGCTCGTCGCGGTCCTGGTCCATGCCGATGAAGATGGCGCGCGCCTCGGGCGCGGTCAGCGGCTTCACGCCCTTGGCGTCTTCCAGACGTTTCCAGTCTTGCACGGGCACGGGCTGCACCAGGTCCATTTCGCCGGAGATCAGCGCGGCGACGCGGGTGGCTTCCTGCGTGATCGGCTGGAAGATGACCTCGTCCACGTTGGTCTTGATGTTCTTGTTCCAGTAGCCGTCGAAGCGCTTGAGGACCGTCTTCACGTCGGGCTGGCGTTCGGCCAGCATGAACGGGCCGGTGCCGTTGGCGTGCAGGTTGGCGTAGTTGCCCTGGTTGTCGCCCTTGACGTTGGTGGCCTCGGTGGTCTTGTTCTTCTCCGACCACGACTTGCTCATGATGTACAGGAACACCCATTCGCGCGGCAGGATGGGATTGGGCGTGGGGGTCGTGACTTCGATGGTGTAGTCGTCGACCTTCTTGATGTCCGACGCCTTGGCGCCGTAGCCCTTCATGTCGGAGCCCGGCGTCAGGCTGCGCTTCCAGGAGAAGATGACGTCGTCCGCCGTGAAGGGCGAGCCGTCATGGAACTTCACGCCCTTGCGCAGCTTGAACACCCACTTGGTGGGTTCGGGGTTTTCCCAGCTTTCCGCCAGCAGCGGGGTCAGCTTCAGGTTGCCGTCGTAGCCGGCCAGCGTCTCGTAGATGTTGCCCTGGAAGCCCAGCGTGAACGTTTCGTTCAGGGCCATGGGATCCATGGACGTGGCGTCGCCTTGGTACGACCAATGGAAAGTCTTGGCGGCCGCGCCGGCGCTGAACGCCAGCGATGCCGCGACGGCCGCAGCCAGCGCCGCTTGCTTCAGGTGGGGAAAAGTACGCATAGCCCTCATGCTCCGTGTAGTGCGCGGGTAGCGCGACAGAAGTGATAGGGCCCCGGCCCCGTCCAGGGCAGGGGCATGGCGTTGCTGCTTACGACGAAAGGCGGAGTGGGGTCGAGCGGAGCGCGGCGCGAACCGCGCGCGGGCCGGTGATGGCGCTGCCTGGAATCACTGCGTAGGACTTCGACTTCACGATCGACCCAACCCCTTGTGACCTTGTGACTATCAGGACGGGGACGGACCCGTGCCGATGCAAAACGAATCTTATAGATGCATTCGTTTAAGCGTCAATCGGTTTGGATTGGGGTTAGTACGCGCTTGCGGGCGGCCTTGAATGGTGAGTGCCCCGGCGCCCGCGGGCATTGCGGTCATGCCGCGGGCAGCGGCGCTTCGGCAAGGGTTTTCGCCAATTCGGCCACGACACGCTTGCGGCGGTCGCTGTCTTCGTAGTGCTCGCCCAGGGCCGACCATTCGGGCCGGCTGCGGGCTTCCTTCAGGGCCTCGGGCAGCGGGCCCTTGCGCCAGGCTTCGTCGTCCGGACGGTCCAGTTTCAGGGGTTCGCGCGCGGCGTGGCCGCGGCGTTCCAGGGCCTCGATCAGCTGCCGCTGCCGCAGCGCCAGCAGGCGCAGCACGGCGTCGTCCACGCTGATCTCGCGCCAGCCGCGCAATTTGCCGGCCACGCGCTTGCCCAGCTTTTCGACGCCCTGCCAAAGACCGCCGGCGGCGGCGCCGATCAGCATGCCGGTGCCGAGGCTGAGGCCGGCGCTGAACAGGTCCACCGCGGCGCCCGCCATCGCGCCCGCGGCGGCGCCCATGCCGACCTGCACGCCCATGTCCTTCAGTGCCTGGGGATGGAACAGGTCCATGCCCCAGCGCTCGCCTTGCAGCGGCAGCGCGTCATCGGCGAAATCGGAGCGGCGGAAGTTGTAGAGCGCCAGCAGGGCGTCCACGCAGGTCTGCTCGCGCCGCCGCACCTGTTCGCGCAGCTGGTTCGAGGCGGCCACGAGCGCCGCTTCGTCGCTGGCGCTGGACAGGTGCAGGGCGGCCGCGTCGATCAGCAGGTCGGCCAGCATTTCATAGGCGGAGCCGCGGCGCGCGCGACGCTGGGCCGCGAGGCTGTCGGACAGCCGCGCCAGCGCGGCGGCATGGCGGTCCAGCAGGACGCCGAGCTTGGCGTAGAGCTGCTGCTCGCCGTCCAGGGGCGGTGCGACGGTATCGAACTCCACGACCGCATGCAGCCCCAGGCGGGCCATGGCATCGCGCCATTCATCCGCCCGGTGCGCTGGCGCGTTGACGAAGTTCAGCACCGGCAGCAAGGGGCGGCCGCAGGCGGCCAGGATGGCGAGTTCGTCGCGGTGCTTGCCCAGCACCGGATCGCGCGCATCGATGACGTACAGGGCCGCGTCGCAGTCCAGCATCTTGGCCAGCACCCGGGCTTCCTGCTCGTAGCGGCCATGCGCCTCGGGCGTGTCCAGGAATCGGCGGATGCGAGCGGGGCCGTCGAGGCGTTCGCCGGGGCGGTCCAGCCGTTCCAGGTATTCGAGCAGGGAAATGCTGTCTTCCATGCCCGGCGTGTCGAACCATTCCAGCACCGCGCGCCCCTCAAGCCGAAGGCGCGCGCCTTCGACGTGGCGGGTGGTGCCGGGGCTGTCGGCGACCTCGCCGAAACCGGTATCGCGGGTCAGCGTGCGCAATAGCGACGTTTTGCCGGTATTGGTGTGGCCGACCAGCGCGATCTTGATCAATTCGTCAGGCATGGCCGGACTCCAGCCACGCGAACGGGGGGGCGGGCGCCTGCACGATGGCGTCCGCGGACAGGCCCAGCGCGAGCAGGCGTTCGCGCCACAGCGGCGCGCGGGTGGCGGCATCCGCGCCCGCGAGCGGCGGGATGAGCCAGACGCGGGTCTGCGCCGCGTGGGCAGCGAGTTCGGCGATCAGGGACAGCGTGCCGCGGTCGGGGGTCTGGCGGGCGTCGCAGGCGATCAGGAGGCGGGTGGCGGCGGCCTGCGCCAGCGCGTCCAGCACGCGATTGCGTTCTTCGCGGGTATCCAGGTTGCCGGCCTGCTGCACGGCTTCGGGCACGCCGGGGGGCGGCCACGTCAGGTCTGGCGGCAGTTCCAGGCCCAGCACGACGGGCCGGCCGTCCAGGCCTGCCGGGATCGCCGCGCGCACCCGCGGCTCGTGCAGCGGGCCGACGGGGCGGTCTATGCCGGTGGACAGGGCGGCAGGCTCGAGCCTGTCGCGCAAGGCGGAAAAGCCCGGCAGCGCGGGATCGACGCGCAAGCCGCGCAGCGCGCTGGCCGCGCACAGGGCCGCGGCCAGCAGGCGCGGCAGGATGCCGTACACGACCAGCACGCCGATCAGCCAGATCGACCACTGCACCTGCGCGTCGGCGGACAGGGCCTGCGTGCCGTCGCTGGCGCGGACCACGGCGGCGTCCGGCATGGGAAAGCCCAGGTGGGCGGGAAGCCAGCCCATGGCCTGCGTGAGCGAGACGAAAGTGTCGGGCGCCAGCAAGGTGGTGGCCCAGATGAAGCGGTAGCTGGCGGTGGACAGGACGGCCAGCAAGGCGGCCAGCGCGGCGCACAGGGCCGTCAACCACAGCAGATGGCTGATGGCGCCGAACAGCCCGCGCAAGGCGCCCGCGCGGGCCAGCAGGTTCAGGAATGCCTGCGGGACGAGCGCGCCGTCGGGGCCGCGGGCGAGCTTGCGCGTGGCCCACAGCCAGAGGCGTCCCAGCCCCGTTGCGGCGGAGGCCTTGAAGAGGAAGCTGCCCAGCCACAGCAGGAACGTCAGCGCGTGCAGCCCCAGCAACGCGCCCAGGGCCCACAGGACGTTGACCGGACGCGAGCCGTCGCCTAGCGCGCCCAGGGCGGCGGCGGCGCCGGATATCGCCGCCAGCACGAACAGCACGGCCAGGATGCCCAGCGCGCTGCGCCGCCACGCGTCGACCAGGGGATCCAGCCCCTCGCGCTGCGCGAGCAGTCCGGCACGGGCCAGGATGCGCCCGGGCAGGTCCGCATCCAGCTGGCGAACCCGCCGGACCGCGTCCGCGTCTTCCAGCGGCCCCCAGTGCGCTTCGCGCAGGCGGACGAGTTCCGCCAGCCAATGCGCGCGCAAGCGGCTCGGGTTGGCGGGATCGGCCAAGGGGGCAAGGTCGCGAGAGGTCGGGGACGGCATCGCGTCGGGCAGGGGCGCGGTCAGGCCTAAGGGCGGTGCGTCATTGTAGACCGGGCGGGTGCGGAAACGGGGCCGGACGACCGCGCTAGTGCCTGCCGCGGGCGCCGCGGTATTGGCCGGGCGTGACGCCGATGGCGTCGCGGAAGACGCGCGACAGGTGGCTGGCATTGCCGAAGCCGCTGGCCTGGGCGATGCCGGCCAGGTCGCTCTTGCCGGTTTCCAGCAGGCTGCGGGCGCGCGCCAGGCGCCTGGCCCTGACCCAGGCGTGTGGCGGCTCGCCGAAAGACGCATGGAACATGCGGGCGAAGTGGTAGGTGGACAGCGCAGCCACGCCCGCCAGCCGGTCCAGGGTGAGCGGTTCGGCGAGATGCGCGTCCACGTAGTCCATGACGCGCCGGCGCGCGCCTGGGGCAAGCCCGCCTTTCACCGGCGCGCCGGCCTTGCGCGCGACGCCTTGGTTCAGCAGGTGGTGCAACACGGTTTCGCCGGCGCTGCTGGCAGCGAGACGGTCGGCGGGCTGGGCCCAGTCGGTGCCGAGCAATTGCCGGCAGACATCGATCAGCGAGTCATCGTGGATGTAGGTGCGGTCGCGCAATTCCAGCGTGCGGGGTTCGCAATCCAGCCGCATGACGGCCTCGCGCGCCAGGCGCTCGGGCGCGATGTACAGGTGCAGGAAATGCACCGTGTCGTTCATGCTCCAGCGCGAGTGGTGTTCGGCCGGCAGGACGCAGAACTTGCCGGCGCCGCCATGCAGCGAGTCCTGGCCCACGCGGAAAGACCGGTCGCCGCCTTGCAGGTACAGCGAGAGCGTGTGGTGGCCGGGCGTCTCGTAGCCGAGGGTTTCGCGGGCGCTGCGCGACCATTGCGAGATCGCGAGGCCTTCGCCCAGCGGGGCCGCGCGCTGCAGCGTCGCGGTCGAGCGCGACAGCGTGCGGAAGACGGAGAAATCGGACGGGGCCGAGGCAACGGAAACCATAGGATTGAAATGCTACTGCGATTGCTTGCCGAGGGGACGTTTTTTGCCCGGGAGCGCCCCGGCGGCAAGCAAAAACCGCAAGAAACGGCAATCCGGCGCGGGGCGGCAAGCGCACACTGGTGTTCCGGGCGGCCGCCGGGCCGCCGACTTTTCCCGTCCCTATTTCCGCCTTGCCGCAAGCCGCAACGTGAACCTTTCCCTGTATTTCCTCACCGTCTTGATCTGGGGCACCACCTGGATCGCCATCAAGCTCCAGCTGGGCGTGGTCGCCATTCCCGTGTCGATCTTCTACCGCTTCGCGCTGGCGGGCCTCATCCTGTTCGGAGCCCTGCTGCTGGCGCGCAAGCTGCAGCGGCTGGACCGGCGCGGGCACTGGCTGTGCGTAGGCCAGGGGCTGTGCCTGTTCTGCCTGAATTTCCTGTGCTTCTACACGGCGACGCAGTGGATACCCAGCGGCCTGGTGTCGGTGGTGTTTTCGGCGGCCACCCTGTGGAACGCGCTGAATGCCCGCCTCTGGTTCGGCACGCGCATCGCGCCTCGCGTCATGGTGGCCGGCGTGTTCGGCTTTGCCGGGCTCGTCCTGCTGTTCTGGCCGGAACTGGCCAGCCAGGAAGCCAGCCATGAAACGCTGTTGGGCCTGGGCTTCGCGCTCTTGGGGACCTTCTGCTTTTCCACCGGGAACATGCTGTCGTCCCTGCAGCAGCGCGCGGGCATCAGGCCGCTGACGGGCAATGCCTACAGCATGCTCTACGGCGCGGCCATCCTGCTGGCCGGCTGCGTGGCGGCGGGCCTGCCTTTCGATTTCGACGGTTCGGCCGCCTATGTGGGCGCGCTGCTCTACCTGGCCATGTTCGGATCGGTGGTCGGCTTCACCGCCTACCTGACGCTCGTCGGGCGGATGGGCCCGGCGCGCGCCGCCTACTGCACGGTGCTGTTCCCGGTCGTGGCCCTGAGCGTTTCGTCCTACGCCGAAGGCTATCAGTGGACGCCGTATGCATTGCTGGGCCTGGGCCTGGTGATGCTGGGCAACCTGCTGGTCTTCACGAAGTGGTCGCCCTTTGCGCGCCGCGCCCAGGCGGCTGGTTAGGCGGCCAGGCCGCGCAGCCCTTCCAGCAGCCGGTCGATTTCCGCGTCGCTGGTGAGGTAGCTGACCGACGCCCGCGCAATCTGCGTCAGCCCGCGGGCTTCCATGTCCAGCGGCGTGTAGGGCACGCCGTTGCTGCCGATGGTCACGCCTTGCGCGGCCATCGCGCGCTGCACCGACACGGCGTCGCGGCCCGCGAGATTGAAAGCCACCAGGCCCGAGCGTTCACGGCCCTGGTCCAGCACCGCGATGCCGGGGATGGCCGCCAATTCGGCCCGCAAGGACTGGGCGACGGCGTCGATGCGCGCGCGGATGGATTCCAGCCCGATGTCCAGGGCTTCCTGCAAGGCGTTGGCAAGGCCGCAGCGCAGCGCCAGCGAATTCTCCGCGGATTCCAGGCGCGCGGCGTCCTGGCGGAGCACGGGCTGGCCGTCCGGCCCCAGGGGGGCCGAGTGCGTGTCCACGAACGCGGGGGTCAGCATATCGAGGAAGCCTCGCCGCACATACAGCAGGCCGGTGCCGCGCGGGCCGCGCAACGCCTTGCGTCCCGCTCCGCTCAAGACGTCGCAGCCGATCCGGGCCACGTCCACCGGCACCTGGCCGACGGCTTGCGCGCCGTCCACGAAGTACGGGATGCCGTGCCGCCGCGCCACCTGCCCGATGGCGGCGGCAGGGTTGATCAATCCGCCGTTGGCGGGCAGCCAGGTCAGCGCGATCAGGCGCACCCTTTCGTCCAGCATCGCTTCCAGCGCCTGCGCGTCCACGCAGCCGCTATCGTCCGAAGGGATGGTTTCCAGCGTGGCGCCCGCGCGCTGCGCCGCGAGCCGCATCGCTGCCAGGTTTCCGCCCCATTCATGGCGGCCGACCAGAATGCGGTCGCCGGGCTTCCAGGCCGGCAGCGCGGCGAAAGCGGCGCCCCAGCCCGATGAGTTCCCGCCGGTCAGCGCGATCTCGTCAGGCTGGGCATTGAACAGCCGGGCGGTCAGCACGCGGGCCCTTTCCGTCTGTTCGCGCGAGGCCACGCCGGCCTCCATCGGCCCCAGCGTGGCTTCGCGGTGCAGATGCGAATGGATCGCCTGCAGCGTGGCGGCCGACGGGAGCGACGCGCCCGCGTGGTTGAAGTGGACGGTGGTTTGGGCGCCCGGGGTCAGGGCGCGCAGGGCCTGCACGGCGGCCGGGGTCAGGGAGGCGGACATGGCGGTTCCGGGACGCGGCGTCAAGCCTGCGCGAGGGCGACAACGGCTTCCACTTCCACGGCGACGCCCTGGGGCAGGGAGGCCACGCCGACCGCGCTGCGGGCATGGCGGCCTGCGTCGCCGAACACGTCCACCATCAGGTCGGAGGCGCCGTTGGCGACGGCGCTCTGGCGGTTGAAGTCCGGCGTGCTGGCCACGAACACGCCCAGGCGCACCACGCGCGCCACCCGGTCCAGCCGGTCGCCGGTGGCCGCGGCGATCTGCGACAGGACGCCCAGCGCGGACAGGCGCGCCGCTTGGACGCCGTCCGCGTCGGAGATCTGGTCGCCCAGGCGCCCGAGATACGCGGCCTTGCCGTCCTTGCGCGAGATCTGGCCGGAGATGTAGAGCAGATTGCCTTCCTGCACGCAGGAAACGTAGTTGGCGGCGGGAGCGGCGGCGGCTTCCAGGGCGAGGCCAAGTTCGGCCACGCGGCCGGAGATCGAACGGGTCATGAGGGGGCTCCTGTGCAGGGATCTAGTGGAAACCCCCATGCTATCGGCCGTGGCGCGCCGTGACCAATCAATTCTTGTGACGCATGTATGAGTAGAACTAATGCGTATCGCCGGGCGCCGCGGCCGCGTGCGTCAACCAGGCATGGAACCGCTGCGCCGCGTCGCCGAGCGCGCCGCGCGGCGTCACGAACCACCAGCCGATGCGCGGGGCCTCCAGCGTGGCGCCGGGCAGCGCCTCGACCAACGCGCCGCTGGCCAGCTGGGCCCCGATCAGGCGATGCCGGCCCATCGCCAGCCCCTGGCCCGCCAAGGCGGCCTCCACCACGATGTTGTAGTCGTGCAGGCGTACCGGCCGCGCGCGGCTCAGGTCCAGGCCGTAGCATTGCGCCCAGGCGTCCCATTCGAAGGGGTGCCTGGCGTGGGACGCCAGCAGGGGATAGCGCAGCAGGTCCTCCGCAGTTCGCGGGCGCTTCCTTCCCGCGATGAGCGCGGGGGCGCAGACGATGGACAGGCGCTCCGCCATCAGCAGCCGCGCCCGCACGCCGGGCCAGGCGCCCTGCCCGTAGCGTATCGCCACGTCGACCTCGCCGCCGGCGACGTCCGCCAGCGCGATGTCGGGCAGCAACTGCAAGTCGATGTCCGGGTGAGCGGCGGCGAATCCCGCCAGCCGCGGCGCGAGCCAGCGCGTGGCGAACGACGCCAGCAGGCCAACCCGCAGCTTCTTGCGCGCCGCCGCGGGCGCGCGGATGTCGTCCGTGCCCTGGCGCAGCAACTCGAATGCGGCGTGCACCCGCTCGTAGTAGGCCTGGCCCGCGGCGGTCAGGGTCACGGCGCGGGCGCGGCGTTCGAACAGCGCCACGCCCAGTTCCGTCTCTAGGCGCTGGATGTGGTGACTGATGGCGCTCTGCGTGACGAACAGCTCCTGCGCGGCCAGGGAGAAGCTCAGGCGCCGCGCGGCTGCTTCAAAGGCGCGCAGGGAAACCAGGGCGGGCAGGGATCGCGCAGAACGCATGGTGCAGGGGCAATCGCGGTGAGGGAATGCGCATCATCGTACTGCGCGGCGGGCGGGAAGCCGTCCGGAAATGCAAAAGGCCCGCAAACACGTTGCGGGCCCTTCAGTACTGCATTCTTTGGCTCCCCGAGCTGGGCTCGAACCAGCGACCTGCGGATTAACAGTCCGTCGCTCTACCGACTGAGCTATCGGGGAACAGGTAGAGGGGCCGAATTATGCACAAAATTCGCGAAGATTGCAAAACGGTCGGGGACGGAACGGCGCGGCCGCGTTGCGCGGGATTTCCCCGGCCGCAACCGCCGCGCGCCATCGCGTGTCCAGGTTGATTTAATTCATTCAAATGAATTAAATTGTAGGCTCAACCTTGTCAGGAGCGCAGCATGATCCAAATTCCCCCTCCTCTCTCTTTGGCCGAGCGCGACAGGCGCTGGCAGTTGGCGCGCCGGCTCATGCGCGAAGAGCGTCTTGACGCCCTGATCGTCTATGGCGACCGGGAGGCGGCAGCCCCGGCGGCGTTCGCGCCGGACTGCTACTTCACCAACGACCGGCCAGGATCGCTGGTGCTCTTCGTTGGCGAGGACGCGCCGCTGGTATTCACGTTCGCTTCCATGATGGTGGCCGACCATATCCAGGCCGCAATGCGCGGCGACCTGCAGTGGCTGGCGCCCGAGCAGTTGCGCGTGGGCAAGACCGGCCGCGATGCGGGCGCCTATTTGGCCAGCCGCGGCCTTGCCGGCGCGCGCGTCGGCATCATCGGCCTGGAGCCATACCCGCCCTTCTATTTCGATGGCGCCTTGCCCTGCCGCACGATGGAGGGATTGGCGGGCGCGCTTGCGCAGGCCGAGTTCGTGCCGGTGTATCGGGCATTCTTCGCATTGGCGTCTGTCAAGAGCGAAGAGGAATTGGGGCTTATCCGCTATGCCGCGCACATTGGCGAAGCCATGAGCGAAACCCTGCGCGCGACTGCTCGCCCGGGGGTATCCGAGGCAGAACTGGTCGCTGCCGTGACATCCACCTGCTTTTCCATGGGGGGATACACCGCCGAGATCCTGCTGGGGTCGGGGCCGGAGTATGTGGGCTGGGGCCCGCCGGCGTGGCAGTACCGTTCGCAGCGTCCTCGCGTATTGCGTGAGGGGGACGTCGTACTGTCTGAGATATTCGCCCTCTACGGCATGATGGAAACGCAGCATCAGGCCGCGGTGGCGGTCGGCGAAGTGCATCCGGACATCCTGCGCGCGGCGGCGGTCGCCCGCGAGTGCTACGAGCAGGGGTTGCGGGCGCTTCATGCCGGGAACACGTTCGGCGCCGTGGTGGACGCGATGGAGCGGCCGCTGCTGGAGGCGGGCGGCTGGCATGTGCATCCGCTGATACACAGCATCAATCCCTATGGGCCGGTGGGCTTTGGCACGGCGCCCGGCATAGAATGCCTACCTGAGGCCGGCCGGTATACGCAGTTGCAACGCCTGCCCACGGTCGCGCGCGAACTGGAGCTGAAGCCGGGTATGTGTTTCGCTTTTGAGCCCAACTGCGCTTTCGGGCGGCATGTGGCCAACGTTGGCGGCACCGTCATCGTGGGCGACACGGCTGGCGTGGAACTCAACCAGAACTCGACGAGATTGATGCAGGCAAGGTGGTAAACATGACGCCCCGCCTCACGGATACGATGAAGCCATCCACAGACGGTCATGCGGAACGCGCCCGCGAAACGCGCGACAAACTGATCGAGGCGGGGCTGTCGCTGTTCAGCCGATACGGGCTGGACGGCGTGCGCACGCGTGAACTGGCCGATACGGCGGGCGTGAATCAGTCCGCCATTCCCTATCATTTCGGCGGCAAGGACGGTGTATATGCCGCGGTCATCCGGCGCGTGGCGAACGGCATCGTCGAGCGCGCGGGCCTGGAGCGCATATTGGCCGAGCAGCCGTCCGGCGCGGCAGCCTCGGCGCGCGCACTGGAGGCGCTGATGCGGGCGTTCACGCGCGCGCTGCTGGACGGCGCCGCCGAATCCGTAAGCGGCAGCCTGCTGCTGGCGCGCGAACAGCTCCAGCCTTCGCCGATCTTTGACGAGACTTACGGGCAACTGTTCCAGCCGCTGCACGAGGCGGTGACGCAGCGGGTTGCCGGCATACGGGGCGACGCAGCGGACGATGCCCGCAATATCCTGCGCGCGCACGCCATTCTCGGCCAGGCAATCGCATTCGCGGTGGCCAGGCAGGCGCTATTGCGGCGCCTGGCCGTAAAGGCATTGCCGCAGGCCGTCGCGGACGAGATCGCGGTGCTGGTGGGCCGCATGGCGGTCGCGGCCGCCAAGGCCGGCTAGCGCCACGCCGCGCCGGTTGCCGTCTCAAATCGTCCTGCTCGGCCTGTGACAGGATGGACTGGCTGGTGGCGGTTATTGCCTGCGCGGCGATATCGACTTGGTCGTGAACGGCTTCGCCCACGGGCCAGCCTGACCTCGCCCCCCTGGCATTGGTGGCGCGCTTGGCGCGCACCGCGAAACCGCGCTGTTCGACCTGATCCACGATGCGGCTCATGACCGATTGTTCGATCAGGGTGCCTTTGCAGATCTCGCTGATGGTGGCGACGGCTCAGGTTGTACGGCAGATAGCCTGTTGGAGCCGCGCGCATTGGGCTGTGGCGTGGGCGCTGTATGGGCCAAGCTTGCCGCGATTTCCGGGCCGATGGCGATGACCCGGTTCGCGGGTGCGGGCCGTCATGGCATCGAGACCCGCGGGAAGGTGCTGGAAGAATGGGAGGCCTGACCGCCGTCACCAGCGCCAAGATCGAGCGATCGCGCGCGGGGAGCGCCTGCCAGTACGCCCGGACAAAAAAAACCCGCTTCGCCTCGGGCGCTGCGGGTTTCCATTCTGTTTGGGCTGCAAGCTTGGTGCCGGTGAAAGGAATCGAACCCTCGACCTTCTCATTACAAGTGAGCTGCTCTACCAACTGAGCTACACCGGCTTTGCCTGCGTGGCCTTGCACAGGGACCGCATTGTAATGAAAAAAATGCAGCCCCGGGCGTGGCCGTGCCTGCGCGGCGGCTATTTGACGATGGTCAGGCGCGGACGCTTGGGTTCGTCGCCGTCTCCGCCGTCGTCGCCGGGGGCGGCGGTCGCGTCGGAGCCTTCGGGCGCGGCGTCGGCCGCCGTGCCCTGGGCGCCGGCGGCTGGCGGTTCGTAGGGCTGCACTTCGAAGCCCATGCCGGCGCCGGTTTCGCGCGCGTAGATGGCGCTGACGGCGCCCACGGGAACGTAGACGTTTTCGGTCACGCCGCTGAAGCGGGCCTGGAATTCGATGAATTCATTGCCCAGCACCAGACGGTTGGTGGCCAGCGTGCCGACGTTCAGTGTGATCTGCCCGTCGCGCACATGGGCGACGGGCACCATGGTGTGCTCGTCGACCTGCACGGTGATGTACGGCGTGTAGCCGTTGTCGGTGCACCATTCATGCAGCGCGCGGATCAGATACGGTTTGGTCGAAGTTTCACCCATTGCGGAACAGCCTTAACGACGCATTACTTTTTCCGAAGGCGTCAGCGCTTCGATATAGGCCGGACGCGAGAAGATGCGTTCGGCGTACTTCTGCAGCGGCGCCGCGTTCTTGGGCAGCTCGATGCCGTAGTGGTCCAGGCGCCACAGCAGCGGGGCCACGGCCACGTCGAGCATGGAGAATTCCTCGCCCAGCATGTACTTGTTCTTCAGCAGCATGGGAGCCAGCTGAGCCAGGCGGTCGCGGATGTTCTGGCGGGCGTTGGCCAGCTTCTTTTCGTCGGGCTTGGCGCTGCGGTCTTCGAGCGTCGAGACGTGGACGAACAGTTCCTTTTCGAAGTTGTAGAGGAACAGGCGCGTGCGGGCGCGCATGACCGGGTCGGCGGGCATGAGCTGCGGGTGGGGGAAGCGCTCGTCGATGTACTCGTTGATGATGTTCGACTCGTACAGGACCAGGTCGCGCTCGACCAGAATGGGCACTTGACCGTACGGATTCATCACCGAGATGTCTTCGGGCTTGTTGTACAGGTCGATGTCGCGGATCTCGAAATCCATGCCTTTTTCGAACAACACGAAACGGCAGCGTTGCGAAAACGGACACGTGGTTCCGGAATAGAGCACCATCATGGCGGTAAGTCCTTTATGAAAAACGAAAGGCCAGCGCCTTAATCTAGCAGGCGCTGGCCCCAATTGCCAGGCGGGATAGGCGTACGGCCCTATCCGCCGATTCCGTCCCCATTTACAACCGGGGACGGCAAAAAAACCTGGCGGGGCTTGCGGTTAGCGCACGTGTTTCCAGTACGAGGCATTCAGGCGCCAGGTAACCAGGAAGAACAGCAGCAGGAACAACATGACGCCGACACCGAGGCGAACGCGGAACGTCTGGACGGGCTCGGCCATCCAGGACATGAACGCGGTCAGATCGGCGATGTCGTTGTCGTATGTTGCGACTTGGGCCGGGTTGGCGGCCTTGAATTTGGCATCGAAGGTGGCATGGCCGTGGTAGTTGGCTACCGGTTCGGCCTTGACCGTGGAAAAACCTTGTGCATCGTACACCGTCGTGACCCGTTCCCAGGTCTTGGGCGCGCCTTCCTTGCCTTCGACCTCGTGCATGGCGACGGTCGTGAGCTCGCGCGGACCCTGGCGTTCCCAGAGCGCGTGGGGCATGCCCACGGCCGGGAAGACCAGATTGTTCCAGCCCGTGGCGCGCGACGTGTCGCGGTAGAAGGTGCGCAGGTAGGTGTAGATGTAGTCGGAACCCGAGGGGCCGGCGTTCACGGACTTGGCGCGGGCGATCACGGACAAATCCGGGGGCGTCGTGCCAAACCACTGCTTGGCGTCCTTCGGGGTCATGGCGACGGTCATCATGTCGCCGACCTTTTCGCCGGTGAACAGCAGGCTTTCCTTGATTTGCTGGTCGGTCAGCCCGATGTCCTTGAGCTTGTTGTAACGCATCGAGGACGCGCTATGGCAGTTCAGGCAGTAGTTGACGAACAGCTTGGCTCCGTTCTGCAGCGACGACATGTCGTTGACGCGGTACGGGGCCTTGTCCAGCGGGAATCCGCCTTCGGCGGCGAAAGTGGAGGTGCATGCGAGCAACAAGGCCACGGCACCAATCAGCTTCTTGATCATGGTTAATCCGTTATCTGGTGGGCTCAGTGGGCGTGGAACGTAACGCGCTCGGGCACTTTCTTGAAGGTGCCAAGGCGGCTCCAGACCGGCATCATGAAGAAGAATGCCAGGTACAGAAGCGTGCCGATCTGCGACGTGATGTTCAACGGCGGACTGGGCGGCTGCGTACCGATGTAGCCGAGCACCAGGAAATTGACCATGAAGATGCCGTAGATCCACTTGTGCCACGTGGGACGGTAGCGGATCGACTTGACCGGGGAGTGGTCCAGCCACGGCAGGAAGAACAGGATGACCACGGTGCCGCCCATGGCGACCACGCCCCAGAACTTGGCGTCGATCACGCGCAGCAGCACGGCCACGACGATCAGGATGCCGGGGATGGCGACGCGCATGACGCCTTTCAGGTTGCTCTTGACGAGCAGCGCGATGGCGCCCAGCACCGAGGCGCCAGCCAGCACCCAGGTGAACTCGTCGGTGGTGGCGCGCAGCATCGAGTAGAACGGCGTGAAGTACCACACCGGAGCGATGTGCGGAGGCGTCTTCAGCGAGTCGGCCGGGATGAAGTTGTTGAACTCCAGGAAGTAGCCGCCCATTTCCGGCGCGAAGAACACGATGAACGCGAACACCAGCAGGAAGCCCGCCACGCCCATCAGATCATGCACCGAATAGAAGGGATGGAACGGGATGCCGTCTTTCGGGCGTCCGTACTTGTCCTTCGGGCCTTGCTTGATCTCGATGCCGTCCGGGTTGTTCGAGCCGACCTCGTGCAGCGCCACCAGGTGGGCGGCGACCAGGCCCACCAGCACCAGCGGGATGGCGATGACGTGGAAGGCGAAGAAGCGGTTCAGGGTGGCGTCCGACACGACGTAGTCGCCGCGGATCCAGATCGACAGTTCGGGGCCGATGAACGGAATGGCCGAGAACAGGTTCACGATCACCTGGGCGCCCCAGTAGGACATCTGGCCCCAGGGCAGCAGGTAGCCGAAGAAGGCTTCCGCCATCAGACAGAGGAAGATCGCGACGCCGAAGATCCACACGAGCTCGCGCGGCTTGCGATAGGAGCCGTAGAGCAGCCCGCGCAGCATGTGCAGGTACACGACGACGAAGAACATCGACGCGCCGGTGGAGTGCATGTAGCGCACCAGCCAGCCCCACGGGACTTCGCGCATGATGTATTCGACGGATTGGAACGCGCGTTCGGCATCCGGCTTGTAGTGCATGACCAGGAAAATGCCGGTCACGATCTGCAACACCAGCACCAGCAGGGCCAGTGAACCAAAGAAATACCAGAAGTTGAAGTTCTTCGGTGCGTAGTATTCGGACAGATGGGCTTTCCAGGTGGAGGTCACCGGGAAGCGCCGGTCCAGCCAGCCCAACAGGCCTGTCGTCTCGACGGTTTTCTCGCCAGCCATGTAACGGCTCCTTCTCTAATACGTGGCGTATTTGTTTTACTTACGTAATTAAAAAAGCGCGACGCGAGCGTCAGGCCTTGTTGTCTTCATCGACACCCACGATGATGCGGGTATCGCTGAGATATTGGTACGGCGGAACTTCGAGGTTGTCGGGAGCGGGCTTGTTCTTGTAGACCCGGCCGGCCAGGTCGAACGTCGAGCCGTGGCAGGGGCAGAGGAATCCGCCTTGCCAGTTGGCGCCCATGCCGCCGCCCTTTTCGAAGTGCGCGGTAGGCGAGCAGCCCAGATGGGTACAGATGCCGACGCAGACGAAGAGCTCGGGCTTGCGCGAGCGGCCTTCGTTTTCGGCGTATGCGGGAGTGAAGCCAGGCCGCTTGGAATCGGGATCGGCCAGCAGGGCGTCCTGGGTCTTGAGGCCGGCGATCTGTTCGGGAGACCGGTGGATGATCCAGACCGGCTTGCCGCGCCACTCGACCGTTTTCATGGAGCCGACGGGAATGTCGCCGACGTCCACTTCCACGGGCGCCCCGGCCGCGCGGGCCTTTTCAGAGGGGGAAAACGTGCTCACCAACGGTATTGCCGTTGCGACACCTGCTACGCCACCCACAGCACAGGCGGTGGTTACCCAGAAACGTCGCGAAGGATCGGGCGGCAGATTTGGATCAACCGCACCGTCATCATCATGCACCAGCGTATCCTGACTCATCTTCCTATCCTTGTTGATGCGCCCGCTCTACGAGTAGCATCACTTCTGCGGCATCGGCTTCGCGGGAATATGTAACAACATAGCAACCGCGTATTATAGCGCCAGCCCACTGGGGGGCGTATCACGAAGGGAGTGCTTTTATGAGCAAAGCGACTGGTTTCGTCAAAGAATTTCGAGATTTCGCTGTAAAAGGCAACGCGGTGGACCTCGCGGTCGGTGTCATCATCGGCGCGGCGTTCGGCAAAATCGTCGATTCGCTGGTCAAGGACATCGTCATGCCGCTGGTCAATTTCGTGCTTGGCGGTTCGGTCGATTTTTCAAACAAGTTCCTGGTCCTGTCGATGCCGGACGGCTATAGCGGCCCGATGACCTACGCCGACCTCACCAAGGCGGGCGCCAACGTCTTCGCGTGGGGGAACTTCGTCACGATCATCATCAACTTCGTGTTGCTGGCCTTCGTGATCTTCTGGATGGTCAAGGCCATCTACAAGGCCCGCACCAAGGCCGAGGAAGCGCCGGCCGCGCCTGCCGCGACGCCCGAGGACGTCGCCCTGTTGCGCGAAATCCGCGACCTGCTCAAGAAATAGCCGGAAAGGCCCCGGGGCTCCGGCCTAGGCGCATGCCCGCCAGGCCTGAGCCCCGCAAGCGGGCCTAGCCCGCAGCCATTTGCCGCTCGACGCGGCGCGCGAACATGGCGAAGCTCGCGCGGACGATGCTCGGCTTGAGCAGGAAGTCGTGGGATTCGGCGGCCAGTTCGTCATTGACCGGTTTCACTTCCCCGTATGCGGCCGCGGCCAGCAGCTGATTGCGCGCCGCGCGCTCAATCAGCACCGACAGGTACAGCGCCTCTTCCACGGACGTCCCGGCAGCCAGGAAACCATGGTTCGCCAGCAGGATGCTCCGCTTGTCGCCCAATGCTCCCGAAATGATTTCGCCCTCCTGGTCGGCGATGGGGAGCCCGGGCCATTCCTTCAGGTGGGCGCAATCGTTGTGGAAAGGCGTCGCATCCATGTGCGAAACGACCAGCGGCTTGCCCGTCATGGACAGGGTCGACACATACGGCGGGTGAGTGTGGATGATGCAATGCACGTCCGGGCGGTGGCGGTACACCCAGAAATGGAACCGCACGGCGGGGTTGGGCGTGCCCGGGCCTTCCAGCACCTCCATGCCCTCATTGATGCGAATGACGGTGCCGGGGACGATTTCGTCGAACGCATGGGCCATCGGCGTCGTGAGGAACGTGCCGTCCTCGTTGCGCACGGTAATCTGGCCGGCCAGGGTTTCCGAATGACCTTCGCTGGCGAGAATGCGGCAGCTCAACGCCACCTTCTCCTTCTCGCCCCAATTCCCGAAATCGAGCTTGTTCGCGGAGCGCGCGAAGAAGGCGTCGGAATGGGCTTGTTTGTCTAGCATGGGGTCTCCTTGGGGATAATGACTCAATTACACGCCCGCCTTCGCTCCAATCGATTGACCGATCACGAATGCGGGTTGACTCATTGCGACAGGAGCGCACGCGCCTGCCGGCCGTCGCGGGCCGGGCTGATAGAGTGCTCCAAGCCATGTCACGCGCCAGCCGAACGATGAATCCACCCGCCCGGTCCGCCTCACCCGAGATCGATCTCAACTTCGCTCCCCTGTTTCGTCCCTTCTACGCGCAGGAGATTTCCGGATACCAGCGCGAACTGGACAAGCTGATCCTGCCAGGGGAATTCCGGGCGCTCACCGAGCAGCCGAGGCTGCAATTGCAGGCCTGTCGCCTGCGCGCCGGGGGATTGGTCGTGAGCCTGGAGGCCACGCCGATTTGCGTGAACCACCGCGCGGAGCACGCCGCCGATCCGCAACACGCGGAATTCCTGGCGAGCTTCGTGATCGCGGGGCACGGCGTCATCGTGCAGAACGAAGCCACGCTGCTCCTGGAGCCCGGCGACATCATTTTCCGCACCACCGCGCTTCCCTCCGAGATCCACATGCTGACCGATTCGCGGCTCGTGGTGATCAAGGGGCCCTTGTCGCGCCTGCTGGGGGCGCATAGCGCCGCGATGGCCCAGTTCACCGCGCAGCGCGCCGCCGCCGGCCTGCCCATGGTGCAGACCGCCCACCGCTGCCTGCACCACGTTTTCTTCGATAAGGCGGAATCCAATCCCACGTCGTCGCTGTTTGCCGAACAGGCGCTGCTTGCCCTGCTCGCCTCCATCTATACCAGCCAGGCCCTGGAGAAGATTCCCGGCGTCGTGCGTGCGCCTGCCGATAACTGGCAGATCCTGGCCAGCTATATCGAGGCCCACATCACCGACCCGGAACTCTCGGTCCAGGCGGTGGCGGACGTGCTGCGCGTGTCGCCCCGCTGGGTGCACCGGCTTTTCAAGATGCGCGCGCTGCAATACACCAGCTATGTGCGCGAACGCCGCCTGCAGCTGGCCAGGGAGGCGCTGGAGGATCCGAGGCGCCGGCACGTCGAGGTGAAGGACATCGCCGTCTCTTGCGGTTTCCAGCATACGAGCCATTTCATCCGCCGTTTCCATGAGCGCTTCGGAATGCCTCCCGCCCTCTACCGCAAGACGGCGAGGGCGGACGAAGGCCCTGCCTAGGTCGGGCAAGGCGCCGCCGCTTCGTCGCTTCAGGCGCGGCGCGCGTCCTGTGGCGTCGGCGCCATGAGAAAGGCCGAGGTGCCGGCGACGACGCCGAGAAACGCCAGGTAGATGCCGACGGGAAGAATGCTGTCGAACGTCTGGACCAGCGTGGCCGAGATGAGCGGCGCCAGCCCGCCTCCGATGGCGGCGGAGAACTGGACCCCGATGGATAGTCCGGAATAGCGCAGTTCCGCGGGGAACTGCACGCTGTAGAGGCTCGACTGCGGCGCGATCATGATCGCGTAGTTGAATGCCATGGCGATGAAGACGGCAATGCTGTATGCCACGAGCGAGCCGCTGCCCACGGCGAGAAAGATGGGGATGGCCATGATGCCCAGCAGCATCCCGCCCCAACCGCAGACGCGGCGCGCGCCGATGCGATCGCCCAGCATGCCGAAGAGCGGAATGGTGAACATCAGCACGCCGGCGCCGTACAGCAAGGCATGCAACGCGTCGGTCCGGCTGAATCCCAGCTTCGACACGGCATAGGACACCGAGAACACAAGAAACGTGTAGATGAGCGTCACTTCGGCGATCTTGCAGCCGATGCACAGGATGAGGGACTTGCCGTGCGCGCGCAGCAGTTCGCCCAGCGGCACCTTTTCTTCGAGAGGCTGCCTGGCCTGGGCCTTCTCGCGCTTGACCTGCTCGAATTCCGGCGATTCATCGATGCCCTGGCGGATGAAAAGGCCCACGACGATAAGCACGGCGCTCGCGAGGAACGGCAGGCGCCAGCCCCAGGAAAGAAAGTCGGCCTCGGGCAGCCGCGTTACCAGCGCGAAGGCGCCCACGGAAAGCAGGATGCCCAGGGGCGCGCCCACCAGAGGCAGGCTGCCGAAAAAAGCCTTCCACTTCGGCGGCGCGTGTTCGACGGCCATCAGCATGGCGCCTCCCATTTCCCCGCCGAACGACAGCCCCTGTCCGATCCGCAGCACGACCAGAAGCACCGCCGCCGAGATGCCGATCTGTTCATAGGTCGGCAATAGTCCGATGAGCACCGTACAGATGCCCATCAGCAGCAGGCTCAGCGTCAGCATCGACTTGCGTCCGATGCGGTCGCCGAAGTGGCCGAACAGGATGCCGCCGATGGGCCGGGCGAGCATGCCGCTGGCAAAGGCGCCAAAGGCCGCGAGCGTTCCCGTGACGGGGTCGAACTGCGGAAAGAACAGCTTGTTGAACACCAGGGCGGCGGCCGTTCCGTAAGCGAGGAAGTCGAAGGCCTCCACGGCGGTGCCGACGACCGTGGCGACGGCGATGCGGAACAGATTCGGTTTCTTGTGCGGCCGGGAAAGGGGCTCTGCGGCCTGAATGGCGTCCATGGGGTCTCCTCCTTGATATTTATCGGTATGTGTCGGTGTGGGCCGTCTACGGGCCGGGCGGGACATAGCCCGGCAATTGGCGGATGCGCTGCCGCCACGCCGCGATGGCCGGGTAGGACGCGATGTCGATGGCGGCTTCCTCGGCCAGCGCCAGGTAGCCGTAGCACGCGATGTCGGCCACGGTCGGCGCATCGCCTCCGGCCAGCCAGCCACGTTCGGCCAGGCGCTTGTCCATGCGGCGCAGGACCCGTTCGGTGCGGCGTTCCATGCCGGGCACATCCAGCAGCGCCTCGCTCACGCCCAGGTGGTGCGCGGCTTCGGCGTTGCTGACCACGCGCGTCAGCCGCAGGGGCTGCAGGCTGTTCGCGATTTCGTTGGCGGATACCGATATCCAGGCATACATGGCGCCAAGGTGGGGCTGGGGCGCGAGCCACCCGGGCGCGTACTGGTGGGCAAGATGGAGAAGAATGGCGTGGCTGTCCCAGATGGCAAGGCCGTTGTCGACAAGCGCGGGAACCTGCTGGAACGCGCTGATGCGCGCGAATTCCTCGGTTTGGTTCCCGCGCGCCAGGACGTCGACAAAAACGCTCTGATACTCCTTGCCGATAAGGGCAAGAAAGAGCCGGACCTTATAGCAGTTGCCGGAGCGCGGGTGGTCGTGGAGAGTCAGCATTCTTGGGGATCCGCATGAGGAGCGTCCGGCCGGGCAAGGCCGGATCGCGAGCCGATGCATGGAATGCTAGGGCGCGGTGCTCCCGCCCGGGTTGACAGGGAGAGAACCGCGATTGACCGGATGCGACGCGCAACGGCGTCCAGGCGGCCCCGGCCGCCGGAAATGAAAAAAGCGCCCCGCAGGGCGCTCATCACGCGATGCCCCCGCCAGCGCCGTCAGGAGCGCGGCGTGGGGGCGCCGTCCCACCGCCGGGCCGCCCCAAGGTGGGACAGACCCCTCGGGCGGCAGCTAGCGCCGTCAGGAGCGCGGGGTGGGGGGCGCCGTCCCACCGCCGGGCCGCCCCAAGGTGGGACAGCCCCCTCGGGGGGCAGCTAGCTCCGTCAGGAGCGCGGCGTGGGGGC
>NZ_JBLZXF010000005.1:0-178327 GCF_050285585.1 Achromobacter sp. | reverse complement strand
CCGTCAGGAGCGCGGGGTGGGGGGCGCCGTCCCACCGCCGGGCCGCCCCAAGGTGGGACAGCCCCCTCGGGGGGCAGCTAGCGCCGTCAGGAGCGCGGCGTGGGGGGCGCCGTCCCACCGCCGGGCCGCCCCAAGGTGGGACAGCCCCCTCGGGGGGCAGCTAGCTCCGTCAGGAGCGCGGCGTGGGGGCCCCTTTCCTAGGCGGGGTTGTCGATGTCCACGAACTCCACCGTAATGCCGAAACGCTCCGCCACGGCCTGGCCCAGCGCTTGCACGCCGTAGCGTTCCGTAGCGTGATGGCCCGCCGCGATGAAGCCCACGCCGGTTTCGCGGGCCAGATGCACGGTGGATTCGGACACTTCGCCCGTGATGTAGGCGCTGGCGCCAGCATCGACGGCGTCGGCCAGCATGCCTTGGGCGCCGCCCGTGCACCAGGCGACCCGCGCCAGCGGCTGGTCCGGATCGCCCACGACGAGCGGTTGCCGCCCCAGGCGCTCGGCCACGCGTTCGCCCAGCTGGCCCAGCGTTTTCACGCCGGGCGCCTCGCCCAGCCAGACCAGGTTGTCCGGCCCGCAGGTTTGCGGCGCGCCGTCATCGCGCAGCGCGGGGACCAGGCCCAGCACGCGGGCCAGCTGCACGTTGTTGCCCAGCGAAGGATGCGCGTCCAGCGGCAGGTGGTAGGCGTAGAGATTGAGGTCGTTCTTGAGGGCCAGGGCCATGCGCGCGCGGCGCGTGCCGATGACGCGGCGGTCTTCGTTGCGCCAGAGCCAGCCGTGGTGCACCAGCACCGCGTCCGCGCCGCGTTCGACCGCAACGCGCAGCAACGCTTCGCTGGCCGTGACTCCGGCGATAATGTGTCCGATTTCGGATCGGCCTTCCACCTGCAGCCCGTTCGGGCAATAGTCCTTGAAGCGCGCCGCCTGCAGGGTGTCGTCCAGCCAGTTGGCCAGGACGCGGGAGTCCACTTTACTCATTGCTTGTCCTATCAGAAACATGCGCCGATATTGGCTGATATTCGCTCAGGCCGTCACGGTCTGCCTGGGTATTCTATTCGTGGTCACGACCTTGCGCCCCGACCTGCTGCGGCTGGCCGGCCCGGCTGCCGGGCCTCAAGCCGCCACGGCGGCGGCCAGGCCGCCGGCCGGGCGCGCCATGGGGATGGTGTCCTATGCCGACGGGGTGGCGCGCGCCGCGCCGGCCGTGGTCAATGTATACACCACCAAGCACGTCAATGTGCCGCTGATCCCGCTGCCCGATGATCCGGTGCTGCGCCAGTTGTTCGGCCAGGTGCCGGGCGTGACGCGGCGCCAGGCGTCGACCAGCCTGGGTTCCGGCGTGATCGTGAACCAGGACGGCTACGTGCTGACCAACTATCACGTGGTGCAGGCCGCCGATGCGATCGAGGTGGCGCTGACCGATGGCCGCCGCGACGTCGCGAAGGTGGTGGGCGCGGATCCGGACACCGATCTGGCGGTGCTGCGGCTGGCCAGCCTGCGCTCCCTGCCTGCCGCCACGCTGGCGCCCGACCGGGGGCTGCGCGTGGGCGACGTGGTGCTGGCCATCGGCAATCCGTTCGGCGTGGGGCAGACCACGACGCAGGGCATCGTGTCGGCGCTGGGCCGCAATGGGCTGGGGCTGAACACGTACGAGCATTTCATCCAGACCGACGCGGCGATCAACCCGGGCAATTCGGGCGGCGCCCTGATCGACGCCGAGGGCAATCTGGTCGGCATCAATACCGCCATTTACTCCGAGTCCGGCGGATCGATGGGCATCGGCTTCGCCACGCCCATCGAAATCGCCCGCAAGGTCATGGACGAGATCGTCAAGACCGGCGGGGTCAAGCGCGGCTGGCTGGGGGTGGAGCCGCAGGACGTGACGCCGGAACTGGCTCGCGCCTTCGAGCTGGACCGCAATACGTCGGGCGTGATCATCGCCGGCGTGATGCGCGACGGGCCCGCCGCAAAGGGCGGCCTGAAAGTGGGCGACATCGTGCAGTCGGTCAATGGGAAGCGCATGATGGACACGACCAGCCTGCTGTCCGAGATCGCGCAGCTGCCGCCGGGCCAGCGAGCCACGCTGGGAATTCTGCGCGGCGGCAAGCCGGTGGAGCTGGCGGTGGTGGTGGGCACGCGCCCGGGCAAGCCGCGTTAGCGCGCTAGGAAGCCTCCTTCAGCATCAGGCGGACCACCTGCAGCACGGTTTTCCTGGTGCTTTCGGGGTGTTGCCGCAACAGTGCGTGGATTTCGGCGCAATAGCCGTCGCCGGCCTCGTCCTGCTGGCAGGAACCCTTGCTGGGCGAGCCCGGGTTGGGCGCCACCCCGTCCGTCAGCCACGGCACGCTGGTGTCCAGCGCGCGCGCGAGCCGCAGCACGGTGGCCCGCGACGGCGAATAGCGGTCTTTGCGCGTGAGGATTCGGTGGATGCACGACTGCGACACGCCGGAAATGCGCGCCAACTGGTTCTGGCTTTTGATGCCGCGCCACCGCATCAGGGTGTGCAGCCGTTGGGCGAGTGACATGGCCGCAATTTAGGGTTGCAACCCGCGGCCCACAACGTGAAACGGTCCTGCTTGGGGGCAGGACCGTTCGGGGTTACTGGCGTTCGGTCAGCGAGCTTGACGCCGCGTCGTCCGCCGCGTCAGGCTTGGGCGTGACCATGCGGGCGCATACCAGCCCGATCTCGTAGAGCAGGCACAGCGGCACCGCCAGCATGAATTGGCTGACCACGTCCGGCGGCGTGACCACGGCGGCGATGATGAAGGCGCCCACCACCACGTAACCGCGGGCGGACTTCAGCTTGGACAATTCGACCACGCCCATCTTCACCAGCAGCACCACCGCCACCGGCACTTCGAAGGTGATGCCGAACGCCATGAACATGGTCATGACGAAGCTGAGATAGGCCTCGATGTCCGGCGCCGGCGTGATGGACTGCGGCGCGAACGTGGCGATGAAATGGAACACCGTGCGGAACACGACGAAATAGCAGAACGCCATGCCCGCGATGAACAGAAAGGTGCTGGACACGATGAGCGGCAGAGCCAGGCGCTTCTCGTGCTTGTACAGCCCCGGGGCCACGAAGGCCCAGGCCTGGTACAGCACCACGGGCAGCGCCAGGATGAAGGCGGCCATCATCGTGACCTTCACGGGCACCATGAAGGGCGTGATCACCCCGGTGGCGATCATGCGGGTGCCTTCCGGCAGGGAGGCGAGCATGGGCTGGGCCAGCACGTCGTAGATGGCCGACGCGCCGGGATAGATGAACAGCACGATGAACACGCCGACCACGGCGGTGACGGCGCGCAGCAATCGGGTGCGCAGTTCGACCAGGTGGGAGATGAAGGTCTCCTGCTGGCCTTCTTCTTGGGAGGCGTCCTGGGTCACGTCGGTGTTCCGGAGGGCGAGACGGGCTTGGCCTCGTCGGCCTTGGGCGCGCTGGGCGCCGGGGCGGGTTGCGGGGCGGCGGCGGCCGGCGCGGGTTCGGCCGCAGGGGGAAGGTCGAGGTCCAGATTGTGGTTCTGGCCGGGCGGGGCGATCGTGCGGGCGGGCTCGGCGGGCGCTTGCGCGGCGGCCGAGCCATTGGCGGCGCGGGCGACTTCATCGAGCTCGGCGCGGAACTGCTGGACCGGTTCCTGGATCGAGGCCTGCGTGTCGTTCAGGGATTTCTGCACGCCCTGGGCGGCGTCTTCCATTTCGTTCTTGAATTTGCGCAGTTCGTCGAGTTCGATCTCGCGCTGGATATCGGACTTCACGTCATTGACGTAACGTTGCGCGCGCCCGAGCAGGTGGCCGACGGTGCGGGCCACCTTGGGCAGGCGTTCGGGTCCGATGACGATCAAGGCGACGACGCCGATCACCATCAGTTCAGTGAGGCTGACATCAAACATTCGACGGCCGCTTGGAAGGTGATGCGATGAGGGCCGGCCCGGTCAGGGCGGGCCCGGGAGACTGGCGCGGGCTCAGGAGTTGGATTTTTCCTTGGCCTGCACGTCGATGGTTTCGCCGGAGACGCGTTGCTGCGCGATCGGTTCCGCCGGCTTGTCGCTATTGGCTTCCTTCATGCCTTCCTTGAAGCCCTTGACCGCTCCGCCCAGGTCCGAGCCGATGTTGCGCAGCTTCTTGGTGCCGAAAATCAGCGCCACGATGACCAGGACGACCAACCAATGCCAGATGCTGAAACTACCCATGATGTTTCTCCGAATTACGCGGTGGGGGCCACGCGCCCTTTCCAGGGGCGCGAGCCGCCGATGATGTGGAAATGCAGATGCGGGACTTCCTGGCCGCCTTCGACGCCGGAGTTGATCATGATCCGAAATCCGCCATCAGGGCCCGGCCGGCAGCCGTTTTCGGCGGCGAGCCGCGGTGCCAATGACATCATTCTACCCAACCAACCTGCGTCCTCGGCCGTAATATCCTGCATGGATATGACATGACGTCGAGGGATAAGCAATAAATGCACCGGCGCGGCCGGATTGATGTCGTGGAACGCAACAAAATCCTCGTCTTCATAGACCTTCTTGGACGGGATGTCGCCAGTGGCGATCTTGCAGAAGATACAGTTGTCGCTCATTTTCCGGGTTTCCGTGGTCAGTCTTGGGGGCGGCTCGCCTTTTCGGCCAGCCCCGACAACCCTTCGCGGCGGGCCAGCTCGGCCAATACGTCTTCGGGGCGCAGGTTGAAGTGGGTCAGCGCCACCAGGCAATGGAACCACAGGTCGGCGGTTTCGCTGACGATGCGGTCCGGCGCGCCGTCCTTGGCGGCCATGACCAGTTCGGTGGCTTCCTCGCCGATTTTCTTCAGGAAGGCGTCGGGGCCCTTGGCCAGCAGCTTGGCGGAATAGGAAGCCTTGGGGTCGCCGCCGTTCTCGGGGCGGCGGGTTTCCAGGGTATCGGCGATGCGCGCCAGGATCTCGGCGGCGCTTGCGGCTTGGTCGGTCATTTGTAAATCAGTTCGGGGTCTTTGAGCACGGGGTCCACCGTGACCCAGGAGGCCTGGTCGGTCTGGCCTTCCAGGCGGCGGTAGAAGCAGCTTGCGCGGCCAGTGTGGCAGGCGATGCCGCCTTCCTGGTGCACCTTGAGCAGGATCACGTCGCCGTCGCAGTCCAGGCGCAGTTCATGCACCTGCTGCACGTGGCCGGATTCCTCGCCCTTGCGCCACAGACGCTGGCGCGAACGCGACCAGTACACGGCGCGCCCGGTGGCGGCAGTCTCGGCCAGGGATTCGCGGTTCATCCAGGCCACCATCATGATCTGGCCGTTGTCGGCGTCTTGTGCGATGGCGGGTATCAGGCCGTTTTCGTCGAAGACGACATCGGCCATCCAGGCGGGTTCGTTGCTCATTTCTCCATCCATAGTCCCGCGCGCAGCACCCAAAACCAGCGCGGCGCGATTCATAATCTTACGGCAATACATTGTTGCACGCGTGAGCCGGCCCAAACAGGGGGCCACCGCCGCCGCGCATTCGAGGCGCTCCCGTCACCGGCAAGCGATGCTCCCCTAGCGGGGCCGGCTCTGCCGATCCGCGGCGGCGCCCCCCTTGAGGGGGAAGCGCCGCAGGCGCTTCGGGGGTGGGCTACACCCGCACGGGGATGCCCAGTCCTGCCATGAAGCGTTTGCACTCGCCGACGGTATGCTGGCCGAAATGGAAAATGCTGGCGGCCAGGACCGCGCTGGCGCGGCCGGTGGTGACGCCGTCGGCCAGGTGCTGCAGGTTGCCGACACCGCCCGAGGCGATGACGGGCACCGGCACGGCATCCGAGACGGCGCGCGTGAGTTCCAGGTCGAAGCCGGACTTGGTGCCGTCGCGGTCCATGCTGGTCAGCAGGATTTCACCGGCGCCATAGGCCGCCATGCGGCGGGCCCAGGCCACGGCGTCCAGCCCGGTGGCCTTGCGGCCGCCATGGGTGAAGACTTCCCAGCGGGCCGGCTCGCCCGGGGCCGACACGCGGCGCGCGTCGATTGCGACCACCACGCATTGCGAGCCGTGGTAGTCGGAGGCGGCGCGGACCAGCTCGGGATTGGCCACGGCCGCGCTGTTGATGCTGATCTTGTCCGCGCCGGCGTTGAGCAGGCGCTGGATGTCGGACACCTGGCGCACGCCGCCGCCCACCGTCAGCGGGATGAAAACCTGGGAAGCCACCTGCTCGATGATGGGCAGGATCAGGTCGCGGCCATCGCTGGTGGCGGTGATGTCCAGGAAAGTGAGTTCGTCGGCGCCCTGCTCGTTGTAGCGGCGGGCGATCTCGACCGGGTCTCCGGCGTCGGCCAGATTCACGAAATTCACGCCCTTGACCACCCGCCCGGCGGTGACGTCGAGGCAGGGGATGATGCGGCGGGTCAGCGCGCTGGCTGTGGGCGCGCCGGCGCCAGGGGTGCTGCTGGAAGTGGTCATTTTGCCAATTCGTCGGCGCGGGCCTGCGCCGACTGGAAGTCGAGCGTGCCTTCGTAGATGCTGCGGCCCAGGATGGCGCCTTCGACGCCCTCTTCCTCGACGGCGCACAAGGCTTCGATGTCCTGGATGCCGGCGATGCCGCCCGAGGCGTAGACGGGGATGCGCACGTGCTGGGCCAGGCGGACCGTGGCTTCGACGTTGACGCCCGACAGCATGCCGTCGCGGCCGATGTCGGTGTAGATGATGGCCTCGCAGCCGTAGTCCTCGAACTTCTTGGCGAGGTCCAGCACGTCGTGGCGAGTCAGCTTGCTCCAGCCGTCGGTGGCGATCTTGCCGTCGCGGGCGTCCAGGCCGACGATGATCTGGCCCGGGAACGCGCCGCAGGCGTCTTGCAGGAAGCCGGGGTTCTTGACGGCGGCCGTGCCGATGATCACGTAGGAAATGCCGGCGTCGAGGTAGCGTTCGATGGTGTCGAGGTCGCGAATGCCGCCGCCGATCTGCACGGGGATGTCTTCGCCGACGGCGTCCAGGATCGCCTTGATGGGCGCTTCGTTCTTGGGTTTGCCGGCAACGGCGCCGTTCAGGTCGACCAGGTGCAGGCGGCGGGCGCCTTGCTCCAGCCAGCGGGAGGCCATGGCGGCGGGGTCTTCGGAGAACACCGTTGCATCGTCCAGGTCACCCTGGCGCAGGCGCACGCAGCGCCCGTCTTTGAGATCGATGGCGGGGATCAGCAGCATGGTGGGCAGCGAGAAAAATATGGGTTGAATGGGCGGGCGGGCGCAGGCCAGGGCCTACGGCTGCCAGTCTACAAAATTGCGATACAGGCGCAAACCGTGCTCGGCGCTCTTTTCGGGATGAAACTGCACCGCGAAAATGTTAGCTGCCGCCACTGCGCAGGTAAAGGCGAGGCCATAATCGGTTTCACCAACGGTCAGGCCGGGATCCGCCGGGTCGGCGTAGTAACTATGGACGAAATAGAAGTGCGTTTCGTCCGGAATGCCGGCCCAGATAGGATGAGAGCGCGTCTGGCGGACTTTGTTCCATCCCATGTGGGGCACCTTGAGGCGCTCGGGGCCGGTGTCGGCCTGGCCCGCGGCGCCGGCATCGGCCAGGCAGGCCTCGTCGCCGGCGAGCGGGTCCGCGAAGCGCGGGCCCGAAAAGCGGCGCACGACGCCGGGAAACAGCCCCAGGCAGGACGTGCCGCCCTCTTCGCTGGAATCGAACAGCATCTGCTCGCCCACGCAAACGCCCAGAAGCGGCTTTTCGCGCGCGGCGCGCACGACGGCTTCGCGCAGGCCGGATTCATTCAGGGTACGCATGCAGTCCGCCATGGCGCCCTGCCCGGGAAACACGACGCGGTCGGCCGCGGCGATCTCCTGGGGCTGGTTGCAGATGCGGACGTCCGCGTCGGGGGCGGCGTACTTCAGGGCGCGGGCGACGGAGTGGAAATTGCCCATTCCGTAGTCGACGATGGCGATAGTGGTCACTTCTGTCTGCCTGGAGCGGTGGGATCGCGAACGTTACAGCACGCCCTTGGTGGAGGGCACGACGTCGCCCATGCGGGGGTCGACTTCCAGGGCCATGCGCAGGGCGCGGCCACAGGCCTTGAACACCGTTTCCGCCTGGTGGTGGGCATTGAAGCCGCGCAGGTTGTCGATGTGCAGCGTGATCAGGGCGTGGTTGACCAGGCCCTGGAAGAATTCGCGGGTCAGGTCCACGTCGAAATCGCCGATGCGGGCGCGGGTGAACGGGATGTGGTATTCGAGGCCGGGGCGGCCCGAGAAGTCCACCACCACGCGCGACAGGGCCTCGTCCAGCGGCACGTAGGCGTGGCCGTAGCGGCGCAGGCCGGCCTTGGTGCCGGCAGCCTTGGCGATGGCCATGCCCAGCGTGATGCCCACGTCTTCCACCGTGTGGTGCGCATCGATGTGCAGGTCGCCCTCGGCCTTGATGTCGAGATCGATCAGGCCATGGCGCGCGATCTGGTCCAGCATGTGGTCCAGGAAGGGCACGCCGGTGTCGATCGTCTGCTTGCCGGTGCCGTCGAGGTTGATGGCCACGCGGATGCGGGTTTCGTTGGTATTGCGGGTGATCTCTGCGGTACGCATGTTAAGCACTCAAAATCTCTTGCAGGGCGGATAGCAAGGCGGCGTTTTCAGCCGGGGCGCCCACCGAGATGCGCAGGCAATTGGCCAGTAGCGGATGGGCGTTGGAGAAGTTGCGAATCAATATTTTGCGCGTTTTCAGGGCGAGATGCACGGCGTTGCCGTCCAGCTTGCCGGAAAAGCGGACAAGTACGAAGTTTCCGGCGGAAGGGAATACCCGTACGCCGGGCAGCCGGGCCAGGGCGGCCGCCAGCGGCTCGCGGTCCGCGCGCAGCCGGGCCGCCTGTTCGTCCAGCACCGCCTTGTGGCGCAGCACGGCCGACAGGGTGGCCTGGGTCAGCACGTCCAGGTTGTACGGCGGGCGGACCTTGTCGAATTCGGCGATCCAGGCGGGATGGCCGGCCAGGTAGCCGAAGCGCAGGCCGGCCAGGCCGATCTTGGACACCGTGCGCATGACGACCACGTTGGGCGCGTCCAGCACGCGCGGCATCCAGGTGCTGCCGGCGAAGGGCTGGTAGGCCTCGTCCAGCACCACCAGCCCGGGGGCGGCGGCGATGATGGCCGCGATCGCCTCGTCGGGCCACAGGCCGCCCGTGGGATTGTTGGGCACGGCCAGGAACACCACCTTGGGCTGGTGCTCGCGGATGGCGGCCAGCATGGCCGGTAGGTCCAGCTCCAGGTCTTGCGTCAGCGGCACGCCGATGAAGCGGGCGTGGTCGAACCGCGCCGCCATGTCGAAGTACACGAACGACGGCCACGGCGACAGCACGGCATCGCCGGGGTTGCAGCAGGCCTGCACGACGAGGTGGATGAGTTCGTCCGAGCCGTTGCCGAACAGCACGTCCGCAGCTTCCGGCACGCCAAAGGCGGATTTGACGGCCTGCCTCAGCGCCGACAGGTCGGCGGCGGGATAGCGGTTCAGCGGGGTATCGCGCACGGCCCGGGCGATGTCCTCGCGAACCGTTTCCGGCAGCTCGTAGGGGCATTCCATGGCGTCCAGCTTGATGCAGCCTTCCGCGTGGGCCACGGGGTAGGCGGCCAGTTCGCGGATGTCCGCGCGGACCGTGCCGGCGATGCGGCCGGCGATGCTTCCCGCCGGGGCCGGGCTCATGGCTTGTCGACCCGGTACTGGGCGCTGGCGGCGTGCGCCTGCAGGCCTTCGCCCAGCGCCAGCTCGGCGGCGATGCGGCCCAGGGTCTGCGCGCCCTGGTGCGAAACCTGGATGAGGCTGGAACGCTTCTGGAAGTCGTAGACGCCCAGCGGCGACGAAAAGCGGGCCGTGCGCGAGGTGGGCAGCACGTGGTTCGGGCCGGCGCAGTAGTCGCCCAGGGCCTCGGAGCTGAAGCGTCCCATGAAGATCGCGCCGGCATGGCGGATCTGCGCCGTCCACTTCTCGGGCTGTTCGGTGGAGATCTCCAGGTGCTCGGGCGCGATGTCATTGGCGATGCTGCAGGCTTCTTCCAGGCTCCGGACCAGGATCAGCGCGCCGCGGTTGGCCAGGCTGGTGCGCAGGATGTCCGCGCGCGGCATCGTGGGCAGCAGGCGTTCGATGGCGGCCTGGACGTCTTCGATGAAGGCGGCGTCCGGGCACAGCAGGATGGACTGCGCAAGCTCGTCGTGCTCGGCCTGCGAGAACAGGTCCATGGCGATCCAGTCGGCCGGCGTCTTGCCGTCGCAGATGACCAGGATTTCGCTGGGGCCGGCGATCATGTCGATGCCGACCACGCCGAACACGCGGCGCTTGGCGGCGGCGACGTAGGCGTTGCCGGGGCCGACGATCTTGTCGACGGCGGGCACGGTGGCCGTGCCGTAGGCCAGCGCGCCCACGGCCTGCGCGCCGCCGATGGCGAACACGCGGTCCACGCCGCCGATGGCGGCGGCAGCCAGCACGATGGGGTTGCGCACGCCGTCGGGCGTGGGCGTGACCATGACCAGTTCCTGCACGCCCGCGACCTTGGCCGGGATGGCGTTCATCAGCACCGACGACGGGTAGGCGGCCTTGCCGCCCGGCACGTACAGGCCCACGCGGTCCAGCGGCGTCACCTGCTGGCCCAGCATCGTGCCGTCGGGCTCGGTGTAGGTCCAGGTCTCGGCGCGCTGGCGCTCGTGGTAGCGGCGCACGCGGTCGGCGGCGGCTTCCAGCGCGTTGCGCTGGGCGGCCGGCAGCGCGGCCAGGGCGGCGTGCCAGTCCGCCTTGGGGATCTCCAGCGTTTCGGCCGATGCGCCGGGCATGCGGTCGAAGCGCTGCGTGTACTCCACCAGGGCGGCGTCGCCGCGGGCGCGCACGTCGGCCAGGATGCCGGCCGCGGCGCGGTCGATGGACTCGTCCTCGGTGGCCTCGAAGGCCAGCAGCTTGGACAGGGCGGATTTGAATCCGGGATCGCGGGAATCGAGACGATTGATCAGGGCCATGGCGTCATGGTGCAAGCAGGTAACGGCCGCCGCGGCGTCGCGGCGGGCGGAGGTCAGGCGTTGCGGGCAGCGGCTCTTTCGAAGGCGTCCAGCAGCGGTTGCAGGCGGGCGCCGCGGGTCTTCAGCGCGGCCTGGTTGACGATCAGGCGCGACGAGATCGGCATGATGTCCTCCACCGCGACCAGGTCGTTGGCGCGCAGCGTGCCGCCGGTGGACACCAGGTCCACGATGCAGTCGGCCAGGCCGACGAGCGGCGCCAGTTCCATCGAACCATACAGCTTGATGATGTCGACGTACACGCCCTTGGACGCAAAGTGTTCACGGGCTGAATGCACGTACTTCGTGGCCACGCGCAGGCGCGCGCCCTGGTGGACCGCGCCTTCGTAGTCGAAGCCTTTGCGCACCGCCACGGCCAGGCGGCACTTGGCGATGTTCAGGTCGATGGGCTGGTACAGGCCGCCGGGCTGTTCCTTGGCATGCTCGATGAGCACGTCCTTGCCCGCGATGCCGATGTCGGCCGCGCCGTACTGGACGTAGGTGGGCACGTCGGAGGCCCGCACGATGATCAGGCGCAGGCCGGGATCGCTGGTCGGCAGGATCAGCTTGCGCGAGCTTTCGGGGTTCTCGGGGACTTCGATGCCGGCCTCGGCCAGCAGGGGCATGGTCTCTTCGAAGATACGCCCCTTGGACAAAGCCAGGGTCAGGGGCGTGACGGAGGAAGCATTGTTCATCGCCGAGCCGCCTCAAGATGAACACGCCCCCTCGGGGGGCAGCAAGCCGAAGGCGCGGCGTGGGGGCCGCCTCGCCGCAGGGCCGCCCCAAGGCGGGGCAGCCCCCTCGGGGGGCAGCAAGCCGTAGGCGCAGCGTGGGGGCTATTACTTTTCATGCCTGTTCCTTGCCGGTGACGCGTTGGATGTTCGCGCCCAGGGCGCGCAGTTTCACTTCCATCTGGTCGTAGCCGCGATCCAGGTGGTAGATGCGGTCGACCAGGGTTTCGCCCTCGGCGGCCAGGCCGGCGATGACGAGGCTGGCCGAGGCGCGCAGGTCGGTGGCCATGACGGTGGCGCCCGACAGGCGCTGCACGCCGCGCACGGTGGCGGTGTGGCCCTCGATGCCGATGTCCGCGCCCATGCGGCGCAGCTCCTGCACGTGCATGTAGCGGTTCTCGAAGATGGTTTCCTCGATCACCGAGGTGCCCTCGGCCACGGCGTTCAGGGCCATGACCTGGGCCTGCATGTCGGTGGCGAAGCCCGGGTATTCCTGCGTGCGGAATCCCACGGCGCGGGGGCGCGAGGACATGGCGCCGCGGATCCAGCCGGGGCCGGTCTCGATGGTGAGGCCGGCTTCGACCAGCTTGTCCAGGGTGGCGCCGAGGATGCCGGCGTCGGTATTGCGCAGGACGATGTCGCCGCCCGCCGCGCCCACGGCGCACAGGAAGGTGCCGGCCTCGATGCGGTCGGAGATGACGCGGTGTTCGGCGCCATGCAGGCTGTCCACGCCGTCGATCACGATGCGGTCGGTGCCATGGCCCTGGATGCGGGCGCCCATCTTGATGAGCAGTTCGGCCAGATCGACGACCTCGGGTTCGCGCGCGGCGTTCTCCAGCACCGTCCGGCCCTCGGCCAGCACGGCTGCCATCAGCAGGTTCTCGGTGCCGGTGACGGTGACCATGTCGGTGCGGACGGAGGCGCCCTTCAGTCGCTTGGCCCGCGCCACCACGAAGCCGTGCTCGATGCTGATTTCGGCGCCCAGCGCCGCCAGGCCCTTGATGTGCTGGTCCACGGGGCGCTGTCCGATGCTGCAGCCGCCGGGCAGGCTGACGCGGGCCTCGCCGAAGCGCGCAACCAGCGGGCCCAGCACCAGGATGGAGGCGCGCATGGTCTTGACCAGCTCGTACGGGGCTTCCCGCTTGCCGACCTCGTCGGCCCGCAGCGTGACGACGCCGTCCTCGCCGCGCTCCGCGTGCACGCCCATCTGGCCGAGCAGGCGCAGCATGGTGGCCGTGTCGTTGAGGTGGGGGACGTTGGACAGGGCCAGCGTATCGGCCGTCAGGAGGCTCGCGCAGAGGATCGGCAGGGCCGAGTTCTTGGCGCCGGAAATGGAGATCTCGCCGTGCAGCGGCGAGCCGCCGGTGATGCGTAGCTTGTCCATCATTGGCCCGCCTGCCGGTATTCGTCGGGCGTCAGGGTGCGCATGGAGAGGGCGTGGATCTCGGCCTTCATGCGGTCGCCAAGGGCGGCATAGACCAGTTGATGGCGCTGGATGAGGCGCTTGCCTTCGAAGGCGGCGCTGACGATGACCGCGTCGAAATGCGAGCCGTCGCCTTGCACGTCGAGATGTTCACAGGGCAGGCCGTCCGCGATGTATTGGCGGACTTGCGCGGGAGTGGGAAGCATGGACGTCAATTCCTGAGTTTGTAGCCGCTGGCCAGGAGCCGCAGCGCATAGAGCGATAGCGCGAGGAACACCCCCGTCACCACCGCCAGGCTGCGCCACGGGGAGACGTCCGACACCGAGAAGAATCCATAGCGGAAACCGTCGATGGTGTAGAAGATGGGGTTCCAGTGGGACACGCTTTGCCAGAAGGCGGGAAGCGTGTGGATGGAATAGAACACGCCGGACAGGAAGGTCGCCGGCATGATCAGGAAGTTCTGGAAGGCGGCAAGCTGGTCGAATTTCTCGGACCAGAGGCCAGCGATCAGGCCCAGCACGCCCATGATGCCGCAGGCCAGCACGGCGAACACGGCCAGCCACAGCGGGTGCGACGGCACCAGCGACACGAAGAACAGCGCCACCACCCAGACGCACAGGCCGACCGCGAGGCCGCGCACGATCGCCGCCAGCACGTAGGCGGCGAAGATGTCGCGGTGCGACAGCGGCGGCAACAGCATGAACACCAGGTTGCCCGTGATGCGGCTCTGGATGAGCGACGACGAGGGGTTGGCGAACGCGTTCTGCAGCATGCTCATCATCATGAGCCCGGGGATCAGGAAGGCCGTGTAGGGCACGCTGCCATACACCATGACACGCCCTTCCAGCACGTGCGCGAAGACCAGCAGGTACAGCAACGCCGTGATCACCGGCGCGGCGATCGTCTGGAAGCTGACCTTCCAGAAGCGCATCAATTCCTTGCGCAGCAGGGTGGGAAAGCCGGAACCCGCGTCCAGGCGGGGCTGCACCAGCGGCTGGCTGGCGGTCGCTGCGGGCTGGGTCATGACGAGATCTCTTCGGGTTGCAGGGCGGGCGTGGCGGGCTCGTCGCCCTGGTGCATGATGCGGACGAATGCATCTTCCAGGTCGACGCCGCCCACGCGGGCCATCAGGGCCTGGGTGGTGTCGAGCGCCACGATGCGCCCGCGCTTGAGCATGGCGATGCGGCCGCACAGCGCTTCCGCTTCTTCCAGGTAGTGGGTGGTGAGCATGATGGTGTGGCCGGCCTTGTTCAGGCGCGAGATGAATTCCCACAGCGTGCGGCGCAGATCCACGTCCACGCCCGCGGTGGGCTCGTCCAGCACGATCACGGGGGGGCGGTGCACCAGCGCCTGGGCCACGAGCACGCGGCGTTTCATGCCGCCGGACAGCGCCCGCATGTTGGCGTTGGCCTTGTCCGCCAGCCCCAGGTTGAAGAGGATTTCATCGATCCAGTCGTCGTTCTTGCGCAGGCCGAAATAGCCCGACTGGATGCGCAAGGTTTCGCGCACCGTGAAGAACGGGTCGTAGACCAGTTCTTGCGGCACGACGCCCAGGGCGCGCCGCGCCGACTTGTAGTCGGCCACGACATCGTATCCACAGACCGTGGCCCGGCCCGAGGACGCATGCGCCAGGCCGGCCAGGATCGAGATCAGGGTGGTCTTGCCGGCGCCATTGGGGCCGAGCAGGCCGAAGAACTCGCCGTGCTCGATGTTCAGGCTGACGTTGTCCAGGGCCTGGAAGCCGGATCCGGGCGCGCGCCCGAGCAGCTTCCGCCAGCCGCTTTGGCGCGGGGAGTAGATCTTGGAGACGTTTTCTAGACTGACAGCGGACATGACGGGGGGAAGTGGCCCGAAAAGAGCGAATCGCTCATTATATAAGCGCGCCGGAGCGGGAAACGGCGATGCCCCTGGCGCCCGTGCGGATGGGCGCTTTATCCGTCCCCGAAATAATCGGCCCGGCGGGCCTCAAGAGGCGCGCCGGGCCGGGGCAGCCTGGAAGAAAATCACTTGTTGCGCTGGTTCAGCGCGTCGATGAGCCCGTCGATGCCGTTCTGGTTGATCTGCTGGGCGAACTGGTTGCGGTAGTTCTCGATCAGCCAGATGCCTTCGACGTTCATGTCGTAGATCTTCCAGCCCTGGGGGGTCTTTTCGAGGCGGTAGTCGACGCCCGTCGGCTGGCCGTTGGATTGGCTGATGAGCGTGCGGACGACCACGTCGTCGGCCTTGGGGTCGCCGCGGAACGGCAGCGTGCGGATGGTGGTGCTGGACGTGACGCGGGTCAGCGCGCCGCTGTAGGTGCGCACCAGCGTGCCGCGGAAGGCTTCGGCCAGGGCCGTCTTCTGCTGGTCGCTGGCCTGGCGCCAGTAGCGGCCTGCCGCCAGCCGCGTCGTTTTCTGGAAATCGACGTAGGGCAGGATGTGCTCGTTGACGACCTCGTTGATGCGGGCGGTGTTTCCGGCCTTGACGGCGCCGTCGGCCTTGAGCACATCGAGGGTTTCATTGGCCGCGGCCAGCACGAACTGGTCGGGGGGGCCGTTGGGATCGGGCTTGGCCTGCGCGGCGCTGGCGGCCAGCCCCAGGAGGCTTGCGAAAACCAGCCGCTGCAGCAGGGAAACAAAGGAAACTCGCATCAAAACTCCTTACTGGTACTGATGGCGCGATCCCGCCGCTTAGTTGGCCGCGGGTTGCGCGGCGGGGGCGGCGGGGGTGGCAGGCGCTGCGGGCGCGGCGTCGTCCTCGTCGTCTTCGTAGTTGGGCAGCGAGGCCTCGTCATCCACCTTCTGGCCGAGCACCATGGCGGCGCGGCGCTGCAGGTAGGCGTCGCGGACGAAGCTGTACGGGTCGAGCGCCACGCGGTCGACCGTGTCGGTGGCGTCCAGCAGGCTGGCGCGCGTGTCGACGATGCGCAGGCCCCACAGCGAATTGCGCAGGCGCACGTTGTCGATCGCGTCCACGCCCATGTATCCGTAGGTGGTGCCTGCGTAGTCGCCGATCAGGCCGGCCCCGTCGCGCACGGTGGACGAGCCGAAGAACGGCAGCACCAGGTACGGACCCTGGCTGAAGCCCCATACGCCCAGCGTCGTGCCGAAGTCGTTCGGGATGCGGCGCGCGCCATTGGCCGAGGCGACGTCGAAGCAGCCGCCCACGCCCATGGTGGTGTTGAACAGGAAGCGGCCGAGCGTATTGACGAAGTCATGGCCCCGGCCCTGCAGGAAGCTGTTGGTGCCGGACCAGAGGTCGCCGACGTTGCTGAAGATATTGTGCACGCAGCTGCGCACCGGCTCCGGCGTGACGAAGGTATACGCCTGGGCCACGGGCTTGAACACGGCGCGGTCGACCGTGTCGTTGAATTTGTAGATGCCCCGGTTGAAGCCTTCCCAGGGGTCGCGGGGATCCGGGTTCTGCGGTGCGGCGCAGCCGGCCATCAGCGCGCCGGCCGCTGCGACGGTGGCAATCCGGGAAATCGCTTTCTTATTCATGATCAGGGCATCCCTATCCATAATTCTTATGATATTGCGTACGCGGGCCTCGCCTGTTACCGCGTCTTTCGCATTCTCTTCAATCAATCAGGCGTCTTCGCGGCGGGCTCCGGCGAATTCGTGCCCTGCTTTTCCGCCGATCCGTACAGGAACTGGCTGATCAGCTGCTCAAGGACGACGGCGCTTTGCGTGTAGCGGATCTTTCCGCCGTCGGCAAAGTTTTCCTCTTCGCTGCCCGCGGTCAGGCCCAGGTATTGTTCGCCCAGCAGGCCGGACGTCAGGATGGACGCCGACGTGTCCTTGGGGAACTGGTAGGCCGTTTCCAGCTTGACCGATACGATCGCCTGGAAGGTCTTGTCGTCGAACGAAATGCCGTCGACCCGGCCGACCACGACCCCGGCGCTCTTGACGGGCGCGCGCACCTTGAGGCCGCCTACGTTATCGAAGTTGGCCGTTACCGTATAGGTCGGCGCGAAAGAAAAGGTGCTCAAGTTGCCGGCGCGCAACGCCAGGAACGCCAGAGCGACCGCGCCCAGCAATACGAACAGGCCTACCCAGAAATCGGTTTTTTCGCGTGACATGATCGATCCGTATCAATTTCCAAACATCAAGGCGGTCAGCAGGAAGTCCAGCCCAAGCACCGCCAGGGAACCCACGACCACGGTGCGCGTGGTGGCCCGGGCGACGCCCTCGGGGGTGGGCTTGGCCTGCCAGCCTTCGTAAAGCGCGACCAGCGTCACCGAGACGCCGAACACCAGGCTCTTGATGACGCCGTTGGCGACGTCCTTCCAGACGTCCACCCCATTTTGCATCTGCGACCAGAAGGCGCCGGCGTCCACGCCGATCATCACCACGCCCACCACCCAGCCGCCCAGGATGCCCACCATGGAAAACACCGCCGCCAGGATGGGCATGGCGATGATGCCGCCCCACAGGCGCGGCACGAGCACGCGGCGTATCGGGTCCACGGCCATGACTTCCATCGCCGCGAGTTGCTCGCCGGCCTTCATGAGGCCGATTTCCGCCGTGAGCGAGGTGCCGGCGCGGCCGGCGAACAGCAGCGCCGTGACGACGGGCCCCAGTTCGCGCACCAGCGACAAGGCGACCAGCAGGCCCAGGGCCTCTTCCGAGCCGTAGCGGTTCAGGGTGTAATAGCCTTGCAGGCCCAGCACGAAGCCCACGAACATGCCGGACACCGCGATGATCAGCAGCGAATAGTTGCCGATGAAATGGACCTGCTGCGATACCAGGCGGGGACGCGACAGCGCGATGCCGCTGCGCGCCAGCATGGTGCCGAAGAACCGGGTGAAGTAGCCGAGGCCCGATACCCGGGTGCGCACCCAGCCGCCCAGCGAGCCGATAGGATTGCGGGATACGCTCATGCGCGGCGCCCCTTCTGTTGCGAAAGCCACTTCTGGAAAGCGGGCGTTTCGGGATACTGGAACGCGACCGGGCCGTCGGGCTCTCCCTTGAGGAATTGCTGCACGTAAGGGTCCTGCGAGGCCGACAGCGTTTCGGGCGACCCCGCGGCGGCGATCTTGCCCTGGCCCACCAGGTAGACCTGGTCCGCGATGGAGAAAGATTCCTGGACGTCGTGCGTGATCAGCACCGACGCGCAGCCCAGGCGGTCGGCCAGGCTGCGGATCAGGCGGGCGGTGATGCCCAGCGAGATCGGGTCCAGGCCGGCGAAGGGCTCGTCGTACAGAATGAGTTCGGGCTCCAGCACCACGGCGCGCGCCAGCGCCACGCGCCGGGCCATGCCGCCCGAGATTTCGGAGACCTTCAGGTGCGCGGCGGCGCGCAGGCCGACGGCGTCGAGCTTGTCCAGCACGCGCTCGGTGACTTCCGCCTCTTCGAGGCGGGTGTGCTCGCGCAGCGGAAAGGCCACGTTCTCGAAGACGTTCAGGTCGGTGAAAAGCGCGCCCTGCTGGAACAGCACGCCCATGCGCGTGCGCAGCGTCTGCAGTTCGGCCTGCGTGACGTGCGCCATGTCCTGGCCGAAGGCCAGCACGCGCCCCTGCTGCGCGGTGAGCTGGCCGGTGGCGGCACGCAGCAGGGTGGTCTTGCCCGAGCCCGAGCCGCCCATGATGGCGACCACCTGGCCCGCGCGCACGTCCATGGAGATATCACGCAGAACGGTGAAATCGCCGTAGCCGAGCGCCACGCCTTCCAGGCGCAGGGCGAATTCCGGGGTGCTGCTTGTTTGAGCGGGCATGGGCAACGAAAGGGTGTTTCGGCGGCGGAGCTTGCCCTGCTGTCTGGTCGAGGTGCCTGGCGTAGCATGGGGCCGGCGCGGACAAGACAGGCGGCGTCGGGAAGCGCCCTGTTACTCATATGCCGGGGGCAAGGTCGGGCCATGGCTCCCGGCGGCGAGGCGCCATTGTAGCCCGACGCTTTGTAATCACAACGCGAGGGGCCGTCCGTGGAACAGTGTTTTCGAGCCAGGGAACAATCCCGGATCAGCGGCGCGCCTGCGCCGCAGCCGTTTCGCTGGCCAGCCGCTGCACCAGGTCCGCGGTGGTCTCGCGCCTGGCGAGGGGGGCGCCCTGGCCGGCCCACAGGGAAAGCACGTCGATATCGCCCGCCTTGCCGCCCGCCGTGCGCATGGGCCGCGTCAGGGCGTTCTGCAGGGGGTACGGCAGGATGTCGGCGGCGAGAGCGTCGGCGTCCCGCATGAATGCGTTTTCGATGCCGCGGGCGGGACGGCCGGAAAAAGCCCGGGTCACGCGCGATTGCTCGGCGCGGGAGGCGGGCAGAAGCGCCTTGTAGGCTTCGTTGATGCCAGACTCTTCCGTGGTGAGAAAGGCCGTCCCCATTTGTGCGAGATCGGCGCCCAGGGCCAGCGCGGCGGCGATGCCGCGGCCATCCATGATGCCGCCCGAGGCGATGACCGGCACGGATACGGCGTCCGCCACCTGCGGCACCAGCGCCATCGTGCCGATCAGCGATTCCTCGAAACCGCCCAGGAACGTGCCCCGGTGCCCGCCGGCCTCCGCCCCTTGCGCGACGACGGCGTCCACGCCGTCCTGCTCGAGCGCCACCGCTTCCCGCACCGTGGTCGCGGTGCCCACGGTCAGGATGCCCGCCGCGCGGCAGCGCGCGAGCGCTTCCGCGGGCATGCGGCCGAAGGTGAAGCTGAAAACCGCGGGGCGCGCGCGCAGGATCGCCTCGATCTGCCCGTCCAGCGGATCCGCCTGGGGGCCGGGCTCGGCGGGCGCCGGCAGGCCCAGTTGCTGGTGATAGCGCGCCATCAGAGCCAGCATGCGGGCGGGGTCGCCGCGCATGGCCTCCTGCGGTACCGACGCGAACAGGTTGATGGCGAACGGCCGCTGGGTGCGCGCGCGGATCGCCTGCGCCGCGGCCTCGATCTGTTCGGGGCTCATGTAGGCGGCCCCGAGCGAACCCAGGGCTCCCGCCTTCGACGCCTCGGAGACCAGTTCCACCGTCGTGGCGCCGCCGGCCATGGGGGCCTGGACGATGGGATGGAGCAGCTTGAGCAGATCAATCAGACGGGAAGCCATGGGGTTACTCCTGGAAGGTTATTGAAGCTGGATGTTCCCAGCCTTGATGACGTGCGCCCACTTTTCGGTTTCGCTCTTGATGAAGGCCGCGAATTCCTCGGGCGTGCCGCCGCCGGCCTGGCTGCCGGTGTCCGCAATGGCCTTCTGCACGTCGGGCTCCTTCAGGATGCGGTTGAACTCGGCATTGAGCTTGGCGATGATCGGCGCGGGCGTGCCGGCGGGCGCCACGATGCCCTGCCAGTTGTACGACTCGAAGCCGGGCAGGCCCGATTCGGCCATGGTGGGCACGTCGGGCAGCACGGCCAGGCGCTTGGCGGACGTGACGGCGATGGGGTGGATCTTCTTGCCCTGGATGGCCGGCAGCGCGGAATAGCCCATTTCGAACATCATCGAGATATGGCCGCCCATGAGGTCGGTCGCGGCCAGGCTGCCGCCCTTGTACGGGACGTGCACGATGTCGATCTTGGCCTGCTCGCGGAACATCTCGCCGGAGAGATGGTGGGCGCCGCCCACGCCGGACGAGCCGAACGACAGCTTGCCGGGCTCTTTCTTGGCCAGCGCAATCAGGTCCGCCAACGTCTTCACGGGCATTTCATTGTTCACGCTCAGCACCAGCGGGCTGTTTTCGATCAGGACGATGGGCGCCAGATCCTTTTGCGGATCGTAGGGCATGTCCTTCATCAGCGACGGGTTGACCGCCATGGGCGCGAGGTTGCCCGTGCCGATGGTGTAGCCGTCGGGGGCGGCGCGGGCGATCAGGTTGGTGCCGACCACGCCGCCCGCGCCTGCCTTGTTCTCGACCACGATGGGTTGGCCCAGCGTGTCGCCCAGCTTGCGCGCCAGCAGGCGCACGCGGGTATCGGCGAAGCCGCCCGGCGCGTAGGGCACGATCATGGTGATGGGCTTGGCCGGCCAGTCCGCGGTCTGGGCCTGGGCGGCGCCGCTGAAGGCGGCAACGGCCGCGAGAGCGGCGATCAGGGGGCGCAACGGTTTCATGCTGGGGACTCCTCTTTCTGCTTTCTAGTGGAACAGCCCTGTGGGCCGATCGCATTATGCCCAGCGCCTGCGCCGTCTGTCGTGATTTTTCCCAAGCGCCATGCCGAAAGCGCCAGCAGCGCCGCGCTGCCCCCCAGCACTTGCGGCAGGCCCGCGCCCCAACCGGCCGCCCAGGAAGCCAGAAGCGGCCCCAATATCTGGCCCGCCGCGAAAGCCGCCGTCATGATGGCGGCCGCCCTGGGGGCCGCCGCGCCGGCTCCCCGGCGCGCGGCCAGCATGCCCGCCTGGGTGATCACCATGAAGGTGCCGCCCACCAGCAACGCGGCCAGGATCACCGCGGCGATATGGTGCCATAGGGCCACGGCCAGCATGCCCAGGGCCATCAGGGCCTGCGCGCTGCGCCAGACCTGGCGGTCGTCGCGGCCGCGTCCCAGGCGCGGGACCAGCAGGCAGGAGATCGCCGCGGCCAGTCCGAACAGCGGCCAGGCCCAGCCGAAGACTGCAGGGTCGGGAATGGTTTCCTTGGCCATCGCGGGCAGGAAGGTGGCGGGAACGATGTAGCCCACGCCGAAGACGCCGTAGTGCAGGGCCAGCCGCGGCAGGGCGGGGGGCAGGCCGGCGGCCGGCGCCGCCGCGGCGCGCGCCGGGACGGGCGCCGCCTGGCGGCGCAATCCGGTCCAGGCGGCGGCGGACAGCGCGAGCGCCAGGCCGCCCAGGCCGATCCAGAGGGTGTCTGCCGGCGCGCCCCGCGCCGCAAGCGCCAGGCAGGCCAGCCCCGTCAGCGCGATGCCGGCCCCCACGCCGGCGTAGGTCACGGCGGACGCGCCCGCCTCGCGCGGGTCGCCCGCGGGCACGGGCCGCCAGGCCGCCACGCAGATGAAGGCGCTGGCGCTCGCGTATCCCGCCGCCAGCCGCAGCGCGCACCAGGCCGCCATTCCGTGCCAGAGCGGCATGGCCAGCGTCAACAGGGCCACGGCAAGCAGGCTGGCGGCCAGCGTCCCGCGCAGCCGCCGGATGGGCCAGGCGATGGCGGCCAGGGCCCCGAGCAGGTACCCGGCGTAGTTCGCCGAGGCCAGCCAGCCCCCTTGCGCCAGGGACAGGCCGGCCTCCTCCGCCATGGACGGCCAGACTGGCGTGAAAGCGAAGCGGCCGATGCCCATGGCGGCCGCCAGGGCCAGCGCCGCGGGCCAGGCCAGGGCGGCCGCGCTGCGGGAATCGGGAGCGGGAGACGTAACGGACGTTGACATGCCCCCTACTCTACGGCTGTACTAATATCTTTAATAGTGAATTATTAAGAACCTGAGTTCTTGAAATGAGAAATTTGGATCTGGACGCGTTGCAGATATTCAAGGCGGTGGCCGACCAGGGCGGCGTGGCGCGGGCCGCCCTGCACCTGAACCGCGTGCAGTCCAACGTGTCGACCCGCCTGAAGCAGCTTGAGGCCTCGCTGGACGCGCCGCTCTTCCGGCGGCAGAACCGCCGCCTGGTGCTGTCCGACCAGGGCCGGGTGCTGCTCTCGTACGCGGACCGGCTGCTGCGCCTGTCGGACGAGGCGCAGGCGGCGGTGCGCGAAGGCTCGCCGCGGGGCGTGCTGCGCATCGGCACCATGGAAAGCACGGCCGCCGCGCGGCTGCCGCCCATTCTGGCGGCGTATCACGCGTCCTGGCCGCAGGTGCGCATCGAACTGGTGACCGGCACCTCGGCGGCGCTGGCGGCCAAGGTGCGCAACTACGATATCGAAGCCGCCTTCGTCGCCCGGCCGTTCCCGGCGGAAGGACTGGCCGTGGTGGATGCGTTCCAGGAGGAGCTTGCGCTGATCTCGCCCATGGCGTGGGATCCGATCGAGAGCGCCAGGGAATTGGGCGACCGCAGCGTCATCGCGTTCGCGGCGGGCTGCTCTTATCGGCGCATCCTGGAGTCCTGGCTGAACCAGGAGGGGGTTACGCCGGGCAATGTGATGGAGTTCGCGTCGTATCACGCCATCGTGGCGTGCGTCGCCGCGGGGTCGGGCGTGGCCATCGTGCCGCGTTCGGTGCTCGATGTGCTGGGAACGGCGCATGCCGTGCGCATTGGCGCGCTGCCCGGCTCCCATGGCCGGGCCCTGACCCAGCTGGTCTGGCGCGCCGACGACGATACGCCGGCGCTACAGGCCTTGCGGCAGGAACTGGAGGCCGCTCAGAAGCGGTAGCCGACGCCCAGCGTGGCCACCCAGGGATTGATCCGCGCGGTGCCGACGTGCTGGCCGTCCAGTTTGACCTTGGACGAGATGTCGATGTAGCGGATGTCCGCGTTCATGAACCAGCGGTCATTGATCTTGATGTCCGCGCCCAGCTGCGCGGCCACGCCCCACGAATCCTTCAGCTTCAGATCGGAGCCGCTCAGCGCGCCTTCGGCCTTGGTGTCGAAGAAGTGGGTGTAGTTGATGCCGACGCCGATGTAGGGCTGGATCATGCTATCCGGCAGGATGTGCCATTGCAGGCTCAGCGTGGGCGGAAGGTGCTTGGTCGAGCCGATCTTGCCCAGGCCGCTGCCGCGGATGTCGTGCTGGAAGGGCCAGGCGCCCAGCAGTTCGACGCCGATGTTGCGCGTCGCCATGTAGGTCAGCGTGAAGCTGGGACGCACGTTGTTGTTGACGTCCAGCTTGACGCTGCCGTCGAGCACGCTGCCATTGTTGGAGGCCGGGCGCACCTGCGTGACGCCGACCTTGAGCAGCACGTCCCCGGCTTCGTGTGCGTGCGCGGGAGCGGCGAGCGAGGCGGCGGCGATCAGGCCGGCGATGGCGGTGGCGCGAATACGCCCGTTCAGCGAAAACATTTCCTTTCTCCGATCTTTCCGTGGGTTGAGCCAACAGGTTCGCAGACCTGCCGGGCAGCCCGATTGACGTGTGTCAAATCGTGAAAAGACCGTGATCAGAAAGTGGTTATGTCACAACATCGGCCCGCCAACGAGAACGCCGCCGGCGCAAAAAGCGCCCGGCGGCGTTGCAGGCCATGCCGGGGATCAGCGCGGCAGTTCGCTGCTGCCCATCAGGTAGGCGTCGACGGCGCGCGCGCACTGGCGGCCTTCGCGGATGGCCCAGACCACCAGGGACTGGCCGCGGCGCATGTCGCCGGCGGTGAACACCTTTTCCACGTTGGTGCGGTAGTCGTCGGTATTGGCGCGCACGTTGCCGCGCGCGTCGCGATCCACGCCGAAGGCGTCGAGCACCGTCTGCACCGGCGACACGAAGCCCATGGCCAGCAGCACCAGGTCGGCCTTGATCTCGAATTCCGAGCCTTCGGCCTCGCGCATCTTCATCTGGCCGGTGGCTTCGTCCTTGAACCATTCGACGCGGGCGCCGACCAGCTTTTCGACCTTGCCGTTGCTGCCCTTGAGCAGCTTGGTGGTCACGGACCAGTCGCGCTCGCAGCCTTCCTCGTGCGAGGAGGACGTCCGCAACTTCAGCGGCCAGTAGGGCCACGTCATGGACTTGTTCTCGGACTCGGGCGGCTGGGGCATCAGTTCGAACTGCGTGACCGAGGCCGCGCCATGGCGGTTGCTGGTGCCCACGCAGTCGGATCCCGTATCGCCGCCGCCGATCACGACCACGTGCTTGCCCTTGGCCAGCGTCTGATGGGTGAGGCGGTCGCCGGCGACGGCCTTGTTCTGCTGGCGCAGGAAGTCCATTGCGAAATACACGCCCGACAGCTCGCGGCCAGGCACCGGCAGGTCGCGCGGGGTTTCCGAGCCGCCGCTCATCACCACCGCGTCGAATTCGGCCAGCAGCGATTCCGGCGTGCGCACCGTGAGGCCGTCGGCCACGGGATCGCTGGGATTGCCGATGTAGGTCGAGGGCGCGAACTCCACGCCTTCGGCTTCCATTTGCGAGATGCGGCGGTCGATCTGGTGCTTTTCCAGCTTGAAATCGGGGATGCCGTAGCGCAGCAGGCCGCCGATGCGGTCGCTCTTTTCGAACAGCGTCACCGAATGGCCCGCGCGGGCCAGCTGCTGCGAGCATGCCAGGCCGGCGGGGCCCGAGCCCACGACCGCGACCTTCTTGCCCGTCTTGCGCGCCGGCACCTGCGGCGCGACCCAGCCTTCGGCCCAGCCCTTGTCGATGATCGCGTGCTCGATGGACTTGATGCCCACCGCGTCGCTGTTGATGTTCAAGGTACAGGCGGCTTCGCACGGGGCCGGGCAGATGCGGCCGGTGAACTCGGGGAAGTTGTTGGTGGAGTGCAGCACGTCCAGCGCCCGGCGCCAGTCCTGCTTGTACACCAGGTCATTCCAGTCCGGGATGATGTTGTTGACGGGGCAGCCGTTGTTGCAGAACGGAATGCCGCAATCCATGCAGCGCGCCGCCTGCTGCTTGGCCTGGTCGTCGTTCAGGTGCAGCACGAACTCGCGCCAGTTCTTCAGGCGCTTCTGCGGGGCCTCCGAGGCCTCCTGCAGGCGCTGGTATTCCATGAATCCGGTGATCTTTCCCATGATTTCCCTCACGCAGCCAGTTGTTGCGGGTTGGCTGCACGCCACATTTCACCCAATGCGCGGCGGTAGTCCGTCGGCATGATCTTTACGAATTTGCCGCGCGAGGCTTCCCAGTCGCCCAGGATCTCGCGTGCGCGGAAGCTGCCGGTGTAGCGGAAGTGGTCTTCCACCAGGCGGCGCAGGATGGTTTCGTCCGTTTCGCGTTCGCCGCCGCGCTGCGCGCTGTGCCAGGTGTCCATGCCGTTCTGGGCGACCTGCTCGGCATGCGAGACGACGGGCTCCAGTTCGACCATGGACAGGTTGGCGCGGTGCTTGAGCGTGCGCTCCGGATCCCACACATAGGCCACGCCGCCGGACATGCCGGCCGCGAAGTTGCGCCCGGTGGCGCCCAGCACCACGACGGTGCCGCCGGTCATGTACTCGCAGCCGTGGTCGCCCGTGCCTTCCACCACCGTGGCGGCGCCCGAGTTGCGCACCGCGAAGCGTTCGCCGGCCACGCCGTTGAAGAAGGCTTCGCCCGCCAGCGCGCCGTACAGCACGGTGTTGCCGGCGATGATGTGGTCGGGGCCGAAGCCGCGGAAGTCGTTGGGCGAGCGCACGATGATGCGGCCGCCCGACAGGCCCTTGCCCACGTAGTCGTTGCCTTCGCCCACCAGGTCCATCGTGATGCCGTGCGCCAGGAAGGCGCCGAAGCTCTGGCCTGCGGTGCCGTTGCACTGGATGTGGATGGTGTCGTCCGGCAGGCCCTCATGGCCGTAGCGCGAAGCGACGGCGCCCGACAGCATGGCGCCGATCGTGCGGTTGCGGTTGCGCACCGGAACGATGAACGAGACCTTCTCGCCGCGCTCCAGCGCGGGCTTGCTGCGTTCGATCAGCTGGTGATCGAGCGCGCCGGCCAGGCCGTGGTCCTGCTCTTCCGTCTGGCGCACGTCGGCATCGGACGGGGTCTGGTGGAACACGCGGGCGAAGTCCAGGCCTTGCGCCTTCCAGTGCTCCACGCCCGAACGCATGTCCAGCAGGTCGGCGCGGCCGATCAGGTCGTCGAACTTGCGGATGCCCAGCTGGGCCATGATTTCGCGCACTTCCTCGGCGATGAAGAAGAAGAAGTTCACGACGTGCTCGGGCTTGCCCTGGAATTTCTTGCGCAGCGCCGGATCCTGCGTGGCCACGCCCACCGGGCAGGTGTTCAGGTGGCACTTGCGCATCATGATGCAGCCTTCGACGACCAGCGGCGCGGTCGCGAAGCCGAATTCGTCGGCGCCCAGCAGCGCGCCGATGACGACGTCGCGGCCGGTCTTCATCTGGCCGTCGGCCTGCACGCGGATGCGGCTGCGCAGGCGGTTCAGCACCAGCGTCTGCTGCGTTTCGGCCAGGCCCAGTTCCCAGGGGGTGCCGACGTGCTTGATGGAGGACACCGGCGAGGCGCCCGTGCCGCCGTCATGGCCGGCGATCACGACGTGGTCGGCCTTGGCCTTGGCCACGCCCGCGGCCACCGTGCCCACGCCCACTTCGGACACCAGCTTGACCGACACCGAGGCCTTGGCGTTCACGTTCTTCAGGTCGTGGATCAGCTGGGCCAGGTCTTCGATCGAGTAGATGTCGTGGTGCGGCGGGGGCGAGATCAGGCCCACGCCGGGCACCGAGTAGCGCAGCTTGGCGATGTACTCCGACACCTTGTGGCCGGGCAGCTGGCCGCCCTCGCCGGGCTTGGCGCCCTGGGCCATCTTGATCTGGATCTGGTCGGCCGAGGATAGGTATTCGGCGGTCACGCCGAAACGGCCCGAGGCCACCTGCTTGATCTTCGAGCGCAGGGAATCGCCCTTCTTGAGCTGTACGTCCGCCTCGATGCGGTCCGAGCCCAGCACGGAGGCCAGCGTGTCGCCATCCTTGATGGTGCTCTTGCCGTCGCGCATTTCGGCGCGGTAGCGCAGTTCGTCCTCGCCGCCTTCGCCGGTGTTGGATTTGCCGCCGATGCGGTTCATGGCCACGGCCAGCACCGAGTGCGCCTCGGTGGAGATCGAGCCCAGCGACATGGCGCCGGTGGCGAAGCGCTTGACGATTTCCTTGGCGGGTTCGACGTCGTCCAGCGGAATGGCGCGCGACGGATCGAAGCGGAACTCGAACAGGCCGCGCAGGGTCATGTGGCGGCGGCTCTGGTCGTTGATGATCTGCGCGTACTCCTTGTACGTGCGGTAGTTGTTGGCGCGCGAAGCGTGCTGCAGCTTGGCGATGGAATCCGGGGTCCACATGTGCTCTTCGCCGCGCACGCGGTAGGCGTATTCGCCGCCCGCGTCCAGGTCGTTGGCCAGGACCGGGTCGGTGCCGAAGGCGGCGCGGTGCTGGCGCAGCGCTTCCTCGGCGACCTGGAAGATGCCGATGCCTTCGATGTTGGACGAGGTGCCGGTGAAATACTTGTTCACCAGGGCGCTTTGCAGGCCCACGGCTTCGAAGATCTGCGCGCCGGTATAGGACATGTACGTGGAAATGCCCATCTTGGACATGACCTTGTTCAGGCCCTTGCCGATCGCCTTGATGAAGTTCTTGACCGCCTTTTCGGGGTCGTTCATCTTGCCCAGCGATTCCAGCGCCAGATAGGGGTGGATGGCTTCGGCGCCGTAGCCGCCCAAGAGCGCGAAGTGGTGGACTTCGCGCGCCGAGCCGGTTTCCACGACGAGGCCGGTATTGGTGCGCAGGCCGGCGCGGATCAGGTGCTGGTGGACGGCGGACGTCGCCAGCAGCGCGGGGATGGCCACGCGCTCGCTATCGACCAGGCGGTCGGAAACGATGAGGATGTTGTAGCCGCTGCGCACCGCATCCACGGCGCGCGCGCACAGCGCGGCCACGCGGGCCTCGATGCCCTCGGGGCCCCAGGCGGCGGGATAGGTGATGTCGAGTTCGAAGCTGCGGAATTTCTTGCCGGTGACCTGCTCGATGTCTCGGATCTGCGCCATGGCGGCGAAGTCCAGCACCGGCTGGGACACCTCCAGGCGCAGCGGCGGGTTGACGTTATTGATGTCCAGCAGGTTCGGCTTGGGGCCGATGAAGGACACCAGCGACATCACGAGCTGTTCGCGGATGGGGTCGATCGGCGGGTTCGTGACTTGCGCGAACAGCTGGCGGAAGTAGTTGTAGAAGGGCTTGGCGCGGTCGGACAGCACGGCCAGCGGGGCGTCGTTGCCCATCGAGCCGATCACTTCCTCGCCGCTTGCGGCCATGGGTTCGAGGATGAACTTGTAGTCTTCCTGGGTCCAGCCGAAGGCCTGCTGGCGATCCAGCAGCGAGACGGACGACTGCGTGGCGACGGCGGCCTGGCGCGGGGCCGGCAGCGATTCCAGCTTGATCTGCAGGCGTTCGATCCACTGGCGGTAGGGCCGGCTGTTGGCCAGCTGCAGCTTGATCTCGGCGTCGTCGATGATGCGGCCCTGTTCCAGGTCGATCAGGAACATCTTGCCCGGCTGCAGCCGCCACTTCTTGATGATGCGGTTTTCGGGGATCGACAGCGTGCCGGCTTCGGAGGCCAGGATGACCATGTCGTCATCGGTGACCAGATAGCGGGCCGGGCGCAGGCCGTTGCGGTCCAGCGTGGCGCCGATCTGGCGGCCGTCGGTGAACGCGACGGCGGCGGGGCCGTCCCAGGGCTCCATCATGGCGGCGTGGTATTCGTAGAAAGCGCGGCGGCTTTCGTCCATCTGCGTATGCTGTTCCCAGGCTTCCGGGATCATCATCATCATGGCGTGGGCCAGCGAGTAGCCCGAGTTCACCAGCAGTTCCAGGCAGTTGTCGAACGTGGCGGTGTCCGACTGGCCTTCATAGACGATGGGGTACAGCTTCTTCAGGTCGTCGCCCAGCACGGCCGACTGCATCATGCCTTCGCGGGCGCGCAGCCAGTTGAAGTTGCCCTTGACCGTGTTGATTTCGCCGTTGTGGGCAATCATGCGGTACGGGTGGGCGAGCGGCCAGGCCGGGAAGGTGTTGGTCGAGAAGCGCTGGTGCACCAGCGCCAGCGCGGACACCGTGCGCGGATCGGCCAGGTCGCGGTAGTAGCGGCCGACCTGGTCGGCCAGCAGCAGGCCCTTGTAGACGACGGTGCGCACGGAGGCCGAGGGCACGAAATATTCCTTGCCGTGAGCAAGGTGCATGTTCTGGATGGCGTGGCTGGCGGTCTTGCGGATCACGTACAGCTTGCGCTCCAGCGCGTCCGGCACCATCACGTCGGCGCCGCGGCCGATGAACAGCTGGCGGATCACGGGTTCGCAGGCGCGCACGGCGGGCGACATGGGCATGTCGACGTCCACCGGCACATTGCGCCAGCCCAGCACGACCTGGCCTTCGGCGCGCACCGAGCGCTCCAGTTCCTGCTCGCAGGCCAGGCGCGACGCGGTTTCCTTCGGCAGGAACACCATGGCCACGCCATATTCGCCGGGCGGCGGCAGGACGATGCCCTGCTGGCCCAGTTCGTCGCGATAGAGCGCGTCGGGGATCTGGATCAGGATGCCGGCGCCGTCGCCCATCAGCTTGTCCGCGCCGACCGCGCCGCGGTGGTCCAGGTTTTCCAGGATCTTCAGGCCCTGCTGGATGATGGCGTGGCTTTTCTTGCCCTTGATGTGCGCAACGAAGCCCACGCCACAGGCGTCATGTTCGTTCTTGGGGTGGTACAGACCCTGGACCGGTGGCAGGCCGATGCGGCTGGCGTCGATGGGGGTCGCCTTGGGCGGGGGACAGGATTCGATCGGGGTGTTTTGGGGCATGGCGCGCTCCGCAGTGGGCCTGCGTCGTAATGTTGCAGTGCAGGAGACGGACAATACCCCCTGGGACAGTAGGGTGCAATAGAAATAAAAGGGGTTTGTCCCTAATATAATTTAATATCTCGCATGGGAGAGTATTAAGGGGACGCATCTAGAGCCGCGCCAGCAGCGGGCTCGCAAGGGGGTGTGCACCGGGACGGTGCATTCCGAAGGCTTGGAAGCCCATTTTCTACTTTATGCGTCCCTATTTTTCTCGTCCCGGCCAGTGGTTGGCGGGGCCGGGCGTTGCGCACACGCCAATGCCGCGGTCCGCAGCGGCGCGCAGCATTGCAGGAAAGGAAGCGAGGCGACCCGCCGCCTGGGCGGATCCAGGATCAGGTGTTCGAGGCGGAGGGGGTGGGCGTCGGGTCGGTGTCGGCGTCGGCCGGGGCCGGAGCGGCCGGCTTCTTGCGAGGACGTCCGCGCTGGCCGGGAGCGACCCGCCGGCTGGCGGTGTGGGCCAGGCTGGCGATGAAGCTGGGACCGCCCAGCGCCCATTGGCCGGAAACGGCCTGGTCGATGCGCTGGCTTTCCTCGCGCGACAGGCCGTCCTGCAGCCGCTTGCGGTAGTTGGCCTGGCGGTCGAACGGCGTGTTGCCGCAAGCCCAGTAGTCGGCGTGGTCGGATTGCCATTGCGCGGGGGCCGCGCTGGTGTTGCCGGTATGGCTGGCGGCGGACGACCAGGGCCAGGAGTCGGGATCCTGCGAGGCGCCGCTGCGCACCGGGTAGGTTTCGAGCCAGACCAGCGCGGGCAGCACCCAGGCGCCTGGCTCCAGCAGGGCGGAACGGTAACGGCCCGCGAAGACGCGGCCGCCGCGCAGCCGTGCCGCCAGGTTGCGGCCCAGCGTTTGCATCAGCCGCGGCAGGCCCTCTTCGTCTGCCGGCGTGGCCAGCAGGAGGATGCGGTCGTTGGCGAGCACCCAGCCGTGAACCGAGACACGGTGGCGTTGGGCGGATTCGCCCAGCCAGGTGGCCAGTTGGTTCAGGATGTCGGCAGGCGCGGGTTGCGACGGCGCCGCCAGCGGCTGGATGAAGTTGGCCTGCACCAATTGGGGCAGCCCAGGGGCGTACAGACGGGGCAGACGGGCCATAGTGTCAGGACTTGCGTATCCGGAAGAACGGTTGGTCTTCTCTCACGGTATATAAATAGTGCCACGGTAGGCGCTGGTCAAGTCCCGTGATCACGATATGGGCAAGGAATCGCTTTTTTTTTCGTCGTCCGTACCCGATATCGCGCAGGTTAACATTCGGCGACGGAACGTCGTACCGTGGATATACCCTAACCCGGCGACGCTTTTTTGATCCTCACGACTGGAGAATACCTATGGCCGTGGCCCTGGAACTCATTTCGCAGCATCGCTGCTTCGGTGGCTGGCAGCGTTACTACCGCCACGAGTCCACGGAGATCGGCCTGCCCATGCGGTTTTCGGTCTACGTTCCGCCGCAAGCCGAACAGGGGCCGGTTCCCGTGCTGTTCTACCTGGCGGGGCTGACCTGCACCGAGGAAACCTTCATGATCAAGGCGGGCGCCCAGCGCCTGGCCGCCGAGCTTGGCGTCATGCTGGTCGCTCCGGACACCAGCCCCCGCGGCGCCAATGTTCCCGGTGAAGACGAAAGCTGGGACCTGGGCACTGGCGCGGGGTTCTACGTCGACGCCACCGCCCCGGACTGGCGCACGCATTACCGCATGTACAGCTACGTGACGGCGGAATTGCACGGGATCGTAACGGGCGATGCCTTGCCGGGCGACGCGTCGCGCGCCGGGATTTTCGGCCATTCCATGGGCGGGCACGGCGCGCTGGTGCTGGCCCTGCGCAACCCGGGCAAGTTCCGTTCGGTATCGGCGTTCGCGCCCATCGCCGCGCCCAGCCTATGCCCCTGGGGTAAAAAAGCGTTCGGCGCCTACCTGGGCGCCGACGAGCGGGAGTGGGCCGCCTACGACGCCTCCGCGCTGATGCGCCAGGCCCGGCAGCCTTTCCCGGACGGCATCCTGATCGACCAGGGTGAGTCGGACCAATTCCTGGCAGAGCAGTTGTATCCCGAGGTATTCGAGGCGGCCTGCGCCGAGGCGGGCCAGCCGCTGGCCCTGCGGCGCCATGAGGGCTACGACCATGGCTACTATTTCATCTCGACCTTCATCGAGGATCACATCCGGTTTCACGTCGAGCGGCTTGGAAAACCGGGGGGCTGAGGCCGCTTCTATACTGGCGGGCCGCCGCCCGCGGCGTGTTCTTAACAAGGAACGCCTGACTTGATCAACGGAATCGCTCCCTTCGTCTGGATACTGCTGGGCGCCGTCGTCGTCCTGTTGCCCGGGATCGTCATGTTGCTGGGCCGGGGCGGCCCGCGCGACGAGCGCGGCCGCAAGATGTTCCAGTTCCGGCCGGTGCGCCGGCTGTTCGGCCTGATGCTGGTTCTGCTGGGCTGCGTGTCGGGCCTGCTGGCGTTGTCGTTGGTGCAGTTTTTCCGGCTGACCGCCGACGAGCCCGTCGCGCGCGTTGAAATCCGGCAGCAGGGCGAGGGCCAGTTCCAGCTTACCGCCAGCGCGCCCGGCACCGGGACCCGGCAATACGTGCTGTACGGCGACCAGTGGCAGATCGATGCCCGGGTCGTCCGCTGGCGGGTGCCGGCGCTGATGGCGGGCGTGCCGCCCCTGTACCGCCTGGAGCGGCTGTCCGGCCGCTACAGCGACGCGTCCCGCGAGGCGTCGGCCACGCGCTCGGTCCACACCCTGGACGACTGGCCCGCGCCGGATCTCGGATCCCTGAAGAAGAATTTCCCGAACTGGTTCCCTTTCGTGGATGTCCAATTCGGCAGCGGCGCCTATATGCCCCTGTTCGACGGGGCCCGCTATCAGGTCTTCCTGGACCCGCGCGGCGCCCTTTTCATCCGCCCGGACGGGGAAGCCACCGCCGAAGGGTTGAAGCGCCTGGGCTGGTAGGGGGAGGCCCCACGCTGCGCCGCCTTGGAGCGGCCCGGCGGCGGCGCGGGCCATTCCCGGGAACGGTTGGGTGTCACGAGGGGGCATGAGCCCTACGCCAAAAAATAATAGGGGATGCAACGTTTGCAAGGAAACTTTGACGCGCCGCAATAGTCGAATTAGCACTCCCATTACTAGAGTGCTAACATCGAATCCATGTCGTTACCCCTTCGCCTTCCGGAGACTCCCGCTATGAAACAACCCAGTACCTCGTTGGCCACTTCCGGCAACGCCCTGGCGTTGGCCATTGCCAATCCGGGCGCACTTGGCACGATCGACGCATACATTTCCGCGGTGAACCGCCTGCCGGTCCTGTCCGCGGAACGTGAAACCGAACTGGGCCGCCGCCTGCGCGACCAGGAAGACCTGGGCGCCGCGCGCGAGCTGATCCTGTCGCACCTGCGCCTGGTGGTGTCGGTGGCCCGGCAGTACCTGGGTTATGGCTTGCCCCACGCTGATCTCATCCAGGAGGGCAATGTCGGCCTGATGAAGGCCGTCAAGCGCTTCGACCCCGAGCGCGGCGTGCGCCTGGTGTCGTTCGCCGTGCATTGGATCAAGGCGGAAATCCACGAGTACATCATCCGCAACTGGCGCCTCGTGAAGGTCGCAACCACCAAGGCCCAGCGCAAGCTGTTCTTCAACCTGCGCAGCATGCGCCCCGACGGCCAGACGCTGGATCCCGATCAGGTCGACCACATCGCGCGCGAACTGAACGTGCGCCGCGAAGACGTCAGCGAAATGGAAGTCCGCCTGTCCGGCCGCGACATGTCGCTTGAAAACCAGGATGACGACGACGATAGCTACGCGCCCATCGCCTACCTGTCCGACGATGGCCGCCAGGAACCCACGCGGGTGCTGGAGCGCGCGGCGCGCGACCAGTTGCAGGGCAGCGGCCTGAGCGATGCGCTGGAAGCGCTGGATCCCCGTTCGCGCCGCATTGTCGAGGCACGCTGGCTGCAGGATGACGGCGGCGCCACGCTGCACGAACTCGCGCAGGAATTCGGCGTGTCGGCCGAGCGCATCCGCCAGATCGAGGCCGCCGCCCTCAAGAAGATGCGGGGCAACCTCGTCGCGGCCTGATCGGCGCGCCGAGCCTCCAAAAGGGCCGCTTTCGCGGCCTTTGTTTTTTTCGCGCCGCGCGCTGCGCATAATTTGATACAAATTCGCCCGAAATTTTTGCACCGCGCCAGAAACTTAATGAAGATAGCGTCGCCTAACTTCATGTAGACCGCGAACTTCGGTTGGCCGTCTAGTCGTCCGTCTCGGCTTCTCCTCTTTCCCCTCCCCTATGAGACGGATGTTTGCGGGGCACCATGCATATCGGTGCCCCGTTTTTTATGCCCCCACGCTGCGCACGCGTTGCGTGCTTGCTGCCCCCCGAGGGGGCTGCGCCGCCTTGGGGCGGCCCGGCGGCGGCGCGGCCATTCTTCTTCCGTGGGTCCCCTTACGCTGCGCACGCGTTGCGTGCTTGCTGCCCCCCGAGGGGGCTGCGCCGCCTTGGGGCGGCCCGGCGGTGGCCCGGCCATTCTTCTTCCGTGGGTCCCCTTACGCTGCGCGCGCGTTGCGTGCTTGCTGCTCCCCGAGGGGGCTGCGCCGCCTTGGGGCGGCTCGGCGGCGGCGCGGCTATTCTTCCGTGGGGTCCCTTACGCTGCGCGCGCCTTGTCGGCCGGCGCCAGGGCGGGATGCCATAGCGCGTCCTGCACGCGCCGCACGCCGGTGGCCATCGATCCGTCCTGGTACAGCTTGATCCAGCGATAGCCGGGCGCCATGTTGTCCACCACGTGCTTGCCGTCCCGGATGCTGAATTGGAAGCAGGTCGATGGCGTGGCCAGCATGCGCAGGTTGTGGCGGCGGCGGTCGAATTCATGATGCACGTGCCCCCACAGCAGCACGCGCACCTGAGGCCAGCGCGCCAGCATCTTGAACAACGCCTGGGGGTTGTCGATCATCATCGTGTCGTGCCAGTGGCTGTCGATCTGCATGGGGTTGTGGTGCATGGCCACCAGCGTGTGGCGGCTGGGCGCCTCGGCCAGCGCGGCCTCCAGCATGTCCAGTTCGCTGTCGGGAAGGTGGCCCGCGTTCGACCCCGGCACCGTGGTGTCCAGCGCGACGACGCGCCAGGCGCCGACGTCAGTCACCGGCGCCGACCATTCCGGCAGCTCCTGGCGCATGACGGCCGGCAGGTCATGGTTGCCGGGCAGGCAGCGCACGCACGCGCGGTCCAGCGCCGGCGCCTCCGACAGAATGGAGGCAAAGCGCCGGTAGGCCGCTGCCTCGCCGTCCTGCGACAGGTCGCCCGTGGCCAGCAGCAGGTCGGGGTGGCGGCCGTCGGCCTCGACCTGGCGCAGCACGGCGCGCAGGCTGGCGTCGGTGTCGACGCCCAGCATCGCGGTGCCGGCCGCGCCGAACAGATGGCTATCGGTCACTTGGACCAGCATGGCGGGCGCGTCGTCGCGCCGGCCCAGGGAATGGATGCGGGCCAAGTGCCGCTCCTGAAAAGTTGGTGCGATTCCACATTACCCAAAAATGCCGCGCGACGCGTTTCGCGCGCCTGTATTGGGGTAACGAAACGTGCATTCTCTACGATTCTCTACCGTTTCCGGGCGAAACCTAGGGAAAAAAGCCGCTATTCTTGTGAAACTTTACACAAGCTTCAAGATCGGACGCGGCGCTACCCATGGATGTCGGTTTTCTCGTATTCGGCCTGGCCGGTTTGCTCACGCTGGTCTGTTTCATGCCGCCCCTTGCCGGCCGCCTCAAGCTGCCGTACTCGGTCCTGCTGGCCATCGTCGGCTGCCTGCTCGGCATCATCGTGCACGTCCATGGCTGGGCGCCCAGCTGGATTGGGGACTTCCTGGACTCCCTGGAACGCTTCGAGATTTCGTCCGAAACCTTCCTGATGGTGTTCCTGCCGGTGCTGCTGTTCGAAACCGCCCTGTCCATGAACGTGCGGCGCCTGATGGACGACATCGGCCCCATCCTCATGATGGCCATCGTGGCGGTGGTGGTGTGCACCGTGGTGGTTGGCGTGACCCTGGACGCCATCTCGTCCTACGGCCTGGTGGTATGCCTGCTGCTGGGCGCCATCGTGGCGACCACGGACCCGGTGGCGGTGGTGGGCATTTTCCGTGAAGTGGGCGCGCCCAAGCGCCTGACCACCCTGGTCGAAGGCGAAAGCCTGTTCAACGATGCCGCGTCCATCGCCCTGTACTCGGTGCTGCTGGCCGTGCTGGGCGGCCATGGCGAACTGACCGCAAGCGGCATCTTCAACGATTTCATCGTGCACTTCGTCGGCGGCGGCGTGGCCGGCTTCGCGATGGGGCGCCTGGCCTGCTTCCTGTTCGCGTGGCTGCGCGGCTTCCCCACGGCGGAAATCACGCTGACGCTGACGCTGGCCTATCTGTCCTTCTTCATTTCCGAGCACTACCTGAATGTTTCGGGCGTCGTCGCCACCGTGATCGCCGGCCTGGTGGTCGGGTCCACCGGCCGCACGCGCATGTCGCCCACCACCTTCGAATACCTGTCCAGCGCCTGGGAGCAGTTCGGGTTCTGGGCCAATTCCCTGATCTTCCTGTTCGCGGCCATGCTGATCCCGAAGCTGATGGCGGCGGCCGACTGGCAGGAACTGGTGCTGGTCGCGGTGCTGTTCGTGACGACGTTGGCGGCCCGCGCCATCGTGGTCTTCGGCCTGTTGCCGCTGCTGGGCCTGACCCGGCTGGGCACCAAGGTCAGCAATCCGTACAAAGTGGTGATGCTGTGGGGCGGATTGCGCGGCGCCGTGTCGCTGGCGCTGGCGCTGGCCGTCACGGAGCAGACTGGCGTGCCCGAAGAGGCGCGCCAGTTCGTCGCCGTGGCCACCACGGGCTTCGTGCTGATCACGCTGTTCGTCAACGGGATCAGCCTGCGTCCGCTGATCCGCATGCTGGGCCTGAACCAGTTGTCGCCGGTGGAGCGCACGATCCGCAACCAGGCGCTGGCCGTGGCGCTCGAAGACCTGCAGGGCAAGACGGACGAGGTCGCCAGGACCGAGCACATCGGCACCGAGGTCCGCGACCGCATCCGCGCCGTGTTCGACGCCAGCCTGACCAGCGTGCATGACGGCCAGGTCGGCCAGATGACCGACGACCAGCGCGTCGCGGTGGGGCTGGCCATCGTGGCGCAGCGCGAAGAGGAAATGTTCTTCGACATTCTCAAGGCGCAGATCGTGGACTGGCGCATGGCCGAGGCCCTGCTGGCGCGGGCGGAGCGGCTTGAAGACGCGATCCGGCTGGGCGGCATCCCGGGCTTCGAGCGCGCCATTGTCGCCGACGTGCGCTATTCCACCGGTTTTCGCCTCGCCCTGCGCCTGCACTACCTGTTCGGATTCCAGGGCTGGCTGGCGCGCGAGCTGGGCCAGCGCTTCGCCAATCTGATGAGCAAGCGTTCGGTCGCGCAGCGCCTGATCGTCTTCGCGCGCGAACAGATCACGCCCCTGCTGGGCGAAGAGGCGACGCAGCGCATCGTGTCGCTGCACCAGCGCCGCCTGGACCTGATCGAGAACGCCATGCAGGCCCTCAACCTGCAATACCCGTCCTACGCGCAGTGGCTGCAGGAAAGCTACCTGGGCCGGGTGGCGCGCGAAATGGAACGCATCCGCTACCGCGACATGCTCGAGCAATTCCTGATCAGCGGCGAGGTGTACGCGGACCTGATGGCGCAATTGAAGAGCCGCTGGGCCCATATCGACACGCATCCGCCGCTGGACATCGAAATGAGCGCGGCGGAGCTGATCAAGCGCGTGCCCCTGTTCGAGGGCCTGTCGGCGGACTCGCTGCGGGCTATCAGCAAGCTGCTCAAGCCGCGGCTGTCGCTGCCGGACCAGCGTGTGCTCACCAAGGGCCGGCACGGCGAAGAAATGTGTTTCGTGGCGTCCGGGGCCGTGGCCGTGCACCTGCCCGACAACACAATGATCGAGCTGGGCAGCGGGGAGTTCTTCGGCGAGCTCGGGCTGCTGGGCGAACAGCAGATCGCGCCCGACGTCACCTCGCTGGGCTACAGCAAGCTGTTGATGCTGTCTTCGCGGGATTTCCACGCCTTGCTGGCGCGCGACGAGCATCTGCGCGAACGCATCCAGCTGGTGGCCAAGCAGCGCCTGCGCGCGATCGAGGTGTGGAAGCAGTTCTCGCAGGCCAACGCCACGCCCGCCCCGGCCCCTGCGCCGGCGTCGGCGCCCAGCCCGGCCCAGGCGGCGGAAGCCGCGGAGGCGGTGGGCGTGAGCGCGCCGTCGGGCGCCGAGGCGCAGGCCGCCCCTGCCGTCCAGGAAACGCCCGTTGCCGGTCCGCCGCGCGAGGATGCGCAGACGGGCGAAGTGCTGGGCGAGCCGGGCGTGGTGCCCCGCTAGGCGGGGATTTCGCCGCCCGCGCGGCGATGCATGATGTCCTCGATGATCACCAGCGCCGCTTCCAGCGTGAATTCGCCGTCCGCGATCCGGCGCACGGCCGTGGCCGCGTCGACCGTGGCGATTTCCATGACCTCGCCGTCCCGGTTGGCGGGACGGGCGTCGGCCGCCAGCACGCAGGTGCTGGTCAGTACGTCTTCGACCTGGTAGCCCTCGGGCAGGCGGCGATGGATGCGCAGGATGGTGCGCAGGGGCGAGCGCCGCGCCAAGTCGGGTTCGTCCAGCCCTGCCTCTTCCCCGCATTCGCGCACCAGCGCCAATTCCAGGTCTTCGCGGCTGCCGGCCAGCCCGCCCACCAACGTGTCCCACATACCGGGATCGGTGGACTTGCTGAGCGCGCGGCGCGCGACCCACAGGCGGCCGTCCGGCGTCCAGGCGTTCAAGTGGACGGCCTTGGTGAGCAGGCCCAGGGGGCGGACCGCCGCGCGTTCGATCACGCCCAGGGGCTCGTCGCCGTCCATGACGTCCAGCAATTCGTCGCGCCAGCCGCGCAGGCAGTTGGCTTGGCGCAACAGTTCCGCCGCCTGTTCGAGCACGCGGTCCAGGTCCGCGCCCGGCTCGATGCCCGTGCCGATGCGCAGGTCCACGCCGTCCGAGTCGATGTTCGTGGCGCCGCGCAAGGCATCGCAAGCCGCGTGCGTGGCCCAGCCGCAGCGGCGCCCCGCTATATATAGCGCGCGTGCGCCGTCGGGGGCGGGCTCTTGGGCGCGCGCGCAGAGGGCGGCGTACAAGTCGGACAACTGCTGGGGCATCGTGGGTTCGGCGTGGTGAAGTTCAGGACGATTTTATGCCAGCCGATTTCGGCCGCACGGTCAAGTGGGCGCGCGCAAGCCGAGGGCGGATTCGACAAAGTCAAGAGCACAAAATTACGTTTGTTTGCGCGTCCGCTATAATCCGGCAGTTTCTTTGTGATTTCGAGTGGGAACGACAGGGGCCGCTCTATCTCCCTGCCTCGCCCTGCCATCTAATAATTGCGCGTTGCCCGTTTCCGGTGACTTCCGCCACTAGAGAACGGACCTACGCGCCGTGTTTCGAGGTAAGCATGAAGAAGTGGAGAGGGATACTGGGGGCTTGTGCGATGCTGATTGGCAGCGTGGCGGGTGCTCAGGTGCAAGACATGCCCGGCGGCCCGAAGGTCAATCAGCTCAACCTGCATGAGGGCGTCACGGCGATTTCGCGCGACATCATGTGGTTGCATTGGATGCTGCTCACGATCTGTATCGTGATCTTCATCGGCGTCTTCGGGGTGATGTTCTACTCCATCTGGGCGCACCGCAAATCCCGCGGGCACAAGGCCGCGACTTTCCACGAGCACCTGGGCGTCGAAGTCGCATGGACGGTGATCCCGTTCATCATCGTCATCGCCATGGCGCTGCCGGCCACCAAGACCGTGGTCGCCATGAAAGACACCTCCAGCGCCGACCTCACCGTGAAGGTCACGGGCTACCAATGGAAGTGGGGCTACGAATACCTCGACGGCCCGGCGGCAGGCATCAAGTTCCTTTCCACGCTGTCGACCCCGCGCGCGCAGATCGAGAATCGCGAGCCCAAGGGCGAGTTCTACCTGATGGAAGTGGACAATCACCTGGTCGTCCCGGTGAACAAGAAGGTCCGCGTCGTCCTGACGGCCGCCGACGTCATCCATTCCTGGATGATTCCCGATTTCGGCGTGAAACAGGACGCCATCCCCGGTTTCCTGCGCGATGCCTGGTTCAATGCCGACAAACCCGGCATTTACCGCGGCCAGTGCGCGGAACTTTGCGGGAAGGATCACGCATTCATGCCCATCGTCGTGGAAGTTCTGGCGCAAGCCGACTACGATAAGTGGGTTGAAGACCAAAAGAAGAAGATGGCGGCGAACGCCGACGATCCCAATAAAGAGTGGACGGAAGCCGAACTGGTTGCCCGCGGCGAGAAGGTTTTCGCGGCGAATTGCGTTGCCTGTCACCAGGCCAACGGCAAGGGCATCCCGGGCAGTTTCCCTGCGCTTGACGGAGACAAGGTTGTTCTGGGCCCGAAGGCGGAACAGATCAACACCGTGCTGAAGGGCAAGCCCGGCACCGCGATGGCGGCATTCGGCGGGCAGCTCAACGATGTCGAGATCGCAGCGGTCATCAGCTATACGCGCCATGCCTGGAGCAATGCAGGCAAGGGGCAGGACCCGACGGTTCTACCGAAGGACGTCGCGGCTGCGCGCTGATCGCGCACCCACGTTCCTACACCGATAGAACCGGTTCCGTTTAGTTAGAGATACCCTGCCGGTCCCGTGGATCGGGGCCGGCACTCAGCAGGAAGGAGTCCATCATGAGCAGCGTCACTGTAGACCACGTGTCGCCGGGCCACGGCCACGGTCACGATGACCACCACCACGCCATCCCCACCGGCTGGCGCCGCTGGCTTTTTGCCACGAACCACAAAGACATCGGGACGATGTACCTCATCTTCTCGTTCGTCATGCTGCTGGAGGGCGGCACGCTGGCCTTGCTGCTGCGCACCGAGCTGTTCGAGCCGGGCCTGCAGTTCTTCCGCCCCGAGCTTTTCAACCAGTTCACCACCATGCACGGCCTGGTGATGGTGTTCGGCGCGGTCATGCCGGCATTCGTGGGCTTCGCGAACTGGATGATCCCGATGCAGATCGGCGCGTCCGACATGGCCTTCGCGCGCATGAACAACTTCAGCTTCTGGCTGCTGCCCGTGGCCGCCATCATGCTGACGGTGTCGTTCTTCGTGCCCGGCGGCGCCACCGCCGCCGGCTGGACCCTGTACGCGCCGCTGTCGCTGCAGATGGGCCCCGGCATGGACCTGGCGATCTTCGCGCTGCACATCATGGGCGCGTCTTCCATCATGGGCGCGATCAACATCATCGTGACCGTGCTGAACATGCGCGCGCCCGGCCTGACGCTGATGAAGATGCCGCTGTTCTGCTGGACCTGGCTGATCACCGCCTTCCTGCTGCTGGCCGTGATGCCGGTGCTGGCCGCCGCCATCACCATGGTGCTGACCGACCGCCATTTCGGCACGGGCTTCTTCAATGCCGCCGCGGGCGGCGATCCGGTCCTGTACCAGCACGTGTTCTGGTTCTTCGGGCACCCCGAGGTCTACATCATGATCCTGCCGGCTTTCGGCATCGTGTCGGCCATCGTTCCCGCCTTCGCCCGCAAGAAGCTGTTCGGCTACGCCTCCATGGTCTATGCCACCGCTTCCATCGCCGTGCTGTCCTTCATCGTGTGGGCGCACCACATGTTCACGACGGGCATGCCGGTGACGGGCCAGCTCTACTTCATGTACGCCACCATGCTCATCTCCATCCCCACCGGGGTGAAGGTGTTCAACTGGGTCGCCACCATGTGGCGCGGCTCCATGACGTTCGAAACCCCGATGCTGTTCTCGATCGGCTTCATCTTCGTGTTCACCATGGGCGGCTTCACCGGGCTGATCCTGTCGGTGGCGCCCATCGACATCCAGGTACACGACACGTACTACGTGGTCGCCCACTTCCACTACGTGCTGGTGGCGGGCTCCCTGTTCGCCCTGTTCGCCGGCGCCTACTACTGGGTGCCCAAGTGGACGGGCCGCATGTACAGCGAAAAGCTGGGCAAGCTGCACTTCTGGTCCACGCTGATTTCGTTCAACGTGACCTTTTTCCCGATGCACTTCCTGGGCCTGGCCGGCATGCCGCGCCGCTACGCCGACTACGCCGGGCAGTTCACGACCTTCCACCAGATGGCCACCATCGGCGCGTTCTGGTTCGGCCTGTCGCAGCTGATCTTCCTGTGGGCGATGCTGCGCTGCTACGCGGGCAAGGGCGAGCCGGCCTCGGCCAAGCCGTGGGAAGGCGCCGAGGGCCTGGAATGGACGGTGCCGTCGCCGGCTCCCTTCCATACCTTCGAAACTCCGCCCGAAGTGAAGTAAACACGCTTTCATGATCCAGGTAGCACAGCAATGACACCCGAGCAGCGCCGCCGCAACAAGATCGCAGGACTGGTCCTTCTGGCTTTCGTCATCGCCGTGTTCGCCTGGACCGTGCTGCGCGGATCGGCGTTGCTGTCCGGCGTTGCCGTCAACTAGGCGGCGGCCATGAGCGACGACCTGCGCCAGACCTCCCAGCGCAAGCTGAGCTTTCTTCAGACGATGAAAGCGGTGGCATGGGGGTTTTTCGGCGTCCGCAAGGGAGCGGGCCACCGGGAAGACATCGCCAAGCTGAATCCGGTCCACGTGATCGTGGCCGGGCTGCTGGCAGCGGCGCTCTTCGTTACTGTGCTGGTATTAATTGTGCGTTGGGCCGTTTCCAGCCTGACTTGAATCACTTAATCTATAAATCTGTACCAGGGAGAAAGCCATGAGTGCAAGCCACTCGGTTCAAGGTAAAGAGGCACCGTACTACTTTGTGCCCGCCGACTCGGGTCATCCCGTGCGTACGGCTGTGGCGTTGCTGTTCATGGGCCTGGGCGCCGCCGGCTGGATCAACGGCGTCAGCTGGGCCAAGTGGTCCCTGCTGGCGGGCTTCATCGGCTTGATCGTGGTGCTGTACTTCTGGTTCGGCGACGCCATCCAGGAATCCGAGGCCGGCCTGAACAGCAAGCGCATCGACGGCTCCTACCGCTGGGGCATGAGCTGGTTCATCTTCTCCGAAGTCATGTTCTTCGCGGCATTCTTCGGCGCCCTCTGGTACACGCGCACCGTCACCACGCCGTGGCTGGGCGACATGGACCACCGGCTGATGCTGTGGCCCGACTTCCAGGCCGTGTGGCCCAACTTCGGGCCCGCGGGCGTGGTCGAGCACTTCCAGACCGTCGGCCCCTTCTGGCTGCCGACGATCAACACCGCGCTGCTGCTGAGCTCCGGCGTCACCCTCACCATCGCCCACCACGCGCTGCGTGAAAACCATCGCGGCAAGACCATCTTCTGGCTGCTGGCCACGGTTGTCCTGGGCTTCGTCTTCGTGGCCTGCCAGGCATACGAATACCACCACGCCTACACCGAACTGAACCTGAAGTTCAATTCGGGCGCTTACGGCTCGCTGTTCTACATGCTGACCGGCTTCCACGGCTTCCACGTGCTGCTGGGCGCCACCATGCTGACGGTCATCCTGATCCGCCTGATCCGCGGGCATTTTACGGCCGATCACCACTTCGGCTTCGAAGGCGCCGCCTGGTACTGGCACTTCGTGGACGTGGTGTGGCTGGGCCTGTACCTGTTCGTGTACTGGTTCTGAGGTGGAAGGCGCTCTCCCCGCACCCGCTTGCGCGGAGAGCAAAGCGCGATAGGAGGCTGGGCGCCAAGCCCGGCGTCCATCGCGCTTTTACATTCCCGCCGAGTATGGCGGGAACCCGTGTCCCGGATGCCTATCTAAGGCCTGTGCTCTCGATCCAGCCCATGTGGTGGGCGAACAGCACGAACAGAAACAGGGCCACCGATAGTCCGATGCGTACCGTCAGCGCGTTGACTGTGCGGCTGGTGGTGCCCTTGTCTCGCATCAGGTAGACCAGGGCGGATGCCAGGCTGGCCAGAATACCGATAAAGGCCAGGACGACAAAAACGCGCATGTTGGTCTCCGGACAAATCAGAGTTATTGAAGAAAGATGGCCCGACCGCATTCAACCCGCTACACGGTAGCCGCCCTGCTGCTGCTTGGCGTCGCCGTGATCATCCTGGCGTCGCTGGGGCAATGGCAATTGCGCCGCGGCGACGAGCGACGCGCCATTCTGGCCGCTATCGAGGCGGGCCGCAAGCAAGCGCCGCTGAAATTGACGCCCGACACCGATCCCGCGGGCATGACCGCATGGCGGGCCGCGCAGGCCACGGGCGTGTGGCAGCCGCAATTCAGTGTACTGCTGGACAACCGCAACCATGAGGGCAGGCCCGGCTACTGGCTGGCCATGCCCTTGTTGCTGGACGCCGACGCGAAGCGTGCCGTGCTGGTGCTGCGAGGCTGGCTGCCGCGGGCCCTGCCGGCGTCGGGGCAAGCCCCGGGCCCGGGGCCTGCGCAGCCGTCCTTGCCGGGCACGCCCGAGGGCACGCAGACCGTGAGCGGAGAGCTTTCGCCGCGGGTGCCGCGGCTATTCGAGCTCTGGTCGCTCGGCGGAGCGGACCAATCCGTCCTGCCGGCCACGCTGCCGGCTGCTGGCGGCGTGCCGCAGGTGCAGAACCTGCCGCTGGATGCCTATGCCAAGGCCACCGGGCTTGCCCTGCTGCCCACCGTGCTGCTGCAATCGGACGGCGGCGCGGACGACGGGCTGGTGCGCGATTGGCCGCAGCCGTCCGTGGACTTCCAGCAGAACACCTCGTATGCCGTACAGTGGTTCGCTTTCGCCTCGATCGCGGCCGTGGCGTGGCTGGTGGTGCTGGGGGGCGCCGTCCGGCGCATGCGGCGCCGCGAGTCCGGCGGGCCCCAGGCCTGAGCCGGCGCCCATCATCAACCGCAAGACAACAGGATACAAAGTGGCTCGCGACATTTCTCCTACCCGGCCCGCCGGCAAGCGTTCCCTGATGCCCATGCTGCTGGTGTTTCTGTGCACGCTGGCGCCCATCGTCGCCGCCGTGGTGGTCTACATGAACCCGCAGTGGTGGCCCGACGAATCCAGCAACTATGGCGCGCTGGTGAGCCCGCAGCGGCCCATGCCCGCGGCCGCCGATCTCCAGCTGACCACGCTGGACGGCAAGCCCTTCGACCTGCAGAGCCTGAAAGGCAAGTGGCTGCTGGTCGCCGCCGACGGCGGGGCCTGCCCGGAAAGCTGCGCCCGCAAGCTCTTCATCACCCGCAATAGCCACGCCAGCCAGGGCAAGAACGTGGACCGGCTGGCCCGTGTCTGGTTCATCACGGACGATGCGCCGGTGCCGGACAAGGTGCTGGAGGCCTACAAGGGCACGGTCATGGTGCGCGCAAACCCGGACCAGCTGGCGCGCTTCCTGATGGCGCGCGATACCGCGGCCGGGCAGCCCGGCCTGCAGGATCCGATCTGGGTGATCGATCCCCTGGGCAACCTCATGATGCAGTACCCTGCCGAGGCCGATGGGGTGAAGGTGCGCAAGGACATCAGCAAGCTGGTCTACAACTCCAGGATTGGGTGATCCCCGGAGCGCCTGCGGCGCCGGATCTGCGCGGCCCCGATTGCGGATGACGTGTGCATGCGGGGGGCATGTTGCGAAGGAAATAGCGGGATGGCTTGTCAGCGGCGGGGGGCTGGCGGTTTTACGTGTCGCGGGGAAGGCGCGGCGCGACACAGTAATGGTTTATGGAAATGGAACGTATCAAAGCGCGGTATCGCAAACTGGTTTTCTTCACCTGGTTCCTGACGCTGGACCTGATCATGTTCGGCGCATTCGTGCGCTTGACGGATTCCGGCCTGGGGTGTCCAGACTGGCCGGGCTGCTACGGCAGCGTGACGCCGCTGGGCGCCATGGGGGATATCCACGAAGCGTCCCAGGCCATGCCTTTCGGCCCCGTTACGCTTTCCAAGGCCTGGATCGAAATGATCCACCGCTATGTCGGCTCCATTCTGGGCATGCTGATCATCGGCATCGTGTACATGGCGTGGCGCTATCGCCGTGAACTGGGCCGCTCGCCGGCCCTGGCCGTGACCACGCTGGTGGCCGTTTGCGTGCAGGGTGCGTTCGGCGCCTGGACCGTGACGCACAGGCTCATGCCCGCCGTCGTGACCGCGCACCTGGTGTTCGGCCTGTCCGTGCTCGCACTGATGACCTGGCTGTCCGCGCGCGAGCGTCCGCATCTGCCCGTGCCCGAGGCGGCCGCGCGCTGGAAACCATGGGTGGCCGTGGGCTTCGGGCTGCTGCTGGTGCAGGTCACCCTCGGAGGCTGGGTCAGCACCAACTATGCCGCGCTGGCCTGCATGGACTTTCCCATGTGCCACGGCCAGTGGGTGCCCGAAATGGACTTCCACGGCGGGTACTCGATCATCCGCGGCCTGGGCGAGCTGCCCTCGGGCGAGATGATTTCCCAGCCCGCGCTCACGGCGATCCATTGGGTGCACCGCAATTTCGCGTTCGTCGTGTTCCTGTACCTGGGCACGCTGGCCTGGCGGCTACGGGCCGAGCCCGGGCTGCGCGGCCCCGCCACGCTGATGCTGGCGCTCCTGGCGGCGCAGCTCGTGACCGGCCTGACGACGATCTTCTTCCAGTGGCCGCTGCTGATCGCGGTGTTGCACAATGGAGGCGCCGCCGGCCTGACGCTGGCCGCGGTGGTCTTGATGGTGCGTTTGTCCACGGCACGGCGTTCGCCCGCGGGTGAATACGGCCCCAATTCGGTGCGCGTTTAAAATAGGGCTCATTATGACCAGTATTGCCGCTCCCCAAACCGGATTGCTCCGCCAGTATTTCGTCCTCACCAAGCCGCGCGTGACGCAATTGGCGGTGTTTTGCGCCGTGATCGGCATGTTCCTGGCCGCGCCCGGGATGCCGGACATGCGGCGGGTGGTGTTCGGCACCATCGGCATTTGGCTGCTGGCGGCGGCCGCCTTCGCCATCAATTGCCTGATCGAGCAGGAAGTGGACGCGCGCATGCTGCGCACCGCGCGCCGCGCCACGGCGCGCGGCACGATCTCGGCCTTCCAGGTGCTGACCCTCTCGGGGCTGCTGGGCGGAGCGGGCATGTTCGTGCTCTACCACCTGGTCAATCCCCTGACGATGTGGCTGACCTTCGCCACCTTCGTGGGCTATGCGGTCATCTATACGGTCATCCTCAAACCCCGTACGCCGCAGAACATCGTCATCGGCGGCCTGTCCGGCGCCATGCCGCCGGCGCTGGGCTGGGCTACGGTGGCGGACTCGGTGCCGGCCGAAGCCTGGGTCCTGGTCCTGATCATCTTCATCTGGACGCCGCCGCATTTCTGGGCGCTGGCGCTGTATCGCAATCACGACTACGCCAAGGCCGGGCTGCCCATGCTGCCCGTGACGCACGGCAACCAGTTCACGCGCCTGCACATCCTGCTCTACAGCGTGGCGCTGGTCGCCACCACGCTGCTGCCCTATGCCATCCGCATGAGCGGCGAACTCTATCTGGCGTCCGCGCTGGTGCTGGGCGGCATGTTCGTTTCGTACGCATGGCGGCTGTACCGCGCCTACAGCGACGAACTGGCGCGCAGCATGTTCCGGTTTTCGATTCTTTACCTGGCGCTGCTCTTCGGCGCCCTGCTGGCGGACCACTGGGTCGGCCTGTTGCGCTGATGTCCTGGAGGTTGTCGATGTCCGTGTTTTCCACCCGCCGCAGGCTGGCCTTGCGCTTGGGCGCCGCCGCCGCCTTGACCGCCGCCCTGGCTGCCTGCGGCGAGAGCGCGCCGGTGTTCAAGGGCAGCGATATCAGCGGAACCCAGCTGGGCCGCGGCATGGAACTGTCCGACTACAACGGCAAGACGCGCCAATTGTCCGACTTCGCCGGCAAGGTGGTGGTGGTGTTCTTCGGTTTCACGCAGTGCCCGGACGTGTGCCCCACGTCGCTGGCCGAACTGACCGAGGTCATGAAGAAGCTGGGGCCGGACGCCGACCGCGTGCAGGTGCTGCTGATCACGGTGGATCCCGAGCGCGACACGCCCGAGGTTCTCAAACAATACGTTACCGCCTTCGACCCGCGTTTCCTGGGTTTGACGGGCACGCCGGACCAGGTCAAGAAGGCCGCCGCGTCGTTCAAGGCCTATTACGCCAAGGCGCCCACCAAGGACGGCAGCTACACCATGGATCACACGGCCGCCTTCTACCTGCTCGACGGCAAGGGCGAATCGCGCGTGCTGGCCAACAACAATATCGGCGTCGATGCGCTGACGCACGACATCCAGGCCCTGCTGAAGCAATAAGGGGCGCTATCTGCCCGCTGCGGCGGCCCAGCCGTCCAGCGCGGCGCGCGCCTTGTCGCCGAGTTCCGTGGCGGGAATCTCGCGGCGATGCGCCATGATCATGAGCGCGTACGGGGTCGCCAGCGCGGCCGCCTCGGGGCACAGGCGGCATTCGTCGCCCACGGACGGCGAGACATTGCGCCAGTAGTTGATCGCCTGTTCGAGCAGGGGCAGGGTGACGGAATCCATGCGCCTATTGTCCACGATTGGCCACCGCTGTCCACCGGGCCCCGCCAGCAAAGAAGCGTCACCATCGCAACATGCCGAAACCGCGGGCGGGTGCTATACCACTGCCGGTTAGTTACGATGGAGCATCGTTATGAGTACCCCTACCCGAACCGAAGCCCCGCGGCGCGCCCTGCATCCGCTGGTCGCGGCCGCCGCGGTCGCCGTCATCGTCATGTGCTCGGTGGGCGTGGCCGCCGTGCTGGGATGGCTGCCCACTCCTTCCGCCAATCCGCATGCCGATGAGCCCGTGGCCGAGGCGGGCCCGGAAGGCGCCAACCTGGCGCCCGTGCCCGCGCAACCTGCCCAGGGCGCCCCTGCCCAGCAGGCCCGCTCCGAGCCCCCGCAGGCGTCTCGTCCCGCTCCGGCGCCCGCCCCGGCGCCGGCAAAGCAGGCTTGCGCCACCTGCGGCGTCGTCGAATCCATCCGCCAGGTCCAGGTGCCAGTGAAGGACAACAGCGATCATCTGGTCGGCACCATTGCCGGCGGCGTGGCGGGCGGCGTCGTGGGCAACCAGTTCGGCGGCGGCAGCGGCAAGACCGCCCTGACGGTGCTGGGCGCCGTCGGCGGCGCTTTGGCAGGCCGTGAAGTTGAGCGTAATATCAGACAGCAACAAACGGTGACGCACTATGAGCTCACCGTGCGCATGAGCGACGGCAGCGCGCGCCAGTTCCGTAGCGCGCAACCGTTCGCGTTTGCATCCGGCGACCACGTGCGCGTGGAGAACAACCAGCTGCTGCCGGGGTAGGCCCGGCGCGGCAGGCAATTATCTGTTTTGGGGAGACCAGGAATGAGCGACCAACAATCGAACCCGTTCGTCCTACCCGGCATGGGTCAGCATTCCGACCTGTCGGGCAACCCGCTCCTGGCCAGCATGGAAATGATGCGCCAGGCCTGGGCGGGGCTGACCGGGCCGGGAGGCCTGGCCAGCAGCCTGCCCATGGCTCCCCCGATGAACCTGGAAGACCTGGACCGCCGCATCGCCGAACTGCGGTCGGTGGAAAACTGGCTGCGCATGAACCTGAGCATGCTGTCCAGCACCATCCAGGGCATGGAAGTGCAGCGCTCCACCATCAGCACGCTGCGCGCATTCGTGGACAGCGCGGCCAATATGGACATGGCCGCCGTGCGCGAAAGCGGGGCGGCCTCGCCGCTGGAAGTCGTGCTGGGGCTGAAGCCCGCGCCAAAGCCCGCGGCGGCCGCTCCCAAGGCGGCGGAAAATGGCAACGCCAAGGGTCGGGAGGCGGGCGGCGCGGCGGACGAGCAGCCCTCGGCCGCCCCTGGGATGAGCGAGCAGATGGGCGCCGCGGCGCAATCCGCATCCAAGGCATGGTGGGACCTGCTGCAGCAGCAGTTCAACCAGATCGCCGCCGCCACGGCCGCTTCCATGCCGGCCGCGCCCGGCGCCGCCGCGGCCAAGGCAAAGGCGGACGATTCCAAGCCCGCGGCGCAGGCGGGGGCCTCCAAGCCGGCGGCCCGCAAGCCCGCCGCTACCCGAAGCGCCGCCAAGACCGCCAAGAAAACGGGGCCGGCCGCGAGCTAGCCCTCCTCTTTCAATCGATGCCCTGACGGCCGCGAGGCCGCCGGGCCGTCTTCAACATTGTGGAACTTATGCTTAACGTAGTGATTCTTGCCGCCGGACTGGGTAAACGCATGCAGTCCGACCTTCCCAAAGTGCTGCACACGCTCGCGGGCAAACCCATGCTGTCCCATGTGCTGGACAGCGCGCGCCAACTCGATCCGGCGCGCATCATCGTCGTCGTGGGGCACGGCGCGGACCGCGTCAAGCAGGCATTCGAGGGCCAGGCCGACCTGCACTTCGCGCTGCAGCAGCCCCAGCACGGCACGGGCCACGCGGTGCAGCAGGCCGTGCCGCTGCTGCTGGAGGGCGATGGCAAGGATGACGTGACGCTGGTGCTGTATGGCGACGTGCCGCTGGTGCAGCCCGAAACGCTCAAGCGCCTGCTGGAGGCCCGCGGCGCCGGCGCCGCCGTGCTGACCGAGGTGCTGGACGATTCCACCGGTTACGGCCGCATCGTGCGCGACGAGCGCGGCAACGTCTGCCGCATCGTCGAACACAAGGACGCCTCGGACGCCGAGCGCGGCATCAAGGAAGTGAACACCGGCATCCTCAGCGCGCCCACGGCGAAGCTGAAGGACTGGCTGTCCCGCATCGACAACAACAACGCCCAGGGCGAGTACTACCTGACCGACACCGTCGGCCTCGCCGTGGCCGACGGCGTGCCGGTGGGCGCGGCGCAGCCCGGCGCCAATTGGGAAACGCTGGGCGTGAACAGCCGCGTGCAGCAGGCCGAACTGGAGCGCCGCTGGCAGAGCGAGCAGGCCCGTCGCCAGCTGGAAGCCGGCGTGACGCTGGCCGACCCGGCGCGCTTCGATGTGCGCGGTTCGCTCACCTGCGGACGCGACGTCTTCATCGACGTGGGTTGCGTGTTCGAAGGCAAGGTGACGCTGGCCGACGGGGTGCGCGTGGGCCCGCATTGCGTGTTGCGCGACGTCAGCGTCGGCCCGGGCACTCACATCGAGGCATTCAGCCATCTGCAGCAGGCCCAGGTCGGGCGCGACGCGCGCGTGGGTCCGTATGCGCGGCTGCGTCCGGGCGCCGAGCTCGGCGACCGCAGCCATGTGGGCAACTTCGTCGAGATCAAGAAGAGCGTGCTGGGCGAGGACAGCAAGGCCAATCATCTGGCCTACATCGGCGATGCCGACATCGGCGCGCGCGTGAACGTGGGGGCGGGCACCATCACCTGCAACTACGACGGCGTGAACAAGCACCGCACCGTCATCGAGGACGATGCCTTCATCGGTTCCGACACGCAGCTGGTCGCGCCGGTGCGCGTGGGCCGCGGCGCCACGCTGGGCGCCGGCACCACCCTGACCCGGGACGCGCCCGCCGAGAAGCTGACCGTATCGCGCCCCAAGCAACTCACCGTCGAGGGTTGGCAACGCCCGGTCAAGAAATCGTGACCGTCGAGAAAGACCCGGCCCCAGGCGGGACGCCCAAGCCCGCCCCGCCCGACGGCCTGCCGACGCCCCGGCGCTATTGGGCGGCGGCAACCGTGATGACGGGCATCAGCCTGTCGGTGCTGGACACCACCATCGCCAACGTCGCGCTGCCCACCATCGCGGTCGACCTCAACGCTTCGCCGGCCCAGGCGGTCTGGATCGTCAACGCCTACAACCTGGCGGTGGTGACGATGCTGCTGCCGCTGTCCGCGCTGGCGGAACGCATCGGCTTTCGCCGCATGTTCACCTTCGGTCTGATGCTGTTCACGCTGGCTTCGCTGGGGTGCGCCCTGGCCGCCACGCTCTGGCAGCTGACGGCGGCGCGGGTGTTCCAGGGCATCGGCGCCGCCACGCTGATGTGCATGTTCGGCGGGCTGGTGCGCAATATCTACCCGCTGAAACTGCTGGGCCGCGGGATCAGCATCAACGCCACCACGGTGGCCGTCATGTCGGTGCTGGGGCCGACCATCGGGTCCGCCATCCTGTCGGTGGCGCCCTGGCCCTGGATCTTCGCGGTCAACCTTCCCATCTGCATGCTGGCGATGCTGGGCCTGCGCCACCTGCCGGAGGTGCCGCGCAACAACGTGAAGCTCGATTGGATCAGCGCCCTGCTGTGCATGATCACCCTGGGCGTGTTCATCTCCGGCGTGGACATGATGGGCATGGACCTGCTGCGCGGCATCGGCCTGGTCGCGATCGCGACGATGGTCGGCCTGGTGCTTGTGCGCCGGGCCAGCCGGCAGCCGATGCCGCTGGTGCCCGTCGACCTGTTGCGCATCCGTCCGCTGGCCTTCGCCGTGGGCGCCTCGGCCTGCACGTTCGCCGCGCAGATGGCGTCCTATGTGTCCCTGCCGTTCTACTTCCAGCAGGTCCTCGGCCGGCCCTATCTCGAGGTGGGCATGCTGATGGGCGCCTGGCCCGTGGGCACCGCGATCATCGCCCCGCTGGCGGGAAGGCTGTCCGACCGCTATTCGGCCGCAACCCTGAGCGGGGCCGGGGCGGCCACGATGGTGGCCGGCATGCTGTGGCTGGCGGCGCTGCCGGCCTCGGTGTCCAACTGGCCCGTCCTCGCGGGCATGTTCGTGGCGGGCACGGGGTTCGGGTTCTTCCAGACGCCGAACAACCGGGCCCTGTTGTCGGCCGCGCCCCGTTCGCGCAGCGGCGCGGCGGGCGGCCTGCAGGCCACGACCCGTGTGTTCGGCCAGAGTTTCGGCACGGCGCTGGTCGCCATCGCGTTCAGTCTCAGCGTGGCCCACGGCCCTGGCCTGGCCCTGGTCCTGGGGACGGTTTGCGCTGCCCTGGCCGTGGTGGTCAACACCGTCCGCTTCACCAAGCTGAAGCCCTAGCGGCCGCGCGCCCGGCGGGCCTGGAAACCGCGCTTCGGCCCGAGGCGGGCTCTCGGGGCGGGGCCGGACAGCCCGGCGCCGGTTCCGGCCTCCGGCCGCTTCTATAATGGCGGCCGGCGCCCGGTTCTGGATACCGGGGGCAAGGCTTACCAATTTTTGAGGCGTTCAGGCATGAAGATCACGGTCGTGGGTACCGGTTACGTGGGGTTGGTGTCGGGGGCATGCCTGGCCGACATGGGCAACGACGTCATGTGCCTGGACGTGGACGCGGCGAAGATCGCCCTGTTGCGCCAGGGGGGCATCCCCATCTACGAGCCCGGCCTGGAAGACCTGGTGCGGCGCAACGTGCAGGCCGGCCGCCTGCATTTCACCGACGATATCGCGCAAAGCGTCGCCTTCGGCGACGTGCAGTTCATCGCCGTGGGCACCCCGCCCGGCGAAGATGGCTCCGCCGACCTGAAGTACGTGCTGGCCGCCGCCCGGAACATCGCTCGCCACATGACGGCGCGCAAGCTGATCGTGGACAAGTCCACCGTACCGGTGGGCACGGCCGACAAGGTGCGCGAGGTCGTCGCTCGCGAACTGGCCGAGCGGGGCGTGGAGATTCCGTTCAGCGTGGCGTCCAACCCCGAGTTTCTGAAGGAAGGGGCCGCGATCAACGATTTCATGAGCCCGGACCGGGTCGTGGTCGGCGCCGACGACGAATACACCATCGGTGTCATGCGCCGCATCTACGAACCCTTCCAGCGCACGCATGACCGCCTGATGGTGATGGACGTGCGCTCGGCCGAACTGACCAAATACGCCGCCAACGCCATGCTGGCCACGCGCATTTCGTTCATGAACGAAATGGCGAACCTGGCCGAGGCGCTGGGCGCGGACATCGAGCAGGTGCGCCGCGGCATCGGCGCCGATCCGCGCATCGGATACCACTTCCTGTATCCCGGCGCGGGTTACGGCGGCTCCTGCTTCCCCAAGGACGTGCAGGCGCTGGTCAACACCGCGGCGGAGAATTCCCTGCCGATGCGCGTCATCGAAGCCGCGGAAGCCGCCAACCACGCCCAGAAATTCCGCCTGTCCGAAAAACTGGTCGAGCGCTTCGGCGAAGACCTGCACGGCCGCAAGGTCGCCCTGTGGGGCCTGTCCTTCAAGCCCAACACGGACGATATGCGCGAAGCGCCCAGCCTGACGGCCATCTCCGAGCTGACGCGCCGCGGCGCAGAGGTGCGCGCCTATGACCCCGTCGCCATGCACGAGGCCGGCCGCGTGCTGGCCGGCAAGCCCGGCATCAGCTTCGCCGCCGACATGTACGACGCGCTGGACGGCGCGGATGCGCTCTTGATCGCAACCGAGTGGAAGGTGTTCCGCGCGCCCGACTTCGACCGCGTCAAAGCCCTGCTCAAGACGCCGCTGATCATCGACGGCCGCAATCTCTACACGCCGGCCGACGTGCGCGCCCTGGGCTTCGAGTATTCGGGCATCGGGCGCGCATGAAGATCCTGCAACTGAACTTCGAGAAAGGCTGGCGCGGGGGCGAACGGCAGACCCTCTACTGCATGCGCGCGTTCCGCAAGGCCGGCCACGACGTCGAAGTGATGTGCCGCGAAGGAGCGCCGCTGGCCGAGCGCGCCCGCCAGGAGGGCTTCGTGGCCCATACCTGCCGCAATGTGCCCGGGCAGCTGGCCTTCCTGGCCGGCGCCAGCCGCTACGACATCGTTCACGCGCAGACCGCCAACACCATCACGTGGGCGGTCCTGACCAAATGGCTGCACCGCCGGCCGGTGGTCTTCTCGCGCCGCACCTCCTTCGTCGTGAAGCCGGGCGACGAATGGAAGACCGGCTTCAAGTGGCGCCACGCGGACCTGTTCGTGGCGATCAGCGAGATGGCGGCCGGCGAGCCGCGCCGCCTGGGTATCGAACCCGTCATCATCCGCAGCGCGGTCGAGCCGCACGAGATCAACGCCGAGAACGTCGCCAATCTGGTCCGTGAATTCGGCCTGGCCGGCAAAAAAGTCATGGCCACCTCCGCCGCGCTGATCCGCGACAAGGACCCGGTGACGCTGGTGCGCGCCGTCGGCGAACTGGCCAGGACGCGTCGCGACTTCGTGTTCCTGCACTTTGGCGCGGGCGGCGACCGCGAAGCGCAGGCCAGGGACGAGGCGCGCAGGCTCGGCATCGAGGACGTCTACCGGTTTGCCGGCTTCCGCAAGGGCGTCGAAGATTTCTACAGCGTTCTCGACGTGTTCGTCATGAGTTCCGAGGAAGAGGCCCTGGGCAGCAGCGTGCTGGATGCCTTCCTGCAACGCGTGCCGGTAGTGTCCACCGATGCCGGCGGGCTCAAGGAAAGCCTGGCCGACGGGCGCGGCGTGCTGTGCGCGGTGGGCGATTTCCAGGCCATGGCGCAAGGCATGGCGCGTTGCCTGGACGACGCGGCGTTCCGCCAGGAAGTCACCGAGCGCGCCTATGAGTACGTCCGCAACGAGCACGACGTGCAGAAAATGGGCAACCGCTATCTGGCGCAGTTCGAGCGCCTGCTCGCCCGGCGCTGAACCCGGGAGCTTGCGCCGGCGCATGGGCTCAGGCCCGTACGTCGATCCGGGTCTCGAACTTGGCGCGATGCACCGAGAAGAAGGTGCGCACGTTGCGCACGTTGGCCTGGGCGGTGAACGCCCGATGCACCAGCGCGTGATAGGCCGGCATGTCCTTCACCTGCGCGATCACCACGAAATCCGGTCCCGGCGACACCCGGTAGCACTGCAGCACCGCGCGTTCGGCAAGCATGCTCCGTTCGAACTCGTCCAGGCGCTCCGCGGCCTGCACGTCCAGCGTGATCTCCACGATCGCGGTCAGCGTGCTGCCCAGTTTTCCGGCCGACAGAATGGCCACCTGGCGGTCGATCACGCCCTCGTCCACCAGCCGGCGGACCCGCCGCAGGCAGGTAGGGGGCGATGCATGCACGCGCTGGGCGAGGTCTTGATTGGTCAGCGAACTGTCTTCTTGTAACTGTTCAAGAATGCGCCGGTCCAGATCATCCAGTTCCGGCAATGGAATCGGTGGATTCTGCATTATTAATTTCAAAAGTTAGTACTTAACGAAAGATTATTTAATCACAATTATGTAAGGGAATTAATTTACATAAGTGGCTAGATAAAGAAATCTAATTTCTTGCCGGGACAAGCACAATGCGTCGGTACACGAACTTCCCGGAGCACTCCCTATGTGCGGCATTGTTGGCGCCGTCGCCCAGCGCGACATCACCCCGATTCTCGTTGAAGGCCTCAAGCGCCTGGAATACCGCGGCTACGATTCCTGCGGCGTCGCCGTCTATGCCGACGGCCACCTGCGCCGCACGCGCAGCACGCAGCGCGTGGCCGAACTGGCCGAGCAGGTTTCGCAAGACAAGCTGCAGGGCTTCACCGGCATCGCCCACACCCGCTGGGCCACCCATGGCGTGCCCGCCACCCACAACGCCCATCCGCATTTTTCGCACCTGGGCAACGACGAGCCGCGCATCGCGCTGGTCCACAACGGCATCATCGAAAACCACGATGAATTGCGCGCCGAGCTCCAGGCCGTCGGCTATGTGTTCGAAAGCCAGACCGACACCGAAGTGATCGCGCACCTGGTCAACCACCTGTATGCCGGCGATCTGTTCGAAGCGGTGCAGAACGCCGTGCGCCGCCTGCATGGCGCCTATGCCATCGCCGTGTTCTGCCGCGACGAACCGCACCGTGTCGTGGGCGCGCGCCAGGGTTCGCCGCTGGTCGTGGGCGTGGGCCAGAACGAGAACTTCCTGGCTTCCGATGCGCTGGCCCTGGCCGGCACGACCGACCAGATCATCTATCTGGAAGACGGCGACGTCGTCGACCTGCAACTGTCGCGCGTCTGGATCGTCGACGCCAGCGGCAAGAACGTGGATCGCGAAGTGCACACCGTGCACGTGCACACCGGCGCGGCCGAGCTCGGCCCCTACCGCCACTACATGCAGAAGGAAATCTTCGAACAACCCCGCGCGGTCGGCGATACGCTGCAGGACATCGAGTCCATCACGCCCGAACTGTTCGGCGACGACGCCTACAGGATTTTCAAGGACATCGATTCCCTGCTGATCCTGGCTTGCGGCACCAGCTACTACGCGGGTCTGACCGCCAAGTACTGGATCGAATCGATCGCCAAGATCCCGGTGGCCGTGGAGATCGCCAGCGAATACCGCTATCGCGACAGCGTGCCTAACCCGCGCTCGCTGGTGGTCACCATCTCGCAATCGGGCGAAACCGCCGACACGCTGGCCGCGCTGAAGCATGCCCGTTCGCTGGGCATGGAAAACACGCTGACCATCTGCAACGTGTCCACCAGCGCCATGGTGCGCGAGTGCAAGCTGTCGTACATCACGCGCGCCGGCGTCGAAATCGGCGTGGCCTCGACCAAGGCCTTCACCACCCAGCTCACCGCGCTGTTCCTCCTGACCCTGGCGCTGGCGCAAACGCGCGGCAAGCTCACGGAAGAGCAGGAAGCCGAGCACCTGAAGGCGCTGCGCCACCTGCCGTCCGCCATCGGCTCGGTGCTGGCGCTGGAACCCCAGATCATGGCGTGGGCCGATCGCTTCGCCTCGAAGGAAAACGCCCTGTTCCTGGGCCGCGGCATGCACTACCCGATCGCCCTGGAAGGCGCGCTCAAGCTCAAGGAAATCAGCTACATCCACGCCGAAGCCTACCCGGCCGGCGAACTCAAGCACGGCCCGCTGGCCCTGGTGACGGAGCACATGCCCGTCGTCACCATCGCGCCGAAGGACGAGCTGCTGGAAAAGCTGAAGTCCAACATGCAGGAAGTGCGCGCCCGCGGCGGCGAACTCTACGTGTTCGCCGACGCCGACAGCAAGATCCAGAGCGCCGAAGGCATGCACGTGATCCGCATGCCCGAGAACTACGGCAAGCTGTCGCCGATCCTGCACACGATCCCGCTGCAGCTGCTGTCGTACCACACGGCATGCGCCCGCGGCACCGACGTGGACAAGCCGCGCAACCTCGCCAAGAGCGTGACGGTGGAATAAGCGCGAGCGGCGGGCTGTCCGCGTGAAAACGAGAAATAAGGTCGGTCGCGCGGAGTAAAGTCCGTCGCGACCTGAACGCCTAGCTTCTCGTCGAACGTTTGCCGATGTATTTCAACGTCACTTTTGTGTCAGGGCCGGGCGTCCACGCGAATGTTCAATCGCGTCGGCTGTGGTGTGCTCAGCCCGGACCGCAGGGCAAGCCGGTGGAGCGGCGCTTGTCGCGCAATCGAGGGCAAAGGCCTTAAGGGGCCCAGGCGTTCTTCCCTGTCAATTCTTCAATAATTCATCGACCATGAAGTCGATGAATGCTCGCAGCTTCGGCGCCAGGTGTTTGCTCGACGGCCACAGTAGCCAGAAGGTACCTTGATGCTCGACGTATGCATCAAGAAGCGTCACCAGTGCGCCCTGCCCAATGGCTTTCCGCACCATGTAGTCTGGCAGGCAGGCGATGCCCAGGCCGGCTAGAGCCACATCCATCAGCGCTGCCGATGTGTTGCACACCATCGAGGCGGGAAGCGTCCATTCCGAGGAACCTTGCGCACGTTTCAGGGGCCACGGCTCGAGCTTGCCGGTACTGGGAAATTTGTGTTGCAAGCAGGCGTGATGCCTAAGATCCGCGGGAGTCTCGGGCATTCCGCGGCCCGCCAGGTAATCGGGCGACGCGACAAGTTGCAGCCGGTAGTTGCCAAGCGGGCGCGACATGAGGCGCGAGTCTGCCAGTTGGCCCGTACGTATGACCACGTCAAAGCCTTCCTCGATCACATCCACCAGGCGATCCGAGAAATCCACGTCCAATTCAATGGCCGGATGGCGGTGCATGAAAGCGGTCAGAGCGGGCATAACTAGCATTCCGACCAGAGGCAGGCTGATACGCAGCCGCCCGCGCGGCGCTCGCCGCGTTTCAGCGAGTTCTAGTTCCGCCGCTTCGACTTCGCACAGGATGCGCCGGCAGCGTTCAAGAAATAGCGCCCCTTCCGGCGTCAGCGTCATGTTGCGCGTGCTGCGGTGGAAAAGGCGCACGCCCAGCCGTTCTTCAAGTCGGGACACGCTCTTGCCGATGGCCGACGATGACACACCGAGGTGACGCCCCGCTTCAGAGAAGCTTCTTGTTTCCGCGGCCTGGACAAAGAATGCGATACCGGTCAGGGATTCCATGGCTGCCCTTATTTAAGACAATTTGTCGTAAATGTTCAGAACATTAGCATTATTGTCTTATATTGAAGACGCCATCACCATGACTGCCTACATCAATTCGTGCCGATTCCGGGTTCCTTGTGCCCGTCCTCGGTACCCCAAAAGGCAGGAACCATGGAAATTTCGACAACGCCACCCGGACCCGGTGCCAACTCCGCCTCTTTTCCCATTGCATCACTTCTGGCCTTGGCGCTGGCCGGTTTCGTCACGATCCTGACCGAAGCTTTGCCTGCGGGTCTGCTCCCCCAGATCAGTGCCGGCCTGAGGATTTCCGAAGCGTTGGCCGGACAGCTTGTTACCGTCTACGCCATCGGTTCGATGGTGGCCGCCATTCCACTGACTGCTGCCACCCAGGGCGTGCGGCGGCGCCCGCTGCTATTGGCAGCAATCGCGGGCTTCGTGGTCGCCAATACGGTCACGACGTTTTCTGACAACTATGTCTTGACGATGGTGGCTCGCTTCCTCGCGGGCGTATCAGCCGGCCTGCTTTGGGCATTGCTCGCGGGCTATGCCGCGCGCATGGTGCCCGAGCATCAGAAGGGGCGCGCCATCGCCATTGCGATGGTGGGCACGCCTTTGGCGTTGTCGCTGGGTGTGCCTGCCGGCACGTTCCTCGGGAATCTGGTCGGTTGGCGGATCTGTTTTGGCATCATGAGCGGACTGGCGCTGGTGCTCTTGATATGGGTGAGCGTCAAGGTGCCGGACTATGCTGGACAGCCCGCGGCCAAGCGGCTGCCGCCAAGCCATGTGTTCACCATGCCCGGTGTGCGCTCGGTGCTGTTCGCGGTGCTGGCCTTCGTTCTCGCGCACAATATCCTCTATACCTATATCGCGCCGTTCCTGGCCGCAGTGCGCATGTCCGACCGGACGGACTTGGTGCTGCTAGTATTTGGCGTCACCTCGCTGCTGGGGATTTGGATCATCGGAGTGCTGATCGACCGCCATCTGCGCATGTTGACGCTCGCCAGCACGGTCTTGTTCGGCCTGGCCGCCCTGGCGCTCGGCATGGCGAGCGATGCTTCTACCGTGGTCTATGCGGCGGTGGGTGCCTGGGGATTGGCATTCGGTGGTGCGGCGACGCTATTCCAGACCGCTCTCGCCAAGACGGCCAAGGACGCGGCCGATGTCGCTCAGTCCATGCTGGTGACGGCCTGGAATATGGCAATCGCCGGTGGAGGCATCATTGGTGGAATGCTATTGGACACCTTTGGTGTTGCGGCATTTTCTCCAGCGCTTTTGGTGCTCCTGACAGCAATGCTGGCCGTGGTCTGGCATGCCAAGCGGCATGGTTTTTCAGCCGCTTGGAGATAAGTCGCGGAAGGCCTTCCCCAGTTCGCGACTCCGCCGGTGGAGCGCCGGCGGCACTCCGGGACGCGCGGGTGGCATGCAAGCCGACGCCCGAACTGGCGGTGGCGCATGCTGATGGCCCGGTACGCGCCCAGGTTCTCGCCGGGCGCGGCACGAATGATGCGGCGGCTTCTCCCGGTCAGGCGGGCGTCGCGCCAGCCATGTCGTGGTCCTGCTCACGAATCAGGCTCAACGTATTCAGGAACAGGTCCAGGCTCAGGATGCCCAGGCCTATCGTGGAGAGCACCGTCTTGCCGGATTCGTCCTTGATGACGACCTTTTCGGTCCAGGCGTTCAGATCGACGCTGCGCAGGCTGGACAGCGGAATCTTCCGTCCCTGTACTTCGAGCGCATCGCGGGTCAGCACGATGGGCTGGGTGGAGATGTTCAGGAACTTGCCGCTGATGCGCTTGCGCCAGACCTGGCCGCTGCTGATGTAGTTGAACGTGACCGCGCCGCCGGACGCCAGGGTGTCGAGTACGGCGGGCTGGCGCTCGCGCAGATACCGTTCGCGGACCAGTTGCTGGAAATCCATGAATTTCCAGAGGTGCTCGCTGATCCAGCGGAAAGGTTCGCTTGCATTGCGGCGATAGGCCAGGTTGGTCGCCATGCCGCTAAGAATGGTCTGCCCGGAACTGAACAGGTAGAGGTCCTGGATTTCGGCATAGGGCGTGTACTGCGCCTGCCCGCCGATGACCTGGGCAATGCCCTTTTCGTAGACATCGTAGCTGGCGCGGCGCAGCTTCTTCTGCCACACGGAAGCCGCGAAGGCGCAGAGCGCGCAGAACAGCAGGAAGCCGCTGGTGCCGAAGAAGAGAACGGGATTTTTCTGCGGCGCGATGGTGCTGAGGTACAGCACGAACCCCGCCGTGCCCAGGCACACGACTCCCAATATCACAAGAAAATAGACGAGGAACTTGCCATGGCGAAAGGTCTGGATCAGTTCGCCCGTGGAATAAGACTGAGGGTGCTGCATGGTAAGTATGATTTCCTTGTGAATAGCGGATTGCGCCAATGCGCCGAACGAACAAAGGGCGACTCGATAAGTCGCCCTTTGGGGTGTCGACGGGGCACCGGCCCGCGCGGATTGTAAAGGAGCGGCGGCGCGCCGCTTCATTCCAGATCGGGATGGCGGTCCGCCAGGCGCTGGCGGCGTTGCCGCAGCGCCTCCAGCTTGCCTTCCAGTTCCGCGATCTCCGCCTCCACATCGAGCACGCTTTGCTCGATGTGTTCGTGGGCCTGCTGCAGCAGGGCGCGCGCCTCGCGCCGGTTCGAGGCGGTCGGGGTGTCGCCTCGCAGCGGACGGTTGGCGGTTTCGGGCAGGAAGAAGGACGTGACGATGCCGATCAGCGATGCCGCCATCAGGTAGTAGGCGGGCATCATCAGATTGCCGGTTTCCTCGACCAGCCACGCGGCCACGGTGGGCGTGAGGCCGGCGGCGATGATCGCCACGTTGAAGGAGCTGGCCAGCGCGCTGTACCGGATCCGGGTGGGAAACAGCGCGGGCAGCGTGGACGCCATGACGCCCGTCAGGCAGTTCAGGAACACGGCGATGAACAGCAGCCCCAGGAAAATCAGGCCGGTGTTGTCGCTGCCCACGAACGAGAAGGCCGGCACCGCGATCACCAGCAGGCCGATGCTGCCGACCCGCAGAAAAGGCTTGCGGCCGATCTTGTCGCTGAAGAAGCCGACGACCGGTTGCACGAACAGCATGCCGATCATGACCACCACGATGATGAGCACCCCGTGCTCCTCGGAATAGCCGAGGCTGCTCGACAGGTAGGTGGGCATGTAGGTCAGCAGCATGTAGTAAGTGATGTTCGTTACCAGCACCATGCCGATGCAGACCAGCAGCGCCTTGCGGTACTTGGAGAAGATTTCGCGGAAGGACACGGCGGGCCGTTCCTGCACGGCGTCGCGATCCTCCTGCTCCATTTTCTCCAGCTGCTGGGTGAATGCCGGCGTTTCCTCGGCGGCATGGCGCAGATACAGGCCCAGCAGCCCTAGCGGGCCGGCGACGAAGAAAGGCGCGCGCCATCCCCAGTCCAGGAAGGTCCGCTCCCCGAGCGTCGCCTGCAGCAGCACCACCAGGCCCGCGCCCAGCACGAAGCCCGCGATGGAGCCGAAATCCAGCCAGCTGCCGAGGAAGCCGCGCCGGCGGTCGGGCGCGTACTCCGCCACGAACACGGCGGCTCCCGTGTACTCGCCGCCCACCGAGAAGCCCTGGGCGAGCTTGCACAGCAATAGCAGCACCGGCGCCCACAGGCCGATGGACTCGTAGGAGGGAATCAGGCCGATGCAGAAGGTGCTGATCGCCATGATGATGATGGTCAGCGAGAGCACCTTCTGGCGGCCGAAGCGGTCGCCCATCACGCCGAAGAAGACGCCGCCCAGGGGACGCACGAGAAAGGGAACCGAGAAGGTGCCCAGCGCGGCGATGGTCTGGACCGCGGGCGAGGCGTCGGGGAAGAACACCTTGCCGAGCGCGAAGGCGACGAAGCCGTAGACGCCGAAATCGAACCACTCCATCGCATTGCCTAGAGCGGCGGCCGTGACGGCCTTCTTGAGCTTGGTGTTGTCGATGACGGTGATGTCGCCGATCTCCAATGGCCGGACCTGCTGTGACGCCGGGGATATCTCTGCCATGAGCCAGTCTCCCATTGTGTGCAAGGTGCGCCGCGGCGCCCGCGGCGCGCTGCGATGCAAAAATTCTACTCCGCCAGCGCCGCGGCGTGGCTCCCGCCCGCGGATTTCGGAATTTACGGACTATCAGTTCGTCATATGCGGATTGTTCCGGGGATCGCCCGGCTCTAGACTGGATTCGTGTATTCGCCGCGCGCCGCCGGCCATCATGAGCGGGGGGGCGCGGCGATGGCGGGAGACCCTGATGGACCAGGTCGAGACCTTTGCCACCTTGCCGATGTGGGCGGGCTTCGTCGGGTTCGTGCTGGTCGTGCTGGCGCTGGATCTGTATGTGCTGGGCGGCAGGCACGCGCACCGCGTCTCGTCGCGGGAGGCGCTATGCTGGGTGTTCGCGTGGGTGGTCCTCGCCACACTGTTCGGCGCCCTGCTGTGGTGGTTCCTGGACGCTGACCTGGGCCGCGCCATCGCGAACCGGAAGGCGCTGGAGTTCTTTACCGGCTACCTGATCGAACTGTCCCTGTCGGTGGACAATATGTTCGTGTTCTCGCTGATCTTCGGGTACTTCGCCGTGCCGCTCGATCTGCAGCGCCGGGTATTGCTGTACGGCGTGCTGGGCGCCATCGTGATGCGCGTGTCCATGATCCTCGCCGGCGTGTGGCTGCTTTCCCAGTTCGCCTGGTTGTTCTATGTATTCGGCGCGCTCCTGGTCGTCACCGGGGCCAGGATGCTGGCCAAGGCGGACCACCCGCCGGACATCGCCCGCAATCCGCTGGTCCGCCTTCTGCGGTCATCCATGCGGATCACCAAGGACTATCACGGAGAGTCCTTTTTCGTGCGTATCGGCGGCTTGCGCTACGCCACGCCGATGTTCGTCGTGCTGTTGATGATCGAGGCCAGCGATGCGGTGTTCGCGGTGGACAGCATTCCGGCGATCTTCGCGGTCACCACCGACCCCTTCCTGGTGTTTACCTCCAATATCTTCGCCATCATGGGCCTGCGCGCGATGTACTTCCTGCTGGCCGACATGCGGGAGCGTTTCCGCTACCTCAAGCATGGCCTTGCCGCCGTGCTCATCGTCATCGGCGGCAAGATGCTGGCCGCGCCATGGCTCCACGTTCCCGTGCATTGGTCGCTCGGGGCAGTTGGCCTTATCCTGTTGGCGTCCGTTGGCGCCAGCCTGATTCTGCCCGGGCGGCTTGCGGCAAACGCCGCGCGTCCCAAGGCCAAAGCGTCAAAAACCGGAGATCCGCCATGAACACGATCATTCTTGCCACCGATGGGTCGAGCTACAGCGATGCCGCAGCGCGCTACCTGGTCGGAAGTTCCCTGCTCAACCGGGATTTCATCGTGCACGTGGTGCACTGCGAGCCCGACGTGACGGGAGATGTGCAGGCCTTCATCGGCAAGGCAGGCATCGACGCCTGGCACCACGAAGAGAGCGGCCGGGCGATGAAGTCGGTGGTCGACATACTGACCGAAGGCGGCGTGGCGTTCGAATGCCACGAATTGACGGGCCACGCGGCGGAGAAAATCGTCGAATACGCGGCCAGGATCGAAGCGGCCGCGATCGTGATGGGGTCGCACCACCGGGGTCAGTTCGTCGATGCCATTTTGCGGTCGGTGTGCGGGCGGATCGTCGCGAGCGCGCCCTGCCCGGTCCTGCTGATCTAGGGCCGCGCGGGCCGATGGGGCCCCCTGCTCGGGCGGATTGCATGGCGGGACGGGCCTGAACCCGTTCCGCGCGGAGTGGTATCTTCTGGACGTTTCCGTGCAATCCGCTACGCCCCATGTCCGACGTCCGTATTTCCGCCGATTCCCCGCCGCCTGACGCGCCTACCGGCAATCCGAGGCCCTTCGTCCAGGATTCGGGCACCCGGCGGACGCTGCATTTCACCGAGAAGGAAATCCAGAGCAGCATGTCGCTGCTCAATCCGGACGCGCTGGACCTCGAGTACACGCGGATGATGATGGGCTTCGTGCTGTTCAAGCCGGAACCCGCCCGCATCCTGATGGTCGGGCTGGGGGGCGGGTCGCTGCCCAAGTTCTGCCACCGCTATCTGGCCCGGACCGAGATCGAGGTGATCGAGATCGACCCGGACGTGATCGCCCTGCGGGACGCCTTCATGGTGCCGGCGGACGACGCCCGGTTCCGGGTCATCCAGGCGGACGCCGCCGAATACCTGCGCAATGCCGAAGACCACGCGGATGTGATCTTCCTGGACGGCTTCGGCGTGGGCGGCATTCCCGATGCCCTTTGCTCGGCCGGCTTCTACGCCGATTGCTTCCGCGCCCTGCGGGAGGACGGCATCCTCGTGATCAATTTCCACGTGAATCATCCGCAGCATCACGAGTACATGGACCGGGTGCGCGCCGCATTCGGGGCGTCGATGTTCGAAGTCGTGGACGACGACATGACCAACAGCATCGTGTTCGCCTGCAAGGGCGACCTGCTGGACGACCCCGCCGCCGCGGCGCTCCGGCGGCCAGCCGCCCTCCCCAAGGACGCCTGGCGTCAGCTGATGCCGACCATGCGCGTCATCGGGGCGACCCTGGTGCTGCGCTAGCGGAATCGGCCCGCCGGTCACCGCTTGATGAAGGCGATGACGTGTTGCTGGGTGCCTTTGTCGTTATCGAAGCCGCCATGCGTGCTGGAGGCGACGGGCGGCAGCCCGCCGCCTGTGGCATGGGCGCCCGCCGGCGAGACATGCACGGCGTCGCAGGGGATGCCGGCGTCGCGGAAATACCGCTCCATGCCGAGCAGCGGCGTGGTGGTGCCGCCCTCGAAGGACTCGCTCACCAGGTAAAGCAGGGACCGCCGGTACGGGCCGCAGGTGGGATCGTCCTCTTCGGCGCGGTCCGACAAGTGGAATTGCTGGTACCGCTTCACGCGGGTCTTCAGGTTCGGCACGACCAGCCGGCGGAAGGTATCCATCGTCACCGCCGGCGCCATGAGGCTCAGGGATTCGAGTTCGCCGCCTTCCGCCGCCAGCCGGTGCACGAAATGGCTGGCGACGATGGCGCCGGCCGAATGGCCCACGACGTGCAGGCGGACGCGGCCTTGGCCGACCTGCGACTTGAAGTGCCGGTACAGCATGATCATCGCCGCCTCTTCCTGGGCGCCGCCCTTGGGGACGGGCTCGCTCATGGCCTGGGCATTCTGTTTCATTTCGCCCCAGATCACGGTTCCAGGTCGCGCCAGCCAGCGTTCCAGGCGCTGATTCCACCAGCGTTCCAGACGCTCGCCGAGACCGCCCGTGGTCCTGGGGACGCTGTTGGCCGCGTCCTGGATGATGTTCTTCACCGTGGTGATGAAATCGGTTTCCCACATCAGGAAGACGGGAAAGATCTGCTTTTCGTAAAGCAGGGGTATCCACTCGGCCGCGGCCTGCGCGGCATCTTCCTCCCCGACCAGTCCGCCATGGGCATAAACGCACACGTCCATCGGCTTGTCCTTCAGCCCCCATTTGTCGCGCGCGGCGTTCATATGCACGTCCACGATGGCGCGGAGGTCGTCCGGCGTGGTCCTGAAGGTTCCGCTGTTGCTGAGCTTGCCGTTGTTGCCGATGTTGACGATGAACGGAGAGAGTTCGCGGTTGCGCAAGACGGCGCCCGCCGCGAGCGTGACTTTCCTGCCGTCCGTGCGCAGGCTGATGCTGTTGGAAATCTTTTCGTGCTCATGGGTGACGACGCCCAATTGGACGACCCAGCAGTCCATGGCGTTGCGCATCCAATCATCGTAGGTCAGCACCGCCATGCCGTGGGTGCCCCATTCCTCGCCCCAGGAATTCTGGATCAGGAAGCCGTCCTGCGTATAGCCCACGATGACGAAGGCATGGCCGTCCATCGCGGACTCCTGGTCGTTCGCAGGAATGATCCAGAAGGGCTGGGCGACCGGCGTGGCCGACGCCGCACGCGGCGTGACGCCATGGCCGGCGTCCCATCCGGCATGGCAACCGGCGCTCGCGTAGAGGATGCCGACCTCGTTGAGCGCGGCATGCATCTCGACAATGTTGCGCGTATCGACGCGGTAGTAGGCGCCCAACGGCCGCTTCACCGCGTCCAGCCACCAGTCGTCCTCCGTTTCGTTGGCCGCGGCGGGCATCTCGATGCCGGGGAACAGGGCCTGGGCGCAGGCGCCGTGCTTGAACCAGCCCTTGAGCGCGCCGCGCAGGCTCGACCCGTTGTCATCGACCGAGCCCGGAAATTCGTCGTAGCGCCTGGCCATCGAGTACAGCATGTACGGGGAAATGGCGGGGCGCGGCTCGCGTTCGGAGCGGCGCAGCAGATACTCGACGACAGTCGACAGGGCGAATCCGGTGCAGGCGGAGGTGTCGCCCTGGTGTTTTACCGTCAGCCCCATCGCGGGGATCATTTCCGTCTTCGGCGTGACGGAGATGTTGGGATGGAAGGCGATGTCGCGCGCATCGAAGGCGTCGGGCTTCGCCGCGCGGCGGAAGGGCAGCTCCGGTGGAAGCTTGCGGGCCTTGCGGGCGCGCGGCGTCTTGCGTGCGGAGGCCTTGGCGGCCGGTTTCCGGACAGAGCGTTCCGCTTGCTTCCTGGCAGCCATGGCGGCCTCCCTAGTCGTCGGCCGGGTCGGGGTCTGTGCTGCCGGCAGGACGATACGGCAACCGTGCCGGGCAACGGCCGTTGCAGGGATATATAGGCGGAGCCAGGCCGGGCCGCCACTATCCGAAAGGATTCCCCCCTTAATTCGTACCGGTATGCATTGACTGGCCAGCGTTGCGCGCCGCCCACCCGAGCAAGGAATGGTCCTGGTCCGGCAGCGCTACCCATTGGACGCCTACCGGCAAACCCATGTCCGTGACGGCGGTGGGCAGGTGCAGCGCCGGCCAGCCCAGCAGCGACCAGACACGGTTGAAAACGGAGGAGCCGGTGGACTGCAGGCCTGCGGGCGCAGGGCCGGGGGCGCTGGGAGTGACGATGAAGTCGACCTCGCCGAAGCGTAGCCGCCATTCGCGCGACAGGCGTTCGCGCGCGCGCTGCAGCCGCGCGTAGTCGGCGTGCGGGATGTCCAGGCCGCGCTTGACCGCTTCCCGCAGCACGGGCGACATCAGGCCGGCCTGCGCGCTGCGCGCGAGCGGCTGCAGGCCGCGCGCAAGCTCGGCGAGCATCGTCTGCGTGTGGATGTGCAGCAGGGATTGCAGATCGGCGTCCAGGACGGGCGCGGCGACGGTGGCGCCCTGTTCCTGCAGCCGCGCCACGCAATCGTCCAGCGCCTGCCGCGAGGCGGCGTCGAGCTGGCCGATCGTTTCGCAGCCCAGCAGCGCGACGCGCGGCGCGCGCGCCGGTTCAGGCTGCGGTTCGCCCCGGGGCAGCAGCACCGATGCCACCGCCTGGGACTGAGACACCGTGCGGCTGAACCAGCCGATGGTGTCCAGGGAGTCGCACAGCACGCTCATGCCCTGCCGGTGGACGCGGCCGAACGTGGGCTTGAATCCCACGACCCCGCAGAATGCCGCCGGCCGGATCATGGAGCCGCCCGTCTGCGTGCCGAGGGCGATGTCGACCATGCCCGCCGCGACCGCCGCCGCCGAGCCGCTGGAGGAACCGCCCGGCGTGTGCGTGGCAAGGCGGGGATTGCGGGTGGGGCCGGGCGAGGCATAGGCGAATTCCGCGGTGACGGTCTTGCCTATGGGAACGGCGCCCGCCGCGCGCAGCTGCGTCACGCAGGCGGCGTCCCAGCGGGCCGGCTCGGCCGATGTGGCGGGCGAGCCCGAGCGCGTGGGCATGCCCGCCACGTCGATGACGTCCTTGACTCCCAACCCGGCCCCCGCCAGCGGTCCTTGCAAGTCGGATGCGGGCGGGCATGCCAGTTCTTCGGGCAGCCAGGCCCAGGCCTTGATGTCAGCGTCCCGGGCCTTGCTGCGGGCCCATGCTTCACGCGCATCGAGCATTATTGGACCTTGATCTGTTTCTGGCGGATCAGCTGCGTCCAGCGCTCGCTTTCGCTGGCGATGAAGGACCGGAACTCCTCCGGCGTGCCGCCCGCGACCTCGCCGCCCTGCGACTCGACGATGTCGCGGTACGGCTTGTCCTGCAGCGCGCGGTTGATGTGTTCGTTCAAGGTCTTGATCACGTCGGGCGGCGTGCCGGCGGGCGCGACGACCCCGAACCAGTTCGAGACCACCATGTCCGGCAGGCCCAGCTCCTTGAACGTCGGAACGCCGGGCAGCCCCGGCACGCGCTTATCGGAGGCGACCGCCAGCATCTTGATGCGGGGCGCGGCCCCCGTGGCGTGCGGCAGGAAGAGGCTGGGCAGTTCGATATAGAAGTCCACATTGCCCGCGATCAGGTCATTGACCGCGGGCGCTCCGCCCCGGTACGGCACGTGGGTGGCGTTCATGCCTGCCTGCTCCTTGAACAGTTCGGTGCCCAGGTGCGAGGCGCTGCCGGCCCCGGTGGAGGCGTAGTTCAGCTTTTCAGGATTGCGCTTGGCGTCTTCGATCAGCGCGGCGGGACTGGCGTACGGCGATTTGTCGTTCACGCCCAGCGCCATGGGGCCCCGTTCGATGAGCGCGACGGGCGCCAGGTCGCGCGCCGGGTCGAAAGGCATGGTGTACAGCGCCTTGTTGACGGCGAGCGGCGCGAAGTTGCCCAGGCCGATGGTGTAGCCGTCGGGCTTGGCGGTAGCGATCTGGCCGGTGCCGATGTTGCCGCTGGCGCCCGGCTTGTTGTCCACCACGACCGGAACGCCCAGCGAGTCGCTCAGCTTCTGCGCCAGCTGGCGCGAGCGCGTGTCGGAGCTGCCGCCCGCCGCGTAGGGCACGATGAACTTGATCGCTTGCGTTGGATAGGCGGTCTGCGCGCCGGCGCTGGCCGAGGCCAGGGAAAGGCCGGCGGCGAAGACGCTGGCGAGCAGTCTGATAGTTGCGGTAGTCGTGCGCATTGCATCCCCCTGATAGGCAGGGGAGTCCTCCCCTGGGCGTTGATTGTCAGCGCATAGTAGGAAAGAGCCTATTAGGTTGTCTAATACCTTATTCTCTGACTATTGATTCACGGAAAAAATAAATGCTGATCGATAGCCGATTGCTACAGGTGTTTGCGGTGGTGGCCGAGGAACTGCATTTCGGCCGGGCCGCGCAGCGCCTGCATTTGAGCCAGCCGCCCTTGAGCCAGAGCGTGCGCAAGCTGGAAGAGGAACTGGGCGTGCAACTGCTGGAAAGAACCACCCGCTCCGTCCGCCTGACCTCGGCGGGGGCCGAATTGCAGCGCCGCATCGGCCGGATGGCGGCCGAGCACGAGGCAACCGTGCGCCACGTGCGGCAGGCAGCGAGCGGCGATGCCGGCCAGCTGACCATCGGCCTCACGCCCAGCGCGGCGTACTCGAACGTGCCGCAGGCCCTGTTCGCATTCCGTCAGCGCCATCCCGGGGTCATGCTGGACCTGCAGGAAATGAACTCGAGCGAGATGCCTGAAGCCCTGCACAAGCGGCGGCTGGACCTGGCGCTGCTGCGTCCGCCATTCGCGGATGCGGACCTGGCGCCGGTGCCGCTATATGCCGAGCCGATGGTGCTGGCGCTGCGGGGCGACCATCCGCTGGCGGCCAAGCGCTGGGTAACGATGGCGCAGGTGCTGGATCTGCCGCTGGTGGGCTATGCCAGGGACCGCTCGCGCTATTTCAGCCAGGTGCTGCGGCAGATGATCGAAGCGGCGGGAAAGCCGGCCAACATCGTGCAGGAAAGCATGATCCCGACGATCCTGACCCTGGTCGAGGCGGGCTTCGGCGCGGCGGTGGTGCCCGCCTCGCTGGCGCGGATGCGCATGGACATCCTGGCCTATGTGGGCATTCGCGGGCCGGGCGCGTTCCGCGCGGAACTGGCCGCCGCCCGCCATCCCGACAATCCCAATCCGTCTATCGACGCGTTCGTGGCGATCATGCGGGAAATGTCCGGCAAGCAAGCCGGCGCGCGCGGCGGCCGCCCCGGCGCCTAGCGCGGCCGTCATGTCCTGGCTGCAGACGGGGTCAGTCCCAGGCGGCGGCCAGGCCTTCCGGGTTCACCTCGCGGCCATTGCGTTCCAGCGCGGCGATTTCAGCCATGTCCTCGGCCGTCAGGCGCAGTTGCCTGGCCAGCAGATTGCTGGCCAGGTTCTCGCGCTTGGTCGACGAGGGGATCACGGCGTAGCCCAGTTGCAGCGCCCAGGCCAGCGCGACTTGCGCTGGCGTGGCGTTGTGGCTCTGGGCGATCCGGCCGATAACCGGATCCTTCAGCACCTTGCCATAGGCCAGCGTCATGTACGACGTGACCGGAATGCCCTGCTCCTTCAGGAAAGCGGTAAGCGCGGCGTTCTGCAGATAGGGACTGAGTTCGATCTGGTTGGTCGCGATCTGGTCCTTGCCCACGGCCGCGATGGCCGCGCGGGTTTCGGCAATGGGGAAGTTGGAAATACCGATCTGGCGGGTCAGGCCCTGCGCCTTGGCGTCGGCCAGCGCCGTCATGAATTCGTCGATCGACACGCCGTTGCCCGGCGCCGGCCAATGGATCAAGGTCAGGTCCACGTAGTCGGTGCGCAGCTTGGCCAGGCTGTCCCTCAGGCTGGGCGCGAGTTTGCCGCGGCCATAATTGGGAACCCAGATTTTGGTGGTGAGAAACAGGTCGTCGCGCGATACGCCGGATTCAGCGATCGCCTGGCCGACCTCGGCTTCATTTTCATAGATCTGCGCGGTGTCGATGGCGCGGTAGCCCACGTCCAGCGCGTTGCGCACCGAGTCGACGACAACCTGGCCTTGCAGGCGGAAGGTGCCGACACCGAAAGCGGGAATGCTCATGTAAAACTCCTGGTGGTTCGTTCCGTCGGGCGGGGATGCCTGGGAATGCGATCAGTGTGCCCGTGCAATCCTTGCAAAAAAAGTCCCATATCAGCGAAAGACTTTTGATATAAATGCAACTATGAAGACGACACTCGACGAAATGCAGGTCTTTATCGCCGTTGTGGACAGCGGTTCCATTACCGCTGCCGCGGACGTGCTGGGGCAGACCGTATCGGCCGCCAGCCGCGCCATGAGCCGGCTGGAGGAAAAGCTGCAGACCACACTGATGCGCCGCACCACGCGCCGCCTCGCGCTGACCGAGGAAGGCCGCGCCTACCTGGAGCAGGCCCGCAAGATCGTGGCCGCGGTGGAAGAGGCCGAGGAACTGATGAGCCTGCGCCGCAATCAGCCGGCCGGACTGCTGCGGGTGGACGCGGCGTCGCCATTCATGCTGCACGTCGTGGTTCCGCTGGTGCCGGGCTATTGCCGGCGGTATCCGCAGGTGGAGCTGGAACTCAATAGCAATGAAGGCAACATCGACCTTCTCGAACGGCGCACGGACCTGGCGATCCGCATCGGACGCCTGAAGGACTCGTCGCTGCACGCAGTGCCGCTGGGCAGCAGCAGAGTGCGCGTGCTGGCCAGCCCCGCCTATCTCGAGAAGCACGGCACGCCCAAGAATGTGGCGGACCTGGCTTCCCACACACTGCTCGGGTTCAGCCAGCTGGAAGCGCTGAACGAGTGGCCGTTGCTGGATGCTTCCGGCCAGCCGCTGCGCATCGTGCCTGCCCTGAAATCGTTCAGCGGGGAAACCCTGAGGCAGTTGGCGCTGCATGGCGCGGGCATCGTGTGCCTGTCCGATTTCATGACGCGCGGCGATCGGGAGACGGGCGCCTTGCGGCAGCTTTTCGCCAAGCAGACGCTGGAAGTCAGGCAGCCGATCAACGCGGTGTATTACCGCAATACCGCGATCTCGTCCCGCATCAAGTCCTTCATCGACTACATGGCGGGCGCGCTGGGGCCCCGCGGATTCGAGTAACGGAGCGCCGCCGCATGCGAAATCTGGATTTCAGTTCCTGGCAAGGCCTGCTCTCGACGTTGCTGGGGCTGGCATTGATCACCTTGATCGGCGTCGGCGTCCGCTTGCTGGTCATGCAGACGATCCAGCAGCGCCGCGCCCGCGAGAACCGGCAGATCAATGAACGCCTGCGCACGTTGATCGCGGCGTACAAAACGCTGGGCGGATCGTTCACGGGCAATCTGGCGGTGGATCCGCGGCATCTGCGAGACCTGCGGCGCGAAGAGGCCGGCGCGGCGGAAGAAGGCCAGCCCGTGCCGCTGCGGCCCGGCGGGGACCGCGCGCGCCGCATGCGCGACGCGACGGAAGCCGCGCTGTCCGACATCATCCTGCTGGGAACCGAAGAACAGGTCAGGCTCGCGGCCCAGGCGGCCTCCGACCTGGTGGCGGGCCGTCCGGTGCATACCGCCGAGTTGGTGGTGTCGCTGCGTGAATTCATCCGCCGGGTGCTGGACCTGGAGCCGGTGCCCGCGCAGCTGAGCATTCCCCGCCAGGGCCCCGCCCGTCCCGCTTCATCGGCGCGCGGCAAGGGCGACGGCGGAGCGAAACCCGGCGGCGGTGGCGGTGGCGGTGGCGGTGGCGGCGGCGCGGGGGCCGGGGGTGGCATGCTGATGGGCGTGACCTTGGACCACGACCGCCATCCGTAGAGCGGATGAAGCGCGAGATTGCGTAAGCGAGGGCGCCGCCCGCCAACGCGCGCCCGACAATTGCGTTCTTGCGCTGGAACTCCCGCGCCGCGCCCTTCCTACTGCGCGTTCGCCGACTGCGAGGATTCGTATACCAGCGTCGCCAGCGTCAGGTCTTCAAGCGCGCTGCCCACGGCCTTGAACACGGTGATTTCCTCGTCGTTGCGGCGGCCTTGCAGTTGGCCCGCGGCAAGCTGGTGCAGGTTGCCCTTGATGCCTTCCCGCGTGAGCACGCCGGCATCGAAAGCGGCCAGCAGGTCACCGGACTTGGTGGGCGCCTCGTCGGTGTCCACGTAGACGCTGGTGCCGTCGAAGCATGCAGCGTCGGTTTCGCGCATGTCGGGCTTGAAGCTGCCGATCAGATCCAGGTGCACTCCCGGACGCAGCCAGGCTCCCCGGATCAACGCGACGGTGGACAGCGTGGCGCAGCTGATGATGTCGGCCTGGCGCGCTGCGCCTTCCAGGTCTTCGCTGGCCTGGGCATCGAAGCCCAGCGCGCGCAACTGCTCCGCCAGCCTCTGCGCGCCGGCGTGCCGGACGTTCCAGACCAGCACGCGCCGGATGGGCCGCACCGCGCGCATGGCCGGGGCGACCAGGCCGGCGATGCGGCCGGATCCCACGATCAGCAGGGTGCTGGCGTCGGCGCGGGCCAGGTAGTCCGCGCCCAGCGCGGCCGCGCCTGCCGTTCGGTAGACCGTGACGACGTCGCCATCCACCTGGGCGATCGGCACGCCGGTGGTGGCGCTGTACAGGTTGTACGTGGCATGCAGGCCAGGCAGGCCCCGATGCGTGTTTTCGGGAAAGATGTTGATGATCTTCACGCCGAAATAGCCGCGGTCGCTCCAGGCCGGCATGATCAGCGACGTGCCATGGGCATTGCCCGACTGGATGGCGTGGACATGGCGCGGCGGCACCGTGGCTCCGTCGCGGAAGGCGTCGCGCAAGGCGGGGATGACGGCGTCGAAAGACAGCGCGTCGCGGGTCTGTTCTGTGTCGATGAAGCGCATGGGATCCGGTTCGGTCGGTCTGAGGACTGGGGCCTGCGCAGCTCCACATAGTGCGAGCAAGCCTCAGGGGCAGTCTAGCAGCGCGGCCGGCGCGCCGCTCCGGAGGGGGCCGGAGGGGGCGGGCACGGTCTATCAATCTTTGCGCAGGCGTCATAACGCCCCGTTATCGGGTGCGCATATCGAGTGCCGCTCGAATTCCGAATAATCCTTTTGTTTCAACCGCTTGCGTCGATCTCGATGCGCGGCCGCCAAATCGCTTCATAGTGGATTTCCCTGGGTCCACGGCGCCCAGTCCCGCTGGCATTCTTCGACCACCGTAGCGCCTGGACGCACAGACAAGAGGTTGTTTCATGCCGAGTTCAGTTCTCCCCTCCACAGGATGGCCCTCGCCGGCCTGGCCTGCCCGCGGACAGCGCCGCGCGACCGGGGCGGGCTTCGCATGATCCGGCAACTTCTCAACCGCCTCACGATCTCGCTGCCCGTCTTGCTGGGTGTGGTGGTCGTGTGCTTCGTGCTATTGCAGGTCGCGCCCGCGGATCCCGCGGCGGTGATCGCCGGTCCCACGGCAACGACCGAGGAGCTGGCGCAGGTGCGGCAGGAGTTGGGGCTGGATAAGCCGATGGCCTACCAGCTGTCGCTGTATATGTGGCGCCTGCTGCACCTGGACCTGGGCCGGTCGATGATCTCCAACGTGCCGGTGATCGACGAAATCGGCAGCACGATCGGCGCAACGGCGGAGCTGATGCTGGCAAGCGTGGTGTGGTCGATTCCGCTCGCGATCCTGCTGGGCACGCTGGCCGCCTATCGCCGCGGCAAACTGATGGACCGTTTCGTGATGACGCTGTCCGTCGTGGGCGTATCGCTGCCGGTGTTCTGGGTCGGACTGCTGCTGGTGCAGCACGTCGGTGGCGCCGGAATCCTGCCCTATATCGGACGCAACGGCCCGATATGGACGATCGCCGGACTGGAATCCATTGCGCTGCCCGCGTTGACCCTGGGTTCGGTACTGATCGGCCCCGTGGCGCGCATTACACGGACCGCCGTGATCGAAACGCTCAGCGGGGACTACGTGCGCACGGCGCGCGCCAAGGGGGCCGGCGAGCGCCGCGTGGTGATGCGCCATGCCCTGCGCAACGCGCTCTTGCCCATCGTGACGCTCGTAGGCCTGCAGGTGGGAAATCTGCTGGGAGGCGCCGTCGTCACCGAGCAGATCTATTCCTGGCCCGGCGTGGGCCGCATGGCCGTAGGCGCGATCTTTGCCGGCGACTTCCCGCTGGCCCAGGGAGCGATCCTGGTGACCGCGCTGGGCTTCATCGTCATCAATCTGATCGTGGACCTGCTTTACGGCTATCTGGATCCGCGGGGGGCCAAATCGTGAGCGCAGGAACCACTTCTTCCCTCGGCGGCCTGGCGCCCCAGGCCACGGCCACGCCGCTGTCGCGCGTCGCGTCGCGCCTGCGCCGGGATCCCATCCTGCTGCTGTCGCTGTTCGCAGTGGTCGCCATCGTGCTGATCGCGATGTTCGCGCCCTGGCTCGCGCCCCACGATCCCTATTCGACCAACATGTCCATCGCCCGCAAACTGCCGGGCTGGACCTCATCGGACGGCGTAAGTTATCTGCTCGGCACCGACGTGCAAGGCCGGGACATCCTGTCGCGCATCATCTACGGCATCCGCGCCACGCTAATGCTGAGCGTGCTGGCGGTGATCGGCGGATCGGGCATCGGCGCGATTCTGGGCATCCTGGCCGCGTACTATCGTCCGCTGGAAGGCGTGATCATGCGCGTCGTGGACGTGCTGCTATCGTTTCCCGCCATCCTCTTCGGCCTCAGCCTGTCGGCATTGCTGGGGCCCGGCACCCTGAGCATGGTGCTGGCGCTGGGCGTGTCCGCCATCCCCGGCATGGCGCGTATCGCGCGCGGCTCGGCCATGGTCGTCATGAAGCAGGAATACATGGAAGCGGGCCACGCCATGGGTTTCGGCAATTTCTATCTCATCACGCGCTACCTGCTGCCCAACTGTTCGTCGATGTTGATGATCTACGCCACGTTGCAGCTTGGCCACACGATTCTTCTGGGCTCCGTACTGTCGTTCCTGGGGCTCGGCCCGCAGCCGCCGTTCGCGGAGCTGGGCAGCATGGCTGCCGACGGCCGCAAATTCCTGCAGATATTTCCGCACATCTCGACGATTCCCACGATGACGATCTTCTTCATCGTGCTGGCGTTCAACCTGCTGGGCGACAGCCTGCGCGACGCGCTGGATCCAAAACTGCGGTTCTGAGCCGCGGCGAGCCTGACCACACAACAGACCAACTCCGGGGAACCGATATCATGAAGATCACAAAGGGCCTGGCCCTCGCGCCGTTCGCGTTGACCTGCCTGCTGGCCGCGCCGGCGCCCGCGCTCGCGCAGTCCGACAAGACCGTCCTGATCCTGCGGGAGCTGGACACCGACAAGTACGACCCCCACCGCACCACTGCGCGTGGCGCGGCCGAAGTGCTGTTCATGGCGGCCGACACCATGGTGGGTCTCGACTACGACATGAAGACGCCCGTCCCCGCGCTGGCCAAGAGCTGGACCGTTTCGCCGGACGGCCTCACCTACACGTTCAGCCTGCGCGACAACGTTACGTTCTGCAGCGGCAGGAAGATGACGGCCAAGGATGTGGTTGCCAGCTACGAGCGCTGGTTGAACCCTGAAACCAAGGGGCTGGAACGCTGGCGCGCGGGGCCGGTGGACAGCATCACGGCGCCCGACGATGCCACCGTGGTCTACCGGTTGAAAAAGCCCTACAACGAGCTGCTTCAGCAGATGGCCCACTACATGCATTCGGTCATCAATATCGACCAGGTCAAGGAACTGGGCCAGGACTACGGCGTCAAGGCTTTCGACGGCACGGGGCCGTACTGCTTCCAAAGCTGGTCTCCGCGTAACGAGGTCGTGCTGACCAAGCATGCCGGATACAACTGGGGCCCGGCAATTTACAAGGATCCGACCCCCAAGGTCGACAGAATCGTCTGGAAGATCGTGCCGGAAGAGAGCACCCGCCTGACCGCGCTGCAGAGCGGTCAGGCCGATCTTTCACGCTACCTGCCGCAATGGGCCATCAAGGACCTGAGGGCCGACAAGCGGCTGTTCGTCAGCAAGGCGGATCCGTTCTACTGGACCTTCTTCCTGGGGTTCAAGATCGATAAGCCCATGTTGACGGACGTGAACGTGCGCCGCGCCATCAACCTGGCCATCAACCGCAAGGCGCTGACCGAGGCCATTACTTTTGGCGAGGCCGTGCCGGCGACGGGCATGCTGGCCACCAGCACTCCTTCAGGCAAGAACGAAGCCTACCGTTACGATCCCGCCGCGGCCAACAAACTGCTGGACGAGGCCGGCTGGAAGAAGCAGTCCGACGGCTATCGCTACAAGGACGGCCAGAAGCTGTCCCTGTTGCACTATGGCATCACGGGTTACTGGAAGGACATCATGGAGGCCGTGCAGGGCGACATGAAGAAAGTGGGGGTCGACCTGCGGGTGCAACTATTCGACTCGACCTCGGCATGGGGCAAGCTGGCCACCCAGGAATTCGACGAATTCAGCATGAGCTTCGGCTACATGAGCACGGGAGAGGCGCTCAACAGCTACTTCCTTTCCAACAGCATTCCCACGCCGAACCGAATGAACTGGAAGGATGCGGAGACTGACCGCTGGCTGGCCGAAGGCAGCGAGGCGCTGGATGCCAAGGAAGGCGATGCCATCCTGTCGAAGGCGCTGACCAAGATATCCGACGGCGCCGCGTGGATCCCGCTGTACCACGATTCCCTGTACCTGGTGGGCGGTCCGCGCATGAAGCCGATGCGCGCGCACGGCATCTTCGGCGCCGCTGCCTACAAGGGCCTGGACATCGAGTTCAAGTAAACCGAGCCCGGCGGTCGGGCACAGGCCGGGCCGCCGCTTTTCCAATTTCAGCTGCACAGAGAGTCTCCCGTGAGCGATAGCAATCAAGCCCGCATCACCCATATCAAGAACCTCGCCACCCTGGTGGCGTGGGACGCGGAACTGGGATCGCACGTCTATATCGAAAACGCCGACCTGGTGATGCGCGGCAACACGGTCATCCATGCCGGCGCCGGCTACTCGGGGCCGGCCGATGCCGTCGTGGCGGGCAACGGCCTGATGGCGATGCCGGGCCTGGTGAACATCCATACCCATCCGTCCTCCGAGCCGGGCAACCGCGGCCTGCTGGAAGAGTTGGGCAGCGACAAGCTGGGACAGAGCTCGCTGTACGAATACATGCCCGTGTTCCGCATGGGCATCGAGACCGCGCAGTACGCCAATCAGGTCGCGGTGGCGGAGATGCTGCTGAGCGGCGTGACCACGTACGTGGACATGTCGTTGCCGCGCCCGGGCTGGGCGGACGTGGTCGCGGCCACAGGCATTCGCGGAGTGCTCGGCCCCATGTTCCGGTCCGCCGCCTGGCGCACGCCCGACGGCCATTCGGTGGAGTACGCCTGGGATGAGGCGGCGGCAGTCAAGTCCTTCGAGGCCGCGCTGGACGTCGTCGATAGCGCCATCAGGCATCCCAGCGGCCGCCTGAGCGCGATGCTGTGTCCGTCGCAGATCGACACCTGCTCGCCGGCGCTGCTCAAGCAGGCGCGGGCAGCCGCCCGCCGGCTGGGCATCCCGATGCAGATCCATGCGGCGCAGAGCGTGGTCGAGTTCTCGGAGATGACGCGCCGCCATGGGCGCACGCCGATCGAATGGCTGGACGACCAGGGGCTGCTGGATGGCGACCTGATCATCGGGCACGGCATTTTCCTGAACGATCATCGCGCGCTGTATTGGCCGCATGCGGACGATTTCGGTCTGCTGCAGCGCTCGGGCGCGCATGTGGCGCATTGCCCCACCGTGTTCGCTCGCCGCGGGATTGCGCTCAGCTTCCTGGGGCGCTATTTGCGCGCGGGCATCAACGTCGGTATCGGCACGGACACTTTCCCGCACAATATGCTCGACGAAATGCGGCTGGCCTGCTATGTCGCCCGCCTGCAAGCGGGCCATTTCCGCGCGGCATCCACCGAGGAGGTGTTCAACGCCGCCACGGTAAACGGCGCCCGGATGCTGGGCCGCGACGATATCGGCCGTATCGCCGTGGGCGGCAAGGCCGACTTCTCGCTTGTCGACCTATCGCATCCGTACATGCGGCCCGGACGCGAGCCGCTGCGTAGCCTGATCTACTCGGCGGGCGACCGCGCCGTTCGCGACGTCTACGTGGACGGCGAACAGGTCGTGAAGGACGGCCGGCTGCTGACCATCGACCTGGAAGCCGCCATGCAGCAAGTGGAGCGCGCCCAGGCGCAGACGATCGCGACCGTGTCGCAGCGCGACTATGCCGGCCGCAACATCGACGCCATGTCGCCGCGCGTCTTCCCCAGCCGCGCCTGACGGAGAACCTCCATGAGCGAGACCTTGTTGGCGGTCGAAGGCCTGAGTGTGGAGTTCGGTTCGCGAGCGCGGCCGTACCGCGCCGTGAAATCCCTGGATTTCACCATCGGACGAGGCGAAACCGTGGCGCTGGTGGGCGAATCCGGCTCGGGAAAATCGGTCACGGCACTGTCCATTCTGCGTTTGATCGAGCGCGCCGGAGGACGCATCGCCGCTGGCGCGGCCCGTTTCGTCCCGCGCGACGGCCGGGAGGTGGACCTGTTCCGAATGAAGGAATCCGACCTGCGCCGTATCCGCGGCAATGAGATCTCCATGATCTTCCAGGAACCCATGACGTCGCTGAATCCGGTGATGACCGTGGGCGACCAGCTCGCCGAGGTCTATCTGCTGCACCAGGACATCTCGCGCGAGCAGGCCTGGGCCCGCGCCCAGGCCATGCTGGCGGCGGTGAAAATGTCGGAGCCCGAGCGCCGCATGACCCAATACCCCGGGGATTTGTCCGGCGGCATGCGCCAGCGCGTGATGATTGCGATGGCCCTGGCCTGCCGGCCGCAGTTGCTTATCGCCGATGAACCGACGACGGCGCTGGACGTCACGGTACAGGCCGAGATCATCGATCTGATCCGCGATCTGCAGCGCGAAGTCGGCATGGCTGTCCTGTTCATAACGCACGACATGGGCGTCGTGGCTGAGATAGCGGACCGCGTGGTGGTCATGCGGCACGGTGACAAAGTGGAAGAGAACTCGACCGTCGCATTGTTTGGCGCGCCGGGGCAGTCCTACACGCGCGACCTGCTCGCCGCGGTGCCCAAATTGGGCGACGGCTCGCCGGATGAAGCCGCCGTGCAAGACCGTCCGACCGTGTTGCAGGTCTCGGGCCTGGCCAAGCGATTCCCCGTGAAGGCGGGCGTGTTCGGCAAGGTGGTGGCCAACGTGCATGCGGTCGAGGGAGTATCGTTCGACCTGCGGGCCGGCGAGACGCTGGCTCTGGTGGGCGAGTCCGGGTCGGGAAAGTCGACCACGGGGCGCCTGCTGATGAAGCTGGTGGCTCCTACGGAAGGATCGATCCGCCTTGCCGGACAGGATGTCACGCATATGCCGCCCGATCAGATGCGCGAGATGCGGCGCCACATCCAGATGATTTTCCAGGATCCCTATGCTTCGCTCAACCCGCGCTTGCACGCCTGGGACCTCGTCAGCGAGCCGCTGAAGGTGCATGGCGGCTACACCCGCGAACAGCGCCGGGAACGGGCCGCGCAATTGTTGGAGCGCGTCAACCTGCCGCGGGAATTCCTGGACCGCTACGCGCACCAGTTTTCCGGCGGACAGCGCCAGCGCTTGTGCATCGCGCGCGCGTTGAGCGTGAATCCCAAGGTCATCGTCGCCGACGAGCCGGTGTCGGCGCTGGATGTGTCGGTCCAGGCGCGCGTGATCGAATTGATGAAGGAGTTGCAGGCCGAAATGGGGCTGTCGTACCTCTTCATTTCGCACGACATGGCGGTCGTGGAGAAGGTCAGCCATCGCGTGGCCGTCATGTACATGGGCCAGATCGTCGAGATCGGGCCTACGCAGGAGGTGCTGCATCGGCCGCGCCACGCGTATACGCAACGGCTGCTGTCGGCGGTTCCCGTTCCCGATCCGGCGCGCCGTCACCAGCGGGCCGCAAGAGCCGCGCGCGAGATCCCCAGCCCCATCCGCAAGGTGGGCGACAATCCGCAGGTGGCGCGGTTGGTGCAGGTTGCCGCCGGCCACTACGTGCAGCAGGCGGCCTGACGCCTCGGCGAGGGAAAGGCCGCCGTGTTCAAACGCGGCCGAAGATCCTTCCCGCCGCCATCGCCACGGCGGCCTGCGTGGGCTCCACCACCGGCAACCCGCAAGCCTCCTGCAGCCGGTCGCGCAGATCCGCCATGCCGGCGCATCCCATGATCAGCACGTCGGCGCCGTGCGCGTCGCGTAAAGTCGCCGCCACCGCCGCCATGCGCTGGAACGCCAGTTCGGCATCGGCCAGCTCGCTCACTTTCATGTCCAGCGCCAGTTCGCCGCAAATGCGTTCGGCCACGCCCATTGCCCGGAAGTAGCGAAGATGGCGCGGGATCGAGGCGCTGGCGATGGCGATCACGCCAATCCGCGTGGCCATGCTCATTGCAGTGAGTACCGAGCATTCGCCGATGCCCAGCACGGGCACGCTCACCAGGTCGCGCAATCCGTGCAGTCCCGGGTCGCTGAAGCACGCCACGATGAAGGCATCGGTTGCCGGGGCTTCCTGCCGGAACAATGGCACCATGGGCGCGATGCTGGCGTCGGCTTCAGCCTGGGTCTGGATGCCGGCGGGCCCGCCGGTCGAGGTCAGGCAGCGGAATTCAAGCGGCAAACGGCGGAAAGGTTCTACCGCGCGACTGATGGCCTCGGTGACCTTGGCCAGGGAGTTCGGGTTGACAAGGGTTATGCGGGAGGCGGACATGATTGAGTAGAATTCCTGCAAAAGAGGCGGGCCGGCGCCGTGGGCGCCCTGCCCAGATCAATAGGGAAGAAAGCAGCATGTCGGAATTACCCGGAAAGGTCCGGTCTGGACCGCTGAACCTGCGGCAGATCGAGGTATTCCACGCCATCATGATCACGGGCTCGCTCAGCGCGGCTGGCCGGCTGCTGCATGTGACGCAGCCCGCTATCAGCCGGGTGCTGGCGTCGATAGAGCTGCGCCTGGGTTACGCGCTGTTCGAGCGGTTCAAGGGTCGCCTGCATCCCACCAAGGAGGCGCGCAAGCTTTTCCAGGAAGTGGAGTCCATCCAGGCCGGGGTCCATCGTCTGAACGACATGGCCGCCGGCCTGGCGGGACACGGCGGCGGCCTGGTGAGCGTGGTGTCCAGCCCAAGTTTCGGGGAGTGGCTGATTCCGGCGGCGACCGCGAAATTCTGCGCCCGCAATCCCGGCGTGCGCATCCGCTACCGGCCTTTGGGCATGGATGCGCTGCTGCCGCAGTTGCTGCTGGGCCACGCGGATATCGCGATCTCCACCTTCAAGCCCGAGCATCCCAATCTGATCACCAGCGAATTGACGCAAGGCGAGATCGTCTGCGTGCTGCCCGTGGGCCATCGGCTGGCGCGGGAAAGCGTGATCGAGCCTGCAATGCTGGCGGGCGAGATGTTGGTGGGCTATGGCCGCGATACGCCGCTGGGCGAGACGCTGTTCGATTACCTGGATCCGCTGGGGCAGGAGTTCGCTCCGGCGATCGAGGTGCGTTCGTCCCAGACGGCGTGCTCGTTCGTGCGGCAAGGCGTCGGCGTGGCCCTGGTGGACTCCTATGGACTGACGGACGCCCTGATGCACGGTCTTGTGGTGCGCCGCATCGAGCCGGCGATTGCGCTTTCGGTGCACGTATCTCATTCCCGGATCGAGCCTCCGCCTTCCATCGCCAAGGCGTTTCTGGCCCAGTTTTCCCAGATCGTCAAGAAAGAACTGCCTGCGATGACGCAGGCAATCGTCAAGCGGACCTAGCCGATTTCGGGCACGGGGAGGGGCTCGCCGGCGCCCGTCCGCTCGACAATCAGCCGGTAGTGATGCGGGCTGCGGTGCTTGGCGAAGTTGAAGACATGGTCGCGGAACGTCTGACCCATGCTCAGGTCGATGCTTGCGGTGATCACTTCGTCCTCCTCGCCGCTGGAGCGCGCCACGATCTCGCCCGACGGCGCGACGATCATCGAGCTGCCGATCATGTGGTGGCCGTCTTCGTGGCCGCACTTGGCGGCGGCGCCGACCCATACCGCGTTCTGGTAGGCGCTGGCCTGCAGCACGATTTCGTGCGTCGTGGTGCGCAGGTGGGCGGGTTCGTTCCAGTGGATGTTCAGCGAAGGCGTGTTGTAGCCCAGCACGATCAGTTCGGCGCTTTGCAGCGACATCACACGGTACGTCTCCGGCCAGCGCCGGTCGTTGCACAGGCACATGCCGATCTTGACGTCATTGGTTTCCCAGACGCCGAAACCCAGATCGCCCACTTCAAAGAACTTCTTTTCGAGATGCTGGAAGGGCGCGTCGACCTTGTGGTCGGAATGGCCGGGCAGGTGGATCTTGCGGTACTTGCCGATGATCTTCGCGCTGCGGTCCACCAGGATGGCCGTGTTGAACTGGCGGCCTTCGGGCGTCAGCTCGGCATAGCCCAGGTAGAAGCCGATGCCGAGTTCGCGCGCCGTGTCGAACAGCGGCTGCACGTCGGCGTTCGGCATGCTTTTTTCGAAATAGCGTTCCACCGCTTCGGCGTCTTCCATCCAGTAGCGGGGGAAGAAAGTCGTCAACGCCAGTTCGGGGAAGACGACGAACTCCGCCTGCCGGGCGGCAGCCTCCCGCATCATCTCCACGAGGCGGCGGACGACCGCCGCGCGGGTGTCGGCAAGATTGACGGCGCCCATCTGGGCGACTGCCAGGCCCATTTTGCGGGAGGGAGTTGCGTTGCTCACGATGTAAATCTCCAGGTGTTCTTATCGCTGTGGATTGAGTGCCATGCGCCGGTCTACGACTCGATCACGGCCGGGAAAATCTTGCGCAGCAAGGCGGCGCGAGGGCTGATTTCGCGAGTCTTCTGCAGCGGGGCCGGCAGGCCCCGGGCGATGAAGCGGCCGCGGCCGCGTTCGGCCCGCAATGCGCCGTCGTCGATGATGACCTCGCCGCGGCTGATCACCGTCGTGGGCCATCCGGTGACCTGGCGGCCTTCGTACGGCGTATAGCCGACAGCGTCGTGCAGGTCCGCGGCGCACAGGGTCACGGTTTTTTCCGGATCCCAGATTGCGATGTCGGCATCGGCGCCGACGGACAGCGTGCCCTTCTTCGGATGCAGGCCGTACATGCGGGCGTGGTTCGTCGAGGTCAGCGCGACGAATTGCTGCAGGCTCAGGCGGCCGGTGCGCACACCTTCGGAGAACAACAGGGGCATGCGCGCCTCCAGGCCCGGCAGGCCGTTGGCGATCTGCTTGAACGTCGTTGCGTCGCCGGCCGGAAGCTTGCCGGATTCGTCATAGCGGTACGGCGCGTGGTCGGACGACAGCAGCGCCAGCGTGCCGCTGTCCAGGCTTTGCCACAAGGCCTGTTGCGACGCCGGGTCGCGAGGCGGCGGGCTGCAGCAGAACTTGGCGCCTTCGACGCCGGGAATGTCGATGTCTTCGGCGGTCAGCAGCAGATAATGCGGGCAGGTTTCGCCGTACACGGGCGCGCCCAGGGTTTGCGCGGCATGGATCGCCTGCGCGCCCGCCTGCGTCGAAACGTGCACGATCAGCACCGGCACTTCGAGCACGGCGGCCAGGCTGATGGCGCGTTGCGTGGCTTCGTGTTCCGCGATGGGGTCGTGGCTCACGGCGTGGTACTTGGGAGCGGTGTGGCCGGCCGCCAGCAAGTGGCGCGCGATCCAGCTGATGACGTCATTGTTCTCCGCATGCACCATCGGCAACGCGCCCTCGCGCGCCGCGATGGCGAACACGTCCAGCAACTGCTTGTCGTCCAGCTTCAGCTTGTCGTACGTCATGAAGACCTTGAACGACGTAATGCCGGCGCGGATCAATTCCGGAAGATCACGGTTCAGGGTCTCGGCCGTGGGGTCGGAGATGATCAGGTGATAGCTGTAATCGATTACCGATTTTTCGGCGGCGGAGGCTGCATAGGCTTCCGCCACCTCGCGCAGGGACTGGCCGCGGTGCTGCGCGGCGAAGGGCACGATGGTGGTATTGCCGCCGTAGGCCGCGGAGATCGAGGCGCTGTGCCAATCGTCGGCGCACAGCACGCCCATGCTGGACAGCTGTTCCACATGGCAATGGCTGTCGATGCCGCCCGGCATCACCAGCCGGCCGCTGGCGTCGATGGCGCGCCTGCCCGGCGGAAGCTTGCCGGATATCGCGGTGATGACGCCGTCCGCGATGCCGATGTCGCCGATGAAGTCGGCTTCGGCCGTTACGATGCGGCCATTGTGCAGGGTCAGATCGAAGTCTGTCATGGAAGGTTCGAGCGCATGAGGAAACGCGCCGCGACGCGCGTCGCGGCGCGCCCGGCAGAAGACGCAAGCATGCATGCGTACGGCGAAATCCGAAACCGGGACGCGGCTCCACGCCGCAGCGCGCACGCGCCGCAGGACTTTCCGCTAAGGCACTGATTCGATGGACTATTTGAAAAGGCGTGGCGGGCTTGCCATGCTCCACGCATAACGCTGGAGCATGGGGGCTATGCAAAGTTTTATATCGGGTTTCCCCGCGCCACGACGCCTCAGAGCGCTTTGAAGGTCTTGAGATGGATGCTGGTCTCGGTGGCCGCGATGCCCTTGAGCGTGCGCAGGCGATCGAGCACTTCGGATAGCTGGTCGATGGTCGGAACGCGCAGTTCGGCCAGCAGGTCCCAGCGGCCGTTGGTGTCGTGAAGGCCGGCCACGCTGGGCTCGCCCATCAGCAGGTTTACGATCTTGCGGGTTTCGTGGCCTTCAACGGCGATGCTCATCCACGCGACGATGTCCTCGGTCTCCACTTCGGGGCGCAGCCGCACGGTATAGCCCAGGATGATGCCCCGCTCTTCCAGCTTCTGGATGCGGTTGTCGATGGTGCCGCGCGAGACGTCCAGTTTTTTCGCCAGCGTGGCGACGGAGGTGCGGGCATCGGCGCGCAATAGGCCGAGCAGGTTCTGATCGAGCGTGTCCATTGTGAAAAGCGCTAATTTTCGCTATCAGAATGGCAGGATCTTAGCGTTTTGTGTGGATTGTTGTCACTAGGAATTGGTTTGGCCATCCCCCAGAATTTCTGTTCCATAACTCGGGGAGAACCAAATGACGACGCTGCTTTCCACTTCCGATGTTGCGAAGATCGTGGCCCTGCAAGGCCCGGAGCGGGTCTTTTCCAGCTTGCTGGACTACGTGCTGTCGGATTTTCTTCGATGGCAGGAATTCGACAAGAGCGCGCGAGTGGCCAGCCATTCCGCGACCGGCGTGATCGAATTGATGCCCACGGCCGACAGCGATTTCTACAGCTTCAAGTACGTGAACGGCCATCCCGGCAATCCGCAGGCCGGGCTGTCCACGGTAATGGCGTTCGGCGCGCTGGCGCGGGTTGCGACGGGAGAGCCGCTGCTGATCAGCGAGCTGACGCTCACCACCGCGCTGCGCACCGCCGTGACTTCGGCGCTGGCGGCGCGCGCGCTGGCCAGGCCGGGCTCGCGCAGGATGGCCCTGATCGGCAATGGCGCGCAGAGCGAGTTCCAGGCGCTTGCCTTCCACTACATCCTCGGTATCGATACGCTGCACGTCTATGACGTAGACGCAGGCGCCACACGCAAGCTTGAAAGCAATCTGGCTTCGGTGCCCGGCTTGCGCGTGGTGCGCTTCGGCAGCACGGCCGATGCCGTCAAGGGCGCGGACATCGTCACCACGGTGACGGCGGACAAGGCCTACGCCACCATTCTTACCCCGGACATGGTCGAACCCGGCATGCACATCAACGCCGTGGGCGGAGACTGCCCCGGAAAGACCGAGCTGCACGCCGACGTGCTGCGCGCGGGACCGGTGTTCGTGGAATACGAGCCTCAGACACGCATCGAGGGCGATCTGCAGCAGATGCCTGCCGATTTCGCGGTGACGGAACTGTGGCGGGTGTTGACCGGCCAGCACGCCGGCCGCCGGAGCGCCGAAGAGGTGACCATTTTCGACTCCGTGGGCTTCGCGCTGGAGGATTTTTCGGCGCTGCGCTGGCTGCGCGACACCGCCATGCGGCACGGCATAGGCACGCGCATCGAGGTGGCGCCGCGGATGGCCGATCCGAAAAATCTGTTCGGCATCGTGCCCGCGGGCCGTACGGCCTCTCCCGCCCTCGCCCGCGGCTAGCCGGCCCCGCGTCGGGCCGTGGCCGAAACGTATACTGGCCCCCTTTATCTTTGCACAGGTGGGGGCCAGATGACGTTCGCTTTTCGCCCGCTGCGCGCCGGGCGCGCCTTGGCGGCCGCCGCGCTCCTGTCGACCTGCGCCGCGCCGGCGATCGCGCGGGACACGGTCTCGGCGGCCGAGGCGCAGGCCCCGCTGTCGCCCTTCATGCGCCATATGGAAGCGGCCCGCGGCCAGATCCGCGAGGCTTCGTGGGCCGCCGCCACCGATTCGGCGCGGGCCGCGCTGGATGCGGCGCGCCTCAATCGCAATCGGTACGAGATTTTCGACGCCGCGGTGCTTCTGCTCAACCTGTTGCAGAAACAGGGCCTTCATGCCGAAGCGCGCCGCGTGGCGGAAGCGCAGGTCGAGGATTTCGAACGCCTCGGCGACGATGACGGCATGGCCATCCTCCTATCGCGAGCCATAGAGGCCGGCGTGGCGGCGGGGGAAACGGCGGAGGCCGCCCGCCTCCAGGCGCGGCTCGTCGAACTGGCCCGGCCCTATCCCGCGCTGTGGAAGACCGAATCCGGCCAGCGTCTCCGCTACGCGCCGGCTGGCCTGTCCCTGCCGCTGGTGCGGGACGGCTGGGCATTGCTGCGCTTCGAGCCGGCCGATGCACGCGGCAAAGCGGCGCGGCTGGACTATGCGCGGGGACTGGACACGCGGGGCCGCATCGTCGTGCAACTGCGTATCGGCTACTCGGAAGCGCTGCGCGGCCTGGATGGCGCAGGGCGGCTGGCTCAGTTGGAGCGCGCCCTGACCGGGCCGTATGGCGAGCAGGCCGCGGCGCCGGACGTGGCGGCGGCGATGCCGGATCTCCCCTTCCAGGATCTGACGCAGGCCAAGGGCGCGGCGCGTTCCGGGAAAAAGGGAGAAGGCGTGGTCGAGGCCGAGTGGGTGGCGGCTCGCGGAGACTGGCGTCTCGACGTGCAGGCGTCGTACCCCGAGGAGTTGGAGGAAGAGGCGGGCAAGCAACTGCAGGCGCTGCTTGGCGCCGTGTCCTGGGACCCGGAGCAGCGTCTGTTCCGCGAGCGGACGATGGCTGCGCAATACGAAGCCATCAACGCGGAATGGGCCATGGCGCGGGATTGGGCCGCGGCCGCGAAGCTCGCGCAGGCGGCGCTGCCCGACGCCGCGTTTCCGCTGGAGATCGCGCGCCTGCACACGGTGATGGCCACCGCTGCCTACGAGCGCGGCGCGCTGGACGAGGCCCGGCGCCAGTACGACGCCGGGCTGGCGGCCTGGGCCTACGCGGGCAAGGCCTATCACGACGAAGTCCTGTACGAGACGGCTCTGGATCGGGCCGCGGACATCGCGTACCGCCAGGGCCGCGCAGGCGAGGCGATCGCGCTGAATCGGCGCTTCATCGAATGGGTCGGCGACCGGGACCAGGCGTGGAGCCTGCCCGAAGGCCGGGCCGAGCTCCGGAACGGGCGGACGGGGCTGGTCCTGCCGCTGCGTATCGCGGATTTCCGCCTGAAGCCGATCGGCGCAAAGCGCTTTCAATACCAGGACCTGCAAACGGGGGCGCTGCTCGGGCTGTCGGTGGAGCAAAAGGCGGGCATCGATGACCACGCGCTGGAAGCGTCCATGCGTTCCTTCATGCGCGACAAGCTGGGCCTGGCGGCGGAGGCCATGCAGGCTTTCGCCTTTGCTCCCCGTGAGCGTGAAGGCGGGACGGGGCGGGTGCAGGGAAGGAAATGGGTATTCGAGGTGTCGTCCGGGCAGGACGACGGACGCGCGCTGCGCCTGGACGGAGCGCGCGATGGCGCCGCGCCCGCGCGCATGGCGTTCTGGATCGTGGACCGCGGCGATAGCCGCGCCATTCTGCGCGCGCCGCTGACCGCGGACGGCGACGCGCGCATCGAGCAGGTGGCGCGGGCGCTGGCCTGGTAAGCCGCGTCCGCGCCTGCAGCGGGCATTCAGGCGCGGGGCGGTGTTTCAACCGGCGGCGTGCCGTCATGGAACAAGGACTTCAACTGCGTCCGCAGTTCCGGCGTATCCGCATGCTTGTGCACGGCGGTGGCATGCTGGACGGCGGCTTCAAGCAACTCGGCTTCGGAGTCCGCGGCCAGCGCCACCGAGCAATGCATTTCGCTGGGATATTCGCGGCAATCGATGTATTTGCGTGTCATGAAAGTCTCCCTGGGCGCAGGCCCGCTTGGGCCTGCGCCATAGAGGATCCGACGCGCGGCGCGGGACGCCCTGGCCGATGGCGCGTCGCAACGGCCGGGGCGTGGAAAAAGTATAGATCCGGCGGGCGCCGCTCAGAAGCTGACGCGCTGCTTCAAGGCGGCAGCGATCATGGCGATGTCGATATCCCTGCCCGGATTCTTCAGGCAGAAGTCGTACAGCACCGCCACGTAGGCATTACCCAGCAGCTTGGTGATGGTGCCTGCCGTGGTGGCGGCGATGGTTCCGCCTACCGCGCTGCCCGCTCCCGGGATGAATTTCAGCAGGCCGGAGACGACCGAGCGCCCGACCAGCGTGGCGGCGGACGCGCCCAGCGTGGACGTCACCAGCGTGGTGATGGCGGTGGTGTCCAGTTCCATGCCGAAGGTGATGCCGATCTTGGCGATCATGCCGACCTGGATGGGCACCAGCGCGAAGGCGTCGGAGAACGGGATGGGCGCGGCGGCGGCCGACGCGGCCAGCCCGGCCGCCACGTTGACCTCTATCTCAGCCCGCTTTTTTTTTACTTCCAGAGCCTTCTTGTTGCGCGTGGACAGGGCGTTGGCATACGCCCGCTGCTGCGATTCGGGGATGTGCAGCGCCGTGACCTCGATGAGCTTGTCCAGGCCCATGGGCGGCAGCTCGGCGTCCAGTTCCTCGATCCATTCCGGCAGCGCGCGCACCGCCACGACCTGCTTGGCGCGCGGCAGCAGCTTGCGCGCCTCGTCCACGAAGGCGCTGTTCTTGCGCGCCTTGGTCAGCACCGCCACCACCGGTATGCCGGCGTCGGACAGCATGTCGCAGAGTTCGATCTCGGCGTCTTCCACGCGATGACTGCTGTCCTGGATGCAGAGCCAGGCCACGTGCAGGTGCTTGTCCTGGTCGTCGGACGCGGAGCGCTCCTGGATCAGGTCGGCCAGTTGCCGGCGCGAGCGCTCGTAGTCGCCGACTTCGAGGCCGCGGGTGTCGATAATGGTGAGCGGATGCCCCGGCTTGGTGAATTCCTGGGTGGATTGGGTGACGGGTTTGCCCGCGCCGGTCTTGGCCAGATCGCCACGGAACACGGCGTTGATCAGCGTGCTCTTGCCCACGCCGGTCTTGCCCGCGACCAGGATGTTCACGCGACCCGCCCCGCGCGTCGCGGTGCTGATGGCGTCCGCGATCGCGTCCTGCAGTTGGGGAGGGTCGCTGCGGGGCGTGCTCATGGGGTGTGCGCGTAGGAAGACATGGGGACGATTCTAGCCGCGCGCGGCTCAGGCCGCTGCGGGCACGCCGTAAAGGTGGGCGGGATCGGGAAATGTCCGGTCTTTCACCTCTGCGGCATAACCCTGCGCCGCCTGCTGGATGCGGGCGGCCAGGTCATCGTAGCGTTTCACGAAGCGCGCCGTGCGGTCGAACATGCCCAGCATGTCGTCCACCACCAGCACCTGGCCGTCGCAGCGGGGGGAGGCTCCGATGCCGATGGTTGGGCAGGCGACAGCCTCGGTGATCGATGCGGCCAGGGGCTCGACGACGCCCTCGATCACCAGCGAGAACGCGCCCGCCTCGGCCACTGCGGCGGCGTCGGCGGCGATGCGGGCGTACTCCGCTTCGCCCTTGCCGCGCGCGCCGTATCCGCCCAGGATGTTCACGGCCTGGGGCGTCAGGCCCACGTGGCCCATGACCGGGATGCCGCGGGCCGAAAGATAGGCGACGGTCGGCGCCATGCTTTGTCCGCCCTCCAGTTTCACCGCGCCCGCGCCGGTTTCCTTCATGACGCGGGCGGCCGAGCGGAAGGCCTGTTCGGGGCTTTCTTCATAGCTGCCGAAGGGCATGTCTACGACGATCAGCGCGCGCCGCGAGCCGCGCACCACGGCGGCGCCGTGCGCGATCATCATGTCCAGCGTGACGGGCACGGTGGATGGCAAGCCGTAGATGGTCTGAGCCAGGCTGTCTCCCACGAGCAGGGCATCGCAGTGCGCATCCAGCAGTTCAGCCATGCGGGCCGTGTAGGCCGTCAGCATGACCAGCGGCTGCTGGCGCTTGCGGGCCCGGAACGCGGGGACACTCATCCGGGGCGTGCTGGCGGTTGCCGCGGCGGCGGCCAGGGTGGCGGTCGTAGACATCGGATTCCTTTCCTATGGGGGGCAGTGCGTGCGTCGGCGGCCGGGGCCCGCCATGCCGGTATCCGCATCGTAGCGGAATGCCGGTGTCCGCGCGCCGAGGCGCGCTAGCGGCGCGCAGGGCCTCGAAAGGCTAATCTTTGCGGCAAAACGTAATCGAAGGTGTTGCCGCGTCCGTATCGACACCGTCGCATCCTGATTCGGATTGCCTGGTATATACGCACTATGAATGCGCAGGGGGCGCTCTATGAGCCGGGCCGTCCGCGCGGCGCACCCGCGGCGGGGAGACTGGTTTTCCGTGCAATTTAGGGACGCCTTGCCGGGGGCGTGAAAGCGTTACATCTCAACGGTTTCACTCGCGTTTGCGCTGGGCCGGCTGCGTAGAATTTGTCGCTCGTCAAGTTTTTTGCGGCATACACGCAACATTGTCCATGCCTAGTTTCGGGCTCATTCCCCGCTTGCTGCGCTCGCGCCCGTTGACCAAGGGCTTGCGCTATTTCTATCGCTACACGCGGCCCCAGGCGTATCGGCACAATGAAACGTTGTGGCCTTTCGTGAAAGTGCGGCGCGACGCGGACGGGCGGCTGGCCGGATGCGAGCTGCGCGGCGTGCGCGGCCCGGCCACCACGCCGCTGGAACAGCTGGCTCGCGCCATCGCCGGCGACGCGCACCTGATTCTCAGCGGCCCTTCCGTGGCGCAGATCGATTATGCGCGCTGCCGGCTGGGCGCGGTGATGGGCGTCAATGGCTCCATCGCGCTGCGGCGGCAACGGCCCTCCCTGTGTTTCGACTACTACGCGATGCTGGACGCGGGCTTCGTCAAGCGCCGCCGCGATCTGGTGGCGGAGGTGCTGGCGCAGGACCTGACCCTGTTTGTCACGCCGGAAGTCTATCGCTGGATCGCATTCCTGTTCGACGGCCGCGCCGTGCGCTGCCGCGTCGCCCTGTTCGAGGAAGTGCATCAGCGCGCCTTGCGGCCGCGGGCGCGTCCCGAAGCGCTGGAAGCCGAGCTGGCCGAGGATTCTGGCCTGGTGCTGTTCGATGCGCGGCATCCCGTGCACGCGCACGGCTTCAGCCTGGATCCTCCGCGCGGCCTCTTCGGCGGCGGGACGGTGGCCTACACGTCCTTGCAGCTGCTGGCGTGGCTGGGCGCAAAAACCGTCTACCTGCACGGCCTGGACCTGACGGCCGCCGCAGGCCCCCGATTCTATGAAAGCGCCGCGTCGCAATTGCCCACCGCGCTGGACAGGCAGTTCTCGGGGCACATCGAACCCGCGTTCCGGCAGGCCGGGCGGCTGCTGCGCGCGCGCGGGATCAAGGTCTACAACCTGTCTCCCGCCAGCCGGCTGGGCGGCGACGTATTCGAAAAACGCCACTGGAGCTGCCTGCTGTCGCGGGAGGCGGATCCGCAAACGCTTGGGGATGTGAGCGCATGAAGATTCTCTACACCAATTTCCATCAAGGCGATGGCGGCGGCCACACGACCTATGTGATGTCGCTGGCGCGCATTCTCTGCCATAAGTCGCAGGTGACCGTGGCCGCGCCCGCGGGCAGCCGGTTGCTGGCCGAGGCGGGCGCCCTGCCCGGCGTGCGGACGATTCCGCTGGAATTCAAGGGCCGGCCGCTTGCGCAGGTCCGCGCGCTGCGCCGCCTGCGCGCGTTGCTGCGCGATGAACAGTTCGACGTGGTGCACGTCAACGGCTCCGCCGATCACAGGCTGTGCATGCTGGCGACCATGGGCATGGGCGCTCGCCGCCCTTTCATCGTCTATACCCAGCACACGGACCGCAGCGCGACGAGCCTGGGCGCGCGCGTGCGCGCCAAATGGGGCACCAATCGCGTCATCTGCGTTTGCAGCCATACCTTTCGCCGGATGAAGCAATCCGTGTTCCGCAACGAGGACCTGCGCGTGGTGCACAACGGCGTCGATACGGAGAGATGCCGTCCCGCCACGCGGAGCCAGGCGGCCCGGGCGCGGGACAGCCTGTTGCCCGGCAATATGCAGGGCCGGCTCGTGATCGGCAGCAACGCGGGGACCGCGGTCTACAAGAACTGGCTGGACATGGTCGCCGCCGTCGCGAAGCTGCCCGTTCAGCAGCGCCGGCAGGTGGTGATCCTGATTGCCGGCAAGCTGCCGGACGCCGAACAGATGCGGCGCGTGGCCGAGCTGGGCATGTCCGATCAGGTGGTGTTCACGGGCCTGCTGGACGATGTGCGCCCGTTCCTGTCCGCGCTGGACGTGGGCTTCGTGCTGTCGTCGAAGCTGGAGACGATTTCATTCGCCTGCCGCGAGATGATGGCCGCGGGCAAGCCGGTGATCGTGAGCGAAGTGGGCGGGCTGACCGAGAATGTCACGGACGGCCGCGATGGCTGGGTGGTGCCTCCCGCGTCGGTGGACAGCGTGGTCCAGGCCCTGTCCCGGATCCTGGCGAACCGGGACGCTTTGGGCAGGATGGGCGAAGAGGCGCGCAGCACGGCGCTGAAGGAGTTCTCGCTGGCCACGTTCGTCGGGAAGACCGAAAGCGTCTATCACGAGGGGCGCGCGCGGCAGCCCTACCGCCTGCGGCTCACCTCATGACCGCGGCGCCGGATCCCCGGCGCCGCGGCGGACCGCTACTCGCTGTACGTCTTGGTGCTGTACAGGCCGGCTGGAAGCAGGTTCAGCACCGGCAGCCCGCTGGCCGGGTCCTTGGCCTGCTTGTCGATGTAGGCCTGAAGCACGTCGGCGTCCAGCACGCCGATGTCCTGCCTGCGGGCGGCGGGCACATCGGCCAGGGTCTTGTAGCCGTCGCCGCCGGTGGCGTTGAAGCTCAGCACGAAAAGCCTGTAGCTGCGGTTGGCGTCCAGCGGCAGCCAGTTTCCGCTGGCCTGGTCCAGCACCTCGATGCCGGATACCCGGTTGCCCTGGGGCTGGGCGGCATTCACGTCCCAGCGCAGGCCGCCCGCGTACGGATACGGGCCGGTCGAGCCGCCTGGGCCGTAGACGGCCTGCATGCCGTCCTCCAACATGTTCTTGACCTCGGCGCCGGTCACTTCCAGGCGCCAGAGCATGTTGCCGAACGGCACGACTTCGATCACGTTGGCCGCGGTCACGTTGCCCAGCAGCGGCACGCGCACGCCGCCGCCGCTTTGCAGGGAAATGTCCGCGCCGCCGTAGTTGGCGTTGGCCACGTCCAGGTAGGCCTGGGCCACCAATTGCTGGATATCGCCGCCGCGCAGGCTGACGTTGCCCAGGGTATTGCACGCGGCGCTCGAGCGGCTGTAGTCGCGCGATCCGGGGCCGCCGGGCACGCGGCGGGAGCATAGTTCCTGCGGAACGGCGGCGACCACGCTGGCGCTGAAGGTGTCGACCTTGGCCTTGAAGGGTTGCAGCACCGTGGCGGCCCGGGCGTCCGGTTCCTGGATTCGCAGGAACCCGCTCGCCTGCACGTCCGCCCGGATCGCGGCCTCGTCGGCGGCGGCGGGCGGAGCGCCCGCCACGCTGAGCGCGCTGCCCATCAGAACGTGCGGCGTGCCGGCGCAGGCGGTGACGTCGCCCTTGGCGTCGAAGCTCACTTTCAATTCGCCGACCACCTGCGAATACTCCCAGGCCTGCACCAGGCATACGCGCTTGCCGTCCTTGTCCTGCAGCACGGTGGGATAGGCGCCGGCCGGCGAACCCACGCCGTAGTCCATCATGGCATCGGGCCCCAGCAGCGTGTGCGAATCGCCGCCCACGACCACGTCCACCCCGCTCAGGCGCGGGATGACCTGCCTGTCGTAGTCATAGCCGATATGGCTCATCACGATGATTTTGTTCACGCCCCGGGCGCGCAAGGCGTCGATCTGCTGTTGCGCGGCGGCGGTTTCGTCCGAGAACAGCGTGCCCGGATCCGGGCTGGAGGATTGCTGGGTCTTGTTGGCGATGGTCAGGCCGACGAGACCGATCGGCTGGCCATCCCGCTGGAGCACGACGGAAGGCTGGACCATGCCGGGCGCGCGCGAGGGATGCAGCGGCGAGTCGGCGCCGAAGGTGACGTTGGCGCTCAGCACCGGCGTCTGGCAGGCGCCGGAATGCAGCAGTTCGATGAACCGCTTCAGGCCGCCGTCGCCCTTGTCGAACTCGTGGTTGCCCAGCGTCATCGCGTCGAAGCAGACCGTGTTCATCAGCGCGGCGTCGGCTTCGCCGGGTTCGCCCGCGCGGTTGAAATACAGCGTGCCGGTGGTGGCGTCGCCCGCGTGCAGCGTGAGCACATTGGCCGATTGCGCGGCCAGGGCGCCGATTGCGCCGGTCACGCGGGGAAACCCGCCGGCGTCCACGCTCACGGCCAGGGGCGCGCCGCTGGCCGCCTTGAGCGTGAGGGTTTTCTTCTTGGCGTCCAGGTTGGAGTGATGATCGTTGATGTGCAGGATCGTCAGTTCCATCGGACGGGCTGGAGCCGGCTGTTCCGGCGCAGGCTGTTCGGGCGCGGGGCTGGCGGGGGTGTCGTTGTCGTCGTCGTCGCTGCCGCCGCAGCCGGCCAATAGCGCCAGGGCGCTCAGCATTGCCGCGGCGGCGTTTCTCTTCCACGTGGTCATTCGCGTGCATCCCTCCGTTATTGGAGGACGAATGGTCGCGGGTCAAGATGACGCGGAAATGAATGACAGCATTGTCATGCGCGCGGAAGACGGATCGCGCGATCGTCATGAAACGGCGCGGGCCCGGCGCAGCGCGCCGGGCCCGCGCGTATGCCCGCGTTCAGCGGGCGGCTTCGGCTCAGAAGTGGATCACCGTGCGGATCGACTTGCCTTCATGCATCAGGTCGAAGGCTTCGTTGATGCGCTCCAGCGGCAGGGTGTGCGTCACGAACGGATCGAGATCGATCTTGCCGCTCATGGCGTCTTCCACCATGCCGGGCAGCTGCGTGCGGCCCTTGACGCCGCCGAAGGCGGAGCCGCGCCAGACGCGGCCGGTGACCAGCTGGAACGGACGGGTGCTGATCTCCTGGCCGGCGCCGGCCACGCCGATGATGATGCTCTCGCCCCAGCCCTTGTGGCAGCACTCCAGGGCCGCGCGCATGACGTGCACGTTGCCGATGCATTCGAACGAGAAGTCCACGCCGCCGTCGGTCATCTCGACGATGACGTCCTGGATCGGCTTGTCGTGGTCCTTGGGGTTGACGCAGTCGGTGGCTCCCATGGCGCTGGCCAGCACGAACTTGTTGGGATTGGTGTCCACGGCGATGATGCGGCCCGCCTTGGCCTGCACCGCGCCCTGGATCACGGCCAGGCCGATGCCGCCCAGGCCGAACACGGCGACGGTATCGCCTTCCTTGACCTTGGCGGTGTTGTGCACGGCGCCCAGGCCCGTGGTAACGCCACAGCCCAGCAGGCACACCTTCTCGTGCGGAGCGGCCGGATTGATCTTGGCCAGCGAGATCTCGTTGACCACGGTGTACTCGCTGAAGGTCGAGCAACCCATGTAGTGGTACAGCGGCTTGCCTTCGTAGCTGAAGCGCGACGTGCCGTCGGGCATGACGCCCTTGCCCTGCGTGGCGCGCACTTTCTGGCACAGGTTGGTCTTGCCGGACAGGCAGAACTTGCATTCGCGGCATTCGGCCGTGTAGAGCGGAATGACGTGGTCGCCCGGTTTCAGCGACGTCACGCCTTCGCCGACCTCGACCACGACGCCGGCGCCTTCGTGGCCCAGCACGGCCGGGAACAGGCCTTCCGGATCGTCGCCGCTCAGGGTGAAGGCGTCCGTGTGGCAGACGCCCGTATGGGTGATCTTCACCAGCACCTCGCCGCGCTGCGGGGGCGCGACGTCGATTTCAACGATTTCCAGCGGCTTGCCGGGTCCGAATGCGACTGCTGCGCGTGATTTCATAGTTTTGCTCCACGAGTGTCAGGTAGCGTTACTTCAAATAGGAACGGACGATGCGCATCAGCTGCTCGACCTCGGCTTCGGGGTTGACGCTGGCCGCTTGCGGCCCGCCTTGGGAGGATTGCAGGAAAGTCTCCCGGAGATGGCTTTCAAGCACCTCGGCCATCAGGCCCGTGGCGGCGCCGCGCAGGGCGGCCAATTGCTGCAACAGCGCGCCGCACTCCGTGCCTTCGTTGACCGCGCGTTCCAATGCTAACGCCTGCCCCTGGATGCGGCGCAAGCGGGTGACGACACGTTTTTTCTCTTCCGGCGAATGCGGCACGGCAGGCTCCGAAGCAATACAGGGGGGGAGTATAAGGAATGCCGAGCTCGCCGTCCACCGCCCTACATGGGTTTCGCCATGCCGGGTCGCGCCGGTCAGCGGCCCGGATACGTTCACAGCCCATCTATACCTGTCTATACTTGGAACCTTCGTTCCCGCCGAATCGCGGCTCCTCACAGGATTTCCCGTGGCCTCTTCTCCTCCCAGACTGCCCGTTCAGGCCGATGCCCCGCCCGCTCCGCTCTACGCGCAGGTCAAGCAGATGATTGCGCAGCAGATCCGCTCCGGCGCCTGGCCGGCGCACTATCGCGTGCCCTCGGAAAGCGAGCTGGTCGATGAGCTGGGTTTCAGCCGCATGACGATCAATCGCGCGCTGCGCGAACTGACTTCCGAAGGATTGCTGGTGCGCATGCAGGGCGTGGGCACGTTCGTCGCGCAGCCCAAGGCGCGGTCGGCGCTGTTCGCGGTCAACAACATCGCGGACGAGATCGCGGCGCGCAATCATCGCCACCATAGCCGCGTCGTGCGGCTGGCGGAAGAGCCGGCCGGCGCCGAACAGGCCCAGGCGCTGGAGATCCGCGCGGGGCAGCCGGTGTTCCATTCGGTCATCGTCCACTTCGAGGACGACGTGCCGATCCAGCTGGAAGACCGCTACGTCAACGTGAAGCTCGCGCCGGATTATCTCAAGCAGGATTTCACGCGGAGCACGCCGTACGAGTACCTGACCCGCGTGGCGCCGCTGAGCGAGGGCGAGCATGTGGTCGAGGCGATTCTGGCCAAGCCGCGCGAATGCCAGTTGCTGCAGATCGACCGTGAAGAGCCCTGCCTGCTGATCAGCCGCCGCACCTGGTCGGGCGAACGCGTCGTCACGCTGGCCCGTTTGATCCACCCGGGCTCGCGTCATCGCCTGGAAGGAAAGTTCACCACATGATCTATCCCGACGTTCGGCTCTACCGCGCCGTCGACTATCCCCGCATGCCCTGGCGCAATGGCGGAGGCACCACGCAGGAAGTCGCGTGCAACCCGGGCGGCTGCACGGCCGCGTTCGACTGGCGGCTTTCCATCGCGGACGTGGCCCAGGAGGGCGGATTCTCCACCTTCTCCGGGTATCGGCGCATCATCACCGTGCTCGAAGGGCAAGGTATGCAGCTCACCGTTGACGGATGCGCGCAGGCGCCGCTGGGCCAGCGCCAGGCGTACGCCTTCTCGGGCGACTCGTCCGTGCACTGCCGCCTGGTGGACGGCCCGATCCGCGATTTCAACCTGATCTATGCGCCGGTCCGCCACCGGGCGCGGTTTCAATGGACGGGCGGAACCCGTCCCTGGACCTTCCACAGCGCGGCGCGCACGGTGCTGATCCTGAACGCGGGGCAGGATCTTTCGGTGGGCGTGAATGGCGTCGCGCATGCCGTGCCCGGACGCTACGACTGTCTGCACATCGAAGGGCAGGAAGGCCTGGCGGAGTACCGCCTGGAGGGCGCAGGCGCCTTGGACGCCTGCGTGATCGAGCTCACTCCGTCCGCCGATTGATCCGGGAAATCCCTTAGAAAAATATCAGTCTTACTATCTTGTATATACAAGCATAGGGGTCCTATGATCTGGACAAGCGCCGCGCATTCCAAATGTCCGCGGATGAACCGATCAAGGAGACCGTCTTGGACCAATCCACCCGATACCGCGATGTCGTCATCCGCGCGCCGCGCGGCAATCAACTGACCGCCAAGAGCTGGCTTACCGAAGCCCCCTTGCGCATGCTGATGAACAACCTGGATCCGGACGTCGCTGAAAATCCGAAGGAACTCGTCGTTTACGGCGGCATCGGCCGGGCGGCGCGCAATTGGGAGTGCTACGACAAGATCGTCGAGACCCTCAAGGAACTGAACGGCGACGAGACGCTGCTGGTGCAATCGGGCAAGCCGGTGGGGGTGTTCAAGACGCACGCCAACGCGCCGCGCGTGCTGATCGCGAATTCCAACCTGGTGCCCAACTGGGCCAGCTGGGAACACTTCAACGAGCTGGACGCCAAGGGCCTCGCGATGTACGGGCAGATGACCGCGGGCAGCTGGATCTACATCGGCAGCCAGGGCATCGTGCAAGGCACGTACGAAACCTTCGTCGAGGCGGGCAGGCAGCATTTCGGCGGCGATCTCAAGGGCCGTTGGGTGCTGACGGCCGGCCTGGGCGGCATGGGCGGCGCGCAGCCCCTGGCCGCCACGATGGCCGGCGCCTGCTCCCTGAACATCGAATGCCAGCAGAGCCGCATCGATTTCCGGCTGCGCACCCGCTATGTGGATGAGCAGGCCGAGGATCTGGACGACGCGCTGGCGCGCATCGCCAGGTACACGAAGGAGGGCCGCGCCATTTCTATCGCGCTATGCGCCAATGCCGCCGACGTCCTGCCCGAGCTGGTGCGCCGCGGCGTCAGGCCCGACATGGTCACGGACCAGACCAGCGCGCACGACCCCCTGAACGGATACCTGCCTTCCGGCTGGACCTGGGAGGACTACCGCGCCCGCGCGCAGCGCGAGCCCGCCGCCGTCGTCAAGGCAGCCAAGCAATCGATGGCCGTCCATGTGCGAGCCATGCTGGCGTTCAAGCGCCAGGGCATCCCCACGTTCGACTACGGCAACAACATCCGCCAGATGGCCAAGGAGGAAGGCGTGAGCGACGCCTTCGATTTCCCGGGCTTCGTGCCCGCCTACATCCGGCCGCTGTTCTGCCGCGGCGTGGGGCCGTTCCGCTGGGCCGCGCTGTCCGGCGACCCGCAAGACATCTACAAGACGGACGCCAAGGTCAAGGAGCTGATCCCCGACGATACGCATCTGCACCACTGGCTGAGCATGGCGCGCGAGCGCATCAGCTTCCAGGGCCTGCCGGCGCGCATCTGCTGGGTGGGCCTGGGCGAGCGCGCCAGGCTCGGGCTGGCATTCAACGAAATGGTGCGAGCGGGCGAGCTGTCGGCCCCGATCGTCATCGGCCGCGACCACCTGGATTCCGGTTCCGTCGCCAGTCCCAACCGCGAAACCGAATCCATGCGCGACGGTTCGGATGCCGTCTCCGACTGGCCTCTGCTCAACGCGCTGCTGAATACGGCCAGCGGCGCGACATGGGTGTCGCTGCACCACGGCGGCGGGGTGGGCATGGGCTTCTCGCAACACGCGGGGATGGTGATCGTGTGCGATGGCACGGACGAGGCGGCCGAGCGCATCGCCCGCGTGCTGACCAATGACCCGGGCACGGGCGTCATGCGCCACGCGGACGCCGGCTACGACATCGCGATCGAATGCGCCAGGGAGCAGGGCCTGAACCTGCCCATGATCACGGGCTCGCGCTGAGCCCGTGCGCAGCATCATTTCGCTAACCGGGGCGGGGCGGCAGCGTGCCGAAATCCCCGCCCCAATTTCGGGGCAATGCAATGGCTTTGGGCAACGAGGCAGGGTCCGCGCCGCTACTGGAGCGGCGTTCCATTGACCATATTCCTGAGTCCGAGCGGCACGGCAAGCTCTACAGCCAGTTCACGCTGTGGATGGGCGCCAATCTGCAGATCACCGCCATCGTTACCGGCGCGCTCGCCGTGGTGCTGGGCGGCGACGTGTTCTGGTCGCTGATCGGCCTGTTCATCGGCCAGGTCCTGGGCGGCGCCGTGATGGCGCTGCACGCGGCGCAGGGCCCCAGGCTGGGGCTGCCGCAGATGATCTCCAGCCGCGTGCAGTTCGGCGTGTACGGCGCGGCGATCCCCATCGTGCTCGTGTGCCTGATGTACCTGGGCTTCACCGCCACGGGCACCGTGCTGTCGGGGCAGGCGCTGGGCCAGCTGTTCGGCGTCAGCGACACCGCCGGCATCCTGATTTTCGCCGCCGTCATCATCCTGGCCACGCTGTTCGGCTACCGCGTGATCCACATCATCGGCCGGGCGGCGACGGTGCTGGGCATCATCGCGTTCGTCTATCTGTTCAGCCGCGTGATCGCGGTGGGCGACGTCGGCCAGCTCCTGCAGATCCGCCATTTCAGCTGGAGCTCGTTCCTGCTGGCGGTGTCGTTGGCGGCGTCGTGGCAGATCGCCTATGGCCCCTATGTGGCCGACTACTCGCGGTACCTGCCCAGTTCCACGTCGCCGGTGAAGACGTTCCTGGCGGTCGGGCTGGGGTCGGTCATCGGCGCGCAGATCGCGATGGTGCTCGGCGTGCTGGCCGCCGCGATGTCCGCCGGCCAGTTCGCGGGGCGCGAGGTGGCGTACATCGTCGGCCTGGGAGGCACCGGGACGATGGCGGCGCTGCTGTACTTCAGCATCGCGTTCGGCAAGGTCACGATCTCCACGCTGAACTCCTATGGCAGTTTCATGTGCATCGCCACCGTCATCAGCGGCTTTCGCGGCTCGGTCGAGATCACGCGCTGGCAGCGCGCGGCGGCGGTGGTGCTGATCGTGGGAGTGGCGACGGCCGTGGCCTTGGCGGGGCAGCATTCCTTCCTGAACGCCTTCAAGTCCTTCATCCTGTTCCTGCTCGCGTTCTTCACGCCCTGGAGCGCGGTCAACCTGGTGGACTACTACTTCGTCAGCCGCGAACGCTACGACGTGCCCGCGCTGTCGGATCCGAATGGGCGTTATGGGCGCTGGAACCTGCCCGGCATCCTGGTCTATACCTTCGGCGTGCTGGTGCAGATGCCCTTCATTTCGACCAAACTCTATACGGGGCCGATGGTTGAGCGCCTGGGCGGCGTGGACATCTCGTGGATCATAGGGTTGATCGTTCCGAGCATCCTCTACTACCTGTTTGCCCGCCGCGGCGCGAGGTCCGCGCTTCGCAAGCCCGCGCACAAGGCCGCTTGAAAATAAACAGCACGGTGCCGGAGATCCGGCACGGGAGACACAGAATGGATCTGCATTTGAAGCCCGGCCACCTGACCTTGTCCGATCTGCGGCGCGTGTATCGGCAGCCGGTGCGCCTGACCCTGGACGCCGGCGCGGCCAGCGCCATCGACGCCAGCGTGGCGACGGTCGAACGCATCATCGCCGAAGGCCGCACGGTTTACGGCATCAATACCGGCTTCGGCCTGCTCGCGTCGACGAAGATCGCGCGCGAAGACCTGGAAGCCCTGCAGACCTCGCTGGTGCGCTCGCATGCCGCCGGCGTGGGGGAGGCGCTGGACGACGCCATGGTCCGGCTGATCATGGTGTTGAAGATCAACAGCCTGGCGCGCGGCTGCTCCGGCATCCGCCGCCGCGTGATCGATCACCTGGTCGCGCTGGTGAACGCTGGCGTGTATCCGCATATTCCCTTGAAGGGTTCGGTGGGCGCCTCGGGGGACCTGGCGCCCCTGGCGCACATGTCGCTGGTGCTGCTGGGCGAAAGCCGCGCCCGTTTCCAGGGCGAATGGCTGCCCGCCGAAGAAGCCCTGGCCCGCGCCGGGCTGGCGCCGTTGACGCTGGCGGCCAAGGAAGGCCTGGCGCTGCTCAATGGCACGCAGGTTTCCACGGCCTATGCCTTGCGAGGCCTGTTCGAGGCCGAAGACATGATGGCGGCGGGCCTGGTCTGCGGCAGCCTCAGCGTCGAGGCCATGCTGGGGTCGCGCGTGCCCTTCGATGCCCGCATTCACGAGGCGCGCGGGCAGCCGGGCCAGATCGCCGTTGCGGCGGTGTTCCGCGATCTGCTGGGCGAGGACAGCGAAGTCGGCCATTCGCACGTGGATTGCGGCAAGGTGCAGGACCCCTACTCCCTGCGCTGCCAGCCCCAGGTGATGGGAGCCTGCCTGACGCAGATTCTCCACGTGGCCGAGGTGCTGCGGATCGAGTCGAACGCGGTGTCGGACAACCCGCTGGTGTTCGTCGCTCAGGGCGACGTGATTTCCGGGGGCAACTTCCATGCCGAACCCGTGGCGCTGGCCGCCGACAATCTTGCGCTGGCGCTGGCCGAGATCGGCGCGCTGTCCGAACGGCGCATCGCGTTGATGATGGACAAGCACATGTCGCAATTGCCGCCGTTCCTGGTCAGCCGGGGCGGCGTCAATTCGGGTTTCATGATCGCGCAGGTCACGGCGGCGGCCCTGGCAAGCGACAACAAGGCGCTGGCCCATCCGGCCAGCGTGGACAGCATGCCGACTTCGGCCAACCAGGAGGACCATGTGTCGATGGCGCCCAACGCCGGCAAGCGGCTGTGGGCCATGGCCGAGAATGTGCGCGGCATCCTGGCGATCGAATGGCTGGGAGCCTGCCAGGGCCTGGATTTCCGCGAGGGCCTCAAGACTTCGCCTCGGCTGGAACAGGCGCGCCGCATCCTGCGCGAGCAAGTGCCGCACTACGAGGAAGACCGCTTCTTCGCCCCGGACATCGCGGCGGCCAGCGCCCTGATCGCCGGACAGGCCTTGAACGGCCTGATGCCTGCCGGCCTGCTGCCCAGCCTTTGACCGGACCGACGCGAGACGCGCCTTCAAGGAGAGGACATGAGACAGCTATGGCGCAATTTCCACGCCGCGACGATGACGCGGGGCGCCTATTCGATGATCGAGCGCGCCGCCATCGTGACCCGCGCCGATCGCATCGAATGGATCGGCCCCGAAGCGGCGCTGCCGCCCATGGAGGCGGAGCGGGAGCACGATCTGGGCGGGGCATGGGTCACGCCCGGGCTGATCGACTGCCACACGCACCTGGTGTTTGGCGGAAATCGCAGCCTGGAATTCGAGCAGCGGCTGCAGGGCGTGGATTACGCCACGATCGCGGCGCAGGGCGGCGGCATCGCCAGCACGGTGCGCGCCACGCGCGCCGCCTCGGAAGACGAACTCTATGCCGGCGCGCGCGGGCGGGCCCTGCATCTGCTTCGCGATGGCGTCACCACGCTGGAAGTGAAGTCGGGCTACGGGCTGGACCTGCCCAACGAACGCAAGATGCTGCGGGTGGCCAGGCGGCTGGGGCAGACCCTGCCCGTGACGGTCCGGGCCACCTGCCTGGCCGCGCACGCGCTGCCGCCTGAGTTCGCCGGACGTGCGGACGACTATGTCCATGAGGTGACGCAGCGCATGTTGCCGGTGCTGGCGGCCGAAGGCCTCATCGATGCCGTCGACGCGTTCTGCGAGCACCTGGCGTTCTCTCCCGGCCAGGTCGAACGCGTGTTCCAGGCCGCCCGCCAGCTGGGCCTGCCGGTCAAGCTGCATGCCGAACAGTTGTCTTCGCTGCATGGGGCCACGCTGGCGGCGCGCTATGGCGCGCTGTCGGCGGACCACCTGGAATACCTGACCGAAAGCGACGTGCTGGCGATGGCCCGGGCCGGGACCGTCGCGGTGCTGCTGCCGGGCGCGTTCTACGCCCTGCGCGAGACGCAGCTGCCTCCGGTCGAACGCCTGCGCCGGCATGGCGTGCCCATCGCCATTTCCAGCGACCTGAATCCGGGAACCTCGCCCGTGCTGTCCCTGCGGCTGATGCTGAGCATGGCCTGCACCCTGTTCCGGATGACGCCCGAGGAGGCGCTGGCCGGCGTGACCGTGCACGCGGCGCGGGCGCTGGGGCTGCAAGGCACGCATGGGGAATTGGCGGCCGGGCGGGTCGCGGACTTCGTGGCGTGGGACATCGGCCACCCGTCCGAACTGGCCTATTGGATAGGCGGGGACCTGCCCAAGCGCGTCATCCGGCACGCGGAAGAAGCGGGCGCGCCGCAGCGGGATTGATTGCGGCGGATTCGGACCAATGTGCGTCCAAAAAGGACCAGGTGGCGGGTCGGGCGCGCGCAGGCCTGGCGCGGCGTTCTACGATGTGGCTCCAACGCGCCCGCTGCCGGGCGAGCACATCGTCCAAGGAGAGCGCATGCGTGTCTGCATGATGGAAAGCCCCGTAGACCTGGCGCCGCAAGGCGCCACGTGGGAAGGCATCGCCGATCGCATCGGCGAACTGGCGCCCGACCTGCTGATCACCAGCGAGATGCCGTTCGGCCCTTGGCTGGCCGCTACGTCCACCTATGACGCGGCGCGGGCCGCGGAGTCGTTGCGGATCCACGAGGCGGGGCTGGAGGCCCTGGCGGCGCTGAACGTGCCGGCCATCGTGTCGTCCCGCCCGGTGCCGGCGGGCAAGCGCCTGGCCAACGAGGCCTATGCCCTTGAGGGCGGGCGCTACACCAGGCTGCACCACAAGCAGTACTTTCCGCAGGAACCCGGTTATTTCGAGGCGACCTGGTTCGAGCCCGCCATGGAGGGCTTCGAGGTCTTCGAGGTGGGCGGAATCCGCGTGGGCGTGCAGCTATGCACCGAGCTCATGTTCAACGAACGATCGCGGCGCTACGGGCGGGACGGAGCGGAGTTGATCGTGGCGCCGCGCGCCAGCAGCGCGTCGACCCGGCGCTGGCTGACGGCCGGCGCCATGGCGGCGCTGGTGTCGGGGTGTTACGTGATCAGTTCGAACCGCGCCGGGCGTGCTTTGGACGGGCAGGTATTCGGCGGCTGTGCGTTTGCCTTCCAGCCGGATGGCGAACCGCTGGCGACGTCCACCGATGGCGAGGCTATCGTGGCGGTCGACGTGGACCCCAGGAAATCACGCGCGCAACAGTTGCAGTACCCCTGCTACGTGCGCGAGTAGCCGGCAGGCCGCCCGGGCGAACGGGCCCTAGCGCGGGCACCGCGCCTGCGCGGGCTCGGAGGCGTCGAAGCGCAGCCGCGAATAGCTGGCGGCGCAGGCCAGCGCGGCGCACAGGCCGCCCAGCCATAGCGCGGCGACCGCGCCCTGCGTGCTGGACACATTGAAACAGGCGGCCACCAGGGCCGCGCCAGACGCCTGACCGAGCAGGCGCACGGTGCCGATCATGCCGCTGGCGCCGCCCGCCCGCGAGGCCGGCGCCGACATCATGATGGCGCGCAGATTGGGCGACTGGAAAAAACCGAAGCCGGCGCCGCAGACGGCCATGCGCCAGCAGATGTCCCAGACGGGCGGGTCGGCCGGCATCAGCGCCAGCAGCGCCATGCCTAGGGCCATCAGCGCCAGCCCCACGCCGCCCAGCATGCCCGCGGGGTAGTGGTCGGAGAGGCGCCCGGCGATCGGCGCCATGAAAGCCACCACCACAGGCCAGGGGGTGATCAGAAAGCCCGTCTCCACCTGGGTGTAGCCCAGCGTGGTCTGCAGCAGGAAGGGCAAGGATACGAACGCCAGCGCCTGGGCCGCGAAGGCGCAGATGGCGGTGGCGGCGGACAGGGCGAACAAGGGCCGGCGCAGCAGATCGACGGCGAGGATGGGCGCGGGATGCCCGGCCTGCCTTCGCATCAGCAGGAACAGGCTGGCCGCGGCGATGCCCCATTCCAGCGTCACGCGCGGCAGGGGGGCGCCGTGCGCCAGCTCATTGGTGCCCAGCACGAACAGGCCCAGCGTCAGGGCGCATAGCGCCGCGGCCAGGCCGTCGAAGCCATGCGGCGCGCGGGTCGTTTTGGGCAGGCCGCGCAGGGCCAGGACCGCGCACACGATGCCGACCGGAACATTCATGAGAAACAGCCAGTGCCAGTTTCCAAGCAGAAGGATGGCCGACGCCACGGTGGGGCCCGCCGCGAAGGACAGGCCCACCACCATGGCGTTCAGGCCCAGTCCGCGGCCCAGCAGGTGGGAGGGATAGATGAAGCGCAGCAGCGCGCCGTTGACGCTCATGACGCCGGCCGCTCCCAGGCCCTGAAGGATCCGCGACGCCACCAGCATGGGCAGCGACGGCGCCAGGCCGCTGGTCAGCGACGACGCGGTGTACAGGGCCAGGCCCACGATATAGACGCGGCGATGGCCCAGGATCTCGCCCAGCGCCGCGGCGGGCAGCAGGCCCGCCACCATGGCCAGCTGGTAGCCGCTGATGACCCAGATGGATTCCGCGTCGTTGGCCCCGAGGTCCCGCGCGATGGTGGGCAGCGCCGTGTTGGCGATGGCGGTGTCCAGGCTGGCCATGCACAGCGCCAGCATGACGGCCAGGAGCGCGCCCAGGCGTTCCGACGCCGGCAGGCCGACGCCGGCCGGATAAACGGTATTGCGGGAGAAGGTGAGCATGTGACAGGCGACTTCGCGAGGCGTCCGCGTTGCGGACCGGGAATCGTGACCGTCGATTCTACGGCACGGGCGGCGGGCCTCGCGGGCGCCGCCCGCCTATTCCACGTTGTGGACGCGCAGCTGTTCCGCCAATTCAGCGTAGCAGCGCCGCACCGCCGCGCGCGCCTGTTTTTCCGGCGCGCGCGCCATCAGGCAGATGCGCCGCGTGAGCCGCGGGCGCTGCAAGGGCACGATGGACAGGCCGTCCAGGCGCTGGCCCTGTGTGTACAGCCGCGAGATCAGCCCCACGCGCAGGCCGGCCCGCACCAGGCTGTACAGCGTGTCGGTGTAGTTCAGGGTGTCGGTCGCGGCCAGGTCCGAGCCTTGCTGCCGCAGCGTGGAAACGATCATTTCGTAGGTGCTGCCGCGCGATAGCACGGCCAGCGGCTCCGCCTTCAGATCCTGCCAGGTAAGCGCCTGGCGGCGCGCAAGGCGGTGGCTGCGGGCCAGCACGGCCACCAGATCGTCTTGCGCCACGAAGGCGGCGGCCAGCCCGGGCGTCAGGCCGAAGTCCAGGCCCAGCCCGATGTCCAGCTCGCCATTGCCCAGCGCGGCCATCAATTCGTCGTTGAGATGGTCGCTGAGGATCAGCGCGATATCCGGATGGCGCTGGCGCCATTGGGCGACCACCGGGGCGAGCAGGTGCATGGTGGACGGGATGCAGCCGATCCGCACGGTGGCCGCCTGCGTGTCCAGCACGCGCCGCAGGTCTTCGGCGCCCTGGGTATAGGTATTGAGCAGCCATTCGATCTGGGCGCGAGCCGCCAGGCCCGCGGGAGTCAGCCGAACGTGGTGGGTGCTGCGCTCGAACAGCGTCACGCCCATCAGCGTCTCCAGTTCGCGGATGGCGGCGGAGAGGGCGGGCTGGCTCAGCGCCAGCGCCTGGGCGGCGCGGCTGAAGCTGGCATGGCGGGCCACTTCCTTGAAACCGCGCAACTGCCGCAGCGTGGGTTGGCGCGCCGGGACGGGCGCGCTGTCCGGCAGGAGAGGCTTGGTCATAGATTTACCTGATGAATCTATAAAAATATAACATTTCAGTTATTACCAGGATCTGAGTAGCATGGCGCCGTCGCCCTCCTACGCGCCCATCTTGCGCGCGCATTCGACCGTTCCCGCCATGTTCAAACGTCTGTTCCTGTCCGTCTCCGCGCTGGCGGTCACGCTGTGCGCCGCCCCGGCCATGGCCGCCGAAGCCGCCTGGCCCGAAGCCCGGCCCCTGACCCTGATCGTGCCGTTCAGCCCCGGAGGCAATGTCGATACGACTGCCCGGCTGGTGGCGCAGAAACTGGCGGACCGGCTCAAGCAGTCCGTCATCGTGGACAACGTGGCCGGCGCCGGCGGGGTGCTGGGCGTGGCGAAGGCCGCTCATGCCAAGCCTGACGGCTACACGCTGGTGATGGGCTTCGATGGCCCCATCAGCGTGGCCCGGTTGATCAACTCCGCGGTGAAATACGACGCCGAAACGGATCTGGAGCCGGTGGCCCTGGTAACCACCGCGCCCGTCGTGCTGCTGGCCCGCCCGGGCTTGCCGGCGCGGGACATGGGCGAGCTCATCGCGCTGGCGCGGGAAAAGCCCGACACGCTGACCTATGCCTCGTCGGGCGTGGGCACGGTGCTGCACCTGGCGATGGAGGTGATGCAGGACCAGGCCAAGGTCAAGCTGGTGCACGTGCCCTATCGAGGGGGCGCGCAAATCACCAACGACGTCATGGGCGGCCAGGTGGACCTCGGCCTGCTGGTGACCACCAGCGCCACGCCGCTGGTGCAACAGAAGAAGCTGCATGCATTGGGGGTGACCTCGGCCCGACGCGTCGACACGCTGCCGGACGTGCAGGCGTTCGGCGAAACGCCGGCGCTCAAGGGCTTTGAATTGAATACCTGGACAGGCGTCTTCGCGCCGGCGGGCACGGATCCCGCCGTGGTGCGGCGGCTCAACCAGGAATTGAACGCCGTGCTGAAGCTGGACGATGTGCAGAAGCGCCTGGCCGAAGGCGGCGCCATCGCGGGCCAGGGCACGGCCCAGGAATTCGCCGAGTTCCTGAAAAAGGAAAAGGCCTTGTACGGCCACATCGTGAAGAGCGCCAACATCCAGCAGGAATAAGCCCGAGGACGCCAACGCCATGACCATTACCGCAAGCGGCCCCGTGCTGCCCGAAATCCAGGCCATCCAGGACGAGATGGTGGCTCTGCGCCGCCGCATCCACGCCAATCCCGAACTGGCCTACGAAGAGGTCGATACCGGCGACCTGGTGGCGCAGCAGTTGGCAGCGTGGGGCTACGAGGTGCATCGGGGCCTGGGCGTGACCGGCGTGGTAGGCACCTTGCGGCTGGGCGGCGGCTCGCGCCGCCTGGGCCTGCGGGCCGACATGGACGCCCTGCCCATCCACGAGACCACCGGCCTGCCGTACGCCAGCCGGCATCCGGGGAAAATGCATGCCTGCGGCCATGACGGCCATACCGCGACCCTGCTTGCCGCCGCCCGCGCCCTGGCCGAGCGCGGCCGCTTCGACGGCACGCTGCATCTGATATTCCAGCCGGCCGAGGAAGGCCATGGCGGCGCGCAGAAGATGATCGCCGACGGCCTGTTCGAACGGTTTCCCTGCGATGCGGTCTACAGCTTCCACAACGAGCCTGGCTACCCGGCCGGCCATTTCGGCTTCCGTTCCGGCGTGATGTACAGCTCGTCCGATACGGTCGTGCTGACGGTCAGCGGCGTCGGCGGCCATGGCGCGATGCCGCACGTGGCGGTGGATCCCATCGTGGCCGCGGCCAGCATCGTGCTGGCCCTGCAGACCATCGTCTCGCGCGAGATCGACCCCAACGACATGGCGGTGGTGACCATTGGGGCCATCCATGGGGGCGACGCGCCCAACGTGATTCCGAAATCGGTGGAGCTGCGGCTGACGGTGCGCGCGCGCCGGCCGGAAACGCGGGCGCTGCTGCGCGAGCGCATCACCGCGATCGCCACCGCCCAGGCGGCGGTGCACCGCGCCACCGTCGAAGTGGACTACCGCTGGCGCTATCCGCCCGTGGTCAACGATCGCGGCGCCACGCAGTTCGCGGCGGACGTGGCGCGCGGCTGGCTCGGCGAAGGACTGCTAATTCCCGACCTCGAGCCCCTGCAGGCCAGCGACGATTTCGCCTTCATGCTGGAGGCGGTGCCGGGCAGCTACTTCATCGTCGGCAACGGCGAGGGCGAAGGCGGCTGCATGGTGCACAACCCCGACTACGATTTCAACGATGGCATCCTGCCGGTCACGGCCAGCTACTGGGTGACGCTGGCGGAAGCCTACCTGGCCGCCGACGCGCGCTGATCCGCCGCCGGCCGCCGCTTTATCCACGACGCATGACTGCTCCTCTCGACCCGACCTCCGCCGGCGCGCCGGCGTTCGACGCCACCACCGGCTACTGGCAGGAGATCGTCAGCGCCGACGCGCTGTCCCTGCCGCCGGACCCGCCCTATTGCCGGGGCTATCCCGCGCGGCTGCCGGACGGCCGCTACCTGGTGCTGCCGCTGCGCGGCGTGCCTGGCGACCCGGAACGCTGCGTGGCCTCGCTGATCGCCAATCACGCCAGCCTGGACGTGGTCGATGCGCTGGCGGGTTTCATGGCCGAGCGGGCGCGCGCCTTCGGTGCCGAAATCGTGGTGGGCTTGCCCACGCTGGGCCTGGCTTTCGCGCCCATGGTGGCGCGCGGGCTGGGATTCACGCGCTATGTGCCATTCGGCTATTCGCGCAAGTATTGGTACGACGAGCGCCTGGCCGTGCCGGTGCATTCGCTGACGACGCCGGACGCCGGCAAGTTGCTGTACGTGGACCCGAACCTTGCGGGCAGCCTGGCCGGCCGCCGGGTGCTCGTGGTGGACGATGCCGTCAGCACGGGGCAGACGATGGCGTCCGCGCTGGAATTGCTGGCCCGCTGCGGCGCCGAGGTGGCGGGCATCGTGGTGGCCATGTGCCAGGGCGTGCGCTGGCGCGCGCGCCTCGTGGACGCGCAGGGAGCGCCGATACCGGTGGCCTGCGCGTTCGAGTCTCCCCGCATGCGCCGCGTGCCGGGAGGCTGGGCGCCGGAGGCGGCGTAGCCGGATACGCGGCTACAGGGATTCGGGATCCCGGCGCAGCGAAAAGCCCTGCGCCTCGTTCATCGCCAGATAGCTGACATTGCGCGACACGACCGGGGGCTTGTCGCCGGCGTGCAGCGCGCGCACCTTGTCCAGCACCATCTTGTCGGCCAGGGTCATGCGGTCGATCATGCGCAGGTACTGCATCCAGCTTTCCACCAGGAACACCTCGCGCCAGACGCCTTCGCGCTCCAGGTCGCGGAACAGCTGCCACTGTTGCGCGCCGTTGCGCAGCCGCAAAAGGCGCAGCGGGCGCGCGGCCTGGATCAGCGCGGACAGCTTGTCCCGCTCGATCTGGTATTCCACCGCGACCAGCACGGAGCCGTGCTGGGTATTGAAGCCCGCCGCGGCCAGCGCGGGCTCGGTGTTGTCGGCGCGCGCCAGCGATTGCGTGTCCACCTGTTCGGGCAGGCGCGATCGGTACAGCAGCGCCACGGTGATGCCCAGCATGATGCCGGCGGCCGCCAGCGCGCCGGAAACGCCCATGGTTTCGGCGAAGTGGCCCCACATGAAGGAACCCGCCGCCAGGCCGCCGAAGATGGCGGTCTGGTAGAGCGCCAGGGCGCGCGCCTTGACCCAGTCCGGCACCAGCATCTGGACGGTGGTGTTGTAGGTGGCCAGCACGCCGATCCAGCAGCTGCCGGACAGGAGCAGCGCGGGGAACGCAATCCACAGCGAGCCGGCCAGGCCGAGCGCCAGCAGGCAGGCGGCCAGCAGCCCGGCTGCCACGCTGACCAGCCCGCTGGCGCCCCATGCCGCCTGCACGCGGCGCACCACGGCGCTGCCGAGGATGGCGCCCAGCCCCAGCGCGCCCAGCATGTAGCCGTACAGCAGGGCGCTGCCGCCCTCGTGTTCGTGCGCCAGCAGGGGCAGCAGCGCCCAGAGCGCGCTGGCGGACAGCCCGAAGGCGAAGGACCGCAGCATGACGAGCCTGGTCACGGTGGAGTGCTGGGTGTAGCGCACCGCCGCCACGACCCCTTCGAAAATCCCCTCGGGCGGCAGCCGGCGCGCGGGCAGGTCCCGCTTCCAGCGCCAGATCGCCCAGATCAGGCTGCCGTAGCAGAAGCAGTTCAGCAGGAACACCCAGGGCGCGCCCATGGCGCCCAGCAGCAGGCCGCCGATGGCCGGACCCACGGCGCGGGCCACGTTGAAATTGACGCTGTTCAGCAGCACTGCGCTACCCACGTGGGCGCGCGGCACCTGTTCGCCCACCGCGGCCTGCCAGGCGGGCGTGACGATGGCGCTGCCGATCGCGATGCAGAAGACGGACGCGATCAGCGTGACGGGGTGCAGCAGTCCCGCGAAGGCGAGCACGGTGATGAACAGGCCCCCGGCCAGTTCCAGCAGCATGCCCGTCAGCATGACCTTGCGCCTGTCGTAATTGTCGGCCAGCACGCCGGTCAGGATGGACAGCGCCACCAGCGGGAACGCGGCGGCCACCTGGATCATGGCGACCATCAGCGGGCTGCTCTGTTCGGTGGTGATGATCCATGCGGCGGCGACGGATTGCGCCCAGGTGCCCAGGTTGGCGAACAGATTGGCGATCCAGATGATCCGGAACGCGGGGAAGGCGAAGGGGGAAAGCGTGCTTACCTGCAGGACGGGGGCGGGGGCGGCCGGCGTTTCCGGGGGCAGGTCGTTCGTGGCCGAAACGGGTTGCAGCATGGGGATGGGTTCGAGGCGCGCGGAGCCGCCCCGGCAGGCTGTCTGGGTCGGGTAATGGTACGCCTAAGCCGATGGGAGGTGGGGACGCGCGGCCCCGTCCCGGCCCCCGTCGGGCGGGGGCCGGGGAGGGATCAGCCAGCCGGCGTCAGGGTTTGGGCGTGGCGGCGGCGCTGGCCGCGGGCGGATAGGCCTGGTTCAGGTATTCGACGATAAGGGGAACCTGCTCGGCGGGAATGGGAGCGCCGTAGGTGCCGATCATTTTCTTGACCTCGGCATCCCAGAAGCCCAGCGGCATCGGCGGTTGCGACGACACATAATCCACCGAATGGCACATCAGGCACAGGGACGCGCCCTGGGCGCCGGCGGTGGCGCCGGGACGCAGCTTGGCGGTTTCCTGGGGCAGCTTGATCTCCAGGGCCTGGGCCGCGGGGGCCAGGCAGGCGGCGGCGAGGGCAAGCGCCCACGCGCAGCGACGGTAGTGGCGAGTCATGGCGGGCTCCTCAGGCGGCGGTGACGCGGATGGTTTCGACCACGTTGCGCATGTAGCCGGCCGGATTCCAGAGCGGGTCGAGCGGCTGCGTGTCGCCGGCCATATTGGTGGCGCGGACCTTCAGCTCGTAGTCGCCGGCGGTGGCGGGCGTGAAATCGGCATGCCATTCGCGGAAGGAGTAGCGGCCCAGGTCCTTGCCCAGCGTGGCGGCATGCCAGGTCTTGCCGCCGTCGGACGAGAACTGGACGTCCCGGATTCCCTTGCCGCCATCGAACGCAATGCCCCGCACCTGCACGCGCTTGCCCCGGGCGAGCCGCGCGCCTTCGGTCAGGCTGGTGATGAAGCTGCGCACGTTGTAGCGGCCGATCGGACGGGTTTTCTCGGGCGCCTTGCCCGGCGGCGTGCAGGCGCAATCGTTGTCCGGGATGCGATAGGCCTTCTGCATCCAGAACCCATCGAACTCCTTGTCCAGCACCTTGATATCGGCCAGATGCTTGACCCAATAAGTGCCGTAATACCCGGGCACGACCAGGCGGACGGGATAGCCATTGAGCATGGGCAGGTCGGCGCCGTTCATGGCGTAGGCCAGCATGACCTCGCCGTCCATGGCGTGGGCCGTGTCCAGCGCCTTGACGAATTCCGGCGTGCCGGGAAGCACCGGACGGTCCATGCCTTCGAACGTGACCTGCCGCGCGCCGGCGCGGATGCCGGCTTTTTCAAGAATCCGCTTGAGCGGGATGCCGAGCCAGCGGGCATTGCCCATGGCGCCGTTGCCCGATTGGCCGCCTCCCACCCGCGGGGAGAAGAAGCCGCGGCTGTTGCCCGAGCATTGGGTGACGGCCACCAGTTCCACCGGCTTGCCGAACTGCTGCTTCAGCTCGGACAGCGACAGCTCCAAGGGGGTGTCGACCAACCCGCTGACCCGGATGCGGTAGGCGTTCAAGTCGATGGCGGTGGGGATGTTGCCCAGGTGATAGCGGACGAAGAACGCGTCGTTGGGGGTGATGACGTTGTCGTTGAACACCGAAAACGGTGTTTCGAGCTGGGGCGGGCGGGAGGTCTGCCGGATCAGCGGGCGCTTTTGCGGATAGGCGATCAGGTCGCGCTCGCCATTGGCGAAGGGCAGCGTGACGGTGGCGGGCGCCGCCAGGCTCGTGAGCGTGTGGCCGGCCAGCGTGCTGGTCGCGCCAAGGGTACAGGCCTGGCGCAGGAAGCGCCGACGCCCATTCGCATCGAATGTGCTCATCTCCGTGTCTCCTCGTTTTTTTCGAACGCCCTACCCCGCGGCGCATGCACACGAGCCTACGCGCCTCCTCCTGACAAATGCGTTAATGTCCGCGCTGACCGTTCCAATATCCGCGTTTTCCGCAACGATGATCCTGACATTTAACGGGCGCGCGTTTGCCGCGCTGCTGGCCGTGACCGCGCTGGAAGCGCTGATCGCCACCCTGGGCGCTCCCTATCCCCTGTTGCGGGGCTTCGTGGGAGATGGGATGGCGGTGGGATGGGCGTACCTGGCGTACCGCAGCGTCATTCGCGCGGGCGTGCTGCCGCTGGCGTTCGCGGCGCTGCTGACGGGCTATGCGGTGGAACTGGGCCAATACCTGGCCCGGCATTTCGGCTGGCGGCTGGAGCAGCCGCTCTTGCGCATCGTGCTGGGCAGCGTGCCCGATTGGTGGGACATGCTGGCCTACACGTTGGGATTCGGGCTGGTGCTGGCGCTGGCCGCCTGGAGGCGGCGGCGCCCCGAGTCGCGCGCCGCCTAGGCGCGCAAGGGCCGGGGCCTTGCCCGGCGTTCAGCCCGCCTGGCAGACCGCCGCGTCGTCATCGTGCCCGCGCGGGGCGGGAGCCGCCGCGCGCAGCGGTTGCAGCCGGGCATTGCGGAACGGCGCAAAGCACTCGGACCACGACGAGGGGAACAGGGGAGTGGCATGCCGCAGGGCATCGCGGCGGGCGTAGTGCGCCAGCAGCAGCTGGCCGATCGGGGCGTCTCCCAGGGGATGGCGGGTATTCATGGTATTTCCGTATTGCATTGAGATTGTATTCAGTGTACCAGCGTTGACCTTCCCGCGCCAGCCCATCTGTAGGCTCAAGTGCTTGATATGTAAGGGACCGTCCCCGTTTGTTGAAGGCAATCTCCGGGATTGCCCTAGCAGCCCAAAATAGTAGACGGTATACAATGTTCAACATGCCCGGGCTGAGACAGGCCTGGATTCCTCCCTACTTGGACCTGGAGCGCGTCATGGCTGAACTGATGAACCGAGATGAATTCCGTACCGCGTTGGAAAACGCGATCAAGGGCAAGAGCGCCAACGCTTCGCCTTTTTCGATTGCCTGGGCAGAAGGCAAGCTCAGCCGCCAGCACCTGCAGCGCTGGGCGGAGAACCACTATCACTACGTGGGGCCGTTCGCCGATTACCTGGGATACCTGTACGCCCGCACGCCGGACACCTACACCGAAGCCAAGGATTTCCTCCTGGCCAATATGTATGAAGAGGAGATCGGGGGCGACCGCCACACGGACCTGCTGATCCGCTTTGCCGAAGCCTGCGGCACGACCCGGGAGCGGGTCGTAGACCCCGACAACATGTCGCCGACCACGCGCGCGCTGCAAAGCTGGTGCTACGCGGTCGCCATGCGCGAAGACCCGATCGTGGCCGTGGCCGGGCTGGTTGTGGGCCTGGAATCGCAAGTGCCCTCCATCTACCGCAAGCAGACGCCCACGCTGCGCGAAAAGTACGGCTTTACCGACGAGGAGGTGGAATTCTTCGACCTGCACATCGTGTCCGACGAAATCCACGGCGAACGCGGCTACCAGATCGTGCTGGAACACGCCAATACGGTGGACCTGCAGCAGCGCTGCCTGAAGATCTGCGAGATCGGCGCGCAGATGCGGCTGCTGTACACCACGGCGCTCTACACCGACTACGTGCAGGACGACATCGCCCTGCCCGAACTGGGCCTCGCTGCCTGAATCCGTCGCGCGGATCGTCCGGCGGTCCCCGCCGGACGGCCTGCGCGAGACTCTTTTTCGTGTCGAGAGGCCCTAGCGAACCATGCCTACCGTTGTGTTTCATAAAGGCGGCCAGACCTACACCGACGTGGTGAAGGAAAACACCAACCTGGTGGTGCGGGCCGGCATCAAGCAGTTTCCGTATCCGCATCTGCGCTACGAGTGCGGCATGGGAAAGTGCGCCAAGTGCGCGTGCCGCGTGCTGGCCGGGTCCGAGCATCTGCCTCCGGTCAACTGGAAGGAAAAGAAACAGCTGGGCGACCGTGTCGATCAGGGCTACCGGCTGGCCTGCCAGTTGTGGCTCAACAGCGATATCGAGCTGACCCAGGATGTGGAGGCGTAGCGGCGATGGACCCGGTATATGTCATCCTGACCTCCAAGCCTGGCGTGTTCCGCACGGAAGCCGGCGAGGAGGTCGATATCATCGAAACCTACGATTACGTGTTCTACGGCCGGGCGCTGGCGGAATACCGCATCGCCCGGCTGCATGGGGAGACGAAGCTGGTCGTCACGGAGGAGACGCCGCCGTACGTGGTGAACCGCGTGCCGTCCAAGTTTCTCGAGAAGTTCGAATCGGTGGAGGCCGCGCGCAAGGAACTTGCGCACCTCACGCGTTTCGGCAGCATGGAATCGACCCTGACGCTGCGCCGCGGCGCCGTCCCCGCGGAGCACTGAACACCATGGTCCAGATCACATTCATCTCCAATGGCGGCAAGGTCGCGACGGCGCCCGAGAACAGCAACCTGTTGCGGGTATCGCTAAAGGAAAAGGGCGGGATCCCGTTCAAATGCGGGGGCGGCCTGTGCGGCACCTGCAAATGCCGGATCGAAGAAGGACTCGAGAATACCGACGCCATCAAGCCCAAGGAACGCAAGCACCTGCGCCCGGAGGATTTCGAGGCGGGCTACCGCATGGCATGCCAGACCTTCGTGAACGGCGACATCAAGGTGTCGTGGGTGGTCCAGAACGGCAAGGGCATCGTGGTGGGCGCGCCGGCCGATCCGGTGCAGGCCGGGACCTGAGTGCCCACGGCGGCCCGGCCTGGCCGCTTACGCCACGGAGGCGTGCTGCGACTGCTGCGTTTCGGTATAGGCCTTGGCGGCGTTGTGCACGTGCTGGCTGGCCAGCAGGGCGGCCAAGTCGCCGTTGCCGGCGATGACGGCGTTCAGGATCTGGGAATGCTCGTCCCAATTCTGTTTGGCCCGGTGCATGTTGCTGGGCGCGAACAGCAGCGCCGTGCGGTCGCGCAGCGAACGCATCAGGTCGGTCAGCACCACGTTGCCGCCGATGGTGGCGAGCATTTCGTGGAACTGAGAATTCAGGGCCAGGAACTTGTCCAGCTGCTCGCTGCGGGCGGCCTCGGTGCCTTCGCGCAGGAAGGCCTGCAGGCGCTCCACCGTTTTTTCATCGCGGCGTTGCGCGGCGAGCTTGGCATTCAGGCCTTCGAGCGTGGCGCGCACTTCCACCATATCGTAGGCGACCGCGTCGGACAGCACCGATACGGACGCGCCGCGCCGCGGTTCGATGGTGACCAGCCCTTCCGCGGCGAGCGCGCGCAGCGCCTCCCGCACGGGGATGCGCGACACGCCCATTTCCTCGGAGAGGCGGCCTTCGACCAGGCGGTCGCCGGGCGTGAATTCGCCGCTGAGGATGCGTTCGCGCAGCTTGTCGCGGATGACCGCGAACAACTGCGGATGCTGCTCCCCGATCTTCAGCGGGGCGGACTGCTGCGTGGCTACAGCTTGCGGGCTGACGGGAAGAGTGGTCATGGCGAGCGGATTTGGCTTAATGGATACAGTCTCCATTGTATTACCGGGCATGGCCGAGCGCGGACCGGGGGGGATGGCATCAGTTTCCCCAGAACGCCTTGACCAGCACCCCCAGCGCGCCCAGGGCGCACACGGCCAGCAGCACGCCGCGCACCGCGCGCGGGGGCAGCCGGTTTCGAAGCCGGTTGGAGACCGCAAAACCGGCCAGCAGGAAGGGCGCCAGGCTGAGAGCCAGCCCGGCGTGGTAACCCGTATACCGCTTGGCCAGCGCCAGCATGGCAAGCGAAAAAACCGATCCCAGGAACAGCACCATGCCCAGCGTGGCTCGCAGGCGCGGCGGCGCGGAGTGCTGCATCACGATGGCGATCGGGGGCGCGCCCACGGAGGTCATCGTGCCCATGATGCCCGACGCGATGCCCGCGCCGGAGACTCGCCCCGGCGTCGCGGAAAAGCGCAGGCCGGCCGCGCTGATCGCGACGGCCACCAGGATCAGGCCGGCGAACAGCACGCCCAGCGCCTGCGGCGCGAAGCGCGTCATGGCGTAGATGGCGATCAGCGTGCCGACGGCGCGGCCCGCCAGGGCGTAGGAAACGGAAGGCCAGTCGATGGCCGCGCGTTCGCGCAGCGCGGTCAAAAGAGAGATGCAGCCGCCCAGCGTCAGGAGCGGGCCGGGCGCCAGCTGAGGGAAGAACATGGCGGCCACGGGCGCCGCGAACATGGCGAAGCCGACGCCGCCCACACCCTGCGCGATCGCGGCGCCGAACACGACGATGGCCATGGTGGCGTATTGCAGCAGGTCGGGGTACGGCAGGGAGGGTGTCATGCCTGGGGTGTTAATTTATGTATACGATAGTCTATCCATGATTTGGACGAAATGCTCGTCCCAGATGGAAATTTAGGGTAATTCCCTGATTTATTGATTTTATTCAAGGATTTTTAAGAATTATCGCTTTCCCTAGGCACTGCATATTTTGATTGGTATAGCTCAAAACGAAATATAGTATACCGATTGTGGCGATCCAACAGCCACGCCTACAAGGGGAATCGCGCATGCAATCGGACGTAGTGCTCAACGCTGCTCATTGGATGTATCTATTCAGCGTGGCCGCCATCATCCTGACGATGATCCTGCGGGCCAACGTGGTGGTGCCGTCGGTCATCGGCACCTTTCTGGTCGTGTTCGCCATCACCGGCAGTCCCATCAGCGCGCTGATAGGCATTTTCTCGGCCAGCTTCGTGGCCGCCAAGGAGCTGTTCAATATCTTCCTGGTGATCACCTTCATGACGGCGCTGCTCAACGCGCTGAAAACCCTGCAGGCGGACGTGCGCATGGTGCAGCCGTTTCGCCGCGTCATGCGGGGCGGGCACTCCTCGTTCCTGATCATCGCCCTCTGTACCTATGTCATTTCCCTTTTCTTCTGGCCCACCCCGGCGGTGCCGCTGGTTTCCGCCATCCTGCTGCCCGCCGCCATAGCGGCCGGCCTGCCGCCGCTGGCGGGCGCCATGGCCATCGCCATCGCCGGCCAGGGCATGGCCCTGTCCTCGGACTATGTGATCGGGGTGGCGCCGAGCATCAGCGCCAAGGCGGCGGGGGCCGCGGTCAGCGCCGCCATGGTGGCCGATCGCGCGCTGGTGCTGTCGCTGATCACCGGCGGCGTGGCGCTGGTGGCCGCCTACCTGCTGATCCGCAAGCACATTGTGTCCGCCGACCCGGCGCTGCTGTCGGCCTGGCAGGCGCGCGCGCAGGATGGCAGCCTGGCGAGCATCGAGCATTCGGGCTCGTTCGACAAGGCGGAGCTTGCGCGCGGCACCATGGGCGCCGATCCGACCCTGCCCAGCGAGCCGGAACTCAGCGGCGAGGAACGCCGCCGCGTGCGCTGGTCCAAGACGTTTGCGGTCGTGACGCCGCTGGCTTTCCTGGGCGTAATCGCCGTGATGGTGCTGCCGCGCATGTTCCCGTCCCTGCCCGCGCTGCGTGGCGGCGACGCGGCGGCGCTGGTGGGCGGCGTGGCCTTCGTCGTGATGATGCTGGTCACGCTGGCGGCGGAAGGGCCGCGCAAGATGCTGGACGTCTGTCCGGAGCACGTCACCGACGGTTTCGTGTTCGCCTTCAAGGCCATGGGTTCCGTGCTGCCGATCGCGGGCTTTTTCTTCGTCGGCGCCAATGAAACCGCCGCGCAGATCCTGGGCGTGCCCCAGGCGCAGGCGCCCGGGCTGCTGTTCGAGGTGATCTCGGCCGGGCAGCACCTGATTCCCGAGAACCATTTCCTCGTGGCCTTCGGCGTGCTGCTGGTCGGCATGATCACCGGCATCGACGGTTCCGGCTTCGCGGGCCTGCCGCTGACCGGCACACTCTCGGGCGCCCTGGGGCCCGTGGTGGGTGTGGACCCCGCGACGCTGGCGGCGGTCGGGCAGATGGGCGCGGTCTGGACCGGCGGCGGCACGCTGATCGCCTGGTCTTCGCTGATCGCGGTGGCGGGCTTCGCGCGGGTGAACGTGCTGTCTCTGGTGCGCGCCCTGCTGCTGCCGGTGGTGCTGGCGCTGTTCGTCTCGACGGTCTGCGCGGTGCTGATCTGGCGTTGAACGGGCCGCCAGGCGGGCTGGAGGGTCCCTGCGGGGACCCTTCGCGCTTGAGGCTCCCGGCGAACCGGCCCTGGAACCAGGGGTTTTCACGTATCGCCCCATATTGATTAAAGTATACAATGTTCATAAGCCAATCAGCCGTCCTCTTGGCGGCACCCCTGGCACAGCCAAAGGAAGCGCTCCCGTGGACGATCTCTCGCAGCAAACTTTCCTGAATCGCATCGGCGGCAGCTGGGTTCCCAGCGGCACCGGCAAAACGGCGCCCAACGTCAATCCCGCGGACATCTCGGATATCGTGGGCCGTTTCCAGGTATCGGACGCGGCCGACGCGCAGCAGGCCGTGGAGGCGGCGGAGGCGGCATTTCCCGCCTGGCGCGACATGCCGATCTCCAAGCGCGCCGCCATTCTGTTCCGGGCGGCCCAGCGCCTGGAAGACCGCGCGGGCGACATCGCGCGCGAACTGACGCGGGAGGAAGGCAAGAGCCTGGGCCTGGCCAAGGACGAAGTGCTGCGCTCCGCGCAGACGATCCGGTTCTACGCCGTGGAAGGGCAGTCCTTTACCGGCGAAACCTATCCCAATGACGACCCGGACATGGTCGTCTACAGCCAACGCGAGCCGCTCGGGGTGGTGACGGTGATTTCGCCCTGGAACTTTCCCATTTCCATCCCCGCCCGCAAGATCGCCCCGGCTCTGATCGCCGGCAATACGGTGGTGTTCAAGCCCTCGTCCGACGCGCCTCTCTCGGGCTACCGCCTGGCCGAGGCCTTCATCGAGGCCGGCCTGCCCGCTGGCGTGCTCAACTTCCTGACGGGGCCGGCCGGCGCGGTGGGCGAGGCGATTACGGGCGCGCGCGCCGTACGCGCGATTTCCTTTACCGGATCGACCGCCGCGGGCGAGCAGATCCACCGGACGGCCGGACTGACCACGCGCACGCAGATGGAGCTGGGCGGAAAGAATCCGCTGATCGTCCTGGCGGACGCCGACCTGGACCGGGCCGTGGATCTTGCCGTGAAGGGCGGTTTTTCGCTCAGCGGCCAGGCCTGCACCGGCACCAGCCGGGTGCTGGTGGACAAACGGGTGCGGCAGGACTTTACCGACAGGCTGCTGGCCCGGATGAAGGCCTTGACCATCGGCAACGGCCTGGACGGCAATTTCGACCTGGGCCCGCTGGCCACGGCCAAGCAGCTGGACAATGTGCTGGGCTATGTGGCCCTCGGCAAGCAGGAAGCCACTCATCTGTACGGCGGCGACCGCCTCACGGGCGAAGGATTCGACCGTGGCTACTTCGTCTCGCCGGCGTTGTTCACCGGGGTGACGCAGCAGATGCGCATCGCGCGGGAGGAGATTTTCGGCCCCGTGATCGCGCTGATCGAGGTCGATGGCTATGAAGACGCCATCGCCAAGGCCAATGACACCGAATACGGCCTGGCGGCCGCGATCGCCACCACCGACGCGCGCTACGCGCACCGCTTCGCCCGCGACATCCAGGCCGGCACGGTGAAGATCAACCGGACCACCACAGGCAACCTGATCAACGCCCCCTTCGGCGGGCTCAAGCATTCCAGCACGTCCACGTTCCGCGAGTCGGGACGCGCCGGCCTGGAGTTCTACACCCAGATCAAGACCGTCTACCGCGCGGGCTGAGGCCGCGCGGTCCCGTCCATCGCAATCGGAAAAGGATATCGATATGAAACAGGTCTATCGCCTGGAACTTGAAGAAGCGCGCGTCATGGTCCGCGCGGCCATCGCCAAATCGGAAGAGATAGGCGTGCTGGAATCCATCTGCATCGTCGACGACGGCGGTTATCCCATCGCGCTGGAGCGCATGGACGGGGCGCGCATCACCGGCCCGCAGATCGCATGGAACAAGGCATTCACGGCGGCCGGGCACAAGCGTTCCACGCATCTGTTCAATACCCCGCCCAACGGGCCCGCGCTGCCCGGCAACGAGGCATTCGGCATCCAGTGGAGCTTCGACGGCAAGTTCGCGGTGTTCGTCGGCGGCTTTCCCATCGTGGTGAACGGCGAGGTGATCGGCGGCGTGGGCCTGAGCGGCGGCAATGGCGAACAGGACACCAAAGCTGGCCTGGCCGCATTGGCGGCGCTGGCGGCGCTACTGGAGCCGCGCGGCATGAAAGTGCTGGTCGAGGCGGACATCAAGAAATAGGCGAGGCCGGCCATGGCATACCGCGTGCATATCCTGGAAACGGACGAGGCGTTCCACGTCGAAGACGGCGAGTCCGTGCTGCAGGCCGCCGAACGCTCGGCGGTGAAGCTGCCGCACGAGTGCACCTTCGGCGGCTGCGGCACGTGCCGCATCAAGCTGGAATCCGGCGCTGTCGCGTACGACGAGTTTCCGATGGCGCTTACGCCGGAGGAGGCCGCAGACGGCTACGCGCTGGCCTGCCAGGCGCGTCCCCTGGGCGATTTGTGCATCAGCGTGGCCAGCAGCCGGCAGTCGTTCCCGGAGCCGCGCCGCCTGTCCGCCACGATCCACGGCATCGAAAGGTATTGCGACGACGTCATCCACCTGACGCTGGCGCTTCCCGAGCCCGGCCTGGAATACGTGCCGGGCCAATACATGAACGTGGTGCTGCCCGACGGCGAGACGCGCAGCTTTTCCATGGCGTCCGCGCCCGCGGGCAACCTGGTGGATTTCCATGTCCGCCGCATCCCGGGCGGACGCTATACCGACCTCTGGCTCGGGCAGGCCCAAGCCGGCGCCCGCGTGGAAATCGAGGCCCCGCTGGGCGTGTTCAGCTATCACGAGGAAGACTGGCGGCCGCTCATCATGATGGCCACCGGCACCGGCATCGCCCCGATCAAGGCCATCCTGGAATCATTGCTGGACAACGAGGACTGCCCGCCCGTCACCCTTTACTGGGGCATGCGCACCGAGGCCGACCTGTACCTGCGCGACGTGATCGAAGGCTGGGCCGGGCGCCTGTACGAATTCAACTTCGTGCCGGTGCTGTCGCGCGCGGGGGCGGATTGGCAAGGGCGGCGCGGCCACGTGCAGCAGGCCGTCATGGAAGACCACGGGGATCTGTCCGAGCACGCCATCTACCTGTGCGGAGCGCCGGAGATGATCCAGCAGGCCAAGCGCCTGCTGGCCTCGCGCGGCGCCAGCCTGGATCACATGTACGCCGACAGCTTCACCTTCCAGCACGCCCTGGCCGCCGCCTGACCGGGCGTCTCTGCGGGACAGCACTCTAGCGGAACACCAGCACCGGCAGGCGGGTGTGCGCCAGCACGCGCTGGGTTTCGCTGCCCAGCAGGAAACCGGTCATGCCATGGCGCCCGTGCGAACCCATGATGATCAGGTCGCAGCCCAGGCTTTGCGCCGCCTCGACGATCGCTTCATGGGGGTGGTCGTTGACCGTGACGATGGCGTTGCACGGCACCAGCGCGTGGCGCGCTTCCGTTTCGAGACCGTCCAGGTAGGTCTGCGCGTTCTTGCGCGCCTGGTCCGTGTGCTGCGTTTGCGTGGTGCCCAGCATCTCGGCCTGGTAGATCAGCAGGTGATCTTCCGGAATGGCGCGGATAAGGGTCACCGTGGCTCCCATTTCCTTGGCGAAAACAAGAGCACGCTTGAAGGCCGATTCGGACAGGAGCGAGCCGTCCACGGCGATGAGCAAGTGCTTGTACATGTTGCTTCTCCTTTAGGAAAAAGGAATGGCGAGCAACCGCGGATTCAGTATAGGCTCGCGCCCGGCGGCAGGCCAGCCCCGCTTACGGACGAGGCGCGGGCGGGCCGGCGCCGCTGCGCCATATGCCGATTCCGCATATCGCCATTCGGAATCGGTCCTTCTTCGCGGCGCGCCCCGCCCGTAGGCTTGTGTCCTGTTCGACATGCCTACAGGAGCCGGATCATGAGCATTCAATCCATCAACGCGCGCAACCAATTCCGCGGCAGGATCAAGGAAATCATCCTGGGGCCGGTGGTCTCCGAGGTGGACGTGGACACGCCCGCGGGCATCGTCACGTCCGTGATCACCACGCGTTCCGTGAAAGAACTGGACCTGCAGGTGGGCACCGAGGTGCTGGCGTTCGTCAAGGCCACCGAGGTGTCCGTCGCCAAGCTGTAACGCCGGAAACGGCACAATACGACGGCGCTTCCCCTGCGCCGCCGTTGGGCATATATTGTCAGCGCGATATCCGGTTGTTCCCTCCTGGCTTGTGGCGTCATGCTTTGCGATTCACGGAGAACGGAAAATGCGTCGACTGCATCGATGGTTCATCGGCTGGTTATGCCTGGGGCTGGCGGCCTGCCTCCCCGCAACGGCGCAGACCAAGCTCGACAACGCGCAACTGGATCAGCTCATGGCGCCCGTGGCGCTGTACCCGGATTCGCTGCTGTCCCAGATACTCATGGGCGCCACCTACCCCGACGACGTCGCGGCGGCGGCCAAGTGGTCGGCCGACCACGCTTCCGAATCCGGCGACAAGGCCGTCAAGGCGGTCGAGGGCGAGGCGTGGGATCCCAGCGTCAAGTCCCTGGTGGCCTTTCCTTCCGTGATGGACATGATGGGCCGGCAGCCGGACTGGGTGAAATCCGTGGGCGACGCCTTCCTGGCGCAACCGGACGCGGTCATGGATTCGGTCCAGCGCCTGCGGGTCCAGGCCCAGAAAGCCGGCAACCTGAAGAGCACGCCGCAGCAGAAGGTGACCTCGAGCACCTCCAACGACAAGACCGTCGTCGTGATCGAGCCGGCCGATCCGCAGGTGGTGTACGTGCCCAGCTACAACCCCAGCGTGGTCTACGGCACCTGGGCCTATCCCTCCTATCCGCCGTACTACTATCCGCCGCCGCCGGGATCGGTGTTCGCCACCTCGCTCGTGGCCGGCGTCGGCTTCGGGCTGGGGGTGGCCGCCATCAACTCGATGTGGGGCGGCTTCGACTGGGGGCACAACGATGTGGACATCGACGTCAACCGGTACAACAACATCAACGTCAATCAGCGCATCGACCGGACCAACGTCAACAACAACAAGGTCGCCTGGCAGCACAACGCGGCCAACCGCGGCAACGCGGCGTACGCCGACCCGGCCAGCCGCCAGCGCTTCGACAGCCAGCGCCAGGCCGGCCTGCAGGACCGCGCGCAGCGGCAGGGCCAGGCGGGCCGCGCATCCGGCGCGGCACCAGGCGCCAGTTCGCGCGATGCCGCCCGCGAGCGCGCCGCGCAATCGTTTGAAGGCCGCACCGGTCAGGCCATCGCGGGGCACGGCCAGCCGGGCGCCGGCCGCGGGCAGGCGGGAACGGGCCGCGGCGAGGGCGCCGCGGGGCGCGGGCAGGGGCAGCGGCAGCAGGCCGGCCAGGGTGCGCGCGAACGGCCCCAGGGCGGCGCGCAACCGCAGCATGACCGGGCGTCGGGCCTGTCGGCGCAGGACCGGCAGGCGGCCGCCCAGCGCCAGCGCGCCGACGAATCGGCCGCGCGCAACCGCGGGCGCGCCTCCAACAGCGCCAATGCGCTGAGCGACGCCGGCAACGGCGAACGCATGCGGCAGCAGAGCCATCGCAGCGAAATGGGCCGCGGCGGGGGAGGCGGTATCCAGCGCGGCGGCGGGCACGGAGGGGGAGGACGCGGCGGTGGTGGCGGACATTTCGGCGGCCGGAGATAAGCATCATGGAAAACGTAGCTTTCATGACTTCCACGCGCTTGCGCGCGCTGTGCGCCGCATCGGCGCTGGCGCTGGGCCTGGCGGTTCCCGCCGCCGCGCAAAGCCTCTATCCCAGTCCGCAGGCGGCGGCGGATGCCTTCGTCGACGCCATGGCGACCGGCGATCTCGATGGGCTGGCGAAGGTGCTGGGCCCGAATCATCAGCGGATCGTGCCGGGCGGCGTGGCGCAGGAGGATATCTACCGCTTCCTGGCGGCATGGTCGCGCAAGCACGAGATCGTCGCCGACGGGGGGCGTTCCTGGCTGGGGGTTGGCGACTCGGGCTGGACGCTGCCGGTGCCCATCGTGCGCGCCGGGCACGGCTGGCGCTTCGATCCTGCGGCGGGCACGGCGGAAATCCGCCGCCGGGCGATAGGCCGCAATGAACTGACCGCCATCGAAACCCTGCAGCAGTTGCAGGCTGCCCAGGCGCGCTACAAGGACGGCGTGGGCCAGGGGCGCTACGCCAGCCGCCTGGTCAGCCGTCCGGGCGAACGCGACGGCCTGTACTGGCCGGAGGTGCCGGGTTCCCCCCGGCAGGCCTTCGGACCGGACGCCTTGACCATGGGGCCGGAGGTGCCCTTGGACGATGCCTACTACGGATACCGCTACAAGGTGATTCCCGGCGGGCAGGGCGATACGTACCGCATCGTCGCCTGGCCCGCCCGCTACGGGCAGACCGGCATCGGATCCTTCGTCGTGGGGCCCGAGGGCGGCGTGCTGGAGACCGATCTGGGCCCTGCGTCCGCGGCCCGCGCGGCGGCATTGCGCGAACGCGATATCGCCGCCGGAAACTGGGTCGCCGCCGACGCGCAACCCATTGGCGCCAAATGAGTTTTCTGGTTTTGGGGGGGCGGATCGGGGCACGCCTGTTGCGGGGTCGCAACAGGCGTATGCGTTTGTCGCGAAAGCAGGGTTTGACGCGCTTTTGTCAGGTCGCCGTGCCTACAATGGCGAGCACCGGGACCCTGCCCGATTTCCCTTTGCCGGACCTAGAAATTGAACCCCATGCATTTTGTCCGCTACGCCCTGTTCGGCGTAGGGATGGCGCTTAGCGCCGCGGCGGCATCCGCGCCGATTTTCGTCCTGAATTCCCTGGACGCCAACGTCAGCATCATCGATCCGGCCACCTACAAGGAATTGCGGCGCGTGCCCACGGGCAAGGAGCCTCACCACCTGTATCTCACTCCCGATGAGAAATCGCTCATGGTGGCCAACGCCACCGGCGACACGATCACGCTGATGGATCCCAAGACGGGCGAGGTGCAGCGAACCCTGACGGGCATCGTCGATCCCTACCAGCTGCAGTTCTCGCCTGACATGAAATGGTTCGTGACGGCGGCCAACCGCCTGGACCATATCGACATCTATGAGTGGAAGCCGCTGGAAAAGGGCTTCGATCTGGCCCTGGTCAAGCGCATCCCGGCGGGCAAGACGCCCAGCCACATCATGATCGACAGGAACAGCACGACAGCCTACGTCACGTTGCAGGACAGCGACCAGCTGATCGCGATCGACCTGGCCACCCAGACTCCGAAATGGACAGTGCCCGTGGGCAAGACGCCCGCCGACGTGTTCCTCACGCCTGACCAGAAAACCCTTTTGATGGCCTTGACGGGCGATTCCTACGTCGAGGCCTACGACGTCAGCAATGGCCCGGCCAGGCTGGTGACGCGCATCAAGACCGCCGCGGGCGCGCATGCCTTCCGCGCGCAGGGCGACCATCGCCATCTGTTCGTGAGCAACCGCACCGCCAACTCCATCAGCCGCATCGACATGCAGACGCTGGCCGTCGTCGACACCTTTCCGGTGCCCGGCGGCCCCGACTGCATGGACGTGCTGGCCGATGGCAAGACGCTGCTCGTCACCTCGCGCTGGGCGCGCAAGCTCACCGTGGTGGACCTGGAGCAGAAGAAGGTCTCCAGCCAGGTGCCGGTGGGCAAGTCCCCCCACGGCGTGTGGACGCTGAACCATGCGCCTACAAGATAGAGGAAGGAGCCCCCACGCTGCGCGCACTTCGTGCGCTTGCTGCCCCCCGAGGGGGCGTCTTTCGCCTCGGGGCGGCCCGGCGGCGAAAGAGGGCCCCCACGCTGCACACGCTGCGCGTGCTTGCTGCCCCCCGAGGGGGTGTCTTTCGCCTTGGGGCGGCCCGGCGGCGAAAGAGGGCCCCCGCGCTGCACACGCTGCGCGTGCTTGCTGCACCCCGAGGGGGCGTTTTTCGCCTTGGGGCGGCCCGGCGGCGAAAGAGGGCCCCCGCGCGGCACACGCTGCGCGTGCTGTCATGGGCTTGCCGCGCAAGTTCGTGGCGGCGGTGGTTCTGGCGCTGCTTGTTCCCGCCGCGGGCGCCGCGGAACCGGCTACCTGCGACAAGCCCGTCTACCTGACCTTCGACACCGGCCACATGGGCGTGGCGCCGCTGGTGGCCGAGGTGCTGGCGCGCCACCGCGTGAAGGTCACGTTCTTCCTGGCCAACGAACGCACGCTGACGGGCGGCTCCAGTATGGACGACGTGTGGGCGCCCTGGTGGAAGGCGCGCGCGGCGGAAGGGCATGCCTTCGGCTCGCATACCTACGACCACGTCTATTGGCAGGGAGACCTGCCGGGCGGCAGGTTCCGCGTCAAGCCCAGCGCCGGCCCCGACGCGGGCAAGCGCGCCGAATGGAGCGCCGAACAGTATTGCGCCGAGATCAAGCGCTCCGTGACCCGTTTCCACCAGATGACGGGCCGGAACATGCTTCCCCTGTATCGCGCGCCCGGCGGCAAGACCTCGCCCGCGCTGCTGCAGGCAGCCAAGGCCTGCGGATTCGAGCAGGTAGGCTGGGCGCCCGCGGGCTTCCTGGGCGATGAGCTGCCCAGCGACAAGTACCCCAACGCCCGGCTGCTGGATCAGGCGCTGCGCACGATCAAGCCCGGCGACATCCTGCTTGCCCACTTAGGCATCTGGTCGCGCCAGGACCCCTGGGCGCCGGCCGTGCTGGAGCCCCTGATTGAAGGTTTGCAACGCAAGGGCTATTGTTTCGCTACTCTGGACAAGCATCCGTCCTACCGCGACTGGATCGCCACTCATCACTGATCATGGATACGCTTAGTCAACTTTTCGGAGAGTGCCAGCAATGGATCTTCGAAACGGCGATTCAGCCCGCGCTGTTTCATCTGGGCATGAGCAACTTCATCGAGGACGGCTATGACGCCACGATGTGGCTGCTGGTCGGCCTGTTGCAGATCGCGGTGCTGGTCCTGGTGTTCGGCCCCCTGCAGCGGCTGCGGCCCGTGGAACCCGTCACCGACCGCCGCCAGATCGGCATCGACGTGCTGTACACGCTGATCCACCGGCTGGGCGCGTTCCGCCTGGTGCTGTTCTTCACCATCGATCCGCTATGGGACAGCGTGTTCGGCCAGCTCCACGTATGGGGCTTCGCGGCGTTCCAGCTGGACCAGTACTGGCCTGGCGTGACCGACAAGGCCTGGGTCAGCCTCATCATCTACCTGCTGCTGTTCGACGCGGTGGACTACTTCTACCATCGGGCCCAGCACCGGTTCGGCTGGCTCTGGGCGCTGCATGCCGTGCACCACAGCCAGCGCCAGATGACGATCTGGAGCGATGACCGCAACCACCTGCTGGACGACATGCTGCGCGACGTGCTGGTGGTGTTCGTGTCGCAGCTGGTGGGTGTGCCCCCGGCGCAGTTCGTGATGGTGGTGGCCATTACCCAGCTGGCACAGAGCTTTTCGCACGCCAACCTGCGCATGCATTTCGGCGCCGTGGGCGAACGCCTGCTGGTCAGTCCGCGCTTCCACCGCCACCACCACTCCATCGCCTACGACGCTTCGTCCCCGGGGCCGGCGGGCGGCTACAACTTCGGCGCGCTGTTCCCCATCTGGGACGTGCTGTTCCGCACCGCCCGCTTCGGCGTGGGCTACGGCCCCACGGGCATCCATGACCAGCAGCCCGAGGCGGGCGGCAGGGACTACGGCCGCGGCTTCTGGTCCCAGCAATGGCTCGGGCTCAAGCGCCTGGCGGGCCGCGACCGCGAACCGGCCGGCGCGCCGTCGGAACCGCCGCCTGCCGCCGAGCGCGCCTGACGCGTCCCGGCGTCAGCCCGCCCAGCGCGAATTGCGGATGACGTCGCAGAAATTGCCGGGCCGGAAGGCCGGTTCCTTGTCGGCGATCACGTCGCCCTTGACGTTGCCGAACGTGGTTTGCGGTTTGTGCCTGATGCCGTCGTAGAAGGCCTGGATGATCTCCTCCTTGAACCCCGGCCCGCGCGGATGGGCCGCCACCACCGCTTCGCGCTGCGCGTCGCTGTATTCGCCGTAGGTCAGGCCCAGCACGTCCATTTCCACGCCCGCGGTCACCAGCGCGACGATGGGATCCATGAACTCGGGAATGCCGGGCGTGGTGTGCAGCGCGATCGCCGTCCAGACGAGCTCGATGTCCCGCGGGGCGATGCCGCGGCTTTGCAGGAAATCGCGCGCCGCGTTGGCGCCGTCCACCTCGAAACGGCAGCAGTTGCTGCTGTGCCGCCGGGTCAGCCCCATGTCGTGGAACATGCAGCCGCAATACAGCAGTTCCGGGTCGAATTTCAGCCCGCGCCGCCGGCCGGCCAGCGCGCCGAAATAATAGACGCGGCTGGAATGATGGAACAGCAGCGGCGACTCGGTGTCGCGCACCAGTTCGGTGATTTCGCGGGCCAGCTGGCTGTCGGGGATCTGGATGTCGTCGATGGAGAAAGTCATGGCAAAGGCCTTTCGGTTTGGGGGGGTGATTCATTCTGCTGCCGCACTAGAATGGCCTCAATAGGCGTAATACGTCGATTTCTGCCAAATGCCGCGATCTGCTGCCATGACTAAAACCATTGCCGTGCTGGCCTTGCCGGGCGTCCAGATGCTCGACGTGTCGGGCCCGCTCGACGTCTTCGCCCAGGCCAACACGGAACTGGAGCGCGCTTACTACGTGTTGCGGGTGGTGGCCTACGAACCCGGGCCAGTGCGCAGCTCGTCGGGCGTCTGCCTCCTGCCCGACGCCGTGGTGGGCGATCCGTTGCCGCGCGTGAACACGCTGCTGGTTGCCGGCACGCCGCATGCGTCGCGGGCGGTGCTCAGCACGCCCGCGCTGCAATGGATCCGTGCGACGGCGCGGGATGCCCGGCGCTATGGGTCGGTCTGCACCGGCGCGTTCGTGCTGGCGGCCGCGGGCCTGCTGGATGGGCGCCGGGTGACGACGCACTGGAATGCGGCCCGGGAATTGCGGCAGGCCTATCCGCGTATCCAGGTCGAGGAAGATGCGCTGCACGTGCGCGATGGAAAGCTGCGGACCTCGGCGGGCGTGACCGCCGGGCTGGACCTGGCGCTATCGCTCGTGGAAGAGGACCTGGGACGCGAGGTGGCGGCGAAAGTGGCGTCGCAGCTGGTGATGTTCTTCAAACGCCCCGGCGGGCAGCTTCAGTTCAGCCGCAAGGGGCAGACCGGGCCGGTCGGCAGGTCGGTGCTGCAGGAGGTGCAGCGCTGGGTGGCGGCGCACCCGCAGCTGTCATTGTCGGTGGAGGCGCTGGCCGGGCATGCGGGCCTCAGCCCGCGGCACTTCGCGCGTCTGTTCCGTGCGGAGGTCGGCATCACGCCGGCGGCCTGGGTGGAAATGACGCGCGTGTCGGCGGCCCGCGCCCTGCTGGAAAGCGGGGCCGCCACGCCCAAGCAGGTGGCCGCCCAGTGCGGCTTCGCCAACGTGGACACCCTGCGGCGGGCCTTCGTCAGGCACGTCGGGGTGTCGCCGGCGGCGTACCGGCGGCATCATGGCAGTGGCCGGGATTGAAGGCTGGCCGGCCGGAGGATCAGGCGCCGGGCTGGGCGTCGTGCGTGGTCTCGCGCTTGATCTCGCCGTGCCGGCGCTCCATTTCCTGGCGCAGTTCGCGGCGCAGCCTGGCCGCTTCCATGCGCTGCTTTTCCTCGAGCGTGCGCGGGGCTAGCGGCGGCACCGCGGTGGGGGCGCCCTGGTCGTCCACCGCCACCATCGTGAAGTAGCAGCTGTTGGTGTGGCGCACCAGCTTCTTGCGGATGTCTTCGGTGACGACCTTGATCCCGATTTCCATGGAGGTGCGGCCCGTGTAGTTCACGGCGGCCAGGAAGGTCACCAGCTCCCCGACGTGGATCGGTTCGCGGAACACGACCTGGTCGACGGACAAGGTCACGACGTACTGGCCGGCGTACCGGCTGGCACAGGCGTAGGCCACCTGGTCCAGGTACTTGAGGATGGTTCCGCCGTGCACATTCCCTGAAAAATTCGCCATGTCGGGCGTCATCAGGATGGTCATCGACAATTGGTGGCTAAAGGCGTCGTCCATGGCGGGCGTTGATTCTCGGATAAAACGCCTATGGTAGCGGCAGGCGCCCGTCATGGCTCCGTCTTTTCGCCGCCTTCCGGGGTTTCTTCCCGCGGCGCGTCCCGCAGCGCGGCCGGGGGCGCCCACAAGCCGTCCAGTAGAGCCGGCCCGGGCTGGTAGACGCGCAGCAGCACGCTTGCCGGGCCCGAGGGCGGCAGGGGCAGCCAGTTGGATTGTTCCTCGGGCGGCGGGGCCGCATGGCTCATGCGCACGTCCAGCGAACCGTCGGCGTTGTAGCGCAGCGGATCGCGGCTGCCGAGCGCGCGGCGCTCCAGGGGGGGCGCGGCCGGCATGCCATTGCCGTCGTAGGCCGCCAGCGACCACAGCGCGCCCGCGGGCGGGAGCTGGCCGCTTTCGAAGCGCAGCGCATAGCCATGGGTGCCGTCCAGCGGCATACCTTCGCTGTCGGCCGCCAGCAGCAGCACGGCCAGGTCCTCGGGCAGGCCCGAACCCGGCTGCGCCTGCGCGGCCAGCGCGCGCCGCAGATAGGCATTGCCGTACACGCCGATGCTGGCGGTTTCCCGTTGCCAGCCGTTCACGTCCCGTACCGTGCGCCCCGCAGCGGCCGCCATGCGTTCGCGCGCGGCCCGCAGCCCCCGCCGCATGCCCTGCTTGGCCGGATGGTCCAGCTTGTCGAAATCGAACGGCCTGCCGGGAATCAGGCCGACGCGGCGCAATTGGGCCAGCACGGGCTGGTCCGTGGGGTGCGGCGGATTCTTGCGCAGCAGCTCGGCCGCGTAGGCGAAGAAGACGTCGGTGGGCATCGATTCCACCTGTTCGCGCACCGGGGTTTTCAGGTCCAGGGACGGGTCGGAGCGCAGCCGCCGCGCCTGCGCGGGCAGGTTCCATTGCGCAAGCGGCGTCAGGACGAAACCGTCCTGCAAGGCATGGACCGCCGCATCATCGGCGGGGCCGTCGGCCTGGATCAGGCTTTTGGCCCAGACATGGGCCGTGGGCGCGTCGATGCGGGCCATGCCCGAAGGCAGGGTCCCGGTCCAGCCGGGCGGCACGATGGCGGTATTGCTCTTGGCCGTGCCGGTGCCGCGCTTGCCGATGACGGCGAAGGCGTCCGTCCACATGTCCAGCAGCGTCAGCGTGTAGAGACGCCCCTGGGTGTCCGGGGTCGAGAGCACCACGGGGCCGCCGGTCAGGTCCAGCCAGGCGGTGCTGCGCAGCATGTCGGGGTTGGCCCACGGCGTGGCGGCCCCGGGTTCCGGCAAGGTCCGTCCGTGCAGGAAGGTGTTGGCTGGCGCGCCTTGCCCGCCCCGGGACGGGTGGACCGACTGGCGGCGAGTGAGGTCCATCGTTACCAGGGGATAGAAATAGAGGTAACCCTCCATGGCGGCCTGGCGGGCCGCTTCGGTGGCGGCCGCGGCCGGAGTCGGCGCGGCCGGCGCCGCGCCGGCAATGGCGGGCGCCCGCGCGGCGGCGAAGAACAGGGCCAGGACAATAAGGCGGCGCATCGGCGTTCCTGCGGACTGACTGGAAAAAATAGGGCCCGCGTGAAGGCAATCCACCGGCGCGGCGTCGCCGGAAGGCCGGACCTGCCGGTTCTCCGAGGGTGGCGGCCATGGTAGCAGCGGCCAGCGCATCGGGAACCCGTGAAAAAACGCGTTTCCGCGGCCTATTCCAGCCATAGGCGCGGCTGGCGGCGTGCCCGCGGGCCGCGCGAGGCCGCGGCCGGGCAAGGGGGCGCCACGGCGGTGCTATGCTTTTCGATTGGCGTATGGAGATCGAAATGTCCCAGGATGTTGCTAGCGCCGCGATGCCGCGGTTGACCTCGCTTTCGCACGGCGGCGGCTGCGGCTGCAAAATTGCGCCGGGCGTGCTGTCGGCGCTGCTGGCGCGCTTTGGGCCGGCGGCCAGCTACCCGAACCTGATGGTCGGCACCGAGACCGCCGACGATGCGGCGGTGTACCGCCTCAATGATGAGCAGGCGCTGATCGCCACCACGGACTTCTTCATGCCGATTGTGGACGATCCATTCGATTTCGGCCGCATCGCGGCGACGAACGCGCTGTCCGACGTGTATGCGATGGGCGGCACGCCGATCATGGCGCTGGCGATCGTGGGCATGCCGATCAACGTCCTGCCGCACAGCGTCATCGCGGACATCCTGCGCGGCGGCGAATCGGTGTGCGCGGATGCCGGCATCCCGGTGGCGGGGGGGCACAGCATCGATTCCGTCGAGCCCATATACGGCCTCGCGGCGATGGGGCTGGTGCATCCGGCCCGCGTGAAACGCAACGCCGACGCCCGCGCGGGCGACGTGCTGATCCTGGGCAAGGGCCTGGGCGTGGGCATCCTGTCGGCGGCGCTGAAGAAGAATCTTCTGGACGACGCCGGCTACCGCGTGATGATCGACACGACGACCCGCCTGAACCGGCCGGGCGCGGCGCTGGCCGCGCTGGACGGCGTGCATGCCGTGACCGACGTGACCGGCTTCGGCCTGCTCGGCCACGCGCTGGAAATGGCGCGCGGGGCGAAACTGACCGCGCGCCTGCGGCTCGAATCCCTGCCCTGGCTGCCGGGCGTGCAGGCCCACGCGGCCAATGGCGTCATCACGGGCGCATCCGGCCGCAACTGGGCTTCCTATGGCGAATCCATCCGCCTGGGCGACGCGGTCACCGACACGCAGCGCGCGCTGCTGACCGATCCCCAGACCTCTGGCGGCCTGCTGGTGTCCTGCGCGCCCGAGGCCGCCGAGGCGGTGCTGGACCTGTTCCACGGGCAGGGCTTCGCCCAGGCCGCCGTCATCGGCGAGATGAGCGCCGGCGAGCCCCTCGTGCGCGTCGAGTAAGCGCGCGGGGCCGCGGGCCCTACGAGGTCAGGTCGCGCGCGGTCGCGGCGGCCTGTTCCATCAGCCATCGCATGACGACCTCCGCGTCCGGCGTGCTGCGGCGCGCATTGCGGACCAGCCAGTAGGCGAGATCGGTAGCGCGGGCGGCCTGCCCGCCGACGGCCTCCAGGCGCTTGTCCGCAAGCATCGGGGCGATCAGCGCCAGCCGGCCCAGCGCGATGCCGTGGCCCGCCAGCGCGGCATGCACGATCTGGTCGTATTGGTTGAAGCGCAGCATGCCCTTGGCGGCCACCCGGCCCAGGCCGCGGGCATTGAGCCATTCGGACCACTGCAGCCATGGCCGCGTGGGGTCGTCGAATTCCAGCAATACGTGGCGCTGCAGTTCGCGCGCATCGAGTTCGCGCGCCCCGAGGGATGGGTGCGCCACCGGCACCACCGATTCTCCGAACAGCCAGGTTGCCGTGTCCGGCACCCCGTCGCGCAGGCTGTAGCGGATGGCGATGTCCACGTTCTCGCGGTCGATGTCGATGAGCCGGTTATCCGCCGCCACGCGCACGTCGATATGCGGGTGGGCGTCCTGGAAGTCGCCCAGGCGGGGCAGCAGCCACAGCGAGGCCACGCCGATGGTGGTGGTGATGGTCACGGGCGTGCGCCTTTCGGGCGCGCGCAGCTGTTCGGTCAGGTCGCCCAGCTGGCTCAGCCAGACGTCGGCCATGCGGAACAGCTGGGCGCCTTCGGAGGTGAACGACACGCTGCGGAAGCCGCGCACCAGCAGGGGCACGCCCAAATGGGCTTCGAGCGCCCGGATCTGGCGGCTGACGGCGGACTGGGTCACGTGCAGGTCCTGCGCCGCCAGGGTGATGCTCATGCGGCGGCCCACGGCCACGAAGCCGCGGACGAGATCGAGGGGCGGAAGTTTGGCCAGCGGATATGGCATTCGTAAAACTCATGCGTACCGGACAGAAATGTCGCTTGAGCAATAGTACTCCGCGGGCGTTCAATAGGACCCAGACGACGGATCAACGGGCGCTCCCCGGCGATCCGCCTCGATCGCCGCCGCCGCGGCCCGGGAGGAACGCCATGATCCAGGTATGTTGCACTGCGGGAATGTCATTCCGTTTAGCCGGCGGGTCGACTATGCTGCTCAAGCGGGCATCGGGCCTTCGCATCGTGTGTCACGCCGGCACCTTGTGGATATCCGAATACCGCCGCTTCGATGACAGCGTGCTTCAAGCCGGTGATTCCGTTACCGTCGGCAGCGATCGCGACGTCGTTCTAAGCGGCCTGCCGGATGCGCAGGTCGCGCTAATTTCCCAGGAGCTGTGCAAGGCTTCTTTTGGATGAACAGGCCCTGGGGGCCTTCCGGAGTTCGTGATGACTGCGTCCCTGCCCGATTCGCCCCGCATCGAGATGTGGTTCGATTTCGCCAGCCCCTATAGCTATCTGGCCATCGAGCGCATCGACGCCCTGGCGCGCGATGCCGGCGTCCGGGTCGAGTTGCGTCCCTTCCTGCTGGGCCCCATCTTCCAGGCCCAAGGCTGGAACGACACGCCGTTCCGGCTCTTTCCCGGCAAGGGCGCCTACATGATGCGCGACATCGCCCGCCTCGCCGAGAAGTACGGGGTGGTCTACAAGCGGCCGCGCCTGTTCCCCCGCATGAGCGTGCTGCCTGCGCGCATCGCCCTGCTGGGCCAGGATGAACCATGGGGCCGGGAATTCTGCCTGGCGGTGTTCCGCGCCAATTTCCAGCATGACCTGGATATCCAGGCCGAAGACGTCGTGCATGAGCTGCTGACGGATCTTTCGCTGGACGCGGACGCCTTGATCGCCCGCGGCAAGTCCGAAGCCGCCAAGGAGGCGCTGCGGCGCCAGGTGGACCGCGCCCGCAACCTGGGCCTGTTCGGCGCGCCCACGTTCTTCGTGGACGGCGAGATGTTCTGGGGCAACGATCGGCTGGAGGACGCGCTGGACTGGACGCGCCGGCCGGCGCCCGCCAGCGCCTGGACGCCGCCCGCGGCCCGCGCCTGAACGCGGACGCCTCACAAAGTTTTTCGTCAACCCACCATCAAGCAATGAAGAACGCCAGCAGTGCCTATCGCGGCGCGCCCATGCCGGGCGGCCGTTCGTTCACGCAATTCCGCGCCGCCCGCATCCGGCGGGTGTCGTTCCAGTGGAAACTGGCCGAACGCGCTGCCTCCGAAGGCAAGCGCGGGCCGAAGGACGGGACCTAGGGCAGCGCTGGGACGCGCCCGGGCCCCGGGCCGGCTAACCGCGAGTCACCGGCGCCACGCGCGCCCACTCGTCGTCCGAGTACAGCCGGGAACGCAGCAGGAAGCGCTTGCCCTCGGCGCTGTCCAGCGAAAAGGCGCCGCCCCGGCCGGGGACGGCGTCGATGATGAGCTGGGTGTGCTCCCAATATGCGAACTGGTCCTCGCCCATGTAGAAGGGGCAGCCTTCCAGTTCGCCCAGCAGCACGTCCGAACCGCCCACCATGAATTCCCCCAGCGCATAGCACATGGGCGAACTGCCGTCGCAGCATCCGCCCGATTGATGGAACATCAGCGGGCCGTGCTTGGCGCGCAGGGTATCGATCAGCTTGCGCGCTTCGTCGGTCGCGACCACGCGCGGCGTGTGCTCTGCCATGATGTCGTCCTCTCGGGCGCGCCGGTCCGCGAGGCCCGGCGCGCCCGTCCGTCGCGGGTTGGGGATCAGAAAAAGCCCAGTTTCTTCGGCGAGTAGCTCACCAGCAGGTTCTTCGTCTGCTGGTAGTGGTTGAGCATCATCTTGTGATTCTCGCGTCCGATGCCGGATTGCTTGTAGCCGCCGAACGCCGCGTGCGCCGGATAGGCGTGGTAGCAGTTGGTCCACACGCGGCCGGCCTTGATCGCGCGCCCCATGCGATAGCACGTGTTCGCATCGCGCGACCACACGCCGGCGCCCAGGCCGTAGAGCGTGTCGTTGGCCAGGGCCAGCGCGTCGTCGGCGTCCTTGAAGGTCGTCACCGCCACCACCGGGCCGAAGATTTCCTCCTGGAAGACGCGCATCTTGTTGTGTCCCTTGAAAACCGTGGGCTGCACGTAGTAACCGCCTTCCAGCGCGCCCTGCATCTGCGCGCGCGAGCCGCCGGCCAGCACGTCGGCGCCCTCCTGCTTGCCGATGTCCAGGTACGACAGGATCTTCTCCAGTTGCTCGGTGGACGCCTGCGCGCCCAGCATGGTGTCCGCATCGAGCGGATTGCCTTGTTTGATCTCCGCGACGCGCTTCAAGGCGCGCTCCATGAACTTGTCGTACAGGGATTCCTGGATCAGGGCGCGGCTGGGGCAAGTGCAGACCTCGCCCTGGTTCAGCGCGAACATGACGAAGCCCTCGACGGCCTTGTCCAGGAAGTCGTCGTCCTGCGCGGCGACGTCGGCGAAAAAGATGTTGGGCGATTTCCCGCCCAGCTCCAGCGTCACGGGGATGATGTTCTGCGACGCGTACTGCATGATCAGGCGGCCCGTGGTGGTCTCGCCGGTGAAGGCGATCTTGGCGATGCGCTTGCTGGAGGCCAGCGGCTTGCCGGCTTCCAGGCCGAAGCCGGTGACCACGTTCACCACGCCAGGGGGCAGGATGTCGCCGATCAGTTCCATCAGCAGCAGGATGCCCAGCGGCGTCTGTTCGGCGGGCTTGAGCACCACGCAGTTGCCGGCGGCCAGCGCGGGCGCCAGCTTCCACGCCGCCATCAGGATGGGAAAGTTCCACGGGATGATCTGGCCCACGACGCCCAGCGGTTCGTTGAAGTGATAGGCCACCGTGTCGTGGTCGATCTCGGACAGCCCGCCCTCCTGGCTGCGGATGCACGAGGCGAAATAGCGGAAGTGGTCGATCGCCAGCGGGATGTCGGCGGCGCGGGCCTCGCGGATGGGCTTGCCGTTGTCCCAGGTCTCGGCCGTGGCCAGGCGTTCCAGGTTCGCCTCCATGACGTCGGCGATCCGCATCAGCATGCGGGCGCGTTCGGCGGCGGAGGTGGCGCCCCATTTGGGAGCGGCGCGGTGCGCGGCGTCCAGCGCCAGCTCGATGTCGCGCTCCTTGGAGCGGGCGTTGCGGGTCAGGACCTGGCCCGTGACAGGCGTGACATTGTCGAAGTATTCGCCGTCTGCCGGCTTCTGCCACTTGCCGTCGATGAAATTGTCGTACTGGGTCTTGAGGTCGAGGCGCGTGCCATAGGTGTCGGGGGTGACGCGGGTCGCGATATCCATGCTTGTCTCCGGTATTGTTGGGGGGCGGCAGTCGGCTGCCTGACCTGTATCAAGCAAGGAGCGTGCCAGTCCGGACTTATCCGCTGGACAGCCCGCTTTCTGCATGCGAAAGTAGGTTTCCAAGGCGGGCCAGCCCCCTCGGGGGGGCAGCAAGCCCGCGCAGCGGGTGCGGCGTGGGGGCCCTTCCCCCACCGTTGCGTTTTGCGACAGTGTCGCGGAACAGGTGTCGCAGAACGCCTGTCCAAGGAGACATGCATGGCCACTCATTCCCGTCAGCACGCGCTGACGCAAGCGCGCCTGCTGTTCAACCAGCAGGGCGCCGTGCCCGGCGGCATGGTCGCCGAGCCCATCCTGCGTTCATGGCGGCGCTGCGCCGACCTGGGTTTCGACATGCGCGGCGCGCGCCGGGCCGAACTCATGACGCAGGGAGAGCTGCGCGAGGCGCAGCAGCGCAATGAAGCGCTGCGCCGCATGTCCGAGCCAGCCATGTCCATGTTGCGGCGCCAGGTCGGCAATGGCGGCAACCTGGTCATCCTGTCCGACGCGCAAGGGCTGGTCCTGGACAGCGATGGCGACCTGGATTTCGCCCAGCGCGCGTCGCGCGTCGCGCTCATGCCGGGGGCGCCCTGGGACGAAGCCGCCGCGGGCACCAATGCCATCGGCACCGCGCTGGTGGAGGGCCGGCCCATCGCGGTCCATGGCGCGGAACACTATTTCGAACCGAACCGCATCCTGACCTGCGCGGCGATCCCCATCGCCGACGGCGAAGGCCGCACGCTGGGCGTGCTGGACCTGTCCAGCCAGGCGCGCGAGGTGCGCCCCGACGTGCTGGAACTGGTGCGCGCGGCGGTGGACCTGATCGAGCACCGTTTATTCGAGCAAGCCTACGAACAGTATGCGGTGCTGCGACTGCACGTGGACCATTCCGGCCTGGGCATGCCGGGCGAGGGCCTGATGGCGTTCGAGGGCGACCGGCTGGTCGGCGCGAACCGGTGCGCGCTGCAGGCCCTGGGCCTGGCGCCCACCGCCTTGGGCGTGTATCGCTACGCGGATGTTTTCGATGGGGAAATCGAACGTTGCCCCGATGCGGCGGGCAGGGTGCAGACGCGTTCCGGCGCCGTGTATCACGCCCGTCTGCGGCTGCCGCGCTCCCGCGTCCGCCAGGCGCCGGCGCAGCCGGTCCTGCCTGCCGCCGGCCCGGCGCGTGCCGGCGCGCCGAATTTCGACACCGCGACCCTGGGCGCGCTGGCGCGCGCCGTGCACCTTTCGGATGCCGGCGTTTCCATTCTCCTGCAAGGCGAAACCGGCGTGGGCAAGGAAGTGTTCGCAAGGCAGCTGCACGCCCGCGGCAAGCGGGCGTCGGGGCCATTCGTGGCGGTGAACTGCGCCGCGCTGCCGGAAAGCCTGATCGAGTCGGAGCTGTTCGGCTACGAAGACGGCGCATTCACCGGCGCGCGCCGCCAGGGCAGCAAGGGATTGCTGCGGCAGGCGCATGGCGGCGTGCTGTTCCTGGACGAGATCGGCGACATGCCGCTGATGCTGCAATCGCGCCTGCTGCGCGTGCTGCAGACACGCGAGGTATCGCCGTTGGGCGCGGCACGGCCGGTGCCGGTGGATTTCGCGCTGGTGTGCGCAACGCATCGTCCGCTCGCGCATGAAGGCCCCGACGCGCCGGTTCGGCCCGACCTGTATTTCAGGATCGCCGAGTACACCGTCACGCTGGAGCCGCTGCGCGCGCGCGCGGATCGCCTCGAACTGTTGCGCGGACTGTGGGCGGCGCACGGCGCCGGGCCTGTTCTTCCTCCCGATATCGAGGCCATCCTGATGGCGTACCCATGGCCTGGAAACTACCGGCAGATGGTGGCGGTGCTGCGAACCTTGCACGTGCTGGCCGGGCCCGCGGGCCGTGTCGATCCCGATATGCTGCCCGCGGATATCCGCGGCGGGCCAACTCCTCGGCCGGCGGCCAGCGCGCGCGATCCCGTCGATCTGCAGGCAATGACGGATGCCGCGATCCGCGATGCCGTCGCAGCCCATGGCGGCAACATCAGCCGCGCGGCCCGCGCGCTCGGCGTGCACCGCAGCACCCTCTATCGCCGCCTGCCGCGTTGCGCCTGAGGACGCTTTTCCACCGCCGCGCGCCGGCCTCCGTGGCGGCATGGCCTTGACTGGCGCGGCTGCGCGCCGTGCGAAGAAAAACTATCTTTTGAAGATAAGTTAAGTATCCCTGCGCCTGGGAAGAACTGCTTACGATGCCCGCATCCCCTTCAACGCAGGTGATGACATGGCAAGCAACGAGCTGTTCTACGACGACTTCGAACCAGGCCGTCTCTTTCCTCCCTGCCGATACAGCATCGGCGCCGCCGATAGCGATGCATTCATCGGCACCTTCGATCATTCCCCCGTTCTCGATGCCGCCGGCCGAGCGGTAGCGGGCGATGGCGCGGCGAGCGCCGTGCGCAGCGTGCACCCGGTCCTGGTCGGCAGCTTTCAGCCTCAGCACGCGGCGTTTTCCTGGCCTGTCGGCGTGCTGCATGCCCGTGAAAAGGTCCGTCTGCTGGCCCCGGTGTATCCGGGCGAAGAGCTGGAGGCCAGCGTGCGGGTGAAGGACAAATACCTCAAGAACGACAAGCGTTTCGTCGTGTTGGAGATCACTGTCCGCAAGCTGGAGAACGCGCGCATCGCCCTGGTGACGGAGCGCAGCCTGGTTTGGCCCAACTGAGGAGACGCGCATGGAATTCAAGACAGGCGACATATTCCGCTCGGCCGCGCGCGGCGCCGCGCAGGAAGACATTAACCGCTTCGGCGCGCTGCACGGCACGACAGGCAAGACGCACACAGACCCCGAATATGCCGCGAAGAGCGTGTTCGGCGGCGTCATCGTGCAGGGCGCGCTGGTGATGGCGCCCGTCGTGGACATGGCGGCCGAATTGCTGGGCGCCGGCTGGTACGACGGCTGCGAGATCGAAGCGAAGTTCGTGGCGTTCACCCGGCCCGGAGACGCGGTGGACGTGGAGTTCGAAGTGATGCGCAGCGAGCCCGGATGGCTCGAGCTGGCCTACGCCTGCATGCTGCCCGATGGGAAGAAAGTACAGGTGGGGACCATCACCCGCCGCCTCGGCTGATTCTTACGCCGCCTCTCAAAACAAGCATACGGAGACAATCTTGAAACGCATCCTGATCAGTCTTGCCCTTTCCTGCGCGACGATGAGCGCGACGGCCGCGCAGGCGGCGCCTTATCCCGACAAACCGATACGCATGATCGTGCCCGCCGCGGCGGGCGGCGCCGCCGACACGCTGGCGCGCATGATAGGCCGCGGCCTCACGGACAAGTTCGGCCAGCCTGTGGTGATCGAGAACAAGCCGGGCGCCGCAGCCATCGTGGGGATGTCCGCCATCGCCAAGGCGCCCGCGGACGGCTATACCCTGGGCATGACCTTCTCGGGCGCGATGTCGATCAATCCTTCGCTGTATCAGCAGCTGCCGTATGACCCCGTCAAGGACTTCGAACCCATCACCATCGTGGCGGTGTCGCCCCTGGTCATCGCGGTCAGCCCCAAGCTGGGGCCGAAATCGCTGGGCGAATTCCTGGCGCTGGCGAAAAAGGATCCCGGCAAGCTGACCTTCGGATCGGCCGGCACCGGCTCCACGCAACACCTTTCCATGGAGCTGTTGAAGTCCACCGCGGGCGTGGACATGCTGCACGTTCCCTACAAGGGCAGCGCGGCGTCCCTGGTCGATGTGCAGTCCGGGCTGATCTCCGCCGTCAGCGACAACGCGATCACGCTGGTGCCGCTGATCCAGTCGGGGCAGCTGGTTCCGCTGGCAGTGGAGACGGCGCAACGGATCCAGTCGCTGCCGCAGGTACCGACCGTGGCTGAATCCGGCTATCCGGGATTCCAGGCGGCGGGCTGGTACGGACTGCTCGCGCCCGCCGGCACGCCCAAGCCCATCGTGGCCCAGCTCAACGCCACGCTGCGCGACATGGTGAACAAGCCCGACTTCACGCAATGGCTGCAGCAACAGGGCATGGAGCCGCAGACCGATACGCCCGAGGGCTTCGGCCGCTATATCGGGCAGGAAAAGGACAAGTGGGCCCAGGTCATCAAGACGGCCAAGGTGCCGATGCAGAAATCGCGCTGAATCGCGGCGGCGGCTCGCCGCCATCACTACAGGACAACCATGCAAGTCGTATCTTCCTCGCTCAGCGGAAACATCCGCGTCATCGTCATCGACAACCCCCCGGTCAACGCCACCTCGCAGGCCGTGCGCGCCGGTCTGATGCAGGCTATCGAGCAGGCCGGCGCCGACGCCTCGACCCAGGCCGTCGTGCTCGCCTGCGCGGGCGCCTCCTTTGTGGCCGGCGCGGACATCAAGGAATTCGGCAAACCGCCGCTGGACCCGCATCTCTCCGTGGTCATCCATGCCATTGAATCCAGCGCCAAGCCGGTCGTCGCGGCGATCCACGGCAGTGCCTTGGGCGGCGGGCTGGAGCTGGCGCTGGGCTGCCATTACCGGGTGGCGGACCGGCGTGCCCGTCTGGGCTTGCCCGAATCGACCCTGGGCATCATTCCGGGCGCCGGCGGCATCCCCCGGCTGCTACGGCTGGTCGGCGTGGAAAAGGCGCTGGACATGGCGGCCAGCGGCAAGCCCGTCGGCGCGGCCGAGGCGCGAGAGGCGGGACTGGTGGACGAGCTGGCGCAGGACGACGTCCGTGCCGCCGCCATCGCGTTCGCCCAGGGCCTGCTGGCGCAAGGCCGGAGCGCGCGGCGCACGCGCGAGTTGCCGGTTCCGGCCTTCGAGCCGGGCGTCTTCGATGCCGCGCGCGCGCGGTTTCAGGCGAGCCATCGGGGCCAGCTCGCGCCGCAGGCATGCGTGGACGTGGCGCAGCATGATGTATCCGCGGATTTCGACGAGAGCGTGGCCCATTGCCGCGAGCGCTTCCGCGAGCTCGTCGCGTCGCCGCAGGCGCGGGCACTGCGCCATGCCTTCTTCGCCGAACGTGTCGCGACCAAGCCCGCCGGCCTGTCCGCGGAGGAGGCCGCGCCGGTCCGCAAGGCCGGCGTCGTGGGCGCGGGCACGATGGGCACCGGCATCGCCATGTGCTTCCTGAACGCGGGCATTCCCGTGATCCTGGTGGAGCAGAACGAAAAGGTGCTGGCGGCCAGCGTGGAGACGATACGCAAGACCTACCGCAACGACGTGGCGAAAGGACGCATCGACGAAGACACGCGGCAAGCGCGTTGCAACGCGCTTGCGCCGACGCTCGAGTACGGCGCGCTGCGGGGCTGCGACCTGATCGTGGAAGCGGTCTTCGAGGACATGGACGTGAAGCGGCAGGTGCTTACCGCAATCGAAGAGGTCCTGGAGCCGGAGGCCATCATCGCGTCCAACACCTCTTTCCTGGACATCGACGCGCTGGCCGCGCAGCTGCGCCGGCCGGAGAACCTGGTGGGCATGCACTTCTTCAGCCCGGCCCACATCATGAAACTGCTGGAGAACGTGCGCGGGGCGCGCAGCTCGCCGCGCGCCCTGGCCTCGGCGCAGGCGCTGGGCAAGCGCCTGGGCAAGGTCGCGGTCATGGTAGGCGTGTCCGACGGCTTCGTCGGCAACCGCATGCTGGCGCGGCGCACCCGCGAGTGCTATTTCATGCTGGAAGAGGGCGCGCTGCCCGAGCAGGTGGATCGCGTGCTGCGCGAGTTCGGCTTTCCCATGGGGCAGTTCCAGCTCAATGACCTCGCGGGCCTGGACGTCGCCTGGCGCAACCGGCAGAGCCGGCTGCATCGCCTGAGCGAACGCGAAGCCGCATGCGACATCCTCGACGAAATCGTCGCGGCCGGCCGCCTGGGCCAGAAGACGGGCGCGGGCTTCTACACCTACGACGACAGGCGCAACCGTTCGGTGGATCCGGCGATCACGGATCTCATCGTGCGCAATGCCGAGAGGCGCGGCATCCGGCGCCGCGCCATCTCCGACGACGAGATCCTGGAACGCTGCCTCTACGCCATGATCAATGAAGGCGCCCGCATCCTGGAGGAGGGCGTCGCCAGCCGGCCCGAGGACATCGACACCATCTGGCTCAACGGCTACGGATTTCCGCGCTTTCGCGGCGGCCCGATGTTCCACGCGGACCAGATCGGCGCCGCCCGCATCTGCGAGCGGATTCGCCACTACGCCAGCCAGGCCGGCGAAGCGTACTGGACTCCATCGCCGCTGCTGCTCGCCCAGGCCCGGGACGGCGGCGGTTTCTACGCGCGCTGAACCTCACCTGTCATCCAGGAATCCATCCTATGTCGATCAAAAGAGAACCGCCGCTTTGCGGCATTACCGTGCTGGACATGACCCGCATCATGGCGGGGCCCTGGTGCACCCAGAACCTGGCGGACCTGGGCGCCGAAGTGCTGAAGATCGAGCGTCCGCTGTCGGGCGACGATACCCGGGGCTGGGGGCCGCCCAACCTGATGGACGCCGAAGGGCGCAGGACGCAGGAGTCGGCGTACTACCTCGCCGCCAACCGGAACAAGAAGTCGGTGGCGCTGGATATCGCCACGCGGGCCGGCGCCGACGCGGTGCGCCGCCTGGCGGCCGGAGCGGACATCTTCGTGGAGAACTTCAAGGTGGGCGGCCTGCGCAAGTACGGGCTGGACTATGCCAGCCTGATCGCCGTGAACCCGCGGCTCATTTACTGCTCGATCACGGGATTCGGACAGGACGGCCCCTACGCGCAAAAGCCCGGCTACGACTTCGTCATCCAGGCGCTGGGCGGTCTGATGAGCATCACCGGGGAGAAGGATGCGCTGCCGGGCGGCGGTCCGCAGAAGGCCGGCAACGCGGCCGCGGACCTGATGGCCGGCATGTATGCCACCAGCTCGATCCTGGCCGCGCTGCATGAGCGGGGCCGCAGCGGCCTCGGCCAGCACATCGATATCTCCATGCTGGACTGCCAGGTGGCGGCGCTGGGGGTGCAGAACTTCAACTATTTCCTGTCGGGCGAGGTGCCGCGCCGCGAAGGCAATGCCCACGTCAACCTCTCTCCCTACCAGGTGTTCGAGGCCGCCGACGGCCATGTAGTGCTGGGCGTGGGCAACGACGGTCAGTTCCAGAAGTTCTGCCAGGCCGCCGGCCGTCCGGACCTGGCGGCGGACCCGCGCTATCTCACCAATACCGGCCGCGTGCTCGGCAAGGCGTCTCTCATCCCCGAGCTGGAACGCCTCTTCCGCACGCGGGGCCGCGACGAGTGGGTAAGCCTGCTGGACGCCGCCGGCGTGCCCGTGGGGGTGATCAACGACATCGCCCAGGTCCACGCCGATCCGCAGGTGCAGGCCCGGGGACTGAAGTTCTCGCTGCCGCATCCGGTATGCGGCAGCGTTCCCCAGGTCCGCAGCCCGATGCGTTTCTCGGAAAGCCCGGTGGCCTACCGCAACGCGGCCCCATTGCTGGGCGCCGATACCCGGGACGTTCTCAGTGCGAGGCTGGGATGCTCCGATGCTGAAATCGCGGCGCTGCAACAGCAGGCCGCCAACGGAGGATCGCGATGACCAGCGCGCCGACCGCAGCCGTGGGCGTCGAGCGGCAGTACGTCGACCACCTGGAGCAGGGCCGTTTCCTGATACAGCATTGCTCCGCATGCCGCCGCCATGTCTTTCATCCGCGCGAGATCTGCCCGCATTGCGGCGCAGAAGGGCTGGACTGGGTTGCGCCCGCGGGCCGGGCAACGGTCTACAGCTTCACGACCGTGGCGCGAAAACCCGAGGCGGGCGGCGATTACAACGTATCGCTGGTCGATCTGGAGGAGGGCGTGCGCCTGATGTCCAGCGTGGTGGGCACGCCGCCCGATCGCGTGCGCATCGGCATGGCCGTGCAGGCCGTCATCGGCGAACGCGATGGCGCGCCGGCGGTGCTTTTCGAGGAGGCGAAGCGATGAACTACCGGCAACTCCGGGGCAAGGCGGCCATCGCCGGCGTCGGCCACTTCGGGCTGGGCCAGGCGCCGGGCTATACGGACATGGAGCTGTTGACGCGGGCCGCGCAGGCGGCGGTGCGCGACGCGGGGCTGACGTTACGGGACATCGACGGCATCGCAACGTCCAGCGTGGCCGCCAGCATGTGGCCGATGTCCGTCATCGAAACGCTGGGTATCCGGCCGACCTACATCGACGGCACATGCCTGGGCGGATCCAGTTTCATGTCGTACATCCTGGCTGCCGCGCATGCCTTGGAATCGGGGCAGTGCAATGCCGTGCTCGTCTGCTACGGCAGCGCGCAGAAAACCGCCGCGGTCGGCCGTTCGGCGATCGCCGGCGCCCGCAAGGCGCTGGATCCCCAGCCCTACGAGACGCCCTATGCGCCCCTGAATCCGCCAAGCGCCTACGCGCTGGCCGCCAGGCGCCACATGCACGAATTCGGCACGCGCCGAGAGGATCTCGCCGAGGTCGCGGTGGCCGCGCGCCGCTGGGCCCAGCTCAACCCGGAAGCGTACTCCCGCGATCCGCTCTCGATCGACGACGTGCTTGGCGCCCGCATGGTGTCGGATCCGTTGACCGTGCGCGACTGCTGCCTGGTGACGGATGGGGCTGGCGCCTTCGTCATGGTGCGGGCCGACCGCGCGCGGGACCTGCCCCGGCCGCCGGCCTACATCCTGGGCAGCGCCACGGCGGTCTGGAACCGCCAGATTTCCGCAATGGAGGATCTGACCACGACGGCGGCCAGGCAATCCGGCGCGCTGGCCTTCGACATGGCAGGCTGCCGTCCCGCCGACATCGACGTGGCCGAGCTGTACGACGCCTTCACCATCAATACCATTCTGTTCCTGGAGGACCTGGGCTTTTGTCCCAAGGGAGAGGGCGGAGCCTTCGTGCGCGGGGGCGGCATCGCCCCGGGCGGCCGGCTGCCCGTGAACACGAATGGGGGAGGGCTGTCCTGCGTGCATCCAGGTATGTACGGCGTATTCCTGGTGATCGAGGCGGTGCGCCAGTTGCGCGGCGAAGCAGGGCAGCGGCAGGTCCGGGACGTCCGCCTCGCGCTGGCTCACGGCAACGGCGGCACGCTGTCGAGCCAGTCCACCGTCATCCTGGGCTCCGCGGAAACGCGCTAGGGATTCAGGCCGTCCGCGCGATGTCGTAGATTTCTTCGATCAGCGCGGCGCGGACCGACTGCCGGTTCCACAGCAGGCCGACACTGCGGAAATGCTCGTTGCCGGGCAGCGGAACCTTGCGCAGCCTGGGATCCGCTGCCAGTTCGCCCGCGCCGTCCGGGATCAGGGTCACGCCCAGCCCTTGGGCGACGAGCAGGGCGATAACCTCGATGGATGCGGTTTCGATGCGGATCTTCGGCCGTATGCTGTGCTGGCGGAAGTAGTCGGTGGCAAGCTGCCCGCCCCACAGCTTGCGGTCGTAGCAGATCAGCGGGTTGGCGCGCAGCAACTGGTGGGGATCGGTCTCCGCCAGCGAGGCCGGCGCCAGCACCACCAGAGGCTCGTCGCGCACGCGCCGCCATTCGAGATTCTTGGGCATCTGGAACTGGGGCTGGAGGATCAGCGCGGCGTCCATCTCGCCGTCGCATATCTTGCTGTAGAGATTGACGGAATAGCCCTTGACCAGGCTGATCTCCAGGTTGGGATACCGGGCGATGAGCCGGGCCAGCAGCGGCGGCATGAGCGTCGTCATGGCGGAATCGAACGCGCCCAGGGTAAGGTGGCCGAACACCACCGGCCCCTGCGACGCGGCCTTGAGGTTGCGGACCTCTTCCATGACGTGTTTGGCCTGCGCCAGTATCTGGGCGCCTTCCACCGTGGGTTTGACCGTGCGTCCGGAGCGCACGACCAGCTTGAAGCCGAGTTCGTCCTCGATCTTCTTGATGCGCTGATTGACCGCCGCCGGGGTCAGGCCGTTCTTCCGCGCGACCTCGGCTATCGAGCCGTGCTCGATGACCTGGATGAAATTGAGCAGGAAGGAAGTGTCCATGGGCTCCTGGCGGGTCCGGGGCGGGCCGCTCCCGGCGCGCCTCGCCTGTGCGGCGGTGGCCGGCGGGCGGGTTCGCGGCCGCCGGCGGGAGGACTAGCCGACCAGGCGCGCGAGCTCCACTCCCGGATCCTTGGCGCGCATGAAGGCTTCGCCCACCAGAAAGGCGTCGACCTTGTGCTCGCGCATCAGCGTCACGTCTTCGGGCTTGAGGATGCCGCTTTCCGTCACGACGCGCTTGCCTGGCGGGATGCGCGGCAGGAGGTCCAGCGTGTTCGAGAGGCTGGTCTCGAAGGTGCGCAGGTTGCGGTTGTTGATGCCCAGCAAGGGCGTCTTCATTTCCAGCGCGATGTCCAGCTCCTTGGCATCGTGCACTTCCACCAGCACGTCCATGCCCAGCTCCATCGCCAGGGTTTCCATGTCGCGCAGTTGCGCGGGGGAGAGCGCGGCCACGATCAGCAGCACGCAGTCCGCGCCCATGGCGCGCGCGGCGATGATCTGGTAGGGATCGATCACGAAGTCCTTGCGCAGGACCGGCAGCGAGCAGGCCGCGCGGGCCTGGCGCAGGTGGTCGTGGGAGCCCTGGAAGAACTGCACGTCGGTCAGCACGGACAGGCAGGCCGCGCCGTGCACCGCATAGGAGGCGGCAATTTCGACGGGATTGAAGGTGTCGCGCAGCACGCCCTTGGAGGGCGAGGCTTTCTTGATTTCGGCGATGACGCCGGCCTTGCCCTGCGAGATCTTGTCTTCGATGGCCTGGGCGAAGCCGCGGACGTCTTGCCGGGCCTGCGCTTCGCGCAGGACTTCGGCTTCGCTGCGCATCTGGCGGGCGGCGGCGACTTCCTCGACCTTGACGGCGAGGATCTTCGCGAGAATATCGTTCATTTCTGGAATTTCCGGGTATATGCGCAGAATTCTTCCAGCTTGGCTCGCGCCGCGCCGGTGGAAATCAGTTCAAATGCTAGCGCTAAGGCTGCGGGAATGGAATCGGCTTTATTGCCGGCATAGATGGCGAGCCCGGCGTTGAGCGCGACAATGTCGCGGGCCGTGCCCTCGACATTCTCGAGCGCTTCAATGACAAGCTCGCGCGATTGTTCGCGATTGGACACCTTGATGCTCCGGTTGGACATCATGGATAGCCCGTAGTCCTCGGGATGGATCTCGTATTCGAGGACTTTGCCGTCCTTGAGTTCCCCGACCATGGTGGCGCCTCCCAGCGAGGCCTCGTCCATGCCATCCTTGCCGTGCACGACCAGCACGTGGCGCGAGCCCAGGCGTTCCAGCACGCGCACCTGGATGCCCACCAGGTCGGGGTGGAACACGCCCATGAGCTGGTTGGCGGCCCCCGCCGGATTGGTCAGGGGGCCGAGGATGTTGAAGATCGTCCGGACGGCCAGCTCCTTGCGCACGGCGGCCACGTTCTTCATGGCGCCATGGTGGGCGGGCGCGAACATGAAGCCGATGCCGGTGGCCTGGATGCACTCGGCCACTTCCTCGGGCGTCAGCACGAGGTTGGCGCCCAGGGCCTCCAGCACGTCGGCGCTGCCGCTGGAAGACGAGGCGCTGCGGTTGCCATGCTTGGCGATCGGCACGCCGGCGGCCGCGGCCACGAACATGGCGGTGGTGGAAATGTTGAAGGTATGGCTGCCGTCCCCGCCGGTGCCGCACATGTCCAGCAGGTCTTCGGGGTGGGGGGTGACCACGGGGGTGGCGAATTCGCGCATGACCTGCGCGGCCGCCGTGATCTCGCCGATCGTTTCCTTTTTCACGCGCAGGCCCATCAGCAGGGCGCTTGCGATCTGCGGCGACATTTCGCCGCGCATCAGCATGCGCATCAGATGCAGCATTTCGTCGTGGAAAATTTCGCGGTGTTCGATGCAGCGCGTCAGCGCTTCGGAGGGGGAAATCGTCACGATGCTTCCTTCTTAGGCGAGGTTCAGAAAATTGCGCAGCAAGGCATGGCCATGCTCGCTGAGCACGGACTCGGGGTGGAACTGTACTCCGTATAGCGGCAGAGTTTTGTGGCGCACGCCCATGATGTCTCCATCGGGGGCCGTCGCCGTCACCTCCAGGCACTCGGGGAGGGTGTCGGGGTCTATGGTGAGGGAGTTGTAACGGATGGCCGTGTACGGAGTGGGCAGGCCGGAGAAGATATCGGTGCCGGTGTGCGAGATACGCACGGTCTTGCCGTGCATGATCTGCTGCGCCCGGACGATGTCGCCGCCATAGGCGGCGCCGATGGCCTGGTGGCCCAGGCACACGCCCAGGATGGGTTTCTTGCCCGCGAAGGCCTGGATGACAGGCACGGAGATGCCGGCCTCGGCGGGGGAGCAGGGGCCGGGCGACACGCAGATGCGGTCCGGGTTCATGGCGGCGATCTCTTCCAGCGTGATCTGGTCGTTGCGCGCCACGCGCACATCTTCGCCCAGTTCGCCGAAATATTGGACCAGGTTGTAGGTAAAAGAGTCGTAATTGTCGATCATCAGCAGCATTGTTTTCTCCTGTCGGGCCGTCCGGCGGCCCGGGGTGTTCCGGGGCGGGCCGCGCGGGCCTCAGATGGGTTCGTCCAGGCCGTGCTGCACCTGCTCCGCCGCGCGCAGCACGGCGCGGGCCTTGGCTTCGGTCTCGGCCCATTCGGCTTCGGGGCTGGAATCGGCCACGATGCCGGCCGCGGCCTGTACGTACAGCGTGCCGTCCTTGATGACGCCGGTGCGGATCGCAATGGCCACGTCCATTTCGCCGCCGTAGCTGAGGTAACCGGCCGCGCCGCCATAAATGCCGCGGCGCACGGGCTCCAGCTCGTCGATGATCTTCATGGCCTCCACCTTGGGAGCGCCGGTCAGCGTGCCGGCCGGGAATGAGGCTCTCAGCACGTCCATGCTGCTCATGCCGGGGTTCAGGTTGCCCGTCACGTTGGACACCAGGTGCATGACGTGCGAGTAGCGTTCGATGACCATGGTGTCGCTGACTTTCACCGAGCCGACCTCGGCCACGCGGCCCACGTCGTTGCGGGCCAGGTCGATCAGCATCACGTGTTCGGCCACTTCCTTGGGGTCGGCCTTCAGTTCGGCGGCCAGGGCGGCGTCCTCCTCGGGCGTGGCGCCGCGCTTCCTGGTGCCGGCCAGCGGGCGGATCGTGATCTGCGACTTGGGCTCGCCGTTCTCCACCGCGCGCTCCTGGCGCACCAGGATCTCGGGCGACGCGCCGACCACCTGGAAGTCGCCGAAGTTCCAGAAGTACATGTAGGGGGAGGGATTGAGGGACCGCAGGGCGCGGTAGAGGGAGAGAGGGGAGTCGCGGAAGGGCTTGGCGATGACCTGGCCGATCTGTACCTGCATCAGGTCGCCCGCGGCGATGTGTTCCTTGGCGCGGCGCACGGCGGCCAGATAGTCTTCCTTCTTGAAGTCGCGCCGCTCTTCGGTCTGCATGCTGGCGTGGCTGTAGGGGATTTCCACCGGGCGGCGCAGGCGGACGCGCAGGTCGTGCAGGCGCTGCTGGGCGCGGCTGTAGGCCTCGGGCTGGCTGGGATCCGCGTAGACCATCAGGTAGATGCGGCCGGCCAGGTTGTCCACGATGACCAGCTCGTCCACGTGCATCAGCATCAGGTCGGGCGTGCCGCCCTCCATGCCGGCGGGAAACGGCTTGACCGCGGGGCCCAGGCAGGGCTCGATGTGGCGCACCGTGTCGTAGCCGAAGTAGCCGGCCAGGCCGCCGCAGAAACGCGGCATGCCGGGGCGCAGGGCGACCTTGAAGCGGCTTTGGTATTGCTCGATGAAGGCCAGCGGGTCGCCGTCATGGGTTTCGGCGACCTTGCCGTCGTGCAGAACCTCGGTGCGGGTGCCGCTGGCGCGGATCACCGTGCGGGCGGGCAGGCCGATGAAGGAATAGCGGCCGAAACGCTCGCCGCCCACCACCGATTCCATCAGGCAGGTCATGCGGCCGGCCAGGGGGCCGGCATGCGCCAGCTTCAGGTAGATGCCGAGGGGGGTGTCCAGGTCGGCATAGGTCTCGGCGACCAGCGGGATGCGGTTGTAGCCTTCCGCGGCGAGGGCCTTGAATTCGATTTCGGTCATGTCGGGTCTCGTAAGCGATGGATTTGCTATCGGACCAGGCGCACAACAAAAAAGCCCGGTCCAGGTTACTGGTTCCGGGCTTGGCTCTGTGGTTACACAGCTACGGCACTAGGCGGCATACGCGTCCAGGGCCGGGAGGGATCATCGCCACCCGGAAGACAAACGCCACCAGCGCCACGAGGCGCCGAGCATTTGGTTCTGGATGGAAGCGTTCATTGAGCTGTATTCGGTATTGAATTCGCGTTGAGCCTGCCTAGCCGCCAGAGGCGTTCAAGAGCCGGTTTTTGCCGCGTTCTGGTTCTGATTCCAGACCGCGACCCACTGGGCGGCGTCGACTAGCGTGTCAACTATACCATCGACATCCAGCTCGCGCACGTCCCTTCCTTCGTTGTAGCCATACGGCACCACCAGGACCTGCGTGCCGGCGCTGCGGCCGGCCTGGGCGTCGTTGAGGGAATCGCCGATGGTCACGGCCTCCCGCACGGAGACGCCGAGCAGCTCGCAGGCATGCAGGACCTGGTCGGGGTCCGGCTTGCGGCGCGCGCAGGTGTCGCCGCAGACCACCGCCTCGAAAAAGCCGGCCAGGCCCGTGCGCTGCAGCAGCGGCAACGTGAATTCGGTGGGCTTGTTGGTGACGACCGCGAGCTTCAGGCCATGGTCGCGCATGTGCTTCAGGCCGTCGATGACGCCCGGATAGACCATCGCCTTTTCGCCGTTGACCAGGTGGTAATGGCGGAAGAACGCGGCGCGGGCGCGCTCGAACTCGGCGGGCTCAGGGTCGGCGCCGTCGAGGCTGCCCGCCAGGCTGCGGCGGACCAGGTTGTCCACGCCCTTGCCCACGAAAGTGGCCACCACGTCCTCGCGCAGCGGGGACATGCCCAGCTCCACGCGCATGGCATTGGCGGCGAACGCCAGGTCGGGGATGGAATCGAGGAGAGTGCCGTCGAGATCCAGCAGGGCGGCGCGAAAAGCGGTCATGTCGGTTCCCGGTCAGATGGCGGTGGTTTCGCCGATGGCGATCTGCTCGCGCATCGATTTGATGATGCCGGCGTAGTCCGGCTTGCCGAAAATGGCGGAGCCGGCCACGAAGGTATCGGCGCCCGCGCGGCGGATCTCGGCGATGTTGTCGATCTTGACGCCGCCGTCCACCTGCAAGACGATTTCCTGGCCGCCGGCCTGGGTCCAGGCGTCGATGCGGGCGCGCGCCTCGCGCAGTTTCGCCAGGGCGGCGGGGATGAAGCTCTGGCCGCCGAAGCCGGGGTTGACCGACATGATCAGGACCAGGTCGATCTTGTCCATCACGTAGTCCAGGTAGGACAGCGGCGTGGCGGGGTTGAACACCAGGCCGGCCTTGCAGCCGTTTTCGCGGATCAGCGACAGCGTGCGGTCCACGTGGCGGCTGGCGTCCGGATGGAAGCTGATGTAGTCGGCGCCGGCCTTGGCGAACATCGGGACCAGGTCGTCCACCGGCTCAACCATGAGGTGCACGTCGATGGGCACCGAGACGTGGGGACGGATCGCCGCGCACACCATCGGGCCGATGGTCAGGTTGGGGACATAGTGGTTGTCCATCACGTCCACGTGGATCCAGTCGGCGCCGGCGGCGACGACGTTGCGGACTTCCTCGCCCAGCCGGGCGAAGTCAGCCGACAGGATGCTGGGAGTAATGCGGGTGGAGGCCGTTTGCTTGGACATGATGTTCGGGGTCGGGGAGGGCATAATGTGCCATTATTGCAGTTTGAGGCGCCGCAGCGGGTATGCCCCGGTCCGGCGCGTCTGAAATTCCGTCTTTCAAGCGTGGGCGCCGACGTTGCGCCGCCCGCGTGCAGCCACACAGGGAAGGACTGTGAAACCTTACGACCTGAGCGTCTCTGTCTCTCCGCGCTTCGTGCCCGAACAGTCCGATCCCGGCGAACAGCAGTTCGTATTCGCCTATACCGTCCGCATCACCAATACGGGCGAGCATCCCGCCCAGGTGATCAGCCGCCACTGGATCATCACCGACGGCAACCAGCGCGTGCAGGAAGTGCGCGGGCTGGGCATCGTGGGGCAGCAGCCCCTGCTGGCGCCGGGCGAGACCTTCGAATACACCAGCGGCTGTCCCCTGCCCACTCCGGTGGGCACGATGCGAGGCACCTATCACTGCGTCGGCGAGAACGGCATCCCGTTCGAAGTCCCGATATCCGAATTCGTCCTGGCCATGCCGCGCACCTTGCACTGAATGGCCCGGCCCCCGTCGTACGTTTTTCCTCAGCTCATGAAGCGCATTCTCAGTCTGTCCGTGCTGTCCGTACTGCTGGCGGCATGTTCCACGCCCTCCGACATCCCTCCCGAATCCGGAGCGCCCGGCACGGCCGGCGGCCGCCTTCCGGCCGACGGCCCGCTGGTGGTTCCGCCACTGTCGGCGCTGCCCGACACGCCGCCGCGCGCGCTGGCGGGCAAGTTCAAGCCCGGGACCTGGGCCGAAATGCCCGGCTGGACCAGCGATGACCTGTCGCGATTCTGGCCCCTTTTCCTGCGCAACTGCCGCGGGCTGATGCGGCCGACCTCCGGCAACCTGGCCGCTCCCGCGCGGGCCACGCCGCGGGCCTGGCAGCCGGTCTGCGCGGCGGCGGTGGATCCGTCCCGCGCGCCCGCCGCCGGCGACGGCGAGGCCGTGCGCCGCTTCCTGCAGACCTATCTGCAGCCCTGGCGCCTGAACGCGGCCGACGGCAAGCCGGCCAGCAATACGGTCACGGGCTACTACGAGCCCCTGGTGCGCGGTTCGCGCCGCCAGGGCGGCAACTATCAGTGGCCGCTTTACGCCGTGCCGGCCGACCTGCTGACGATCGACCTGGGGTCGGTGTATCCCGACCTGGCGGGCAAGCGGGTGCGGGGCAAGCTGGACGGCAAGCGCGTGGTGCCCTACGACACGCGCGCCGCCATCGAATCGTCCGGCCGCCGTCCGCCCGTGGTCGTCTGGGTGGACGACCCGGTGGACAACTTCTTCCTGCAGGTGCAGGGATCGGGCCGGGTGCAGCTCACCGACGGCCCCGATACCGGCAAGACCATCCGCGTGGCCTACGCCGACCACAACGGCCAGCCCTACGCGTCCATCGGCCGCTGGCTGATCGACCGCGGCGAATTGTCGGCGGACCAGGCGTCGATGCAGAACATCCGGGCCTGGGCCCAGCGCAATCCCAAGCGCGTGCCGGAAATGCTCAATGCCAACCCGGCCGTCGTGTTCTTCCGCGAAGAGCCCGTGGTGGATCCGGAACAGGGGCCGAAGGGGGCCTACGCCATTCCGCTGGCGCCGATGCGCTCGGTGGCGGTCGATGCAAGCTTCGTGCCCCTGGGCACGCCGGTCTACCTGGCCACGACCTACCCGGCGTCCGACCGGCCGCTGCAGCGCCTGGTGTTCGCCCAGGACACGGGCACCGCCATCCGCGGCGCGGCGCGCGCCGACTTCTACTGGGGCTACGGCGACGAGGCCGGGCAGCAGGCGGGCCGCATGAAGCAGCGCGGCCAGATGTGGGTGCTGTGGCCCAAGCAGGCAGGGGAGCCGACAGCAAGATGAGCCATCAGATCGTCGTTTGCGGGGCCGGCATCGTCGGCCTGTCCACCGCCCTGGCGCTGGCCCGCCGCGGCCAGCGCGTCGCCGTGCTGGCGCCGCGCGCCGCCGTGCCGGCGGCCGATCCCGACCGCTACCATCCGCGCGTCTACGCGATTTCGCCCGCCAGCCAGCGTTTCCTGGCCGGACTGGGCGTCTGGGACGCCATGCCCGCCTCGCGGCTGACGCCGGTCAGCGCCATGGAGATCCACGGCGACGCCGACGGGCAGGTGAACCTCAACGCCTGGCAGGCGGCATTGCCGCAGCTGGCATGGATCGTCGAATCCGGCGAAATCGAACGGGTCCTGATCCAGGCTGTGCGCATGTTCGGCATCCCGTGGCTGGAAGACCGCTGCACGGGATACCACGCCGGCGCGGTCGAAACGGAAAGCGGGGCACGCATCCAGGCGGAACTGTTCGTGGGCGCCGACGGCGCGGCCTCGCCGCTGCGCACGGCGGCCGGCCTGAAGCATGAGTCCCAGTCCTACGACGACACCGGCCTGGTGGTGCACCTGAACGCGGAGCACCCGCATCAGGGAACGGCCTTCCAATGGTTCCGCGACGATGGCGTCCTGGCCCTGCTGCCGCTGCCCGACACGGCGGACGGCCCGCAGGTCTCCATGGTCTGGTCCATGCGCAGCGAGCGGGCCCAGGCCCTGCTGGCGCTGCCGGCCGCCGAGCAGGCCGCCCGCCTGGAGGCCCTGCTGGCCGATGCCGCCGAAGGCCGCCTGGGGGCCCTGAAGGTCCGCAGCAAGCTCCACGGATTTCCCCTGACCCTGGAACGCGCCCAGATGGTCGCGCCCGGAATCGCGCTGGCGGGCGACGCGGCGCACCGCCTGCACCCGCTGGCCGGCCAGGGCCTGAACCTGGGCCTGGGCGACGTCGAAGCCCTGGCGCGCACGGTCGCCGGACGCGAACCCTACCGGGAAGCGGGCGACCTGAGAGTCCTGCACCGCTACCAGCGCGCGCGGGCCGAGCCGGTGCTGGCCATGCGACTGGCGACCGACGGCCTGCACAAGCTGTTCGCCTCGCGGGCGACGCCGCTGGTGTGGCTGCGCAATGCCGGCATGCATTGGGTGGAACGGGCGCCGCTCATCAAGCGCCGCCTGATCGCCGGCGCCTCGACCAACTAGCGCCAGGCAGTGGGCGCCTTCCAGCCGGGCGCACGGCCACCGACGAGGGGAGGAACCTTGGCCGCGGGCGGACGTCTGACTTCAAGACGGTTCCGCCGGGCCGGCCCTTGGGGGGATCGGTTACGCTTCCCCGGTAGAACACGATAGACAAGTACAGGAGTACTGATGAATTTCCGCATATCCGCCGCCCTGGCGGCTGGTTTCCTGGCCGCGGGGCTGGGCGTGTCCACCGGCGCCATCGCGCAGGACGGCAAGTCCGTCTCCACCCAGTCGCTGGGTCAGCCGGCCAAGGGCGACAAGAGCTATTCGACGACCCAGGCGGCGCCGGCCGATCCCGCGGCGGACGCCGTCAAAGAGCGGTTCGAGCAGCGCTTCTCCGGCATGGACGTCACCGCCGTGCGCCGCACGCCCTACGGCCTGTTCGAAGTGCAGCTGGGCATGGACATGATCTACACGGATGAAAAGGTGACGTGGGTCATGGAAGGTCCGCTGATCGACGCCATGACGCGCCGCGACGTCACGCGGGAATCCCAGGAGCGCCTGAGCGCCGTCACGTTCGACCAATTGCCGCTGGACCTGGCCATCAAGCAGGTCAAGGGCGACGGCTCGCGCAAGGTGGCGATTTTCGAAGATCCCAACTGCGGCTACTGCAAGCAGCTGCGCAAGACGCTGGAAGATGTCGACAACCTGACCGTCTACACCTTCCTCTACCCCATCCTGTCGCCCGACTCGAAGGTCAAGGTGCGTGACGTATGGTGCGCCAAGGACCCTGGCGCAGCCTGGGACGACTGGATGCTGCGCGGCCGCAAGCCCGCCACCGCCGACTGCGATGTGCCCGAGGACAAGCTGCTGGCCCTGGGCCAGAAACTGATGGTGCGGGGCACGCCCACCCTGTTTTTCGCGGACGGCTCGCGCACCAGCGGCGCGCTGCCGCTGGAGCAACTCAAAGCCCGCTTGAACTGACCGGCGCCATGAGCGCCGGCCGGGAGGCTGGCGCCACGGGCGCCACGCCACCCGGAGACAGCACTTGAAAATCGCAATACTCGACGATTACCACGACGTAGCCCGGCGCTACGCGGACTGGACCTCCCTGGGCGGCGACGCCGAGGTGCAGATCTTCAACAATTTCATTCCGCCCGAACAGGTCGAGACCTCGCTCGAAGCCTTCGACGTGATCGTGGCCATGCGCGAGCGCACCCCGTTTCCCGCGGCACGCATCCGCGCGCTGCCCAATCTGCGCCTGCTGATCACCACGGGCATGCGCAACAACGCCATCGACATGCAGGCCTGCGCCGAGCAGGGCGTCATCGTCTGCGGCGCGCCCGGCAGCGCCGATGCCAACACCGCCACCGCCGAACTCGCCTGGGCGCATATCCTGGGCCTGTTCAAGCACCTGCCCGCCGAAGACGCCGCCATGCGCCGCGGCATGTGGCAGACGGCCATGCCGGAGCCGCTGGCGGGCAAGCGCCTGGGCGTGCTCGGTCTGGGCAAGCTGGGCACCGCGGTGGCCAGGGTGGGCCTGGCCTTCGGCATGGATGTGGTGGCCTGGAGCCCCAACCTCACGGACGAGCGCGCCGAGGCCGCGGGCGTGAAGCGCGTCGATAAGCACGAGCTCTTCGCCACGTCCGACGTCGTCAGCCTGCACCTGATTCTTTCCGAGCGCAGCCGCCATGTGGTCGACGCCGCGGCGCTGGCCGCAATGAAGCCGACCGCCTATCTGGTCAATACCTCGCGGGCCGGCCTGGTGGACCAGGAGGCGCTGATGGATGCGTTGGTGAAATTCCGCATCGCGGGCGCAGGGCTCGACGTCTACCCCGAAGAGCCGCTCTCGCCCACGGATTCCGTGCGGGACCTCGACAACGTGATCCTCACGCCCCACCTGGGCTACGTCAGCCGGGAGAATTTCGAGGCGTTCTACCAGAACGCGCTCGACGCCGTGAAGGCATGGCACGCGGGCAAGCCCATACGCGTGCTGAACGCGTGATCACCCTTCCTGCGATCCGCGCGAGAACACCACCTTCTTCTCGATGATGGCGCCCGGCTCCTGGGCCTGGGGCGTGTCGCCGCAGGCGTCGGCGCCATCCTCTTCCGGATCCACGGCGTCGAACGCCGTGTCGCCGTTGGCGTCCGGCACGCCGGTGGGCTTCAGGCCCACGAAGTCGAACAGGTCGCGGTCCATCAGGTGCGAGGGCACTACGCGCGACAGCGCGTTGAACACGTTCCAGGAGCGGCCTGGGTGTTGCCTGTCCCATTCCTTGATCATCCGGCCGACTTCCTTGCGCTTCAGGTTTTCCTGCGAGCCGCAGAGATTGCACGGAATGATGGGGAACTGCTTGAGCTCCGCATAGGCGATCAGGTCGGTTTCGGGCACATAGGCCAGGGGGCGGATCACGGTGTGGCGGCCGTCATCGGACACCAGCTTGGGCGGCATGCCCTTGGCCTTGCCGCCATAGAAGAGGTTCAGGAAGAAGGTGCCCAGGATATCGTCGCGGTGGTGGCCCAGGGCGATCTTGGTGGCGCCCAGCTCGGACGCCACGCGGTACAGGATGCCCCGGCGCAGGCGCGAACAGAGCGAGCACATGGTCTTGCCTTCCTCGAGCACGCGCGTGACGATCGAATACGTGTCCTGCGTTTCGATGTGGAAGGGCACGCCCAGTTCGGTCAGGTAGCGCGGCAGGATGTCGGCCGGGAAGCCCGGCTGCTTCTGGTCCAGGTTGACCGCTATCAGTTCGAACTTGAACGGCGCGCGCTTTTGCAGCTGCAGCAGGATGTCCAGCAGGGCATAGGAATCCTTGCCGCCCGACAGGCACACCATCACGCGGTCGCCGTCCTGGATCATGTTGTAGTCGGACAGGGCGCGGGTGGTCTCGCGGGCAAGCCGCTTGGTCAGCTTGTTGCCTTCGTGGCGGGCTTTCTTCTCTTCGGCTCCGGTGAGGAGGCCGGGGGATGCGATGTCGTTCATGGTCAGCGCGTGATCTGGATTTCCACGCCCACTGCCGCACAGTCGGAAAAGGCCATGGGCTTGCTGATGCGCAGGCGCAGCGCGCGGATTTCCTGGAAATCGGCGAGCAGGCGCGCGGCGACCTGCTCGGACAGGGTTTCGATCAGGTTCACGTGGGCATGCGTGCATTCTTCCACAATGGCCTCGCGCAGGCGGCGGTAGTCCAGCACGCTGTGGATGTCGTGGTCGTCGACCTCGCGCTGGATGTCCACGTCGAAGTCGGCGTCGACGTGCAGGGGCTGGGTGGCGCGGCGCTCGTGCTCGAGGATGCCGATGCGGGCGTCGAGCGCGAGCCCGGAAAGAATGATGCGGCGTGTAGGCATGATGAAAACCTGGATGGGGTAGCCGGGAATTGTAAGGCGGACGGGGGAGGGGGGCGGTCCGCTGGCTACAATCCGGCCATGTCCGGGCGCCCGCGAGGCGCCGGCGCAGTCAATAAGGGGTGAAATGCAACAGATGCACGATTCGGTCATTGTAGGCGGCGGCCCGGCCGGCGCCTCCTGCGCCCTTTGGCTGGCCAGGCTGGGCCTGTCCCCGCTATTGGTCGAGGCCAGCGACCGGCTGGGGGGGCTGGGCAACGACAATCCGTTCGCCGACGACTGGATCGCCGTGCTGCCCGGCGTCACCGGGCAGCAGGTGGCCGCCAATATCGCCGAGAGCGTGCGCGCGGCCGGGGTGCCGCTGCGGCTGGAGACCCGCGTTACCGGGGTGCGTCCCTGCAAGGGCGGCATCGCGGCCACGCTCGCCGGCCCGGGTGGCGCCGAGACCCTGGCGCGGGCGCGCACCCTGGTCATCGCGTCCGGCGTGCGGGCCAAGGGCCTGCCGGACCATCCCCCGGGCGCCTCCTGGCCCGGCGTGCTGATCGGACCCGGTTCGCCCATCGTGGCGCAGGATTATTCCGGCCTGTCCGTGGCGGTGCTGGGCGGGGGCGACAACGCGTTCGAAAACTACGTCTACGTGCGCAACCGCGGCGCGCGCGCCGTCCATCTCTATGCGCGCAGCGTGCGCGCGCAGCAGCAATGGGTGACGCGCGCCGGCCGCGACGGCGTGAGCATCGGCCCGTACAAGGTCGACCCGGCCGCGCGCACCGTCGATGGCCGCCGGTACGACCTGATCCTGGTCTTCTACGGCTGGGAGCCCCAGGCCGGCTTTGCCGACAGCCTGCGGTTGGCGCGCGACGAGCGCGGCTACATCCGCACGGATTTCGCCACCGCCGAAACCAGCGTGCCGGACATCTACGCCGTGGGCGAAGTGGCCAACCGCATGCATCCCTGCGTGGTGACCTCCATGGCCGACGGCGTCGTGGCGGCCAAGGCCATCCAGCGGCGCTGGGAGCGCGCCGGATCGTAATCCGATCGGGCGCGCCGCGCAGGCGGCGTTAAGCCCAGACGAAGCCTCTCCTCCAGATTGGAGAATGGTCATTTGCCAGCGCGGCGCACACACTCTGTGCCACAAGTTGATCGAACAATGATCGCATTGGGAGACAGACATGTTGCACGCGTACCGCTGGCTGGCCGCCGGCGCGATGGCCGCCGCCTTGGCCGGCCCGGCCCATGCCGCCTGGCCTGAACGGCCGATCACGCTCATCATCCCGGCCTCGCCTGGCGGCACCACCGATATCTCCGCGCGGCTGATCGCGGACAAGCTGGGCGCCAAGCTGGGCCAGCAGGTCATCGTGGAAAACCGCGCGGGCGCGGCCGGCATCATCGGCGCCCAGGCCCTGGCGCGGGCCAGGCCCGACGGCTATACGCTGCTGATGGGCAACATCGGCCCCAACGCCATCAACTACGCGCTATACAAGACGCTGCCCTACAAACCCGCCGATTTCGCGCCGGTCACGCTGGTGATCTCGGTGCCCAACGTGCTGGTGGTGAACGAGGCTTCGCCCGTGCGCACGGTGGCGGAGCTGAAGGCCGAGGCGCTGCGGAACCCTTCCAATGTGTCCTTCGGCAGTTCGGGCGCGGGCCAATCGCCGCATCTCTCGGCCGAACTCTTCAAACAGCGCGCGGGCATTCCCGGCACGCACATCCCCTACAAGGGCGCGGGGCCGGCCGTGGCCGCGCTGCTGGGCAAACAGTTCACCTTCATGATCGACAACCTGCCCAGTTCAATGCCGTACATCCAGTCCGGCAAGCTGCGCGCGCTGGCCGTCACCAGCGATAAGCGCCTGGCGGAATTGCCGGACGTGCCGACCATGGCCGAGGCCGGCGTGCAGGACATGGTGGTCACCGCCTGGTTCGGCCTGGTGGCGCCCGCCGGCACGCCGGACGACGTCGTCGACAAGCTCTACGCCGCCACGCGCGATATCGTGCGCAGCCCCGAGATCAGCGCGCGCTTCAAGGCCATGGGCGGGCAGGCGGGCGGCAACACGCCGGCGGAATTCTCGGCATTCATCGACCAGGAACGCGCGCGCTGGAAACAGATCGTGGATGCCGCCGGATTGGCGCAGGAGCAATAAGTGATCGACAAGATTCAAGCATCCATGGCCGAGGCGGTCGCGGTTATCCCCGATGGAGCGTCGGTGCTGGTGGGCGGCTTCGGCGAGGCCGGCGTGCCCTACGAGCTGTTGCACTGCCTGGCGGAGCAGGGGCGGCGCGACCTGACGATCATCTCGAACAACGCGGGCACCTTCGAGCGCGGCATTGCCGCGCTGCTGCTGCGCAAGCAAGTGCGAAAAATCATTTGCTCCCATCCGCGTCCGCCCAATTCAGAGGTCTTCGCGCAGGCCTACCGGGCCGGCGAGGTCGAACTGGAATGCGTGCCGCAGGGCACATTGGCCGAGCGCCTGCGCGCCGCCGGCGCCGGGCTGGGGCCGTTCTACACGCCTACCGGCTATGGCACCGAACTGGCCGAAGGGCGGCGCCAGGAAGTGATCGATGGCGTGGGCTACGTGCTGGAACAGCCGCTGCGCGGGGACTACGCCTTGATCCGCGCGCACCTGGGCGACCGCTGGGGCAACCTGATGTACCGCCACGCCGCGCGCAATTTCAATCCCGTGATGTGCATGGCGGCAGGCCACGCCATCGCGCAGGTCGATGAAGTGGTGCCCCTGGGCGCCTTGGCGCCCGAGCAGATCATGACGCAGGGCATCTTCGTGAAGTCCGTCGTGCGGATGGAGGCCTGACATGCAAGAAATCACGGGCTTGACCCGGCAGCAGATCGCCCGGCTCCTGGCCGGCGACATCCCGGATGGCTCCATCGTCAACCTGGGCATCGGCATGCCCACGCTGGTGGGCGACTACCTTCCGCCCGACAAGGACATCCTCTTGCATAGCGAAAACGGCATCCTGGGCATGGGCCCGGCCGCCAGCGGCGAGAACGTGGACGCCGACCTGATCAACGCCAGCCGCCAGCCGGTCACGCTGCGCCAGGGAGCATCGATCACCGAGCACACCATTTCGTTCGCCATGATGCGCGGCGGCCACCTGGACTACGCCGTGCTCGGCGCCTTCCAGGTGTCGGAGCGGGGCGACCTGGCCAACTGGAAGACCGACGCGGCCGATGCCATCCCCGCCGTGGGCGGCGCGATGGATCTGGCCGTGGGCGCCAGGCAGGTGCTGGTCACCATGGAGCACCGCGGCCGCGACGGCGCGCCGAAACTGCTGGAACGTTGCACGTACCCGCTGACGGGCAAGGGCGTGGTGACGCGCATCTATACCGACCTGGCCGTGATCGACGTGGCGCCGGAGGGCTTGCGCGTCCACGCGATGGCGCCCGGCGTCGAGGAAGCATTCCTGCGTTCGGTAACCGGGGCGCCGCTGCATTTCGCGGCGGCGCCCTTGCGCATCGTGCTGGAGGCCGACGGCACGCCGCGCTACGCCTGAAGCGCCTTGCGCGTCTAGCCCGATCCCGGGCCAAGGAGACCCTGATGATCCGTTCCATACTGGCCGCGGCAACGCTGGGCATGTTGTGCATGGGCGCCGCGCAGGCCGGGCCCGCGTATCCCGACAAGCCGATCACCTTGCTCATCCCCTATCCGCCCGGCGGCAGCGCGGACATGCTGGCGCGGCCGCTGGGCGCGGAACTGCAGAAGAAATGGGGCCAGCCCGTGGTGCTGGAATACAAACCGGGCGCGGGCGGCACCATTGCCTCCGCGCAGCTGGCGCGCGCCAGGCCCGACGGCTACACCTTGCTGATGGTGCTGGCGGCCCACGCGATCAATCCCAGTCTGTATCCCTCCCTGCCTTACGATACGCGCCGCGATTTCGCGCCGGTATCGTTGGTCGCCACCTTGCCGATGCTGGTGGCGGCGCCCCTGAAGACCCCCGCCGATACCGTCGCCGAGCTCATCGCCTACGGCAAGAGCCATCCCGGCAAGCTCAGTTTCGCGTCCGCGGGGAATGGCAACACCAGCCACCTGGCCGCGGAAATGTTCAAGAACCAGACAGGCGCGGACATGATGCACGTGCCCTACAAGGGCAGCGGTCCGGCCGTGGTGGCCCTGCTGGGTGGAGAGGTGTCGCTGATGTTCGACAGCATCTCCACATCGCTGCCCCAGGTGCGGGCCGGCAAGCTGAAGGCCATCGCCGTCACGGGGGAACGCCGCTCGCCCTTGTTGCCCGACGTGCCGACAGTGGCTGAAACCGTGCCGGGTTTCGTGGTGAATGGCTGGTACGGCGTGCTGGCGCCGGCGGGCACGCCGCCCGAAGTCGTCGATACCCTGAGCCGCGGCATCGCCGAGGCGCTGGCGCGGCCGGCCCTGAAGCAGCAGGTGGAGGGGTACGGCTATGAAACCGTGGGCTCCACGCCCGCCGAGTTCGCCAGCCACATCGAGCGCGAACTCGTCACCTGGAAGAAGGCGGTCGAAACGTCGGGCGCCAGGCTGAACTGACGCTTCAGGCCGCCAGCAGGAATTCCAGCACGGCGGCTTCGAACGCTTCGGGCAATTCGATATTCGGCAGATGCACCGCGGGCAGGGTCAGCAGCCTGGCGCCCGGGATGCCGGCGGCGATCCGTTCGCCATGGCTGGCCGCGGTCACCGTGTCGTGCAGGCCGGCGATGACCAGCGTGGGATTGGGGATCAGCGCGATGGTCCGGCGCAGGTCGGCATCGCGCACGGCCGCGAACGCGCCCGCCAGTCCGTGCCTGTCGGTGCGCAGCAGCATGCCTCGGAATCTCTCCACTTCGGGGCCGCCGGCCTGGAGCATGGGGGCCGGGAACCAGTTCTGCAGGAACATCGCGGCCGTCTCCTCCATGTCGCTTGCCCGCAGCGTGGCGGCGATCCGCTCGTCCCATTGCGGCGCGGGGCCCAGGTAGGCCGACGTGTTGCTCAGGATGAGGCGATCAAGCCGCTCGGGAACATGCACGCCCAGCCATTGGCCGACGATGCCGCCCAGCGACAGCCCCAGGAAATGCGCGCGCGGGATGTCCAGCCCGTCCAGCAGCTCCACCACGTCGCGGCCCAGGCGGTCCAGCGAATAGGGGCCCTGCGGCACGCTGGATGCGCCGTGGCCCCGGGTGTCGTAGCGCAGCACGCGGAAGCGGCGCGCAAGCGCGGGGATCTGGGCGTCCCACATGTGCAGCGTTGTGCCGATGGAGTTCGACAGCACCAGCGTCGGAAGGCTGGCGTCTCCGTCGAAGCGGTAGGCGATGCGGGCGCCATCGCCGGCGGTGAGGAAATGAATGTTCTGCATGCGGTGTCTGCCTCGTCGTGGTGAGTGTGCGAGGCAAAGATTAGTTGCGCCGTGTTCAATAAGAAATTACAAAGTTTGCACAGTCATTGTCGGAAAAACAGACATGAGCGAATTCACCCTCCATGATCTGCAATGCTTCGACGCCGTGGTGCGCGCCGGCGGATTCCAGGCCGCGGCCGCCTCGCTGCACCGATCGCATCCGGCGGTGTTCGCCGCCGTGGCCAAACTGGAACGGCAGCTCGGATTCGCGCTGCTGGACCGCAGCGGCTATCGCGTGCGCCCGACCAGCGCCGGACGGTCTTTCCATGGGCGCGCGCAGTCCCTGCTGCGCGAACTGACCGCCTTGCGCGCGCACGCCGGCCAGCTGGCCATGGGCGAGGAGACCGAGCTACGCGTGGTGATCGGCGATTTCTGCCCGCGGCCATACGTGCTGGGGCTGTTGAGCCGGTTCTTCGCGGCCTGTCCGGCCACGCGCCTGGACCTGCTTTTCGAGGCCGTCGGGGGGCCGCAGGAACGCCTGGACGATGGCGAGGCGGATCTCGTGCTGCACCGGGTGGACAAGAGCGATGCCCGGATCGAATGGGTCGACCTCGCCAAGGTGCCTTTCGTGCCCGTGGTGGCGCCCGGTCTGCTGCGCGAGCCGCTGCCGCGCAAGGTCGGGCCCGAGCAGATGCGCGAGTACACGCAATGCATCATGCGCGACACGGCGAGGCATACCCCGTCGCGGGATTACTTCACGGTAGCGGGCGCGCGCCAGTGCACGGTGGCGGACCAGCTGATGAAGAAAGAGATCATCCTGCAGGGTATGGGATGGGGCCATCTGCCGCGCTATCTCGTCGAGGACGAGCTGCGGGATGGCCGACTGCTTTCGATCTCCAATCCGCACATGCCGGGCAGCGTCGAGGAGCTGGTGGCGGCGCGGCGCACGGACCGGCCGCAAGGGCCGGTGTCGAACCGCCTGTGGCGCCACTTGCAGGATGCGGCGCCCGCCTTGCGGCGGGCGCTGCGCAAGCGCTAGGGGAAGCGCCTGCCCCGCGCTCAATACTTGCCGGTAAGCAGTTCGCCCGCGTCGGGCACGCGCGCTTCCAGGTCCAGCACCTTGAGCATCCGGTAGACCGTCGCGGCGGCGGCGGTCACCACCGGCAGGCCCAGCCGGTCCTGCACGGGCTGGATCGACGCCAACGACGGCATCTGCACGCAGGCAGACAGCACCACGGCGTCCACGCCTCGGGTGTCCAGGCGCGCGACGTGGCTGGCGGGCGCCAGCGGATCCTGCGCGCCAACCTTCAGGTTGTCGGCGATCTCCAGCGACAGGCTGTCGTGCACCTCGATGCCCTCGTTCTCGATGTAGTCCACGACGAGGCGGGTCAGCGGTTTCATGTACGGGGTCAGGATGGCGACCTTGCGCGCGCCGATGGCATGCAGGCCCTCGACCAGCGCGCCCGCGCTGGAAATGACGGGCGCGGGCGCGCCGTTGTCCGCGGTGGCCCGGTGCAACCGCTCCTGGGAAACGCGGTGGTAGCCCAGTCCCTGGCTCATGATGGCCACCAGGCAGGCGTAGCCCAGCACGTCCACGCGCGCGTCGGAGAGTTCCTGCGCGCAGCGGTCCGACTCCCGGTCCATCGACGCGAGTTCGGCGGCGGTCACCTGCTTCATGCGCATGCGGCTGGAATGGAAGGTGAAGCGCTCGGCGGCGATGGTTTCGCGCAGGCGCAGCATGGCCGGGATTTCCGTCTCCATGGTGGTGTTGGAACTGGGCACGATCTGGCCGATGCGCAGGCTGCGGGGAGATGAGGTCATGGCGGCGCTCCTGAAAAAAGGCGAAAGAGGCCCCGTCCTCGCGCCGTCGGCGCGAGGAGCGGGAAGCATGCGGTATGGGGGAATCAGTCGGCGGTGATGCCCGCGGCGGCGACGGTGCGCTGCCAATAGGCCAGTTCCGTGGAGACGCGCTGGTTCAGCGCTTCGGGACCTTCGAAGCGGGCTTCGATGCCGGCAGCCTGGGCGCGTTGCACGGTGGCGGATTGGGCGAGCGCGGCCTCGACGCTGGCGGCCAGCTTGTCGACGACGGGCTGCGGCGTGCCCGCCGGCGCGAACAGCGCCACCCAGGATTCCAGCTGGTACTCGGGCAGGCCGGCCTCGGCGGTGGTCGGCACATCGGGCAGCATGGGGTGGCGCTTGGGGCTGGTCACGGCCAGGGCCTTCAGCTTGCCGGTCTGCACGTGGCCCATCACCGAGGGCGGCGTGGTGATGAAGACCTGCACGTTGCCCGCCAGCACGTCCTGGATCGCGGCGCCCGAGCCGCGGTACGGCACGTGGAACATCGCCGCGCCGGTCTGCTGTTTGAAGACTTCGGTGCCGAGGTGGGACAGCGACCCCACGCCTTGCGAGGCGTAGTTGAAGCGGCCGGGAGAATTCCTGACCTCGGCCACGAATTCCGTGATGTTGGAGGCCTTGATGGAGGGATGCACCGCGATCACGTTGCTGGACACGGTCACCAGCCCCACCGGTACGAAGTCCTTGGGCGCCCAGGGCAGCTTGGCCGTGAGGTTGGGGTTGCCCACGTGATACGCCGAGTACGACACCAGCAAGGTGTAGCCGTCGGGCTTGGCGCGCGCGACGTATTGGTAAGCGATGTTGCCGCTGCCGCCGTCCTTGTTCTCGACCACGACCGGCTTGCCCAGCGCGGCGGCCAGCGGTTCGGCCACGATGCGGGCGGACGTGTCCACCAGCCCGCCGGGCGGGTTGGGCACCACGAGGGACAGGGTGCGGTTGGGGAAATCGTCGGCGGCGTGGGCGCCGAATGCCGCTCCGGTCAGCAGGGCGGCGGCGAACAGTTTTTGCATGGCAGGTCTCCGGTTATTGTCGTGTGCTCTATGGGCAGGGCTTATTCTGCTCGCCGCGAACGATAGTTTCCAATATAGTTTTTGTCTGGTTTCATATCTTTCCCAAATAACTGCCCGCCATGGAAATCCGTCAACTTCGCTACTTCGCCGTGCTGGCTGAAGAGCTGAACTTCACGCGGGCCGCGGCGCGCCTGCATATCTCGCAGCCGCCGCTCAGCCTGCAGATCGCCCAGCTGGAACGCGAGCTGGATGTGAGGCTGTTCGACCGCAACAACCGGCGCGTGGCGCTGACCGAGGCGGGCGAGGCCTTTCTGAACGACGTGCGCGCCCTGCTGGCGAGCCTGAAGGACGCCACCGTGCGCGCCCGGGCGGTGGACCAGGGGCTGGCGGGAAGGATCGAGGTGGGGCTGTCGGGCTCGCATTTCCTGGGCCCGGTGCCGGCGCTGATCGCGCGCTACACGGCCGAGCATCCGCAGGTGTCGGTGCTGCTCAATGAAATGAATCCGGCGGCGCAGCTGGAAGCGCTGCGGGGGCATCGTATCGACGTGAGCATTTCGCGCACCGCGGTCGACGACGAAGAACTGCAGGCCATGCCGCTCTGGCCCGATCCGGTGGTGGCGGCCTTGCCCCGGAAGCACCCGCTGGCAGGCCGCAGGCGCCTGGAGCTGAGCGACCTGGCCGGCGACCCGTTCGTCATGCTGCGGCAGGATACGTCGGGATTTGCGCGCCATCTGGCCGAGATCTGCGCGCGCGCCGGGATGCCGCTGTCCGTGGCGCAGACGGTGGCCGAAGTGCCGGCGCAACTGGCGCTGGTCGCGGCGGGGCTGGGCGTGGCGCTGGTGCCGCGCTCGACCTGCCGCCATCTGGGCGACCGCGTTGCGGTCTGCGGCCTGCCCGCCGCCATTTCGCGCGCGACGGTGTATGCGGTGACGCGCCGCCAGGGCCGGCGGCGCGCGCTCGATACCTTTCTACAGACCGCCGCGCAGATGGGGGACGGCGAGGCCTGAGGCCGCCGGCGGCCTCAGGCCGTCAACACGCACTCCGAGGTGTCCGGCGCGCCCAGCTTCACGCGGAACGCGCGCAGCTCGTCGCGGCGGAACACGTGCACCGTCACCCTGTCGCCCGGCCGGTATTGCGCCAGGAGCAGGTCCAGCCCGGCCGGCGCATCCACGCGCAGGCCGTCGATCGCCACCAGCACGTCGCCGGCCGACAGGCCGCCCTTGTGCCCGGCGCCGCCTTCCAGCACCGTGGCCAGCGTCAGCGATTCGCCCTGCTTGCGGGTACGCACGTCCAGCGACGGGATATTGGCCGCGGATTTCCATTGCAGCGTGACGCCCTGCGGCTCCAGCAGTTCCGCCAGCGGAACGTCTGCCGTGCCATAGGCATGCCGCGCGATGAAGCGGCGGGTGTCGACGCCCGTGGCTTCCTGGATGAGCGCGGGCAGGCCGTCTTCGGGCAGGCCCTGGGGCTTGCCCCGGTAGAAATCCCGTCCATAGCGTTCCCACAACAGGCGCATGACGTCGTCCAGTGAGCGCGCGCCCGCGCTTTCGCGGCGGATCAGCAGATCCAGCCCGAGCGCCACGAGCGCGCCCTTGGTGTAGTAGCTGACCAGGGCGTTGGGGGAGTTTTCGTCCTGCTTGTAATAGCGCGTCCAGGCGTCGAAAGAACTCTCGGCCACGGATTGCTTGCCTCGGCCCGGCGTGCGCGCCACGCTGGAGATGGTCTTGGCGAGCAGCCGCAGATAGTCGGCCCGGCTGATGGCGCCCGAGCGCAGCAGCAGCAGATCGTCGTAGTAGGACGTGAAGCCCTCGAAGACCCACAGCAGGCGGGTCAGGTCCGGCTGCGACAGGTCGTAGGGCGCGAACGCTTCCGGCTTGATCCGCTTGACGTTCCAGGTGTGGAAGTACTCGTGGCTGACCAGGCCCAGGAAGCCGCGATAGCCTTCGCCCTGGCCCTGCTGCCCCAGAACGGGCAGGTCCTTGCGCGCGGTCATCAGCGCCGTGCTCGCGCGATGCTCCAGGCCGCCGTAGCCGTCGCCCGTGACCATGGTCATGAAGACGTAGCGGTCCGAACTGTCCAGGAAGGGCGCGCGCCGGGTCCGGGGTTCGAAGAAGGCGATCTGCGTTTCGCAGATCCTGCGCACGTCCTCGGTGATGCGGGCCAGGTCCAGATTGGGCGCGACGCCGGTGAACACCAGTTCGTGCTCGGCGCCGTGCGCCGTGAAGCTGGACACTTGCGGCGTGCCCATTTCGACCGGATGGTCGATCAGCGCGTCGTAGTCCGGAGCCCGGTACAACCCAAAGCCGTGGCGGCGGGCCGCGCCCTGGCGGCCGCGGGCTTCCGGCAGGCTGGTGTAGACCTTCCAGCCGTCGATGCCGCGCGGCGGGGCCAGGTCGACCAGGCACGGCAGATGGTCCTGGCCGTGTACGCGCAGGAAGACGCTGGTGCCGTTGAAAAAGCCGTGGGTTTCGTCAAGGTGCGCGCCGCGCACCGACAGGTCCCAGGCGTAGACCACGTATTCGACCCGCAGCGGGCCGTCGCAGGGCGCGGCCTGCCAGGTGTGGTTGTCCGTTTTGTCGACCGCCACGCGGCGCGAGCCCGAATAGGCCGCCAGCGATTCGATCTGGCGCGAGAAATCGCGTATCAGGTAGCTGCCCGGAATCCAGGCCGGCAGGGACAGCCGCTGGCCGCCAGGGGAAGGGGCCGGGATGGTTAGGGTTATCCGGTAGCGGTGTCCGGCGGGGTCATGGGGCGCGAGGCGGTAAAGTAGCGGCGGGGCTTGGTCTTTTTCCATAGCCATAATCTTACTTTCATACCACTTCGGAGACATGCAATGAGCGAGTCGTTTGTGCTGGTCGAAACCCGGGGCCGCGTCGGCCTGCTGACGCTCAACCGCCCCAAGGCGTTGAACGCGCTGAACGATCAACTGATGGATGAGCTCGGCGCGGCGCTGCTGGCTTTCGAAGCCGATCCCGACATCGGCGCGGTGGTCATCACCGGCAGCGAAAAGGCGTTTGCCGCGGGCGCCGATATCGGCGCGATGAAAGACTGGTCGTACATGGACGTGTACGGCGGCGAATACATCACCCGCAACTGGGAAACGCTCAAGCGCATCCGCAAGCCCGTGATCGCGGCGGTGGCCGGCTACGCGCTGGGCGGCGGCTGCGAACTGGCCATGATGTGCGACATCATCATCGCTGCCGACACCGCCAAGTTCGGCCAGCCCGAAATCAAGCTGGGCGTGATCCCCGGCGCGGGCGGCACCCAGCGCCTGCCGCGCGCGGTGGGCAAGGCCAAGGCCATGGACCTGGCGCTGACCGCCCGCATGATGGGCGCCGAGGAAGCGGAGCGCGCCGGGTTGGTGTCGCGCGTGGTCGCCGCCGACAAGCTCATGGAAGAAGCCATGGACGCCGCCACGGTCATCGCCTCCATGTCCCTGCCGTCGGTCATGATGGCCAAGGAGTGCGTCAACCGGGCCTTCGAAGGTTCGCTGAACGAAGGCCTGCTGTTCGAGCGCCGCGTGTTCCATTCGCTGTTCGCGACGGAAGACCAGAAGGAAGGGATGGCCGCTTTCACGGAAAAGCGCAAACCGGAATTCAAACACCGTTAAGGTTGGTTACGGCGGCGCAGCTCCCCCTCGGGGGCAGCAAGCACGCAACGCGTGCGCAGCGTTGGCAGTCTTCGCCAGAATGGCCGGCCCCGCCGCCGGGCCGCCCCAAGGCGGGCCAGCCCCCTCGGGGGGCAGCAAGCACGCAACGCGTGCGCAGCGTTGGCAGTCTTCGCCAGAATGGCCGGCCCGCCGCCGGGCCGCCCCAAGGCGGGCCAGCCCCCTCGGGGGGCAGCAAGCACGCAACGCGTGCGCAGCGTTGGCAGTCTTCGCCAGAATGGCCGGCCCGCCGCCGGGCCGCCCCAAGGCGGGCCAGCCCCCTCGGGGGGCAGCAAGCACGCAACGCGTGCGCAGCGTGGGGGCCTCTATTCCCTCTCGTTGCGCCTTGAAACGCTTGGTCAGCACCTTGTTGCAGGGTTCGGTCCTATCCTGGATGGGCGTCATCTTGAGGTGCCGCGCCAGAGAGGCTTGCCCGAACTGGCAAGTCCCGCGCCGCGGCTCGCTTGCAAACAACATCAAAAAGGAGCCTTGCATGCGTACGTCTATCGCTACCCGCCGGTGGTCCGCCGCTGTACTCGCAGGCGCGTTGAGCGCCTGCTTCGTTACCGCCGTCCAGGCTCAGTCCCCGCGTCCATCCCTGCGCCTCGTATCCGAAACGCCGTATCCCGCCTCCTCGGCGCCCGCGCCGCAGATGAGCGAGCAGGAATTGCGCGACACGGCAATCGACGCCTACGTCTACGCGTATCCGATGGTCCTGATGGAGCTGGCCCGCCGCAAGGCCACGGCGGTGCAGAGCCCGCTGGACGGCAAGGCGCCGATGAACCAGTTCGGCCACAAGGCCTCTTTCCCCGATCCCCGCGCCGCGGACACGCCGTGGCCCAGCGCCGACGCGCTGTATTCCAGTTTGTGGTTCGACGTATCCCGGGCGCCCCTGATCGTGAACCTGCCCGCCACGGGCGACCGCTACTCCGTGCTGTCCGCGCTGGACATGTGGAGCGACGTCTTCGCCTCGCGCGGCGCGCGCACCAATGGCAAGGGCGCGCAATCCTTCGTCATCGTCGGCCCTGGCTGGCAGGGCAGCACGCCCGCCGGCATGGACGTGATCCACAGCCCGACGGCCACCGGCTGGCTCATCGGCTGGACGCAGACGGGCGGGCCCCAGGACTATGCCGCGGTCAACCAGATCCAGGCCGGCATGACCGCCAGCCCGCTGGCCGTGCCGGCCACGCCGGCCTCGCGGCCGGCGCGCAACCGCAACGCTGGCACCGCGTATCCGCAGACCGGTCCCGGCGTGGGGGCGGCCCCCATCGGCAGCGGGCTGCAGGCGCCGGCGCCCGCGCCCGCGCTGCCCGACGGCACGCCGGCGGAGCAGGCCGCGGCCATGGATGCCGCTTCCTTTTTCACGCTGTTTTTCGACGTGCTGCGCAACAATCCGCCGCACGCCAACGACACGCCTATCCTCGACCGCATGCGCCGCATCGGCCTGGACAGCCAGCGTCCCTTCTCATATGGCAGCCTGAGCCCGGCCGTGCAGCAGGCATTGACCGACGCCCAGCCGCTGGCCGGCCGGCGCATCGCCGACGGCGTGTCGCGCCTGGGCACGCCGCTCAACGGCTGGAATACCGTGCTGTCCGGCATCGGGACCTATGGCACCGACTACGGGCGCCGCGCCGCGATCGCCTATGCCGGGCTGGGCGCCCCGACGCCGGAAGACGTCCTGTATCCGGTGACGGTGTCCGATTCCAAGGGCCGCACGCTGAATTCCGACGAGGATTACGTGCTGCATTTCGACAAGGGGCAGCTGCCGCCGGCCAACGCGTTCTGGTCGCTGCATGTCTATAACGCCCAGTACGGTTTCGCCGACAATCCGGCCAACCGCTACGTGCTGCGCAGCACGGACGCCCTGAAGTACAACGCGGACGGCTCACTGGACATCTATATCCAGCAGCGCGATCCGGGTGAGCGCAAGCGCTCGAACTGGCTCGCCACTCCGGCCGCCGATGCGCCGTTCCTGCTCAGCATGCGGCTGTACTGGCCGCAAGACACGGCGCTGGACGGCCAGTGGGCGCCGCCGCCGGTCAAGGAGGACTGAACGGCACTCGATGGCCCGGCGCCGGGCCGCTCTTTCCGGGCGGCCTGGCGCTTTGGCGCGCAGGGCAGGCAGAAGGGCGCGGAGGCTTGTCCGGCGCCGTTCGCGTCCCTAATTTTCTTCCGCCGGGCGGGCGTTGTTTACACCTTACAAACGCCCGAAAGTTCATTTGCTCGGGTAAAAAGAATCAAGCTATACTCTGCGAGTTTGACGCTTGCGGGATAAGAACACGTGGTGCGCAGGATGCGCCGGTTCTGACAGGGGCAAGAAGCAAAGCGAGGAAGTTTGATGCAACAGAACTCCGTGCAGCAAAATTTGCAGGATTTGCGGCAGCAGGGTCCGGTTGGGAGCCGAGGTATGGAAGGATTCGACCAAGGCGCGGCGGATAAAGTTCTGGTACTTAGCGACGCGGACCGCGCGGCGCTGAACGCTCAAGCAAGCCGCGGGCTCCTGTTGGCATTGGCTGCGCAAGGCGCCATGGGGCTCGCAGCAGCGGTAATTGCGGGGGTTGTCGGAGGGTCGGCGGCAGGTTGGTCGGCGTTGGCGGGGGCGGGGGCGTATTTCATACCCAATGCGTTGTTCGCATTGCGCCTGGCTGTCAGCGTACGGGCCGGTAAAGCCAGTCCTTTTACCTTTCTCTCTGGTGAGTTGATCAAGTTGTTCGCAACGGCACTGCTGTTGTGGCTGCTTTCGCGTGTGGCGCAGGACAGCCTTGTATGGCCTGCCGCGCTGCTCGGGCTGATACTCACGTTGAAGGGTTATCTCCTGCTCCTGATGTTCCGCAAGTTGTCTTAGCGCCGAGCAGGTTTGCGGCAAACGAAATCGTGGAATCGTCCGATTCGCAAGGGTCGGGCATACAGCAAATAGGGTAGGATTCAAATGGCTGCTGCCAGCGACGTGTCGCCTCAGTCCGCGTATATTCAGC
>NZ_JBLZXF010000004.1:0-326559 GCF_050285585.1 Achromobacter sp. | reverse complement strand
GGCGGCTACACCCGCGTGCTGAAGATGGGCTTCCGTCAAGGCGACAACGCTCCCATGGCTTTCATGGAACTGGTTGACCGTCCGGAAGTCGATGAAGCCGCTGAGGACAGCGCTGCCGAGTAAGTTTCGGCAGAGCGATAAGCGACAAGGGCGGGTCTTCGGACCCGCCCTTGTTTTATTTGCGCGGGCGCTTTCCGGGATGGAGGCGCCGGGGCGAACGCATCGGGGCCTCAGGAGGCGTGCAGTTCCCCGCGCAGCTGCGCGGCGGTTGCCGCCAGCGCCTCCGGCGCGGCCTGGGGCGGCATCTTGAACGTCAGGTCCTGCTGCTCGATGTACTGCGTGGAGGTGACGTCCTGCGGATGATGCATGGGGATGACGTGCGCGTGCGCATGCGCCACGTGTATGCCCGTAAAGGCGAAACCGACCCGGTCCACGCGATACAGGCGCTTCATGTGGCGTCCGAGCTTCTGGCCCAGGTTGAGAATGTGGCCCGCCAGATCGGCCGGCATGTCCTCGTAATAGGGGTAGTGCTGTTTGGGGATGATCAGCGTGTGGCCGGGGCGCACGGGCTGGATATCGAGAAAGGCCAGCAGGCGCTCGTCCTCGTGGATGATGTGCGCGGGGATCTCGTGGCGGGCGATGCGGCAGAACAGACAGTTATCGGACATGCGTGCCTCGGTGAAAACGGGTTGCATGGCGGCGCTTGCGGGCCCGGAGGATCCGGGCGATGGCCGCAATACCGATAAAATACCCCGAGTTACGTCCCATACGGGTATTCCAAGGAGGCCTCATGTTGCGCGATGACGACGTTGTGCTGGTCATCAGCAATGCGCCCGACCTGCTTCTGGCCAAGCGGATCGCGCATGTCCTGGTCGAAGACGGGCTGGCCGCCTGCGTGAACCTTGGCGCGCCGGGCCTGTCCATCTACATGTGGAAAGGAGAAGTCGAAGGGGCCGAGGAAATCCCCATCCACATCAAGACCACCTACGCGCGCCACCAGGCCGTTGTGCAGGCCCTGGCGCAGATGCATCCCTACGACGTGCCCGAGATCATCGTGCTGCCGGTCATCGGCGGCGCCGCGCCCTACCTGGATTGGGTGCGCGAACAGACGGCCGTCACGCAGAACAAGAGAGACTGATGTTGCAATTTGCCGGTATCGTCAGCGCGCCGAGGCGTCAGCCTCGCGCAGTCCGCGCTTCGTTCGGGCGATGCCTCGCCCTGTTGGCCGTGGCGCTGATGCTCCTCCTGGGCTGGCAGGCCTCCGCGCGCGCCGAGGCGGATTTCCTGGATCCGGAAAAGGCCTTCGTATTCAGCGCGGAGATGGTGGCGCCCGAAACACTTGAGCTGCGCTACCGCGTCGCGCCCGGGTACTACATGTACCGCGAGCGCTTCGGCATCGCCATCAGCCCCATCGGCGCCGCCACCCTGGGCGAGGCCGTCTATCCCAAAGGCGAGGTCAAGTACGACCCAACCTTCGAGAAAGACATGGAAGTCTTCCACAAGGACGTGGCGATACGCGTGCCGATCGCCGCGGGCGGGCAAGCATTCACGCTGACCCTGACCGGCCAGGGTTGCGCGGACGCCGGCCTGTGCTATCCGCCCATGGACAGCAGCGTGAAGCTCACTCCGGTTGCGGGCGGCTATGCGCTGGCCGGGCCGGCGGGCGCCGCGCCGGCCGCGTCCGGCGCCGCCGGCGGCCTCGGCGCGCTGGTCAACGCCGGCGATACCGGGCTGGCCGACGCGCTGGGCGGATTGGGCTGGGTGAAGACGGCCGGCGTATTCCTGGTGCTGGGCCTGCTGCTGGCGTTTACGCCCTGCGTACTGCCGATGATCCCCATTCTGTCCTCCATCGTGGTGGGCGGCACGGCGCAGGCGCGGCCTTCGCGCGGGCGCGGCCTGGCACTGGCCGCGACCTACGTGCTGGGCATGTCCGTCGTGTATACCGCCTTGGGCGTCGCCGCCGGATTGAGCGGCGCGGGATTGGCCGCGTGGCTGCAGACTCCCTGGATCCTGAGCCTGTTCGCGATCCTGCTGACCGTCTTGGCGCTGGCCATGTTCGGCGCTTTCACCTTCCAGATGCCTTCGGGCATCCAGGCGCGGCTGTCGGAACGCTCGTCGCGCATTCCGGGAGGCCGCTACACCGGCGCGCTGGTGATGGGCGCCCTGTCGGCACTCATCGTCGGGCCATGCGTGGCCGCGCCGCTGGCGGGCGCGCTGCTCTATATCTCGCAGACCGGCGATGTGGTGCTGGGCGGGTCGGCGTTGTTCGCGATGGCGTGGGGGATGGGCGTTCCGCTCCTGATCGTCGGCGCATCCTCGGGAGCCCTGCTGCCCAAGGCCGGCCCCTGGATGGACGGCGTAAAGCGCCTGTTCGGCATGCTGTTGCTGGCGACGGCATGGTGGATGCTGATACCCGTGGTGCCGACCTGGGTGCAGATGACGGGCTGGGCATTCCTGGCGGTGGTTTCCGCCGTGATGCTGCGCGCCTTCGATGCCTTGCCCGAGGGCGCCGGCGCAGCGCGCATGTTCGGCAAGGGCGTGGGGCTGTTGCTTGCGCTCGCGGCCGCCGCCTGGCTGGTGGGAGCCGCCAGCGGAGGACGGGACGTGCTGCAGCCCTTGTCGCACCTGGCGTCGCGCGGCGATACGCCTGCCGCCGCGGCGAACGCCGGCGGGGAACTGCGCTTTACCCGCGTGCGCAACAACGCCGAACTGGATGCCGTGCTGGCGCAAAGCCAGCAGCCGGTCATGCTGGATTTCTACGCGGACTGGTGCGTGTCGTGCCGTGAAATGGAGCGGTTCACCTTCACGGACCCAGGCGTCGCGCAACGCATGGCGGGCATGGTCCTGGTGCAGGCGGACGTGACGGCGAACAACGCCGACGACCGCGCATTGCTCAAGCGCTTCCGCCTGTTCGGCCCGCCGGGCATCATGTTCTTCGAGCCTGGGGGCAAGGAACTGCCCGACGCGCGCGTGGTAGGGTTCCAGGATGCAAAGCGCTTCACCGAATCGCTGGACAAGGTGCTGGTGCGCTGAGTGGCGTTGGCCTTGCCGAGCAAGGCCGTTCGAATGGCATGCAGGCCGCGGCGCGGGGATTCCCGGGCCGCGGCCTTTGTACGTCTAGCCCCGGCTCGTGGCGCGCACGTCGCGATTCTGCCAGCCCAACTCCGCAGAGATCGTATCGGCGCATTGCTTGATGTCGGCGACCAGCGGGCTGCTCCAGCGGGCGTCGAATACGCCGGCCGCGCCGATCGCCGTGACGACGAGGACGACGTTGCCGTTCGAATCGAACACCGGCGCGCTCAGGCCGTTGATGCCGGGAATGGGGTCGCCGACGGCGCGCGCGATCCCGCGCTGGCGCACTTCCCGCAAGGTTCGCTCGAATTTCTCGGTCTTGCTCAGTGAGGGCACCGCGCCCAGCCGCAGAAAATCCTCGTGCAACAGGCTCTCGATTTTCTTGGGCGGCAGCAGCGCCGCGAAAACCTTGCCCGTGGCCGTGTTCGTCAGGGACATCACCGTGCCGGTACGCATGTTGACGTGGATCGGGTAGTTGGATTCGTGCAGGTGCACGATGACGGGGCCCAGATTGCCCAACACCGCGATGGCGATGGTTTGCCCCGTTCTCTCCGCCAGTTCACGGGTGATCGGCACCGCGATCTTGATGGGATCCAGCCTGTGCAGCGCCGCCAGCCCCAGCTGGAGCGCAAGCGGGCCGAGCTCGTACTCGCCCGAGTTCGGATCCTGCCGCACGAGACCCAGATTGCCGTAGCTGACGAGATAGGCATGGGCATTGGCGCCCGACATGCCGGCAGCCTTGGCCAATGCGCCCAGGGGCAATGAGGACGAGTGATCCAGCAGCGCGAGCAGGAGCTTGCCACCGACCTCGATGGACTGGATACCGCGTCTGCGCGGCGACGGTTTGGCTAAGGGCTGGGCGGCATTGCGCTTGCCGGAGTTTGCGTTGGCGGTCATTTTTCTTTATCGAACGAGATTGCCTATGTTAGTACTTTCGCTAATAGCGAACCATATTGACACTATCAAATCACTTATCTACAGTCCTTACAACAAGAAAGCCATCCCGAAACCCAGATCGGGACAAGGCCACCCCATGGGTATGGAGACAACGTGGAAGATTCTCGTCAATACGACTGCGACGTGCTGGTCGTCGGGTCGGGGGCGTCCGGCATGGCGGCGGCGATCACCGCCGCCACGGCAGGCCTGAAGGTCCTGATCGTTGAAAAAGAGCCGCGTTTCGGCGGCTCCACCGCGCGTTCGGGCGGCTGGCTCTGGATTCCGGGCACATCCCTGGCCAAGGTGCAGGGAATACATGAAACGCCCGATGACGGGCGCGCCTATCTGCGCCATGAGGCCGGCGCCAGCTACAACGCCGAACGGGTCGACGCGTTTCTGGAGCACGGGCCGCGGGCCGTGGATTTCTTCACCTCGAAAACCGAAGTCCAATTCGACATGCCGCTGGTGTTTCCCGATTATCACGCCGAGGCGCCGGGGGGGAAACAGGGTGGCCGTTCGATGGTGGCGCGGCCCTATGACGGGCGCAAGCTTGGCGCGCACATCCGGGACCTGGCGCCGGCGCTGCCCGAGCTGACGGTATTCGGCATGATGCTGGGGTCGGGCAAAGAGATCGTGCATTTCATGCGCGCGACGCGTTCGCTGGCCTCGGCCTGGTACGTGGCCAAACGCCTGTCCAAGCATTTCCTGGACGTGGCCAGGCACGGCCGGGGGATGACGCTGACCAACGGCAATGCCCTTGCGGGCCGCCTGGCGGCTTCCGCCTTCAAGTTGGGGATACCGTTGTGGCTGCGCGCCCCGGCCCAGTCGCTCATCATCGAGGATGGCGCCGTGCGCGGCGCGACCGTGCAGCGCGATGGCGCCACCGTGCGCGTGCGCGCGGCCCGCGCCGTGGTGCTGGCTTCGGGCGGCTTTCCTTACGACATCGAACGGCGCAAGCGCCTTTACGCGCATGCGCCGACGGGCATGGAGCACTATTCGCCATCGCCCTCCGGCAACACCGGGGACGGCTTGCGCATGGCCGAAAGCGCGGGTGCCTGCGTGAATGCCGAACTGCCCAACGCCGCCGCCTGGGTGCCGGTGTCCGTGGTGACGCGCAAGGACGGCAGCCCCGGATACATGCCGCACTTCATCGACCGCGCGAAACCGGGCGTCATCGCCGTGACGCGCAATGGCAGGCGCTTTGCCAACGAAGGCAGCTCTTACCATGACTTCGTGCAGGAGATGGTGCGGGCGTGCCAGGGGCAGGGCGAAGTTTGCGCATGGCTGATCTGCGACCACAAGACGCTGCGGAAATACGGCCTGGGCAGCGTCGCGCCGTTCCCGCTGCCCATCAAGCGCTACCTGGATACCGGCTACCTGACGCGGGCCGCCTCGGTGGCGGAACTGGCGCAGAAGACCGGCATCGACGCAGGCAGCCTGCGGCAGACCATCGAGGCGTTCAATCGAGAAGCCGCGCTGGGACGCGATCCGGCATTCGGCAAGGGCAGCAAGGCCTACAACCGCTACCAGGGCGACGCCCTGCATGGCCCGAACCCTTGCGTGGCGCCGATCGTGAAGGGGCCGTACTACGCGATCAAGATGATGATCGGCGATATCGGCACCTTCGCCGGCTTGAAAGTGGATGGCGAGGGCCGGGCCTTGAGCGGGCAGGGCGAGGTCATCCCCGGCCTGTACGCCGTGGGCAACGACGCCTGCAGCATCATGGGCGGCAATTATCCTGGCGCCGGCATCACCTTGGGACCGGCGTTGACGTTCGGCTACATCGCCGGCCAGAGCATCGCCGCCGGCGCGGCGGTCCAGGGGGCGGCATGAACGGCGCCCCAGCGGGATTGCTGCAGGGCAAGCTGGCGCTGGTCACCGGCGCGGGGCAGGGCAACGGACGCGCGATTGCGCTGGGCCTGGCCGCAGCCGGGGCGCGTGTGGTGGCCACGGACGTGCACGCCGGCAATGCCGCGCAGACGGCCAGCGACATCGCCGCGGCAGGCGGCCAGGCCTGCGCCCATGCGCTGGACGTGACCGACCCCCAGGCCTGCGCGGCCATTGCCGCGGCCATCCGGAAAGAGCAGGGCCCCATCGACGTGCTGGTCAATAACGCCGGCATCCTCATCCGGGAAGGCATCGACAGCCCGCGCGCCGCCGAGAACTGGCGCCGGGTGCTCGACGTGAACCTGAACGGCGGCTTCAACATGATCCATGCCTTCCTGGACGCGTTGCGCGCCACGCGCGGCGTCATCATCAACGTGGGCTCCATCGCATCCTTCGCGGGCGTGGGATCCACCCTGGGGTACTCGCCGTCCAAGGGCGGCGTGAAGATGATGACGCAGGCGATGGCGCGCGATCTTGCGCCGGACGGCATACGCGTCAATGCGATCGCGCCTGGCGTCATCGAGACGCCGATGACGCAGTACACGCGGGACGACCCCGCGCGCCTGGCGGGCTTCATGCAGCGCATTCCGCTCGGCAGGGTGGGGCAGCCGGAGGACCTGGCCGGACCCGTCGTATTCCTGGCTTCGCCCATGGCGGCCTACGTAACGGGCGTGTCGCTGCCGGTGGACGGTGGCTACCTCGCCGTATAGCGGCGCCACGCGGAAGGCGCCGAACCCATCATCGACTTGCAGCACATCTGAAAAACACAGGAGACAGCGATGAAAGCAACGGGGATTTTCTCCACCTTGTCGAAGGCCGCCGTGCTATGCGCGCTGGCCATCGGCGCGCAGGCCCAGGCCCAGGATATCAAGATCGGCTTCAACGGCGATCTGTCGGCCTCGCCGTCGGCGCAAAGCGGGCAGGCGGCGGTGCTGGGGCTGCGCACCGCCATCGACGACATCAACGCGGCTGGCGGCCTGCTGGGCCGCAAGCTGGTGCTGGTGGTGCGCGATGACCTGTCCCAGCCGCCCAAGTCGATCCAGAACATGACGGACCTGATCGACAACGAGAAGGTCGTGGCGATCGTGGGGCCGACCAATTCCGGCAATGCGCTGGCCTGGAAGCACATTCCGAACCAGAAAAAGATCCCGGTGATGGGCGCGATCGGTTCGGGCACCGACATCACCAAGCCCGTGCGCGCGGGCGCCGCCAACTACATGTTCCGCGTGGGCATGGTGGACCGCGAGCAAGTGGACGGCGTGATCGGCTACCTGAAGAAGAATCCCAAGGTCAAGAACGTGGGCTTCCTGATCGAGACCACCGGCTATGGCCAGAGCGCGCTGAAGGACCTGGAGGAGGTCGGGGCGGCGCAGGGCGTCAAGGCGGTTGCCGTGGAGAAGTTCGGCGTGGCCGACACCGACATGACGTCGCAGCTGAACAAGCTGAAGGCGGCGGGGGTGGACACGGTGGTGATCTGGGCGCAGAGCACGCCGATCGCGCACGTGTTCCGCAGCATGGAGAAGATCGACTGGTTCCCCTTGACGCTGACCTCGTGGGCGGCGGACAACATCGCGTTCTACGATACGGCGGGCAAGACGCTGTCGGAGAAGCCCTTCTTCCTGCGGACCATCACCGACAACCGCACGCCCGCGCAGCAGAAGCTGTACGACCGCGTGTCGGCCAAGATGACCTCGCCCACCGCCTTCGGCTTTCTGGCGCACGCCTACGACGGCATGAACCTGCTGGGCATCGCGATCAAACAGGCCAATTCCACCGATGGGGAGAAGGTGCGCCTGGCGCTGGAGAACCTGCAGGGCACCTACGAGGGCGCCATGAAAACCTACGAAAAGCCCTTCTCCGCGACCGTGCATGACGCGCTGCTGGTGGGCGACTACAAGTGGGCGCACTGGCAGGACGGCAAGCTGGTTCCCTACGCCGACGACGTGACCGCCGCCGCCTCGAAGTAGGCGCGGGCAGCGACAGGAACAAGGGGCCATCATGTTGGCGACATTGTTGCAGGCGCTCGTCAGCGGCCTGGCCGTGGGGGGCGCGTACGCGCTGGTGGCGCTGGGATTCAGCATTACCTTCACCACCACCCGGACGCTGAACTTCGGGCATGGGGAGTTCGTGTCCGTGGGCGCGTTCGTGGGGGTGGGCGCCCTGTTCCTGTTCGCGGGGAAGCCGGTTACGACGGCGGCCTTCACAGGCCTGGAACTGAGCGGCTGGCAGTATCTGCTGGCGGGCCTGGCCGCCGTGCTGGCGATGGGCCTGCTGGGCGTGCTGCTGTATGCGTTCGGCGTGAAGCCGTTCGCCTCCCGGCCCGGGATGGCCTGGGTCATGAGCACGCTGGGCTTCGGCATCCTGCTTCAAAGCGCGGCCTTCGCGGTCTGGGGGCCGGCGCCCGTCACCGTGCCCGCGCCGTTCGGCGACGAGGTCATCCGGGTGTTCGGCGCCGGCGTGCGCAGCCAGGAGCTGCTGCTGCTGGCGGTGGCGGTGGCCATCATGGTGCTGTTCGACCGCATCATGAACCGCACGGTGCTGGGCAAAGCCATGCGGGCCGTGGCCGCGAATCCGGCGGTGGCCAACCTGATGGGCATCAATGTGAACGCGGTGATGACGGGGGCGTTCTTCGCCAGCTCGGCGCTGGCGGGGCTGGCGGGGTTTCTGGTCGCGCCGATCACCTCCGCGTCGATCTTCATGGGCCTGGCCATCGGGCTCAAAGGATTTTCCGGCGCCATGATCGGGGGGCTGTCCAATCCGCGCGGCTGCGTGCTGGGCGGCTTCGTGCTGGGGATCCTGGAGTCGTATGTGAACCTGTGGCAGTCGCAGTGGCGCGAGGTCGCGGTTTTCGGACTGGTGATACTGGTGTTGGCGGTAAGGCCAACCGGCCTGTTCGGCAAGCGACTGGTGGAGAAGGTATGAAGCGGCACGGACAAACCCTGATTACCGTGGCGCTGGCGGCGGCGTTCGCGGTGTTCGCGGCGCTGGTGGATAACGATTACTACCTGCGCATCGTGTTCATGGCTTGCGTGTACTACCTGTGCGCGGCGGGCGTGAATGTGCTGGTGGGCTATGCGGGCCAGAAGTCGCTGGGCCAGGCGGGCCTGTTCGCGGCGGGCGCCTATACGGCGGCCCTGCTGACCTCGCGCTGGCAGATCGACCCCTGGCTTGCATTGGCGGCCGCGCCCGTGGTGGCCGGCGCGTTCGGCGTGCTGATCGCGTTGCCCTCGTTGCGCGTGAAGGGACCTTACCTGGCCATGGTGACGCTGGCGTTCGGCATTGTCGTGGAGAAGATCGTCACCGAATGGGTAGACGTCTTCGGGGGGCCGTCGGGGCTGTTCGGCATCATGCCGCTGACCTGGCGGGGCGATCCGTTCACCAACCAGCAGTGGGTCTGGTTCGCGCTCGCGCTTTGCGTGGCGACGCAGCTGCTGCTGCGCAACGCGCTGGACGGGCGTTTCGGCCGGGCGCTGCTGTCGGTGCAGGCGGACGAAATCGCCTCGTCGTCCGTGGGCGTCCGGGTATACCGCGTCAAGGTCATCGCGTTCGTCGTGGCGGCCGTCACCTGCGGAATCGCCGGCGCGTTGGTGGCGCAGCAGAACCAATACATCAATTCGGACTTCATCACTTTCAATCTGTCTATCTTCATCCTGCTGCTGGTGCTGTTCGGCGGCGCGGGGTCGAAGGCGGGGCCGGCTGTCGGCGCCATCGCGCTGACCATCATCGATGCGCTGCTCGCGCGCTGGCCGTCGGTGCAGCACTTCTTCTATGGCGCGCTGCTGCTGTTCGCGCTCTATTTCATGCCAGGCGGCGTCATGGGACTGTTTTCGCCCCGAGCGCGCCGCGCCGCGGATGCGCAGCCGGAGAAAGGCGGCGAGGCGGCGCCGCCGGTCGCGCGCCAACGGCATGCCCCCTCCCAGGAGGACCTGCTTCTGGTGGTGGAGAATCTCTCCAAGGCGTACGGCGGCGTGAAGCCCGCGCAGGACATTTCCTTTTGCCTGAGGCGCGGCCACGTGCATGCGCTGATCGGCCCCAACGGCGCGGGCAAGAGCACGCTCATCAATATGCTCAGCGGCGTGGTCGTTCCGGATGCCGGCGTCGTCCGTTTCCGCGGCACGGATATCGCGGGAGAGCGTGCGCATGCCATCTGCGCGCTCGGCATCGGCCGCAGCTTCCAGAACCTGCGCCTGTTCGGCGATCTATCGGTGCTGGACAACGTGCTGCTGGGCCGCCATAGCCGCATGAAGAACGGATTCTGGGCGTCGCTGCTGGGCTTGCCGGGGGCTCGCGCCGAAGAGCGCCGGGCGCGCGAACACGCGCACAGGCTGGTGCGGATGGTCGGCCTGGCTCATCTGGCCGGCACGCCCGCGGGCAGCCTGCCCTACGGGCTGCAGCGGCGGGTCGAGCTTGCGCGCGCCCTGGCGACGGAGCCGACGCTGTTGCTGCTGGACGAGCCGGCGGCGGGCCTGAACCCGCAGGAGACGGCGGAGCTGGGCGAACTGCTCGTGCGCGTCGGCACCGCCTGCGGCATCACGCTGCTGATGGTCGAGCATCACATGGACCTGGTTATGGCTATTTCGGATCACGTGATCGTGCTGGACTACGGCATCAAGATCGCCGAGGGCAAGCCTGCGCAGGTACAGGCGGACAAGCGGGTGATCGAAGCCTATCTCGGGACCGGCATGGCCTGAGGCCAGGCCCCAATGCGCATGAACAGGCCGTAAGACGATGCTGAAACTAGAATCCGTGCAGATTTCGTATGGCGCCATCCAGGCGGTGCGCGACGTGTCGCTGGAGATCCGCGCCGGCGAGATCGTGACCATCATCGGCGCCAACGGGGCGGGCAAGAGCACCCTGCTCAAGGGCATTGCGGGGCTGGAACCCTTGCAGGGCGGCCGGGTAACGTTCGACGGGCGCGACATCACGCAGGTGCCGGCCCACCTGCGAGTCGGCCTGGGCCTGGCCCTGTCGCCGGAAGGCCGGGGCGTATTCGCCGACCAGACGGTTTACGACAACCTGGTGCTGGGCGCCTATCTGCGGCGGCGGGAACCGGCGGCGGTGGCCGAAGGGGTGGAGCGCGGCTACCGGCTGTTTCCGCGCCTGCGCGAACGCCGGGACCAGCTTGCCGGCACCTTGTCCGGCGGCGAACAGCAGATGCTGGCGATGGCGCGCGCCTTGATGAGCGAACCGCGGCTGCTGTGCCTGGACGAGCCTTCCCTGGGCCTGGCGCCGCTGATCGTGCAAGACATCTTCGTCGCGATCCGCAAGCTGCGCGACGACGGCCTGACAATCGTGCTGGTGGAACAGATGGCCAACCAGGCGCTGGGCGTGGCCGACCGGGCCTACGTGCTCGAGACGGGGCGCATCACGTTGAGCGGATCCGGAGCGGCGCTGCTGCGCGATCCCAGCGTGCGCGCGGCATACCTCGGCGCGCATTGAGTCCGCGCGCGAGGCGCGCTACCATGTCCGCTGCGCCGCGTGGGCGGCGCGTCCAACCCCTCAGGCCGGCGCCGTGACGTCACCAACAGTTGATGCAAGCCAGGACCGAACAGGTCTTATCTATCTTCAATTGATGTTCGTCATGGCCACGTGGGGCCTGAACATCGTCTCGGTCAAATACCTGACGCTGCACATGGACATCCAGGCGCTGGCCGCCGTGCGGATCGTCATCGCGTTCATCACCGTCACCCTCATCATCAAGGCCCGCCGCGGCCGCGTCCCCAAGCTGGGCCGCGCGGAGCTGGGCTGGGTCGCCCTGGCGGGGTTCCTCGTGGTGTATGCGCACCAGGTGGCGCTGGTGTCGGGCCTGCGGTTCTCTTCGGCCGCCAACGGCACGCTAATCATGGCCACGAGCCCCTTGCTGTCCGCATTGCTCGCCGCCCTGTTCTACCGCGAAAAGCTGACGCTGGTGCGCATCTCGGGAGCATTGCTGGGCCTGCTCGGCGTCGGGATGGTGGTGGCGGGCAGCGGCGCGCAGTTCGGACTGACGGGGTGGGGCGACGCCATCGTGTTCCTGGCCGTCCTGGTGTTCGTCTGCGGCGGCCTGGTGATCCAGCGCATGTCGCGCATGATGGATCCGCTGGGGATGCTCTGGTACATGTACCTGGCCGGCGGCCTGATGCTGGTCGTGCACGCGGCGCTGACGCCGGCGTCGTACCAGGCCGATACGTGGCAGATGGCCTGGTGGCCGTGGCTGGTCCTGCTGTTCTCGGCCGTGATCGCGTCGGGGGTCAGCAACATCATGTGGAATGCCGGCATCGCCAGGCTGGGCATCAGCCGCGCGGCCCTGTTCGTGAACTGGCTGCCGATTTTCGGATTGCTGTTCGCTGCGCTGTTCCTCGACGAGCACGTCACGCCCACGCACGTGGCCGGGCTGGCCTGCGTGTTGGGCGGAACGTGGCTGGGCTTGCGGCGCGCCGCGCCGGTGGCGCGCGGCGAGGCGGCCGCGAAGGGGTAATGCGGCGGGCGTCGCGGGCGACGCCCGCGAAGGCGGCCCGCTGCCCGCGGCGGGATCAGCGCTGGCTCTTCAGCAGCTTCGCGGCTTCGATCGCGAAGTACGTCAGGATGCCGTCCGCGCCCGCGCGCTTGAACGCCAGCAAGGCTTCCATCATCACCTTGTCGTGATCCAGCCAGCCATTGGCCGCGGCGGCCTTGATCATCGCGTATTCGCCGCTGACCTGGTAGGCGAACGTGGGCACGCGGAAGGTGTCCTTGACGCGCCGCAGCACGTCCAGGTACGGCATGCCGGGCTTGACCATGACCATGTCGGCGCCTTCCTGCAGGTCGGCCGCGACTTCGCGCAGCGCCTCGTCCAGGTTGCCCGGATCCATCTGGTAGGCCATCTTGTTGGACTTGCCCAGATTGGTCGCGGAGCCGACGGCGTCGCGGAACGGGCCGTAGAAAGCGCTGGCGTACTTGGCCGAGTAGGCCATGATCTGGGTGTGGATGTGGCCCTTGGCTTCCAGCGCGCGGCGCACGGCGCCGATGCGGCCGTCCATCATGTCGCTGGGCGCGACCATGTCGACGCCGGCCTCGGCCTGGGTGAGCGCCTGCTTGACCAGGATCTCGACCGTGGGCTCGTTCATGACGTAGCCGTTCTCGTCGATCACGCCGTCCTGGCCGTGGCTGGTGTACGGGTCCAGCGCCACATCGCACAGCACGCCGAGCTCGGGCACGCGCTGCTTCAGTTCGCGGACGATGCGGGGGATCAGGCCGTCGGGATTGGTCGCCTCGATGCCGTCGGGCGTCTTGAGCGCGGGGTCGATCGCGGGAAAGAGCGCCAGCACCGGAATGCCGAGCTCCACGCATTCCTCGGCCACAGGCAGCAGCGTGTCCAGCGAATAGCGGACCACGCCGGGCAGCGACGGCACTGCTTGCTGCAGGCCGGTGCCTTCCGCCACGAACACGGGATAGATCAGATCGTTGGCCGTCAGGGCGTTCTCGCGCACCAGGCGGCGGGTGAAATCGTCGCGGCGCAGGCGGCGGGGGCGGGATACCGGGAATTCAGGGGAGATGATCTGCGGGTTCATGGTACGACCTTGGGGGAAATCCAGTTTTCGATGTGCGTGCCGGCCTCTTCCAGGCCGATGCGCTCGGGCGCCGAGAACGGAACGGTGTGCAGGGCGCCGATGTCGGCCAGGTCCTTGCGCACGGAGAAGACGGTGCGCATGCGCTGGCCGTAGGGCAGCTTGTCGGCCTTGGTCAGGAGCGCCAGCACCGGGCGTCCGGTGGGGGCGATGAAATTGGCGAGGCGGCGGTCCAGTTCGGTGACGCCGCGGCGGATGTCGATGAGCAGCACGATGCCGACCAGCGATTCGCGGTCGCGCAGATAGCCGCCCAGGATGTCCGCCCATTTTTCCTTTTCGTCGCGGGCCACGGACGCATAGCCGTAGCCGGGCAGGTCGACGAGAAAGCCGATGTGGCCTTCCGGATCCAGGGGGTCGGGCAGGCCGAACATATTGATCAGCCGCGTGCGGCCCGGCGTCTTGCTGGAAAACGCAAGGCGGCGCTGGTTGCACAGCACGTTGATGGCCGTGGATTTGCCGGCGTTCGAGCGGCCGACAAAGCAGACCTCGGGGGCGCCGGCGGCCGGCAGCTGGTCGAGGCGAGCCGCGGAAGTGAAGAAGGAGGCGCGATGTAGGAGGGACACGGATGGCTTTGGATACGGTTGGTTTCGAGCCCTATTGTATAATCCGGCGTTTGCAACAGTGGTCCCCGTGCGCGGAGCCGTCTTTTTTGCTTACTGTTTAGGTGCCAGCGGCAACTTGGCAGGCAGAATGGGCAAATGAGGTTCGATACGGTTTTCCAGGGTGTGCGGGGCAGGCGTGGGCGCCTTTTTGCGCCTTGATCGATGTGATCGTCGAGGTCTTCATGAAGCGTGTGCTGTCCCGGATGTTGGTTGCGAGCGGGCTGTTGCTCGGCGCCTCCGCCTTATCTACTACGAGTTTCGCCGCCGAAGGCGCCGCGGGCCCGGTAAAACCAGATGCCGCCAAGGGCGGGCAGCTGTTTGACCAGGGCGATGCGGCCAGGGGCATCATTGCCTGTGCGTCCTGTCATGGCGCGGCGGGCAATAGCACCATACCGGTGAATCCCAATCTTGCTGCCCAGCCGCACGAATACCTGGCCAAGCAGCTGGCCGACTTCCAGGTCAAGCCCGGCGCCAAGGTGCCCGTGCGCAACGGCCCGGAAGGCAATCCCACCCCGATGACGGCCATGGCGCAGAACCTGACGCCGGCCGACATGCAGAACATCGCGCTGTACCTGGCGCAGCAACCCCTCAAGGAGCCGGCCACGGCCGGCCACGAGAACCTGGTTGATCTGGGTCAAAAAATCTGGCGAGGCGGCTTGCCCGAACGCAATGTCCCCGCGTGCGCGGCATGCCATTCTGCCAATGGCGCGGGCATGCCCGCCCAGTACCCCCGCCTGTCGGGCCAGTTCCCGACGTACATCGAAGAGCAGCTGAAGCTGTTCCGCAGCGGCGACCGCAAGAACGACATCATGTTCGCCATTGCCGACCGCATGTCGGATGCCGATATCAAGGCGGTGTCGGATTACGCGGCCGGCTTGCGGTAGGCGCTTGCCCGCAACGTGCGCGGCCGGTCCGCGTTCTGCAACCGAGCGTAGCGGAACCTCGTTCCGCTACGCGTTGTCTATGAGGGGGGTAGCCGACAGCGCGGCCCCCCTTTTTTCATGAATTCGACCCGAACACATACCCGCCCCTCTTTCCGCACCCTGCCCGGCGATTTTTTCGAATTGCTGGGCTCGATGCGTTTCGCCGTCAGCCTGCTGATGTTCATCTGCGTGGCGAGTCTGGTGGGGACGGTGCTGCAGCAGAACCGCTCGTCCAGCAACTATATCGATCAGTTCGGGCCGTTCTGGTTCGAAGTATTCGACAAGTTCTCGATCTGGCACGTCTACAACAGCTGGTGGTTCCTGCTGATCATGGGGTTCCTGGTCGTGTCGACCTCGGTCTGCCTGATCCGCAACGCGCCCAAGATGCTGCGCGATGCGCGTTCGTTTCGCGAGCATGTCCGGGCCAGCAGCCTGCGCGCCTTCCCGCATCGCGTCGAAACGGAAGCGCCCACCGACGTGCCGCAGACCGTGGCGGGCCTGAAGGCCCTGTTGGGCAAGCTGGGCTACGCCGTGCGCGAACGCCGGGACCAGGACGGCGTGCTGCTCGCGGCCAAGAAGGGCAGCGCGAACCGCCTGGGCTACGTATTCGCCCACGCGGCCATGGTCATCATCTGCATCGGCGGCCTGCTGGACAGCGAACTGCCCGTGCGCCTGCAGGTCATGTTCGGGGGCAAGAAGCCCATCGTCGAGAACATGCTCATCTCCGAGGTCCCGGAAAGCGGGCGCCTGTCGGTCGACAATCCCAGTTTCCGCGCCAGCGTGCTGGTGCCCGAGGGCGGGCAGGCCAGCACGGCGGTCGTGATGGTGGGCGACGGCGCCCTGGTGCAGCCGATGCCGTTCACGCTGAAGCTCAAGAAATTCGTGGTGGATTACTACTCCACCGGCATGCCCAGCCGCTTCCTGAGCGAGGTAGAGGTCACCGATCCCGATACCGGCAAGACTTTCGATTCCACCATCGAGGTCAACGAGCCGCTGCGCTTCAAGGGCATGACGGTCTACCAATCGAGTTTCGACGATGGCGGCAGCACGGTCGCGTTGAAAGGCTATCCGCTGGTAGGTTCCAATGACACCCCATTCACCGTGGACGGCACGGTGGGCAAGAAAACCGAAGTGACCGCTCACACGGCTTCCGGCCCGCGCGGCATGGGCGTTGAGATCACGGCCCTGCGGCCGATCAACGTCGAGGACCTGACCCGTGGCGAACCGAAAGGGGCCAGCCAGAGCTTCGCGGAGCACGTCGCGTCGGTGTCCGGCAGCGCCGCCGGCAAGAAAAACGAGAACCTGCGCAACGTCGGTCCCAGCATCGAGTACAAGCTGATCGACGACGCCGGCCAGGCCCACGAATTCCAGAACTACATGCTGCCCGTCCAGCTGGACGGCGCCAGCGTGTTCCTGGCCGGCGTGCGCAACAACGCGTCCGAACCGTTCCGCTACCTGCGCATCCCGGCGGACGAGGACAGCTCGATCGCCGAATTCATGCGCCTGCGCGCCACCCTGGCCGATCCGGAGGCGCGGCAACTGGCGGCCCGCCGCTTCGCGGAGCGCAACAGTCCGTCGGGGACGGATCGCCAGCCCTTGCAGACGGCCGCGGAGCGGGCCCTGGATACTTTCGCGTCGGGCGGCCTGCAGGCCGTGGCGCAGTTCCTGCAGGCCAATACGCCTTCCCAGGACCTGGAGCGGGCGGCCGACGTGGTGATACGGCTGATCGGCGCCAGCATGAACGAATTGCGCGCCATCGAGCGCGAGCGGGCCGGCCTGCCGCCCGTGGCCGCCGAAGGCCAGGACGGGGAGCGCGCCGCGGTCTGGTCGCGCCTGGCCGTGGCCGCGCTGTCGGACCTGACCGTGTATCCGGCGCCCGTATTCCTGTCGCTGGCGGACTTCAAGCACGTGCAGGCCAGCGTGTTCCAGGTCAGCCGCACGCCGGGCAAGAACACCGTGTACCTGGGCAGCCTCCTGCTCGTCCTGGGCGTTTTCGCGATGTTCTATATTCGAGACCGCCGCATCTGGATCTGGATCAAGCCGCAAGACAGCGGCAGCAGCGTCCTGGCGGCCATGACGTCCCAGAAGCGTACACTGGACTTCAATCAGGAGTTCGAACGCTTCAAGCAGGCGCTGCTGCGCCAGAAGAGGTCTTAAGGTTCCCCTATGTCCACGACGACCACCACGCATCCCACGCAGCCGGAAACGCTGACCGCGTCGCCGGAACTGCTCTGGCAGGACAGCCTGTCCGAAACGGGCGACGGCCGCGCGCAGCGCGGCAAGCCCGACTGGACCGACATCGTCTTCTTCCTGCTGCTGGCGACGGGCGCCGCCTTCGCGCTGACCCGCTATAGCGGGGCGATGGACTATTACGAAAAGATCATCCTGTGCGGCACCGTTCCGGCGCTGGCCTGGATGGGCTGGCTATGGCGTCCGCTGCGCCGCCTGATGGTGGCCTGTGCCATCGCGGCCGGGCTTGCCTTGATGCTCTATGGCAACGATCTGGCCCGCGCCGAGCAGGTGTTCTTCCTGAAGTACCTGTTCTCGTCGCAATCCGCGATTCTCTGGATGTGCGCGCTGTTTGCGCTGGCCATGGTCTGCTACTGGATCGGGGTCTTCAGCCCCACGGCAGCCTGGCTGGGCACGGCGCTGACCTGGGGGGCGGTATTCGCGGGCTGCACGGGCCTGCTGGTGCGCTGGCGAGAGGGGCACCTGATGGGGCCGGACCTGGGCCATATTCCCGTCAGCAACCTGTATGAAGTGTTCGTGCTCTTTTCGCTGATCACGGCGCTGTTCTACCTCTACTACGAACGCAAGTACGCCACGCGCGCGCTGGGCGGCTTCGTGCTGCTGGTGGTGACTTCCGCCGTGGTGTTCCTGCTCTGGTACTCGTTCACGCGCGACGCGGGGCAGATCCAGCCGCTGGTGCCGGCCTTGAAGAGCTGGTGGATGAAGCTGCACGTGCCGGCCAATTTCATTGGCTACGGCACCTTCTCGCTGGCCGCCATGGTCGGTTTCGCCTACCTGATCAAGCAGCATGGGCAGACCACTTCCTGGGCCAGGCTGGCGCCGCTGTTCGTGCTGGGCGTGCTGCTTTGCGCCGAACCCATGGTGTTCCGCACCGACGGCCTGTCGGCCACCTGGATGCTGTATTTCGGCCTGGGCGCGGTGATCGTGGGCGCCATCCTGCTGGGGCGCCGCCGCATCGCCGCGGCGCTGCCCTCGCTGGAAGTGCTGGACGACATCATGTATCGCGCCATCGCGGTCGGCTTTGCGTTCTTCACGGTTGCCACCATTCTCGGTGCGCTGTGGGCGGCAGACGCCTGGGGCGCATACTGGCAATGGGACCCGAAAGAGACCTGGGCGCTGATCGTCTGGCTCAACTACGCGGCTTGGCTGCACATGCGCCTGATCAAAGGGCTGCGCGGCACCATGGCGGCCTATTGGGCGCTGACGGGCCTGCTGATCACGGGTTTCGCCTTCCTGGGCGTGAACATGTTCCTGTCGGGTCTGCACTCCTACGGCGAGCTGTAGCCGGGCCCTTCCCGTCACGCCGTCATGACGACCATCACCGGCTGCGACGAGAAGGCCTTGAAGCCGGGCGCGTTGATGTTGTTCTGCAGGGTCAGGCTGGTCATGCGGACGATGGGCGCGCCGCGCACGAGCATGCTGTACGCACCGGTCATATAGCGCGATTGGCCCATGAAGGTCTGCGAGATCACGCCGCCGCCCACGCCCGCGGTGTCGCCCAGCGTCACGGGCACCGGCGTGGCCAGATTGTGCACGGGCGCGCACATCAGCCATACGTTCCATACCACCGGGACGCCCATCGACGACGTCGCCGTGTCGATATGCGGCACCGGCGGCACGGGCGTTTTGCAGACGTCGGGAAATCCCACGGCCAGGCTGGGCAATTGGCAGACGGCGAGCATGTCATTCCTCCTAGTTCGATGGCGGCGCGGCGGTGCCGCGCCGGGTCAGCCCGTTGCGCGCCCCGCCGACCACAGTTCGGCTTCGAGCAAGGGCGCGTCGTTTTCGATGATGCCGTGGCGTTGCGTCCACCGGGCGCCCTGGGTCAACGCCCGGTGCATGCGCGTGCGCATGAACGTTGCATCACGCAGGTCGGCGCGGTCGAGATCGGCCAGCGAGAAATCGGCATCGGCCAGGTGAGCGCCGCGGAAATCGGCGCCGGCGCAGCGCGCGCGCTGAAACACGCACAGGCATAGGCTGGCGCCGCGCAAGGACGCGCCGTCCAGGGTCGCCTCGACCCAGATGGCGCCGTCGAAGCGGCCTCCTTGCAGGTCGGCCCCGCTCAAATCGGCCAGGGGGAACAGGCTCTGCGGGGCCGATGCGCCGGCAAAGCGCGCGCCGCGCAGCGAGGCGCCCTTGAAACCCGCCTGGCGCAGGTCGGTATTGCGGAAATCCGCCGCATCCAGTTTGCAGTCCGTGAAATGACAAAGCGGATAGGCTTGCGAGGCGAAATCCTGGCCGCTCAGGTCGCATTCGATGAACATGGTGCTTTCCGCATTGGCGCCCGCCAGCATGCAACTGCGCAGATCCATTTGATGGAACAGCGTAAAGCTCACCTGGGTCTGAGACAGGTCCGCGCGCGCCAATGCGCTTTTCGAGAACACCGCGCGGTCCAGGCGGGCGCTTTGCAACGATGCGCCCTCGAACGAGGTCGCGTTGAACGAGGATTCCTTCAGCCAGGCCCGCTCCAGGCTGGCGCCATCCAACACGCATTCCATGAAGTTGGCGCCGTGCATCCGGCTGCGATCGAGCTTCGCGCGAGGGGCGTTGCAACGGAATAGCCGCGCCATATCCAGGTTGGCGCCGGTCGCGTTCCAGTCCGTCATGTCGCAGCCGAGGAACTGGCTGTCCTGCAACTGGCTGTCGATCATCCTGGCGCCGCCGAAATCCACGTGATTGAAGAAGGCGCCCGACAGGTCCATGCCAGAAAGCTCCGCCCCGGCCAGGCTGACGTGTTCTATTGGCTCGCCATGCTGCACGCAGTCCATCAACCGGTCGAGGTTCAAGCGGCATTCTCCGGCTGCCGGGCTGGCCAGCGCTTGGCCCCCTGCGTGTAGGTATCGCCCAGGCCGGTGCTGCCGTCCATCTGCGCTTGCGCAACATCCGCGCGAAAGAGGTTGGCGCCGGCCAGGTCGGCGTGCAACAGGACGGCCTTGCCGAGCAGGCTGTTGATCAGGTTGGCGTTGCGCAGCCGGGCGCCCGTGAAATCCGCGCGCACGAAATGCGTGTTCGGCGCCGTCACGCCGGTCAGGTCGGCGTCCCGCAGACGGCACGCCGAGAAGTCGCTGGCGTCCAGCTGGGCGTCGCGCATGTCGGCGCCATCGAGGATGGCGCCGCGCGCGCTGCCCTGCTTGAATCGCGTGCGGCGCAGGCAGGCGCCGGGGATTTCGACGCGCCCCGCAAACGCGCAGCCGTCGAGCGTGGCGTCTTCCAGGCTGAAGCGGCCCGAGAAATCCACGTCCATGAAACTCACGCGCACCAGATCCGCTTGGGAGAAGTCGGCGTCGGCGAGCGCGCCCTGCATGAATACGCATTGGTCGAGCCGCGCCTGCTGGAAGCGGCAGCTCGCCAGCGTGGCGCTCATGGCGGCCCATTGTTCGAGCGAAGCGCGGGAAAAATCGCAATCGCGCAGTCGCGCCTGGTACAGCCGTCCCAGCTGCCACGTGCTGCCGACGAAGCTGCAGCGTTCGCAGTCCGCACTATCCCAGATCGTCTCCTTGACCTGGCTCTGTGCAAAGTCCGCCTGCACGCAACGGGTCCGGCCCAGGTTGGCGCGCGTCAGGTTGACGCCGCGCATGCCCGTGCGGGTAAGGTCGGCGCCGGTCAGCACGGCATCGGTCAGGTCGCTGCCGTCCAGCCGGGCATCGATGAGCCTGGCGCCGGCCAGGATCGCGCGTTGGAGGTTGACCCCGGAAAGATCCATGCCGGACAGGTCGGCACCGGTGAGATTCATGTCCTTGCAGTCCCGATCGCCTTTCAGGCGTGCTTCCAGCTTGCGGCGGGTGCGTTGCGCGCGCAGCGGCGACATGGGCGGGGGCGGGGCGAAATGGTGCGCGGACTGCTGGTAGGCCTGATGAACCTGGGGAGTCAGCGTCTGCGAAAGGGGAGGCGGCGAGCCGATTTCGGCGCCCGGTCCGGCATGCGCGTGGGGGCTGGCGTCGAATTCGGCGAGATGCCGCCTTATCTTGCGGGGATCGAAACCGGGAGACGGTTCGCCCTCGCCGTCCAGCTTGCGCAGCGCGTCGACGTCCACGCCAGACACTTCAGCCATGGCCGGCAGGCTGGGATCGGCCAGCGCGCGCGCGGCGGGGCCGGTGGCAAGGCGCTTGGCCTCTTCGAGCTCGTCTCGCAAGCGCATGACCGTCTGCGGCATGTCGGCCAGTTTCGGCGACGCGGGCGGCGGCTCCAGGGGCGGCATGTATAAGTCCGGATCCAGTCCTTGTGCGAGTAAAGACTCGCGTTCCTTGGCATGGCGCCGTGCCGCGCCTGCATAGACTCTTTTGCTCGAAGGGCGCTGAACCGCCGCGTCCATATCGACGTGGGGCAGTTCGCCGCAGATATCCTCCGGCACGAGCTGCCCGTCCTGAAGGGCGTGGACGGCGCCAAGCTCCGGATCGAGCCGTTGCCGCACCACGGCCTCGTAGTGGGCCATGTCGCGCGGCAGGCCGGCATGCTCCATGGCGGGCATGATGTGCAGGATGTCGGCGGCGTCATCTTCGCGGACGGACAAGGCGCCATGCCAGATCAGCGCCATTCGCAAGTGATCCGGGAAGAACCAGGCCGTGGTGAGGCGCAGCGGAATTTCTTCAAGCGCGCCGCCGTCTGCCTCTCGACTGGCGAAGCAGCGGGCTCGCCAGCCGGGCAGCCGGCCGCGCAGCACGGGACGCTCGGGGTGCATGTTCCACAGCCCATACTCCGCGCCGCCTTCCAGCTCGGCGTTCGCCGGCCCCCATTGGTCGGGCGAGGCGGCGTTGAAGTAGCGCCAATCCATATCCGGCGCGAATCCGGGGAAATCATGCTCCAGCCATTGTTGCCCGTACTCGCGGCCCAGGTGCGCCGCTCGTTGCGGCCAATCCATGGCCAAGGGCGCGAAGCTGGCCGGCGCCACCCGCTGCGCCGGATCGTGGATGCGTTCCCGCGGGTGTTCGATATTGGGCAGGCGGCGCACGCGCACGCCGTTGATGTCTTCGTCCCGGGCGCCGATGCCCAGCGGATTCTCGGCGACCTCCGGGCCGCCATAGGCGCGGCTCCAGTCCAGGCGCATGCGCTCAAAGGGCTGAGGGGCGGTCGCCCGCCCATCGAGCCAATAGCGGTCGCCGAAGACCAGCAGCGACTTGTCTATGGCGCCGACCTTCAGGCGCACGGCGCAAGCTGCCGGGTTGCTGGAATCATGCGGGTAGGCATGGCCCGAGACCAGCACTTCCGGGTGCCGCTTGGGGGTGGCCAGATCCAGCAGGCCCCCGGCTTCCGCGCCTACCAGTTTCCAAAGTTCCTGATCCATGAGCAGCATGGGCGACTTCTCGATATCGACCAGCGCGGATACCGACACGCCCAGCACGTCGCGGCGTTGCCAGCGGTAGGGCCGGGTGAGCAGGCCCAGGCGGAACGGCTTGAGGGTCTTCATGGCTTATCCGGTGGCCTGGTCCACGGCGATGTCATGCGTCGCTGGATCCACGCGCACGCGTATCGTTTTTCCGGCGCTGAAGTCGGCGAGATGCAGCGGCGACAGCGGCAGGCTGAGCGTGCGCGTCAGCGCGGGAGTGGCGTCGGTGGCGGCGACCTCCAGGTCCAGTTCGATGATGAAGTACAGCGTATCGCCGATGCGGCGGCGCGTGTCGCGCGCCGCGGCGACGCGCGCCGTGCTCGCCAGGCCGCTGCCGCGCAGGGACGCCTGTCGCTGCGCGTCGCGGCGACCCGCCGCGCGCCGCCGGCGCTCGCGCCACAGCATGAACGCCGCTTGCGCCAGGGAGAGCAGCAGTACTAGCCATACCCATTTCGCCCAGCCCGGCCAGGCATCCAGGAAGTCGGACATGGCAGCCTCAGAGTATGCTCCAGAGACCCACCATCGACGCGCCCAGGCCCACCTTTTTGGCCTCGACCGCGTCGAACTGGTAGCCCTGGCCCGTGGTCCGGAACGAGGTCACTTGTCCAATGTTGCTGACGACGGCGTAGTTGGTGAACGACAGGTTCAGCATGACGGTGGTCCGGAACAAGGCGACGCGCCATCCGCCAAACTCCGCCTTGGCAAGGGTCAAGCCGACGGAAAAGGGCGTCGCCTGCAGCCAGCTGCTCTTGGACAGATCCTTGACATTGGACGCATCCAGCACGATGTCCGCGGGGGTCTCAAGGGTGATCTGCCCGTTCGCCTTGAGCTTCGCAGAGGAGGACTCCGACTCGATATGCATCTCGCCCTTGGACTTGGCCGTCATATTGGCCGTTTCCGATTGCACCAGCATCGCGGTCTTGGCCTTCACGTCCATGTTCGCGTCGGTGGAACGCAGTTCGACCTTGCCCTTGGCCTTCTCGGTGAGGGTGCCCGTCTTTACGTGATGCAGCGAATCGCCTTCGTCCACGTAGACTTCCTCGCCGTTCTTCAGCGTTTCCTTGAACGGCCCGGTGATATCGCGCTCCTCGCCCTTCGCGGCGACCGTCGTCTTCAAGCCCTTGTCGAACTTCTCGTCCATCAGGCCTTCTTTCACGTTGACGGTGCGCGATGCCTTGACGGTGTATTCCTCGTGCCCCTTGACGAAGACGTCGCGCCGCTTTTCGACCCTCAGGTTGTCGGTACCCGTGACCTTGATGTCGCGGTTGCCGCCGATCTTGGTGGTGTCATTGTCGCCGATGGTGGTCGTCCGGCTCTCGTCCGTCGAATGGAATTCGTTGGCTTCGACCTCGGTGCAGAGTTCGCGCTCGGCGTGCAGCCAGATCCGTTCGCTGCCGCTCTTGTCTTCGAACATGAGCGCGTTCGCCGTGGCGGGCGTGCCGCTCTTGGAGCGGCTCAGGAAGCCGCTCTGCGTCGCGTTGTCGGGCAGGTCCCAGGGCGGCAGGTTATTGGCGTTGAAGACCCGGCCGATCACGATGGGACGGTCGGGCTGACCGCCGATGAAGTCGACGATCACCTCGTCTCGAACGCGCGGCAGCTGGATCCCGCCGAAGCCGCCGCCGGCCCAGGGGCTGGACACGCGCACCCAGCACGAACTGTTCTCGTCCTTCTTGCCGTAGCGGTCCCAGTGGAACTGCACCTTGACCCGGCCCATCTTGTCCGTCCAGATCTCTTCTCCCTGCTTGCCCACCACCGTGGCGGTCTGGGGCCCGTGCGTGCGGGGGACCGGCGTGAGACGCGGCGCGCGGAACTGCGTGCTGGAGGGGAGCACGACGAATTCCAGCTCGAAACTGCCGGGATCGGGCTGGCCGCTGGCGTAGCCCGATTCACGGATCCGGTAGTAGGCGCTGACGACCAGGTACTCGCGGTTCTCGGCCTGGCGCGGGTGGTTGCGCAGGGTAAAGAGGTGGCCCGGGGCAAGCCCCCGGGCGTTGGAGGAGCCGCTGTTCTGCTCCTTCCTGCATTGCAGGTCTTCCAGCCGCACCCGCGTGTAGTGCTCGGCGTCATCGGGGTTGGTGTAGCCCCCTTGCCATTCATACATTTCCAGGTCGCCGTGGTCATGGGCGCCGGGATTGTTGCGGCGCGCCTCCAGGCTGGCAGCCGGCGTCAGCGGATGATAGTCCGTCGTGGCGAAGGCGCCGGGCGTGATCTGCTCGGCCACTTCCCATTTATCGATGTAATCCTCGCGCGGCGTGGTGATGCGATCGGGCCCGTAATAGGGGATCTGCTCGTAATCCGGCATGGGTTCATGCTGGGTGATGTCGTCGGTAAGGACCAGCGTGTGCTTGCCCTTGTCGTGCTTGAACCAGTAGTAGATGCCTTCGTGCTCCATCAGCCGGCAGATGAAGGCGTAATCGGTTTCCTGGTACTGCACGCAGTATTCCCAGTTGCGGTAGCTGTCCACGAGCTTGAACTCGACGGGATAGTCATAGTCCTTCAGCACCTCGCGGATGACGTCCGGCACGCTCTTGTTCTGGAAGATCTTGTTGTCCGAGGTCTGCGTCAGGTACCAGAGCCACGGGCGCACCGTGGCGCGATAGATGGTGTAGCGTGAAGTATTGTTCTCGCGCCCGACGAGCGCGCAGCGCGTGATGTGTCCGCTGATGTAGCGGGGCGTGGCCGACGAGGTTTCGATCTCGAGCGTGAGCGGCTTGCCCAGCAGCGATTTCATGTCCAGCGAATAGGATTCCGACACCAGTTCGACCTCCAGTTCGAACAGCTGGGAAAGACCCTCGGCGCCATGCATGCCGCGAAATTTCAGCTGTTCGGGCGGCAGGGGCGTATGCGCCTTGACGACGCGTTCGCTTGGCACGTTGCGGTCCATCTCACCGTCTCCTTATGAGAATTCGCCTGTTGCTGCGCTTGCTGCTCTGGATGTTTCGCGGCCGCGCACAAGGCGGGTCGCGATGACTGCATAGGGATGATCGGCCACGCAATGGGGCCGCTTGCAAAGGGCAGGCACGGTCGCAATGCGCGTGCCGGCGCCGGGGAAGTCTGTCTCTGAATCGGAAGCGCGCCGGTCTGCCGCCAGCGTGAGCGCCGATTGTAGGCAGGCCCCCAAAGGGCCGAGAAGCGCTCTCACATGCTTTTGTGTTTTTTACGCTTCGGTAACACGCGGGGCCCCTCGAACCGCGTTGCGTAAGAAATATGTCAAAAGATCAACACAGGAGGGACGAAGTGTTCAATTGTTTACGTGGGTGTTAGCTGTTTGTAAGAACAATCTGTAGTTGTTAGGTTGCCGTTGCATGCGGACAGACATGCCTAGAATGCACCCTTCCGTGACGCAGCGCGGAGCGTAGTGGTTGTATCAAGGCAGCATCCCCAGGCATTTAAGTGATGACTATGGAATTCGCCGATATCCTCAATACACTCGATTCACGTCTGCCCTGCGGGGAAGACCTCGAATACGACGCAGACTTCCTGCAGCTGCAGCAAGCCGCGGCGGGCCGGGACGAACAGCAGTTCGGCTCGACCATCATTGCCGCGCAGCCGCCAGACTGGCGCGAAGTCGAACGTCTGGCCCGCGCGCTGCTGGAACGCACGCGCGACCTTCGCGTCATCGGCCTTCTGACCTCCGCCTGGACCGAAATCCGCGGGCTGCCTGGCTACAGCGATGGCCTGGCGCTTGCCGTCGATACCCTGGAACGCTACTGGGAGCCGGTGCATCCCCGGCTGGACAGCGTCGGCGAAAACGACCCCATGCCTCGAATGAACGCCCTGGCGGCCTTTGGCGACATGCAGGGCTGCGCGCGCAGCGTGCGCTCGGCGAACCTGGTCAGCGGGGTGCACGGGCAATTGACGTTGCGCGATACCGAGGCGCTGCTCGATGGCAGCCGCCAGGATGCCGATAACTATCCGGGAGGGCGCCCGCGCCTGGTCGAGCGCCTGAGGCAGGCCTGGGCGCAGGGCAATGCCGACGTCATGGCGCTGGCCTCCGCCGCGCAAGCGCTGCGGCGCATGCAGAAACTGGTGACAGACAAGCTGGGCGCGGCGTGGGCGCCCGATTATGCCGCCATCCTCCGCACGCTGGACGTGGTGCTGGATGCAACGCGAGACGCGCAGCCGGCATCGTCGCCCGCAGCCTCCACCGCCGACGCGGAAGCGGGCGCGGCACCCGCCCCGGGCGCGCGCGCCGATGCCATTTCCCCGGATGGGGGCACGGGTTGGCGGGACACGCCGATCCAATCGCGCGAGGAAGCCGTGGCCATGCTGGCCAGGGTCTGCGCGTATTTCGAGGCCAACGAGCCCGGCCATCCCGCGCCCTATCTCATCCGCCGCGCCCAGGAACTCATCCCCATGAGCTTTCACGACATCATCAGGAACCTGGCGCCCCAGGGATTGGAGCAATTCGAGGCATGGCTGCCGCGGGAAGCGGGAAGCCGGCAGGACTCGTAGGGCGGGCCACCAGCCGCCGGACCAACAAGAGGAGACGACACCATGGCGACCAGCCTGAAGGGAAGCGGCCAGAAATTCATCGCGAGGAATCGCGCGCCGCGGGTGCAGATCGAGTACGACGTCGAAATCTACGGCGCGGAGCGCAAGATACAGCTGCCCTTTGTGATGGGCGTGCTGGCGGACCTGGCCGGCAAGTCCGAGACGCCCCAGCCGGAAGTGGGCGAGCGCAAATTCCTGGATATCGATATCGACAATTTCGATGAGCGCATGCGCTCCATCCAGCCCCGCGCGGCGTTTCAGGTGCCCAATACGCTCACCGGCGAAGGCAATCTGAACGTGGATATCACGTTCGAGAGCATCGACGATTTTTCGCCGGCCACGGTCGCGCGCAAGGTCGGCGCCTTGAACGAATTGCTGAGCGCCCGCACCCAGCTGGCGAATCTGTTGACCTACATGGACGGCAAGACGGGCGCCGAGGAACTGATCGGCAACGTGCTCAAGAATCCGGCGTTGATGAATGCGCTGGCCGCCGCGCCGAAACCGGAGGCAACCCCCGCTTCCGACGACCCGGACGCGGCTCCGGCCGCCTAGGGCCGGCATCAGACCCCCTTAGGGTGAATAGGCCCTAGCTTCCGCTCGAATCGCTTTTCGGAGAATGCCATGACCGTAGTGGCCAAACGCGCCGGCGCGCGTGATGTCGAGACCCTGGAGGCGGACGACCTGTCCGCGCTCCTGAAAAAGGAATTCAAACCCAAGACCGAACAGGCGCAGGAAGCGGTCGAGCATGCCGTGCGGACGCTGGCGCATCAGGCGCTGGAAAACAGCGGCGTGGGGCTGTCGTCGGACGCCTACCGCACCATCCAGGCCATCATTGCCGAGATCGACCGCAAACTGTCCGAACAGATAAACGGCGTGATGCACCATCCGGATTTCCAGCAGCTGGAAGGCGCGTGGCGCGGCTTGCACTACCTCGTCACCAATACCGAAACGGACGAGCTCCTGAAGATCCGCGTGATGTGCATGTCGAAGTCGGAACTAGGCCGCACGCTCAAACGGCACAAGGGCGTGGGCTGGGACCAGAGCCCGATCTTCAAGCGGGTGTACGAGGAAGAATACGGCCAGTTCGGCGGTGAGCCCATAGGTTGCCTCGTGGGCGACTATTACTTCGACCATAGTCCGCCAGACGTGGAACTGCTGGGAGAGATCGCCAAGATCTCCTCGGCGGCGCACTGCCCCTTCATCGCGGGCGCATCGCCGAACGTGATGCAGATGGACTCCTGGCAGGAACTGGCGAATCCGAGGGATCTCACCAAGATTTTCACCAACACCGAGTATGCCGCCTGGCGCAGCCTGCGGGAGTCCGAGGACTCTCGCTACATCGGGCTGGCGATGCCGCGCTTTCTTGCGCGCCTGCCCTACGGGGCGCGCACGAATCCCGTCGACGAGTTCGACTTCGAGGAGGACACCGACGGCGCGAACCACGATCGCTACACCTGGACCAATTCCGCCTATGCCATGGCGGCCAACGTGAACCGCTCGTTCAAGCTCTATGGCTGGTGCACGTCGATCCGCGGCGTGGAGTCGGGCGGCGCGGTGGAGAACCTGCCGTGCCACAGCTTCCCCACGGATGATGGCGGAGTGGACTTGAAATGTCCGACGGAGATCGCCATCAGCGACCGGCGCGAGGCGGAACTGGCCAAGAACGGTTTCATGCCGCTGGTGCACCGGAAGAACTCCGATTTCGCCGCTTTCATCGGCGCGCAGTCGCTGCAGAAGCCGCACGACTACTACGAAGCGGACGCTTCCGCCAACGCGAAGCTGGCCGCGCGCCTGCCCTATCTGTTCGCATGCTGCCGCTTCGCGCATTACCTGAAGTGCATCGTGCGGGACAAGATCGGCTCGTTCCGCGAGCGCGACGACATGGAGCGCTGGCTGAACGACTGGATCATGAATTACGTGGATGGCGACCCCGTGAACTCCTCACAGGAGACCAAGGCGCGCAAGCCGTTGGCGGCGGCCGAAGTGCAGGTGCAGGAGATCGAGGACAACCCGGGCTATTACTCCGCCAAATTTTTCCTGCGGCCGCACTATCAGCTGGAAGGGCTGACGGTGTCGCTGCGGCTGGTATCCAAGCTGCCTTCGCTCAAGCAGAACGAAGGCTGAGTGGAGCTGACAAGACGGGCGCAGCCGCGCCCGGTAACTCCAGGAGACAGATGTGGCAGTGGACATGTTCATGAAAATCGATGGGGCCAACGGCGAATCCAAGGATGCCAACCACAAGGACTGGACCGACATCGTGTCCTTTTCGTGGGGCGCCACGCAGCCAGGCAATATGGCCAGCGGCGGCGGCCTGGGCGCGGGCAAGGCGAGTTTCAACGACCTGCACGTGGTGGCCCGCATCGACAAGGCCGCGCCCGCCGTGATGAAACACTGCGCCAGCGGCAAACATCTCAGCAAGATCGAGCTGTCCATGTGCAAGGCGGGCGGCGAGCAGATCGAGTATTCGAAGATCACGCTTGAAGACGTGCTGGTGTCCTCGGTGCAGATCTCGGGCGACCGCGGCGCGGAAGGCGTGGTGGTGAACTTCGCGTTCCAGGCGGCCAAGGTCAAGCAGCAGTACTGGGAGCAGACCGACAAGGGCGGCAAGGGAGCCGAAAGCCTGGTGGCCTGGGACATCAAGCAGAACAAGGAAGTGGGCTAGGGCGGGCTCTCCATGTCTATCGCAGCCGTTCCTTTCGGCGCCATCAGTCTTGCCGGCCAGTTGGACGAGGTGCAGGCGCAGGTGCGCCGGCGGCCAGCGGACGCCGACCTGCGCGCGCAGCTGTTCCAGTTGCTGGCGGTGCAGGGCGATTGGGCGCGCGCGGCCGAGCAATTGAATGTCTGCGCGCATCTCAACGCCCAGGCGCGCCCCATGCAGGCGCTCTACGCCAGCGCCATCGCGGCGGAGCGCGAACGCGAAGCCGTGCTGGGCGGGCGAGGCGAGCCGGTGCTGCTGGACGCGCCGGCGGATTGGCTGCGGCGCCTGGTTTCGGCGTTGCGCCTGGATGGGCAGTCCGCGGCCCAGGCAGCGGAGCTGCGCGGCCTGGCCTTCCAGGAAGCCGGCGCGCGCGCGGGCGCCCTGGGCCTCGCCACGCAGGATGTGGCGCAGCCGTTCCAGTGGATTTGCGACGGCGACAGCCGGCTGGGCCCGGTCTTCGAGTTCCTGGCGGGCGGACGCTATGTGTGGCTGCCCTTTGCGGCGCTCAAGCGGGTGCGGTTGCTCGGCCCGGATGGCCTGTGCGATCTGGTGTGGGCCCAGGCCGAGATCGAGCTGAATGATGGCCGGGTGCTGCAGGGCCTGGTGCCGGTCCGCTATCCGGCGGCGCCGGGAGAGCGCATGGTCGAGCTGTCCGACCCGGCCAAGCTGGGACGGATGACCGACTGGCGCGCGCTGCACGGGGACACCTATGCTGGCGTCGGGCAGAGAATGTGGCTGACCGACAGCGGCGAGTTCGCGCTGCTCGATGTCCGCAGCCTGGAGCTCGAATGATGGGCCTCGCGGACAGCCCCGGCGGATGGGAGCCGCTGGCGCGAAGCCAGCGCGCGGCGCGGGACCGCCTGCAGCCGTCCTTGCTGGACCGCCTGACGGACAACGACCCCGCCAAGCGCGAAGAGCCGCGCGAGAACGCCATGCTCACGCACGAAGCGTTGCGCGCGGCGGTGCTGCGCGACCTGCGCTGGCTGCTCAACACGGTGAACCTGCAGGCTTCGCAGGACCTGTCGGCGCATCGGCCCGTGGCGCTTTCCACCCTGAACTTCGGCGTGCGCGCCATGGCGGGAAAGCGCATGTCGGAGATCGACTGGATCGATGTGGAAGAGTCGATCCGCGACGCGATCTCGGCGTTCGAGCCGCGCATACTGGATTCTTCCGTAGAGGTCCGCTGCGTGACCGATGCCGGCACGCTGGAGCATCACAACGTCCTGAGCCTGGAGATACGGGGCATGCTGTGGTGCGTGCCGCAACCGCTCGAATTCCTGTTCCGCACGGATATCGATCTGGAAAGCGGCCATATGGATCTGCGCGATCTGGGTGGCGTCTGATGGACGACCGATTGCTGGACTACTACAACCGCGAGCTGGTCTATTTGCGGGAATTGGGAGCGGAATTCGCCCAGGCCCATCCCAAGGTGGCGCGGCGGCTGGGCATGAACGCCACGGAAGTGGCCGATCCCTATGTCGAGCGCCTGCTGGAAGGTTTCAGCTTCCTGACGGCGCGCATCCATATGAAAATGGATGCGGAGTTTCCGCGCTTTTCGCAACGGCTGCTGGAGGTGGTGTATCCGAACTATCTGGCGCCCACGCCCGCCATGGCGATCGTGCAGTTCTCTCCGAGCATGAATGAAGGCACGCTGGCCGGAGGCTTCGACCTGCCGCGCGGCACGCTGCTGCGCGGGCGCGTGGCGCGTGGCGAACAGACGCCGTGCGATTTCACGACGGGGCATGCCTTGCGCCTGTGGCCCTTGCAGGTCACACAGGCGGAGTTCACGGCCGCGCCGCAGGATCTGCCGTTGGCGCGGTTGGGGCTGGCGGGGCGGACGGGACGCGTGTTGAGCGCGTTGCGCATCAGGATAGAGGTGGGTGGCGGCCAGAGGCTCGAAGACCTGGACCTAGATCAACTGGTCTTTCACCTGAATGGCCAGGACGTGCAGATGCAGCGCCTGCTGGAAGTGGTCATGGGCCACACCGTGGCGGTCCTGGGGCACGACACGGCGCGACCGGTCGCGTGGATCAATAAGCTGCCCCCGGGCTCGGTGCGTCATGAGGGCTTTGCCGACGATCAGGCGCTGTTGCCCGGCGACGCGCGCGTATTCCAGGGCTACCGCCTGCTGCAGGAGTATTTCGCGTTTGCGCAGCGATATCTTTTCTTCAGCGTCAACGGATTGAAGAGCGGGCTGCGCACCCCGCCGCAACCGCAAGGCGCGCAGCGCGATACCCGCGCGTTCGACCTGACCCTGCTGTTTTCCGTGGCGGCGCCGGAGCTGGAAGGGGCGATATCGGCCGGCAATCTGGCCTTGCATTGCGTTCCGGTCATCAACCTGTTCCCCAAGCGGGCGGATCGCGTCGCGGTTACTCCGCGCACGTCCGAGTACCACGTGGTCATTGATCGCAGCCGTCCGCTGGACTATGAAGTCTTCAGCGTAACGCGCGTTGCCGGTCATGCCTCCGCGCAGCGGCAGGAGCAGGAGTTCCGTCCGTTCTATGGATCGCTGGGCAGCGACCCGGACGACTACGGCGCGTATTTTTCCATGCGCCGCGAGCCGCGCCTGATCTCCGACACGGCGCAGCGCAACGGTACCCGCACCGGCTATACGGGAAGCGAGGTTTTCCTGTCTCTGGTTGACCGGCACGAGGCGCCGTTTTCCGGCGACCTGCGGCACCTGACCCTGGAAGCGCTGTGCACGAACCGCGACCTGGCGATGCTGTTGCCCCTGGGCGCCGAGACCGACCTGACGTTGCGGGTGTCGGCGCCCGTCCGCGCCGTGAAGGTATTGCACGGACCCACCCGGCCCTGCGCGGCCCTGGCCGAGAACGCCGCCACCTGGCACCTGATCAGCCATCTGGGGCTGAATTACCTGAGCCTGACCGACCTGGATGCCGAGCAGGGCGCGCAGACGCTGCGGGAGATGCTACACGTCTATGGAAATCTGGCGGATCCCGCCACGCGCAGGCATATATCCGGCTTGCGCCACGTCAGCGCCACGCCGGTGCACCACCGCCTGCCCGTGCCGGGCCCCATCGTCCATGGGCGGGGCGTGCGCATTGCGCTGCAGGTGGATGAAACCGCCTTCTCGGGCATCAGCCCCTATTTGTTCGGCGCGGTATTGGAACAGTTCTTTGCGCGCCATGTATCGATCAACCTGATGTCGGAGCTGGTCCTGTCGACCCTGCAGCGCGGCGAGGTCGCCCGTTTCAAGCCCCGCATGGGACGCAGACCCGTCGTCTAGGTCCCGCCACGAACAGGAGCGCACGATGAAATCCGCCGCAAATTCGAACCGCATGGCCTACGATCCCGTCCATCTGCTGGGCGAGGTGTTGCAACGTGAATCCGACGGCCGCTATGCGGTCGCATGCGACGGCCGCGTCTGGACCGCGCAGCGCGCCGCCAGCTGCCTGCTGGAACCCATGCCGGGCGATGAGGTGCTGATCAGCGGCCCCGATCCGGCCCGCGTCTACCTGCTCGCGGTTACGGTGCAGGCAGAGCCGGGACGCACCACGCTTGAAGCGCAGGGGGAGCTGGTGTTGCGGTCGCGCACGGGCGACGTGTCGCTGGAAAGCGCCGGGAGCGTGGCATTGCGGGGCCGGGCCGCCGTGCGCGTGCAGGCCCCGGAGTACAGCGTGGAGGCGGACGAGGCGCGTCATGCCGTCGGGAGCATGCGCGTGGTCGCGCGGCAGCTGCATGCCACCGTGGGCGAGACGCGGCTGGTGGGACGAAGCTACGAGGCGGCGCTGGACCGCATCACCCTGATGGCGCGCCTGTCCATGCGCAGCGTCAGCGAAATGGACCAGATGCGCGCCGGGGCGATCGATTTCCAGGCCGAGCAGAGCGCGCGGCTGCACGCGGCCTATACGCTGGTGACCGGCGCAGACCTGGTCAAGGTGGACGCCAAGCAGATCCACATGGGGTAAGACGGTGGACGTCGCCCAGCCCGCCTCCGCTCCCGCGATTTCGCCCTTCGCCGCGTCCGGCGCCCTTGCGCAATGGTGGCGCGCCCTGGAGCGCGAGCCCTATGCCTACGATCTGTTCCATGCCCTGCGCTGGATAGACGCGCATTCGGGCGCCCGCAAGCCGCTGGGACGCGATACCGTGGCGCGCCATGAGCCTGTGCGGCTGCGGCAGGAACCGTCGATGGCGTTCGCGCCGTCCACCGTTGCGCGCGCACGCGCCGCCGGAGAAGGGCGGCCCGCGGAACTGTCGATCTACAGCTTCGGCCTGTTCGGCCCCAACGGCCCCTTGCCCCTGCACCTGACCGAACATGTCCACGAGCGGCTGGCGCACCACGGCGACCGCACGTTGTCGGCATTCGCCGATGTGTTCCATCACCGGCTCATCCTGCTTTTCTACAGGGCCTGGGCCGATGCCCAGAGCACCGTCAGCCTGGACCGCAAGGAAGAACGCTTCACGCGCTACGTCGCCAGCCTGCTTCACATGGGCGAGCCGTCGATGCGGCGGCGCGATGCCGTGCTGGACCATGCCAAATATTTCATGGCCGGCCATCTCGTGCGCCAGACTCGCAATCCGGAAGGCCTGAAGCACATCCTGCAATCCTTCTTCGGCCTGCCCGTGCGCATTCACGAGTTCGTGCCGCAGTGGATACGCCTGGAACCCGCGCAGCAGCTGGGCCTGGGCAGCGCGGTGGGCCTGGGGCGCGACACGGTGCTCGGAATCGCGGTGCGCGACGCCCAGCACAAGTTCCGCATCGAGATCGGCCCGTTGAAACTGGAGGACTACCAGAGTTTTCTTCCGGGCGGCTCCCGCGCCCGGCAACTGACGCATTGGGTCAGGCACTACATCGGCATGGAGCTGGACTGGGACTTCAGGCCGGTGCTGCGCTCGCAGGACGCGCGCGGGCTGACGCTGGGGGCGCAGCGTCCGCTAGGGCTGTCCGCGTGGCTGGGCAAGCGCCGGCCCGCGCAAGGCGACGCTCGCGACCTGCTGCTGGATTATGAACGCCGCGGACGCACCCCGGCGCGTGGCCGTCCATCGGCCGGACCCTCAACGACCCCACGCGCGTGAAGGCGCCTTGACACCATGTCGGATATCGGCCGCATCGATCTTTTCGGAAAGCTCAATCCGCTGCTCTACCAGACGCTGGAGGGCGCCACCGCGTTCTGCAAGCTGCGCGGCAATCCCTATGTCGAACTGGTGCATTGGCTGCATCAGATCCTGCACGCCCAGGACAGCGACCTGCACAGGATCGGGCGGCATTTCGACCTGGATCTGGCCCGGCTGCAAGCCGATCTCACGGCGGAACTGGATCGCCTGCCGGCTGGCGCGGGCTCGGTTTCCGATCTGTCCGAACACATCGATCACGCGGTCGAGCGGGCCTGGGTGCTGGGTTCGCTGCGTTACGGCGCGGCGCGCATCCGCAGCGCCCACTTGCTGGCCGGGCTGGCGAGGACGTACGCCTTGCGCCATGTGCTGCTGGGCATGTCGGCACAGTTCTCCCGTATTCCGCCGGACGCCCTGCTCGAGCAGATGGACGAGATCGTGCGCGGGTCGCCGGAAGACGCCGCGCAAACGCAGGCGGCGTCCGGCGACGCAGCGACGCATCGGGAGGGCGCTTCCGCCCTTGCGCGATTCGCCGTAGACCTGACGGCCAGGGCGCGCGAGGGCGCGATCGATCCGATTTCCGGGCGCGACGAAGAGATCCGCCAGATCATCGACGTGCTGATGCGGCGCCGCCAGAACAACCCGCTGCTGGCGGGCGAGGCGGGCGTGGGCAAGACCGCGGTCGTGGAGGGGCTGGCGCTGCGCCTGGCGGGCGGGGACGTGCCGCCGCAGCTGCGCGATGTTTCCCTGTATCTGCTGGACATCGGATTGTTGCAGGCGGGCGCGGGCGTGAAGGGCGAGTTCGAGCAGCGGCTGCGCAGCGTCATCGACGAGGTGCAGGCCAGCGAGAGGCCGATCGTGCTGTTCATCGACGAGATCCATACATTGGTCGGCGCCGGCGGGGCGGCGGGCACGGGGGACGCGGCCAACCTGCTCAAGCCGGCGCTGGCGCGAGGCCAGTTGCGCACCATCGGCGCGACGACGTGGTCGGAATACAAGAAGTACATCGAGAAAGATCCCGCGCTGAGCCGCCGTTTCCAGGTGATCCAGATCCACGAGCCGGACGAGACGCGGGCATTCGGGATGCTGAGGGGGCTGGCCGAGACCCTGCAGGCGCATCATGGCGTGCTGCTGCTGGACGAAGCGATCGAGGCGGCGGTGACCTTGTCGCATCGCTACATCCCGGCGCGCCAGCTGCCCGACAAAGCCGTCGCGCTGCTGGATACGGCCTGCGCGCGCGTCGCGGTCAGCCAGCACGCCGTGCCCCCAAGCCTGGAAGACGCCCGCAGGCGCATCCAGGCCCTGGAAACCGCGCAACGCATCGCCGAGCGTGAGCGCCGCCTGGGCGCGGGCGACGCGGAGCGGGTCGAACGCCTGGCGGCCGAGCTGGCCGCCGCAGCGGAAAGCGAGCAGATCCTGGCGGCGCGCTGGGAGGCCGAGAAGACGCTGGCCGGGCGCGTGCTTTCGATGCGCGAGGCGCTGGACCAGGCATCGGATCAGGAACAGGAAGACCCGCGGCAGGCGCTGGCGCAGGCGCAGGAAGCGCTGGCGCGAAGCCAGCGGGAGGCTCCGATGATCCATTGCGCGGTCGACGCGGCGGCGGTGGCGGCGGTGGTGGCCGATTGGACCGGCATTCCGGTGGGACGCATGGTGCGCGACGAGGCGCAAGCGGTGCTTGCCCTGGCCGATACGCTGGAAAAGCGCGTGATCGGCCAACGCGAGGGACTGGAGGCGGTGGCGCGCCGGGTCCAGACGTCGCGGGCGCGCCTGACCGATCCCGACAAGCCGGTGGGTGTGTTCCTGCTTTGCGGTCCGAGCGGCGTGGGCAAGACGGAGACCGCCCTGGCCCTGGCGGAGGCGCTCTATGGCGGGGAGCAGAACCTGATCACCATCAACATGAGCGAGTTCCAGGAATCGCACACGGTGTCCACGCTGAAGGGGGCGCCGCCCGGGTATGTCGGCTATGGAGAGGGCGGCGTGCTGACCGAGGCCGTGCGAAGGCGGCCCTACAGCGTGGTGTTGCTCGACGAGGTGGAGAAGGCCCATGCCGACGTGCACGAGGTTTTCTTCCAGGTCTTCGACAAGGGCTGGATGGAAGACGGCGAGGGGCGGTATATCGATTTCCGCAACACGATCATCATCCTGACTTCCAACGTGGGCGCGGATCGGATCGCAGCCCTGTGCTCGGATCCGGCGCTGATGCCGGATGCCCAGGGATTGGCGGCCGCGCTGCGCGAACCCTTGCTGCAGGCCTTTCCCGCCGCCCTGCTGGGAAGGCTGGTCGCCGTTCCCTACCTTCCGTTGCCGGACGCCATGCTGGAGCGCATCGTGGCGCTGCAATTCGAGCGGGTGCGCCGCCGCCTGTCGGCGCACCACGGCATTGCGCTGGAGGTGGCCCCGGAGGCCGTCGCGCTGGTTGTCGCGCGCTGCGCGGAAGTGGAGTCCGGCGCCCGCATGGTGGATGCCGTGCTTACGAATACGGTGTTGCCGAAGATCGGCCGGGAATTGTTGGGCGCCTCCATGCAGGACCGCCGCCTGCGGCGGGTAGGCCTGTCCGCGGCCGACGGGGAGTTCCGCTATGACTACGCGTGAGCCGCTAGCGGTCCTGGCCGTCAGGCGTCCGCTTGACGGCTGCCGGGCGCATGAAGCCGCCGATCTCCTGGAGATGATCGGGCGCGCTGCGGCTTTCCTGGGCCTGGCGGGTGCCGGCAAGGGTTTCTTCGACCGGGTGGTCCCGGTGCTCGGCCAGCGGGTCGTGGGCGGGCAGGGCGGACGGCGTGCCATCGGAGAAGATGCTGGGCGCGGCATCGCCGGGGGCGCCGAAAAGCGCCAGGGGATCGGTGACCGGACGCGACACCTCCGCATCTCCCGGCGGCAGATGCTGCAAGGGATCTTCCGCGTTGCGGGCCTGCGCGGAGTCCAGATCGAAGGGGTGCGAGGACACGTCCGGCGCGCTGCCCACGGGCAAGGTGCCCGGCCCGATCAGGTCGGCGAATACATCATCGTCGACGACAGCGGCCGCAGCGGTAGCGGCAGCCTCGGCATTGGGCGCGGCGGCCTCCGCCCGCAGCCGGTAGCCGCCGATTTCCACCTCATCGCCTGGATTCAGCGGCACTTCCTGATCCTGCGCCACTGCCCGACCGTTGACGCTGACCGTGCTCATGCCGCTCAGGTTCAGGAGAAACACGGAATCCGGGCCGCTTACGCGAATGACCGCCTGCACGCGGCAAATCGCGCGCGAGGGATCCGGCAGCGCCAGATGGTTGTCGGCGCTGCGGCCCACCGTGCCGCCCGGTGCCGAGAACACGGCATGGATGGGTTCGAAGGCCGGATCGCCGGCATGCTGGAACACGGTGAGCTTCACGCCTGTCTCCTTGGCGCCGTTGGCGCGTCAGCGGGCCTGGGCCGCCTGGAATGCCGGTCCCCATTGGGGGTGCCCGATTTCGTTGGGTGCGAGTTGGAACGAGGGTTGCAGCTGCAGGATGCGGATGAAGCTGTCTTCGCAGAGCTCGCGATAGTCGGTGACGCAGTAGCTGAAGGCTTGCAGTTTCAGCGCCTCGACCCGCATGGGTCTGGGCGCGGTGGCGAGCGCGTCGGAGGTGGCCACGGTGCGGATCACTGCGCCGAAACGGCTGGCGGCATATTCGTCGCGGACCTGCTGCAAGGCGTCGATGGCCTGCGGCGAGGGCGTGGAAGCACAGGCTGCGAGCAGCGCAAGGCTGGATATGAGGCTGATACGGACGGGCTTGTTCATGGCACGGGCGTGTCGTTCGAAAAGAGGAGGAAGCGCTTATTCCGCCGATGATAGCGGTCCGCCGCGGCAGGTATGCGTCGCGGCGTAACAGACGTGTGTGTTTTTATTTCCGAGGTCTTATGAGCGGTCTATTTCAACGAACGGCCCTGGCGGGACGCCGCGCGGGTGGGCCCTTGCGGCGCATCGCGCCGATCGTCGCGAGCCTGGCCGCCGCCGTGGCGCTCGCGGGATGCTCGTCGACGGCCAAACGGGTTCCGGTGCCCTACGCCATTGAATTGCGCGCGGATCCGAAGGTGAATCAGAACGCCAGCGGCAGGCCGTCGCCGGTGCAGGTGACGATTTACGAGTTGAAGTCGTCCAGCATCTTCGAGTCGACCGATTTCTTCACCTTGCAGGGCGACGCGCATGCGGCGCTGGGCGCGGAGTTGCTCAACGTGGACCAGGTGATCCTGCGGCCCGGCGAGAAAAAGGTGGTGCAGTACCCCGGCAATGCCGAGGCGCGCGTCGTGGGAGTGGTGGCGGCCTATCGGGATCTCGAACAAAGCAAATGGCGCCTGCTGGTGGCCCTGCCCGAGGCGCAGAACACCAACATCTACAAGGTCTGGCAGTTCTCGCCGAACGAGGAGACGGTGAAGGTCGCCGTCAAGCGCGACGGGCTGGAGGAAGTGGATCGCAGCCGTTCATGGTGGCCCTTTTAGATGCGGAAGAAAGAGAACCGGACATGGTGACAAAAGACAAAGTGATCTGGTCGGAGGGGATGTTCCTGCGACCTCAGCATTTCCAGCAGCTCGAGCGCCATATGCTGCATGCCGCGCAGCAGCGCGCCGCCGCCGTCCAGGGGTTCTTCTGGGGGTTTAGCCATTTGTCGCTGGACCGGGACGCCCTGGCGATCGGGAAAGTGGTGTTGACGCAGGCGCAGGGCATCATGCCCGATGGCACGCCCTTCGACTTCTCGCATCCGGACGCGGCGCCCGCGGCGCTCGAGGTGCCCCCGCAGACCCACGATGCGCGCGTGATGCTTGCCGTGCCCCGCGTGCGGCCTGGCGCCAGCGACGTCATCTACGAGGGCGAAGAGGACACGCTTGCCCGCTACATGGTGCATGAGGCGGAGGTGGAAGACACCGGCTCGATGGCGCTGGAGCCGGCCTTGATGCAGCTGGGCCGCTTGCGGCTGCGCCTGATGCTGGAAGACGACCTGACCGAGGACTGGCTGGGCCTGGGCGTCGTGAAAGTGGCCGAGCGCCGCGCGGACAATCGTGTGGCGCTCGATGAGAGCTATGTGGCGCCATGGTTGGCGGCGGGCGAACATCCCGTGCTGCGGGGTTTTGCCAACGAACTCCAGGGGCTGCTCGACGCCCGCAGCGAGGCGCTGGCGTCGCGCCTCTCGCAGCCCGGCCGCGGCGGCGTTTCCGAGGTGTCGGATTTCATGCTCCTGGAGACGGTGAACCGCTATCTGGGCGCGCTCTGGCATGCGCGCCAGAGCGCGGCGCAGCATCCGGAGCGCCTGTTCCACGACTGGCTGATGCTGGCTTGCGATCTTGCTACGTTCACCTCCGCAACGCGCCGTCCGGGCGTGCTGCCCGAGTACGTGCACGACGATCTGCAGGGCAGCTTCACTCCGTTGATGAACGAACTGCGCCGTTCTCTGTCGGTCGTGCTGGAGCAGCGCGCCTTGCAGATCCCGCTGCAGGACCGGGGCCAGGGCGTGCGCGTGGCGCAGGTCCAGGATGCCGAGCTGCTGCGCACGGCCGGGTTCGTGCTGGCGGTGCACGCGGACCTGGCGGTCGAGACGGTGCGCACGCGCTTTCCTGCCCAGGTCAAGATCGGCCCGGTCGAGCGCATCCGCGATTTGGTGCACCTGCAGCTGCCCGGCGTGGCGGTGCGGGCGTTGCCGGTGGCGCCGCGGCAGATTCCCTACAGCGCCGGCCACGTGTATTTCGAACTCGATAAGGGCGGCGAATTCTGGAAGCAGCTGGAGCGCACCGGCGCGCTGGCGCTGCATCTGGCGGGCGACTTCCCCGGACTGACGATGGAGTTCTGGGCGTTGCGCGACTGAGCGCAGCCAACCAGGCGGAGACGATTATGCATGCTTCGGATCACACCCTGTCCGGCCCCCCGCCGGGCGGCCTGGGCGAAGGCAACGCGCCGGGCGCGGGCAGGCTGCGGCCCCACGACTACGTGATCAGCGGGACCAACCCGCTCGTGGCCGCGGCGAACCCCTTGCTGGATCTGATCCCGCAGATCCGCGCGACCGCGGCGCATCCGTCGCCCGCCATACTGCGCGAGCATCTGCTGGACGAGGTGCGCCAGTTCGAGCTGCGCGCGCAGCAGGCGGGCATTGCCAACGAAACCATTCTGGGCGCGCGCTATTGCCTGTGCACCGCGCTGGACGAGGCCGCGGCGCTTACGCCCTGGGGCGGCGGCGGCGTGTGGTCGGCGCACAGTCTCCTCGTGACGTTCCACAACGAGACGTGGGGGGGAGAGAAATTCTTCCAGCTGCTGGCCAAGCTGTCGCAGAACCCTGCGCAGCACCTGGATTTGCTGGAGTTGCTGTATTACTGCCTGCTGCTGGGTTTCGAGGGTCGTTATCGCGTCATAGACAACGGCCGCTCGCAACTGGAAACGCTGCGCCAGCGGCTGCTCCGGATCCTGCGCGGCGCCCGCGGCGATTATCCGCTGGCGCTCTCGCCGCATTGGCGCGATGCGCCCGCGCAGACGCCCTTGCGGCGCCTGCCCGTGCCCCTGTGGGTATTCGGCGCGCTGGCGGCCGTCCTCGCGCTGGCGCTGTATTGGGGCCTGGGCTGGCGGCTCGGCGGCCAGTCCGATGACGTATTCGCGTCCATCGGCAAATTGAAACCGCCCTCCGTGCAGATCGCGCCGGCGGTGGTGAAGCGGCCGGCGCCAGCGCCGCGCCTGGCGGTGTTCCTGGCTCCCGAGATCCGCGATCAGCTGGTGAGCGTGCGCGACGAGGTGGACCGCAGCGTCGTGGTGCTGCGAGGCGACGGCGTGTTCGAGTCCGGCGCCAGTTCCGTGCGCGATCAGTACCTGCCCGTCCTGTCGCGGGTGGCGGATGCCTTGCGCGAGACCCAGGGCAGCATCCTGGTGCGCGGCTACTCCGACAACACACCGATGCGCAGCGCGCGCTTCCCGTCCAACTGGCATCTGTCGCAGGCGCGCGCGGACGCCGTGAAGGAAATGCTGGAACGGCGTCTGGGGCAGACGGCGCGAGTCAGGGCCGAGGGCCGGGGAGACGCCGATCCCGTGGCGCCCAACGATACGGCCGCGGGCCGCGCGTTGAACCGGCGGGTCGAAATTACCGTGCTCGTGCCGCCCACGCCGCACGAGCTTGGCGGACAGGGAGGCCAGGAATGATCTACAAGCTGTTCGGATGGTTCTTCAGCCGGCGCGTGTGGAACTTCCTGGGGCTGGTCGCCCTGGCCGTGCTGATCTGGATCGCGGGGCCGCTCATTGCGATCGGCGCGGTGCGCCCGCTGGAAAGCGAGACGGTCCGCATTGCGGTCATCGTGCTGATGTTCGCGATCTGGCTGCTGCGCCTCGTGTGGCGCAAGTGGCGGGAAGGGCGGTTGAATGCGCAGCTGCTGGGGCAATTGCGCAGGCCCCGGACAAGCGTTGATAAGCCGCAGGAGGAAGCGGCGGAGAACGACGAGATCCGCCAGCTGGAAACGCGGTTCGACGAGGCCGTGGAATTGCTGCGCAAGACGCGCTTCGAGCATCGCGGCCGCCGCGGCGCGCTCGACCGTTTCTCCAAACAGTACCTGTACCAGCTGCCGTGGTATGTGATCATCGGCGCGCCGGGCGCGGGCAAGACGACCGCGCTGGTGAATTCGGGCCTGAACTTTCCGCTGGCCGAGCGCTACGGGAAAGTGGCCTTGCGCGGGGTGGGCGGCACCCGGAACTGCGATTGGTGGTTTACCGACGACGCGGTGCTGCTGGACACGGCGGGGCGCTACACCACGCACGAAAGCGATCCCACGGGCGACGAGGAGGAATGGCGCGGCTTTCTCGGCCTGCTGGCCAAGTACCGCGGCCGCCAGCCGATCAACGGCGCGATGCTGACGGTCAGCGTGGAAGATCTGCTGTCCGCCTCCGACGCGGAAAGGGCGCAGCATGCCGCGGTGCTGCGGCGCCGGCTTCAGGAACTGCGCGAGCAACTGGGCATCGCATTCCCGGTCTATGTCCTGGTCACGAAGACCGATCTGCTGTCGGGCTTCGAGGAGTATTTCGCCTCGTTCAGCCGCGATGAACTGGCGCAGGTCTGGGGCTTTACCCTGCCATACGCGTATACGCAGGAGCCGGGATTCGACCTGTACGAGGCCTTTCATGCCGAATACGCCTTGCTGCAGCGGCGCCTGGACGATGCCTTGCCGGAAGTGGTGGCGGCCGAAAGCGATCCGTCGCGGCGGGCGCTGGCCTACATGCTGCCGCAGCAGTTCGCCGGCCTGCAGGCCATCCTGGGCCACTTCCTGAGCGACGTCTTCGCCACGTCGAAATTCGAGGCCCGGGTCATTCCGCGCGGAGTGTACTTCACCAGCGGCACGCAGGGAGGCGAGACCTTCGACCAGGTGACCGGCCATCTCAAGCGCTATCTGCGCATCGACGGCGGCGCCATGCCGGCGTCCAGCGTGCCGGGCGAGGCGGAGGGCCGCAGCTACTTCCTCAAGAACCTGTTGCAGGACGTCATCTTCCGTGAAGCGGGCCTGGCCAGCCGGAATCTGCGGTGGGAGCGCCGCTATCGGCAGCTGCACTGGGCCGGATACGGACTGGTCACGGCGGCGTTCGTAGCCTTGATCGCGGGCTGGGCGCTGAGCTATCGCAACAACTCGGCCTATGTCGAAGAGGTCGCGCGGCGGGTGCCGGCGGTGGAGACGCTGACGCGCGAGATCAAGATCACGCGCACGGGCGATCTGCTGGGCCTGATGCCTTTCCTCAACAGTCTTTGGTACCTGCCGCAGCATGAGGGCTTCGAGATCGAGAGCCCGCCGCTGGGCTACCGCTATGGCCTCTATCAGGGCCTGAAGCTGCAGGCGGCCGCCCAGGGCGTGTACGGCAATACCCTGGACCAGGTGCTGCTGCCGCAGGTGGCGCGGCGCGTCGAGGCCGCGTTGCGGGATGCGTCGGCCAGCGACCTGGAGTACTCGTACGAGGCATTGCGGGCCTATCTGATGCTGTACGAGGCGGACCGCTACGACGCGGAATTCATGCATGCGTGGCTGCTTTCGGACATGCAGGCAACCTTGCCGGAAGGGTACACGCGGCGCGAGTACGAACAGCTGTCGCTGCACCTGCGCAACCTGACCCAAAGCCATGTGCTGGCGTCGCCGTTTCCGAAGGACGATGAACTGGTGGCGCAGGCGCGCGAGAAGCTGGCGCGCTACACGCTGGCGCAGCGGGCCTACAGCCGGTTGCGCCGCACCCTGGCCAATACCGACGCCGCCGCCGAGAGCACGGCGGTGACGCTTGGAGGCGCGCAGGCCAGCGCGGTGTTCGTGCGCAAGAGCGGCAAGCCGCTGAGCCAGGGCATCCCGGCGCTCTACAGCTACCGCGGCTACTGGGACGTGTTCAACAAGCGCGTTGCGAGCGTGGCGGAGGTGCTGCGCTCGGATGACGCGTGGATACTGAACATCCCGCTGCGCGGACGGCTGGACCAGGCCGCGCAGCGTCAGCTGGTGATCGACATCAAGCGCCTGTACATGAACGATTACGTGACGCAGTGGGACGGCTACCTGAACGACTTGCAGCTGGCCCCCAGCAAGTCGCTGTTGCAGAACATCCAGATGGCGCGCACCTTGTCGGCGCCGGAGTCGCCCCTGGTGCAGCTGGTGCGGGGCGTCGCGCGGGAAACCTCCTTGCTGCGGGATTCGGGCAAGGAGGACAGGTCGCTGGTCGACCAGGCGCGCGACCGCGTCAGCAGCACGCGCGAGGCACTGGAGCAGATGTTCGGCCCGACGGGACCGGGCGCCGCGACGCGCGCGGACGCCTCGGACGAGAAGCTGGAGCGTATCGTGGACCAGCATTTCGAACCGTATCGCCGGCTCGCGCAGGGAGAGGGCGGAGCCGCGGCAACGTCCGCGCCCATCGCGGCCACGACAGGTTTCATCAACGAGCTCTATACCTATCTGACCGCGGCGGACGCGGCCCTGCGCAGCGGCAGTCCCGCGCCCAGTTCGGATGCCGTGACGAAGCTGCGCGCCGAGGCCGGGCGTCTGCCGGGGCCGCTGCGCGACGTGCTCAATGCGCTGTCCGTCAACGCCTCCGGCGAGGTGTCCGACGTGGCGAGGGCCCGCATGGGCGAAACCGTGTCCGCCACCATCGGGGTGTTCTGCGGCCAGTCGGTGGCCGGGCGCTATCCGTTTTCCAGCAGGTCGACGCGCGACGTGGCGCCCAACGACATGGCGCGCCTGTTCGGCCCCAACGGCCTGATGGATGATTTTTTCCAGAAGAACCTCGCGACCCAGATCGACGCGTCCGGCCAGCGCTGGCGCTTCAAGCCGGGGATCGACGGACGGTCGGGCGCGAATTCGGCCACCCTGGATGCATTCCAGCGGGCGGGAGTCATCCGCGATGTGTATTTCATGGCGGGCAATCCCATGCCGTCGTACCGGGTGGCCATCCGGCCCGTGGAGATGGATGCGGGTATCACCCAGTTCGTGATGGACGTGGACGGCCAGGCGGTGCGCTACGCGCATGGCCCGCAGGTCGCCACCACCGTACAGTGGCCGGGCCCGCGCGGCAGCAACCAGGTGCGCATCGAGCTGACGCCGCAGGAGGGCGCGGCGGGCATGACGACGTCGGGCCCATGGGCGCTGAACCGCATGCTGGACCGCGCGCAGCTGCAGCGCGGCGCAACGCCGGAGGTCACCTTGGCCACCTTCGATCTGGGCGGGCGCAAGGTTGTGCTGGAGATCACCGCCAGCAGCGTCAAAAGCCCGTTTCATCTAGCCGAGATGCAGGCTTTTGCCTGCCCCGGCGCGTCGTGAACAGGACATGGACATGGAGCTTGGAGTGGAGCGTGGACGCGTGGGCTGGTACGGCAAGATACCCGCGGCGGGCGATTTCGTGCACCGGCGCCTGCCGCGCGAGCTGATCACCTGGTGGGACCGCTGGCTGCAGTTCGGGCTGGCGGCGCTCAAGCAGGCGCCGGACGCCGCGGCGGCGCGCGGGTTCGCGTCGGCGCCGATCTGGAACTTCGCCATTCCGTCGGGGCCGGGCGCGGGCGTTGCGCAACTGGGGTGCATCACGCCAAGCCGTGACCGCGTGGGCCGCGGCTACCCCTTGTGCGTCGTCATGGCGCTGCCGCCCGCGCAGTACCATAGCAGTATCCTGGACGGCGCCACTGATTACTACCGGCAGATCGGCGCGAGCATGCTTGCTGCGGTGCGCCACGGCTGCCCGCCGGAACAGTTCGACCGCAGCCTGCAGCAGGTGCGCATGCCGACCGCGGCGTCCGGCCTGCCGCCGCGGCCCGCGGGCAGCGACATCATGGACATTCTGAGCGCGGGCCTGGAGCAGGAATCGGCGCCCCTGGCGCGGCGCGCGCTGGGCGCCTGGCCCGACCTGCCGTTCTGCTTCAATCCCAGTTCGCATACGAGCTATTGGTGGACCAACCAGGCGGACGGGGCGGCGTTGCAGACCTATGTCCATGGAGGCGCGCTGAACGCCACCCTGTTCGCCAGATTGTTTTCCTCGCTGCCCACCTGGCACCCCTGAACCCTGTCGGAGAAACGCATGTTCCGAACTTTCGCTGTGCCGCCGGGCCCGGGCGTGGCCGGCGTTCCTTCCGGCTCCGGCGCCTCGCGCTTCGACGACCTTCTCCGCCTGCCGCCGGGGCCGCGGCGCCAGGAGGCGATCCTGGGGATCGTCGCCAGCGTGGCCAGGTCCCTGGCGGCGCTGCATGAGAGGGGCCGGGCGCACGGTGGCATCGGTCCGGACGCCGTGAGCCCGGACGCATCCGGCGGGGCCATGGTGGCCGCGCCGGCGGATGCCTGGCCGGACGACGAAGACGCGCCCCGGCATGCCGGTTATGCCGCGTTCGAGCAGTACACGGACGACCCCGCCTATCCCTGCGGCCCGTGGACCGACGTTTACGGGCTGGCGGCGCTGGCCTATTTCCTGGCGACGGGCACCCCCCCGCCAAGCGCGCTGGCGCGCCGCGTGCGGGACGATAGCCAGCCGCTGGAGGAATGGATGCCCGGCGCGTACGGCGAAGCGTTCGGCGCCGCCGTCGACAGGGGGCTCGCGATGTCGTTTCGCGCGCGGCCTCGGACGGCGATGGCGCTGGCCGAGGCGATGGGGGCATTGCCGCCGCCGGAGGCTCCCGTCGCGGACCCGGGCCTGGCTACGCCTTCGCTGATGGCGGAGGTTCCCGCAGGCGGCGAGGCCTCCCCGGCGCTTGCGGTGCGCCTGACGGCGATGCGGCCGGAACATCCCGCTGGCGGCAGGCGCGTCCTGCCCTGGACGGCGGCGGGGATCCTGCTGCTGGCGGCGGGAGCGTATGGCTGGGTCCAATGGACCGAGCCGCCGGCGCAGTTAGCCGCCGCGCCGCAGGCGGCGCAACCGGCGCCCGCCGCTCCCGCTGCGCCCGCGTCCGCGGTTCCTGCCGCGCCCGAATCCCCCCCGGCCCCGCCTGCCGGCGAGCGGCCGGTTGAGCCAGTTGCGCCGCCGCCCGGCGCCGCCGCCGAGCCAGCTCCGCTTACCGGAGAAACCAACGCCAGCGCCACGGCCGATCCGCCCGGCGCCGCGCCGCAGGCCGCGGCCCATCCGGAAACCGCTGCCGACCCGCTCTCGCCGCAGGCGGCCGGCCCGGCCGCGGCCGAACCAGCCGCGCCGGCGGCCCAGGAGCCGCCCAAGGCGGCGCCCGTCACGGTGCGCGTGGCGGTGCGGCCCTGGGGCGAGGTGCTGGTCAATGGCCGTTCGAGAGGCGTGAGCCCGCCACTGCGCCAGCTGTCGCTGGCGCCGGGACGCTATCAGGTGACGGTGCGCAACGCCTCTGCGGGAGAGCATCGCATGACCTTGACGGTGGCGCCGGGCAGGCCCGCCGCGATTACGCACGAATTCGAATGAGCGGGCCGGGGCGGCGGCGCCCATGGACGGCGCCGGTCAGGGCAGGGTGGATTCGCCCTTGAGCAGGTCGTCCAGCGTTTCGCGCCGGCGCACCACGTAGTATTTGTCGCCGTCGACCATGACTTCGGCCGCGCGGGGACGGGCGTTGTAATTGCTGGCCATGGCCATGCTGTAGGCGCCCGCGGATTCCACCGCCAGCAGGTCGCCCTGCTCGATGGCCAGCTTGCGCTGCTTCGCCAGCCAGTCGGCGCTTTCGCAGACCGGACCGACGATGTCGTACAGGGTTTCTTCGCCGGCGCGGGGATGCACCGCGCGCACGCCGTGGAAGGCCTCGTACAGGGCCGGGCGCAGCAGGTCGTTCATGGCTGCGTCGACGATTGCGAAATTGCGCGCTTCCGAGTGCTTGAGGTACTGGACCGTCGTGAGCAGCACGCCGGCGTTGCCGACGAGCGAGCGGCCCGGCTCCAGCACCAGGTGCAGATCCCCCAGGCCGCGCGCTTCCAGGCGCGTGAAGACATGGTCGAGCAGGGCCTTGGGCGAGGGCGGGGTTTCATCCGTATAGCGGATGCCCAGGCCGCCTCCCAGGTCCAGATGGCTGATCCGGATGCCGTCCTGGGCCAGCTTTTCGATCAGGTCCAGCAGTTTTTCCAGGGCGTCGAAATAGGGGCTGATGTCGGTGAGCTGCGAGCCGATATGGCAATCCACGCCCACGATGTCCAGTGCCGGCAGCGACCGCGCGCAACGGTAGGCCTCCAGCGCCGATCCGATGGCGATGCCGAACTTGTTTTCCTTCAGGCCGGTGGAAATGTAAGGGTGGGTCTGCGCATCCACGTCCGGGTTCACCCGGAGCGAAACGGGGGCGCGCACGCCCATGTCCTCCGCGACCTCGGAGAGCCGACGCAATTCGGCCTCGGACTCCACGTTGAAGCATTTGACCTTGGCCGCGAGCGCATCGCGCATTTCCCAGGCCTGCTTGCCCACGCCGGAAAACACGATCCTGGATGGATCGGCCCCTGCCGCGAGGGCGCGTTTGAGCTCGCCGCCCGAAACGATGTCGAAGCCCGCGCCCAGGCGGGCGAACTCCTTCAGGACGGCCAGGTTGGAGTTGGCCTTCATGCCGTAGCACACCAGCACGGGGCGCCGCCCGACGGCGCTGCGATAGGATTCCCAGGCGGCCTTGAGCGCGGCGCGCGAATAGACGTACAGCGGCGTGCCCAGCCGCTCGGCCAGGTGGTCCAGCGGCACGTCCTCGGCGTACAGGACGTTATTGCGGAACTGGAAGTACGGATGTCCGGCCAGTTCAGGCTGCGCGGGGAATCGGGAGGTCATAGAATCGGAGGCGCCGGCGGTATCGGCACCGATTTCTGCTGCGGCTGTGAGCTCGAGGGCGGCTTGCCATCCGGCGTCGGCATGTACAACGGCCCCTTGTACCCGCAGGCCGCAACCATGCCGGTCGTCACTAGCGTGGCTACAATGCGAAGAGCCATGCGGCTAAATGCCAATTGGAACACTGGGAACTCCGTAATTCTTGCAGGCTCGATTATGACCGAAACCGAATTTCTTGCGTTGATCGACCAGGTGCTGGACAGCATCGAAAGCCAGGCCGATGACTGGGCGGCTTCGCTTGACGTCGATGTCGAAACCAGCCGCAGCGGCAATGTGCTGACCATGGTCTTCGAAGACAATACCCACGTCGTGGTGAATAGCCAGGCGGCCATGCAGGAGCTGTGGGTCGCGGCGCGCAGCGGCGGGTTTCACTACCGCTACGATGGCTTGCACTGGAACGATACCCGAGGCGGCCCGCAATTGCCGGACGCCCTGTCGCAGATCTGCTCCGCGGCGGCGGGCGTTCCTGTGACGATACGCCTTTAGGCCGCACGGAGCACGCCGCGTGCCCGACGCCCCCATCCGGGGGCGTTTTTATTGCGCCTGCGAGCGCCTGGGGCCGGCACCGGGGCAAAAAAAAGCCGGCCCAATGGGCCGGCCTTTCGTGGCTGGGCGTCAGAAGGGGATTTTCTGCGACCAGGGGGCGTTGTTCTGCGTGCCGACGCCGGGGGCGACCTTGATGCGGGTTTCCTCGCTGGTGCTGCCGGTCAGGCCATTGAGGAACTCGCCCAGCGTGTCGGCCTCGGGCAGGCCCAGCCGCGCGACGGCTTGGCCCGGCGGGAATTCGGAGAAATAGAATTCGCCGTTTTCCACGAGCAGGCCGTCGGGACGGGGGCGGGGCTTCTCTTCGGGCACGCCCTTGAGCGCCGTCTGCATGTAGTCGACCCAGATCGGCATGGCGACGCCGCCGCCGGTTTCGCGCGAACCCAGCGACTTGGGCTGATCGAAGCCCAGCCACGCGGTGGCGACCAGCGAGGGGGTGTAACCGGAGAACCAGGCGTCCACGGACTCGTTGGTGGTGCCCGTCTTGCCGGCGATGTCGTTGCGCTTGAGCAGCACGCGCGCCCGGGCGGCGGTGCCGTAGGTGGCCACGCCGCGCAGGATGTCATCCATGACCCAGGCGGTGCGAGGATCGATGGCGCGCGCCGCGGCGTCGCCGGCCACGACCGGCTTGGACTGCATGATGACCTTGCCGCTGCTGTCGGTGACGCGGTCGATCAGGTAGGGCGTGACGCGGTAGCCGCCGTTGGCGAATACCGAGAAGGCGCCGGCCAGCTGCAGCGGGGTGACCGAGCCCGCGCCCAGCGCCAGCGGCAGCACGGCCGGTTGGCGGGCCTTGTCGAAGCCGAAGCGGGTCAGGTAGTCCTGCGCATACTGCGGCCCGATGGCCTGCAGGATACGGATCGACACCATGTTCTTCGACTTGTACAGGCCCTGGCGCAACGTCAGCATGGGTTCGTACTGGTTGCCGTAGTTCTTCGGGTTCCAGGCTTTGGAGCCGGTCTGCGCCGCCGTCAGTTCGAACGGCTGGTCGGAGATCTGCGTGCCCGGCGTCAGGCCGCGTTCCAGCGAGGCGGCGTAGATGAACGGCTTGATGTTCGAGCCCGGCTGGCGCCAGGCCTGCGTCACGCGGTTGAAGTTGCCGCGGTAGAAGTCGAAACCGCCCACCATGGCGCGGATGGCGCCATCCTGGGGCGACAGCGCCACGAAGGCAGCCTGCACCGAAGGCAGGTTGATGATTTCCCAGTTGTCGCCGAACTTGCGGATATAGACCACCGAGCCGCGCTTGATGCGCTGTTCGGGCTTGGCCTTGTCGTTCAGCGCGCGGGCGACCACGCTCAGCACCTTCTTGTCGGTGACCGTGATGATCTCGCGCGAGCTGCGCGCCAGCTTCACTTCCGTGGGGCTGGCCGACAACACCAGCGCGGTCAGCAGGTCGCCGCTGTCGCTGAACTTGTCGAACACGCCGTCCAGGAACTCATCGAGCGCCTGGGGATTGTTTTCGGTGCCGGGGGGCAGGTCCAGCTGTTCTTCGGGGCCCGGGTAGGGCGCGCGGCGCGTGTATTCCAGCACGCCTTCGCGCACGGCGCGATAGGCCGCTTCCTGGTCCTTGGACTGCACGGTGGTATAGATATTGATGCCGCGCGAATAGACGTTGTCCTGGTACACGTTGAACAGCAGCTGGCGCGCCAGTTCCGCCACGTACTCGCCATGGATGGAGTAGCCGCCGGCCGGCGTGCCTTCCGCGGACTTCATGACGATGGGCTGGGCCAGCGCCTGCTGGTATTCGGGGTCGGTCAGATAGCCCAGCGAGTGCATGCGGCCCAGCACGTAGCGCTGGCGCAGCTCGGCGCGGGGCCGGTTGGCGATCGGGTTGAAGCGCGAGGGGGCCTTGGGGATGCCGGCCAGCATGGCGGCTTCCGCGGGGGTGACCTCGGACAGGGGCTTGCCGAAATAGGTGCGCGACGCAGCGGCGAAGCCATAGGCGCGATGGCCCAGGTAGATCTGGTTCATGTAGAGCTCGAGGATCTGGTCCTTGGTGAGCTCCGATTCGATCTTGAAGGTCAGCAGCAGTTCGTAGAACTTGCGCGAATAGGTCTTTTCCGACGACAGGTAGAAGTTGCGCGCCACCTGCATCGTGATGGTGCTGGCGCCCTGCGACTTCGACATGCTGATCAGGTTGGTCAGGCCCGCGCGCGCCACGCCCATCCAGTCGATCCCGCCGTGCTGGTAGAAGCGGTCGTCTTCGGCCGCCAGCACCGCGGATTTCATGACGTCCGGGATCTCGTTGAAACGCAGCACGTTGCGGCGCTCTTCGCCGAATTCGCCGATCAGCACGCGATCCGCCGTATAGACGCGCAGCGGCACCCGGGGGCGGTAGTCCGTCATGGCGTTCAGGTCCGGCAGGTTGGGCCAGGCCAGCGCCAACGCCATCCCGGCCAGCAGTACGCCGCACAGGAACAGGCCGGCGAAAAGAATGCCGGTCTTTACGAAGAATCGCAGTATCGGGGAGCCACTCTTGGAGGGCTTGTCTTTTTTGGAGGAATTCTGGGGCTTGCTCATCGCGGCGATTTTACGGGTATCTCCGGTCCGGACTTAGCGCGGGGAACCGGCATCTGTAACAAAGTTGTTCAGTGTGGTGCGCGGGCAACTGGCGGCAAATGTGATAATGCCGGCATGAACGTTTCCGCTATTTCATGTCCGGAGGCTGCCCCGGACCCGGCGTCCCCCTGCGAGACGCCCGACAATCCGCCTTGCGCCACGGAATGCGCAGGCGGGGCCGTGTCGCTGCCGCATGACCTGCCCGTTTTCCTGGTGGGCATGATGGGCGCGGGCAAAACGACCATCGGCCGTGGCCTGGCGCGTGCCCTGGGGCGCGAATTTGTGGATCTGGATCATGAGCTCGAGGCGCGTTGCGGCGTGCGGGTGCCGGTAATCTTCGAAATCGAGGGCGAAGCCGGTTTCCGTCGCCGGGAAGCCGCCGCCTTGGAAGAGTGTACCCAACGGCGCAACATAATTCTTGCCACCGGCGGGGGCGCCATCCTCGCGGCGGAGAACCGCCTGCGCCTGCGAGAGCGCGGCATCGTCGTTTACCTGCGGGCCAGCGTGGACGAATTGTTCCGCCGCACTTGCCGCGACCGCAACCGACCCCTGCTCGCTACCGCGGATCCGCGCGGCACCCTGCGCGACCTGATGACCCTGCGCGAGCCCCTCTACAAGGAAGTGGCCGACATGGTCGTGGAAACGGGCTCCATGCCCGTCCACACCCTGGTCAAGGCCCTGCTGCCGCAATTACAAGCTTTTGAGAAGCGCATATGAACGTTGTACACGTCGACACCCCGGGCGGAAGCTACCCCATCCATATCGGCCCGGGCCGCATGGACGCCCTGGACCAGTGCATTCCCGCCGACGCCACCGCGATCGCCGTGGTGACCAATCCCACCATTGCCGCCCTGTACGGCGAACGCGCCGAGGCCGCGCTGGCGCGCACGGGCAAGCGGGTGCTGCGCATCGAGCTGCCGGACGGCGAGGCCTACAAGGACTGGCAGTCGCTGAACCTGATCTTCGACGCGCTGCTGGCCCAACGCCTGGACCGCCGCTGCGTGCTGGTGGCGCTGGGCGGGGGCGTGATCGGCGACATGACCGGGTTCGCCGCCGCGGTGTACATGCGCGGCGTGCGTTTCCTGCAGGTGCCCACGACCCTGCTGGCCCAGGTGGACTCTTCGGTGGGCGGCAAGACCGCCGTCAATCATCCGCTGGGCAAGAACATGATCGGCGCGTTCTACCAGCCGATCGCGGTCGAGATCGATACCGACGTGCTGGGCACGCTGCCGGCGCGCGAGGTTTCCGCGGGACTGGCCGAAGTGATCAAGTACGGGCTGATCCTGGACCCGGCGTTCTGGTCCTGGTGCGAGGAAAACGCCCAGAAGCTGCGGGCGCTGGATCCGGAGGCCATCGCCTACGCCATCCGCCGCTCATGCGAACTCAAGGCGCAGGTGGTGGGCAAGGACGAGCGCGAATCCGGCCTGCGCGCCATCCTCAACCTGGGCCACACTTTCGGCCATGCCATCGAATCCGGCCTGGGCTACGGCGCCTGGCTGCACGGCGAAGCGGTGGGCTGCGGCATGGTGCAGGCCGCCGAGCTCTCCGCCGACGTCGCCGGCTTCGACCGCAATGACGTGGCCCGCGTACGCGCCCTGGTGTCCGCCATCGGCTGTCCCGCCGTGGCGCCGGACCTGGGGGCGGACCGCTGGCTGGAATTGATGCAAGTGGACAAGAAGACGGAAGGCGGCTCGATCCGCTACGTGCTCATGACCCGCATCGGCGAAGCCGTCACCCGGCCGGCCCCCGACGATGCCGTGCGCGCCGTCCTGGCCCGCACCACCCAATAGAGGCAAGGGAGACGGTGTTGCAGATGAAAGAGTTGGCTTCCTATGCATCCCACCCGTCTCAATCGCGCGGGCGGACCTACGCCGAGCCGCCGCCGGAAAATCGGACCGAGTTTCAGCGGGACCGCGACCGCATCGTCCATTCCGGCGCGTTCCGGCGCCTGGAATACAAGACCCAGGTCTTCGTGAACCACGAAGGCGACCTGTTCCGGACCCGTCTCACCCACAGCCTGGAAGTCGCCCAGATCGCGCGCACGCTGGCGCGCAGCCTGGGCCTTTCCGAAGACCTCACCGAAGCCATCTCGCTGGCCCATGACCTGGGGCATACGCCGTTCGGCCATGCGGGCCAGGACGAGTTGAACGCCTGCATGCGCGAGCTGGCGCCGGAGGCCGGCGGCTTCGAGCACAACCTGCAAAGCCTGAGGGTGGTGGACGAGCTTGAAGAACGCTACGCCGACTTCAATGGCCTGAACCTGTGCTTCGAAACGCGGGAGGGCATACTGAAGCACTGCTCGGCCACGCATGCGCGCCAGCTGGGCGAGGTAGGCGAACGCTTCCTGAACCGCACGCAGCCGTCGCTGGAGGCTCAGCTGGCCAATCTGGCGGACGAAGTCGCCTACAACAACCACGATATCGACGACGGCCTGCGTTCCGGGCTGATCACGCTGGAACAGCTGAAGGACGTGTCGATCTTCGAGCGGCACCACGCCTACGTGCTGGAACGCTATCCCGGCCTGGCCCCGCGCCGCGCGGTGGCCGAGACCATCCGCCGGATGATCAATACGCTGATCGTCGACCTGACGCAGACCTCGCTGGCGCGCATACGCGAATTCGCGCCCGCTACCGCGGACGACGTGCGCCGCGCCCCGATGCTGGCGAGCTTTTCGGACGAGATCCGGCGCGAGGCAGACGAACTGAAGAAGTTCCTGTTCGACAACCTCTACCGCCATTACCGCGTCCTGCGCATGACGACCAAGGCGCGGCGCATCGTGCGCGAACTGTTCGTTGCATTCCTGGACGATCCGCGGCTGCTGCCGCCCGACTATCGCAGGCCGTCGTTCAACGAGCAGGCCCGGGCAATCGCCGACTATATCGCCGGCATGACGGATCGCTACGCCATCCGCGAACACCGGCGCCTGTTCGAGATGAGCTAGGGCCGCGCGAAACCGCCACGGGCTCAGCCCGCCAGGTAGCGCCGCGCCAGCAAGACCCAGTACGCCGCGCCCACGGGCAGGCTGTGGTCGTTGAAGTCATAGCCGGGGTTGTGCACCATGCAGGCGCCATGGCCGCTGTTGAAGCCGTCGGGCGAGCCGTCGCCATTGCCGACGAGCAGATACGAGCCCGGCACTTCCTCCAGCATGAAGGCGAAATCCTCGCTGCCGGTCAGCGGCCGGGTCTGCGGATCGACCTTGTCGGCGCCCACGAGCTCCATCGCCACCTCACGCGCGAAGTCCGTCTCGGCCCGGGTGTTCACCAGCACGGGATAGCCGCGGCTGTACTCGATGGCCGCCCGCACCTGGTAGCTGGCCGCCTGACTGTGGACGAGTTCGGTGATGCGCGCCTGCAGCGTGTCCCGCACCTGGCGGTCCAACGCGCGCACGCTGAGCTTCAGCGTCGCCGTCTGTGGAATGACGTTGTTCGCCTTGCCGGCATTGAACGCGCCGACCGTGATCACCGCCGCGTGCAGGGGATCGACGTTGCGGGCGACGATGCTCTGCAGCCCCATGACGATGGCCGACCCGGCGACGATGGGATCGGCGGCACGGTGCGGGACCGCGCCGTGTCCGCCCACGCCTTCCAGCACGATGGTGACGTTGTCGGACGAAGCCATGGCGGGGCCGTCGCGCAGCAGCAGGTGGCCTTGCGGATGGCCGGGCATGTTGTGCATGGCGAAGATGGCGTCGCACGGATACTTGCGGAACAGCCCATCCTCCATCATGCGCTTGGCCCCGCCCAGGCCTTCTTCGGCGGGCTGGAAGATCAGGTTGAGGGTGCCGCTGAAATCGCCATGCCGGGCCAGCTGATGGGCCGCGGCCAGCAGCATCGCGGTATGGCCGTCATGGCCGCAGGCGTGCATGACGCCTTCGTTGCGGCTGGCGTGTTCCAGGCCCGTGGCCTCCTGGATGGGCAGGGCGTCCATGTCGGCCCGCAGGCCCAGGCGCTTGGCGCCCGCGCCGCGGCGCAATTGCCCGACCACGCCGGTCCCGCCCAGCCCGCGCTCTACTTCGTAGCCCCATTGCGTCAGGCATTGCGCCACCAGGTCGCTGGTGCGGAATTCCTGGAAGCCGAGTTCGGGGTTGCGGTGGATATCCCGCCGGATCGAAACGAATTCGTCTGCCTGGGCGGTCATGGTCTGCAGGATCGGATGCATGTCGGGTCTCTCCTCGGGTAGGGTCGCGTTCAGGGGTTGCCGGCCAGCTTCACGTGGCTGGAGATTTCGCGGAAGCGCTCGGTCTCGGCGCGGTACATGGCGTCCGCCTGCTCGGCGCTCATCGGCGCCGAGACTTCGATGTTCTGGTACGCCAGGCTCTGTTTCACCGCGGGGTCCTGCATGGCGGCGTTGAGCGCCGTCTGCAGTTGCGCGACCACCGTCTCCGGTGTGTCGCGCTTGACGAAATAACCGGTCCAGGTGGTGAAGTTGAAGCCTTTGAGCAGTTGGCCTTCATTGACCGAAGGCACGGCCTTGAGGGCCGGAAGCGTGCTGCGCTGCGGGTCCAGGCTGGCCAGGAGCTTGACGCGGCCCTGCCCGGCCAGCGCCACCTGCTGCTGCGACAAGGGCAGGATGGCGATGTCCACCTGTCCGCCGCCGAGGTCCTGCATCAGCGGCGCGCCTCCCTTGTAGGGCACGTGGACCATATTGGCGCCGATGGTGCGGGCCAGATGCTCGCCCAGGACGTGGTACAGGGATCCCACTCCCACGCTGCCGAACGTGAGCGGCTGCGAGGCGGAACGCGAGCGCGCCAGCGCGACCAGTTCGTCGGCGGTCGCCGCCGGCAGATCGCTGCGCGCCACGATGACCATGGGGGCCATGCCGATCATCTGCACCAGACGGAAATCCTCGCTCTTGAGCTTCACCGCCGGATTGGCGATAGGCGACAGAATCAGTTCGTTGGGTGAGCCCTGGAACAGGTAGTAGCCATCGGATTTGGCCGCCAGCACCTTCTGCGCGCCCAGCGCCCCGCTGACGCCGCCCAGGTTCTCGACCAGCACGGGCTGGCCCAGCTGTTTGGAGGCGGGCGGGGCCACCACGCGGGCGATGGCGTCGGATGCGCCGCCGGCCGGGTACGGCACCATCATCATCACGGGCCGGTTCGGATAATCCGCGGCCAGGGCGGCCGGGCCCCACAGCGCCGCGCCCAGCATCAGCGCACAGCCGGCCAGGCGCAGACGGTCGAAAAGCTTGCTCACGAGTTTCCCCTTTTTTGGAATGCGGTGTCGTGAACGGCATGCTAGGGACAGCCATCGCCAGTTGTCTAACGAATTGTTATTCTGGAAGCTAGAAAAAAAACTCATACTTGAGTGGGAATCTCCGGCATGAACCTCAAGCAGCTCGAACATCTGCTGGCGGTGGCCGAAGCGGGCTCTTTCAGCCGCGCGGCCGAGCGCCTGCACCTGACCCAGTCGGCGCTCAGCCGCAGCATCCGCATACTGGAAGAGGACCTGGGGGCGAGGCTGCTGGACCGCATGGGCAAGCGCACCGAACTGACGCCGCTGGGCCTGTCCGTGGCCGGCCGTGCCCGGCGCATCCTGTTCGAGTCGGCCGAATTGCGCCGCAGCGCCGAATTGCTGACCCAGGGCGACCGGGGGGCCATCAGCATCGGCCTGGGTTCGGGGCCGGGCGCCATGCTCATGACGCCCTTGTTGGCGCACGTTGCGCGGCGCTATCCGCAATTGCGCCTGGAAGTGATGCGCGGTTCGCTGGAGGCGCACCTGGCGCTGTTGCGCCAGCGGCGGCTGGATGCGCTGGTGGTTGATACCCGCGGTATCGTGCCGGCGGCCGATCTGCGCATTGAGCCCGTCTCGCAGATGCGGGCCGGCTTCATCTGCCGTCCGGGCCATCCGCTGGCCCGCGCGGCGCGTCCGCCGCGCTTCGCGGAGATCGCGGCCTATCCCTTGGCGTCCACCTTCCTGGCGGCGGACACCGAACGGATCCTGATCGAACATTTCGGCGTCGAGGCGGATCCGCAAAATTCGGTGCGCCTGCGCTGCGACGAGATCGGCAGCCTGCTCGAGGCCGTGCGCGTGTCGGACGCGGTGTTCCTGGGCATCGTGGGAGCGGCGCAGGCCGGCATCGAGGCCGGGGAATTGACGGAACTCCCGGCCGATCCGCCGCTGCGCAGCCATGCCTTGTTCGCGCTGGTGACCCTGACGGGTCGCACCGAAGCGCCCGCGATGGCGCTGCTGCGTGAATTCGTGGCCGAGCGGCTGCGCGACTGAGCCGGGCCGGGGTGTTTTCAGCGATGCTTGCGGTAGGGCTCGTCTTCGGGCACGAAGGTGGCTTCGGCACGCGCGTCCTGCATCCACGATTGCATGGCCGGCAGGGCCAGCACGGCATCCATGTAGTCGCGCACCGGGCCCGCGGCGCTGATGCCGTAGGTCGTGAACCGCGAAACCACGGGCGCAAAGAACGCGTCGGCGATCGAGAAGGCTCCGAACAGGAACGGCCCGCCGCCGCCGAATTCGGCGCGGGTGTCTTGCCAGATGGCGTGGATGCGCGAGATATCCTGGCGCGCGGGCTCGGGAAAGTCGATGCCCGGAAGGTGCGCTTCGACGTTCATGGGCAACGCCTGGCGCATCGCGCCGAAACCGCTGTGCATCTGCGCGGCCAGGGAGCGCGCCCGGGCGCGCGCGCGGGCATCCTGGGGCCACAGGCGGGCGTCGGGGTGGCGTTCGGCCGCATATTCGCAGATGGCCAGGGAGTCCCAGATGGCGAAGTCGCCGTCCAGCAGCACGGGCACGAGGCCGGCGGGCGTAATGGCGCTCAGGCGGCGCGCGAACGCTTCGGTGGTCAGGCCCAGCTTCTGCTCTTCGAAGGCGATGCCCGCGGCGCGCAGGGCGATCCACGGACGCATGGACCAGGAAGAGTAGTTCTTGTTGGCGATGATCAAGGTGTACATGCCGCTATCCCTTACGCATTGAGTGTTTGGCCTGTTGCGCCGGAGCGCGGCGCAGCAGCTTGCCCAGGTACTGTCCGGTATGGCTGTCCTCGGTGGCCGCGACGTCTTCCGGCGTGCCCTGGGCCACCACGCGGCCGCCGCCGTCGCCGCCTTCGGGGCCCATGTCGACGACCCAGTCAGCCGTCTTGATGACGTCCAGGTTGTGTTCGATGATGAGGACAGTGTTGCCGCTGTCGACCAGCTGGTTCAGCACCTGCAACAGTAGCTCGATATCGCGGAAATGCAAGCCCGTCGTGGGCTCATCCAGGATGTACAACGTGCGGCCCGTGCTGCGGCGGGACAGTTCCTGCGACAGCTTCACGCGCTGCGCTTCCCCGCCCGACAGCGTGGTAGCGCTCTGGCCGAGCCGGATATAGGACAGGCCTACGTCGATCAGCGTGTGCAGCTTGCGCGCGATGGCCGGCACCGATTCGAAGTATTCCAGCGCCTGTTCCACCGTCAGGTCCAGCACTTCGCTGATATTGCGGCCGCGGTAGCGGATCTCCAGCGTTTCCCGGTTGTAGCGCTTGCCGTGGCAGACGTCGCAAGGCACGTACATGTCCGGCAGGAAGTGCATTTCCACCTTGACCACGCCGTCGCCCTGGCACGCTTCGCAGCGGCCGCCCTTCACGTTGAAGCTGAAGCGCCCCGGGTCGTAGCCGCGGGTCCGCGCTTCCGGCACGCCTGCGAACAGTTCGCGGATGGGCGTGAAAAGGCCGGTATAGGTGGCGGGGTTGCTGCGCGGCGTGCGGCCGATGGGGCTCTGGTCCACGCTGATGATCTTGTCGAAGTTCTCCAGCCCCTGCATCGAGACATAGGGCGCGGGTTCGCTCTGCGCGTGATGCAGCTGGCGCGATACCGCGACCGCCAGCGTGTCGTTGACCAGCGTGGACTTGCCCGACCCCGACACGCCGGTCACGCAGACCAGGCGGCCCGAGGGGATGCGCAGGTCCACGTTCTTCAGGTTGTTGCCGCTGGCGCCCGACAGCACCAGCCAGGGCAGCTCGTCGTCCACGGGGCGGCGCTCGGGTATCGCGATGGAGCGCGCGCCGCTGAGGTACTGGCCCGTCAGGGAGGCAGGATCGCGTTGCACGGTTTCCGGATCGCCTTGCGCGACGACCTCGCCGCCGTGTTCGCCGGCGCCCGGCCCCATGTCCACGACCCAGTCGGCCATGCGGATCATGTCTTCGTCGTGTTCGACCACGATGACGCTGTTGCCGAGGTCGCGCAGGTGCTGCAGGGTGCCGATCAGGCGGTCGTTGTCGCGCTGGTGCAGGCCGATGGAGGGTTCGTCCAGCACGTACATCACGCCCGTCAGGCCCGAACCGATCTGGCTGGCCAGGCGGATGCGCTGCGCTTCCCCGCCGGAGATCGTGTCGGCGCTGCGGTCGAGCGACAGATAGTTCAGACCCACGTTGTTCAGGAAGCTCAGGCGCGCCTCGATCTCGCGCACGATGCGTTGCGCGATCTCCTGCTTGGCGCCGGTCAGGTTCAGGTCGCGGAACCAGGAAAGGCAGGTCGATAGCGGCATCGCCTCGACTTCGTAGATGGCCTGGCCATGGCGCTCGCCGCCGCGGGGGTCCTGGCCGATCAGCACGTTGCGCGCTTCCGGGCGCAGGCGCGAGCCTGCGCAATCGGGGCAGGTCTTGATGTTGCGGTATTTGCCCAGTTCTTCGCGCACGGTGGCCGAATCGGTTTCGCGCCAGCGGCGCTCCAGGTTCGGGATGACGCCTTCGAAGGTGTGGCGCTTGACCGTGCTCCGGCCTTTTTCGTTCAGGTAGAGGAAGGAGATTTCCTCTTCGCCCGAGCCGTACAGCACTTTCTCGCGCAGCGTCTCGGGCAGTTCCTCGAAGGGCGTTTCGATGTCGAATTCGTAATGGGCCGCCAGGCTGGTCAGGAGCGAATGGGTGAACGCATTGCGGCGGTCCCAGCCGCGGATGGCGCCGGCCGCCAGGCTCAGTTCCGGGAAGGCGACCACGCGCTTGGGATCGAAGAACCCGACCTGGCCGATGCCGTCGCAACTGGGGCAGGCGCCCATGGGGTTGTTGAAACTGAACAGGCGAGGCTCCAGCTCGGGCAGGCTGTGGCTGCACACCGGGCAGGCGTAGCGGCTGGAGAACACCTGCTCGCGTCCGCCGTCCATGTCGAGCGCCAGCGCGCGCCCGTCGGCCAGCTGCAAGGCCGTTTCGAAGCTCTCCGCCAGGCGCTGCTTGCTTTCGGGCTTGATGCGCAGCCGGTCGATCACCACGTCGATGTCGTGTTTCTCGGTTTTCTTCAGCGGCGCCATGCCGTCGATTTCCATCATCTGGCCGTCGACGCGCAGGCGCACATAACCCTGCGCCTGCAGGCTGGCGCATTCGTCCTCGAAACTGCCTTTCTTGCCCCGGGCGATCGGCGCCAGCACGGCCAGGCGGGTTTCGGGCGCCCAGGCGAGCACCGAATCAACCATCTGGCTGACGCTTTGCGCCTGCAGGGGCAGGCCGTGGTCCGGACAATACGGCGTGCCGACCCGCGCATACAGCAGGCGCAGGTAGTCGTGGATCTCGGTGATGGTGCCGACGGTGGAGCGGGGGTTGTGTCCGGCCGCCTTCTGCTCGATCGAGATGGCGGGCGACAGGCCCTCGATCAGGTCCACGTCCGGCTTGTCCATCAGTTGCAGGAATTGCCGGGCGTAGGCGGAAAGGCTTTCCACATACCGCCGCTGGCCCTCCGCGTACAGGGTGTCGAATGCCAGCGAAGACTTGCCCGAGCCGGACAAGCCGGTGACGACCACCAGTTTGTGGCGGGGCAGGTCCAGCGAGACGTTCTTGAGATTGTGGGTGCGGGCACCCCGAATGCGTATCGCGTCCATCGGGCTCGTTAAGCGGTTTCAAAGGCCAACTTGGTACTATAGCGCGCCGAATCCCCCCGCGTTCGGGGCAGTCCTTCCGCCCGGATTGGCCCGGGGCCGGCGCCGCACCGCCAGATCAGACCGTGAGCGTATGACAACCACGCGCGCGAATAGCCCTTGTCATTGTTGAAATTTCCGCATGCCGGCCGATAAAAAACTGAAATTGACCCCTTCCGAGCGCCGCGCCAGCGTGGCGCTGGCCGGCCTGTTCGCCGCGCGGATGCTGGGGCTGTTCCTGTTGCTGCCCGTTTTTGCCGTGGCGGCCAGCGGCATGCCGGGCGGGGACGACCCCGCGCGGGTCGGGCTGGCGCTGGGCATGTACGGCCTGACCCAGGCGTTCATGCAGATCCCCTTCGGCCTGGCGTCCGACCGCTGGGGACGCCGCCCCGTCGTGCTGTTCGGGCTGCTGCTGTTCGTCGCGGGCAGCATCGTCTGCGCCCAGGCCTCGGACGTGTACTGGATCACCATCGGCCGCGCCATCCAGGGCGCCGGCGCCATTTCCGCGGCGGTCACCGCCTGGCTGGCGGACGCTACCCGCGACGAGGTGCGCACGCGCGCCATGGCCATGGTGGGCGGATCGATCGGCCTGTCCTTCGCCGTCTCGCTCGTGCTGTCGCCCGTGCTGGTCGGGTGGTGGGGCCTGTCGGGCCTGTTCTGGACCATCGCCTGCCTGGGAGTCATCTGCCTGGCCGTGGCGCGCTGGGTCGTGCCCGTGGTGCCGCGTACCCAGGCGCGCACCATGCAGGCGGCCAAGCCTCGGGAGGTCCTGACCCACAGCGACCTGCTGCGCCTGAATTTCGGCGTCTTCGTGCTGCACCTGATCCAGGTATCGCTGTTCGTGGTGGTGCCGGCGCTGCTCGCGAAGATCGGCGGGCTGGACGCGCGAGAACTCTGGAAGGTCTATCTTCCGGTCATCCTGGTGTCGTTCGTGCTGATGGTGCCGGTGGTGTTCGTCGCGGAAAAGCGTCGTGCCCACCGCGGAGCGCTGCGCGCCGCCGTTGCGGGCCTGATCCTGGTGTGCGCCCTGCTGCCCGCCGCCAGCCATGGCTTCTACACGCTGGCGGCCGCATTGACGGGCTTTTTCGTCGCCTTCAACGTGCTGGAGGCCTTGCAGCCATCGTTGGTGTCCCGGGTTGCGCCGCAGGCCTACAAGGGGTTGGCGCTGGGCTTCTACAACACCGCCCAGGCCGCGGGCCTGTTCACCGGAGGGGCGCTCGGCGGCTGGCTGGCCGCGCATTCCGGGTCCACCGCCGTGTTTCTTGCCGCGGCGGCCTTGTCCGCCGTCTGGTTGGCCGTGACCTGGGCCTTGCGGCCGCTTTCCTGATCGGCGCGGCCGCCTGTCCGCCGCCGCGCGGAAATGTCGCGGATCGCGCCTCGAACGGCGGCCAACACCCGTCAAATCAAGGGAAGGGGCGGGCGGTTTTGTCACTATTTCCGTTTGGCGCGACGGCCTCTTTTCGTCGATAATAGACACCAATCTAGGGCTTCACCCGGCGTCGCCGGTCATCGTGATGGTGACCGGCGAGTTTCATGAAGCCGGTCTTCAACATCGCTTTTATGTTGTTGCCGGCGCGCTCGCGGCAACGCACAGGCGCAGGCTGTCAACAACAGAGGGACAACGGCATGGCATCGGTTAACAAAGTCATACTCGTGGGCAATCTGGGGCGCGACCCGGAAGTCCGCTACAGCCCCGACGGGGCGGCAATCTGCAATATGTCCATTGCCACCACCTCCACCTGGAAGGACAAGGCTTCCGGCGAGCGCCGCGAAGAAACGGAATGGCACCGCGTCGTCATGTACAACCGCCTGGCTGAAATCGCCGGCGAATACCTGAAGAAGGGCCGCTCGGTCTACATCGAAGGCCGCCTCAAGACGCGCAAGTGGCAAGACAAGGACACCGGCGCCGACCGCTACAGCACCGAAATCGTCGCCGACCAGATGCAGATGCTGGGCGGCCGCGAAGACGGCGGCGGCGGTGGCGCCAGCTACGGCGGTGGCGGCGGCTACGACGACGCGCCGCGCCAGCAGCGCGCCGCCCCGGCGCAACGCCCGGCTCCCCAGCAGCGCCCGGCTCCCGCGGCGGCTCCGGCCAGCAGCGGCGCCAACCTGGCGGACATGGACGACGATATTCCGTTCTAACACCAAGCCAACGCCTTGTTGGTCGAAGCCCGCTTTTCTCTTGGAAAGGCGGGCTTTTCTTTACCCACCGTTTTTGTTCTTAAGCCCGACTGCTGCTTGGTGACAGTGGCGGGTATGGCGGCCGCTTCGAGGTGCACGCCTCTTTGCCGGCATCGGCGGCATCGAGCGCAGGCCGGTGCGCGGACCGAGCGTGGGCCAGCCCATCGGCCTGGTCGTTGCTCCGAAGCGGCCGCATTGGCAACTGCCGGTCCGAGGATGGAAGAAATAATTTGTTTCACAATATCGCTTGGTTCGTCTATCTAGTAGTAGGTAAGATTCATCCATCGACGCAGCAAACCCAACAAACCCGCTGCCGCCGAGCCCAGAAATACAGTAGTCCGCCTTTTTTATTTACCCGGTTATCTACCTACAAGTAGATAGTTTATTTGACTAGCAACACGAATCCTCAATCTGGAGATCAACCATGAAGACCCTCGTATCCGCCCTGATCCTGTCCGCGTCGTTCATTGGCGCCGCCCAAGCCGGTGAGCTGGACTATCCGCCTGCCCTGAACACGGAAAGCACGGTGACCCGCGCCCAGGTGCAGCAGGAACTGGCAGCGGCCCGCGCCAACGGTGAACTGGCGTTCGGCGAAGAAGGCTACGCCGCCACGACCTTCGCAGCCACCGCGGACAAGAGCCGTGCCCAGGTGCGCCAGGAATTGGCCAACGCCCGTGCCCAAGGCCTGACCGATAGCGCCGAACTGGCTTATCCGCCCGTGGAAGGCTGAGTTTTTTCCCAGTAAATCTATCTACACATAGATAGTAGATCGTAATTATCCCGGCCCTGACGCCGTACCCTTTTTGGAGATTGACCATGAAGACCCTCGTATCCGCCCTGATCCTGTCCGCGTCGTTCATTGGCGCCGCCCAAGCCGGCGAGCTGGACTATCCGCCTGCCCTGAACACGGAAAGCACGGTGACCCGCGCCCAGGTGCAGCAGGAACTGGCGGCGGCCCGCGCCAACGGTGAGCTGGCGTTCGGCGAAGAAGGCTATGCCGCCACGACCTTTGCCGCGGCCGCGGACAAGACGCGCGGCCAGGTGCAACAGGAACTGGCCGCCGCCCGTGCGCATGGCCTGACCGACAGCGGCGAACTGGACTATCCGCCCGTGCAAGGCTGAGCATGATGCCGACGCATGCGGGCCCCGGGGGCGGGACTTTCCCGGCCGGGGTCCGCGCGGGCGTTATGGCAGCGGCCAGACCGCTGAAACCAATGACGGACCGACCTATTAGTAGGTAATATTCAGCCATGGACACTCCCACTCCCAATACCACCCGCGAACTGCTTCTGGCCCATGCCGAGAAGCTGATCCGCACGCGCGGATGCAACGGCTTCAGCTACCGCGACCTGGCCGAGCATGTGGGCGTGAAGACGTCCAGCATCCACTATTACTTTCCGGGCAAGGACGACTTGCTCTACGAGGCTGTCGAAGCCTATAGCGCGCGCGCCCTGGGCGCCGTCCGCGGCATCGATACCTCCCAGCCCGCGCAGGCGCAGCTCGACCAATACCTGACGCTGATGGAATCGCGCGCTTGCGGATCGGGCGAATTGTGCCTGGGCGGCATGCTGGCCGCCGAGGTCAACTCCCTGCCTGAAAGGGTGCGCGGCGCGCTGCAGGGGTTTTTCCGGGCGCACGAAGCCTGGCTGGCCCGGGTGCTGGCCGAAGGCGCGGCCCAAGGCACGATGAAATTCTCCGGCACGCCCGAGGCTGCCGGCCGCGCGGTGTTCGCCACCGTGCAGGGCTGCATCCTGGTGTCGCGCCTGTTCCAGCAGCCCGCCGCCTTGTGCGAGGCCATTGGCGCCCTGTACGTGCAATGCGAGGGGAAGGCCGACCAGGCCGGCTGACCGCGCCCGATCCTTCCTGACGTCCACGGCCGCCCTGCGCAACGCAGGCGGCCGTTGTGTTTGCGCGCGCCCTCCTGCCGGCCGTGATCAGGCCGGGCCGCGCCAGGCCGGGCCGCGCCAGGCCAGGCTCGCGTCAGGCCGCGAGCAGCGCGCGCGCCATGTCGATGCTGGTCCGCTGTTGCACGCCGAGGTCCCGCATGCGCTGCTGGAACGTCGCCTGTGCTTCGGCGAAGCCGGCGACGGGGCTCATGCAGTCCGTCAGCAGCACCAGCCGCGAAAGATCTCGGCCGGGCAGGTGCTCGGCCAGGTGCTCGACGGTAGCCTTGACGCAATGGCTGCCGGCTTCGCCGGCGACGAGGATGAGCTCGGAGCGGTCCAGCGAATCCAGCAGGCCGCGATTGAGCTGGCTGCGGGGATCGTCGGCGTCGGGCACTTCGGCCATCAGCGCGCTGTAGTGCTCCGTCCACGGATTCGTGCCCTTGGGCACCTTGCGCACGATGAGCTGGCGTTCATCCTCCCAGCGGCTGTAGGCGGCGCGCACGTCCGCGTGCACGTTGTGGCCCCAGGTGCCGATCTCGCAATGCACGGGCCAGACCATCAGCGTATAGCGGCCGCGCGCTTCCAGTTCGTCCAGGTAGGACAAGGTGCGCGGCAGATCGTCCGCGTGCCGGGGCCGGAACGCGCCCGCGCGCACCTGCGCCGCGGTGATCGGCGTGAACGGCGCCACGGGCTGGCCGTCGCCGGTGCTCCAGAAAGTCGGATGCGCGATGTCCAGCCGGTGGTGCGAATCCAGCGTGACCGTGATGGAGGTCAACGCGGAGGCCGCTGCGTCGATGAAGCGCGCCAGCCGCTGCATGTCTTCGTGCGCGCCCGCCACCGGCAACGCGGGCGCGTGGGGATTGCCCGTGAGCGGGTCCGTCGGCAGGTAGGCCTGCGGCAGGTCGCAGAAGTCATTCTGCGGGTCGATGATCAATAGATGACAGGAGCGCGGCATGACAACGTTCGGGGAGGGCGAACTGGAAATATAGAACGGGATGGCCATGGCAATCTAGAAAAGTACCAGATGCTCGGCGCGGTCCGGCAATTGGCGCAGCAGGGCGCGCCATTGCAGCCAGATTCTTGCCCCGGCCGAGACGGCGATGATTGCGATGACGATCCACATGATCGGGCTCCTGAGTTATTTCGCACGACCGTGCGAAATTTGGCGATAATCATGCGCCCGCGCCAGGCTAGCGTGGCGGACGCGGCGGGTGCTACTCGATGTACTTGAAGCTGCGGTAGGTGGAAATCAGGCGTTCATAGGCGGCCCGCACGCGGTCGTGGGCCTTCGGGTCGCGCAGGAAGCGGGCGTCGTGCATCAGGCCGACCATCAGGCTGTAGACCTCGAATACCAGTTGTTCGGGGTCTGTGTCGGGCCTCAGGTGCCCGGCCTCCAGCGCCTGATTCACGGTGCGCACCATGGCGGCGCGCCAACGCCGGAGATTGCTTTCCAGCACCGAGCGCAGCGGCGACTCGACGTCGTCGTATTCGAAGGCGCCGGCCACGTAGATGCATCCCGTCAGCGTTTCGACGTTGCTGGCGCGATCGATCCATAGCGAGACCAGGGCGTTCAGCCGCGGCAGGCCGCGGGGGAAAGCCATGGCCGGCGTGAACACGGCTTCCACGAAGCGGCGGTCGTATTCGTCCAGCACGGCCTGCTGCAAGGCTTCCAGCGAGCCGACGCGCGAGAACACGCCGCTCTTGCTGATGCCCAGGCGCCTGGCGACCTGGCCCAGCGACAGGCTTTCCATGCCCTGCGCGGCGGCCATGTCCAGCGCGGCGTCCACGATGGCCGCGAAGGTCAGCTCGCTTTTTTCGGTTTTGGCGGTCATGGGGCAAATTTAGCACGGTCGTGCGAAATTCGCCCATATTTTTCTATCCACAAGAGAAAGGGCCGGACAGCGATGCTGTCCGGTCCTGTTGCCACGGGGCTGGCCGTCAGGCCTGCGCGGCCTTGAATTCGAGGCGGTACTTGTGCAACAGCGGCTCGGTATAGCCGTTGGGCTGCGTCAGCCCTTCGAACACCAGCGCGCACGCCGCCTTGAACGCCAGCGAGGTGTCGAAGTGGCCGGCCATCGGACGGTAGAGCGCGTCGCCGGCGTTCTGCCCGTCGACCACCTTGGCCATGCGCTTGAACGTTTCCATGACCTGTTCGCGATTAGTCACGCCGTGGCGCAGCCAGTTGGCGATGTGCTGGCTGGAGATGCGCAGCGTGGCGCGGTCTTCCATCAGGCCGACGTTATGGATATCGGGCACCTTCGAGCAGCCCACGCCCTGATCGATCCAGCGGACGACATAGCCCAGGATGCCCTGGACGTTGTTGTCCAGTTCCTGCTGGATGTCGGCGGCAGACCATTTGGACGGATCGCCGACCGGCACCGTGAGCAGGCCGTTCAGCAGATCGTCGCGCACGGTGTCCAGCCTGGTGCGTTCCAGCTCTTGCTGCACGGCCTGCACATCGACCTGGTGGTAGTGCAGGGCATGCAGCGTGGCAGCCGTGGGCGAGGGCACCCAGGCGGTATTGGCGCCGGCCTTGGGATGCGCGATCTTCTGTTCCAGCATGGCGGCCATCATGTCCGGCATGGCCCACATGCCTTTGCCGATCTGGGCGCGGCCGCGCAGGCCCGTGTCCAGGCCGACCAGCACGTTGTTGCGTTCGTAGGCGGCGATCCAGGCGGTGGACTTCATGTCGCCCTTGCGCAGCATGGGGCCTGCTTCCATGCTGGAGTGCATTTCGTCGCCGGTGCGGTCCAGGAAGCCCGTGTTGATGAAGGCCACGCGGGAGGCGGCGGCTTCGATGCAGGCCTTGAGGTTGATGCTGGTGCGGCGCTCCTCGTCCATGATGCCCATTTTCAGGGTGTTGCGCGGCAGCTTCAGCAGGTCTTCCACGCGGTCGAAGAGTTCGCTGGCGAAAGCGGCCTCGACCGGGCCGTGCATCTTGGGCTTCACGATGTAGACGGAACCGGTGCGCGAATTCAGCTTGCGTGCGCGGTCCGGCAGCGCGGCCAGGCTGGTGACCACGGCGTCCAGGATGCCTTCGGGGATCTCCCTGCCGTCGCGGTCCAGGATGGCCGGGTTGGTCATCAGGTGGCCCACGTTGCGCACGAACATGAGCGAACGGCCGTGCAGGGTCAGCACCGAGCCGTCCGGGCGCGAGTACTGGCGGTCCGCGTTCAGCTTGCGGGTAAAAGTCTTGCCGCCCTTGGTGACTTCCTCGGTCAGGTCGCCCTTCATCAGGCCGAGCCAGTTGCGATAGATCTGGACCTTGTCGGCGGCGTCCACGGCGGCGACGGAGTCTTCGCAATCCATGATGGTGGTCAGCGCGGCCTCGACCAGCACGTCTTTCACGCCGGCGGCGTCGGTGGCGCCGATGGCGTGGGCGCGATCGATCTGGATCTCGAAATGCAAACCGTTGTTCTTGAGCAGGATGGCCGACGGCGCGGAGGCGGACCCTTGGTAGCCCGCGAATTGCGTCACGGACTTCAGGCCGGTCGAGCCATTGGCCAGCGCGACGCGCAACTCGCCGTTCTCGACGGTGTAGCCGCGGGCGTCGGCGTGGGAACCCTGGGCCAGCGGGGCGGCGGAGTCCAGGAAGGCGCGGGCGCGGGCGATGACGGCGGCGCCGCGCTCCGGGTTATAGCCGCCGCCGGTGTCGCCGGGCGTGGCGGGGATGGCGTCGGTGCCGTAGAGGGCGTCGTACAGGCTGCCCCAGCGCGCGTTGGCGGCATTCAGCGCGTAGCGCGGATTGGACATGGGCACGACCAGCTGCGGACCTGCCTGTTGCGAGATCTCGGTATCGACGTTGTCGGTGGTGGCGCGCACGGTTGCGGGCTGCGGCAGCAGGTAGCCGATGCCTTCGAGGAATTTGCGATATGCGGCGGGATCCGCGATAGGGCCGGGATTGGCGCGATGCCATGCGTCGAGTTCGGCCTGCAGGCGGTCACGTTCGGCCAGCAGCGCGCGATTCTTCGGGGCCAGGTCATCCACCAGGGCCGCGAACCCTTGCCAGAAACCGTCGGCATCCAGGCCGGTGCCCGGCAGCGCTTCCTGTTCGATGAATTGATTGAGATTGGCCGCCACTTGCAGGCCGTGGTGCTGGATGCGTTGAGTCATGCGGTTCTCTAGCGGTAAGTGAAGCTGGCCGGCGCCGCGCGCCGGGCGGATCTGTCGTGACATCATCGTTCGCGGCCGTCGCAATGTCCATATCAAAACCATCTGGTCATACCAGTTTATTTTTGTAGTACCGGGCAAAGCTTGGATTTTTATGGTTTTATATCAGCTACTTACCGAGGCGTGATCCGCTGGCTCCTGTCTGAACCAAGCTTGGTCATACCACTGGTCCGGAGGGTGAATGTACGCGGAAACAGTAGAAAAACCCCGCCAGGTGGCGGACGAGGTCGCCGAGCGCATCGAGCGCCTGATCCTGGACGGCGTGCTCAAGGCGGGCCAGGCATTGCCGTCCGAACGGCGCCTTACCGAAAAACTGGGCGTGTCGCGCACTGCGCTGCGCGAAGGACTGAAGCTCCTGCGGGCCCGCGAGATCATCCACACCTCGCAGGGCAAGGGGTCGTTCGTGGCGCAGATCTCCAAGGTGGACGCCGGGCCCCTGATGCATCTGTTCAATTCGCAGCCGCGCACGCTGTACGACCTGCTGGAAGTGCGGTCCCTGCTGGAGGCCGAGTCGGCGCGGCTGGCGGCCATTCGCGGCACCGAGGCGGATTTCATCATGATCCGCCGCCGCTATGACGAAATGGTGGCGGCGCAGGACGCGGCGACCGACACGACGACACACGCGCACCTGGATCATGCCTTCCATCTGGCCATCTGCGAGGCCTCGCACAATCCGGTGCTGGTGCATACGCTGCAATCGCTGACGGACCTGCTGCTGGGATCCGTGTTCGCCTGCGTGAACAATCTGTACCACCGCGAGCCCGAGAAACGGCAGATCGACCGGCAGCATGCGCGGCTGTTCAACGCCGTTACGGCGCGCCAGCCCGAGCAGGCGCGCAAGGCGGCGGCGGACCACGTGGACAGCGTGCGCCAGAGCCTGTCCGATATCGAGCAGGAAGAACAGCGCCTGGTGCGCGCCACGCTGCGCCTGGAAGGCTGGACGTAGGCGCGCGGCGGATCGGGCGCTTAGCGGTCGGCGGCCATGGCCTTGCCGGCGAGGGCCAGCGGCTTGCCCGCATAGACCCGGCCGTAGCGGTTGTGCACGAAGGTCTCCAGATCGATGGCTTCCTGGCCCACGAATCCCCGCTGCGGCAGGACGCCCTGCGCCACCAGGTCGAGCGCGGCGCAGATGCCCGCGGCCGTGGACAGCTGGATCGCGCTGAGGCGATGGCCGTCGACGTCCGTGCCGAAGATGCGCACCGGATACGACTCTTCTTCCAGCCGGCCATTGCGGCGGCCCGATGCCGAGGCCTGGATCACGATCACATCCTGTTCGGTCGTGGGGATGGCGGCCTCGAAGATTTCCTTCAGCAGGTCGCGGCGGTCGCGCAGGCGCAGATCATTGAGCAGCAGCTTCATGATGTCGCGGTGCCCGGGGTAGCGCACGGACTTGTAGTCCACGTTGCGCGCGCGGCCGACCAGCGTGGCGGGCAGGGTGCCCAGCCCGCCCGAGGTGTTGAAGGCCTCGTATTCCACGCCGTCCAGCGCGAAGGTCTCGTAGCCTTCCAGGGCGGGCACGCTCGTGAGCTGCCCATCGACGATGGCCTCGCAGGGGTTGCAGTATTCGTTGATGAGCCCTTCCGTACTCCAGGTCAGGTTGTAGCGCAGGCTGTTGGAGGGATAGCGCGGCAGGGCGCCGACGCGCATGCGCAGATCCAGCAGCGTATCGAAGCGGCGCGCCAGCGCGTTGCCGACGATGCCGATGAAGCCGGGCGCCAGGCCGCATTGCGGCATCAGGACGCTGCGCGCCTCTTCCGCCAGCGACTGGATGGCGTGCGTGCTGGCCACGTCCTCGGTCAGGTCGAAGTAGTGCACGCCGGCCTTGGCGCACAGCCCGGCAACCGCGATGGCGCGGTGAAAGGGCAGTGCGTTGACGACGGCATAGCGGCCTTCGATGCAGCGTGCCAGCGCGTCATCGTCCGAAATCCGCCGGGTTTCGCAGCCGAGTTCGGCCACGGCGCGCAGCCGGACGGGATCCTGGTCGGCAACCAGCACCGAGTAATCGCCGCTGCGTTCCAGCATCAAGGCGATGGCAAAACCGATTTTTCCGGCGCCCAGAAGAAGAATGGGACGGGGGGATGCGATGGACATGGCGCACGCTCCTGCGGAGGAAGAGAGGTAAGTGGTCTCATCCTATGCCGGGGTGCTGTCGATGTGTAGCCATTAAAACGTCGAATCGGCTTTAGATAACGTTGATTCGACTTAATTGGCTGTCGTATCGTCAAAAAAGAAAGCCCTCCGGCTTGCACCGGAGGGCTTGGGCGCTGGTCATGGCCTTGGGGGCCACGGGGGGGATCAGCTGCCCAGGGGCGGGTAGTCCAGGTTGCCGAAGGTGACCAGGCCTTCCGACTTGGCCTGCGCCAGTTCGGTCTGGACCTGGGCGCGGGTCAGCGACGCGGTGTGTTCGGCGGCGGCGACGGGCGGGTAGTCCAGGTTGCCGAACGTCACTTCGCCGGCATTCTTGGCCTGGGCCAGTTCGGCCTGGACCTGTTGCGAAGTCAGGCTCGACGTCTGGGCGATGGGGGCGGGGTAGCCTTCTTCGCCGAACGTGTATTGGCCGGAAACCTTGGCTTGTTGCAGTTCGGCCTGGACCTGGGCGCGGGTGGGGCCTTGGTCGGCTTCGGCGGCTTGGGCGCCGGCGGCCAGAACGGACATGGACAGCATCAAAGCGGTAGCAAGGGTTTTCATGGCAGACCTCCGATGTCTTGAGCTTGGGAGCCGAACGGCTGGCGTGATTGCCAGGGGTTCGCTTGCTGTGTCCCGATGAGATGCATTCTGTGCTCAAAACACCCTGGGATAAACCCTTATTACCTGAAAACATCTTTCCAAAATCTGGGCTAATCACTTTTGGTTTTGCCAAATGGTGCCATGGATGGTGATATTTCCATTTGATGACGCCATGGGCGGCCCTCCGCGCAGAAGGCGGTAGCCTGGAAGGAAGAAGGGGGGGAAGCGAAGGGCGCGCGGCCCCGGAACTACGCCGAGGCCGGCAAGGGGAAGGGGGGATCAGCGGTTCAGTTCGGCCAGCGCGGCGTCGTATTCCGCCTTGGCTTCGTCCAGCTTGCGCTGGGCCTTGTCGATCTTGTCCTGCTTGCCCTTGGCCCGGGCCTGCTTGAGCTCGCTTTCGCGCTCGGCCACCTTGGCCTGCTTGTCACGCACGTCGGCCTCGCGTTGCGATTGCAGGCGGCTGTCGCTGCAGTTCGCCTTGGCTTCCGCCAGGGCTTTGCGCAAGCCGGCTTCGCGGCGCGTATTGTTCTGCGCCTGGGCGGCGGCGATATCGTTTTCGATGTGGCAGAACTTGGCGGCGCAGCCGCGCTGGGCCGAGCAGTCGCTGGCGGCCTGGGCCGGGGCAGCAGCGAAGGCGGCCGCCGCCGCGGCGGCCAGGGCCAGGGATTTGAGCAAAGCGGGCATGCGGATCTCCGTAAGATGTGTCGGAGATTCAATCATCGCCCGCGTGCGCGCGCCACGCAATGCGCTTCAACGGATCAGCGTGCCCGCCAGCGCGGCCGCCACCAGCAAGGCGCCCAGCCAGAGATTGGCGCGGAAAAGCATGAAGTTGCGATCCGGGCGCTGGATGTCGAAAACCTTCAACTGCCATGCCAGGTGCACTGCCACCGCGGCCATGCCGACCTGGTACGCCCACGACAAGCCGATGGCGTAGCCGCCCCAGGCCCACAGCACGACGGTGCCCAGGTAGAAGCCGCCGATCCAGAGCTTGCCCTGGTCGCCGAAACGCATGGCGGTGGAGTGCAGTCCCAGGCTGCGGTCGTCCCGGACGTCCACGTAGGCATAGATGCTGTCATAGCCGACCTGCCACAGCACGGCGCCCGCCCACATCGCGATGGCGGCCAGCGGCACGTGGTTCTGGGTGTCCGACCAGGCCATCAGCATGCCCCAGTTGAAGCAGATGCCCAGCACGACCTGCGGCCAATAGGTGACGCGCTTGCACAGCGGATAGATGAAGACGAACGGCAGCACCGCCACCGCCAGCCAGCGGCTCATCTCGTTAAGGAAGAACAGCAGCGAACCGCAGACCAGCAACTGCCCGAGCAGGAACCACACGGCATGCTTCATCGTGAGCTGGCCGCTGGTCAAGGGGCGGAAGCGCGTGCGCTCGACATGCTTGTCGAAGTTGCGGTCGCACATGTCGTTCACCGTGCAACCGATGCCCCGCATGAGCAGCGCGCCCAGCGAAAATACGATCAGCCGTTGCAAGTCGGGCAGGCCGCCCGCGGCCTGGACGAGCGCGGCGATTGCCGGCAGCAGGGTCAGCCAGGTGCCGATGGGGCGGTCCAGGCGGCAAAGCCGGGCATAGGGCCGCCACGATTTCGGCAGCCAGCGTTCGACCCAGTCGGTGAAGACGATGTCACTGAGGTCCACGGGAGATTGTTGGGGGGCGCTCACTGTCACGGCGAAACGGAGGTGGGAAAACCAACAGCATAAAACAACAACGGCCAGGCTCCAGCCTGACCGCCGCTTGATCTGCCACGAGCGCCCGCGTCATTGGCGGCAAATGCCGCCAAGCGAGGCGACACGGATCCGGCTCCGCCGGTCCGTCGCCGGCGCCTCCCTTTGGGGGGAGGCGCCGCGGGCGCTTCGGGGAAGGAGGCTCAAGCCTCCTCTTTCAGCAATTTGCCGAGGATGGCGATGCCCGTGCGGATCTTGTCTTCCGGCACGGTGGCGAAGCTCAGGCGCAGCGTGTTGGCTTTGCCGGCGCCGCAGTAGAACGGCGCGCCCGGCACGAACGCCACGTTCTGCGCGATGGCCTTCTCCAGCAGCTTGGTGCTGTCGATGTGCTCGGGCAGCGTCAGCCAGATGAACATGCCGCCTTCCGGCTTGGTCCACGTGACGGTCGACGGGAATTCGCGGGTGATGGCCTCCAGCATGCAGCTGCCCTGCGCGCGGTAGATTTCTCGCACGTTCGGCAGGTGCTCTTTCAGGAAGCCGCCCTTGACGATCTCGTACACGGCCATCTGGGTCAGGGTGGGCGTGTGCAGGTCGGTGGCCTGCTTGGCCTGGACCAGCTTGTTGATCAGCGGGCGCGCGGCGGCGATGTAGCCCAGGCGCAGGCCGGGGGCCAGCACCTTCGAGAACGTGCCCAGGCGGACGACGTTGGCGCCGTGCTCGGCGGCCAGCGCGATCAGGCCGGGTTGCGGCTCGCCGGCGTAGCGCAGTTCGCCGTAGGGATCGTCTTCGACGATGGTCAGGTCCAGTTCCGCCGCGCGCTTGACCAGCGCGATACGGCGTTCCAGGTTGAGCGTGCGGCCGGTGGGGTTCTGGAAGTTGGGCAGCGCATACAGGAAGCGGGCGCCGTCGGCCAGTTCGGGAGTGATGGCTTCCGGGATCAGGCCGCCCTCATCGGTGGGCACCGGCGTGAACGTCGGCTGGTACAGGCTGAACGATTGCAGGGCGCCCAGGTAGCTGGGGTCCTCGACGAGCACCTTGCTGTCCTTGTCGATCAGCACCTTGCCCAGCAGGTCGAGCGCCTGCTGCGAGCCCGACACGATCAGGATCTGGTCGGCGGTGACGTTCGCGCCCGCGCTGTTCAGGTCGTCGGCGACCCATTGGCGCAGCGGCGCGTAGCCTTCGGTCGGGCCGTATTGCAAGGCGGCGCGGCCGTTGGTGGCCAATACCTTGTCGAATGCCTCTCGCACCACTTCTACCGGGAAGCCGCCCGGCGCCGGCAGGCCGCCGGCGAACGAAATGACTTCGGGACGCTCGGTTACCTTGAGGATCTCGCGGATGGCGGAGCTGGTGAGTTGCTGGGCGCGTTCCGAGAAGGAAAACGCAGGTTCGAGAGGCTTGTCCATGGAGTGCTTCTTGATCAAGAAGGGGTAGGAAAGGTCGGGCGTTTTTTTCCCTTCGGGAGGCCCGGTTGAAAAATGTGGCGAAAAGTATTGTCCCACACGGCGGCGGCCCGGCCCCCATAATGCGCGGACCCCCTAAAATCACCTGTGCCGATAATCGCCTGTACAGTTACATTTCCATGTTCGAAACCGCCCCGATCACCGCAGATTCCAAGACCGCCCTGTATGCCGAGCTGGCCGCCCAGGCGCGCGCCCTGCTGGAAGGCGAGCGAGACCGTATCGCCAATGCCGCCAACCTGAGCGCGCTGGCCTATCAGGCCCTGCCCGACCTGAACTGGGCCGGTTTCTATTTCTTCGACGGCGCCGAACTGGTGCTGGGGCCATTCCAGGGCAAGCCTGCCTGCGTGCGGATTCCGCTGCATCGCGGCGTGTGCGGCGCCGCCGCCAGCCAGCGCCAGACGCAGCTGGTGCCCGACGTGCACGCCTTTCCCGGCCATATCGCCTGCGACGCGGCCTCGCGTTCCGAGATCGTCGTGCCGCTGGTGCTGGACGGCGCGCTGATCGGCGTCTGGGATGTGGACAGCCCCCTGCCGGGCCGCTTCGACGAAGACGACCGCAAGGGCATGGAAGCGCTGTGCGCGGTGTTTTTGGCCAGCCTGGGCTGATCCGGCGCCGTTGACACGGCCGCGGGCTCCCGGTAGATTTCCGCTTCAGCGATTTTCGCGCTTGCCGCCAACCGCATTTCCCAATCCATGATTCGTCAGGCCTACCAATCCGCTTTCCTGTTCCGCGCCGTGGGCGTGGTGCTGGCTTGCGCTGGCCTGAAATCCAAAAAACAGCCGCTCATCTGACCGGAGCATGCTGTTCCGTCAGATGGGCGACGGAACAGCGGCCTCCTGGCGGCGCTTGGCGCCGTCCGCGCATCCCCCTGATATCCCGAGCACTTCTGTACGGTCCAACCACGGTCCGCTTACACCGAAGGAGTGTTCTCATGCAATCTCACCAATCTCCGATCCAGGGCGTCTGGGTGCCGCTCGTCACGCCGTTTTCCGGCGGCGCCGTGGACGGCGGTGCCTTGCGCCGCCTGGTGCGCCATTACGCGGCCGCCGGCGTGGACGGGCTGGTCGTGTGCGGCAGCACGGGCGAGGCCGCGTCCCTGGACGACGCCGAACAGCTGGCCGTGCTTGACGCCGTGCTGACGGAAGCGGGCCCGCTGCCCGTCGTCATGGGCCTGGCCGGCAACCACCAGGGACACGTGTTGCAGCGCCTGGCGGCGTTCGGCACGCGCCCGCTGGCCGGCATCCTGGCGCCCGCGCCGTATTACGTGCGCCCCGGCCAGGAAGGCGCCGCCGCCTATTTCCGCTGCCTGGCCGACGCCTCGCGCTTTCCCCTGGTGCTCTACGACATCCCGTACCGCACGGGCGCGACGCTGGACACCTCGACCCTGCTTGCGCTGGCGGCGCATCCGAACATCGCGGCGATCAAGGACTGCGGCGGCTCGCTGGAGAAGACGGTCGCGCTGATCGCCGACGGCAATATGAACGTGCTGGCCGGCGAGGACCTGCAATCGCTGTCCGTGATGAGCATGGGCGGCGCCGGCATGATCGCGGCGGCGGCGCATATCCGCCCGGACCTGTTCGTGGCCATGTACCGGGCGCTGCGCGCCCAGCAGCTGGATCAGGCCCGGCAGCTCTTCCATGCGCTGGTCCCGGTGATCCAGCTGACGTTCGCCGAGCCCAATCCCGGTCCCGTGAAGGCGCAACTGGGGCGCCAGGGCCTGCTGAGCGCGGAGCTGCGACAGCCGATGCCGCGGGCCAGCGAGGCCCTGGCCGCGCGCATGGACGCGGCGGTGAGCGGCCTGAACCGCCGCTATCCTTATCAGTAGACGGCGGCGTTCGTGAGCAACCCGCCAGCTTTGTGGTGTTCTGATTCATTTTGTAATGAATGGCTCACCCGGAAGCTGACGGATTGCTTATGATGCGGCCATTCCTCGGGTGAAACAAAACGTTCATGGCCCAAGCTTTTGAAGCCTTGTCCGCCTGGCAGGTCATGCTGGCGGGCCTGCTGTTCTTTGGTGGCATTTACCTGGTCTTCGGCGCGGCCACCTGGCTGTTGACGCACTATCTCCTGCCCGCGCTGGGCATCGGGCGCACGCTGGATCCCCGTCCGCTCGCGCCCGGGCAGCTGCGGCGCGAATTCGCCCAATCCGGCTTGTCCATCCTGCTGTTCGGCACCGGCATGATCTTCCCGTGGGGCCTGCTGCAGCTGGGGTGGGCGCACCTGGACCCGGATGCTGGCTGGCGGCAGATCCTGGTCGAGATCCTGGTGCTGGTGGCTTGGAACGACGTGCATTTCTGGATCAACCACCGGCTCCTGCACACGAAGCCGTTGCGCCGCTTCCATCTCCCGCACCACCGGTCCGTCGTGACCACGCCGTTCTCCACATACAGCTTCCATCCCATCGAAGCCCTGATGCTGGGCAACGTGATCCTGCTGCCCATGGTGCTGCACGATTTCAGCTTCTGGTCGCTGGCGTCCGTGCCGCTGTTCAGCCTGTTCTTCAATTGCATCGGGCACGCCAACTACGATTTCTTTCCCCGCGTTTCCTACGCGCACTGGTTCGCCGCCAGCCGCCGGCATCATCTGCACCACGCCTGCTACAACGGCAACTACGGTTTCCAGTTCACCTTCATGGACCGCCTGTTCCGCACCCGGCTCAAGGCCGAGGCGGCCGCGCCCCAGCTGGATGCTTTCCGGCAGCGAGAGTCGCTTGGCGGGCGGGCCTGAGGCGCCGCGCTGGCGGCCGGCGCTGCGCAACCGGCGCGACTGGCAGAGCCTGGCCTATCTGGCCGCCCTGCCCGCGCTGGCGGCCTGGCAATGGGTGCATGGGTTCTGGTGGCCCCTGTACGGGCTGATGCTGTTCCTGACCCTGGGCGTGGGCGTCATCCACCACAACCACACCCATCTTCGGATGTGGCGGGGCCGTTGGGCCAATCGCGCCACCGATTTCTGGATCACCCTGATGCAAGGGCACCCCACCTTCGTCTTCTATCCGGCGCACGTGGCGAACCACCACCGCTATCGTCATGGCGCGCAGGACGTGGCGCGCACCTACCGTTTCGGGGGCGATACGAACCATCTGTGGGGGTACCTGATCCACCCGGCGCAGGCCGTCCGGGTGCTGTACCCCTTGTTCTTCGCATGGCTGGGCCGCCTGCGCCGCCACTGGCCGGGCGCATGGCGCTACTGCATGGCGCAGTACGGCGCCTGGCTGGGCCTGTGGGGCGGCCTGCTGGCCGCGAATCCCACGAAGGCCCTGGTGTTCGTCATCATTCCGCAGCTGCACGGACTGCATTGGCTGCTGGCCACGAACTACCTGCAGCACGCGCACACCGATGGCGGCCCCCGGGCGGTCGCCGGCCTGAACTACGCCCGCAATTTCGAAGGGCTGGTCAATCCGCTGCTGTTCAACATCGGCCTGCACACCGCGCACCACGAGCATTCGCGCGTGCATTGGGCCGAGCTGACCCGCCTGCATCGCGAGCGCTACCGCGGCCGCGTGAATCCGGCATTGAACGAACGCGGGCTGGCGCCCTATATGTTCCGTGTTTTCGTGCTGGGGACGTTCCTGCCGCGCTTCCGCAGCCGTCCGTGCATGGCGCCCGAACACATCCGCTAGCGCCGCAATCCATACATCAACCAGAGGCCTCCCATGCCCATTGCGTTTCATCGTGTCTATCTGGAAAGCGCCGGCTATTTCATGCCGGGCGAGCCCGTGTCCAACGACGCCATGGACAGCTACATCGCGCCGCTGAACCGCATGTCCGGCCGCATCAAGGGCCGCATCCTGGCCGAGAACGGCATCAAGCAGCGCTACTACGCGATCGATGCCGAAGGCGCCACGGTCTTTACCAACGCGCAGCTGGCGGCCAACGCCATCCGCGATTGCCTGCGGCGCCACGACAGCGACCTGTCCGACGTGTCCCTGCTGGCCAGCGGCTCATCGGGCGGCGACGCGCTGATGCCGGGGTTTTCCAACATGATCCAAGGCGAGCTGGCCGCGCAGCCCATGGAAACCGTCTCGGTGCACGGCATCTGCGCGGCCGGCGTGTCGGCCATCCAGACGGCCGCGCAGGGCGTGGAACTGGGCGGCCACGCGCGCGCGCTGGCCGTGGCCAGCGAACTGCCTTCGCGGCTGTTCAAGCGTTCGCGTTTCGCGGCCCGAGGCTACGACGCCGACTTCGACGCGCACTTCCTGCGCTGGATGCTGTCGGACGGCGCGGGAGCGGTGCTGCTGGGCAATACCGGGCAGCCGCTGCCGGGCGCTTCGCAGGGCGTGCGCCTGCGCCTGAAATGGGTGCACCAGCGTTCGTTCTCGGGCGACTATCCGGTATGCATGCAACTGGGCCTGTCGGCCGATCGCGCCCGCGGCCACCTGGACTATCCCTCCTGGAACGAGGCGGAGGCCGATGGCGCGCTGTCGCTGCGCCAGGACATCCGCCTGTTGCCGCACCTGTTCGACATCGGCATCCATGAATACGCCAAGCTGGTGCGCGATGGCTGGCTGGACCCGGACCAGGTGGACCACTTCCTGTGCCATTACTCGTCCGAGAAATTCATTCCGGTGGTGGAAGACCTGATGGAGAAGGCCGGGCTGGTGATCCCGCGCGAACGCTGGTTCAGCAACCTGGCTTGGCGCGGCAATACCGGCGCGGCGTCCATCCTGATCATGCTGGCGGAATTCCTGGAAACGCGGGAGGTGAAGCCGGGCGAGCAGATCTTCTGCTACATCCCGGAATCGGGCCGCTTCATGGCCGCCTACATGCTGCTGGAAGCCGAGGTCGTCCACGCCCCGCAGGTCGCGGCGGGCGCGCCTGCCGCAGCGGCGACGGCCATTGCCGCGCCGCGCGACGACGCGCACAGCGGCGATGCCGACGCGATCGCGCCGCCGCACGATCCGGACATGGCGCCGCAGGGCCTGGGCCAGCTGCTGACCGAACTGGCCGCCATCTGGCACGACTACCGTTCGCGCGTGTGGCGCACGCCAGTGGTGCGGCGCCTGCGCAACCGCCAATTCCAGACGGCCGACTATCTGAACTGGATGGAGCACTGGATCCCGCAGGTGCGCGAGGGCAGCAAATGGATGCGCGAAGGCGCGGCCTCGCTGTCGGAGCAGTACGCGCCGCTGGCCGCGCTGATCGACACGCATGCCGGCGAAGAGCAGAACGACTTCCAGATCCTGTTCCAGGACTACCGCAATGCGGGCGGCGAGGTGGCCGACATCGACGCCTTGCGCCGCAACCCCGGCGGCGAAGCGCTGAATGCCTATCTGCACGGCCTGGCCGCCACGCGCGATCCCATCGGGCTGCTGGGCGCCATCTACATCATCGAAGGCACGGGCCAGCGCATCGTGCCGGCGTTGCTGCCGCTGCTCAGGGCCAGCCTGAAGCTGCCGCCCGACGCTTTCCGCTTCCTGGAATACCACGGCCACAACGACGAACATCACCTGGCGCGCTGGTTGTCGGCGGTGGAGCTGGCGCTGGACTGCGACGAGGACGGCCGCGCGGAACGGCGCATCGTCGACACCGCGCGCCGCACGGCGGCGCTGTACCTGATGCAGTTTCACCACGTGATGGAAGGCGACGCCTCATGAGCAAAGAGCCCGAATTCCTTGCCAAGGCGCACGATCCCGCCGACCCCAGCCCCTGGCTGGCGCTCTACCTGGACCGCAGCACGCCCTTGCCCGATAAGGTGAAGAAGGCGTGGCTGACGGATTCCAGTTGCGCCTCGCGCCAGTACCTGCTGCCGTTCCTGCGGCCGCTGGCGCGCGCCTTCATCATCCTGATCCAGGTCATCAAGACCTTCCTGCCGCGCCGCTGGTCGCATTCCAGGCTGCTGCACCGCATCCTGGCGTGGGGACTCAAGCGCTTCGTGTCGCCCGAGGCCAACTGGCTGATCCTGCGCCACTTCCACCTGGGCGCGCAGATCCTGTCCTTCATCGCGGCCAATTCGCCGGTGCCGGTCACGACCACGCCGCTGGAGCCACGCAACATCGATGACCTGAAGGACGAGCTTTTCGTCAAACACGACCTGAACCTCTTCAACTTCGTCATCCGCCTGAACCAGGCGCTGCGCGATGCGGGCATGGAGATGCATGCGCCGGAAAGCGTCGATTTCTCGATGATCCGCGATCCGGAACTGCTGCTGGAGGACATGCCCCAGCGCAAGCTGAACTTCCTGGACCTGCAAAGCGCCATCGAACTGTTCACCCCGTTGTACCAGCTGATGCTGACCGACAACGATTTCTGGCGCGCGGCGAATTCGCTGCAGCTGGACGAGACCATCGGCATCTACGCGGCCAAGCTGCTGGGCGCGCCGCAGCATCTGATCCTGGTCAATAACAACCATCCGCTGGTGCCGATGTCGACGTTGCGCGCGGGATATCGGCTGGTGCTGCACGGACTGTCCACCGAAATGCTGCATAGCCTGCTGATGGAAATGAAGGCGGCGCAAGAGGGCGGGGAACCGCCGGCGCCGATCGCGTAGGAGGTAGCCCAGGGGTCTTGGTGTTGACCCTGCGTTACACGGCGGAGGGCTTGCGCTATATTGCGACCCTTGTCCGCAGGTCCCCGCTGGGCGGCGTCCGCGCGGTTTGAACTTTTCTTCCGGAAGCCGTTTACATGCCCCAGACACTTGAAGTCATCGCCACCCTCCTGTTCGCCGTGGCGGTTCTTCATACATTCTCGGTCCCCGTCTTCGCGCGGCTCGCGCATCGCGGCGGGCCGCATGCGGGTTTCTGGCACCTGTTCTCCGAGGTCGAGGCCGTTTTCGGCGTATGGGCGTTCGTGCTGATCGTGGCGATGGCGGCGCTGTCCGGGCCGTCGCATGCCATCGAGTACATGGACACGCGCAACTTCACCGAGCCGCTGTTCGTCTTCGTCATCATGGTGGTGGCGGCCAGCCGGCCCATCCTGGAATTGGTGGGGCTGTTGGTGCGCCTGGCGGCGCGCGCGCTGCCGCTGCCGCGCGAATTGGCCACTTTCTTCGTCGTGATGTCGCTGGTTCCGCTGGGCGGCTCGTTCATCACGGAGCCGGCCGCCATGACGCTGGCGGCCATCCTGTTGCGCGACGCCTATTTCCGCACCAGCGGACGCGCGGGCTTCAAATACCTGACGCTGGGCGTGCTGTTCGTCAACGTCTCCATCGGCGGTGTGCTGACCTCTTATGCGGCGCCGCCCGTGCTGATGGTGGCATCCACCTTCGGTTGGGATTCCACCTTCATGATGCAGCACTTCGGCTGGCGCGCGGCCGTGGCCGTCTGCCTGAACGCCGGCTTGTTGACGCTGGTCTGCCGCAAGGCGCTGATGGAGCGTTCGGTGGGCACGGGCGGCGGCGTGGACGCGCCGGAAGGCGCGGATTCGCGTCCCCCGGTTCCCGTGCTGGTCATGCTGGTGCACCTGGGCTTCCTGGTCGCCGTGGTGCTCAGCGCGCACCATCCGGCCATCTTCCTGGGCCTGCTGATGATGTTCATCGGTTTTTCGGAAGCCTACAAGCGCCACCAGAGCCGCCTGATGATCAAAGAGGGGCTGATGGTGGGCTTCTTCCTGGCCGGGCTGGTGGTGCTGGGGGGCCTGCAGAAATGGTGGCTGCAGGATCTGCTGGGCGGCCTCGAACCCTTCGTCCTGTTCTGGGGCGCCACCGCGCTCACGGCCATTACCGATAACGCCGCGCTGACCTATCTGGGCTCGCTGGTGGAAGGCACCCACGAGGCGTGGCGTTATATGCTGGTGGCCGGGGCGGTGACCGGAGGCGGTCTGACCGTCATCGCCAACGCGCCCAATCCGGCGGGTTTCGCCATCCTCAAGAACCACTTCCCGGACGGCAGCATTTCTTCCGGGAGGCTGTTCCTGTCGGCCCTTGCGCCGACCCTGGTCGCGGCCGTCATGTTCCTGCTTCCCGTATAGGTCGGCGGGGCCCCCGGGAGGTCCGCCGGGCGGGCAGCCAGGGGCGGACACCGAGGGTTCATGAAAAACCGCTAAAATTCAAGACTTTCCCCGTATTTTTCCGGCCTCGCCCACCCGCCGCTTTGGCCCGGATCCGGTTTGCGACCTGATCCGACCCCGGATATTCCGTCCGGCGCCAGGCGGCTTTTGATATGCCGGGCCCGCGCCTGGGAGCCCTCGATGCCCATCTACGCTTACAAATGCAGCGCCTGCGGCCATGCCAAAGACGTCTTGCAGAAGATTTCCGATGCGCCGCTTTCGGTTTGCCCCGAATGCGGCCAGAGCACGTTTTCCAAGCAGGTGACCGCGGCTGGATTCCAGCTCAAGGGCTCCGGCTGGTATGTCACGGACTTCCGTGGCAACGGCGGCGGCTCCGGCCAGGGCGCCTCGACCGGCACGCCGGCGCCTGCCGAAAGCGCCGCCGCGCCCGCCGCTGCGGCGGCGCCCGCGGCACCCGCCGCTGCGGCGGCGCCCGCGGCACCCGCCGCCGGCAGCCCCGCTTCCTAGAGCGCGTCCGATGCGTATGCGCGTCATCAAGAAGTACTTCATCACCGGCCTGCTGATCTGGGTACCCCTGGTCATCACGGTGTGGGTACTGGGCCTGCTGGTCGCCACCCTGGAAGGGTTCGTGCCCGGCTTCCTGTCGTCCGAATCGCTGTTCGGCATCGACATTCCCGGTTTCCGCTTCGTCCTGGTCGTGGCGGTGGTGCTTTTGACGGGCATATTCGCCGCCAACCTGATCGGCCGCACGATGGTGGACCAGTGGGAAAGCCTGCTGGGACGCATCCCCCTGGTGCGGTCCATCTACAACTCGGTCAAGCAGGTCAGCGATACCGTGCTCGCCCCGAACGGGCAGGCCTTCCGCCGAGCCGTGCTGGTGCAGTACCCGCGCGCGGGCAGCTGGACCATCGCGTTCGTCACCGGCACGCCCAGCGGCGAAGTGGCCGACCGGTTGCCCGGCGACCACATCAGCGTGTACGTGCCGACAACGCCGAACCCCACATCGGGTTTTTTCCTTATGTTGCCGCGCGCCGACGCCATCGACCTGCAGATGAGCGTGGACGCGGCCTTGAAGTACATCGTTTCCATGGGCGTCGTCGCCCCGGTCCAGGCCCCGGCGCCTGCGAGCCGGCCGGCGCCGCCCGTCCCGGCGCCCGGCGAACAGAACACGCCTCGCGCCGATTCGTAACCCTTACGCTACAACCAAGCACATAAACGGAGTCATCCCGCATGCGTACCTGCTACACCGGCCAGGTTTGCCGTGACCATCTCGGCCAGACTGTCACCCTGTACGGCTGGGTGAACCGCCGCCGCGACCACGGCGGGGTCATCTTCATCGACTTGCGCGACCGCGCGGGCCTGGCCCAGATCGTGTTCGATCCCGACAACGCCGCCTTCGCCACCGCGGAGCGCCTGCGCAACGAATTCTGCATCCGCGTCACCGGCCTGGTGCGCGAGCGTCCGGCGGGCACCGCCAACACCGAGCTGGCCTCGGGCGAAGTCGAAGTGCTTTGCAAGGAAGTCGAGATTCTGAATGCGTCGGTCACGCCGCCGTTCCAGCTGGATGACGACAACCTGTCGGAAACCACCCGCCTGACGCATCGCGTCCTGGACCTGCGCCGTCCGCAGATGCAGCGCAACCTGATGCTGCGCTACCGCGTGTCGATCGAAGTCCGCAAGTTCCTGGACCAGCTGGGTTTCATCGATATCGAAACCCCGATGCTGACCAAGAGCACGCCCGAAGGCGCGCGCGACTACCTGGTTCCCTCGCGCGTGAACGCAGGCCATTTCTTCGCGCTGCCGCAGTCGCCGCAGCTGTTCAAGCAGATGCTGATGGTGTCGGGCTTCGACCGCTACTATCAGATCACCAAGTGCTTCCGCGACGAAGACCTGCGCGCCGACCGCCAGCCGGAATTCACCCAGATCGATTGCGAAACCTCGTTCCTGAACGAAGTCGAGATCCGTGAAATCTTCGAAAGCATGATCCGCCACGTCTTCAAGGTGGTGCAGGACGTCGAGCTGCCTTCGCCGTTCCCGATCATGCCCTGGACCGAAGCCATGCGCCGTTATGGTTCCGACAAGCCGGACCTGCGCGTGAATCTGGAGTTCACCGACATGACCGACGTCATGCGCGACGTGGACTTCAAGGTGTTCGCCGCCGCAGCGACGGCCCCGGGCAGCCGCGTGGTCGCCCTGCGCGTGCCGGGCGGTGCCGAGATGTCGCGCAGCGAGATCGACGGCTACACCCAGTTCGTCGGCATCTACGGCGCCAAGGGCCTGGCCTACATCAAGGTCAACGACGTGGCCAAGGGCCGCGACGGCCTGCAATCGCCCATCGTCAAGAACCTGCACGACGCCGCGCTGGCTGAACTGGTCAAGCGCACCGGCGCGCAGGACGGCGACATCATCTTCTTTGGCGCGGACCGCGAGAAGGTCGTCAACGACGCCATCGGCGCGCTGCGCGTGAAGATCGGTCACAGCGAATTCGGCAAGAAGACGGGCCTGTTCACGGCCGGCTGGAAGCCGCTGTGGGTGGTCGACTTCCCGATGTTCGAATACGACGAGGAAGACGGCCGCTACACCGCCGCCCACCACCCGTTCACCAGCCCCAAGGACGGCCACGAGGACTTCCTGGAATCCGATCCCAGCAAGGCGTTCGCCAAGGCCTACGACATGGTGCTGAACGGCTGGGAAATCGGCGGCGGCTCGGTCCGTATCCACCGCGAGGAAGTGCAGAGCAAGGTGTTCCGCGCGTTGAAGATCGGCGCCGAGGAAGCTCGCGAGAAGTTCGGCTTCCTGCTGGACGCGCTGCAGTACGGCGCGCCTCCGCATGGCGGCATCGCCTTCGGCCTGGACCGCATCGTGACGATGATGACCGGCGCCGAATCGATCCGCGACGTGATCGCCTTCCCCAAGACCCAGCGCGCCCAGTGTCTGCTGACGCAAGCGCCGTCGGAGGTCGACGAGAAGCAGCTGCGCGAACTGCACATCCGCTTGCGCAACGTAGAGAAGTAGACCCCCCCTGAAACGCCGGAGGCGCTTCCCCCAGGGGGGGCGCCGCTACGGACCGGCGGAGCCCGGATCCGTGCGGCCCGGCTTGGGGGCATTGTTCGCTTGCGGCGTTCGTGCCTCGATTGCGCAGTGAACGAAAGCAGTTGTTCCTGGAAGGCAGCTGTGCGTCGCAAGCGCAGCAACTGTCTTCTGAATTGGAGTAATCTGGCAAACGCCGCTTGCTTATGGGCGGCGCTGGCCGGGTTTATTTTTTTGCTGCGGCCGGCGGTTCCCCAGTTTTGAAAGGCGCCATTTTCCATGTCGCTCATCCGCGTCGTCAGCTACAACATTCACAAGGGCCGCTCGGCATTGGGGCGGCGCGACTCGCTGAATGAATTGCGCCTGGGCCTTTACGGCCTGCGCCCGGACCTGGTCTTCCTGCAGGAGGTCCAGGGCCGCAACGAGCAGAAATCCCTGCTCGATGCCCAGCACGAATCCCTTGCCGCCGCCTTGCGCTTGGACGTGGCCTATGGCCGCAACGCCATCCGCCACGAGACGGACCACGGCAACGCGCTGTTGTCGCGCTTCCCCATTCTTGACCACGAAAACCAGGACATCTCCGACCATCGGTTGGAGCAGCGCGGCCTGCTGCATGCGCGCATCGAGCTCGACGGGCGCGCGGTGCATTGCTTCGTCGTCCACCTGGGCTTGTTCGCGGGCAGCCGCAGCCGCCAGATCCTGGCGCTGACCGAACGCATCCGCCGCATGGTGCCCGACGGCGAGCCCATCCTGATCGCCGGCGACTTCAATGACTGGGGCGACCGGCTGGCGCCCTTGTTCGTGCAGCAGCTGGGTCTGTACGAAGTGTTCTCCCACGCGCCGCGCAGCCATGGCGGCGAGCTGCCCCGCCTGCGCGATTCGGTCAGGCGCCTGAGCAACGCGCTGCGCGGGCTGCCCAATGGCGGCATTTCCGTCATGGAACGCAACAACCAGCTGGGCATGGACGGCAGTTCGCGCCTGTTGCTGCCTCCTCCGCGCACCTTCCCCGCCGTGTTTCCGTGGTTCCGCCTGGATCGCATCTATCAGCGCGGTTTCGCCGTGCGCAGCGCGCGCGTGCTGCGCGGTCGGGAATGGGCGAGGCTCTCCGATCACTCTCCTTTGCTGGCCGAGCTGGAACTGCCGTGAGGGCCGAGCAGGTCAAGTTGGACTGGACGCAAGGCAACGACATCCGGTTGCTGCAGAACGGTTCCGACTTTTTCCCGGCGCTGTGCGCCGCGATCGACGCGGCCCAGGTCAGCGTGCATCTGGAAACCTACATTTTCACTCCGGATCGCACCGGTTCCCAGGTGCTGGACCGCCTCGAGGCGGCCGCCCGGCGCGGCGTCAAGGTGCGCGTCGTACTGGACGGCTTCGGCAGCGCAGGCTTCGTCGATCCCTTGCGCACGCGGCTGACCAACGCCGGCGCGCAGTGCCGCATCTTCAGGCCCGAGCCGCGCTGGTTCGCCCGCTACATCCCGTCGCGCAGCCGCCTGCGGCGCCTGCACCGCAAGGTCACGGTGGTGGACGGGCGCATCGCCTTCATCGGCGGCATCAACATCATCGACGACTACGACGACCGGGACCCTACGGATGGCATTTCCGGGCCGCGCTTCGATTTCGCGGTGCAGGTGGAGGGGCCGCTAGTGACCGAAGCCGCCTATGCGCAGGAACTGCTGTGGGTGCGCCTGAACTGGGCGCGCCTGCGCCGGCATCCGCGGGACTGGAACCGCATGCGGCTGTTGAAGCCGCGCCACGCCTCGGTCGCGCCTTGCGGCGACCTGCGCGCCGCGCTGGTGCTGCGCGACAATCTGCGGTTCCGCCAGACCTTCGAGCGCGCCTATCTCTACGGCATCACGCAGGCGCGCCGCGACATCCTGATCGCCAATGCGTATTTCTTCCCGGGGCGCCAGTTCCGCCGCGCCTTGGCGAAGGCCGCCGCGCGCGGCGTGCGCGTGCGCCTGCTGCTCCAGGGCAAGGTGGAATACCGCATGCAGTACCACGCCACGCGCTCGCTTTACGATCAACTGCTGCGCGACGGCATCGAGATCTACGAATACATGCCCAGCTATCTGCACGCGAAGGTGGCCGTCATCGACAACGTCGCGACCGTGGGCTCGTCCAACCTGGACCCCTTCAGCCTGCTGCTGGCGCGCGAGGCCAACGTCGTGGTGGACGATCAGCCCTTCGCCTGGGATCTGCAGGAACGGCTGGAGGCGGCCATCGGCGAGGGCGGGCGCTTCATCCGGCCGCTGGAATACCAGCGCCGCGGATGGCTGCGGCGCTGGGTCGACGCCGTGTCCTACACGTTGCTGCGCATCGGGGTGGCGCTGACCGGGACGTCGGACAAGTATTGAGCGGCCCGTGCCTCAGGCGCGACGCCTCAGCAGGCCCAGCGCCAGCGCCGTGCCGATCAGGATGATCGCGGCGCCTGCCGCGATCGACGGCGTGATGCGTTCGTCCAGCAGCCAGGCTCCCCACACCACGCCGAAAATCGGCACCAGGAAGGTGACGCTGACGGCGCCGGTCGGCCCGACGTTCGCGATCAGGCGGAAGAAGATGATGTAGGCGGCGCCCGTGCAGACCACGGCAAGCAGGATGGTGGAGATCCAGGCCTGCGCGGAGGCCGGGGTGTCGGGCCAGAAGGCGATCGCCAGCGGCAGCAGCACGAGCGATGCGCCCACCATGCTGCCGGTCGCGTTGGCCAGGGCGTCCACGCCGCTCAGGAAGCGCTTGGTCCAGTTGGCGGCGATGCCATAGAACACCGGCGCCGACACGGCGGCCAGCACGGCGGGCCCCGTGCCGCCGTCGCTGAAATTCAGCTTGTCCCATACCAGAACGACGATGCCGATCACGCCGATCATCAGGCCCAGCGAGCGCGTCCAGGCCAGCCTGTCCTTGAGCCACAGCCAGCCGATGACGGCGCCCCATACCGGGGTCACGGCATTGGCGACCGACAGGAATCCCGCGCCCAGCGATTGCGCGGCGTAGGCATACAGCAGGAACGGCACCGCGGCGTTCAGCACGCCGACCATCAGCAGCGCCTTCCAGTGCTTGGCGATCAGCGGAAGCTTGCCGCGCCACATGGCGGCGGGCAGCAGGAACAGCGCGGCCAGGCTCACGCGCAGTTCGATCAGGGCCACCGGACCGAAGTCCGCGACCGCCACCCGCATGAAGAGAAAGGAGCCGCCCCAGACGGCGGCCAGGAGCAGCAGATCCAGCAGATTGCGTTGACGCATGTTCGGTCCCGGTCGTGCCTTATTTCCGGCTGGTGGCAAGGTTCTTCATCTTGACCCGATGAGCCAGCAGGGCCCCGGTCAGTGACAGGACGATACACAGGATCAATCCGGCTCGCACTCCGTTTAGTACCGTGCTGTGCGAAATGATGATGCCGACCACCGCAGTGCCCAGCGCGCTGCCGATGGCGCGGGTGGTCTGCACCAGCGCAGAAGCCACACCCACGTCGCGCCGCTCGCTCAGCATTTGCATGAAGAGGGTCAGGTTCGGCAGCAGGAAGCCCAGCGCGCAGCCGTTGACGAAGAACGTCGCCAGGATCCACCAGGCGGAGGTACCGGGCGAGATGAGCAGCACCATCAGCGATCCGGCGGCCAGCAGCCCTCCGCCAAACACCATCAGGCGCTGGGGTTCGGACTGCTTGGGGAACAGGCGGCCATTGATGATGCTGCCGACCGATATCGCGGCGACCAGCGGGGTCAGCAACAGTCCGGCCTCGCTAGGCGTGTAGTTCAATACCTGTTGCAGCAGCAGCGGGCTGTAGAAGATCAGCACGAACATGACCGCGCCCACCATCATCGCCGCCACATTCAGCAGCCGCGATTCCGGGGCGGCCAGCACGCGCAACGGAAAGATGGGCGAGCGCACGCGGCGTTCGATCGGAATCAGGACGGCAATGGCCGCCACGCCCATCACCGCCAGCAGCGCGCCCAGCAACGGGTGCGCATGGTCGCCGCTGGCAAACGCCAGCTCCAGCGCGGCCAGCGGCGCGCCCACGGCGACGACGAGCAGGATCGCGCCCAGCCAGTCTATCTTGCGGCTGCCGTCGTGCACGGGCCGGATGCGGGGAAAGTAGCGGGCCAGCAGGAAAAACGCGCCCGCGGCGGCAATCGGCGCGATGAAGAAGGCCGCGCGCCACCCCAATGCCTGCGTGGCCGCCCCGCCCAGGACCGGGCCGATGCCGCTGGCCATGGCGAAGGCGGCCGAAACCAGCGCCATCCAGCGCACCCGTTGCTTGGCGTCGGGGAACAGATCGGCGGGCGCGGCGAAAGCCGTGGCGATCATCATGCCGCCGCCGATCCCCTGCAGCGAGCGGAAGACGATCAACTGGGCCATGGTCTGCGACAGGCCGCAGGCGATCGAGCCCAGCGCGATGATCAGCACCGACAGCAGCATCAGGGGTTTGCGTCCGAACATGTCCCCCAATCGCCCGAAAACCAGGATGGACGCCGCGGTGGCCAGGAGATAGCCCGTGCCGACCCACGCGTACAGCGCCATGCCGTTGAGCGCCTCGGCCACGCGCGGCAGGGTGGTGCTGATGATGGTGGAGTCGAGCGCGGCCAGGACGACGGTGGCGGATACCCCCGCCATCCCCATCAGGAGGTCGCGTCGCGAGTGGGCGGGGGGAGCAGGGGAAGCGGGCGGGTCGGGCGGCATCGTCATGCCGCAGAGCATATCACCGGCAAGTCAGGGTTTTCACTTGTAGAAGGTGTGATAGCCCCAGAACACCGCGATGACCAGGATCACCATGATCCAGGACCAGCGCGAATTGGACAGCCCGCGGGGTTCCGGCTCGGGGGGCGGGGGAGGCGGCGCGAGCCGGGGCTGACCGGCCATATGGTCGATGAAGGCGGCGAAGAACTTCTGGATGATCTTGTCGCCTGTTTTCAGCAGCAGGCTTTCGCCGCATTCGGCCAGCTTGCCGCCGGCCATGCACGCAACGGTATAGGCGACCCGCGTGCCTTGGTCCTTCGTGCTGAGATTGATCTGCGCGGTCCCGATGGCCAGGCAGGCGGCGCGGCCCTTGCCTTCGAAGGCCAGCGTACAGCTATTGTGGGGATCCACGTCGGACATCAGGATTTCGCCGTCGTAGTCGGTGTCGATCCCGGCGACCTTGGCACGGAGCTTCACCGCGTACTCGGTCGGACTGAGCCGGGCGACTTCCACGCAACCGGGGATGCATCGCTGCAGCACGGCCGGATCTGTCAACGCATCCCAAGTCTGGTGCTGGGTAGAAGGAATCCACTGGGCATCTGCAATGCGCATGGCTGTCTCCTTGGGAGAGTCATATGGCCATTGTGGCTCCAGTTATGCGTTTTGGCCATGGGCAAGATGGCCCGAGGAGTCTTCAGCCACGCCTCGAAGCCTTATGTGCCTCGCATTCGGTGGCTCAACGCGAGCAGCCAAGCCAGCAACGTTACATATAACGAGACATTGTGCATCGAACGAAACATAAGCTCCGTCAGCCCGAATATCGCGAATCCCAGCGTAAGAGCGGTTCCCATGGCAGCTGCTACACGCACCGGTGTCGAGTTTGTCGCGGCCATTCTTCGTAAGAAAACGGAGGCTGGAACAATATAAAGAAGCGCAAGAGCGAGGCCACCGAGCAGTCCATAGCTGCTTAGCATCTGAAGCATGTCGTTGTGGGGTTCGCCGAAGTCTTGTGCAACAAATGGAGAGACGACGCCGGTGGCTACTCGCGCCTGAAGTTCCGGGCCGAATCTGGCTGGGCTTCCCAGGCCGAAGATCGGTTCAGCTTCAATCATCTGGCTGGTGGCCCGCCATAGCTGCAATCGGATGCAAACGGAGGTGTCCGCCGTCGCGTTGGCGCCCTGGCATGCCTGAAATTCGTTGACGCCTTGCGCAACACGGCCGCGCAAGGCTTCGTTGGTGGATCCGAGTGCGACCAGGACTGCAACGCCTGTTATCAAGAGGGCGAATGCGCGGGCAGGGTGTCGTAGTTGGCCGAACAGCCACATGCCGATAAACAGGAAAAGGGGGATGGCCATCCATCCTGTGCGCGTCTGTGTCAATACAAAACCAGTAAAAACGACAACGACGGTCAGGGCTTTAAAGTGCTTTTCGAATTTCGGCCGCTTGGACAGCGTCCATCCGATGCCGCAAAGGACGATGAAGAGCCAAAGCATCATCAGATTGCTATAGCCGACCGCATTGTATTGAGGGGTATTGGGACGACTCCAAGTGGGGAAAACCAGCCAGAAAACTATTCCGGCTGAAGCCCACCCCGCGGCGACTATTCCCCAGAGTACGTTCCGAAGCGACGTCGGGTTAATACTCAGCAATGCACCCAAGATAATAGGAAAGCCTATGCTGATTCGCAGGCCTCGTTCCAGGGAAGGGCCGTGAGCGATGCCATGCGCATACTGACTGAGTCCAATTGCGCACAGAGGCACGAGCAGAGCTGCTATGACGCCCGTGTAGCCTTTCAGACTATCCCAGGTCGCTCGCCATCCCCCGGTTCGAGTGAAGCATCGAACCAGGCACAGCAAGAAGATCAAGTAAAACAATGCACTGCCACCGCCGATAGTCATGGTGGCAATCGGCATCACGCCCAAGAGGATTACAAGAATATAGGGCAGAAAGGCCATGATGGGGTGCGAGAGCAAAGAGATGTCAGTTAGCCGCTGCCTAGAAAGCTTCTAATGCAATCGATTAATATTTTTAATCGACGGAAATTTTCAATAGGGAATACGGGCTCCGTCGTTAGACACAAATAGAAACAATATTATATCGCTTTATTCCTACGATGCATGGCCGACGGCTTAGCTAGCGCTTTTGGGCCAAAACCGAGATCCAATGCTGCGTTGAAATGTCGTGGGCGGCGGATTGGGCAGAGCCGTGAAGTTCCTGAAGAATGCCGCCGGCCATCTTCTTGCCCGCCTCGACGCCCCACTGATCGAACGGATTGATACCCCAGATAAGGGCCTGTACGAAAATCTTGTGTTCGTAGAGTGCCAGCAGCGCGCCCAGCGCGTAGGGGGTCAGGCGGGGGAGCACGATCAGAGTGGAGGGGCGGCCGCCTTGATGCTTACGATGGCGGGCCAGCCACTCGGCTTTGTCGGTAGGCATACCCTGGGTCAGCATGTTTTCCCGATCGGCTTCGAGTGAAGTGCCTTGTAGCAAGGTCTGCCGCTGGGCGAGGCAGTTGGCCAGCAGCATGGCGTGTTCTTCTATCCATTGATGGTCAGCTTCACGGCACATGATGAAGTCCACGGCGGCGCCATCCGTGCCCTGGTGCAACCATTGGAAGAATGTATGCTGGCCATCCGTACCGGGCATGCCCCAAACGGCTGGGCCAGTCGGCACGCCCACGGGTTGGCCGCCCATGTTCACGGACTTCCCGAGAGACTCCATGTCTAATTGCTGCAGATAGGGCGCCAGAAATTGCAGGCGAGCGTCATAGGCGGCGATGCTGAGTGACCCGTAACCCAGCAAGCTACGGTTGCCCACGCCCGCAAGCGCGAGTTGGACAGGGGCATTTTCGGCGATGGGGGCTTGGGCGAAGTGCGCGTCCATGGCTGCCGCACCGGCGCGAATATCCTCGATGACGTCAATGCCTACCGCCATTGCGATGGGCAGACCGACGGCCGACCATAATGAGTAGCGTCCGCCCACCCAGTCCCAGAACTCGAAGACCTGACCGGCAGGTACGCCCAAAGCGCGCGCCGCTGCCGGCCGAGCGGTGATGGCGACGACCTGCTGGTAGGGATGCTCGATGCCGGACTGCTCGAGCCAACAGATCGCGCGCCGCAGATTGGCTAGAGTTTCCGTCGTCGTGAAGGATTTAGACGTAACAACGATCAGGGTGTCTCGTGCATCCAGGCCCAGAATTGCATCTTCAAGGGCATGCCCGTCGATATTGGCGACGAATCTCAAGGTCCGACGTGCCCCTTTACCGCCGCAAGCGTCGGTCACCAGCCGTACACCCCAATCGCTGCCGCCAATCCCGATGTGGATGATAGATTTCCACTCGTCATTGATATCGGCTTGCCTTACGAACTCGCGCACGCGTTGGCGTTCGCGCGCCACCGACTCAATAGGGTCGGACGCCCGCAGCATGGTGTGCCAAGCGGCCCGGTCTTCCGTTTCGTTGACGTGTTCGCCGGCCAACAACGCTGAGCGCGCTCGTTCGAAGCCTCGAGCAGCAAGCAAAGCGGCGCCTGCGGCGCGTGTGGCTGCAGACGTAACCTGTGCGCTTAAGTCGACCGCAAGGCTGGCCGCCTCGATCAGACGGAGTTCATCCGTACGAAACGATGCGGCTTGAAGAGCGCTGGCATAGGCCCGCCATTCGGGCATTTGCAACAGATTTGCTTGTATAGCCGGGGCTAAAAGTTTCATTTTTTGAGAATGCGTCTTAGTGCGTATCGAGATATTCAAATGCGGCCCAGTCCGAGATGTCAACGTTCCTGTCGCAGGCAGGTCCGTGAGTTTAGCCGGTTGGCGGTTAAGGACGGAGGCCCTTTTTATTTTGCAAGCCCCGTTTCCCTTTTCTTGCAGAAGCGGCCATTTGTTTGCATTGCTTTACTTCGTCTGACGCTACAATCTCGCCACTTCTCCTTCTGGCCCACCTTCCATGCTGTACGTTCTTGTAGCGTTCTTGGTTTCGCTCATCTCCACCTTGCTGATCGTACGCTACCGGTCCTGGCATGACGGCCTGACAGCTGACCATGATTTGGATGGGGTGCAGAAATATCACTCCATTCCCGTTCCTCGTATCGGCGGATTGTCTCTATTGATGGCGAGTGGAGTCACCTGCGCGCTTGTTGCGATACGCGAACCCGACGTGCTGCCGGATATGGTGCTCTTGCTTGCGGCTGCCATGCCCGCCTTTTTAGGGGGATTTGCGGAAGACCTAACCAAGCAGGTCAGGGTTTTAGTCCGCCTGGGATTGGCAATGCTATCTGGAGCAGCGGCTTATTATTTCTTGGGTGCGGCAGTAACCCGAGTAGATATTATCGGAATAGATTGGTTCTTGCAGTTCTGGTTCGTATCGCTGGTCTTTACTTCCGTGGCAATCGGTGGCGCGGCCAATGCGATAAACATCATAGATGGGTATAACGGATTGGCCGCAGTCGTTTCTGCGATGATACTCGCCGGCTTCGCATACGTATCGTTTTATTTGGGCGATCGTTTTTTGCTGATAGTGGCATTAAGTACCCTCGGCGGTATCGTCGGGTTCCTGGTATGGAACTACCCGCACGGACATGTTTTTCTGGGCGACGGCGGCGCGTACTTCTTGGGATTTATTATCGGAGAGTTGTCGGTGCTTATGTTGGCGCGGCACCCCGAGGTGTCGGCCTGGTTTCCGCTCTTGCTGTGCATATATCCCGTTTTCGAAACGCTCTTTTCTATTTATCGGAAAAAATGGCTGAGAGGGCGTTCGCCTGGCGCACCCGACGGCGTGCATCTTCATATGCTGATTTATAAGCGTCTAGTGCGATGGGCCATCGGGTCCCGCGAGGCGCGCCATCAGACGCAGCGCAACGCCATGACGTCCCCATATTTGTGGCTGCTTTCGTCACTAGCCGTGATTCCGGCGGTACTGTTTTGGCAGCAACCCTACCTGCTAATGTTCTTCACAGCGGTGTTTTCGACCACCTACATCGTCCTTTATCGCCGCCTTGTACTATTCCGCATGCCGAAATGGATGATTTTGAAGAAAAAGAAGAGGGGCCGTTGACAGCGTTCTGCGGACAATAACCGTCTGCTTGAAGGACCCGCGGAGCGGCATGCGACAGATCGCGGGAACGCGCAATGTTGTTGTAAAGTTCGGGCTGCGTTGAGCGGCGTCTGCCACTATCAGGCCAAGAGTCGCGCCAAGCAAGAATCTCTGCACATGCCCACTCGAATCCTCATCGTCCGCACCTCGTCCCTAGGCGACCTCGTCCATATGCTGCCGGCGATATCCGACATCGCCCGCCATGTCCCGGACGCGGAGATCGACTGGATAGCGGAAGAAGCGTTCGCCGAGATTCCCAGCTGGCACCCCGCGGTCAATGAGGTGATCAAGGTGGCGCATCGGCGCTGGCGCAAGGCGTGGTGGTCGAGCGAGGTCCGGGCCGAGCGGCATGCGCTGAAGGAGCGGCTGAGGTCCAAGCAGTACGACGTGGTGCTGGATATGCAGGCCTTGCTGAAGTCCGCTTGGCTGGTCCGCCAGACGCGGGGAGTGCGGCACGGGCTGGATTGGCGGTCCGCGCGCGAACCGCTGGCGTCGCTGTTCTATAACGTGCGCCATCGGGTGGAGTTCTGGCAGCCCGCAGTCATCCGCCAGCGCAAGCTGGCGGCGCTGACGTTCGGCTACCAGTACGCCGGCCAGCCCGATTTCGGCCTGCAGGGCTTTTCCCGCCAGGTTGCGCAGGCGCGCGAGGGCGAGGCCGGGGATGAGAACGGCCAGGCGGAGCCGCCTCGCCTGCATCATGTGGACACGGATCACGGCTACGCGGTCATCATGCCCTCTGCCAGCCGCGACGACAAACTCTGGCCCGAGGACGATTGGCGCGCGGTGTTCCGCCGGCTGCGCGACGCGGGCTGCACCTTGCGCCTTTTGTGCGGCAACGAACAGGAGGCGCAGCGCGCCCGGCTGCTCGTGGCCGGCATGGATGGGGCGGAGGTGATGCCCCGCATGGACCTGACGTCGGTGGCGCGCCTGTTGGCCGGTTCGCGCCTGATGGTGGGCCTGGACAGCGGCCTCACGCATCTGTCCGCGGCATTGGGCCGCCCGACCATCGGCATCTACCGGGCATCGACCCCGGTGCGCACGCCGCTGGTCGGCTCGAACTACACCGCCAGCCTGGGCGACCGCGGCGCTTCGCCCTCGCGCGAGGCCGTGATGGCGTCGGTGGAGCAGGCGCTGGCCGCCCAGTGACATGAACCGCGGCGTCTACACCCTGGCGCTCCGGGCCCTGTCTCCGCTGATCTGGCTGTGGATGGGCCGCCGCGCCAAGCGGGCGGGCGGTCAATGGGAGATATTCTCCCCGGAGCGCTTCGGCCGCCTGCCGGCCTCTCATCCGGCCGCGCCCCAGGCGGCTCCCGTCTGGGTGCACGCCGTCAGCCTGGGCGAGACCCGGGCCGCCCAACCCTTGCTGCAGGCGCTGCTCGATCGCGGCTTGCCGGTGCTGTTGACGCATGTAACGGCCACCGGCCGGGCCGAGGGGGCGCGGCTGTTCCAGGACGCGATCGCGCGGGGACAGCTGTGCCAGGCCTGGCTGCCCTACGACTTCCCCGGCGCGACGCGCCGCTTCATGACGAGCCGCCAACCCCGTTGCGGGCTGTTGATCGAGCGGGAGATCTGGCCGAATCTGCTCGCCGCAGCCCGGACGGCGGGCGTGCCCATGGCGCTGGTAAGCGCCCGGTTCTCGGCTTCTTCCCTGCGGCAGGCGGGCAGGATGGGCAGCGTGATGCGCGAAGCCCTGGCCGGCCTGGACGCGGTGCTGGCGCAGACCGCCGAGGACGCCGCGCGGCTCACCGAGGCGGGCGCGCGTCCGCCGGCCGTGACGGGCAATCTCAAGTTCGATCTGGCCTTGCCGGAGGCGCAGATGCGCGCCGGGCAGGCCTGGCGCGAGCGGCTGGGCCGGCGCGTGGTGGCCGTGGCCAGTACGCGCGAGGGCGAGGACAGCGGTTTCATCGACGCGATCAAGCGTCACGCGAGCAATTCAGGGACGCATGGTTCTCCGCTATTTCTCCTGATTCCACGCCATCCCCAGCGTTTTGACGAGGCGGCCGGCCTGTTAGCGGCCGCCGGACTGGCGTTCACCCGGCGCTCCGAAGGCGTGGATCCCTCTCCGGACACCGTCGTGCTGCTGGGCGATACGCTGGGTGAGATGGCGTTCTACTACGCGGCCTCGGAGGTCGCGATCGTTGCGGGCAGTTTCGCGCCGCTGGGCGGCCAGAATCTGATCGAGGCGTGCGCGGCGGGGGTGCCGGTCATCGTGGGGCCGCACACGTTCAATTTCAAGCAGGCGGCCGAAGATGCCATCGAGGCGGGCGCCGCGCAACGCGTGCCCGACGCGGGGCAGGCCGTGGATACCGCAATGGAGCTGCTGGCGGACGAGGCGCGGCGGGAACGGGGAGGCGAGGCCGCGCGGGCCTGGTTCGGCGCGCACGCGGGCGCCACCCGGCGCACGCTGGACGCCCTGGCGCCCTGGCTGGATGCCGGAGCGCGGCCCTAGGGAGAGGCCCGGGGGACCAGGGTGACGGCGCCCGGATTCAATTCCTGGGCGAAGCGGCGCGTGTCGCGTCCTTCGTCCTCGGGGCGCAGGCCCAGCCAGCCCTGGCCCAGCGCATAGACGCCCAGGTTCGCGAGCAGGATCAGGATGAAGAGCACGCGCATGCCGGGCCTCGCTCAGGCGTTGGCGTCCAGGGTGGCGCGCGCGACCGCGGCCAGTCCGTCCAGGACGGGGTGGTTCAGGTAGACCGGCACGGGCGCGGCGCCGAACGCGCCTCCTGCATCCGCGAGCAGGCGCTCGATTTCCTGGTGCACTTCGGGCCAGCCGCCGCCGGCCGCGTAGATCTGCGGCGTCTGGCCATAGCGTTGGCGGCCCGCCAGCCATTGGCGGACCACGGCGCCGGCCTGCGCCGCGGCGATGCCCGACGCAATGGCTTCGTGCGTGTCCGTGGGGTAGGCCACGACCTGGCCGTTGGCCACCGGCAGGTTGGCCGTGCCGTGCGCCAGCGCGCTGCGCATCATGGCCGGGCCCGGGAGGATCAGGCCGCCGGCAAAGACATTGTCGGGGCCCACGGTGTCGATCGTGGTGGCGGTGCCGAAGCTGGCCAGCACGAAGGGCGGGTGCGCGGCGGGCAGGTGGGATAGCACGCCCAGCAGCGAAGCCCAGCGGTCGGCGCCCAATTGCGTGGGCACGCGGTAGCCGTTGACCAGGCCCAGCGTGGACGGCTGGGACGGCGACCACGTGACGGCGCAACCGTGTTTTTTCAGGATGGCGGCGATGGCGGCGCCGCGGGCCTCGCCGGCAACGTTCACGCCCAGCGCGCGCGCCGGCCGCGGCGACAACGTGGCCAGCCAGCGGTCCAGGGCGTCCAGGTCCACGCCCTCGAAGGCGATCGCCGCCGGTTCACGCGGCGCGTCGGGGTTGGCGGCGTCCAGCCAGCCCACCTTGAGACGGCTGTTGCCGGAGTCGATGAGAATAATCATGCTTGGCGTCGAATCGAGATTTCACCGACCAGGATCGGCTTGGCGCCCTCGGGCGTTTGCACCAGCAGGCGGCCGTGGTCGTCCACGCCGCAAGCGGTGCCGCTTAGAAGAATAGCGCCCTTGTCCAGGACGTTGACCTTGCGGCCGGCCAGGGCGTCCACCCGGTCGAAACGCCGCTTGAACGCGCCGAAGCCTTCGCGTTCCAGGGTCTGGATCCCCTCATGCCAGGCCGTGGCGGCCGCGCAGGCCAGGTCGGCGGCGGTGGCGGCGCGCGAGGAATGCGCTTGCACCTGGCTCCAATCGGCGACCTCGCGGCCCAGCGCGAGCGAAAGCCGGTCGGCGTCGGCCAGGTTCACGCCCATGCCGATGACGACGGTGTAGCCGGCTTCCCCGCCTCCGGGGTTGCGGGTGGTTTCCACCAGTACGCCCGCGAGCTTGGCGTTGTGCCACTGCACGTCGTTGGGCCATTTCATGCACAGGCCGGCCGCGTCCGGGCCGGCGACGGCGCGCAAGGCTTCGCACGCGGCGACGCCGGCCAGCGGCGACAGGGCGGGCAGTTGGGCGGCGGGCAGCCGCACGTCGAAGGCACAGGAGAACATCAGGGTGGAGCCCGAGCGGTTCTGCCAGGGGCGGCCGGCGCGTCCGCGCCCCGTTTCCTGCAGGTGCGTGCCCAGCAGCCAGGGCTTGCCGATGGCGCCGGCGCGCGCGCGGGCCAGCAGATCGGCGTTGGTCGACCCGGTGCTGCCGCTCCAGGCGATGTCTTGGAAGGCGGGCAGGCGCGCTGCCAGTTCACGGGCCAGGGCTTCCGGCGCGGGCAGGTCGATTGGGCGGACTTGGTCGGGCATGGCGGCGATTGTAGGGCACGCGGCCGCGCCCGCGGCCCGCGTGCGTATATCATTGACGATACATTTTGCATTGGTACTCTCTCTGCATGCCGCATTCCGCTTCGTCCGCACCTGCCGCCGCGCCCTTTCGCCATGAAGGGGGCGTTTGCCATGTGGCCGGCGACTGGAGCGTGCTGGCGCTGGCCGAGCCCGGCGAGGTAGAGCGCCGGCGCCAGGCCCTGTCGCGGGCGGCCAATGATGGCGCGCGCTGGGACCTGCACGCGATCGGCCGGCTGGATACGATCGGCGCCCTGCTGATCTGGCAGGCCTGGGGCGAAAGGCTGCCCGAGCGCGTGCGCTGGTCGCCGGGGCAGCAGGACGTCTTCAATGCGCTGGCGATGAACAAGGGCGGAACGCCGGCCGCGGCGCCCAGGGGCGACCCCTGGGCCTGGCTGCGCGCGGTGGGCAGCGCGGTTTTCAGGGCGGCCGACAATGGCCGGGCGCTCCTCATCATGCTGGGGCAACTGGTGCTGGACCTGGGCGGCATGCTGCTGCGCCCGCGCCTGGGGCCGTGGCGCGAAATCTCGGCTCAGGTCTACCGCACCGGCGCGCAGGCGCTGGGCATCACGGCGCTGGTCGGTTTCCTGATTGGCGTGGTCCTGTCCTATCTTTCGGCGCAACAGCTGCAGATGATCGGCGCGGACCGCTTCATCGTGCGCCTGCTGGGCGTGTCGATCGTGCGCGAACTGGGGCCCGTGCTGGCCGCCATCCTGGTCGCCGGCCGCTCGGGCTCGGCCATCACGGCGCAGATCGGCGTGATGCGCGTGACGCAGGAACTCGACGCGATGCTGGTGATGGGCATCTCCCATGGCCAGCGCCTGATCCTGCCGCGCGTGGTCGCGCTGGCCGTGACCATGCCGCTGCTGGTCCTGTGGACCGACGCCATGGCGATCCTGGGCGGCATGCTGGCCGCGCAGGTCCAATTGGGCGTGTCGGCGCAATGGTTCCTGCAGTCGCTGCCGGACGCGATTTCGCTCACCAACTATTGGATCGGGATCATGAAGGGGGTGACCTTCGGCATCCTGATCGCGCTGATCGCCTGCCATTTCGGCCTGTGCATCCAGCCCAATACGGAGAGCCTGGGGCGCGGCACCACCACGTCCGTCGTTACGTCCATCACCGGCGTGATCCTGCTGGATGCGCTGTATGCGGTGATCTTCAGCTCGGTGGGCATCTGATGAACAGCGCAACCCAGCACCGGCTGTTCGAGGAAGACGGCGTTACCGTCGAACCCGTCATCACGGTGCGCGGCCTGCGCACCGCGTTCGGCGACCACGTCGTGCACGACAATCTCGACCTGACGGTTTTCCCGGGGGAAATCCTGGTGCTGGTGGGCGGGTCGGGCACGGGCAAGACCGTGTTGCTGCGCCAGATCATCGGGCTGGACCAGCCGGCGGCGGGCACGGTGAAGGTGCTGGGCCATTCGCTGTTCGATCTGAGCCCCGCCGAGCGGCGGCGCCTGTCGTATCGCTGGGGCATGCTGTTCCAGGCGGGGGCGCTGTTTTCCGCGCTGTCCGTATTCGACAATGTGGCGTTGCCCTTGCGGGAATTGCGCACGGTGCCGGAAGACCTGGTGCGTGACGTCGTGATGTGCCGGCTGGCCATGGTGGGCCTGTCCGAGCGCGACGCCGACAAGCGGCCGTCGGACCTGTCCGGCGGCATGGTCAAGCGCGTGGCGCTGGCGCGCGCGCTGTCCCTGGACCCGGAATTGCTGTTCCTGGACGAACCCACGGCCGGCCTGGATCCGTTGCGGTCCGACGAATTCGTGGACCTGGTGCGCAGCCTGCACCGGCAGTTGGGGTTTACCGTGGTCATGGTGACGCACGACCTGGACACGCTCCTGGCCCTGGCCACGCGTGTCGCCGTGCTCGCCGACAAGCGGGTGATCGTGTGCGACACGGTGCCGGAAGTACTGAAGGTCGATCACCCGTTCATTCACACGTTCTTCCTGGGCGAGCGCGGCCTGCGCGCCCTGGGGGATCTGGCGCCGAAGGGATTGCATCATGGAAAACCGTAGTCATGCGCTCATGGCCGGTATCTTCACGCTGGTCTTGCTGGCCGCCGCTGCCCTGGCGGCCGTCTGGATCGGCCGGGACCGGACCCAGCTGCAACCGTACGAAATCATCTCCGCCACCGCCGTCAGCGGCCTGAACCCGCAATCGACCGTGCGTTATCAAGGCGTGCCCGTCGGCAAGGTGCAGTCGCTGGCGCTGAACCCGAACAAGCCGGGGCAGGTGCGCATCCGCATCGGTGTCGCCCCCAACACCCCGATCACCGAATCGACCTGGGCGGAACTGGGCGTGCAGGGCGTGACGGGCATGTCCAACGTGGAATTGCGCGACGACGGTACCTCGATGACGCGCCTGGTCTCGTCGGCGGCGCATCCCGCCGCCATTCCGCTGCGCCCCGGCTTTCTCGACCGCATCGAGCAGCGCGGCGGCAAGCTCATCTCGAACGTGGAGGAGGTCACCGAGCAGCTGCGCCGCGTCCTGAGCGAGCAGAACGTGCAGGCGCTGACGGCCAGCCTGCAGAACGCCACCGACCTCACGCAGTCCCTGAAAGAGGCCAGCCGCAACCTTGGCCCGACCATGGCCAAGCTGGGGCCGCTGATGGACTCGCTGGGCAACACGTCGCGCCAGGCGGACCGCGCCGCGCGCGAAGTGGGCGACCTGGCGCTGCAGACCCGGCAGTCGCTGGCGCGGTTGACGGCGCCTGGCGGCGCCTTGTCCGCCGCGACCAGCAGCCTCAACGATATCGCCCTGGCCGCCTCGCGGCTGGACGGGGAGACCCTGCCGGCGATCACCGGCATGGCTGCCAACGTCAGCGAGGCCGCGCGGGGCGCGGCCGTTACCCTGCGCCGTGTGGACAACACGCCGCAGTCGTTCCTGTTCGGCCCGGCTCCCCGCGAGCCCGGGCCCGGCGAGGCCGGCTTTGCCGGATTCGGGAGACAGTCCAAATGACGAAGATGCGCAGCGCCGCTCTCATCCTGACCTTGGCCCTGGCCGGCTGCGGCATCGGCCGCGTGCCCGCGCCGCCCACGGTGTTCGACCTGGGGCTGGATGCCAGCCCCGTGCCGGCGCTGCCGGCCCGCGAGCCCATCGCCCTGGTTTTCCAGGCCGTGCCCAGCCTTTCAGATACCAGCGTGATCTGGCGGGTGGGCGACAGCGCGGCGCCCAAGGCCTATGCCACCTACCGCTGGGCCTCGTCGCCGACGGAGCTGGTGCGGCAGCGTTTCGCCGACCGCCTGTCGCGCCAGGGGCCGGTGCTGAACGAGCGTGTCAGCCTCCAGACCCCGCAATTGCAGGTATTCCTGTCGCAGTTCGAGCAGGTATTCGCTGCCGATGGCCAATCCAGCGAGGGGCGCATCCTGTTGCAGGCGGTGCTGGTCGAAGGCCGCAGCGTGCTGGGCCAGAAGCGCATCGCGGTGCAGGCGGCCGCGCCCACGCAGGACGCCGCCGGAGGCGTGGCCGCCTTGCGCCAGGCCAGCGACGAGGCTGCGGACCAGTTGGCGCAGTGGCTGGCCGCCACCTTGAAACCCTCGCCCAGGGCGGGGGGTTAACATCGTCTCTTTTTCCGCTTCCTGAGTTCCGCCATGTCCGCACGCACTGAAACCCATGCATTCAACGGCGCCGCCGGCCGCATCGATTGCGCCGTCGATTGGCCCGCCGGCACGCCACGAGGCTGGGCGCTGGTGTTGCATCCGCATCCGTTGCAGGGCGGCGCGCGCGAGAACAAGGTGGTCACGACCCTGTCGCGCGCCTGCGTGCAGCACGGCCTGGTGGCTGTGCGTCCGAACTTCCGCGGCGTCGGCCTGTCCGAGGGCGAGTTCGACAAGTCGGTGGGCGAGACCCAGGACATGCTGGCCGTCGTGGCGCAGATGCGCGAATGGCATCCCGAACTGGCGCAGGCGCCGTGGGTGCTGGCGGGCTTCTCCTTCGGCACCGCGGTCGCCGCGCAAACGTATGCGGCGCTGGCGGAGCAGGGCGAGTCCGTGCTGCCGTCCGCCCTGATGCTGATGGGCCCCGCCGTGAACCGCTTCCAGTCGCACGAAGTGCAGGTGCCCGGCGACACGCTGATGGTGCATGGCGAGGAGGACGAAGTCGTGCCGCTGTCCGAGGCCATGGACTGGGCCCGTCCGCGCGCCATCCCGGTGGTCGTGGTCCCCGGCGCGTCGCATTTTTTCCATGGCAAGCTGCTGGTGCTGCGCCAGCTGGTGCAGGCGCAGCTGAAGGTCGCGCTGGATTGAAAAGGGCCCCCGCGCCGCGCTCGCTGTGCTCGCCTGCTGCCCCCCACGGGGGGCGTCCCGCCTTGGGGCGGCCCGGCGGCAAAACCGGTCTGCACGCGCAGCCGGGGTTGCATCGCGTTGCATGTTTTAGCCGCAAGGGGAACCCTGCCCGGGCGGGAGGGGTCCTATCGACTGCCTATAATTGTCAGCCACTTGACCCGCGCCGGCGGGCGTCATTCCTGGACCCACGTTGCCGATGAAGAATTTGCCTTACTCCGCTCACTCCCCCGTAGTCTTTACCCGCCGCCTCGTTTCGGGCGCGGTGCTGTCGGCGATGCTCGCCGCCTCGATGCCGGTCTGGGCGCAGCAACAGCCGGCCCCTGCCGCGGCCCCCGCCGCCCCGGCCGCCGCGCCCGCGCCTTCGGCGTCAAGCGTGGTGCCGGTGGGCGATGTGTCGGCAGTGCCGGCGCCGACGATCGCGGCCAAGGCCTGGATCGTGATGGACGTGAACAGCGGCCAGACCCTGGCCGCCTCCAATCCGGACATGAAGGTGGAGCCGGCTTCGCTGACCAAGATCATGACGGCGTACGTCGTGTTCAACGCGCTCGATGAAAAGCGCCTGACGCTGGAGCAGACCGTTCCCGTGTCCGAGCATGCCTGGCGCACGGGCGGTTCGCGCATGTTCATCGAACCGCGCAAGCCGGTCACGGTGGACGAGCTGAACCAGGGCATGATCGTGCAATCCGGCAACGACGCGTCGGTGGCCCTGGCCGAAGCGGTCGGCGGCAGCGAAGGCGCGTTCGCCTCGCTCATGAACCAGGAGGCCGAACGCCTGGGCATGCGCAACACGCACTTCATGAACGCCACGGGCCTGCCCGATCCGCAGCACATGACGTCCACGCGCGACCTGGCCATCCTGTCGTCGCGCCTGATCACCGATCATCCGGACTTCTTCCACTACTACAAGCAGAAGAGCTTTACCTACAACAAGATCACGCAGCCCAACCGCAACCGCCTGCTGTGGGCCGATCCCTCGGTGGACGGCATGAAGACCGGCCATACCGACTCGGCCGGCTACTGCCTGGTGTCGACCGCCGTGCGCGGTGATCGCCGCATCCTCGTGGTCGTGGTGGGCACCGACAGCGAGGCCACGCGCGCCGAGGAAAGCCTGAAGCTGCTGAACTGGAGCTTCCAGAACTTCGACACCGTGAAGCTGTTCGACAAGAGCCAGCCCGGCATCGACGCGCGCGTCTGGGAAGGCACGGCCGAAAACGTCAAGCTGGGCCCGCCCAACCCCGTGTCGATCGCGGTGCCGCGCGGCAAGGCCGGCGAGCTGAAGCCCGTGGCCCAGCGCACGGACCCGCTGATCGCGCCCCTGGCCAAGGGCCAGCAGGTCGGCACCCTGCAGTTCACGCTGGACGGCAAGGTGCTGCGCACCGAGCCGCTGGTGGTGCAGGACGCGGTCGAGCGCGCGGGCTTCTTCGGCCGCATGGTCGATACGGTCAAGCGCTGGTTCGAATAGGATCGCGAGGCGCGGCCGCCGCGCCGCGGGTGTAAGCTAGCAACGGGCGTTTCATGTCGAAACGCCCGTCTTCATTCCCGGGACGGACCTGCCGGTGCGTCCCTATCCTTTGATTCTCAGGAGTGCGTCATGATTCCGGGCGTGCCGGGCGAAAGCCAGGTGTATCTCAACGGTGAGTTCCTGCGTGTGGACGAGGCCAGGATCTCCGTCCTCGACCGCGGCTTTATTTTCGGGGACGGCATCTATGAAGTCGTTCCCGTGTACCAAGGCAATGCGTTCCGCATGGCCGAACACCTCAATCGCCTGGACCGCAGCCTGGCTGCCCTGCGGATCGCCCAGCCCTTCGGCCGCGAGGGCTGGATCGACCTGATCCAGCAACTGCTGGCGCGCAGCAACCTGGAAACCTGCATCGTCTATCTGCAAGTGACGCGCGGCGTGGCCAAGCGGGACCACCAGTTTCCTTCCGTTCCGGTCGCCCCGACCGTCTTCGGCATGGTGTCGGCCTGGTCGCCGCCGACGGCCGCGCAGCGTGCCCAGGGCCTGGCCGCGATCAGCATCCCCGACGAGCGCTGGCTGCATTGCGAGATCAAGTCGGTCTCGCTCCTGGGCAACGTGCTGGCCAAGCAGCAGGCGGTCGATGCGCAGGTGGACGAGGTCGTCCAGTTCCGCGACGGCTATCTGACCGAAGGTTCGTCCACCAATATCTGGGTGGTTTCCGGCGGCAAGCTGCTGGCGCCGCCCAAGAACAACCTGATCCTGGAAGGCATCCGCTACGGCCTGATGGGCGAACTGGCCGCGGAGGCGGGCATCCCGTTCGAGGCGCGCCGCATCTCGCAGCAAGAGGTGGAGCAGGCGGACGAGCTGATGCTGTCCTCGGCCACCAAGGAGGTGCTCGCCATCGTCTCCCTGGACGGCAAACCCGTGGGATCCGGCAAGCCCGGCCCTGTTTTTGAGCGGTTGCGAGCGGGTTATGATGCCCGCATCGCCGCGCTGTAGTCCGGGCGCGGGGCGGCCGCCGGGGCCGCCCCAAAGCAAGAGACTCCCCTCGGGGGGCAGGTAGCCCACGCGGTGGGCGCGCCGTGGGGGGCAACACTTATTTAGGCACATCATGCATATCCCGCCCGAAGATTCCCTTATCGAATATCCCAGCGACTTTCCCATCAAGGTCATGGGCAAGCAGCACCCCGAATTCGCGCAGACGCTGACCGAAGTCGTCCTGCAGTTCGATCCCGGATTCGACGCCGCCACGGTGGAAATGCGGCCCAGCAAGGGCGGCAACTACATGGGGCTGACCTTCACGGTGCGCGCCACGTCGCGCGAACAGCTGGACGCGCTCTACCGGGCGCTGCATGGCCACCCGATGGTGTCCATCGTCCTCTAGCGCGGGTCGGTCGTGATCAAGTGGCTCGCGCGGCCGGCGGATTATCTGTCGGTCTGGCAGGATATGCAGGCATACACCAACCTGCGGGGCGCCGATACGCCCGACGAGATCTGGCTTTGCGAACACGCGCCGGTCTACACCCTGGGCCAGGCGGGCTTGCCGCAGCACGTGCTCAATCCCGGCAATATCCCCGTCGTCCGTTGCGACCGCGGCGGACAGGTGACCTACCACGGCCCCGGCCAGGTCATGGCGTACGCGCTGTTCGACCTGCGCCGGGCGGACATGTACGTGAAGGAGTACGTAACCCTGCTGGAAGGCGCCGTCATCGACACGCTGGCGCAATTGGGCGTGGCGCACGCCTGTCGCAAGCCCGGCGCGCCGGGCGTCTACGTGCCCGACCCCGAGGGCGGCGAACTGGCCAAGATCGCCGCCCTCGGCATCAAGATCCGCAACGGCAGGGCCTATCATGGCGTTTCGCTGAATGTGTCGATGGACCTGGCGCCCTTCCTGGGCATCAACCCTTGCGGCTACCAGGGGCTGCGCACCGTCGATATGGCCAGCTGCGGCGCGCGCTGCGAGCCGACCGAGGCGGGCGATGCGCTAGGCCGCAATCTGGCCCTGGCCTGGGGCCGCGCAAGGGAAAGACATGAAAACCTACAGCCCGGCTGACATCGCCGCCACCACGCCCGAGCAGCTGGCCCGCCTGCGCGAAGATGGACCTCTCGAGGATTACGCCGCCTGGATCCGCGCGGCCGCCGAGCTGGGCCTGGTCGAAGCCCAGGCCATCCACGGGCAGATGCTGCTCGATGGCGCCGGCGTCGAACGCGATCAGGCGGCAGGGCTGGCGTGGTTCAAGCGCGCCGCGAACGCCGACCATCTCATGGCGATCAACATGGTGGGGCGCTGCTACGAAAACGGCTGGGGCGTGGCGGCGGACGATACCGTCGCGGCCTACTGGTTCCGGCTGGCCGCGGACAGGGGGCTGGACTGGGGCATGTACAACTACGCCCACATGCTGCGCAGCGGCCGCGGCGGCGTGGCGCAGAACTCCGCCGCGGCGCTGGCCCTGTACCAGCAGGCCGCGCAGGCCGGGCACGTGAAATCCATCGGCGTGGTCGGCCGCTATTACGAGGCGGGCGACGTGGTCGAGCAAGACATGGAGCGGGCCTTCGACTGCTACCGGCGCTGCGCCGAGGGGGGCGACTTCCGCGGCATGTTCCACCTCGGCCGCCTGTTGCTGTTGCGCGGCCGCAAGGAAGACGCCGTCCCGTGGCTGGTCCGCGTGCCCGAAACGGCCACGCCGGCGTTCCTGCGCGAAGCCAACGCCATGCTCCAGGCCAGCGGGTTCCCGGCTTTGTACGAGGCGTAGGATGGGTGGAGCGCGAGAGTTCTTAAGCTAGAGCATTGCTCTCCAGCGCGCGAAACCCATGCGGCCGCAATCGGCTGTTTTCCGGCCGGTGCCAGGCACTGTCTGCCCACGACAGCATGGGTTTCGCGCGCTGGATACCTGAGTTCTTTCTTAAGAACTCCCGCGCTCCACCCATCCTACGTGCTCAGTCGCTCCTCGAACACGACCTCGATGGTGGCGTGTTCCCGGGCGCCGCGCTCGCCGTCAAGACGGTCGAGCAGGAACTGGCCGGCGCGCCGGCCCAGGGCGGCGGCATCGATGCCCAGCGTCGTCAGCCCCTGCGCCCACTGAGCCGCGCTGCCGTCATCCGTGAAACCCAGCACGGCCAGGTCCTGGGGCACGTGCAGGTCGCGATTGTGGGCCTCCGATACCGCCGCCGCGGCCAGCAGGTCGGAAGTGCAGAAGACGGCGTCGAAGATCGTATTGGTAGCCAGCAGGCGCAGAAAGGCCATGCGGCCATCGTTCATGTGCTGCGCTTCAGGCTGCACGATGTCCGCCATCTGTTCCAGTCCCAGCGCGGCGGCGCTGCCGATGAAGCCTTCCCGCCGCGCCCGTTCCCAGGGGTTGTCGGCGCTGATGCAGGCGACGCGCGCATGGCGCTTGGCGGCGAGATGCCGGGCCGCCAGGCGTCCCGCCTCCATGTTGTCGATAACGATGGCGCCGTCCAGCGGCTGGGCGGAGGCGCTCCAGGTCTCGACCACGGGGATCTCCAGCGCGGCCACGGTGGAACGCAAGCCGGGATCGTCCAGCGGGCCGATGACGAGCGCCGCCGCCGGCCGCAGTTCGCTCAGCAGCGACAGGCCGGGCGCGCCCTGCCAGGGCGCGGCGGCCAGGTAATAGCCGGCCGGGGCAAGCAGTTCGGCGCACGCCTGCATGGCGCGGGCGGCAAGCCCGGTGTCCAGGCGGGGCGCGATCAGGGCGATGGGGCGGGGGCAGTGGGGCCATGGGGAAATCCGCGGATTCGTCAGGCGTGACGATAACCCAGGCTCGCCCGCCTTCCGGGCGCCGAGCGCTCCGTGGGCGGCCCCATCCGGGGCGGATCCGGGCCGCGAGGGGTAAAATGCCGTTTTTGTCCCAGACCCGGTCCGTTCGCGCGCCGGCTATGAAGGTGTCCAATGTCTACGCTCGCCGAGTCTCCTGTTCCCTCGAACGAATCCACCGCGGCGCCCGCGGACGCGGCCTACGATCCGACGCAAAAGCAGAAATCGCAGGCCAAGACCGCGCGCATTCCCATCAAGATCGTTCCGGCCGAGCGCCTGAAGAAACCTGAATGGATCCGCGTGAAGGCCGCCGCGCCAGGCTCGCGCTTCTACGACATCAAGCGCATCCTGCGGGAGCACAACCTGCATACGGTGTGCGAGGAAGCCTCCTGCCCGAACATCGGCGAATGCTTCGGCAAGGGCACCGCCACCTTCATGATCATGGGCGACAAGTGCACGCGCCGCTGCCCCTTCTGTGACGTGGGCCACGGCCGCCCGGATCCCCTGGACACCAACGAGCCCGTCAACCTGGCGCGCACCATCGCCGCCATGAAGCTGTCCTACGTGGTGATCACTTCGGTGGACCGCGACGACCTGCGCGACGGCGGCGCCGGCCACTTCGTGGACTGCATCACCCACATCCGCGAACTCTCGCCCACCACTCGCATCGAGGTGCTGGTGCCGGACTTCCGCGGCCGCCTGGACCGCGCGCTGACCATCCTGAACGCCGGTCCTCCCGACGTGATGAACCACAACCTGGAAACCGTGCCGCGCCTGTACAAGCAGGCCCGCCCGGGTTCGGACTACATGCACTCGCTGAAGCTGCTGGCCGAATTCAAGAAGCTGCACCCCGAGGTCCCCACCAAGTCCGGCCTGATGCTGGGTCTGGGCGAGACCGACGAGGAAATCCTGCAAGTGATGCGCGACATGCGCGAGCACGGGGTGGACATGCTGACGATCGGCCAGTATCTGCAGCCGTCCGAGCATCATCTGCCGGTACTGCGCTACGTGCATCCGGACACCTTTGCGATGTTCGAGCGCGAGGCCTATGCCATGGGGTTCACGCACGCGGCGGTGGGCGCGATGGTGCGGTCTTCGTACCATGCGGACGAGCAGGCGCACGCGGCTGGGGTGAACTAATCACGGGACAAGATCCCGACGAAGGTGGAGCCGATGCGCTTCTTCTTCGAAGCGCGCGCTGGATATACTCTGGCGCGCTGTTTGACGCGCGCGAGGATTTCGTCGCGAAATATGAATCTATCAGCGAGGCGCGACCCAGAGTGGATATGCAAAGTCCGGTTTGCCAGATTGCCGTCGTCATTCCCAGCTACAAGGTGAAGGCGCACATTCTGGACGTTATCGACGGCATCGGCCCCGAGGTCGGGCGTATCTACGTGGTCGACGATTGTTGCCCGGAAGGTTCCGGAGACTTCGTGCTGCAGCATTGCCCCGACTCTCGCGTGAAGGTCGTTCGCAATACTGTGAACCGGGGAGTGGGGGGCGCGGTGATGACGGGCTACCTCGCTGCCTTGGCAGATGACGCGGAGATCATCGTCAAGATCGACGGCGACGGCCAGATGGATCCGGCGCTGATCTCCGAGTTCGTTCTTCCGATTCAAGCCGGCGAGGCCGACTACACCAAGGGCAACCGATTCTTCGATTTGGAGAAGATCCGGGAAATGCCTCGGATTCGATCCTTCGGCAACGCCGTGCTGTCATTTATGACCAAGGTGTCCTCCGGGTACTGGGATGTATTTGATCCTACCAATGGCTATACCGCCATTCACCGGGATGTGGTCAGGCACCTGCCTTTCGACAAGATCAGCAATCGGTATTTCTTTGAAACCGACATACTGTTCCGCCTGAATATCCTGCGCGCGGTCGTGGTTGACATCCCCATGGATGCCAAATACGGCGATGAAGTCAGCAACTTGAAAATCTCGAAGATTGTTGGAGAGTTCGCTGCCAAGCACGTGCGAAATTTCTGGAAGCGCGTTTTCTACAACTACTACCTACGCGATATGTCGCTGGCCTCGCTTGAGCTGCCGTTAGGCGTGGCTATGCTGACCTGGGGCGTCGGCTACGGCTTGATCCATTGGAGTTCGTCGTCCCACGCGGGCGTGGCCACGCCCGCCGGCACGGTTATGCTGGCTGCTCTACCCATCATCCTGGGCGTGCAGTTCATTCTCGCCTTTATCGGGTATGACATCGCATCCGTGCCCAAGCGGCCGTTTCATCGACGGGTGAAGAGCCTTACAAAGAAAAGCAGAAAATCGGTGGATGCCCCATGATTTACGTCGTCGCGATAATCTGTGTGATCGGCATTGCCGTCGGGCAGATACTATTCAAACTCAGTGCTCAGTCGCTTCATAGGACGGGCAACTTTTTCGACATGGGCACCCTGACTTTGCTGTTCTCTGCCTTTGCCCTATATGGCTTGACTACTATTGCGTGGGTCTGGGTCTTGCAAAAGGCGGAGTTGGGTCGGGTGTATCCGCTGATGGCAATGGCCTTCGTGTTGGTGCCCATCGGTAGTTACTTCTTCCTGGGCGAGAGGTTCAGCCCGCAATATTTCATCGGCGTTGCGCTGATTGCCGCGGGCATCGTCATCGCGGTCCGATCCTGATCATGGGAATGAACCGGCTGGACATGACTTCGCCGCAGGAATTACGCGATGGGAGTTGTAGCCGCAGGTGGCTGATCGCCCTTTTCGTGTTGACGTGCGTCACGATGGCAACGCTCATCCCGTCAATGCAATCGCCGGACGAGTTCGATCACGTCAAGCGTGCCTACTTGCTGGGCAAGGGCGCATTCACGTTGCAGGCATCTGCGGACCAAGGGTCAGGCGGGATGGTGGATACCGGTTTGCTGTCCTATTTCAACGCCTATGGCGTCCTGCCATATCGCCCGCACCGCAAGTTGTCGTTGGAGGAGAGTTTCGCCGCCGAAACGGCGCGTTGGACCGGCCAACGCGAATTCAGTGCCGCGCCCGGAACTGGCTACTATCTGCCGGCTATCTATATTCCTCAGGCACTGGGGCTGATGGTCGGCGAGGCTACTGGGCTAACCATTGGCGCGTCGTACGATCTCGCCGTATTGCTAACCATTTTGAGCTGTGGCTTGCTGTTGTGGGCCGCGTTCTGGATCTATCCGGTCAATCCGGCGGTGCTGGCTTTGCTCATTCTGCCGATGAGTCTCTTCCAGTTTGCTTCCTCGACCATCGACGGCCTGTCTATGGCGCTGACGGTCCTGTCGGTGTCCCTTTTTCTGCGCATTGCGCAGGATAGGCGGGCCGCCGCCGCGTGGTTGATGCCAGCGTTGACGTTGGCGCTGATCGTCCTGATCGGAAGCCGTGTCCATATGCTGCCGGCGTTGCTGATGCTTGCGATGGCCTGCTTCTACGTGCGCACGAAGTCCTCTTACTATCTCTTCATACTGGCCATTGCGATCATCGCGGCCTGGCTGCTGCATGCCATGGGCAGCACAGTGGACAAGCGGGTGTTGATAGGCGCGAGTACGGCCGAGGTCGGCCTGCACTATCTAAAGCATCCCGTAGATTTTCTGCGTGTGCTGGGTGCAACGCTGAAGCGGCCGGACCTGAGGGAGTTTTACACGCATTCATTCATCGGAGTGCTGGGCTGGCTGGACGCGAGTTTTAGACCGGAGGTCTACAGGCTCGCGCTGCTGGCTTTAGCGGCCATCGGCATCCTGTCGCTGTCATTTCGCCGGCTGCGCATGGACTGGCCTTCACGGGCTGCGCTGCTGTTATGCGCAGTGGCCTCCGTTTTCATGACGTTCCTTGCGTTGCTGGTGACATGGAACAAGCACCCCGCCGATGTAGTCCTGGGTGTGCAAGGCCGGTATTTTGCGCTGCCAATGATTCTACTGGCCTACGCCCTCGGGGCCAGCAAGGGCGCGTTCGAAGGCCTTGCTCGAAAGGGAGCCGCCGTTGTGTTGGTCGCGCTGATGTACCTGTCTATAACGGCGACGGTCTCGCTGATGCTCGGTCGCTATTATCAGTCGTTCGCGCCTATCGAGTCGGTCTCAGTGTCCGTGAGCCCCACACCGCCGCTCTCGCCAGCAAACCCGCTCAGAGTCAGTATGAGTTTTCGCTACCTCGCGGACCAGCGCGAGATCAGCCGGCTGGGCATCAACTTTGGCACACACATGCGCACGAACCGTGGCGAGGCGGAACTGCAGTTGCTCACTCCGGCCGGCGAGACGGTGCGCGTGCCCATTGCACTGCCGGAACTCAAGGATAACGAATACGCGCTGCTCGACGTTCCGCAGGGTCGATACGTGTCAGGCCGGATCGTATCGATCACGGGCGGGGGCGTCAGCGTCTGGCAGGCGACGCCGGCCGGCGGCGGGCCGGCTACCTGCATGGTCTATGTCTATGTCGACGGGTCATCCCAGTTTACGGAAGGTTGCCCGACGCCATGAATCGCGGTGAGAATCGGGTGAATTTGTAAACAGACAGATCGTTCTGCGAAGCCCATGACGTGCAGCGGAATGGAGCGCGCCGATACGGTGTTGAATCGCCTGCAGTCGGGATTGCTGAATCCACTCGCCATCTGGCTGCTCCTGATCTTTGCGACGGACAGGGGAGTCTGTCGGAATTTTTCTGACTCTAAGAATTTAGCGAGCACAATCGTCGATTTTAATAAACTGAGTGTGCATTTTTGATTCGCTGTGAATAGTATCTTGAGAACAAGATAGTCTCGTATTGGGGCAGAATTTTGATATTCTGAATCCGCCGAAATATTAAATCCGCCCCCAATATTTGCGTGGATGAATTTTGCTTGATTCTCAATTTTGTCCTTGAACTGCGTGCGTTCTGTTCTTCCTAAGAGCCCTGCGAGCGAGGTGTTATTTCTCTATCCGAGGCATGAATGGGCAGGGGCTGCCTTCCTGGGCAGCGCGTAGCAGAGCTGGTGCGAAGCTGGGAAGTGTCAGGTTCGGGACGGCGGAGCCAAGGGGCACACGGCAAGTCGCAGTGGCTATGTAGGCGTACCAAAGGGGGGCGGAACGAGTTATCTCAGATCCGCCTTCGCCGCGGTACTTTTCGAGGCGGCGCCGCACGATCATGGGCAACCCGCGGAGGACCTGCGACGGACCCTTGGTGCTAAAATTGCGGCCTCGACCGTCGTTGCAATTGGAGAGCGACGATTGGTTTCTCAACATCCCAACTTTCAATGTGGCGCGTATGCTAGAAATCGTTCCGACCAACGACCTGAAGCGAATCTATGACCGCTATGCTGGTGAGATCGAGCATTCAGTCGTGGCCACGCTACGTAGCGGTTGGTGGCTCAATGGCGACAAGGGGCGCAGATTCTCCGAGAGCTTTGCTGCATTCGTGGGGACGTCCCATTGCATTCCAGTCGCCAACGGGACCGACGCTCTCGAGCTTGCTCTCCGCGCAGTCGGTGTGGGCGCCAATCTTGAGCGGAATGAAGTAGTCACGGTTGCAAATGCCGGAGGCTATACCGCTACCGCTTGCCGTCAGATTGGGGCCGTTCCTGTTTACGTCGATATCGATCCCGAGTCACAGCTAATGTCTCTTCGCGCGCTTGAAAGTGCGCTCAGCGAGCACACCGTAGCGGTAGTGGCGACCCATTTGTATGGTGGCACGGTGGATGTGCCTGCGATGAGGGCACTGTTGGATTCCGCCGGTTATGCGGACGTAGCGATAGTGGAGGACTGCGCGCAGGCCCATGGGGCTACGGTGGGGGGAGAAAAAGTCGGCTCGATGGGGAATATTGCCGCTTTCAGTTTCTATCCCAGCAAGAATCTCGGAGCGATGGGAGACGCCGGCTGCGTTGTTACGAATGATGCGAAGCTAGAGAAAATGGTACGAATGCTGCAGCAATATGGCTGGGGCAGCAAATACAAGATCGACCTCGCCGGTGGACGAAATTCCCGCATGGATGAAGTGCAGGCAGCCATTCTTTCCATACTGCTGCAGCATCTGACGGAACTTAATTCGGAGCGTAATCGCATCGTTGAACAGTATCGTGAAGTGTCTTCTGATGGTGTGCAGTTCCTGAAAAATGGGGACGGTGCAGTGACCCATCTTGCTGTAGCGCTGGTTCAGGATCGGGCAGCTTTCTGCACTTATTTAAGTGAGCGAAAGATTGCATCTGATATTCATTACCCGATATTGGATACGGATCAGCCTGCATGGGTCGATATGCCCAAGCGAGTGGCTGGGGATCTAAAAAACTCGCGGGAGTCCGTGGAAAAGATCGTTTCCCTTCCTTGTTTTCCCGGCATGACCCAGGATGAAATAACTCGTGTCGTCGAGGCGCTTAAAGCCTGGGCCCTGCGATGAAATATTCGCTCATTATCCCGGTGTACCGGAATGCAGCTAACGTGCCGTCGTTGGTCGACGCAATCGTGAAAATGCGGGAAAGGGTGGGCGACGGATTCGAAGTCGTTTTTGTTATCGATGGCTCGCCCGATAATTCGGCCGAATTGTTAATGGATGCGGCCAAGAATTTTGATTTTGCATACAAGATAGCTTTTCATAGTAGGAATTTCGGCTCATTCGCTGCTATTCGAACGGGGCTAGGCCTGGCCACGGGAAAGTATCTGGCAGTAATGGCTGCGGATCTTCAAGAGCCGCCAGAATTGATCGAGATGTTTTTCCAGATTCTGGAAAATGATGAGGCAGACGTAGTATTCGGGCAGCGTGTGGCGCGGAATGATCCATTTATATCTCGAAAGCTCTCCGAGCTATTCTGGGGTGTATATCGACGATACGTCGTGCGTGACATGCCCGCTGGAGGAGTTGATATCTTTGCGTGCAATCGTTCGGTATTGGATGCTACTCTCTCGATCGTTGAACCCAATAGTTCGCTTATCGCCCAGTTGTTTTGGGTGGGTTTCCGGCGTAAATTCGTGCCATACACGCGGCGTCGGCGAGAGCATGGGGTAAGTGCATGGAATTTGTCCAGGCGTTTCCGCTACATGATGGACAGCATTTTGGCGTTTTCGGATTTACCTATCATGATTGCCCTCTGGTTAGGCATTATGGGGTGTTCAATAAGCGTCGTTCTAAGTGTGGTGACTGCGGTGGCTAGGATAACTGGCTATATTCACGAGGCGGGCTACGCCAGCTTGTTTATATTAATCATGTTCTTTGGGTCGCTGATCCTTATGGTTCAGGGTATATTGGGCTGCTATACGTGGCGCACAGCCGAGAACACGAAACGCCGGCCGCTTAGCATTGTGAGCCATGTGATGGAAAGCCCAACGTCTATCAAGTAAGTACTATGAACCAAGATTCAGCAGTATTCATTCACGAAAAAGCCATTTGCGAATCTGACGCGATCGGAACGGGTAGTCGGATTTGGGCTTTTGCCCACATTCTGCCCGGGGCGCGGATTGGCAAAAACTGCAATGTGTGTGATCACGTTTTTATAGAGAACGACGTGATCGTGGGTGACGACGTTACCCTAAAATGTGGTGTGCAGCTTTGGGACGGAGTGCGATTGGGGGATAGGGTTTTCGTAGGCCCCAACGCAACGTTCACCAATGACAAGCAGCCACGGTCAAAAGTATATCCCGCAGCATTTTTGCAAACCGTTGTTGAAAAAGGTGTGTCAATCGGTGCGAATGCGACAATTCTGCCTGGTATCACCATAGGCACAGGGGCGATGATTGGCGCGGGGGCCGTGGTCACGAAGAACGTCCCTCCCAACGCGACCGTAGTTGGAAATCCTGCGGTAATAGTAGGCTACCAAACGTCCGAGAAGTCATATGCGCCGGTCGCATCAATAGATGGCTTTGAAGAAGGGGATTTGGGAATCGGCGGCTGTCGACTCATACGCTCCCCTATTTTTCAGGACATGAGGGGAAAATTATCCGCGATCGAATTTAGCGCACTGCCGTTTGTTCCCCAACGGTCGTTTCTCGTTTTTGACGTCCCGAACAATAAAGTCCGTGGTGAGCACGCTCACAAGAAATGCCATCAATTTTTATTTACGGTCGCCGGGCGGGTAGCGGTGGTCGTTGATGATGGTGTGCACCGAAAGGAAATTATGCTTGAGGGTCCCGGAGTGGGTTTGCATATTCCTCCTATGGTTTGGGGAGTGCAATATAAATTTGAGCCGGGTACAATTTTACAGGTTTTTGCCTCGTTGCCCTACGAGAACGAAGACTATATACGGGACTACACCGAGTTCCAGCGTGCCGCTACAGGCTCCTGATATTGGAAATTTTCAATAGAATTATGAAGGCCTCGCCAAGATACGACGCTATTCGTTTTTTGGTGGCGGGTGGCTTAAATACGCTTTTAACCCTGCTGGTCTATCAGGTAGCACTGATTTGGTGGTCAGAGCGGGTTTCGTACGCTTTGGGATGGGTGGTTGGCTTGGCCTATGTCGCGATTGTCTATCCCAGTCGGGTATTTGTCGGCGGCCGGAAGGACATTGTATCGAGAGTCCTGGTGGTATTCTGTTATGCCGTTACATACTACGTTGGCGTTTTGATTCTGACGAAAGCCATTGATATGGATATACATCGTCGACTTGCCATCTTTATTTCTTTGGCGGTGACGACATCGCTCGGCTTTATATTGTCTCGCTTCGTGCTGCGACGTCCACGTTAGGTGGGACGCGTGCTCGCGCTCCTTTGACGCTAGAATAACGAACTCGAGCTCAATTGTACGCTACCCCCTTTTCAGAATTCCTAGGGTTTACATACCAACGGCCGCGCTCTAGTGCCGGCTTCCGCAGCGCATTGCTGTTCCGCTCATCATTCGACTTATGTCCACGCAAACCCTCGCGGCTATTTCTCAAGGTCGCGTAAATAGCATAACGTTTTTTAGATTGGTGGCGGCTTGGGCTGTTATATATAGCCACGCGTTCGTGATCACCAGAAGTACCGAAAGGGACTGGCTGGGCACAATCACGCACTATGCGCATTTTGGAGGTTTGGCCGTTGATTTTTTCTTTTTGCTAAGTGGATTTCTCGTCTGCGGCAGTATCAAGAGCTCAGGTGTCTTCAGGTACTCGGCCTCCAGAGTGCTGCGGTTGTTCCCGGGTCTTTGGTTTAATCTCTTTATCGTGGTGTTCGTATTGGGGGGCATTGTAACTACAATGCCGCTCAAAGAATATTTGACCCACGCACAAACTTGGCGCTACCTGTCTCAGATTGGATTGGGAATGGGCAGCGAATGGACTTTGCCGGGCGTGTTCACCGGGAACCGTTATGATTCTATGAACGGCTCGATATGGTCAGTCATCGTTGAGATTAGGATGTATCTGTATCTCGCAGTTGCATACATGTTGGGCGTGCTCCGCAATCGTGTGATTTTCAATGTCGTATTTGCTCTAATTTCCTTACTAGTCTGGACTGAGACAATTCATATTCCAGGTGTAGCGGGTGCGACCGACGTTCATGTGGCCCTATTGTTCGCATTGGGCTGCTTCCTGTATATGAACAAGGACTTGGTGACAGTGTCTCCGACATTTGTACTGTCGGCTGTGGCCATCGCATTGGTCTCCATTGGTACACCGAATTTTCAATTTGGCTATATCCTGATACTTGTCTGCCTGTTTATCCTGTTGGCATTTATGCCCACCTTTAGCTGGGTTGACCGCATCGGAGACTATTCATACGGAGTCTATTTATGGGGTTGGCCTGTCCAGCAGACATTGGTGCTCATTTGGCCTGAGCAGAGTCAGATAACAAATGCACTGGGCGCAATAGTGATATCAACGATTTTAGCTGCGATTTCTTGGCATTGGATCGAGAGGCCTATGCTGTCGCTGAAGAGATTTCTGAGGCCGCGTCAACAGGCATACCATCGGGACGGCCAGACGGAACAACTTTCGGGGATGAGGGGCTAATGGATACGCGAATGGGCAATCCCCTACCCTCCGTGTTACGCACGGTCTTGATTGTTGCTGCGGCGTTCTTCCTTACTAGCCTTCTATTCAAGCCTGGCTATATTGATCTGACTGCGCCTGCGCACAGCGATCTTTATCGGTATTTTCTTATAGCCGAAGCTCCGTGGGTCGCATCAACTTGGTTGACTCCACGGCCGTTAATGATTGCATATCTCAAGCTTGCCGGTGTGTTTCACAGCCCCGGCAGCTTGTATGTTCTACTCGCATTGCCGTCAATGGCATTTATTGTGATGCTGGCGCTAATAGGCTCTCGCATCAGTACTGTGCCGATTTCAGGGCTATCGATTTTTTTATTTGGCGTTACTGCCTTCGGTATGCCTCATTTTCTGCCGATGTTTCAGTACGACTATGGTGGAATGCTCTCCGGCTTTCTAGCCGCTTCCGCCATTTATCTCGTGCTCCCGAGGGCAGAGCGCCCAGTTGACGGAAGGACGTGGGCGTGGGCGATGCTTTTAGTATGGGCGTCCTTGGAGACGAAGCCTACATATGGGTTGGCGCTGCTCGGGGTATCGGCTGTGGCGACACTGCTGACGCGTCGGCGCGCCTATCTGTTGGCGACACTGGGAGTGGCGTTCATACTGGGTGCGGTCTTCGTCAAAGACGTTTTGTTAGGATCGGGCTTCATTCAGTCGGCGAGCACAAATAACGTGTATTCCGTCGTCATCGATATTCCCCGCAACATTCAGGCGCTCGGATTCTATGTGAAGAACGCGCTGACGTTTCCAATGCAACTTGCCGTAGCAATTTGCGCGTTGGCTTTGCTCGCGGCGCGACAATGGAAACTACTCCTTTTCATCGTCGTTGCGGCGGTCGGGAGCTCCGCGCCGATGGCGCTCTTGGTCAATCGCCTGTGGGATATATACGCTTGGTTTTCGACCGCCATATTTGCAATGCTGATTTTGCTCGGTTCGGCGATCCTGCAGCAGCAGGCCGCTCGAGCTCGGGCAGTCGGTGCCGTGATGGCTTACTTACTGGTAGCAGCGGTCTCGGGCCTGCTATTGGTCAGTGCAGGGTCGGGTTCTGCTGCGGCAGAATGGGCAAGCAATAACCAGCGATATAATCGACACATGCTGGATATGCTTTCAGCACTTGAACCGCAGGGTTCCGGTCGGATAATTTTTGCGGGAGCACGAGGGCCGTATCATCCATTGAGAAATACGGAATATATCAAGCGCGTGTTTCCCGCCATTCACTCTTTTGATATCTTGGCCCGCAGGAGTGAAATGTCTTGGAACAAGATGGCGGCTCGCGAGTTGGTTAACGCTGTATATCCCTCCGAGCTCAACCTGCGGGGTTATAGCCGCGTCTATGTATTGTCGGAAGCGGGGAGCCTCGCGGGGGTGTACACTCCTGCCGATTTGCTGGCAATGCCGCCCGGGGAACGTAGCCGTGTTCTCCTTTGCAGTGAAGCGACCGGTTCGCGCGTGGTGTCGAACGAAGCCCAGTTGCTCAAAGCCCTTGACTGCCTTGTTTCCGCGGAAGAGTTTAAGGACGCAATTGCCTTGTGGGAAGAGTATGCTGGGCTAGATCATGCTCAACCGTGGATATTCTTCCAATTGGCAAAGGCCTACGGCAGTGTCGGCAGCACGGATTTGGCACTTGCTGCGATAAACCGGGCGTTGGCTATCGAGCCAAAAAATCCGATATTTGAGAATATGCGGAAGCAGGTTGAAAAATAAAAAAATAACCTGCGGAATGACGTGCCCCCGGAGTATCCGTAGAGGTCAAAAACTAGAGGTGAGGCTGCCCCCTCAGCGCCCCAAGCAGGGTGAGGAGAAGCCATGAAATGGTCGAGATTTACCGAAGAGCAGATTGCCTATGCGTTGCGACTGGCAGATAGCGGCACACCGGTGGTCGATGTATGTCGGCAACTCGGTGTGTCCTAGGCGACTTTCTACACTTGGAAGAAGAAATACGCCGATTTCGGCGTGAGTGAACTGCCTAAGCTCGAGCAGCTTGAGGACGAGAACGCAGGCCTGCGGCGTATCGTCGCTGATCTGACGGGACAAGCGGCTCCTGCAGGAGGGGTGATGCGGGTAAAGTCTGAAAGCCGCCAAACGGCGCGAGCTGACGGCTTGGATGCACGAGCGCGTCCGGATCAGCGTGCGGCGCGCTTGCGCACTCGCGTTGCTGCAACGGTCGACGTGGCACTCCAAGAGTCATGCGCGAGACCAAAGCGCGCTGCGCCGGCGCATTCGCGACATCGCACTGAGTCGTCCGAGATTCGGCTACTGGCGTGTGTTAGTGATGCTGCGAGGGCTGGAGCGTAGGCAAGAAACGCGTCTATCGTCCCTATAGGCGAAGGCTTGCAACTGCGATGAAGATCAAGCGCCGCAAGCGCATTGCTCTACTTCGAGGCAAGCCACCGGTGCCGACCAGGCCCATCCAGCACTGGAACATGGATTTCGTTCATGATCAGATGCTAGACGGACGCAGCGTTCGCATCCTGACCGTCATTGATCAATGGAGTTGCGAGAGCGTGTGCCCAGAGGCCAACTTTCGGCGAAATGGCCGGCGTGTCGGGCTGGCACTGGACCGCTCGGCCGTTCTTCGCGGCTGGCCCAAGGCAATCACCGTGGATAACGGAACGGAATTCACGTCTCGGGCGTTGGACGACCGGGCATACCGGCGCGGCATCAAGCTCGATTACACGCGCCCCGGCAAGCCGACCGATAATGGGCTGATCGAATCGTTCAACGGTCGACTGCGCGACGAATTCCTTAACTTGCACGAATTCATCACGCTGCACGACCTGCGGCAAAAACTTTAGGCTTGGCAGGACGACTACAACCATCACCGTCCCCAATCTGACCCGTGTGAGTACGTCCAAAAGTGGTCAGTGCAACCAACAGAGGCAGCCACCCTCCAGTTTTGAACTGTCCAAATTACGGGGGAAGGTCAATAAAAAACCCCGAAGATTGGATCAATGCCCAACCCTTCGGGGGGCAGTTCAGAATCGCAGGCTATTTTCTTAAGCCAGCGAGGTTTTTAGAAACTGCGAAAGGCTTCCGCCCGTGTACTGAGCGGAGTCGTATCCCATGGCCTCCGCAGCCTGAATATCGGTTGGCTGATCGCCTATGACCAACGTTCCTTTGGAATCAATGGGCCAGGCTGCCTGCAACTCTCGCAACATTCCAGGATTGGGTTTTCGGCAGTTGCATGAGATGGCGAATTCGGGTACGACCCCATCGACATGGTGGGGGCAATAGGCAAACGCGTCAATATGGGCGCCATGCGCACGCAAGGAATCTTGCATGAACTTGTGCAATGTATGCATCGCACTTTCAGTATAGTAGCCGCGCGCAATACCAGCTTGGTTGGTAAATACGAATGTGAAATAGCCGAGGTCGTTGGCGTACTTCACTGCTTCTATGGCATCTTCGGTCCAATAGAATCTTTCTATTTCGCCAACATAGCCATGATTAACGTTAAGCACCCCGTCTCGGTCGAAGATGATCGCAGGCCGGCGCATGCTTTGCCATACGGAAGTGGCGGCAAATTCGTATGATTCAGGTACACCGATGTCCAGAAAAAAGCCTTCATATTTCCGGGCACAGACTTTACGTCGGGGGGCGAGAAGCGGTAGAACTTCCTGCTCCAACGAACCTCTTTCGGGTACGTATTGGAGAATTTCCCGCCGAATCAGATAAATTCCGCCATTAACAAGGCCACCTGCTTCGGTGCCGCGGGCTGCGAAGGAGTCGACGTACTCTTCGTCGAGCGACACTATCCCGAATCGACTGGCATCGCTTAGCTGCCGAAGCCCCATCGCGACCAGGCAGTCGGGATGGGTGGACAACAGCTCGTGCAGGTCGAGCAAATTGAAGTCGAACACCGAGTCGCCGTTCATGAGCAGGAACCTGTCATGCAGGTGCGGACCCGCAAAGGAGAGCGCGCCTGCAGTCCCCAGAGGGGCGGGTTCGGTCAGGACCTTGATGTGGATCGTGTCACGATATTCGCAATTGCGAGCATATTCCTCCACTGCTTCTGCACAATGGCCCGCGAGTAGCAAAAGCTCCTCGAATCCCTGTCGGGCCAGATGCCAGAGCAGTAGATCGAGGAATGGTCTGCCATTTACCGGCAATAGGGGCTTGGGGTACGACTTCGTAAGTTCGCCCAGTCGCGTTCCCAGTCCGCCAACCAGGATGACTGCCTGTGTGGGGGCAATGGAATTCCTCACTCTGGCTTCCTGTCTTCGCCGTAGATCTCAAGTTCGGCGATGGCGCAAATCGAGTGCCCCAGCGTGATGTGGAGCTGCTGGACCAGTGGCGTGTTGGAGGAGGGCACCTTGATACTGATGTCTGCCAGGGCGTCAATGGGCGCGGGATGCCCGCCAGTAAATGAAATTGTCGAGATATCCATCCGGCGAGCACGTTCCATGGCCTTCAGCACGTTAGGCGAACGGCCAGAGGTGGTGATGCCGATCAAGACGTCGCCGGCATGTCCCAGAGCGCCTACCTGGCGCGAAAACAGGTTCTCATAGCCATAATCATTGCCAATCGCCGTCAGTATCGACGTATCGGTGGTCAATGCAATCGCCGCCAGAGGTTCCCTGTCGAAGTTGAAGCGCGAAACGAACTCTGCGGCAATGTGTTGGGCGTCGGCAGCGCTACCGCCGTTGCCGCAAAGCATAAGCTTGCGGCCCTGCTTCAGCGCAGCAACAATAGCCTGCGCCGCTCGCGCAACCGCTTCCAGCGTATCTTTAGAGGCTATTGTTTGGTCCAGGACTTCACGAGCCATCTCCAGATCATGGAGCACTGCGTTCAAATGCTTGTTGGCCAACTGACCACCCCATCTTTAGTTAAATTCACATCCGCAGGAACACCGCCCGCTTCCGCCAACGCTTTGAAGATGCGCGGTCGTGAATCGGGGTCCACCAAGAACATTACAAACCCGCCTCCACCAGCGCCCGACACCTTGCCGGCAAAAGCGCCATTGTTATGCGCAACGGACCAGAGGTTGTCGATATGCGAATTAGTTACGCTACTGGCGGTCGCCTTCTTGGCCTTCCAGGACTCATTGAGCAAGCGCGCAAGCGACGAAAAATCGCCGCGAGACAGCGCCAACTTCATATCGTGGGCATCCCGCTTTAGTTTATGCAGGTTTTCGATCACCTGAGCATCATTGCGGGACATGGCGGAAACCTGTTCGCGAATCACCGTCTCGGATGCGCGAGACTGACCACTGAAGCAGATAACGATGGATGACTGCAAGTCATACAGTATTGTGTCGCTGATACGCAATGGATTGACGATCACGCGATCGTCGGCGAGAAATTCTATGAAATTCACGCCGCCAAACGACGCGGCGTACTGATCCTGCTTGCCGCCCGCCAGCCCGAGGTCGACACGTTCGATTTCGAATGCGCCGTGAGCCACATCATATTCCCCGAGAGGCAACTCAAACGCGGCACGAAACGAGTCAAGAAGGGCGACCGTCAAGGCGGAGGACGCGCCTAGCCCGGAGCCAGGCGGCGCATCGATGGTGGTGGCTATTTCCGCGCCAAAGGGGCGGCCCGCCAGATAGCGCTCCACCACATAATTGTAGACGCCGGCGGCCAAAGCGAAAGGGCCATCTGTAGGTAGATGACCCATTGGGTGGGTCGCTGAAGCCCCCATGTCCAGCACGTCGATTTTGACTTCCGACTTCTCGGTCAGCCGCAATGACGCATGCGCGAATCGATCAATGGTTATATTTAATACGGCGCCACCATGAGTGTCGCTATAGGGCGAGAGATCAGTGCCGCCTCCAGCCAACCCGAGCCGCAAAGGCGCCCGGCTACGGAAATTTTTGTGTTTAGACATCATCTATATGTGAAGTGCGCGCAGTCGGTTATTTCCGGTCAGTGCCGAAGTGCAAACTAGACGAGCCGGGCTGGCGGTTCCGACGCCATCGGAAGGTCTCGCGGTAAAAAGTTGCCGCCTGTCACAGAGTCAAAGCCAGGATGACCTGGCGCCGGCTTGAGCGTGAAAGCTACTGGCGCATACGGTCAAACGGCGACGATCACGTCCAGCCGGTGCGGGCTGGTAGCCGACTTCCATTGGCTGATCGCGCAGTGTAGCTTCCACGCTGGCGGCGCGCCACGGCCCCATCGGGGGACGATTGTACCGTGCCGGGTAGCGTAGGTCATGGGGGAACTGCCTATCAACCTGCAACCCCACGTGAGTGTGAATGACTACCCCAGGCACTGGCCGTGAGGGTAGCGAGACTTCATCGTACAATCTTCCGCTTAACCGGGTCACGCATTCGGCACGCGAGCTCGTGGATGAAGGAGCGCTGCAGGGCCGCGTCGCGTATACCTACAGTGCTTCAGCTACTCACGACGGTGGTCGCGTGAACGAAATAGAATATTGGCTTAAGGGCGAGAGCGAACAAAATCTGGGCGATTTCCTGTCCGAGTATTTTGCAGAGCATCTTTTTATTAGAACCACACGTCCTGGGGTGGTGGTTCGCATGGTGGGCAGTGCGCTTGCGGATGCGTTTGTCCCTGAGCATGGCGGAGCTTTGGCGGCGCACCGGGACGTCGAACAGAGTCCCACGCTAGTGGCCTGGGGACTCGGTGTTCGCGATCGAGGCAGCCTGACACCGGAAGCGCGAAGTCGTGTCGACATTCTTGCAGTGCGCGGGTCTATCACCGCCGCAGAGGTTCAAGCTGGGGCGGACGTTCCGATGGGCGATCCGGGATTGTTGATGCCGGCATTGTATTCGCCGCAGCACAATCCCGAGTATGCCGGCAAGCGCGTTTGCATTCCTCATTTTCACGATAGGCGCAATGACGAGGCGATCCTCGCCGCAAGCGGGTGCGACCTCGTCCTCAGAACGTCGGTTCCCAACGAACTGAAGGCGATAGAGGAGTTTATCGACAAGCTCGCATCCGCGAGTTTCATCCTTTCCGGCTCTTTACATGGTGCGATTCTCGCTGTCGCCTACGGTGTACCCTACAGCTATTGGGACTCAGGTACGGTCGATTTGCCTCTGAAATGGGAGGATTTTTCGACATCGATTGGTACACCTACTGTCTTTGTTCGCGACGTCGCAGAGGGTGAGAAGACCTATAGTGAAGTGCTCAAGGATGCGATTCGACTTCCCTCGGTGTTGGAGTTGCTCGGCCGATCTCCCTATATTCCCCGTCCTGATGCGCTGCTGAAGATCGTTCAGTATGAAATGCGGCGGCGCGGGGTCTTGGCGCGAGAAGCCGATGATGCCCTCTCCGACGCGACCAGGGTATTCGAGGATGGCGCGGCGCATTTTCAAAAAATCGCAGACGAAGCTACCGCGGCACAACGCGCAATATATCGCGCGGATCTTGGGCGAATGGCTCACCGCATTGCCGCTGTGAGGCAGATTGAGAAGCAACAGTCCGAAGAAATAGCGCAACTGCGAGCGCACGCCGCTGGATGGCATGCTGCGCATGATCGCATCGCAAATAGCGCGGCCTGGAAGGCCACAAGCATTCCAAGGAGAGTGGTGGATCGTCTCAAATCGACTAAAGCGCTGCTGAAACGCGGCATGTCGGCAGCTAGGGCACGGGCAAATATGTCGGAGCGCCGCGATATTGCGATTCTGAGGAAGAGCAAGCTATTTGACGAAGATTGGTATTACGAAAGATACCCGGACGTGCGAAACGGTACTGTCGACCTTCTGCGTCACTATGTACAGCACGGCGCGGCCGAAGGGCGTAGCCCGCGCAGGTTCTTTGATGCACCGTATTATATTTCGCAGGCGGACAGTAATGTACGCGCCAAGACGAATCCTCTGTTGCACTACATCACAGAGGGTCGTGATGCTGGATTGATGTATTCAGAAGCTTTTGAAAAAATCGGAAAAATAACTTTTCCGAAATATGATAGCCCGATCGTCACCATAATAATACCCACGTATGGGCAGGTCGATTACACGGTTCACTGTCTTTATTCCCTATATAAAGCTGAAATAAAGGTTCCGTTCGAGATTATTGTCGCCGAAGATGCGTCCGGAGATCCAGATGTCGCACGTCTGCGTGTGGTAAATAACATCCGGCTCATTGAACGGGAAAAGAATTTGGGCTTCCTGCGGTCGTGTAATGCGGCAGCTCAGGAGGCGCGCGGAAGCTATATATTCTTGCTGAACAACGATACGGAGGTTGCATCAGGTGCAATCGAGGCGTTGCTCGATACGTTTGAGCGCTGGCCTACTCCGGTAGGTATGGCCGGCTCCAAGCTGCTTTATCCGGATGGCAGCTTACAGGAAGCCGGCGGCCTTGTCTGGAATGATGGTAGCGCTGCCAATCTGGGTCGCATGGATAACCCCGAAAAGCATGAATATACTTATCGACGTCCTACCGACTATATTTCCGGCGCGGCCATTATGCTGCCGCGGCAATTGTGGATGGATCTTGGAGGATTTGACGAACATTACCTCCCGGCTTATTGCGAAGATAGCGACCTCGCTTTTCGGGTTCGTCAGGCTGGATACGAGGTCGTCTACACGGCGGATTCCGAAGTCGTTCACTTCGAAGGCATATCCCATGGGCGTGATACCAACACGGGCGTGAAGGCCAGCCAGGTCGCGAATTCGCAAAAGCTCTTTCAGCGTTGGCGTAGTATCCTGAATGCTGAACACAGCTTCCCGGGCGACAAGTCAATTCGGGCGCGAGATCGTGTAGGTGATCGTAAGGTCGTCCTGATCATTGACCATTATGTTCCTGAGCCAGATCGGGATGCCGGTTCGCGCACCATGGCCACCTTCATTGATCAGCTTATAGCTATGGGGCGCATCGTGAAGTTCTGGCCGGACAATCGGTATCGCTCGCCAGGTTACACCGATGCCCTGTTGAGCAAGGGCGTCGAGGTGCTATACGGCCAGGAAGGAGAAACCTTCGACTCCTGGATCACGGAGAACGGTGGCGATATCGACGAGGTGCTGTTGTCTCGGCCGCATATATCTCCTCCGTACATTCCCTTGCTGCGCACTCATACGCGCGCGGTGCTGGCGTACTATGGGCATGACTTGCATCATGCGCGCATGTTCCTTGAGGCTCAGAAGACCAACAATGAGCTTAAGTTCATGGATGCTGCAGAAATGCGTGATCAGGAGATCGGTGTATGGCGAAGTGTGGATGCTGTGCTGTACCCGTCGGAAGATGAGGCGCGGGAGGTGCTGAGACAATGCCCTGATGTGAAAGCTATGGCTGTCTCGCCTTACGCCTTTGCTCCTAGCGTCCCCGGAGACCTCACGCCGGCCGGTCGGGAAGGAATAATCTTTGTTGCCGGCTTCGCGCATTCTCCCAATGTAGATGCCGCATTGTGGTTCTGCAAAGAGGTTTATCCGCTTATCCGTCAGCGAGTACCTGGCATAAAGCTGAGCCTCGTTGGTTCGAATCCCACCACGCAGGTCAAGGAATTGGCCGGAACCGACATTGAGGTTACGGGATTCGTTAGCGACGAAGAGCTTGCCGCGCGGTACGGTGCTGCGCGTGTGGCGATCGCACCGTTGCATTATGGTGCGGGGGTCAAACTGAAAGTCGTGGAAGCGTTGCAGCAGGGCGTTCCGCTTGTAACGACCCCGGTTGGCGCGCAGGGGCTGTATGGCCTTGCGGAGGTCTGCGCCATCGCTAATACTCCATACGAGTATGCGGAGGCCGTGATCCGTCTTATCGAGGACACGGCATTGTGGTCCGCATGCTCTAACCGACAGCGCCAGTTCGTTGACGACCATTTCGGCCGTGATCGTATGAGGCATGATCTGGAGCGTGCATTCTCGGTATCCCGCGGACTCGGCCAAGCATGACTGTGCCTCGGCAAGGCCGGAAGGCAAGAAGTCGATGAAATATCTGAAGGAGCTCGAAGGCGTGCGGGGAATCATGGCTCTATGGGTTGTGATCGCGCACGTCCTCGGTGCACTGCCTGCCATTCCGGGTCCTGTTCCCAACGGCATATACAGCGTATACCCGGTGTATGTCTTCATCATCCTGAGCGGCTTCGTTATATTCTCGATGCTGGATAGGGAAGAGGTGCCCTACGGGAGATATCTTCTTGCTCGTGCGCTGCGTATTTTTCCGGTTTATTGGTTAGTGCTGGCGCTCTCTGTACTATCGCTCACCTTCGCCGCAGATGTCCTTCGGGCTTCTCCAATAGGATTTTCCACGGAAGGGCGGCTGTTTATTATCGACGTGGCCAAGAGTAATCTTGCTGCACACGTTCTTTTGCATATTCCCTTGTTACAGGGGTTGCCGCCAACGGTGATCCTGCCATATTCGGCGCTTACCATTGTGGGTCAGGCTTGGAGCCTGACACTGGAATGGCAGTTTTACATTGTGGCACCATTGCTCTTTTGGATGGCTAGGTCCATTAATAAAAAGAAAGCTCAATTAACGGTTCTGGCGGTTTCATCGGTCTGTTGGCTATTGACTCCATATATGGACGGGGGATTCATTGGCAGCTACTTGCCGATGTTCATGGTCGGCTTTCTCAGCTATTTTTTTTATCGCAATGTGGTGCCGCGCCTGTCTAAGGAGTGGATGGGCGGTATCGCCGCAGTGAGTTTTGCGGGTAGTCTAATTTTCTTGAAAGAATACGCGGTTCCCGTAGCGATCTGGGTCGCGCTGCTTTATTTTATCTGCGCGGATTCGCGGACTGAGAATGGGAACGAGGTTGCGCGCCTCCTGCGAGGGCGAGCTTTAACATATTTGGGAAAAATCAGCTACCCCCTTTTTCTTGGACATATGCAAGTGCTGTTCGGATGCATGTGGCTTGCGAACAAGGTAGGCTTGCAGGGCGTCCCACGTATTGTGCTGCTTCCGGTTTTGACCATTGGCGCGGCGATTTTGTTTGCAGATTTCGTGCATCGAGTCGTGGAGCGTCCGTTTCACGAGATGGGGCGCGGGCTGGCAAAGAGGGCCCCTGCTAAAGCCCCAAGGGCTGATGGATTGGCATAGGGGCACTCACCTCAGAGTGAGGCCGCAGAATAACGACCGTGGCGTTTTACCCAACAGAGCGGTGCGTGGCTGGCGGTGCATATTGCGTCCGGCGGTAATAATCAGAATTCAGGAATACAACTTAGGGGTTATGGGGTTATGTTCTTCTCTAAGCGTCTTTTGAGCGCGCGAAAATCCGGTCTTACGATTGTCAGTGGTTGTGATAGGCTCAGGTTGAAATCATTCGTGAATCACAAGTTTTTTGCCGATCTCAATGACGTCAATTACGTGTGGTCCTTCATGTTGCGACGCGATGGGCTAAACCCATATCTCCGTAAGATAGATGCCGTACAAAGCGCATTGGGAGCAGATGAATGGCTGTTCTGGCTGGACGATGACGCCTATTTCACTGATTTTTCCTGGCGCCTGCTCCCGTATGTCTCGCCATATTCAAAATACGATCTGGTGATATGTAAGAGCCCGATCAACAATGGGGCCTGGACATATGTGTCGTCAGGGCAGTTTTTCCTGAAATCTACACGCCGTTCGGCTGCATTTCTGAATGTAATGCGGAATACCGATCTTGAACAGGTGAAGACATGGTGGAGCCAAGAGAAGTACGGCATGTTCACCAGCGGTGATCAGGATGTCATGGTATATGTTCTGGCGACTGATCCGCGTTTTCGTGAGGGCGAATTCTTCGTCCGGCTGGATTACTCGGAGTTCAATTCGCGAGAATTTCACTACAAGGAGTCCGCGGATGAGCACCGACTTTTGCACTTGGCATCTGCGATCAAGACAAAAGAACAATTGCTTGAAGGATTTCGGGAACGATTTGATTTGAACGAATTCTTGATTCCCGAAGCTCTTTTGGGGGGTGTTGATTTGGAGGCGTATAAGAAATTGAGGATTTCATGACGCGCTCTGCAATGGTACGTGTTTGAATTCCGTGAGGAACGGAGGTTCTGGAACGTATTCAGGTGCGTAGCTGGACGGGCACCGTCGCAAGCACCACAGGACTTGATCAATCGAGTTGGGGGGCTGTGGGCTTGCCCCTTGAGCTGGCGCGGGGCCTCAGCAGCAGTGCCAGCGGCTGGTCGCCGCGGCGCTCTTGGCCCCGGTCATTGACCGGCTTCTTTATTCTGGCTCAGGAGGGCCGAAATATGCAGAAGTCACTTCGTCGGGGGACCCATCCATTTTAACCCTGCCATGTTCGAGCCAGATTGCGCGATTGCATGTGTGGGCGACCAGGGCACGGGAATGCGTTGCAATCACGAGGATACGGGTTGATTCGACAAGCTCGTTCAAGCGTTTTTCGGCGCGGACTTTGAATCCTTCATCGCCTACGGACAGCCATTCGTCCATCAACAGAATTTCCGGTCTGATGACCGTCGATACTGAAAACGCCAAACGTAGATGCATGCCCGCGGAGTAAGTGCGCGTGGGCATATCTATGAAATCTCCGAGTTCGGAGAATTCTATGATTTCATCCAGCTTCTTGGTAATCTCGGCGCGAGTCAAGCCTAGCAGCGCACCTCGCAAATAGATGTTCTCCCGGCCGGACGATTCAGCGTCAATGCCGAAGCCGATGTCGATAAGGGAGCCTATCTCTCCCTTCACGACGGCCCGACCGCTGGACGGCTCATACACGCCGCTGAGAAGGCGAAGGAGCGTGCTTTTTCCCGCCCCGTTATGGCCTAGGAGCGCGACTCGGTCGCCATCCTTCAAGGAGAAGGACAGGTTTTCAAGGGCTCGGACAACTACTCGTCCATTGGTATCTGCGCCAATCTGTCCGCCTGTCGCGACCTGAAATAAGCGCTTCTTTAGAGATCGCGCGCTGGCGTTGTAAATGGGGAAATCAACGCAGACCTGATCAAATACTATGGAAGCCATGGTTGGAACGGAAATATTGTAAAAGTTCAAAGCCAGTAGGCGAGGCGGCGGCGATATCTGCCATACAACGCGAGAGTGAGCGCCCAGCCGACGGCTGCAATACCTAAAGAGGAAAGCCAGTGTATCAACGCCGGAATCTCGCCAAGAAGAGGTGCGCGAACGATTTCCAGTAAATGATAGAACGGATTCAAGTTCAGGATGAAGACACTGGTCCTATTGGGGAGGAGGCCCGGAAGCCACATGATCGGCGTCAAGTAAAAAACCACCTGAATCACGCTTGTTATTATCTGCGGAATATCGCGATAGCGTGTGCAGACAATGCCGAGCAGTAGAGCCATCCAAGTCAAATTTATCAGAAGGATAAAAAATCCCGGAATAGCAAGGAAGGCGCTCCAGTTGATAGATTTCTGAACGGCGATAAATACCAATGGGAGGATCACTATATTGTGAGCCAGAATAATCATGTTTCGCCATATCTGGCGGAATATGTGCACTGAAAGCGGAATCGGAAGCTGCTTAATAATGGCTTCTGAACTGGTAAAGGATGTGCAACCTTCCGTTATGACGGAAGAGATGAATCCCCAGAATATCAGGCCGGCGGAGAGGAACGGCAGAAATTCCTCAACAGGGGACTTGAATATGGTGCCAAATACGATGCCGATGGTTGCGATCATGACGCCCATGCTGATCGTAAGCCAGAACGGCCCGACGGCCGATCGGCGGTATCGTTGGCGAACATCTTGCCAACCTAGAGTGCCGATTAGCGTGTAACGCCGGAATGCTTGGGCGATATCAGTTATGGCGCCGGTGATCATTGATTTTGACATACGGGATAAATGTGGAGGAGGGCGTGTTCTGTTCTCGACGTCGGGCGGGCGAAAGCTCAACTTCTCAGCAGAGATCGATGGACTCGAGACAAAAGCGCGGGCAAATCCGCCGCTTCATGCACCGGCAGAATGGCACTTTGGAGCGGATAGAGATCTGGCCTTGAAATTTTTGCCCAAGTGTAGCCAGATCCCTCCACTGCGAACAGAAACATTCGCTCGATGGCATGAGCCAATGTTCCATCTATTTGACCGGCTTCGTCGTCAAAATCTTTGAAGTCCAGGTTCAGACTGAGAAGTTTCGTCAATGCGTTGGTTCGACACCAGAACATGGAGCCCGACGGGAAGTCATAGGAGGCTCCCGGGCTCAGCTTCAGGCCCATTTTTTTCAACAATCTGCGGCAGCGTGGAAAGTTGGCCCCCCAGCCGAGACTGCTTCGTAGGTAGGGAAAGTGTTGTGGAAACACGAGTCCCACGCGATCATGCTCCAGCAGTTCAAATATGGAGGACACAATGGCGGACGAGCCCAGCAGATTCTCATAAAGGTAATGGCGCCAGTTTTCCAAGGGAGTGCCGCCGTGGGGGGATTTCTTTGTGTGCAGGCTTAAGGCGAAGTCATATAGAGCGTAGACATCCTTGAATCCGACTAATTTAGGCGCAATGTCTCGACCGCGATTTTCGAATATCCGTATTTCAACTTTTCCCTTGTTGAATCCTTCAAATACATGCGAGATCTCGTCACGTTTGCCGGGAGACGTCGTGGAGATGTATACGTCAAGATCGCCCGGTATATTTTCCAGATACTTTCGTATCTCCAAACAAAGTTCAGGATAATAGGCGTGAACGATGGCGCAAACCCGTCGTGTACGCGGCGGCGGCACATATTGAAAGGGAACTTCGATGGCGTAGTCACTGCCTATTGGCAGGGCGTGCCAGGCGGGAGGGCGGATGAGTGCATCCTGCAAGCCCTGAATGCCGTGATGACGAAACACGCGTAGCGCCGTGCGTGTGGATTTGATCGGGCCGCCCTTTTCTTTGATCATCGCGCGCATGGACGCTACGGTTTTGAGAAATTTCATCGGACTATTCTCCAGCTCGCACGTCCGGGCGCTGAGAGATCCAATTCCACGTTTGTCGCATACCATCCATGAATGGCGTCGCCGGCTTCCATGCAAGCTCCTTCGCTGCCAGACTGGTGTCGAGAATGCTACGAGGAACGTCCACGGTCCGACCGGGAGAGAATCTCATTGAGGGGGTTACGCCCGAGACCTCTTCAATCGCGGAAATAATCTCGAGCAGGCTGCGGCCCTCGCCGCTGCCAATATTAAAAATCCTCGACGGTCCGATATGGGTGGCCGCCGAAACGAGCGCAGCTGCGACATCTTGGACATAGATATAATCACGCACGACCTGACCATCGCCCCATATTTGTATGGGCTGGCGGGTCACACATTGGTGCATGAAGGCCGCAATTACCCCTTGGTGCTTCTGTGCGGTTTGGTAGGGGCCGAAGGGGTTCGCGACCCGGAGAACGCGATGTTCGATGCCATATAGGTACTCGTACAGCGCCAGGTATTTTTCAATGGAGAGCTTGGAAATGCCGTACGCGGTGATGGGCGAGGTCGGTGCGCTTTCCGGGGTAGGAATCTGGGAAGGCACGCCGTAAATAGTGCCGCCAGAGGAGACAAACACGATGCGTTTGACGCCTTCTTCGCGGCACGCGTCGAGCAGGCGCAGCGTGCTGGCCACGTTCGCCTGCAGGTCGGCAAGCTTATCCACGTTGGCGCTTGCAGGCGTGGTCGCATTGATTAGGTGAAACACCGTATCGCATCCGGCGATAGCCGCAGCCACGCTTGTCGGATCGCTAAAGTCGCCGCTCATCCATTCCACACCGCGAAGCGCGTCTGGAAATGCGCGACGCCTACCGAATCCTCGGACTAGGCTGGCTTGCGGAAGGAGCATCCTGCACAAGTTCGTGCCGATGAAGCCTCCGGCCCCCAGAACGACGCATCGTATGTCTTGAAGGCTATTCATGCTGTAAGCGCCTGGCCGGCAGGAGGTAATGGCGCAGTGTGGTCCAAGTTGCGCAATATGTCGCCCATGCGTTGGCCTTCGACAGCCCAATCTGTTGCTGCGGCGCAGGCGAAGCCGGCCTGACGGAGGCTGTCCGCCTTCTTTGGGTCTTCCAGCAGTTCACAAACTGCGTCCGCAAGGGCGCCAACGGTGGGTTGGGCAAGCGTTGAATTCGACTCGTCCAGCAGCCATTCGGTGCAGGGGGCCTTGTTGCTGACCACCGGCACGCCGCAAGCCATTAATTCGAGAGGCAGTAGCGAAAGATTCGAGAATGACAGGACAAGTGCGACGTCGCATTGGGCATAGAGGTCAGGCAGGTCGGCAAGATCCACAATGCCGAAGTTCGTGTGCTCGAACGGGATTGTGTAATTAGACAGATCCGCCCCAGCGAAGGCAATCACTGTGCCCGGCAGACGTTTGGCGACTTCATTCAGCACCAGCACGCCCAGTTCGAACGCCCTGCGGGGAGTGTTGGGCCGCGCGTAAAAAAACACACGTTTGGTGTCGGGATCTCTGCGCGGCATTGGCTTGTAGAGCTCCCGATCATAGGAGAATCCCACCGGGTATGTCACCATCCCGTATTCATCCTTCAACAGCCCTGCTAGCCAAGTACCGGCAGTGATTCCGGTGAAACCGAAGCGATAGGTTTCCTCCGCAAAGGTGCTCGACGCGCCAGACGCAAAGAACCAAGGCTCAAAATCCTGCACAAAATAGCACTTATGGCGGGTGGGTTGAAAGTTCCTGACATCATAAGCCGTGTGCCAAGCTGTCGCGATCGAGATGTGGGCGGGAGGGGCGTTCTCTGTTCCGATATATGCCCGGGCTTTCAGCGGGAAAAACCAGGATTGAATTTCATTTTCGACAATGGCCGGAGTCAATGTGGGCCAGTCTCCCGGAACGATAATGCGGCACTCAAAACCCTGTTGTTCCAGGTATCTCACGAATCGGAAAATGTTCAGGTGACCGCCGGAGCCGCGACCCACGGGAGGAATGAACCAATTGACTGAATTCGCAGGAACCGCATCTTCCGCCCGCAGCGGCGCGCCCACCGGTGCATCTTGCATGAACCGATGCGCGTGCACGATGTCCGTTTTCGTGAACAGGGGCTGCTGCCGAAGCATCTGGAGCGCCAAACGGCCAAGCGCGACAGGTCCTTGCTCCCGGCCATATCGTAGGGCGGTTCGCGCGCGGCGAAGGAACGTATAAAAATTCATCTAAAGATCAATTCCCTGTGGATGTCGGCAGTCCCATCAACATGCGTCGGTCGCGGGACAGCCAATTTCTCACTTTGTGAGGTAGCCGTTCTGCGCGTGAGCCGAGGTAATGACCGATCGCCCGCGCCAAGTTCTTTAGGGGCATTTGGAGGACGATGCGAGGCTGGTCCCGCCAGATTCCCGTGCGTCGAGCGTAGGCGAGATCCTCACGAGTTTGGCGCAGCGTCGAGAGCACCACGTGCGCAAGTCCGGATGTCAGCACATAGCCAAATAGCCGGTAAAGCGCATACGACTCGTCGAAACTCCGCTGGAGCGTTTCAAATATCGGAAAATCGTGCGAATGGAATACCGCGCCATCATGGGAATAGGCTTTTTTCCATCCCGCTTCAATCGCCTTTTGAGCCCAGATCTGATCCTCGGCGAAGTCCACGTCGGGATAAGGCAGTTGGAGCCATACGGAGCGTCTGATCAGAGCATTATTGTCGGAAAAGAAATGGAGATATTGCCGATACGATTGATCGCGATCGTAACGAGCGCGGTCTTCTAGCCAGACCACAGGCTTGTGAACGAAATTCTGGAAGTGCCGGTCCAGATCCCGCTTTGTGTATGGGTTAGCTTCCGGATAGGCTAGGTGCCGACCAAATACGCCCGCGATGCTTGGGTCAGCATCCGCAGCGTTGACCATGGCAGCCAGCCAATTGTCGGTGGCTGGAAGGGCGTCATGAGTGATCACCACCGCGTATTCGCCGCGTGTCATGGCGACTGCCGCATTGCGCGTCTTGCCGTGTCCGAACTCTTTGGATGGAATTTCATGGAGCCGGACACGTGGGTCCGTATGATGCCGAACGAGTTCGAGCGTTCCATCGGTGGAGCCCGAGTCGATGACAAGAACGTCGTACGGGAAATCGGTTGTCTGACTGCAGACAGCGTCCAGCACCCGAGCAAAAATTGGTCCGGGATTTTTGGTGGGAATAATCACCGAGGCCTTTACGCCGTCCGCCACGTTCGTTTGCTCCATCTATCAACACCCTTATTCGTAGACGGGCGAATCAGCGAGCGATTTGCCCTGGCTGTCCTTCTGGGACAGGATCGGTTCGCCGTCCAAGGGCCATTGGATATCGAGGGTGGAGTCGTTCCATGCGATGCAACGCTCGTGCTCAGGAGCGTAATAGTCCGTCGTCTTGTAAAGGAATTCCGCCGAGTCTGAGGTGACGTAGAACCCGTGCGCAAAGCCTTCAGGCACCCACAATTGACGTTTGTTTTCGGCACTCAACATGACACCCACGGCTTTGCCGAAAGTGGGCGAGCTTCGGCGTATGTCCAGAGCGACATCGAACACTGCTCCCGAGATTACACGTACAAGCTTGCCTTGCGCCTGTTGGATTTGATAGTGGAGTCCACGTAGGACTCCCTTCGCAGATCGCGAATGATTGTCTTGGACAAAATTGGCTTTACGTCCAATGGCTGCTTCGAACTCTCGGAGATTGAAACTCTCAAAGAAGAAGCCTCTATCGTCGCCAAAAACACGAGGTTCGAATAGGACGACATCCGGAATTGCGAGAGGAGTCGCATTCATCAGTAGACCTTTTCAACAAGAAGGCGTTGAAGATATTTGCCGTAGCCATTCTTGGACAATGGTACTGCCAGCGCCTCGAGTTGCGCGGCGTCTATCCAGCCTTGCCGATACGAGATTTCCTCGGGGCAGGCAACTTTGAGTCCTTGGCGGTTTTCAAGCGTGGCGATGAACTGGCTCGCTTCCAGTAGGGAATCGTGCGTTCCGGTATCCAGCCAAGCATAGCCGCGGCCCATTTTCTCAACGGCAAGCTTTCCACGTTCAAGGTAGACGCGGTTCAGGTCGGTGATTTCCAGTTCGCCGCGGGGCGAAGGTTTGATGCTCTTGGCAATTTCGACAACGTCTTTGTCGTAGAAATAGAGGCCGGTCACCGCATAGTTGGACTTGGGTGTGGCAGGCTTTTCTTCCAACGACAGCACTTTGCCGTCCATGTCGAATTCGGCCACGCCATAGCGCTCCGGATCATGCACGTGATAGGCGAACACGGTGGCACCATCCGTTCGCGCATCGGCATTGTTTAGCAGCTGGTGGAAATCATGGCCATAGAAAATGTTGTCGCCCAGAACAAGAGCGGACAGATCATTTTGCAGGAAGGACTCGCCAATGATGAATGCCTGAGCCAGCCCATCGGGAGACGGCTGTACGGCGTATTGGAGATTCAAACCCCATTGCTCGCCGGTTCCGAGCAATTGCTGGAATCGAGGCGTGTCCTGCGGAGTGGAAATAATCAGGATGTCCTGGATACCTGCCAGCATCAAAGTGCTGAGCGGATAGTAGATCATCGGCTTGTCGTAGACGGGGAGCAATTGCTTGCTGATCGCAAGCGTGGCCGGATGCAGACGCGTGCCGGATCCGCCAGCCAGAATGATTCCTTTGCGTTTCATGCGGAAGGTTCCAGAGTAAGTTTATCTACGGTGCGGTCGACGTGGACCGACCAATCAGGGAGTTCCAGCAGGAGCTTGCTGGTAAGCGCCGCGCAGTTTAGCCGCGAATTTTTCGGGCGCGCGGCAGGTACCGGGTACTGCTCCGTAGTAATAGGCAAGATGTGTTCAGGCTTGACCCTGAGCGTCGTTCCGTTGTGAAGCGCACGCTCCACCACGCGGAGTGCCAAGCCGTGCCAAGTTGTATGACCCGATGCGGTCAAGTGATAAATGCCACCGATCAGATGGCCTTGCCGATAGCTGGCGATTGCCAAGGCGGTGACGTCGGCAATCAGTTCCGCGGAGGTTGGGGCGCCGTGCTGGTCGGCCACGATATTCAAGGTGTCGCGTTCCTTGGCCAACCGAAGGATCGTCTTGATGAAGTTCCCACCGTGGGCCGAGAACACCCAGCTTGTGCGGAAGATGAGTGAGCGACAGCCTGATGCACTGATGGCGGCTTCGCCAGCGAGTTTGGTCGCTCCGTAGACGCTCTTAGGCGCTGTGGGATCGTTGATTTCGTAGGCGGACGCCTTTGTCCCGTCGAAGACATAGTCGGTCGAGTAATGCACCAATAACGCGTCGTGTTGCTTCGCGTACTGAGCAAGTACGCTTACGGCTTCGGCGTTAACCAAGCGAGCAGTGTCCTGGTGCGTTTCCGCTTTGTCCACTGCGGTGTAGGCTGCCGCATTGACGATGATGTCGGGGCATTGATCCTGCAAAAGCGTATCGAGCGCCGTCAGGTCTTCGAGGTTTGCGGTGGCTCGCCCCATAACGATGAGTTCACCGAATGGCAGCAGGGTGCGTTGCAGTTCGTGGCCGACTTGGCCGTCTTTGCCGAGCAGCAAGATCTTCATATGGGTCTCTAGATGCGATTCGAAATAGCCGCCGCCAGCAGGCCAATATTGCCCAATGTGGTCTGCCGATAAATGCCGGAGCGCACGATGCCCACAATGCGGGGAAGCAGGCTACGTTTGCGCGCTCGGGTAAATCGATCAAAGGTCCTGCGGTTCTCTGGCGTAAGCTGAGGCAGCAACGGTGCGATTGCCGTGATGTGCTGGTCGCTCCACTTCTTGAGGTGACCTTGGAACAGCATGCGGATCCGCAACAATCGAGCCCCGATCCCAGCATTTGCGCCGATCAGGTTGCCGCCGTGCTGGCGATACCTCAAGGATGGTTGACTGTCATAGTGTACGCGGCCTCCGCAAGCACTGACCACGATATAGACCCACCAGTCGTGGGCCACTACATCGATATCGCTGCCGGCAGCGATGAGCAGGCGCCGGGCCGCATTGTTGAACACCATGGTATTGCCGCCGGCCACATTCTGCACGAGCGCATTGGCGAACGCCGGTGGGCGGCTGAATAGCGGTGAATACCCCAATGTCGTGCCGAGATTATCGATCAATTCGGTGCGGGAACAATACAGCGCGGGCACCCCTTCCGGGATCGTATCCAGCCATTCCACTGCGCGCTGCAGCTTTTCGGGATACCAGATGTCGTCCTGGTCCGACATGGAGTAATAGTCCGCCTCGACTTCGGGCCGGCAGATCAAGGACATGAAATTGGCGACGAAGCCTTTGCGTGGGCCGTCGTACACGGTCAGTTGGCCCGGCTTCCAACGCGATTGGTAGTCGGCCAGCACCCGCCGAGTGGCGTCGTCGGGGCTGTCGTCCGAGGCGCATACCTTCCAATGCGGATAGGTTTGAGCGTCAAACGAGTCCAACTGTTCCGGCACGTACTTTTCACCCTGGTATGTGCAAAGAAGAATAGCGACTTGTTGGCTCAATGGCCTACCCATGTAAAGGGATGACTGTATGGTAGTGATAGAACGGGAAAAGGCGCGTGCGCGCCTTCTAATGCAGCCCGAATAATCAAGCGGAATACTGGGTATTGACCCAATCGCGATAGGCGCCGCTGGTGATATTGGCGACCCATTGCTGGTTGTCCAGATACCACTGCACCGTTTTTCGGATACCCGACTCGAAAGTCTCGGCCGGTTGCCAGCCCAATTCGCGCTCCAGGCGAGAGGCGTCGATAGCGTAACGCTGATCGTGGCCGGGGCGATCCTTGACGAAGGTTATCTGATCCTTATAAGGCTTGCCATCGGCTCGAGGGCTGAGTTCGTCAAGGAGTGCGCAAAGGGTATGGACGACTTCAAGATTCGCCTTTTCGTTCCAACCACCCACGTTATAGGTTTCCCCCAGTTTGCCGTCGGCCAGCACCCGACGGATCGCGGAGCAGTGATCCTTCACGTACAGCCAGTCACGGATTTGCTGGCCGTCGCCGTAGATCGGCAAGGGCTTGCCGGCCAGTGCATTGTGGATCACTAGCGGAATGAGCTTTTCCGGGAAATGATAAGGACCGTAATTGTTCGAGCAATTGGTCGTAAGTACCGGCAGACCGTAGGTGTGGTGATACGCGCGAACGAGATGGTCGCTGGCCGCCTTGCTAGCCGAGTATGGGCTGTTGGGCTCGTAGCGGTTGGTCTCGCTGAACGCGGGATCATCCTTTTTTAGCGATCCGTAGACTTCGTCGGTCGAGACGTGCAGGAAGCGGAAGGCGGTGCGTTCGTCCGTGGGCAGTTCATTCCAGTACGCCCGCACGGCTTCCAGGAGGTGGAAGGTGCCGACGATATTCGTCTGGATGAATTCGCCAGGGCCGTGAATGGAACGGTCCACATGGGATTCGGCCGCGAAGTTCAACACGGCGCGCGGCTTGTGCCTGGCCAGCAAGTCGGGCACCAGTTTGGTATCGCCAATGTCGCCCTGCACGAGTTGATGGTTGGGATTACCTGCCAGCGATGCCAGGTTCTCGGGGTTGCCAGCGTAGGTGAGCTTGTCAAGAGTGATGACAGGTTCGTCGCTTGTTGCAAACCAATCGAGTACGAAGTTCGAACCGATGAATCCGGCGCCGCCGGTGACAATAATACTCATTCTTTATTGGATCCTTGAGCTGTGAGCGCGGTGCGCAAACCCGCTCGATAACCGCTCATTATGCCGCAACTCCGCTTAGGCAACCTAATAAATGAAACAAAGTGTAGGATGCAATATATGGAATGCCAACCTTACCGGAGAGGGATGACTTGCAATTCCTCGCATGGCTTACGTGGCCTTACGGGCGTTCGGACTGCTCCAGAATGTGTCCCCGACATTTAGCACTTTATTGAGATGGCGCGCCAGCACAAACATCAGATCGGACAGTCGGTTCAAATATTGTCGAACTGGAGGGTTCACGCTGTCCACCCGCGCCAGAGCCACCACGGCCCGCTCCGCGCGCCGGCACACCGTGCGCGCCATGTGCGCCAGCGCGGCCGCTCGGGAGCCGCCGGGCAGGATGAATTCGCGCAGGGGCGGCAGGGTGCCGTTGTAGTGGGCCAGGCGCGCGTCCAGGCGGGCGACTTGTTCGTCGGTCACGGCAACGTGGCCGGGAATGCAGAGTTCCGCTCCCATGTCGAAGAGGTCGTGCTGGATGGCGGCCAGGTCGGCGGAGATCTCGGCGGGCAGCGCTTCGGTCAGCAGCAGCCCGATCGCGCTATTGAGTTCGTCCACGTCGCCCAGGGCGGCGATCCGGGGCGCGTCCTTGGGGGCACGTGATCCGTCCCCCAGGCCCGTGGTGCCGTCGTCTCCCGTGCGGGTGGCTATGACAGATAGACGATTGGCCATGGGAATTCCTGAAATAGTGACGAATGGTTCGGATTTTTTGTCCGGCCCTGGGAGGGCTGCCGCGCGGCCCGTCGGATGCAATCAATGGTCAGGATTGTTGCGTTCGCGCCGGGCGACTGTTGCACAAGGGCGGTATCCTAGCACTATGGAAGGCCGGGGTGGCCCAGTCCGCCCTGATGGGCCTTCGCAGCAACCGGAGGATATCTGCATGGTTTTTGACCGCAAGTACGCAATCCCCATGGTCGCGGCTGCCGCCGTGGCCGTCGTGGCGGTGGCGGCGCCGATGGCGTTCGCGCAGCAGGCCCAGGCGAGCGGCGAAGTGCGGCGGGTGGACCCGGCCGCGGGCAAGGTCACGATCAAGCACGACGCCATCAAGCAGCTGGACTTGCCCGCCATGACGCTGGTGTACGAGGCCAATCCGGCCCTGCTGGCCAAGATCAAGGCGGGTGACAAGGTTACCTTTACCGCCGAGCGCAAGGACGGCAAGTACATCGTGACCGAGATCGCGAACTAAAGCCTGCGCTCGCGACCCCCAACGAAAAAGCCGTTTGCCGCTGAATCGCGGCAAACGGCTTTCGGCCGGCGGCCAGGGCCGCCTGGCGCTTACAGCACGTAGCGGGCCAGGTCCTGGCTGCTGGCGGCTTCCGACAGCTGGGCGTTGACGTAGGCGGCGTCGATCTTCACGTGCTTGTCCTGGCTGGATGTGGCGTCGAAGGACAGTTCCTCCAGCAGCTTTTCCATCACCGTGTACAGGCGGCGCGCGCCGATGTTCTCGGTGGTTTCGTTCACGTCGAAGGCCAGTTCCGCCAGGCGGCGCACGCCGTCGTCCGTGAATTCCAGCTCGAGGTCCTCGGTGGCCATGAGCGCCTTGTACTGCTTGGTCAGCGACGCGTCCGTATCGGACAGGATGCGCACGAAGTCCTCGGCGGTCAGCGATTCCAGTTCGACGCGGATCGGGAAGCGGCCCTGCAGCTCGGGGATCAGGTCGGACGGGCGCGACAGGTGGAACGCGCCGGACGCGATGAACAGGATGTGATCGGTGCGGACCATGCCATAGCGCGTGTTGACCGTGGTGCCTTCCACCAGCGGCAGCAGGTCGCGCTGCACGCCCTGGCGCGAAACGTCGGCGCCGCCGCTTTCCTGGCGGGCCGCGATCTTGTCGATTTCGTCCAGGAACACGATGCCGTTCTGTTCGACGTTGGTGATCGCCACGGAGCGCAGGTCTTCTTCGTTGACGCGCTTGGCGGCTTCTTCTTCGACGATCAGCTTGAAGGCTTCGCGGACCTTCATCTTCTTGGGCTTTTTCTTGTCGCGGGCCATGCCGGCGAACATGCCGCGCAGCTGCTCGGCCATTTCTTCCATGCCGGGGGGCGTCATGACATCCATCTGGGGCACGGCCTGGGCCACTTCGATCTCGATTTCGAGATCGTCGATCTTGCCTTCGCGCAGGCGCTTGCGGAAGGTCTGGCGGGCGCTGTTGTCCTCACCGCGCTCGGGCTCGCCCGAGGCGCTGCGCGCCGGCGGCACGAGCGCGTCGAGGATGCGGTCCTCGGCGGCGTCTTCCGCCTGCGTGCGCACGCGGCGCATTTCCAGTTCGCGCGTCTGCTTGATCGAGTATTCGGTCAGGTCGCGGATGATGGTGTCGACGTCGCGGCCCACGTAACCCACTTCCGTGAACTTGGTGGCCTCGATCTTGATGAAGGGCGCGTTGGCCAGCTTGGCCAGGCGGCGCGCGATTTCGGTCTTGCCCACGCCGGTGGGGCCGATCATGAGGATGTTCTTGGGGTGGATTTCGTGGCGCAGGGGCTCGGCGACCTGCTGGCGGCGCCAGCGGTTGCGCAGGGCCACCGCGACGGCGCGCTTGGCGCGGTTCTGGCCGACGATGTACTTGTCGAGTTCGGAGACGATCTCTCCGGGCGTCATGTTGGATGCGGACATGAGGGCGGATCCTTGATGCTGGGACAGGCTGGGGGAGCGGCGCGGCGCCGCAAGGCGCCGCTTGCGGGCATCACTCGCCCAGCGTTTCGATGACGTGGTTCTGGTTGGTGTAGATGCACAGATCGCCAGCGATCTCCAGCGATTGCTTGACGATCGCCTCGGGCGGCAGTTCGGTGTTGCGCAGCAGGGCCAGCGCGGCCGATTGGGCATAGGCGCCGCCGGAGCCGATGGCCGCCAGGCCGTGTTCCGGCTCGAGCACGTCGCCGTTGCCGGTCAGCACCAGCGTGTGTTCGGCGTCGGCCACGATCAGCATGGCTTCCAGGCGGCGCAGCACGCGGTCGGTACGCCAGTCGCGGGTCAGCTCGACCGCGGCGCGCATCAGGTTGCCCTGGTGCTTCTCCAGCTTGGCTTCGAAGCGCTCCTGCAGGGTGAATGCGTCGGCGGTGGCGCCGGCGAAGCCGGCCAGGATCTTGTCGTGGTACAGGCGGCGGATCTTGCGGGCCGTACCCTTGATGACGATGTTGCCCAGGGTGACCTGGCCATCGCCGCCCAGTGCGACGCGGTTCCCGCGGCGCACGCACACGATGGTGGTGGCGTGAAATTGTTCCATGCTTTCCTTCCTTTGAAGGAAATAGCTGGGGGCGTTTCCAGGGAAATCAAGGGAACAAAAAAGGCTATGCTGGAAACCAGCATAGCCTTTCAGGGTCGATCTGAATACGGGACGGATCAGTCGCCGTAGAGCTTCTGGCGCATTTCGCGGCGCTCCTGCGCTTCGAGCGACAGGGTCGCCGTGGGGCGGGCCAGCAGGCGCGGAATGCCGATGGGCTCGCCCGTTTCCTCACACCAGCCGTATTCGCCGCTGTCGATGCGAGCGATGGATTGCTGCACCTTCTTCAGCAGCTTGCGCTCGCGGTCGCGGGTGCGCAGCTCGAGAGCATGTTCTTCCTCGATCGTGGCGCGGTCGGCGGGGTCGGGCACGAATTGCGTTTCACGCAGGTGCTCCGTGGTTTCGCCGGCATTGGCCAGGATGTCCTGTTCGAGTTGTTTGAGCCGTTCCTTGAAGAAAGCCAGCTGGCGTTCGTTCATATAGTCGGACTCGGGCATGGCCAGCAATTCTTTTTCGCTGGGCAGATCAATCGCCGTATCGCTCGTCGACTTGCTTGGTTTCTTGGTTGCTGCCTTGGTAGCCATGAAAACACTCCACTATGAATCGATCCTGGCGCGGGCGTTCATTCCCCGTCCGTGTTACTTGTTGCCTACGCTATTCGTACCTCACAGTACTGCCTTCGTCGCATCGCGTCACGTCAGGAAGGGGATTACCCCGCCAGGCACTGCTCCAAGCCCCGGGTAAAAATCTCCTGGGGCAGCTTACGGCCGATGAAAACCATCTTGGTGGAAGGCTTTTCGGCCGCGGTCCACGGCTTGCCGGGTTCGGCGCCCATCATCATGTGCACACCCTGGAACAACATGCGGCGGTTGATGCCCTTCATGTACAGGATGCCCTTGTAGCGCATCAGGTCGGGGCCATAGACCTGCACGACGCCGCCCAGGAATTCCTCAAGGCGCGCGGGATCGAACGGCTTGTTGGAACGGAACACGAACGCGCCGATTTCGTCGTCGTGCTTGGGGTGGTGATGATGGGCATGATTGCAGTGCGCGCCGCATTCGCCGTCGTGGTCATGATCGTGATCGTGGTCATGGCCGTGGCCGTGATCATGGTCGTGATCGTGCCCGTGGGCATGGTCGTGCGCGGCGTCCGGATGCTCATCGGCCAGGAACTCCGGGTCGATGTCCAGAATGGAATTCAGGTTGAAGCCGCTGATGTCGATGATGGACTTCAGGTCGACTTCGCCGAAGTTGATGGCGGTGATCGGCGCGCGCGGGTTCATGTGAACCAGGCGGTGGCGCAGCGCTTCGTAGTCGACTTCGTTGACCAGGTCTTTCTTCGAGATCAGGATGCGGTCGGCGAAACCGACCTGCTTCTGGGCTTCGGGCTGTTCGTCCAGCGTGGACATGCCGTGCTTGGCATCGACCACGGTGACCACCGCGTCCAGGCGGTAGTACTCGGCGATGTCGTCATCCATGAAGAACGTCTGGCAGACGGGGCCGGGGTTGGCCATGCCGGTGGTTTCGAGGATGACGCGTTCGAAATTCAGTTCGCCGGCTTCGCGCTTGGCGCGCAGTTCGGACAGCGTGCGCATCAGGTCGCCGCGCACCGTGCAGCAGACGCAGCCGTTGGACAGCTCGATGATTTCCTCGTTGCTGTCCTGGACGAGCAGGTCGTTGTCGATGCTTTCCGGCCCGAATTCATTTTCGATGACCGCGACGCGGCGGCCATGGTACTCGGTCAGGATGCGTTTGAGCAGGGTGGTCTTGCCCGCACCGAGAAAGCCGGTGAGGATGGTGACGGGAACCATTTTGTCCAAACTGCGCGGGGTATTCATGGCGAAGCTGCTAGCGTGAAGTCAAGGCGTTAAACAGGAACTCTCGGCAAGGGGACTTGCAACCCCGCATTGCGTTCTGGAACGGGGTTTCCCTGGCTTGGCCGGAGGATGTTTGCCACAGGCTGCGATGGCCGCCGACAGCGGCCGGACGCAGGATTACAGCACAGTCGGGGGCAGGGGGCAAACCCAGGGTGAACCCGGGGGCCCGGCGGCCCGGATGGCTGCCGTACGCCGTCAAGTATCGGGCGATACCACTATTTTGGGGCGGTTTCCGGTATTTCAAGAGCGGACGGGTCCGCCAGGATGCGCCCATCGCGCGGAGCTGGCCGATGGAGCAGGCCGAACGGATGAGATCCGGCCGCGCTGCGGCCCCGCCTAATGGTGGTGATGATGGTGGGCGTCGTCCGCGGGCTGCTTTTTCTGGCACTGGGGGCACAGCGCGCGGATTTCGGTTTCGTGCGTGGCCAGGGCGTAGCCGGTTTGCGCGACGCGCTCGGCCAGTTGCCGGCTCATGGCGGGGTCGGACACTTCCGCGACCGCGCCGCAGCCCGTACAGACCACCAGCAAGTCGTGAGGGGCGCCGCCCGCGTCGTGGCAGGCGCTCCAGGCATTGACCGCGTCCAGGCGATGGATCAGGCCCTCGTCCATCAGGAAATCCAGTGCCCGGTACACCGTGGGCGGCGCGGCGCCCGGATGCACCGCGCGCATCGCATCCAGCAATTCATAGGCTTTCAGGCTGCGGCCGTGGCGCAGCAGCAGTTCCAGCACCTTGCGGCGGATGGGCGTGAGGCGGCGTCCGCGCTGCTCGCACAGCGTCTCGGCGACGCCGAGCTGGGCGTCCACGGTGTCGCTGCGGGGGGAGCGGGGCGTTGCGGGCATGGCTGGCTTCATGTGTATGGATAACGCGCGCGATGCGCGCGAGATGCCAGGAAGGTAGCAGAAAACACCCAGATGCGGGCGAAACCGGCAGAATCAAGCGTTTTAGTTATGATATAACATAATAAAACTATCTCTCTCACCGATTCCCGATGTCGCATTTCACGCTCTGGTCTCCGCGGCCCGGCGCCGCGCCGGGGCAAAGCCTGCCTCCGCGTTCCGCTTTTCTCGTTTCGGCCGGGCGCCGCATGGCGGTCGCGCTGGCGGCGGCCGCGGCCCTGTGGGCCTTGACCGGTTGGGCGCTGGGCTGGTGGCCGCAATGAGCGCGCCCGTCACCATCGAACTGGAGGAGGCCTCCTTCGGCTGGCACGGCCATGCTGCGCTCAAGTCGGTGTCGGGGCGCTTCGCGCCAGGCGGCATGACCGCCGTGGTGGGGCCGAACGGCGCGGGCAAGTCCACGCTGATCAAAGGCATCATGGGCGTGTTGCCTCCCATGGCCGGCAGCGTGCGCGTCACCGGCGCCGGCCGCGCCGGCCTCGCGTGGCTGCCCCAGGCGGCGGAGCTGGACCGGTCGTTTCCCGTGTCGGTGCTGGAACTGGTGGCCATGGGCGCGTGGCGCCGCGTGGGCGGATGGCGCAGGGTGGCCGACGACGAGCTCGCGCGTTGCATGCACGCCCTGGAAACGGTGGGCATGGCGGATGCGGCGGGGCGCGGCGTGGGCACTTTGTCGGGCGGGCAGATGCAACGCGCGCTATTTGCGCGGATGCTGGTGCAGGACGCGCCGGTGCTGCTCCTGGACGAGCCGTTCGCCGCGGTGGACAGCCACACCGCGGACGATCTGATGGCTTTGCTTTGCGGTCTGCATGGGCAGGGCAGGACGGTGATCGCGGTCCTGCACGACCTGGACCTGGTGCGCGACCACTTTCCCGAATGCCTGCTCCTGTCCGGCGCGGTGGTGGCCTGGGGCGATACGGCCAGCGCCCTGGACGACGCGCACCTGCGAGCCGCCCGGCAATGGCATGCGAGGCTCCCGGCATGAGCCTCGTGCAATGGGTGGTGTCGCCCTTCCTGGATTACGGCTTCATGCGGCGGGCGCTGGCCGGCGCCAGCGCGCTGTCCCTGGGCGCGGCGCCGCTCGGGGTGTTCCTGGTGCTGCGGCGGATGAGCCTGATGGGCGACGCCATGTCGCATGCCATCCTGCCCGGCGTGGCGGCAGGCTTTCTGCTGGCGGGGTTGTCGCTGGGCGCGATGATGCTGGGCGGCATCGCCACGGGCCTGGCCGTGGCCTTGCTGGCGGGCCTGGTGGCCAGGTTGACGCCGCTGCGCGAGGACGCCAGCTTCGCCGCGTTCTACCTGATATCGCTGGGCCTGGGCGTGCTGCTGGTGTCGCTGCGGGGCTCCAACATGGACTTGCTGCACGTGCTGTTCGGCACGGTGCTGGGGCTGGACGATCCGGCGCTGCTGCTGGTGACCGCTGTCGCCAGCGCGACCCTGCTTGCGCTGGCCGCGATCTACCGGCTGCTGGTGGCCGAGTGCCTGGATCCGGGTTTCCTGCGGGCCAGCGGCGGCAGGGGGGGCTGGGTCCACATGGGCTTTCTGGTGCTGGTCGTGGTGAACCTCGTCGCGGGATTCCAGGTGCTGGGCACGCTGATGGTGGTCGGCATCATGATGCTGCCCGCCGCCGCCGCCCGCTTCTGGGTCCGTTCGGCGGCCAGCCAGATTCCGCTGGCCGCGGGCCTGGGCGTGGCGGCGTCCGTGGCCGGCCTGCTCGTCTCCTATCACTTCAACGTGCCGGCGTCGCCCGCCATCATCCTGGCGGCCGGCGCGTGTTACCTGTTTTCCATCGTGGGCGGCCCGCAAGGCGGGCTGCTGCGGACGCCGCGCCGTATGCGGCGGGCCTGACTTCAAAGGAGATTCGCCATGCGTTCCGTTTCCACCGCGCGCCGCCGCGCGCTGCTGGCCCTGGCCGGCCTGTGCCTTTCGGCCGCTTTCGGGGCTGCGCATGCCGCGGACCCGCTGAAGGCCGTCGCGAGCTTTTCCATCCTGGGCGACATCGTGCGCGAAGTCGGCGGCCAGGACGTCAGCGTGGCCACGCTGGTCGGGCCCGACGGCGACGCGCACGAGTACGAGCCCACGCCGGGCGACGCGAAAAAACTGTCCGCCGCCGGCGTGCTGTTCGTGAACGGGCTGGATTTCGAAACCTGGATGCCGCGCCTGGCGAAATCCTCGGGGTTTTCCGGCCTGACCGTCGTGGCTTCCAAGGGCGTGACGCCGCGCAAATTCGCGGAAGCGGGCGGGAGCCACGATCACGATGGCCACGACCACGACCACGACCATGGCCACGACCACGACCATGGCCACGATCACAAGGGCGGCCATCATCACGGCGATGCCGATCCGCATGCCTGGCAGGACCTGTCCAACGGCGTGATCTACGCCCGCAACGTGGCCGAAGGGCTGGCCGCCGCCGATCCGGCGCGCGCGGACGCCTATCGCGAACGCGCCCGGGCCTACATCGCCCGCCTGCGGGCGCTGGATGCCGATGTCCGCAAGACGTTCGCCGCGATTCCGGCCGAACGCCGCAAGGTCGTGACCTCGCACGACGCCTTCGGCTATTTCGGCGCCGCCTACGGCGTGGCCTTCATCCCGGCGATGGGGATGTCGACCGATGCCGAGCCCTCGGCAGGCGATGTGGCGCGCATCATCGGACAGGTGAAGCGCGAGCGCGTCCCGGCGGTGTTCGTGGAGAACATCAGCAGCCCCAAACTGGTCCAGCAGATCGCGCGGGAAACCGGCGCCAAGGTGGGTGGTACGCTCTATTCCGATGCCCTGTCCAAAGCCGGCCAACCCGGCGCCACCTACCTGGAAATGTTCGAATGGAACGCACGTCAGCTCGCCGCGGCCTTGCAACCTTGACCGCCGTGGCGGCCCTGCTGGGCGCGGGCGCGGCCGGCGCGCACCCGCATATGTGGATCGATGCCCGCGCGGTGATCGAAATCGACGCCAACAAGCGCATCACCGCATTGCGGCAGACCTGGCTGTTCGACGAAATGTTCGGCGCTTATGCCACGCAGGGCTTGAAGCGGGGCAAGGGCGGCGCCCTGCCGGCGGATGTTCTGCAAGGCATGGCGCAGGACTGGATGAAGGCGCTGGGCGAACCCGTCTCGCACTACTTCACCCGTGTCACGGTCGACGGCAAGACCGCGGCCTTCGCGGCGCCGCGGGACGCGCGCGTCGACTGGGATCCCAAGACCACGCGCCTGACCCTGTCCTTTACATTGCCGCTGGCCGAGCCCGCCGCGCCGGGCGCGGACGGCGCGCACGTGGACATCTACGACCCCACCTACTTTGTGGCCTACGCCTTCGATGGCAAGAACGCCGTGTCCCTCGGGGGCCCGCAAGGCGCGGCCTGTGCGTCGGCCTACCGCAAGCCCAAGGAACTGGATTGGAAAACCATGCAGCAACTGGCCGCGATCCCGGCCGATCCGGACGCATTGCCCGACGAACTCTTCGCCATTACCAAGGGGCTGACGCACCGCATCGAGGTGAGATGTCCATAGCGCGGCCGGCCATGTCCATCGCGGCGGCGCTCGCGCTGGCGCTGTTGGGATGGAGCGGGGGGATGTGGATGGCGGCCGCCGCGGCGCAGGGCGCTCATCCCTTCGGCGTGCCGGAAAGCGGCGGCGCGGGCGGGCCGGGCTGGCTGTCGGGCTTCTTCGGCCAGGTCGCGGTGTGGCAATCCCATTTCTACCGGCAATTGACGGGCGCGGTGCGCGCCTGGCAGGACGATGGCAGGGCGGCCTGGGTCCTGGTCGGCCTGTCGTTCGCCTACGGCGTATTCCACGCCCTGGGCCCTGGCCATGGCAAGGCGGTGATCTCGTCCTATGTGCTGGCAAACCGCCAGACCGCCCGCAACGGCGCGTTGCTGGCGCTGTTGTCCGCCTTGATCCAGGCGCTGGTCGCGATTGCCATGGTGGCGGTCCTGGCGGTGGCGTTCAACGCCACCGCCGCGGTGATGAACTCGGCCACGCGCTGGCTGGAGCTGGCGTCTTATGCGCTGGTGACGGCGCTGGGCGCGTGGCTGGTCTGGACCAAGGCGATCCGTCCGTTGCGGGCGCTCGCGCCCGTGTCCGCGCGAGTCCACGCGCATGGCCATGAACACGGCCACGGGCACGGCCATGGACACAGTCATGGGCGGGATTGCGCTTGCGGGCACGCGCACGCGCCCGCACCCGAAAGCGTGGCGGGCCCGCTGGACTGGCGGCGCGCCGCGTCGGCGGTCCTCGCCGTGGGCCTGCGGCCCTGCAGCGGCGCCTTGATCGTCTTGGTGTTCGCGTTGTCGCAGGGATTTTTCCTGGCTGGCGTGGCCTCGGCCCTGGCGATGGGCGTGGGCACCGGCCTGACCGTCGCGGCGTTGGCCATGCTGGCCGTGGCGGCCGGCGGCGCGGCCAGCCGCCTGGGCCGCCGGCTTTCGGGCGCGGGCGCGGCGCGCCTGCGCTACGGCGTGGAGGCGCTCGCGGCGCTTGCGGTGCTGTTGCTGGGGGGGATGCTGCTGGGCGGCGCGGTGGCCAGGGGCGGCTAGGACTTGCGGCCGGCGCGCGGGTGCGCCTGATCGTAGGCGCGGGCCAGGTGCTGGAAATCCAGCCGGGTGTAGACCTGGGTGGTGGAGATATTGGCGTGGCCCAGCATTTCCTGCACGGCGCGCAGGTCTTGCGCGGATTGCAGCACATGGCTGGCGAAGCTATGCCGCAGCACGTGCGGATGCACATGGGTGGGCACGCCGGCCGCTTGCGCGATGCGGGCGAGCTGCAGTTGCACCACGCGCGGCGAGATGCGGCGTCCGCGCGCGCCGAGGAAGAGCGCCGCGGCATCTTCGGGCTGCGAGGTGAAGGGCGCAAGCTGCGGGCGCGCCGCGATCCATTTGCGCAAGGATTCCAGGGCGGCCTGGCCGACGGGCACGGAGCGGCGCTTGCCGCCCTTGCCCAGCACCACGACCTCGGCTTCGTCCAGGTTCAGCCAGCCGCGAGATTCATAGCCGTTGGCGCGCTCGTAGCGCAGGTCCAGCCCGACCAGCTCCGAGAGCCGCAGGCCGCTGGAATACAGCAGCTCGAACATGGCCTGGTCGCGCAGCGCGGCGGGCTCGGTCGCCACCTGCGCCGGGGCGCGGTCCAGCAGGGCCTGGGTCTGCTCCACCGACAAGGCCTTGGGGAGGCCGCGGGGCGCCTTGGGCGCGCGCACGCCGGCCACGGGGTTGCCCGCCAGCTCGATCGCGGGCGCCCACCATTGATAAAAGCCGCGCCAGGCCGCCAGCGTGCGCGCCAGGCTGCGCGGACCGCGGCCCTCGGCATGCAGGCGCGCCACGAATTGCCGGATGTGGCCGTTGCCGATCTTGTCCAGCGGCAGCCCCGCCTTGTCGGCCAGCGCGCGCAGGAAGCGCAGCTCGCGGCGGTAGCCGTCCAGCGTATGGGGCGAATAGCGGCGGTTCGTTTCGAGATGGCGCAGCCAGGCGCTCATCGCGTCGGGCAGGGGCGCTTCGGGCGGATCGGTGTCGTGCGCGGCGGGTCGCAAGGCGTGCTCCGTGTCCGCCCGGGGCCTAGGCCTTGGGGCTCGCGGGGTTCAGGCGGTGCAGCGCCGCCGACGCCAGCTGGCCGATGGATTCCAGGAACGTGGTGCCCATTTCGGGGGTAAAGCGTTCGGCGTCGTCAGAGCCCAGCACCAGCAGGCCGACGGCCGGGCCGTCCGCTTCGAGGCGCAGGGGCACCAGCGCCAGCGACTTCGGCTTGGCGTCCAGCCAGCCGGCGGCTTCGAAACCCGTGTCGGCGCCGCAGTACGGAGCCTTCAGGCTGTCGGTAAAGGCGCGCACGTCCTGGGTGACGGGCTCGCCATAGCCGGTCGGGGGCAGGTCGGATAGATCCCAGAGGCGCAGGGCCGCATGGTTCAGGTCGAACTGTTCGGCCAGGCCCAGGGCGATTTCGCCCGGCACCCGTTGCGGATCGCATTCGGACAGCAGCCGGCTGCACCATTTGGCCAGATGCGTGCCGATGGTTTCGTTGGCGGTGGCGTTGCGCACCAGTTCGCTCAGGCGCCATTCCAGTTCGCGGTTGCGTTCGCGCAGGGTCATGATCTGGCGCTCGCCAAGCGAAATGGCGCGCGAGCCGTGCGGATGGGGCACCTGCAGCGTGGCGAAGACGTCGGCGTGTTCGTCGAAAAAACCGGGATTCTCTTGCAGGAAGCCCGCGATGTCGTGAGCGGTAAAAGCGGTATCAGTCATGGCTTATCGGTTCAGCCCCATGGAGAAGACGAGCTTGTCGATGTCGACCTGCCCCGTGAAAACGGATTCCGCCGGGCCGGTCATGCGCAGTTGTTCGCCGTCCCAGGCGACGGTCAGCACGCCGCCGCGCGTCTGCACGCGCACCGGGGAATCGAGCAGGCCGCGGCGGATGCCGGCGGCGACGGCGGCGCACGCGCCCGTGCCGCAGGCCAGGGTTTCGCCGGCGCCCCGTTCGAAGACGCGCAGCCGGATGTTGTTCCGGTCTTCCACTTGCATGAAGCCGGCGTTGACGCGGCGCGGGAAGCGCGGGTGGGTCTCGATCAGCGGCCCCAGGGCGGAGACGGGGGCGGTATCCACGTTTTCCACGACCTGCACGGCGTGCGGATTGGAGATGGCCACGGCGGATACCGAGACTGCGCGCGGCAGGCCGGCGGGCGCGTCCAGCGGCAGCTCCCACAGCGTGTCGTCGCCCTGGCGCTGCGAGGCCAGGCCGTCGGTATTGAACGGCAGGGCGGCGGGATCGAAGCGGGTGCTGCCCATGTCGACGGTGACCTGCTCGTCGTCGCCTTCGTCCAGGACGAGAATGCCGGTGGCGATTTCAGCGCGCAGCGGGTTGCGGTCGGACAGGCCCTGTTCGTGCACGAAGCGCACGAAGCAGCGGGCGCCGTTGCCGCAATGCTCGACTTCGCTGCCGTCGGAATTGAAAATGCGGTAGCGGAAATCGGCGTCCGGCCGGGTGGCCCGCTCGACCAGGAGGATCTGGTCGGCGCCGATGCCGAAATGCCGGTCGCCCAAGGCGCGCGCGCGCTCGGGCGTCATTTCGATCGTTTGGCGAACCCCGTCGAGCACGACGAAATCGTTGCCCGCGCCATGCATTTTGGTGAAGTTCCAGTTCATCACCGGATTATCGCCCATTATTGGGGCGCGGGCGGCGCGCGGCCGGGGTTCAGTAGAGTTTGGGCTCGCCCGGCGGCCGCGTCTTGAAACGGCGATGGACCCAGTAGTACTGGCTGGGGCAGCGGCGCACCCAGGTTTCCAGTTCGCGGTTCAAGCGGGCGGTGGCGTCTTCCAGCGAACCCTCGCCCGGGAAATCGGCCAGGGGCGGCAGGACGTCCACGTGGTAGCGGCCGGTCTCCGGATTCCAGAATCCCACGATGGGCATGACGGCGGCATTCCATTTCTTGGCCAGCTGCGCGGTGGCGAGCAGGGTCGCTGCCGGCACGCCGAAGAACGGCACGAAGACCGAGCCCTGGCGGCCGAAGTCCATGTCGGGCAGGTAGTAGACGGGGCGCGGCGCGCGCAGATGGCGCAGCAGTTCGCGCACGCCGTCCTTGCGGCTGACCAGGAAGACTTCGTTGAAGCGGGCCCGGCCGGCGGCCACGACGGCGTCGACTTGCGGGTCGCTTTGCGGGGTATACATGGTGGCGCCGCTGGGCACGTCCATGGTTAGCCGGGTCGCCGCGGCGTCCAGCGCGATGAAGTGCGGGGCCAGCAGGATCACCGAGCGGCCTTGCGCCGTCAATGCGTTGATGCGTTCGCTGCCGGTCTGCGTCACCATTTCCTTGATGGCTTCCGGCGTGCCGTACCAGAGCACGCCACGGTCCACGATGGATTGCGCCAGGGCGCGGAAATGCTCGGCGAGCCAGCGTTCGCGCACGGACTCGGGCTGCTCGGGAAAGCAGAGTTCCAGGTTGCGGCGGACGATGCGCGCGCGCGATTTGGCCAGGCGCGGCGCCAGCCAGCCCAGGCAGGCGCCGATGCGCAGCCGCGTCGACGGCTTGATGCGGCCGAACCATTTCAACAGGGAGACCAGCGCGCGCGTTTTGAAATCAGTCATAGTGTCAGCAGGGTACGGGCGGGGCGCGGCGGGGTTCAGCCCGCCGTGGAAGCCGTATCGGCGGCCGGCGCCGGCGGCGCCCCGCGCGGCGTCTTGTAGCGGTTGTAGCTCCAGAGATATTGCTCCGGGCAGCGGCGGATCAGCGTTTCCATGGCGGTGTTGAGCAACGCGGCCTGCGCCTGGGGATCGGCGGGCAGCGGCTCGGGCACCCGAACGTAATGGATGCGCCAGCCCCGGCCCTTGGGCAGCCGTTCGCCGGCGGTCAGGATGATGGAAACGCCGGTCTGCGTGGCGAGCTTGCCCGGCAGGGTCATGGTGTAGGCCATGCGCCCGAAGAACGGCGCCCAGACGCCGTCGCCCACGCTGGGCGCCTGGTCGGGCAGCATGCCCACGGATTCTCCCCGGCGCAGGGCGCGCACGAACTCACGCACGCCTTGCATGGTGGCCGGAACCGCGTTGACCGCCGAGCTGTTGCGCGCGGTTTCCAGCAGCGGGGCCAGGATGTCCTTGCGCGGCGGGCGGAACATGACCGTCATCGGCATCTGGCGAGCCAGGTAGCGGGCGGTGATTTCGAAGCAGCCCAGGTGGGGCGTCAGGAAGAGGATGCCCCGGTTCTCGGCGCGGGCCGCGCTGACCACCTCGTTGTCGTCCGAGACGACCCGGGCCAGGCTGTCTTCGTTGCGGAACCAGACCCGCGGGCTTTCGAGGATCATGGCGCCGATCTCGCCCGCCGCGCGGCGCGCGAAGGCCGGGTCCGGGTAGCCCGCCTGGGCGGCGTTCGCCTGGAGCCGCCGCCGGTACTTGCCTGGCCAGGCGTAGATCGCGCGCCCGGCGAGGCGCCCCAGGGCGTGCGCGACGGGGAGAGGAAGGGCGGCGAATAGTCTGAACAGGAAGAGCAGCATGCGGCAAAGGTATGGGGCTGGCAGGGGGGGCGCCCGGGCCCCGGGAACGGGCAGGCGCCCCGGCACGAGCAGCAGAACGGCATTTTCGCCTAAAATGGGCCAGTCGCCGAGTTAACCGACAACTTGCGGGGCGACGGCAAGGGTGTAGCGCGTTGCGCGTCCTTTGCCAAATCCGCTAAAGCGTCGCGCCCAGATCCAGGGTATGCCGCAAGGCATACGGTTCGAGGTGCTACGCGCCTCGTGAACCTATGCGCCGGCAAAGCCGGGCACGTAAGGACGCATCTGTGGCCAACAACGACTTTCTCTTCACTTCCGAATCCGTCTCTGAAGGGCACCCCGACAAGGTTGCCGATCAGATTTCGGACTCCATCCTCGACGCCATCTTCACGCAGGATCCCAACGCGCGCGTTGCAGCAGAGACGCTGTGCAACACGGGCCTGGTCGTGCTGGCCGGCGAGATCACCACGACCGCCAACGTCGACTACATCCAGGTCGCGCGCGACACGATCCGCCGCATCGGCTACGACAACACCGAGTACGGCATCGACTACAAGGGTTGCGCGGTGCTGGTCGCCTACGACAAGCAGTCGCCCGACATCGCGCAGGGCGTGGACCGCAGCTCGGAAGACTACCTGAACCAGGGCGCCGGCGACCAAGGCCTGATGTTCGGCTACGCCTGCGACGAAACCCCCGACCTGATGCCCGCCCCGATCTGGTACGCGCACCGCCTGGTGCAGCGCCAGAGCGAACTGCGCAAGGACGGCCGCCTGGGCTGGCTGCGTCCGGACGCCAAGTCGCAGGTCACGTTCCGCTACGTCGACGGCCGTCCCGCCGAAGTCGACACCGTGGTGCTGTCGACCCAGCATGCGCCGGAAGTCTCGCAAGAGACCATCCGCGAAGCGGTCATCGAAGACATCATCAAGCCCAGCTTCCCCGAAGGCCTGATCACGCCCAAGACCAAGTTCCTGGTCAACCCGACCGGCCGCTTCGTCATCGGCGGCCCGCAAGGCGATTGCGGCCTGACCGGCCGCAAGATCATCGTCGACACCTACGGCGGCGCTTGCCCGCACGGCGGCGGCGCGTTCTCGGGCAAGGACCCGTCCAAGGTGGACCGCTCGGCCGCCTACGCCGCGCGCTACGTGGCCAAGAACATCGTGGCCGCCGGCCTGGCGCGCCAGTGCCAGGTGCAGGTCAGCTACGCCATCGGCGTGGCCGAGCCGATCAACATCACCGTCTACACGGAAGGCACGGGCGTCATCCCCGACCACGAGATCGCCAAGCTGGTGCGCGAGCACTTCGACCTGCGTCCGAAGGGCATCGTGAACATGCTGGACCTGCTGCGCCCGATCTACGCGAAGACCGCGGCCTATGGCCACTTCGGCCGTTCGGAGCCGGAATTCTCTTGGGAAGCCACGGACAAGGTGCAGGCGCTGAAGAAGGCCCTGTAAGCGCCTGTCTTCAAAAAAATGCCCCCGCGTCGCGGGGGCATTTTTATTGGCGCGGCGGAATCACAGGCTCCAGGACGACAGGTCGGGCCGCCGGACCGCCGGCGCCAGCACGGGCTCCAGCGCCGCGGCGCAGTCCAGCAGCGCGGCGTCGCCGCCCGCGGGCGCCAGCAGCTGGACGCCGACGGGCATGCCCTCGGCATCGAAGCCGGCAGGCAGCGAGATGGCGGCCGCGCCCAGGAAGTTGGCGGGCCGCAGCAGCCTGCCCAGGCCGGCGTGGCGCGTATCGTCCGCATCCAGCGCCTGGGCGGCCTGGTCGCATGCCGGCATCAGCAGGGCGTCCACCCCCTCCATGGCCTGCGCGAAAGCGGCCATGCAGGAGGCGCGGCGCAGCAGGGCGGCTTCGTAGTCAGCCTGCGCGATCCGGCCGCCCGCGGCGATGCGGGCGCGCACCACTTCCCACAGGGGCTGCGCAGGGTCCTCGGCCAGCGCGCCGTAGTGGCGGTAGGCCTCGTAGGCCAGCACCAGGGAGTTGTCGTCCGCCATGCGGGCGAAGGACAAGGCCGCCGGCGGGCGCCAGGGCGTGGGTGTGAAGCCCGCAAGCGCCAGGTTTTCCTGCGCCTGGCGCCAGGCCTGCATTCCGGACTCCGTCAGCGGGGCGGGCCAGGCTTCGGGAACCAGCACGGCCAGGGGGGCGGGGCCGCGCCTGGCGGGCCGGCGCAGGGCGGCAATGGCGCTTGCGGGGAAGGCCAGCGTGGCGGCGTCGTCGACGTCGGGGCCGGCCAGCAATTGCGTCAGCAGGCGGGCGTCCGCCACGTTGCGCGAGATCGGGCCCAGCACGTCGAGCGTCTCCGACAGCGGCAGGCAGTCCGCCAGGCTGATGACGCCGGTGGAAGGCTTGTAGCCGACCAGACCGTTGAGCGCGGCGGGCGCGCGCACCGAGCCGCCGGTGTCGCCGCCCAGCGCCAGCGGCGCCAGTCCTGCGGCCACCGCCACGCCGGAACCGCTGGACGAGCCGCCCGGCGCGCGCGCCGTGCGCGCGTCCCAGGGATTGCGCGCGGTGCCCTGGGTGGGGTTCTGGCCGGACAGCCCGAAGGCGAATTCGGTCATGCGGGTCTTGCCCAGGACCACCATGCCTTGCGCGGCCAGGCCGCGCAGCGCCGCGGCCGTCCGGCCGCTGGTCCGTCCCGCCAGGGCGCTGGAGCCCAGGCTGGCCGACACGCCTTCCCATTGCACGCTGTCTTTCACCGCTATCGGCACGCCATGCAGCGGCCCCAGCAGGATGCCCGCATCGAGCAGCCGGTCGGCGGCGTCGGCCTGAGCCAGCGCGCGTTCGGCCGTGACCTCGCTGAAGGCGGCGAGCGCGGGGGCGCGTTCGATGCGGTCCAGGAAGTGGAGGGTAACCTGGCGCGAACTCAGTTCGCGCTGGCGGATGGCGCGGGCGAGTTCGCGGGCGTCTTGGAAATGCAGGGCGGTATCTTGATCCGGCATGGTTATTTCAGTTCCTGGCCTTTGGTCTCCGGCATGCGGATGAAGGTGACCAGGGTGATCACGGCCCCTGCCAGCACGTAGTAGAAGAACCAGCGTTCCATGCCCTTGCTCTGCAGCCAGGTCAGCAGGTAGGGCGTGGTGCCCCCGAGCAGCGCAACGACCAGGTTGTACGGGGTGCCGATGCCGACGGCGCGCACGCTGGTGGGGAACTGCTCGGACATGATGGCCGGCGCGATCGACGTGTACATGGCGTAGAGCACCAGGCCGAACAGTTCCACCGCCAGGATCGAGCCGAAGGAGGGACCCAGCGTGGTCATCAGCGGATAGAAGAACACCAGGTAGCCGGCCGCGAAGAAAATGAGCTGGGGCTTGCGTCCGATGCGGTCGGACAGGCTGCCGAACAGCGGCTGCACCAGCATGAATACGATCAGCGCGACGGTGTTGGCGGCGAACGCGGTCTTGGGATCCGCGTGCGCCTGGCGGATGGCGTAGGTCGGCACGTAGGCCACGAAGATGTAGAAGGCGAAGGTGGTCAGGATGGAAAAGCCCACGATGCGCAGCACTTCGCGCGGGTGGCTGCGAAGCAGGGTGCGCAGAGGCTGCTTTTCCACGCCGGCCTTCTTGCTGTGGGAGAACGCTTCGGTCTCGGGGATGGAGCGGCGGATCCACAGGCCGGCCAGGCCCCCCAGGGCGCCCAGCAGGAACGGGATGCGCCAGCCCCAGGCGGCCATCTCGGCCTTGCTCAGCGTCGAGGTCAGTGCCCAGCCCACGGCGGAGGCGGCCAGGATGCCCACGGCGGCGCTGAAGAATACGAAGCTGGAATAGAAGCCGCGCTTGTTCGGCGGCGCCATTTCGGCCAGGAAGGTCGTGGCCGAGGCATACTCTCCGCCCAGCGACAGGCCTTGCAACAGGCGCGCGGCGGTCAGCAGCAGCGGGGCGGCCAGGCCGATGGTGGCGTACGTGGGGGTGATGGCGATGATCAGGGAGCCGCCGGCCATCATCAGGATGGTCAGGCCCAGCGCGGCCTTGCGGCCATAGCGGTCGGAAAAGATGCCGAGCACCCAGCCGCCCACCGGCCGCATGAAGAAGCCCACGGCGAAAATGCCGAACGTCGCCAGCAGGGAGGCGGTTTCATTGCCTTCGGGGAAGAACTGACTGGAAAAGAAGATGGCGAAGGAGGCGTAGATGGTCCAGTCGAACCATTCGACCGCATTGCCTACACTACCGGCCAGGATGGTGCGCGCGCGGGATACGGACGGGGCGCCGGCCGGGGCGGCTGCTCCCTGCGTCTTAGGCAGGGATGCGGAGGGGCTGCTCATGGGATCCTCAAATAAGAATTTATTTTTGGTCACAAAGACCATTTAATTTTGTGTTTTTATCAATGCGCGAACGTTAAGTTAATGAATATAGTCACGTCAAGTAAGGGTAACCCCCTAATTCCCGCGCTGGATGACACCGATCTGGCCTGCCTGATCGCGCTGCAGGCGGAGCCCCGCGCTTCCTGGCGCGAGCTGGGGGCGGCGACCGGGATCGCCGAGAGAACGGTCGCGCGCCGCATCAAGCGGCTGATGCAGACCGATGCGCTGCGCGTGATCGCCGAACCCGATCCTCTGGCCACCGGCCGGGGCGTGGTGCTGCATGCCTGGGTGCGCTGCCGCTCGGGCCGGGTGCCGGACGTGGCGGAGCAATTGGCGCGGCTCGACATCAGCCAGCTGGTCGTCACCCTGGCCGGTTCGGCCGATCTGATGGCCGAGCTGACGCTGGCGGACGCGGCGGACATGCCGGACGTGGTGACGCGCGTCCTGCCTTCCATCGATGGCGTGGAGCACGTGGAGGCGAGGCTGGTGTTGCGGCCGTTCCGGCGCGCCGGCCAATGGCGCATACAGGCCCAGGCGCCGGATGCCGCCGGCGAGCCCGCGCGCAGCCAGCCGCCAGCGGCCCTGACCGAGCCGGAGCAGCGCATGATGAACCACCTGATGCGCGACGGGCGCGCCAGCCTGGCCGAGCTGGCCGAACGGGCCGGCGTCAGCGAACCCACGGCGCAGCGCCTGCTGCAGCACATGGTGGACCGGCGCGCCCTGAGCTTTCGCGTGGAAGTGGAGCCGGCGCTGGTCGGATTCCCGGTGGAGGCGGTGATTTCCGTGCAGGTGCGGCCGCAGGCGGTGGACGCGCTGGCCGCGCACCTGGCGCTGGATCCGAACACGCGCTGCCTGTTCGGCACCAGCGGGGCCTCCCAACTGTTCTGGCACGTGCTGTGTCGCGACAGCCTGCACCTCTGGGAAGTGGTCACGCACCGCCTGGGCGAGCTGGACGGCGTGCTGAACAGCGAGGTCGGCGTGGTCATGCGGGCGCACAAGCGTTGCGGCATCGTGCGCGCCGGCGCGCGCTTGGACCCGGACGCTTAGTCCCGCGCGGGTCGAGTCACCATACCGGGTCGTCCGCACCGGGCGGCCGCAGGTGGCGGGCGAAACGCTGCGAGAGGAATTCCACGAAGGCCAGCGTCTTGGCCGGCAGATTCAGCCGTTCCGGGTACAGGGCGTGGATGTCGGCGGAGGGCGTGCGCCAGTCCGGCAACACCGCGCGCAGGCGGCCGGCGCGCAAGTGGGCGGCCGTTTCCCATTCGGACCGCATGACGATCCCGTGCCCGTCCAACGCCCACTCCAGCGCGCTCTGGCCGTCGTTCGAACTGACCGCGCCGCGCACCTTGACGGTTTCCGCGCGCAGCCCCGATTCCAGCCGCCAGGTGCCGTAGGCCACGTCGTTTTCGCGCACCACGATGCAGCGGTGGCGTTGCAGGTCGCCCGGCGCCCGCGGTTCGCCATAGGTTTCGAGGTAGCGTGGCGACGCGCAGAGGAGCCGGCGGTTCGAGGCGATCTTGCGCGCGGTCAGGCGCGCGTCCGGCAGGTCTCCGAAGCGCACCGCCACGTCGAAGCCTTCCTCGATCAGGTTGAGCGGCCTGTCGGTGAGCCGCATCTGCACTTCGACCTCGGGGTACTGGCGCGCAAAGTCGGACACCGCGGGCACGATGTGCGCGCGCCCGAAGCCGAAGGTGGCATTCAGCCGCAACAGACCCTGGGGTTGGGCCCGGGCGCTGGACACCGAGCGTTCCAGGGCTTCCAGGTCGGCCAGGATGCGCCCGCCTTCGGCCAGGTACAGCTCGCCTTCCTGCGTGACGCTGACCCGGCGCGTGGTGCGGTTCAGCAGCCGCACGCCCAGCCGTTGTTCCAGCTTGGCCAGCCGCGTGCTGACCGCGGGCGGCGTGAGGCCTAGCTCGCGCGCGGCGGCGGATAGATTGCCATGCTTGACCACCAGCGAGAAAAAGGCGAGATCCGATAGGGCGTCCATGGCTTATTTATAAATCAAATTTAATAAAGCTTTAGGTAGATTATTAATTATAAGAATCCAATGGGCCTATACACTGGACTCGCCCATGACAGAGCCGCAGAGCGCGGCCACACGAGGAGACCAGGAATGAAGATCAAGACCGCGGCCGGCGCCTTGTGCGCGGCCCTTGCCGCCGCATCCTGTTGGACCCAGCCTGCGCTCGCCGCCGGCGCCTTCCCCGAACGCGCGGTGACGCTCGTCGTGCCCTTCGCGCCGGGCGGCAGCGTGGATATCGCCGCGCGGTTGATCTCCGATGCCTGGAGCCGGGCGCTCGGGCAAAGCGTGGTCGTGGAGAACCGGGCCGGCGCCTCCGGCAACATCGGCATGGCCGCGGTGGCACGCGCCGAGCCCAACGGCTATACGCTGGCGATCAACACCATGTCGCTGGCGATCAACCCCGCGCTTTTCCAGAGCATGCCGTTCGACACCAGGAAGGACCTGCGTTCGGTGGGCACGGTCGGGACGTCCCAGCACGTGCTGACGGTGACCAACGGCCTGCCGGTAGCCAATGTGAGCGAACTCCTGGCCTATGTGCGCGAGCGGCCGGCCAACGACCTGAGTTTCGGCTCGGCGGGCACGGGCAGCACGTTCCACATGGCCGCGGAACTGTTCAAGTCCGTGTCGCACACGCAGATCCTGCACGTGCCGTACAAGGGCGGCGGCCCCGCCATGCTCGACACCATCAGCGGGCAGGTGCAAATGAGTTTTCCCGTGCTGTCCGCGGCCAAGCCGCAAGTGGACGGCAAGAAGCTCCGCGCGCTGGGGGTGACCGGTACGAAGCGCTCGCCGCTGCTGCCCGACGTGCCCACCATCGCGGAATCCGGCCTGCCTGGCTATGAGTTCAATACCTGGTTCGTCATCAGCGCGCCCGCGGGCACGCCGCAGCCGGTGATCGACGTGCTGAACGCCAAGCTGGAGCAGGCCCTCCGTTCTCCCGAGCTTGCCCAGCGCATGAGCAAGGAAGGCTTCGACCCCCTGATCTCCACGCCCGACAAGACCGACGCCATGGTGGCCGAAGAAATGACGCGCTGGGCCGGCATCGTCAAGGACGCCGGAATCCAGGCAAACTGAATCTCGAGGACGCAAGACATGCCCGGCATGACGCTGTACGACAAATTGGTGGCCAGCCATGAAGTGGCCCGGATCGACGACGAGCACGTGCTGCTCTACGTCGACCTGCACATCATGAACGAATACACCAGCCCGCAGGCATTCAGCGGCCTGGCGGCGCGCGGACGCGCGGTGCTGCGTCCCGGGCAACAGATGGCGGTGGTCGACCACATCATCCCTACCCATCCGGTCCCGGCCGCGCTGCGCGTGATCGCGGACGAGGCCTCTTCGCGGCAGGCGGTCAACCTCAAGCGCAATTGCGAAGCGCAGCGCATTGCGTTGTTCGACACGACCGATCCGCTGCAGGGCATCGAGCACGTGATCGCGCCCGAACACGGCATGGTGCTGCCGGGCATGGTGGTGCTCTGCGGCGACAGCCACACGACGACCTACGGGGCGCTGGGGGCGCTGGGCTTCGGCATCGGCACCTCCGAAGTCGAGCACATCCTGGCCACCCAGACACTGGCCTACCGCGTGGCGCGCAACATGCGCATCCGCATCGACGGTGCGCTTCCGCGCGGCGTCACGGCGAAAGACCTGGTCATTTGCGTCGTGCACCGCATAGGCGCGCAGGGCGCGCGCGGGCATGCCGTGGAATTCTGCGGCGAGGCGATAGACGCGCTCTCGGCCGAGGCCCGCATGACCCTGTGCAACATGACGGTCGAGGCCGGCGCGCGCGCCGCGCTGATCGCGCCGGACGCCATCACCGACGCCTACGTCACGGCCCGCGCGCCGCAATTGCAGGGCGAGGTCCTGGCGCAGGCGCGCGCTTACTGGGCAGGGCTGCGCTCGGACGACGATGCGGTCTTCGAGGCGGAGCACGTGCTGGACGCCGCCTCGATCGCGCCGTTCGTCACCTGGGGCACCAGCCCGGACCAGGCCATGCCGATAGACGGCGTCGTGCCCGACCCGCAGGCCGAGCCCGACGCGCTGGCGCGCCTGGCGCTGGAGAAGGCGATGGACTACATCGGCCTGGCGCCGGGCGCGCCGATCGCGGGCCTGCCGATAGACCGCGTATTCATCGGATCCTGCACCAACGGGCGCATCGAGGATCTGCGAGCGGCGGCGAGCGTCGCGCGCGGGCGCAAGGTGGCCGCCGGCGTGCGGGCCATGGTGGTGCCGGGATCGGGGGCGGTGCGCGCCCAGGCCGAGGCCGAGGGCGTTGCGGCGCAACTGATCGAGGCGGGCTTCGAATGGCGCCAGCCGGGCTGTTCGATGTGCCTGGCCATGAACGACGACGTGCTGGCTCCGGGCGAGCGCTGCGCGTCCACCACCAACCGCAACTTCGAAGGCAGGCAGGGCCGGGCGGGACGCACCCACCTGATGAGCCCGGCGATGGCCGCCGCCGCCGCGCTGGCCGGCCGCATCGTCGATGTCCGGGAATGGGAGCCGCAAGCATGAACCCGATGATGGAAGGCGTGGCCGCGCCCTTGCCCTTTTCCAATCTGGATACCGACCAGATCATGCCCAAGCAGTTCCTGCGCATCATCGATAAATCGGGACTGGACCGAGGGCTGCTGCACGACCTGCGCTTCGATGCCGACGGCGCGCCGCGCCCCGATTTCGTGCTGAACCAGCCCGCCTATGCCGGCGCGTCCATTCTCGTCGCGGGGCCGAACTTCGGTTGTGGCTCCAGCCGGGAACATGCCGTATGGGGCCTGCAGCAGTTCGGCATCCGCGCGGTGATCGCGCCCAGCTTCGGCGAGATCTTCTACTTCAACGCGGTGAACAACGGGTTGTTGCTGGTCAGCCTGGCGCCGGCCGAGGTCGACGCCCTGCTCGCGCGGGTGTCCAATAAGGCCACCACCCGCGTCGGCATCGATGTCGCGGCCGGGCGGGTGAGCGCGGCGGACGGCTGGAGCGCGGGCTTCACCCTGCCCGAGCGCCATCGCCAGATGTATGCCCAGGGCCTGGACATGGTCGGCGCTTCGTTGCAGCGGCTGGACGAGGTGGAGCGCTTCGAGGCCGGGCATTGGGCGCGCCATCCGTGGATGAAGGACGTGGCGCGCCAGGTGCGCGATCGCCTGGACGCCGCCAGGGCCGGCTAGGGCCCGTTCACGCCAACACGAGCCTCGCGCAGGCTCCGAGGGAGACCCATGACCGATTTCTTCGACCTTCCCGTGCGCCGCATCGCCGCCAACGGCATCCAGATCGCGGCGCGCATCGACGGCTCGGGCCCGCCTATGCTGTTGCTGCATGGGCATCCGCAGACCCACGCCATCTGGCATCGGGTATGGCCGGAACTGACGCGGCACCGGACCTGCGTGGCGGCGGACCTGCGCGGCTACGGCGACAGCGACAAGCCGGCCGCCACGGCGGACCACGCGGCGCATTCCAAGCGCGAGATGGCGGCCGACATGGTCGAACTCATGAGGGCCCTGGGCCATTCGAGCTTCGAGGTCCTGGCCCATGACCGGGGGGCGCGCGTCGCGCATCGGCTGGCGCTGGACCACGCGGCAGCCGTCACCCGCATGATGCTGCTGGATATCGCGCCGACGCTGGACATGTACGAAGGCACGACGCGCGCCTTCGCCCAGGCCTATTTCCACTGGTTCTGGCTGATCCAGCCCGCGCCCTTGCCGGAAACCATGATCGAGCGCGACCCCGTTTTCTACCTGCGCTCGGTGATGGGAGGCCGGCCCGGCGGGCTGGCGCATTTTTCCGGCGCGGCGATGGCCGAGTACGAGCGCGCCGCCCGGCTGCCCGGCTGGGCCACAGGCATCTGCGAGGACTATCGCGCTTCCGCCACGCTGGACCTGGAACACGACCGCGCGGGCCGCGCTTCGGGCGAGCGCGTGCGCCAGCCGCTGTGCGTCCTGTGGGGAGAAAAGGGCGCCGTGGGCAGGAACTTCGACGTGCTGGCCCTGTGGCGGGCGGTGGCCGGCGAGGTGTCGGGCGGCCCGCTGCCCGGAGCGCATTACCTGGCCGAGGAATGTCCGGAGGCGCTGCTCGCCCAGGTCCGGAAGTTCTTCGGGTGGGGCGGCGGTCCGGCCCGCTAGGCTTCCGGGGCGAGGCCTGTCAACCAAGCCAGGATGGGCAGTAGGGCCATCCAAAAAGGGACGCACCCCGGGTGTTAACCTTCGCCCCATGAATCGCTACATCGCCGACCTTTCCGAGTTACCCGCCGCCGAAGACGCGCAACGCGCCTTCAAGGCCACGGATTCCCCGTGCGTCGCGGTCTGCTCCACGCTGTTCGACGACATCTGCCGCGGCTGCGGCCGGACGGCCATGGAAGTCGCCAACTGGGTCTTCATGACGGAAGCGGAAAAGCGAGAAGTCTGGGTGCGCATCAAGGCGCAAGGGTATCCCCGCCGCAACAACTGAGGCCCGCACGGGGCCGCTACCCGCATGCGCGGGGCCGGGCGCTCGCGCCGTCTTGGGCGTGTCACATGGCGCGGGCTAAATCGAGCCATCTCCCACTTCCGGCTCCATCATGCGCATCGTCCTGGTTACGGATGCCTGGCATCCGCAAGTCAACGGCGTCGTCCGCACCTGGACGACCATGCGGCAGATCCTCGGCGAATGGGGGCACGAACTGATCGTGGTGAACCCCCAGGGCAGCCGGACCGTCCCGGCGCCTTCCGAACCGGATTTGCGCCTCTGCCTGCAACCTGGCCGGCAACTGCGCCGCATCCTGGGCGATACCGTGCCCGACGCGCTGCACATCGCCACCGAAGGCCCGCTGGGTCTGGCCGCGCGCCGCATGGCGCTGGCGCGGGGCTGGCGCTTCACGACCTCGTTCCACACCATGTTTCCCGACTACCTGCAGGCGCGCATGGGCATTCCGGCGGCCTTGCCCTGGCGCTACCTGCGCTGGTTCCACCGGCCTTCGCAGCGCGTGCTGGTGCCCACGCCCACGGTGCGCGACATTCTGGCGCGGCGCGGCCTGGCGAACCTGCAGGTATGGTCGCGAGGGGTCGATCCCCGCAAGTTCCAGCCCGGTCCGAGCACGGTGTTCGAGGGCTTGCCCCGTCCGGTGTTCCTGAGCGTCGGACGGGTCGCGCGGGAGAAGAACCTGGACGCCTTCCTGTCGCTGGACCTGCCGGGCAGCAAGGTGGTGGTCGGCGCCGGGCCTGACGAGGCGCGCCTGAAGAAGCGTTTTCCCCACGCGGTTTTCACCGGCATGCAGCACGACGGCGCGCTTCCGGAGCTGTATGGCGGCGCCGACGTGTTCGTGTTTCCCAGCCTGACCGACACGTTCGGCCTCGTCATGCTGGAGGCCATGGCCTGCGGCACGCCGGTGGCCGCGTTCCGCAGCGAGGCGCCGCTGGCGGTGGTGGCCCAGGGCGTAACGGGCTTCCTGGACGAGGACCTTGCCCACGCCTGCCGCGCCGCCCTGTCGCTCGACCGCCATGCCGTGCGCGAGCACGCGCTGACGCGCAGCTGGGATGCGGTTGCGTCCGACCTGCTGGCGGCGTTGGCGCCGCTGGACGGGACCGCCCGCGCGGCGGCGGATGCGGATGTGTCCTGCGTGCCGGAGGGGGCGTACTCGCTCGAGGCCTCGCGGCGGGGAAATGGCCGCTAGAGGGGCAGGGGTTTGCTGCCTGCCGGCCAGTTACCGGGTACAATGCCCGGCAATCCTGAGGAGCGTTGCGACGACCCTGCGGTTCCCGGCGGCATAGGCTGCTGGCGGAACCCGGCTCGCCAGGCTCAGGAATCCTTGTTCAAGCGGCGCGCCTTGCGCGGCGCTACAGCAACGGCGCTCACCTTTGTCGCATATGGCGGAAAAGGCGGGCACTCGACTGTCGTGGTGTTTTCGCGTTGTCCGGCCATCTTGCGCGCCGTTCGTATTTCACGTGGAGCCTACACACCATGAATGCCGTGACCGACAAATCCTTTTCCGACTACATCGTTGCCGACATGTCGCTGGCCGGCTGGGGCCGCCGCGAACTCGCCATCGCCGAAACCGAAATGCCCGGCCTGATGGCCATTCGCGAGGAATTCGCCGCCCAGCAGCCGCTCAAGGGCGCCCGCATCGCCGGCAGCCTGCACATGACCATCCAGACCGGCGTGCTGATCGAAACGCTGGTGGCCCTGGGCGCCGAAGTGCGCTGGGCCTCGTGCAACATCTTCTCCACGCAGGACCACGCCGCCGCCGCCATCGCCGCGTCGGGCACGCCGGTCTTCGCCGTCAAGGGCGAGACGCTGGAAGAGTACTGGCAGTACACGCACAAGATCTTCGAATGGCCCAATGGCCAGAACGCCAACATGATCCTGGACGATGGCGGCGACGCCACGTTGATGCTGCACCTGGGCACCAAGGCCGAAAAGGACCTCTCCGTCCTGGCCAATCCGGGCAGCGACGAAGAGCGCATCCTGTTCGCCGCCATCAAGGAAACGCTCAAGCGCGATCCGAAGTGGTACTCGACCCGCCTGGCGCTGATCAAGGGCGTGACCGAAGAAACCACCACCGGCGTGCATCGCCTGTACCAGATGTCGCAGAAGGGCGAGCTGGCGTTTGCCGCCATCAACGTCAACGACTCGGTCACCAAGTCCAAGTTCGACAACCTGTACGGCTGCCGCGAATCGCTGGTGGACGGCATCAAGCGCGCCACCGACGTCATGGTTGCCGGCAAGATCGCCGTCGTGGCGGGCTACGGCGACGTGGGCAAGGGCTGCGCCCAGGCGCTGGTCGCCCTGCGCGCGCAAGTGTGGGTCACCGAAATCGATCCGATCTGCGCCCTGCAGGCCGCCATGGAAGGCTTCAAGGTCGTGACGATGGAAGAAGCGGCCGCGCATGGCGACATCTTCGTCACCGCCACCGGCAACTACCACGTCATCACGCGTGAGCACATGAACGCCATGAAGGACCAGGCCATCGTGTGCAACATCGGCCACTTCGACAACGAGATCGACGTCGCCAGCCTGGCCGATTGCAAGTGGGAAGAGATCAAGCCGCAGGTCGACCACGTGATCTTCCCGGACGGCAAGCGCATAATCCTGCTGGCCCAGGGCCGCCTGGTGAACCTGGGTTGCGCCACCGGCCATCCGTCGTTCGTGATGTCGTCGTCGTTCGCCAACCAGACGATCGCCCAGATCGAACTGTTCACGCGCAACGAAGCCTACAAGTCCGGCGAAGTCTACGTGCTGCCGAAGCACCTGGACGAGAAGGTCGCGCGCCTGCACCTGAAGAAACTGGGCGTGCAGCTGACCACGCTGCGCCAGGAACAGGCCGACTACATCAGCGTGCCGGTCGAGGGCCCCTACAAGCCCAATCACTACCGCTATTGATCGGTTGATAGCAAAATAGGAAAGTGCCGCGCCATGTCGGCGCGGGCTTTCCGGTCCGCCGAGTTCCCTCGCGATCGCAATGCGGCAGCGGGGCCGACGGGCCCAAAACAGGAGGTCGAACATGGCATTGATACTCGTCTGGATCCTGAACGCGGTGGCCCTGCTGGCCGTTGCCTACCTGCTGCCCGGCATCACGGTGGCCAGTTTCGGATCGGCGCTCATCGCCGCGCTGGTGCTGGGCCTGGTGAACATGCTGGTCAAGCCGGTGCTGGTGTTGCTGACGCTGCCCATCACGATCGTCACGCTCGGTCTCTTCCTCATCGTCATCAACGCCTTGTTGTTCTGGTTCGTCGGCTCCGTGCTGAAAGGCTTCCAGGTCAACGGGTTCTGGTGGGCCGTGGGCGGTGCGATCCTGTACAGCATCATCTCGGGCCTGCTCACCAAGCTGATCCCCTAATGTCTGATTCGACTACTCCCGCCTTCAGTCTGGAATTCTTCCCCCCGCGCGACCTGGCCGGCCAAGAACGGCTGGTGCGCGCGGCCAAGCAGATGCTGGCCATCCAGCCCAAGTACGTCAGCGTGACGTTCGGCGCGGGCGGTTCCACGCGCGCGGGCACGGCCGACGCCGTGCGCACGCTGCGCAATCTGGGCTGCGATGCGGCGCCGCACCTGTCGTGCGTCGGCGCCACCCGCCAGGACCTGCGGGACATCCTCCAGGCCTACAAGAACGAAGGCGTGCGGCGCGTGGTCGCCCTGCGCGGCGACCTGCCTTCCGGCATGGGCGGCGACGCGGGCGAACTGCGCTACGCCAATGAACTGGTGTCGTTCATCCGCGAGGAAACGGGCGACTGGTTCCACATCGAAGTGGCCGCCTATCCCGAAATGCATCCCCAGGCGGCCAATCCCTCGGCCGACCTGGATCATTTCGTGCGCAAGGTGAAGGCTGGCGCCAATGCTGCCATCACGCAGTACTTCTTCAACGCCGATGCCTACTTCGACTTCGTCGACCGGGCCCAGGCCAAGGGCGTCGACGTGCCGATCGTGCCGGGCATCATGCCGATCACGAACCACACGCAGCTGCTGCGCTTCTCGGAGATGTGCGGGGCGGAAGTGCCGCGCTGGATCCGCCTGCGCCTGGCGGAGTTCGGCGATGACAAGGCATCCATCCGCGCCTTCGGCGTGGATGTGGTGACCGAGCTGTGCCAGACCTTGCTGGACAACGGCGCGCCGGGCCTGCATTTCTATACCCTGAACCACGCGGAAGCCCCGTTGGCGGTGTGGAAGGAACTGGCGTTGCAGGACTAGGCCGTCGCGCGGCCATGCCGCGCAGGCAATGAAAAGCCCACCCGCGAGGGTGGGCTTTTTTGTTGCCCGCGGACAGGCGGCCGATTACTGTCGGCTGCCGCCGCCAGGTCAGTCCGCGTACACGCCCGCCTTGCGGATGACGCCGCCCCATTTGTCGACCTCGGACTGCAGCCAGGTCTGCAAGCCCTGCGGGGTCTGCTTGGATTCCGGCACGATCTCGGCGCCCAATTCCGACATCTTCTGCGTGAAGGCGGGGTCCTTCAGCGCGGCGCGCAGCGCCTCGTTGAACTTGGCGATGGCTTCGGGCGGCGTGCCCTTGGGCGCGTACACGCCGTGCCATACCTTGACCTCAAAGCCCTTCAGGCCGTTTTCCTGCAGGGTCGGCGCGTCGGGCAGCGTCTTGATGCGCTCCAGCGTCGTTACGCCATACAGCTTCACGCGGTCCGCCTTGATCTGCGGAATGGTCTGGGTGGTCTGGTCGCACAGCACGTCCACCTGGCCGCCCAGCAGGGCGGTCATCGCCGGCGCCGTGCCGGCATAGGGCACCGTGGTGAACTGCACGCCCAGCGATTCCTGCAGCAGCATGCCGCAAAGCTGGGAGACGGCGCCCAGGCCGGCGTTGGCCAGGTTGATCTTGTTGCCGTTTTCGCGGGCGTACTTGATGAAGTCCTTCATGCTGTCGGCCGGCAGGTCCTTGCGGCCCAACAGGGTCATGGGCACGTCCGCGACCTGGCCGACGTACGCGAAGTCGGTCAGCGGATTGAACGAGAGCTTGCGGTACAGCGCCGGCGCGGTGGCCATGCCGTTGTGGTGGATCAGGAAGGTATAGCCGTCGGGGGCCGCGCGCGCCACGTGCTGGGACGCCAGCGTGCCGCCCGCGCCCGTGCGGTTTTCGATGACGATGCTCTGGCCCAGCGTCTTGGCCATCGATGCGCCCAGGCTGCGCGCGACCACGTCGGTGGGCCCGCCCGCCGCGAACGGCACGACCAGCGAAATGGGATGGTTGGGATAGGCGCCTTGCGCGAGCGCGTTGCCCGAGGCAAGGCACGACAAGGCCAGGATGGGCCAGGCGGCGCGCCTGGCCGCGCGCGCGAAAATTGGGGGCATGTCTCACTCCTGTGGTTGCTTTGGGGGCCCGCAAGCCTGGGCATCGCGGGCCATGGTCCTGCGGACACACCGTAGTGTCGGCCGCTGGGGCAGGAATGAGAATTCGCAGTTTCGCAAGCCGGGTTTCAGCTGGCGGAAAGGAGGGTTTACGCGTGTATGCGCGGCGCGCCGCCGCGGCGCTCAGCCAGGCTGGTCCTTGCCCGGGTCCTCGGCCAGCGCCTGCGGCGCGGGGTAGCTTCCTCCGGGCTCGCCCACCGGCTCGGCCCGCAGCGGCTGGTGCACCCGGCTGGACGGCACGAGGGAGACGGGGTCTTCCGGGCTGGTCCACAGCGGGTCCGGGATCTCGGCGAAGACCTGCCGCAGGCGTTCGCCCCAGGTGCCTCGGATCATGCGGAAATACTCGTTGTGCTCGTCGATGCTGGCGAAATGCGTGACGCGCAGCGCATTCGCTTCGTAGACCAGCAGGTCCAGCGGCAGGCCCACCGAGATGTTCGAGCGCAGGGTGGAATCCATGGAGATCAGCGCGCACTTGGCGGCCTCGTCCAGCGAGGTGTCCGGGCGCAGCACGCGATCCAGGATGGGCTTGCCGTACTTGGCCTCGCCGATCTGGAAGTACGGGCATTCCTGCCCGGCCTCGATGAAGTTGCCCGCCGAATACACCTGGAACAGGCGGCAGCGTTCCGCGCCGATCTGGCCCCCGAAAATCAGGTTGACGTTGAAGTCCACGCCCTGCTCGTGCAGGGCCGAGGCCTCGCGATGGAACACGTCGCGTACCGCGGCGCCGACGCGGTGCGCGGCTTCGAACATGTCGGGCGCGTTCCAGAGTGTCTCGCCGCCTTCGGCGGGCTGGCGGCTCAGTGCGTTCAGCACGGCCTGGCTGACCGCCAGGTTGCCGGAGGTCATCAGCACCATCACGCGTTCGCCGGGGCGCTCGAAGACGGTCATTTTGCGGAAGACGCTGATCTGGTCGACCCCGGCATTGGTGCGGGAATCGGACAGAAAGACCAGGCCGGAATCAAGGCGGGCTGCTACGCAGTAGGTCATGATCGGAAATAGGGAAAACCACGCTGCATTGTATTGCGGCGCGGCCTGACGCGGCCCGGCCCGGCCTGGCGCCGCCCGGAGCCGCCCGGAGCGGATGTTACTGCTGGGCGCTCGTCTGGACCTGCACGCTGACTTCCATCGATTCGTTGCCGCCGCCGCTGCGCACGCCGCGCACCGGGGAGGCCGAGTCGTAGTCCCGCGCCACCGCCAGCCGGCAATGGCAGTCCGAAGCGAACTGGCGGTTGGTGATGTCCACGCTGGTCCAGCCCACGCCGGACAGCCACACGTCGGCCCATGCGTGGCTGGCGGCGTGTTCGGCCGCGGTGTAGAGGTAGCCGCTGACGTAGCGGGCGGGCACGCCCAGGCCGCGCACGCAGGCCAGGAACAGGTGGGCGTGGTCCTGGCACACGCCATGGCCCAGGGACAGCACCTGGGCGGCGGCGGTGGTGACGTCGGTGGTGCCGGGCTCGTAGGCGACGCGGTCGCTGATGGCGGTCGCCAGGGCGAGGATGTCGTCGGGGGTGTTGAGTCCGCCGGGCAGCGCCTCGCGCACGAACGCCATGACGGTATCGTCCGCCTGGGTCAGGGGCGTCTGCACGCAGTAGGCGTGCACCGGCAGCCGGCTGTCTTCGCCGCCCAGCAGGCCGCGCGCCAGCGGCGCCACCACTACCTGTCCGGTCACGCGCAGCTCGATTTCGGTATGCGGGTGGTTCAGGGTCAGCGTGTGCGTGATGTTGCCGTAGGCGTCCACCTGCTTTTCCAGCGCGCCGGGCGCCTCGATGTGCCAGCGCAGGACGCGTTGGTGCTCGTCGTCGCGCGGCGTCAGGCGCAAGGTCTGGATGCTGTAGGTGACCGGCGCGGTGTAGCGGTAGTGCGTGAGATGCGTGATGATCTGCTTCATTCCTGTCTCCTTAGGCCGACAGCGGCACCAGGAAGTCCTGGCTGATCCGGTTGCCCAGGTCGTTGATGCGGTCGAGGAAGTGGTCCAGGTACTGGTGCAGGCCGCTGGCCAGAATGTCCTCGACTCGGCCGTATTGCAGCTCGGCGCACAGCATGCCGGCGCGCCGCTCGGTCTCGGTCGAGCGCTGGTTGGAGACGCGCGCCAGGTCGTCGGCCACCGCCCGCATCGAGGCCAGCAGCGAGCGCGGCATGTCGCCGTGCAGGATCAGCAGCTCGGCCACGCGGTCCGGGGTGATGACGTCACGGTACACCTTGCGGTAGATCTCCAGCCCCGACACCGAACTGAGCAGGGCCGACCAGCGGTAGAACTCGCTTTGCAGCGCGTCGGCGTCGGCGGGTTCGGCGCGGCTCTCCTGTCCGTTGCCGTCGCGTTCGTGGAACTTCACGTCCAGCATGCGCGCGGTGTTGTCGGCGCGTTCCAGGTGCATGCCGATGCGCAGGAAGTACAGGGCCTCGTCCTGCAGCATGGTGCCGATGGTGACGCCGCGCGCCAGATGCGAGCGGAACTTCACCCATTCGAAGAACTCGCCCGGATTGCGTTCCAGCAGCCCGGTGTGCAGGTGCTTGAGCAGTTCGAGCCAGGTCGTGTTGTAGGTTTCCCAGACTTCGGTGGTGAGGCTGCCCCGCACGGCGCGCGCATTCTCGCGGGCCGAGCGCATGCAGGAAAAGATGGACGAGGGGTTCTCGGGGTCGCGCACCATGTACTCCAGCACGTCGTGCGGCGAGATGGATGCGTACTTCTGCAGGTACAGGCCCTGCAGTTCGGAGATGCGCAGCACGCCCAGCCACGAGCCCTCGCGCGTCTGCGCGTCCTGCGGCAGCAGCGACATCTGCAGGTTCACGTCCAGCATGCGGGCGGTGTTCTCGGCGCGCTCGGTGTAGCGGCACATCCAGAAGAGATTGTCGGCGGTTCGGCTCAGCATGTTCAGTCCTCCTCCAGTACCCACGTGTCCTTGGTGCCGCCGCCCTGGCTGCTGTTGACCACCAGCGACCCTTCGACCAGCGCGACCCGGCACAGGCCGCCCGGCACGGTCCGGATTTCCTTGCCGCACAGCACATAGGGGCGCAGGTCCACGTGGCGGGGCGCCACGCCCGAGTCGACATACGTCGGCACGGTGGACAGCGCCAGCGTGGGCTGCGCAATGTAGTTGGCGGGGTGGGCGCGCACGCGCTCGCGGAACGCGTCGACTTCCGCGCGGGAGGCCGAAGGGCCCACCAGCATGCCGTAGCCGCCCGAACCGTGGACCTCCTTCACCACCAGTTCATGCATGTGCGCCAGCACGTGGGACAGTTCGTCCGGCCGGCTGCAGCGCCAGGTAGGCACGTTCGACAGCACCGGCTCTTCGCCGAGATAGAAGCGGATCATGTCCGGCACGTGCAGGTAGGTGGACTTGTCGTCCGCGATGCCGGTGCCGATGGCGTTGGCCAGCGTGACGCGGCCGGCGCGGTACACCGACAGCAGGCCGGGCACGCCCAGCGCGGAATCCGCGCGGAACGACAAGGGATCCAGGAAGTCGTCGTCCAGCCGGCGGTAGATCACGTCCACCTTGCGCGGCCCTTGCGTGGTGCGCATGTAGACGGTGTTCTGCTCGACGAACAGGTCCTGGCCCTCGACCAGTTCCACGCCCATCTGCTGGGCCAGGAAGGCATGTTCGAAATAGGCCGAGTTGTACATGCCGGGCGTCAGCACCACCACGGTGGGGTTGTCGCCGCCGTGCGGGGCGACCTCGCGCAGGTTGTCCAGCAGCAGGTCCGGATAGTGGGCCACCGGTTCCACCTTGATGCGGCTGAAGGCGTCCGGCATCAGCCGCATGGACATCTTGCGGTTCTCCAGCATGTAGGACACGCCCGACGGCACGCGCAGATTGTCTTCCAGCACATAGAACTCGCCGGCGCCGGCGCGCACGATGTCCACGCCGGCGATGTGGCAGTAAATGTCCTCGGCCACGTCCACGTCCTGCATCTCGGGACGGTACTGGGCGTTCAGGAAGACCTGCTCGGCCGGCACCACGCCCGCGCGCACGATGTCATGGCCATGGTAGATGTCGTGGATGAACATGTTCAGCGCGCGCACGCGCTGCTTCAGGCCTGCATCCAGGAGGCGCCATTCGTCGGCGGGGATGATGCGCGGGATCAGGTCGAAGGGAATCAGGCGTTCGGTGCCGGCGGCGTCGCCCGCGACCGAGAAGGTGATGCCGACCCGCCGAAAGCTCAGGTCCGCCTCCAGCCGGCGCACGGCCATGGCCTCCGCGGACTGCTCGCCGTGCCAGCGCTCGAAGGCCTGGTAATGGGAGCGTATGCCGCCGGCGCTGTCGCGCATCTCGTCAAAAGCGGTGGGACGGGCTGTTCTGTCCTTCATGGCTCCTCCGGTACTGGTGCTTGCGGCCGGCTTGCGCGCGGCCTCTGCGGATTAAGCAACACGCGTGCCAGGTTGGGTCGGGCGCGCGGGCGCCTTGGGGACAATATCCTCCCAAGGACGTTGGAACGCCATCCCCGCGGCGGTTGACGCGCGGGGTCGGCGGATGGCGCATGCGCCGGCCGGGCGGAACGCCAGGGGCCGAGCGGCGGGTGGGGTGGCGCGCGGGTGGGGCGCGGTGGGGGCGCAGTTTTGCGCGGTCGGGCGCGGGAATCCGTCCGGAACGGGCCGGACTCCGCCAGCGGGTGCAGCGGACGCGATGTTGCGGGTGGGAATGGTTGCGGGAACGCCCCGGGCCGAGGCGTCCTGGCCCGCTATGATACGGCTTGCACCATTTTGGTGCAAGCTGCCGGGCAATGCGGGGGCGTCAGTGCATCCGGAAGCTGTGCAGCGTGGTGCCGGCCGGGCCGCCTTGCTCCAGGGGCGCCTGCGGCACCCAGCCGTCCTGGGTCAGCACGGCGTCAAGCCTGAAATCATGGGCGGCGGGTTCATAGCCCGCCTCCAGCTCGCCGCAGCTCCAGGCGATGCCGATCGCGATGAACGGATGCCCGCGGTCGCGCAGGGCCGCCAGGCTGCGGTCGTAATAGCCGCCGCCGTAGCCCAGGCGGTCGCCTTGTTCGGTGTAGCCCAGGGTGGGCACCAGCACCACGTCGGGGAGCAGGTCGGGGCCATGGACGGGTTCCTGGATGCCATAGGGGCCGGCGCGCAGTTCGGCGTCGGGCGTCCAGGGCAGGAAGGCCAGCGGCGCGTTGCGTTCGCGCACCACCGGCAGCGCCACCGCCACGCCGGCGTCGACCCACTGCTGAAGCAAGGGGCGCAGGTCGGGCTCGTCGGCCATGGGCCAGAACGCGGCGACGGTGGCGGGCGCCGGACGGCCGGCGCGGGCGGCTTCGTCGCGCGCCACGTTCAGCCAGGTGAACAGCCGCGCGCGCATCAGCAGACCGCCGCGGCTGCGCTGGTCTTCGGGCAATTCGGCACGCATTTTCCGCAATCGCGTGCGTAGCTGGACTGCGGTATCCTCTGGAGTATTTTGCGTAGTCATGCGGTGGCTGTGATGGGGATGGACAAAGATGGCGGATGTGCGGATGGCCGGCATGTGGACGATCTGCATGGGGACGATCGGCATGCGGGCTTGCGGCAAGGCCCGTATATGAGGGGTAGGGCATGACACAGACTCTGCAACCTGGACGGTATCAGAAAACCGCGCGCGCCGTCTCCGAAGCCGGGTTCAACCTGCGCCGTTGGCTGCCGCTGGTGGCGCTGTTCACCGCGGCCTGCGCGCCGGTGGATGCGCAACAGCGCAGCGCCTCCCTCAATACCCAGCCCCAGCCCGCCGTCCAGGCCGCGCAGCCCGTCATTTCGGTGCCGCCCGCGGTGCTGGCCGGCCTGCCGCCCACCGCCGAAACGCCCGCGCTGGCCGCCGTGGTCGCAGCGCGCGAAGCCATGAGCCGCAAGCAATGGTCCATTCTGGGCGCGCTGGTGCCGCAGGCCAAGCCGGACCCGCTGGGCATGTATCCCGAATATTGGCTGCTGCGCTACCAGCTGTGGACCCCGCCCGCCACCGGCCGGCCCACGGCCGCCCTGCAGCAGTTCATCAGCGGCAACCCGGACGCCTACCTGGCGGATCGCCTGCGCGGCGACTGGCTGCTGGCGGCGGCGCGCAGCGGCGACTTCGAAACCGTGCGCAAGCTGGCGCCGGTGAAAAACAGCAACGCCCAGATCGAGTGCGCCATCCTGGACGCCAAGCACATGACCGGGCAGCGCGCCACCGCCGCGCAGGCCACGGCGGTGTTCGCGCCAGGGAGCGCCTGCTGGGCGCTGTACGACCAGCTCGTCGCCGACGGCGTGCTGGGCTGGGAGCAACTGGAGCCTCAGTTTCGCGACGCCATCGAAGCCAACAAGACGGCCGACGCGCGCAAGTTCGCGCAATACATGTTCGAGCCGGGCGACCTGAAGGCCTACGATCAGCTCATGAAGGATCCCATGAAGTGGCTGACGCGCCAGGACCGTCAGCCCGTGGGCCGCAACGAGAAGGAATTGGTGACCATCGCGCTGGCCCGCCTGGCGCGTTCCGACGTCAGCGTGGCCGATTCCTATCTGCGCCGCATGTGGGGCAAGTCCGGGGACTGGTCCAAATCCATGGCCAAGTCGAACCTTGCCTGGGTGCGCGGGCAGTATGCGCTGGTGGCCGCGCTGAAGCTGGACAGCCGGGCGGACGACTGGTACCACGAGGCCGGCCACATCCGCATGACGGAATACAACGCCGCCTGGAAGGTGCGCGCCGCCCTGCGCCAGCCCAAGATCGACTGGAAATGGGTCATCGCCTCCATCGAGCAGATGCCTGCCGAGCAGCAGGCGGATCCGTCGTGGGTGTACTGGAAGGCGCGCGGACAGGCGGCGCTTGGCCACAAGCAGCAAGCCGAGGCCGCCTACGCCAGCATTGCCGACCGCTTCGATTTCTACGGCCAACTGGCCGCCGAGGAACTGGGCCGGCGCATCAACGTGCCGCCGCGTCCCGCGCCCATCAGCGACCAGGAAATCGCCGAGGCCCGCGCCAATCCGGGCCTGCGCCGCGCGGTCCAGCTGTTCCGCCTGGGCTGGCGCGCGGAAGCCGTGCCGGAATGGAACTTCAGCCTGCGCGGCATGAGCGACCGCCAGCTCCTGGCCGCCGCTGAACTGGCCCGCGCCGAGAACATCTACGATCGCGTGGTCAACACCTCCGACCGCACGGAAAAGGAATTCGACTTCAGCCAGCGCTTCATCGCGCCCTTCGAAGGCCGCGTCACCGCCAAGGCCAACGCCATCGCGCTCGATCCCGCCTGGGTCTATGGCCTGATCCGGCAGGAATCCCGCTTCATCATGGACGCGCGCTCGCACGTGGGCGCCTCCGGCCTGATGCAGCTGATGCCGGCCACCGCCAAGTGGGTGGCGGGCAAGATCGGCATGAGCAACTTCACGCCCGACAGCGTCAACGACTTCGACACGAACACCGAGCTGGGCACCAACTACCTGAATATGGTGCTGCGCGACCTGGACGGTTCCCAGATGCTTGCCAGCGCAGGCTACAACGCCGGTCCGCGCCGCCCGCACAACTGGCGCTCGACGTTCACGCATCCGGTGGAAGGCGCCATCTTCGCCGAGACCATCCCGTTCAATGAAACGCGCACCTACGTGAAGAACGTGATGTCCAATTCGGTGTACTACGCCGCCATGTTCAGCGGCCAGCCCCAGTCGCTGAAGGAACGCCTGGGCAACATCGTGCCGCTGGGCGCCGAAAGCACGTCGATTCCATGAGCCGGGACCCGGCCATCGAGGGCTTGCAGGTCTATATCGTGGGCGGAGCGGTGCGCGACGCGCTGCTCGGCCTGCCGCCGGGCGACCACGATTGGGTCGTGGTGGGCGCCACCCCGGAAGACATGGCGCGCCGCGGCTTCATTCCGGTGGGCGGCGACTTCCCGGTCTTCCTGCATCCCCGCAGCAAAGAGGAATACGCGCTGGCGCGCACCGAGCGCAAGTCCGGGCGCGGCTACAAGGGCTTCACGTTCTATACGGGGGCGGACGTCACGCTCGAGGAAGACCTGCGCCGCCGCGACCTGACGGTCAATGCCATTGCCCAGACGCCCGAGGGCCGGCTGATCGACCCCCTGGGCGGCGAGGCCGACGTGCGGGCCCGGGTCTTGCGCCACGTCGGCGAGGCCTTCCAGGAAGACCCCGTGCGCATCCTGCGGCTGGGCCGCTTTGCGGCGCGCTTCGGCGATTTCACCGTCGCGCCCGCCACGCTGGAATTGTGCCGGCGGATGGTCGAGGCGGGCGAGGCCGACGCGCTGGTGGCCGAGCGGGTCTGGAAGGAGTTGTCGCGCGGCCTGATGGCGGCCGCGCCCTCTCGCATGCTGGACGTCCTGCAGGAATGCGGCGCCCTGGCCCGCGTCATGCCGGAATTGCAGGGCGTGGAGGAGGTCGGCGCCGACGTGGACCGCGCCGCGGGCCTGGGATTGTCGCTGCCGGGCCGCTATGCCCTGCTGTGCCGATTGACTCCCGGACGCGACGCGCTGGGCCGCCGGCTGCGCGTGCCCACGGAATGCAACGACTACGCGCGCCTGCTGCCCGAAGTGCTGGCCGGCCTGGGCGCCTTGCAAGGCGATGGGGACGCCGCCGGCAAGCAACTTGCGCTGATGGAGCGTGCCGACGCCTTGCGCAAGCCGGAACGTTTTTTCGACCTGCTGGAGGCGGCAGCGGTGCTCGGGCCCGTGGACCGGCCGGCATGGCGCGCGCGCGTGGCCGCCGTGCGCGGGGTGGATGCCGGGGCGATCGCGAAAGCCTGCGCCGGCGATACGGCGCGCATCAAGGAGCGGGTGCGCGATGCCCGGCTGGAACGCCTGCGGGCGGGCGCTGCGGACGCGCCGCTATAGCTTGCCGAGGCGGTCGCCGCGCGAGAAGCCCGTCAGGGGTTCCGTCATGCCGCGCCCCACCGCCAGCACCTTGAAGAGCTCGCCCATTTCCGCTTCGGACAGCAGCTTCTGCACGGGCGCGACGGTCTTCGCGTAGTTCTGAACGTCGGCCGGATCCAGCTGGGCCAGCAGCTCCATCAGCCCGGCGTTCATCAGGAAGCGGGCCTGCGAGGTATAGCCCAGGACCTGCAGGCCGGCCGCCAGCGCCGCGTCCGCCATCGCGGTGAAGTCGACGTGCGCGGTGATGTCCTGCAGGCCGGGCGCCGTGAACGGATCGCCGTGGGCGTGATGGCGCAGATGGCACATGAGCGTGCCGCCCGCGCGCTGGGGGTGGTAGTACTCGCTGCGGGGAAAGCCATAGTCCACCAGCAGCGCCGCGCCGCGTTCGAGCCAGCCGCCCATTTCGGCGATCCAGGCTTCGCCTTGCGGATTGATTTCGGAGACATAGCCGGGCAGCGCGGGCATCCGGTCCGCCACCGCGGCCGCCAGCGCCGGCTGCGCCGGCCGGTCTTCCCAGACGAAACCCCGGGAGGCGTCGAGCGCCACGCCGCGCTCCAGCACCGTGCCGTCCTCGCTCCAACGGAACATCGAGACCGGCATCGCGTCCAGGACTTCGTTGGCCAGCACGCAGCCCGAGAAGGCCTCGGGCAGCGCATCCAGCCACTGCACGCGGTCGCCGTACGCCGCCAGCCTTTGCGCCTGGCGCGCGCGCAGGTCGGCGGACACTTCCAGGATCAGGTAGCGGGTCTGCGCGAGGCCCAGCGCATCCAGCTCGGCCAGCACCCCTTCGGCAAGCGCGCCGGTGCCGGCGCCGAATTCCAGCACTGCGTCCGTGCGGGTCTGGCGCAGCACCTGGGCCGCCTGGCGGGCGAGCGTGCGCGCAAACAACGGCGTCAGCTGCGGCGCGGTGACGAAGTCGCCGGCGGGCGCGCGGGCGTCGCCGTCCGCTTCGGCCAGCTTGACGTTGCCGGCGGCGTAGTAGCCCAGGCCCGGCGCATACAGCGCCTGCGCCATCCAGCGGTCGAACGGCAGCCAGCCGCCGTTGGCCGCGATGGCGTCGCGCAAGTGGGCGGCCGCGGCTTCGCTGTGTTCGAGGGCGGCGGGAGGCAGGGCGGGCAGATTGGCGGGTGCGGGGCGTTGCATGGTCGGATGAGGCATGGGCAAGCAGCTATTTTCCCAAAAAATCGAAGCGCCGCGCGGCGCGGCCCCGAGCCGGCGCGGCGGCCAAAAAAACAAACCCCGCGGCAGGCGCGGGGTTTGCGTCGGGCTCAAGCGGCGGGATCAGCCGCGGCGGTCGGCCGGCTTCGCGAAGCGCTTGGCGGGGCCGCCGGGACGCTTGTCGAACGTGGGCTTGCCACGGAAGCCGCCTTCACGCTGCGGACGGTCGCCGAAGCTGGGGCGGTCGCCGAAACTGGCGCGATCGTTGTAGCTCGGGCGCGAGTCGCGGTCGCCGCCGCGGAAACCGCCTTCGCGTTGCGGACGCTCGCTGAACGGGCGCGGATCGCGTTGCGGGCGGTCGCCGTAGCTGGGGCGATCACCATAGCTGGGACGGTCGCTGAAGCTCGGACGCGAATCACGGTCGCCGCCACGGAAGCCGCCTTCGCGCTGGGGACGGTCGCCCCAGGGACGGTTGCCCTGGTAGCCGCCTTCGCGCGGCGGACGGTCGCCGAAGCTGGGGCGATCGCTGAAGGAACGGGCCGGGCGGTCGCCGCGGAAGCCGCCTTCGCGAGCGCCCTGGTAACCGCCTTCGCGCGGCTTGAATTCGCCACGCGGGCCGCCGAAGGAACGGCCTTCGCGCGGTCCGCCGTCGCGATTGCCCTGGTAGCCGCCCGGACGCTTGCCGAACGGCTTGCCGCCGCGCGGAGCGCCGCCGGCCGACGGACGCGGGGTGCGCTTGGGTTCCAGGCCGGCGATCACTTCGGGAGTGATCGATTGGCCGATGTAGTGCTCGATGCGGCGGACCTTGTGGCGCTCGGAATGCGTGGCCAGCGTGAAGGCCAGGCCGTTGCGGCCGGCGCGGCCCGTGCGGCCGATGCGGTGCACGTAGTCTTCGGCCTGCATCGGCAGGTCGAAGTTGACGGCATGGCTGATGCCCTGCACGTCGATGCCGCGGGCGGCGACGTCGGTGGCCACCAGGATGCGCAGCTGGCCGCGCTGCAGTTGCGACAGGGTGCGGGTGCGCTGGCGCTGGTTCATGTCGCCGTGCAGGGCGGCGGCGGCGAAGCCCTGGTCGGCCAAGTGGTCTGCCAGGTCGTCGGCGCCGCGCTTGGTCGACGTGAAGACGATGGCCTGGTCCAGCGAGGCGTCGCGCAGCACGTGGTCCAGCAGTTGCATCTTGTGGCTGGCGTCGTCCGCGTAGAGCAGGCTTTGCGTGATGTTGGTGTGCTTTTCCTTGTGGCCGGCGATCTCGATGCGTTGCGGTTCGCGCATCATGCGCGCGGCCAGCTTGGCGACGGTGCCGTCCAGCGTGGCGGAGAACAGCAGCGTCTGGCGGCCTTCCGGCAGACGTTCGACGATGGTCTCGATGTCTTCGATGAAGCCCATGTCCAGCATGCGGTCGGCTTCGTCCAGCACCAGCGTGTGCACGGTGTTCAGCTTGACGCGGCCGGATTGCAGGTGGTCGATCAGGCGGCCGGGGGTGGCGACCAGCACGTCAACGCGGCGCGACAGCGCCTTCAGTTGCGCGCCGTAGGGCATGCCGCCCACGACGGTCGCGGTGCGCAGGTCGGCCAGCTTGCGGCCGTAGGTGGCGGTGGCGTCCGTGACTTGCAGGGCCAGTTCGCGGGTCGGGGTCAGCACCAGCACTTGCACGCCGACGCCCTTGTTGGCGGGCATCTGGGCGATGCGGTGCAGGGCGGGCAGCATGAAGGCGGCGGTCTTGCCGCTGCCGGTCTGCGAGGACACCATCAGGTCATGGCCGGCCAGCGCTTGCGGAATGGCGGCGGCTTGAACGGCGGTGGGGGTGGTGAAGCCAGCTTCTTGAACGGCCGACAACAGGGCGGGCGCGAGACCCAGGGTTTCGAAAGACATTACTTTCCCTTGCCGCAATCAATGCGACGCAGTGCTTGGTCGGGCCAGGGGATTAGGCGGCCGGATCCAGGCGACGGTTGATGGAGCATCGTGCCGACCGGATCAACCATGCGCGTGGCGCGTTCTCGGGTGGAGATTGGAACGCAGGGCGAAAGGAAAGGGGTCAGGAATCGATGATGGTTCGGCAGGGGCCGGGGCTGTTTGCCCGGCGGACTGCGAAAACTTCCGCTAAATCAAGGCGGTAAATGCCGAACTCGTTTTGTGCAGTGCGGCGATCATAACCTGAATTCGCCTTGCATGGGAATTGTTTTTTTGTCCAGCCCCCAATCAATAGGGTTTTTCCCTTGGTCGGCCAGCCATTCGTTGGTGGCCAGGAAGTGGCCGCAGCCCAGGAACGGCGCGGGGGGCCTCCTCGCGGAAAGCGGTGACGGGTGATTGGACATCAGAACCAGGTGTCCGCTGTTGTCAGGCAGCAACAGACGCTTGGCCTGGGCATGCGCGCCCCAGAGCATGAATACCTTGGGGGACGGGTCGCGCGCGACCAGCGAGATCAGCGCGTCGGTCACCGTTTCCCAGCCTCGCTTCGCATGCGAGGCCGGCTGGCCGTCTTCCACCGTCAACGCGGTGTTCAGCAGCAGCACGCCCTGGTCGGCCCAGTGGCTCAGGTCATTGCCGGCGGGGACGGGCGCGCCCGGATATTCCCGGGCGATTTCGTTGAAGATATTGCGCAGGCTGGGAGGCCGCCTGCAATCGTCCGGGACCGAGAACGCCAGGCCCTGGGCCTGGCCCGGACCATGATAGGGATCCTGTCCCAGGATCACGACCCGCACGTCCGATGGCGCCAGCCCGTGCAGGGCCCGGAAGGGGGTGGCCGGATAGATGGTCGCGCCTTCGCCCAGGCGTTTTTCGATGTGGGCGGTCACGGCGGCCAGGGCGTCGGCCACGGGCCGGTCGGCGAATGCCGCCTGCCAGGCGGCGGGAAGTTCGGCCGTCTGGGCGGCGAGGGCGTGGGGAGTCAGGCGGTTGTCGATCGGCATGGGCCGGATTTTGGCACACGGCGCGGACTCCGCCGCGCCCCGGGGCTCAGACCGGCCAGCCGGCCTGTCGATAGGCCGAGTCCCAGAACATCCATTCCAGCTGAGCCGCATGGGTGTAGGCCTGGTGCATCGCCTCGCGCGTTTCCGCCGAGGCGGCTTCCGCGGCGCGGTCCACCGTGGCGATGACGGCTCGCACCAGCGCATGGAACTCCTCGCCCGCATAGGCGTCGATCCAGGCGGCGTAGGGATTGGGTTTCGCGGCGCGCGCCTGGATGTCGCGGCCGATCTCGGCGTAGATCCAGAAGCAGGGCAGCAAGGCGGCGAGCGCCACCGGGTACGGGGCGCTCCAGGCGGTGGCGATCAGGAAGCTGGTGTAGTGGTGGCTGGCCGGCGACAGCGGCGTGGCTTCGAAGGTGGCCGAGTCGATGCCGAACTGCTTCATGAACCCGGCATGCAGGCTGCGCTCGACGATGACCGCGCCCTTGGCGGCATCCGCGAACTGCACGACGCCGTCGGCATGGTCGGCCTTGGCCGCGGCGATGGCCAGGGCGCGTCCGAACGCGACCAGATAGTGCGCGTCCTGGATCATGTAGTGGCGGAACGCATTCTCATCGAGCTGGCCGCTGGCCAGTTCCTGGTTGAACGGCATGGCGCGCGTTTTTTCGTAGAACGCGATATTGCGCGCCCAGGCGTCGGAGCTGAAAGACATGGGATTTCCTCGAGGCAGGCCTACCGGCGCGCTGGGATGCGCGCCGGCCCTAGGGTACCAAAGACCGCTCGGAAACTGCCCGCGCCCGGCGCCCTACTGCATGTACCAGCCGTGGCTCACCACGAACGACTGGCCCGTGAGCGCGGCGCTGGGGAAGGCTGCCAGGAACAGAGCGGTCTGCGCCACGTCCTCGACGGTGGTGAACACGCCGTCCACCGTATCGCCCAGCATGACCTTCTTGACCACCTCTTCCTCGCTGATGCCCAGTTCTTTCGCCTGTTCCGGAATCTGCTTCTCCACCAGGGGCGTGCGCACGAAGCCCGGGCAGATCACGTGCGAGCGCACGTTGTGGGCCGCGCCTTCCTTGGCCAGCACGCGGGCCAGGCCGAGCAGCGCGTGCTTGGCGGCGACGTAGGCGGACTTGAGCGGCGACGCTTCGTGCGAATGGACCGAGCCCATGTAGATGACGACGCCGCCCCGGTTGCCCTTGTACATATGTTTGAGCGCGGCCTTGGTGGTGAGGAAGGCGCCGTCGACGTGGATGGCCTGCATCTTCTTCCAGTCGGAATAGGCGAAGTTTTCGATCGGGTTCACGATCTGTATCCCGGCGTTCGAGACCAGGATGTCCACGCTGCCAAAGGCCGCGGCCACGCGGTCGATTCCCTGGTTCACGGCTTCTTCGCTGGTGACGTCCATGGCGACGCCCATGGCCTTGCCGCCGGCCTGTTCGATCTCTTTGGCGACGGCCTCGGCGCCCGCCTGGTTCAGGTCGGCGATCGCGACGGCGGCGCCCGCGCGCGCGAGCGTCAGCGCGATTTCCTTGCCGATGCCGCTGGCGGCGCCGGTGACGACGGCGACTTTTCCATTCAGGTCATGCTGCATGCTGGTACCTCCGGGTTGGGATTGGCCGTGGGCCGGTCGGGGCCGCATCGCCCACGGGTGCAGGGAGCATGGTTCGATGGTAGCGCTTCAGCATGAGAGCCGGCTGAACGCGGGCGGCAGGCGGCCTCAGCCGGCGCGCTTGCCGTGGCGGCGGGCGTAATCGAGCAGGGCGTCGCGCAGCACGACCGCCTGGTTGTGTTCGGTGTCGTGGGCGCCGTAAAGCAGGGTCAACGGCTTTTTCCCGGCGGCTTCCAGCAGGGCGGCCATGCGCTCCTGCTGTTCCGGCGCAGCCAGCTCCGCCCGGTACTTGCGGCGGAAGTCCTCCCAGCGTTCCTCGACGTGGTTGAACCATTTGCGCAGTTCGGCGGTGGGCGCGAGGTCGCGGGCCCATTCGTCCAGCCCCAGATCGGCCCGGCGCAGGCCGCGCGGCCAGACGCGGTCCACCAGCGCCCGGTAACTGCCTTCCGGGCCGGTGCCCTCGTAGACGCGCTGCATATTGATGACGGGCGGTTTCATGGCGGCTCCTCGGAGGCGTGGTGGCTGACCCCGCCTACTTTAGCGCCGGCCGCACCCTTTATGGCATTTCGGGGCGCGCGCCGCTGGCGCGCAGCAGCGCGAACCCGGCGACGGCAGAGGCAAGCGATCCGGTCAGGACGCCGATCTTGGTGGCGTCCACGTCGGCAGGGTCGGTGAAGGCCAGGGCGCCGATGAACAGGCTCATCGTGAATCCGATGCCGCACAGCAGCGCAACGCCGTACAGCTGAGTGAAGGAGGCATGCCGCGGCAGGCTGGCGATGCCGCTCTTGATGGCCAGCCAGGCAAAGCCGAACACGCCCAGCTGCTTGCCCAGGAACAGGCCCAGGGCCACGCCCAGCGGCACGGGCTGAGCCAGGGTGGCCAGCCCCAGCCCGGCGAAGGACACGCCCGCGTTGGCAAAGCCGAATACCGGCACGATCAACAGGGCGACCGGCTTGTGCAGGGCATGCTCCAGCGCGTGCAACGGCGAGTGCGCCGCGGGATGCCCCTGGTTCTGCGGACGCAATGGAATGGCCAGCGCCAGCGCCACCCCGGCCAGCGTGGCGTGCACGCCGGACTTGAGGACGAAATACCAGAGCACGGCGCCGATCAGCAGATACGGTGCAAGCCGCAGCACCCCCGCCCGGTTGAGGCAGAACAGGCAGGCCAGCAGGGCGCCCGCCATGCCCAGGGCGAACGTGTTGAGCGTCGAGGTATAGAACAGCGCGATGATCACGATGGCGCCCAGGTCATCCAGGATCGCCAGCGCCGTCAGGAAGATCTTCAGCGACGTCGGCACGCGGCTGCCCAGCAGCGCCAGGATGCCCAGGGCGAACGCGATGTCCGTCGCGGCGGGAATCGCCCAGCCGCGCAGCGTGTCGGGGCTGCCGGCATTGACCAGCACGTAGATGAGGGCGGGCACCGCCATGCCGCCCAGCGCCGCGATGCCCGGCAGGACGATGCGGCCGGCGCCGCGCAGCTGGCCGTCCAGCACCTCGCGTTTGATTTCCAGCCCGACCAGCAGGAAAAACACGGCCATCAGGCCGTCGTTGATCCAATGCAGCACGCTTTCCTTGAGCACGACGGGCCCCGCCTGGAAACCGAGCTTGGTTTCGAGCGCGCCGAAGTAATAGGGAGCGGCGGGGCTGTTGGCGACCGCCAGGGCGATCAGCGCGGCCAGCATGAGCACGTAGCCGCCGAGCGCTTCGGATCGCAGGAAAGACTGGAGGAAAGAGGGGGAGTTGGCTCGGGACGACGCCGGGGCGGTCACTGTTAGAACTTCCTTGGATACAGATTACGAGGTGGCCGACACAAAGCTGAATTTTAACTGAATATCCATCGTGAGGCTTTTACGGCGGCGCTTCCTTACCAGACCGATTCCCGTGCCGCAGGCGGACCGCTTTCTTTAGATTCCGGAAATGCCTCTACTCCCCATCGCGGTACTGACCTATACCTCCGCCAAGCCGGGCGCGGAGAGTCGCCTGGTGCACACCGGCGATACGTTGGCCGCTCCCGGCCCCGCCCCGCACGGTACCTACCGGATCCAGCGCTTGGAGCCGAGCGCGCAATTGCTGGCGTGGGCCCGCGAGGGCGCGCAGTTCGACCTGTCGCGCACCGGGGCCGCGCGCGTCTGGTCCGGCGGCGCGCTCCTGGCTTCCGAATGCGCGCTTGACTGCGCGGGCTCGGGCGTGGCGGCGCTGGGCGAGCAGGACGTCGCCTACCTGGAGGCCTATCTGTTCTCGCAGGGCCGGCCTTGGAGCGATTCCGCCCTCATGGAAGGCGAGCCGTCCCCCTCATGCTGAGCCTCGGTGAAACACGGGGCGGCCGGGCACGGCCCGCGCGCCTACGCATCCTGCATACGGAGGCCGCCACCTCGTTCGGGGGGCAGGAGTTCTGCATCTACAAAGAGATGGTCGCCATGCGCGAGCGCGGCCATCATCTCGAGGCGCTGTGCCAGCCCCGGGCGGAGTTGGGCGAGCGGCTGCGGGAGGCGGGTTTCGCGGTGCATCTGTTTCCCATGGATGGCCCGCGCAATTTCATCCGCGGGGTGACGTTCGTGCGCCGCCTGCTGCGCCGCGGGCGCTTCGACGTGGTCAACACCCACAGCCGGCGCGATACCGTGCTGGCCGCGATGGCGGCCCGCCTGGCCGGCACGCCGCTCATCGTGCGCACGCGGCATCTGGCCAAGCCCATCAATTCCCTCTATGCCTACACCTGGCTGGCGCACCGCGTGATCGCCGTCAGCGCCTATGTGCGCGCGCAACTGCTGGAGGGCGGCGCGCCGCCCGAGTCCGTTGCCACCATCCATTCACCGGTGGTGCTGCCCCAGGCGCGCGAGGGCGTCTGCGTGCGGCGCGAGCTCGGCCTGCCCGGAGCCGCCCTGGTGGTGGGCTGCGTGGCCATCATGCGCCCGGAAAAGGGGCACGGCGACCTGATCGATGCCTTCCATCGCATCTCCGCCGCATTTCCCCAGGCGCATCTGGTGCTGGTGGGCGACGGCATGCCGCTGTTCGAGCGCCTGCGGGCGCAGGCGGCTGGGCTGGGGTTGGCGGACCGGGTGCATTTCGCCGGGCGCCGCCACGACATCGGCGACGTCCTGGCGGCGTTCGACGTATTCGCGCTGCCCACCCATCGGGAAGCCCTGGGCACGGTCTTCGTCGAGGCCGCGGCGATGGGGCTGCCGGTCATCGGCACGAACGTGGGCGGCGTGCCGGAAACCATGAGGGCCGACGTGACCGGACTACTGGTGCCGCCCAAGGATCCCGCCGCCCTTGCGGCCGCGCTGGAGCGCCTGTTGGCCGATCCGGCGCTGCGCCGGCGCATGGGCGACGCGGGCCGGCGCCTGATCCGGGGCCAGGGCCTGTTCTCGGCAGGGCGCGCGGCAAACCAGGTGGAGCAGGCCTACCTCCGTTGGCTCGAAGAATTGCGCGCGAAGGGCGCCGCCGGCTGATGCCGCGGCCCCGCGCCGATGCTCAATGCCAGAGCAGGGCGTTCATGGCTTCGACCAGCCGGTTGCGGTAGCGCGGCAGCTGGGCTTCGACGCCCGCCCGCCGTTCCTTCCATTCCTGGGATTCCGCGCCGGCGGGCACCCTCGGCGGCGCCCAGATCGGATCGGGGAAATGGCGGTCGCCGCGCCAGCGCGGGATCACGTGCCAATGCAGGTGCGGCACCATGTTGCCCAGCGAGGCCAGGTTGATCTTGTCGGGCGCCAGGATCGATTGCTGCGTCTCTTCCACGACGTACACGGCCCGCATCAGCAGGTCGCGTCCATGCGTGGACAGGCTGGTCATTTCGGCCAGGTGGCCGTTCCAGATCACGCGGGTGAAGCCGGGGTAATCGGCGTCGGCCACTTCGATGATGCGCAGGTGTGGCCCTCTCCAGAGCAGCGCGCCGCCGTCTTCCTGGCACAGGGGGCAGTTGGGGTCGCGCGCGCTCACGGCATCACCTTGCGGTACTGGATGAAACCGGACCGGTCGGCGATGCGGTCGTACAGCTGGATGGCGGTGGCGTTGGTCTCGTGGGTGAGCCAGTACACGCGCGCGCAATTGGCCGCGGCGGCTTGCGCGTAGACGTGTTCGATCAGCTTGCGGCCGGCGCCGGTGCCGCGCACGTCCGGGGCCACGTACAGATCCTGCAGATAACAGTAGTCGCCGGCAGTCCAGGTGGAGCGGTGGAAGATCCAGTGCACCAGACCGATGGCCCGGCCGCTGTCATAGGCCAGCGCGGCATGCATGGGCTGCGCGCCGTCCAGGAACCGCGCCCAGGTGTTGCGGGTGACGGCGTCGTCGATGTCGACGCGGTAGAAGTCCTGGTAGCCTTTCCATAGCGGCAGCCAGGAATCGAAGTCGGCGGCGACGATGGGACGGATTTCAGCGGTACTCATGGCTTGCGGTCTCCCCGGAGCGGTTCAATGTAGGTCTTCCATGGCTTCGACGATGTGTCGCAGCACTTGCAGTCGAGCGTAACGCTTGTCGTTGGCCGACACCAGATGCCAGGGCGCGTGGGCGACGTCGGTCCGGGCCAGCATTTCGTTGGCCGCCGCGGCGTAGTCTTTCCATTTGTCGCGGTTGCGCCAGTCCTCGGCCGTGATCTTGAAGTTCTTGAACGGCGATTTCTCGCGTTCCTTGAAGCGTTCCAGCTGCACGTCCGGCGTGACGGCCAGCCAGAACTTCAACACTAGCGCTCCGCTGGCGGCCAGTTGTTCCTCGAAGTCGTTGATTTCGGCGTAGGCCCGGCGCCAATTGGCCGGCGAGGCCAGCTTTTCGACCCGCTCGACCAGCACGCGGCCGTACCAGGAGCGGTCGAAGATGGCGATGCGGCCATGACGCGGCACCTGGCGCCAGAAGCGCCACAGGTAGGGCCTTGCCAGCGCCTCGCTGTTGGGCGCGGCCACGGGAGTGATGTCGAACTGGCGGGCGTCCAGCGCGTGCGTGACGCGCCGGATGGCGCCACCCTTGCCGGCCGCGTCCTGGCCTTCGAATACCAGCACCAGCGCACGCTCCTGGAATTTCCGGGAGCGCGCGGCGCGCGCCAGCCGGCCTTGCAGCAAGCCCAGCTCGGATTCGTAGTCGTCCTTGTCGACCTTGGCGTCGTAGTCCAGCTGCCCCAGGCGATCGACCACCCGCGTGGGCCGTGAGTGCGCCACGAACGACGGCGGGATGCGGGGCACGCCATGCTGGCGCATGGCGGCCAGCACCGCTTCGGCGGTGCGGACCGCCCGCAAGTTCTCGTCGGCGCTGGGGATCACGACCCAGGGCGCATGGCCGCAATCCGTGCGGTTCAGCACCGACTGCCCCGCGTTGCGGATGCGGTCGTATTTCTTGTGGACCTTCAGATCGATGGGGCTGACCTGCCAGGAGGTTTCCGGACTGGCCAGCAGGCGCTTGGCGCGGGCTTTCTGGGCCTCGGCCGAGAGGTGGAACCAGAGCTTGACGATCTGCACGCCTTCGGCCGCCAGCATCGCTTCGAAGCGATGGATCGTGGCGGCCTGCGCTTCTATGCTTTCATGGTTGGGCTTCTTGCGCGTGGCTTCGAGGATCAGCGGCGCGTACCAGGAACCGAACACGATGCCGGTGCTGCCCTTGGGCGGCAGGTCGTTCCAGTATCGCCACAGCGGCGGGCGCTCCAGGTCTTCGCCTTCGCGCGGGCCGTAAGCGAGCGTCTTGATGTGGCGCGGGTCCATCCACTCATTGAGCAGGTTCACCGTGGCGCCCTTGCCGGCGCCGTCGATCCCCGCCACGACGATCAGCAGCGTTTTTTCCGCCTTGGCAAGGCGCTGGTACTGCGCGTTCAGCAAGGCGACGCGCAGCCGCGCCTCCAGGGGCTTGAATTCTTCCTTGGACAGGCTGGGGTCGGCTTCGGCTTCGGCGAACATGTGAGGATCCGTCTGGTCGGCAATGTTGCGATCGGACGATCTTCCGGGATAAGTCCGGGGCACGCAAGCCCGGGGCATGCAAGCCCGCGGCGCGTCTAGCGGTCGCGCGCCTGACGGCGGCGCGGGAATTACAACGCGTCGACGGGTATCTTCAGGTAGCGCACGCCATTGTCTTCGGGCGGCGGGAAGTGGCCGGCGCGGATGTTCACCTGGATGGCGGGCAGGATGAGGGTGGGCATGGAGAGCGTGGCGTCGCGCCGGGTGCGCATGTCGACGAACTCGTCTTCGCCCACGCCATCGCGCACATGGATGTTGGCGCGGCGCTGTTCGGCCACGGTGGTCTGCCAGGATGCGTCGCGGCTGGCGGGAGGGTAGTCGTGGCACATGAACAGCCGGGTATCGGCGGGCAGGCTCAGCAGGCGCTGGATCGACCGGTAGAGCTGGTGGGCGTCGCCGCCGGGGAAGTCGCAACGCGCCGTGCCCACGTCGGGCATGAACAGGGTGTCGCCCACGAAGGCGGCATCGCCGATCAGGTAGGCCATGTCGGCGGGCGTGTGTCCCGGCACATGGATGGCCCGCGCCGTCAGCCCGCCGATGCGGAAGGTTTCGCCGTCGGCGAACAGGTGGCCGAATTGGGACCCGTCCAGCTGGAACTCCGGCTCGAGGTTGAAGATCTTCTTGAATACGCCCTGCACGGTCTGGATGCTCTGGCCGATGGCGATGACGCCGCCCAGCTGCCGCTGGAGGTAGGGCGCGGCCGAGAGATGGTCGGCGTGCGCGTGCGTTTCCAACAGCCATTCCGTCTTCAGGCCGTGCTCGCGCACGTAGTCGGCCACGCGGTCCGCGCTGGCGGTGCTGGTGCGGCCGGACTTGGGATCGTAGTCCAGGACCGAATCGATGATGGCGCAGGCGCCACCCGGCGCCGGCTCATGGACGACGTAGGTGATGGTGGCGGTGACGGGATCGAAAAAACCTTGGATCTGCGGGGGCATGGACGCTCGCCTGGCAGCGTATCGCTGCGCATCAAAACAATATATATATTTCAATAATATTGTTGAATATTCTATTGGTCAATATAATGATCAAACCCTCCTAGGCCGATTGATGCTCATCAAATGAACGAAGTCCTGACCGAGTGCGAAGTCGCCGTCCTGCGCGAATCCGCCTCCCAGGCCTGCGCCCTGCTCAAGGCGCTGGCCAACGAAGACCGCCTGCTGCTGCTGTGCCAACTGGTCCAGAACGAACGCAACGTGGGCGAACTCGAAGCGCTGACCGGCATCCGCCAGCCAACGCTGTCCCAGCAACTGGGGGTGCTGCGCGACGAAGGGCTGGTGGCGACGCGGCGCGAAGGCAAGTACGTTTACTACCAGATGGCCAGTTTCGAGGTCAGCCAGGTCATGAAGACGTTATCGAGTCTGTACTGCGGCCGGGCCATGGAGTCACTCAAGTGAACCTGGACTGGTCCGCCTTCACGCCCGCGTCGTCGGCCCTGGGCGGCCTGCTTATCGGCGCGGCCGCCGTGCTGATGATGGCCGGCGCGGGCCGCATCGCGGGCATCAGCGGCATCGTGGGCGGCCTGTGGCCGCCCCAGGGCGGCAGCTCCTGGCGGCTCGCCTTCCTGCTGGGCCTGTTCGCCTCTCCCTGGCTGTATCGCATCGGCGCCACGCTGCCCGCCGTCGCGGTCGAGGCCGGCACGGCCCGCTTGGTCGTCGCGGGGTTGCTGGTGGGCATCGGCACGCGCTACGCGTCGGGCTGCACCAGCGGCCATGGCGTCTGCGGCGTGTCGCGGGGGTCGCCCCGTTCGCTGGCCGCAACCGCGCTGTTCATGGCGGCGGGTTTCGGCGTCGTCTACGTCATGCGCCATCTGGCGGGAGGCGGATCATGACCGCATTGTTCGCCTTCGTGTCGGGCCTGGCCTTCGGGCTGGGGCTGATCGTGTCCGGCATGGCCAATCCCGCCAAGGTGCTGGGCTTCCTGGACCTTGCGGGCTCCTGGGATCCGTCGCTGGCCTTCGTGATGGGCGGTGCGGTGCTGGTCACCGCGGCAGGCTTTTCCGTGTTGCGCCGCCGCCGCGCCAGCCTGTCGGGCGAACCCTTGCACTGGCCCACCGCGACCCGCATCGACGCGCGCCTGGCGCTCGGCAGCCTGGCGTTCGGCGCGGGTTGGGGGCTGGCCGGGTTCTGCCCGGGCCCGGCCCTGGTCGCGGCGTCGGCCGGGGTGCCCCAGGCTCTGGTGTTCGTGGCCGCCATGCTTGCCGGCATGGCGATATTTTCAATCCTGGAAAAAATCAAAAGCCGGTAGACCGGCTCGGAGACAAGCATGCCCATGGCACAAGGCCAGCGCGATTTCGACGTGGTCGTGGTGGGCGGCGGGGCGGCAGGCATCGGCGTGACCGCCAGCCTGTTGCGCCGGCGGCCGGACCTGCGCATCGCGGTGGTCGAACCCAGCGACAAGCATTACTACCAACCCGCCTGGACCCTGGTGGGCGGCGGCGCCTTCGACGTCTCCAAGACGGTGCGCCCGACCCGCGCCGTCATGCCGGCGCGCGCCACCTGGCTGCAGGCCGCGGCGGCGGGTTTCGAACCCGAGGCCGACCGCGTCCTGCTGGAAGACGGCCGGGCCGTGACCTATCAGCAACTGATCGTCAGTCCCGGGCTGCGCCTGGCGTGGGAACAGGTCGACGGGCTGGCCGAGACGCTGGGCCGGCAGGGCGTCACGTCCAACTACCGCTACGATCTGGCGCCCTATACCTGGGAGCTGGCACGGGGGCTGAAGGGGGGGCGGGCGCTGTTCACGCAGCCCGCCATGCCCATCAAATGCGCCGGCGCGCCGCAGAAGGCGATGTACCTGGCTTGCGATCACTGGCGGCGCGCGGGCGTGCTGGACCGCATCGACGTGGAGTTCGACCTGGCCGGCGCGGTGCTTTTCGGGGTGCCGGCCTTCGTGCCGCCGCTGATGCGCTACGTGGAGCGCTACGGCATCGGGCTGGCCTTCAATTCGTCGCTGGTTGCCGTGGACGGCGCGGCGCGCAAGGCCTGGTTCGACGTGAAGGACGCCGACGGCGCCGTGGCGCGCGTGGAGAAATCCTTCGATATGCTGCACGCGGTGCCGCCGCAGGTTCCCCATGCCTTCCTGAAGAACAGTCCGCTGGCGGATGCCGCGGGCTGGTGCGAGGTGGATCCCGCCACCCTGCGCCACGTCCGCCATGGCAACGTCTTCGGTTTGGGCGACGGCATCAGCACCCCCAACGCCAAGACCGCCGCCGCGGCGCGCAAGCAGATCGTCACGGTGGCCGAAAACCTGCTGGCGCTGCGCGAAGGGCATGCCATGCCGGTGACCTACGATGGTTATGGCTCCTGCCCGCTGACTGTCGAGCGCGGCCGCATCGTGCTGGCCGAATTCGGCTACGGCGGCAAGCTGCTGCCGACTTTTCCGCTGGATCCGACCGTGCCGCGCAAGAGCGCCTGGTTCCTCAAGGCCAGGATGCTGCCGTGGATCTACTGGAACGGCATGCTCAAGGGCCGGGAGTGGCTCGCTCGTCCCCTGGGCAATTGAGCGCGCCGGCATGATCGCTACCGTATGGGCGGCCAGCCTGGCGCTGGGAGGATGCGTCGGCCTGATTCTCGGGTTGACGGGCGCGGGCGGCGCCATCATGGCCGTCCCTTTGCTGGTCTTCGGCCTGCATCTGCAGGTGGCGCAGGCCGCGCCCATCGCCTTGCTGGCGGTGGGGCTGTCCGCCGCGCTGGGGGCCGTGCTGGGGCTGCGCAAGGGTCAGGTGCGCTATCGGGCGGCCGGATTCATGGCCATCACCGGCATCATCGTGTCGCCGCTGGGGCTGTGGGCCGCGCGGCGGGTGCCCAACGCGCCCCTCGCCATCATCTTCGCCTGCGTGCTGGGCATGGTGGCGTGGCGGATGTGGACGCAAGGCGCCCGGCCGGTCGCTGCCGCCTCGGACGCGCCGCGCATGCCGCCCTGCCGGCTCAATGCGGGCACCGGCCGGCTGCGGTGGACGGCGCCTTGCGCCCGAGCGTTGACGGGCACGGGAGTGATCGCGGGCTTGCTGTCGGGGCTGCTGGGCGTGGGCGGCGGCTTCGTCATCGTTCCCGCGCTGCGCCGCGCCACCGATCTGCCGATGCAGGCCATCGTGGGCACGTCGCTGGCCGTGATCGCGCTGGTGTCGGCCAGCGGCGTGGCGGCCGCGGCGGCGGGCGGGCACCTGGACTGGGGCATTGCGGCGCCTTTCACGGCCGCCGCCGTGCTGGGCATGCTGGCGGGGCGCGGGGTCGCCGACCGTTTTCCTCCCAGGCGCCTGCAGCAGAGCTTCGCGCTATTCGCGGGGGCGGTCGCGGTGGCAATGCTCGCCAAAGGGGCGATGGCGCTGATCGGGGCCGCGTGAATCCGCGCCGCCGCGTCGTTCACTCGTAGGTGCGCACGTCGTCGATGACCTTGCCGTCGTTCGGCAGGCCGCCGGCTTCCACCCACTCCACGTCGCTGCGCAGTTTGGTCACGTCGCGCACCGATTCCGCGATGCGCTGGCCGAGCTCGACGCTGGGCGCCTGCGCTTCCACCTTGAGCACCATGCGGTCCGATCCGGTATTGCCGCTGATCACCAGCCGGGCGCGGAGGATCTCGGGGTGGCGGCGAGCCACGTCCGCGACCTGCGACGGATGCACGAACATGCCTCGCACCTTGGTGGTCTGGTCGGCGCGGCCCATCCAGCCCTTGATGCGGGTATTGGTGCGTCCGCAGGGCGAGAGGCCGGGCATGACGGCCGACAGGTCGCCGGTGCCGAAGCGCACCAGCGGATAGTCCGGATTCAGTGTGGTGACCACGACTTCGCCGACTTCCCCGTCCGGCACCGGTACGCCCGTGCCCGGACGCACGATTTCGACGATGATGTCTTCGCCCAGCACCAGGCCTTCGCGGGCGGGCGTTTCGAAGGCCACCATGCCGAGGTCGGCGCTGCCGTATGCCTGGTAGCCTTCGATGCCGCGCGCGGCAAGCCAGTCGCGCAGGGACGGCGGGAAGGCCTCGCCGGAGACCAGCGCGCGGCGCAGCGAATCCAGCTTGACGCCCAATTCGTCGGCTTTTTCCAGGATGATCTTGAGGAAGCTGGGCGTGCCCGTGTAGCCGCTGGGCGCGAGATCCTGGATGGCCCGCACCTGCTGCTCGGTCTGTCCGGTGCCCCCGGGAAACACGGTGCAGCCCACGGCGTGCGCCGCGGTTTCCATCATGGAGCCGGCAGGCGTGAAGTGATAGGAAAAGCAGTTGTAGGCCAGCTCGCCGGCGCGGAATCCGGCCGCATGCAGGGCGCGGGCGAAGCGCCAGTAGTCGGCGCGCCCGCTCTCCGGTTCGTAGATGGGGCCGGGCGATGCGAAGACGCGCATCGCTTCGCCCCAGCCGATGGCGGAGAAGCCGCCGAATGCCTTGCGCGGCCCCGCGGGCGCCGACGCGTCGTCGCGGCTGTGCTGCTGCCGCTCCAGCAACTCGTGCTTGCGCAGCACGGGCAGCCGCGCCAGGGCCGCGCGCGACGTGATGGTCGCGGGGTCGATGCCGCGCAACTGCTCGGCGATGGCCGGCGCCCGGGCAATGGCCCGGGCGATCGCGCCGGGCAGGGCGGCCATCAGGTCGCGCTCGCGCTGCTCGGGCGCGCGGGTTTCCAGAACATCGAAAAACTCGGACATGGGATCGCACCCTCTCGTGTGCCGTACTGCGGTGTCGTTGCCGGCGGCGGGCCGGACCGCGCCGGCATCGCCGCTCCAGGAATCAGGCCAGCCAGCGTTTGCGGCGGCGGTAGAACTTGTTGTCGCGGAAACTCTTGCGTTCGCCGCTGGAGATGCCCAGGTAGAACTCCTTCACGTCCTCGTTCTCGGCGAGGTCCGAGGCCGCGCCGTCCATCATCACCCGCCCGTTCTCCAGGATGTAGCCGTAATCGGCATAGCGCAGCGCGATGTTGGTGTTCTGCTCGGCGAGCAGGAAGCTGACGCGCTCGCGCTGGTTCAGGTCGCGCACGATCTCGAAGATTTCTTCGACGATCTGCGGCGCAAGCCCCATGGACGGCTCGTCCAGCAGGATCATGTTGGGATCGGCCATCAGCGCGCGGCCGATGGCGGTCATTTGCTGTTCGCCGCCGGAGGTATAGCCCGCCTGGCTGGCGCGGCGCTGCTTCAGGCGCGGAAAATACTGGTAGACCCGGTCCAGCGCCGCCGTCGTGTCGCCGCGGCTCATGCTGCGCGTGTAGGCGCCGGTCAGCAGGTTTTCCTCGATGGTCAGGTGCGCGAAGCAATGGCGGCCTTCCATCACCTGGACCACTCCGCGCTTGACCAGTTCTGCCGGCGACAGCTTTTCGATGCGCTGGTCGCGATACTGGATATAGCCCTTGGTGACGTCGCCGCGCTCGCCCTTGAGCAGGTTCGAGATGGCGCGCAATGTCGTGGTCTTGCCTGCGCCGTTGGCGCCCAGCAGGGCCACGATCCGGCCTTCCGGCACTTGCAGGGACACGCCCTTGAGCACGAGGATCACATGGTTGTAGATCACCTCGATGCCATTCACGTCGAGCAGGACCTTTGGGGTGTCTGTCGGGGCAGCAATAGTGGCGTCGTTCATAAAGGTTCCTGCGGCGTGGCAGCTGCCTGTCCCAAGGGACGGCAGCGGTTCGTATCAACATCCTCTGCATCTGCGGCGCCCGCGCCGCATGCAGCTGGCGCGGCTAAAGCGGGGCCGCAGCGGAGCCGGCTTTGCCGGTCCGCGCGCGGCGCCCCCTTGGGGGGAGGCACCGCAGGTGCTTCGGGGGTTACTCACACTTTCGAGGCGTGATGTTCTTTTCCTTGGCGTACTTGGCCGCGGCTTCCTTGACCATGGGATCGAGGATGGCGGAATCGGCCTGGTACCAGTCGGACACGACCTTGAACTTCGAGCCGTCCCACTGCACGATGCGGGCCCAGTCATCGCCCTTGTGATTGCCGCAGGAGGTCTTGACCGGGCGCATGATCTGGCCAAAGCCCAGCTTGTCCAGCTTCTCCTGGGTCAGGTTCAGGTTCTCGAAGCCCCAGCGCACCTGCTCCGGCGTCAGCGCCTTGCCCTTGCCGTACTTCTCCTGGGCGGTGCGGATCGCCTCCACCTGCAGCATGGAGATCATCATGCCGCGCGTGTGGGCGATGGTGCCCAGCGTGGTGTTGCCGGTCTTGTCCGAGCCCTGGCCCTTGTCGTAGACGAACTTCTTCAGGTCGTCGTAGACCTTGTCGTGGTTGGCGCCGCTGTTGTGGATGGTGATGGCGTTGTAGCCCTTGGCGACGTCGCCCAGGTCCTTCACGTCGCCTTCGGAGCCGGCCCACCAGATGGCGTACATCTTGTCGCGCGGATAGCCGCTGGCCTGCGCCTCGCGGATGGCGGTGGGCGTCATGATGCCCGCGCTCCACAGCAGCACATAGGCCGGGCGCGCCTGGCGGATCTGCAGCCAGGTGGACTTCTGCTCGACGCCGGGAGCGGTGACGGGATAGAGCAGCAGTTCGAAGCCTTCCTTGGCCGCGCGCTTCTGCAGGAGCGGGATGGGTTCCTTGCCGTAGGGCGAGTCATGGTAGACCAGGGCGATCTTCTTGCCCTTGAGCTTGTCCATGCCGCCTTCCTTCTTGGCGATGTCCTGGATCATCACGTCGGCCGCGGTCCAGTACGTGCCCAGCAGCGGGAAGTTCCATTCGAACACGCTGCCGTCGACCGACTGCGACAGGCCGTAGCCCATCGTTTCGACCGGCACTTTGTCGACCATGGCCTTATCGCTGACGGCGAAGGTGATGCCGGTGGACTGCGTGTCGAAGCCCGAAGCGCCGGTGCCCTTGCCCTTCAGGCGTTCATAGCATTCCACCCCGCGGTCGGTGGCGTAGGCCGTTTCGCATTCCTCGTACGTGATCTTGACGCCGTTGACGCCGCCATCGCGTTCGTTGACCAGCTTCAGGTAGTCCAGCTTGCCGTCGGCCCAGGGAATGCCCAGGGGGGCGAAGGATCCGGTGCGATACACCAGCAACGGAACGAACTGCTCTTCGGCCGCCATCGCCGGCGTGGCCGCGGCGCCGACGGCGCCTGCTGCGGCCACCAGGGCTGCCGCCAACTTCAGGTTAAGACGCTTCATCTCCATTTACCTCCTGCGTGGTGTTTGGGTCCATAAACCCTGGGACACCGGGATTGGCCCGGTCTTGAGCCGGGTATTCAGGATGCCTGGCGCGGCGCTCATGCCGCCGCGCCAGGCGATGTTCAATACAGAAGCAATGCAACGCCGTACAGCACATGTTCCAGCAACCCCGCTCAATGCGGGAAGGGCCAGATGCGAAGTTTCTCCTTGCCGATGCTCCACAACCGCGCCAGCCCGTGCGGCTCGACGATCAGGAAAAAGACGATCAGCGCGCCGAACACCATGTGCTCGACGTGCGCGGCGGTGTCCACCGACAGCGACAGGCCCAGCATGTGCGGCACGTTGGTCAGCGCCACGGGCACCAGCACGATGAACGCCGCGCCGAAGAAGCTGCCGATGATCGATCCCAGCCCGCCGATGATCACCATGAACAGCAGCTGGAAGGAACGCCCCAGGTCGAAGGCCAGCGGCTCCCAGGAGCCCAGGTGGATGTAGCCCCACAGGGCGCCCGCCACCCCGACGATGAACGAGCTGACCGCGAAGGCCGTGAGCTTGGCGTACATGGGGCGGATGCCGATCACGGAGGCCGCCACGTCCATGTCGCGTATGGCCATCCACTGGCGGCCGATGGCGCCGCGCACCAGGTTCTTGGCCAGGAGGCTGAATACCACCACCAGGATCAGCACGAACAGGTACTTCTCCATGGCGCTCTGGACGGGCAGGCCGAACGCGGTCAGCGGCGGCACCGACACGTTGCCGGACGAGGAGTAGTTCGTGAAGAACGGAATGCGCAGGAACGCCCAATCCACGAAGAACTGCGCGGCCAGCGTGGCCACCGCCAGGTACAGGCCCCGGATGCGCAGGCTGGGTATGCCGAATATCACGCCGACGATCGTGGCGAAAAAACCTCCCAGCAGGATCTGGACGATCAATGGCATGCCGGGGAAGCGCACGCCGAAATTCCACGCCGCATAGGCGCCGACGGCCATGAAGGCGCCCGTGCCCAGCGAGATCTGCCCGCAATAGCCCACCAGGATGTTCAGGCCCACGGCGGCCAGCGCCAGGATCAGGAACGGGATCAGGATGGCCCGCAGCAGGTAGTCGCTGGCCAGCGCCGGAATGGCGACGAACGCGACCGCCAGCAGCAGCCAGATGAAGATGCGGTCCTGGCGGATCGGAAAGATCTGCTGGTCGGCGCGATAGGTGGTCTTGAATTGGCCGTTTTCGCGATAGAACATTTTCTTATCCTAGAGGTCCTGTCCGCCTAGACGCGATCGATGATCTTCTCGCCGAACAGCCCTTGCGGGCGGAACAGCAGGAACACCAGCGCCAGCACATAGGCGAACCAGATTTCGATACCGCCGCCCACGAGCGACCCCAGGTAGACCTCGGACAGCTTTTCCCCGACGCCGATGATCAGGCCGCCCAGGATGGCGCCAGGAACCGAGGTCAGGCCGCCCAGAATCACCACCGGAAGCGCCCGCAGCGCCGCGGTGGAGAGCGTGAACTGCACGCCGAACTTGGATCCCCAGATAATGCCGGCCACCAGCGCCACCAGGCCCGCCACGCTCCACACGATCACCCAGATACGGTTGAGCGGGATGCCGATGGATTGCGCGGCCTGGTGGTCGTCGGCCACCGCGCGCAGCGCGCGGCCGGTCGAGGTGTACTGGAAGAAGATGGCCAGCGCCGCCACCAGCAGGGCGGCGATGACGGCGGCGGTCAGGTCCTCCAGATTGATCAGGAGCCCGCCCTCGAAGACGGACTCCAGGATCATCATGGGATCCTTGGGCATGCCCACGTTGATGGAGTACACCGAGCTGCCGAAGGTGATCTGGCCCAGGCCATCGAGGAAGTAGCTGATGCCCAGCGTAGCCATCAGCAAGGTGGTGGCTTCCTGGTTGACCAGGTGGCGCAGCACGAAGCGCTCGATGGCGACAGCCAGCAGGAACATCACGGCCGCGCTGACGATGAACGCCAGCACATTGGCCAGGATCATGTTGTCGAAGCCGAGCCAGCGCGGCAGCCATTCCGAGAAGCGCGCCATGGAAAGCGCGGCCACCAGCACCATCGCGCCCTGCGCGAAGTTGAAGACGCCCGATGCCTTGAAGATCAGCACGAAGCCCAGTCCGATGAGGGCGTACAGCATGCCGCTCATCAGGCCGCCGAATAAGGTCTCTAGAAAAAATCCCATGTCTGTCCGCCTTAGTGCGACACGCCTAGATAGGCTTTTACGACGTCTTCATTCGCGCGGACTTCGTCCGGCTTGCCGTCGCCGATCTTCTTGCCGTAGTCCAGCACCACGACGCGGTCGGAGATATCCATGACCACGCCCATGTCGTGCTCGATCAGCACGATGGTGGTTCCGAATTCGTCATTCACGTCCAGGATGAAGCGGCTCATGTCCTGCTTTTCCTCGATGTTCATGCCGGCCATCGGCTCGTCCAGCAGCAGCAGGCGCGGCTCCATCGCCAGCGCCCGGCCCAGGTCGACGCGCTTCTGCAATCCATAGGGCAGGCGGCCCACCGGTGTCTTGCGATGCGCCTGGATTTCCAGGAAGTCGATGATGTTCTCGACGAACTCGCGGTGCTGGATCTCTTCGCGCTCGGCGCGGCCCATCCGGAACGCCTGCGACAGCAGCCCGCATTTCATGCGCAGGTTGCGGCCGGTCATGATGTTGTCCAGCACGCTCATGCCCTTGAACAGCGCCAGGTTCTGGAACGTGCGCGCGATGCCCATCTCCGCGGCGCGGCGGGGGTTCATGCGCGAGAAGTGCTCGCCCCGGAAGGCGATGGCGCCTTCCTGGGGCGTGTAGACCCCATTGATGACGTTGAGCATCGAGCTCTTGCCCGCGCCGTTGGGACCGATGATGGCGCGGATTTCGTGTTCGCGCACGTTGAAGGAGATGTCCGTCAGCGCTTTCACGCCGCCGAAGGACAGGGAAATGTTCTGCATGTCCAGCATGACGTCGCCGATGCGCTGGTCGCGGTCGTTGTGGCTCATGATCTCTACGCGGCTTTGGCGGTGATGGCGGGAAACGTCTTGACCGGGCGGATCTTCAGGTCCGCCGAGATCTTGCCGGTGCGTCCGTCTTCGAATTTCACTTCGGTCTCGATGAACTGCGATTGCTTTCCGCCGTAGAGGGCGTCGATGAGCACGCCGTATTTCTGCGCGATGAAGGCGCGGCGCACCTTGCGCGTGCGGGTCAGCTCGTCGTCGTCGGGATCGAGTTCCTTGTGCAGGATGAGGAAGCGGCTGATCTGCGAGGCCGACAGCTTGGGGTCGGTGGCCAGGTCGGCGTTGACCTGCTCCACGCATTCCGCGATCAGCTGGTAGACCTCGTCCTTGGAGGCCAGGTCGGTATAGCCCGCGTAGGGCATGCCGCGGCGCTCGGCCCAGTTGCCGACCGCTTCCAGGTCGATGTTGATGAAGGCGCACACGTCGTCCCGGTTGGCGCCGAAAGCGACCGCTTCCTTGATGTGCTGGAAGAACTTGAGCTTGTTCTCGATGTACTTCGGCGCGAACAGGCTGCCGTTGGCGAGCTTGCCCACGTCCTTGGCGCGGTCGATGATCTTCAGCTGGCCGTCGGTGTCGAGATAGCCCGCGTCCCCCGTATGGAACCAGCCATCGGCGCTGCGCGCCTCGGCTGTCGCTTCGGGGTTGCGGTAGTACTCCTTGAAGAGGCCGGGGCTCTTGACCAGGATTTCCCCGTTGTCGGCCACGCGGATTTCCACGCCTTCGACGGGCGGGCCCACGGTGTCGTCGCGCACCTGGCCGTCCGGCTGCACGCAGACGAACACCGAGGTTTCGGTGGAACCATAGAGCTGCTTCAGGTTGATGCCGATCGAGCGGTAGAACACGAACAGGTCGGGCCCGATGGCTTCGCCCGCCGTATACGCCACGCGCACGCGGCTCATGCCCAGCGCATTGCGCAGCGGACCATAGATCAGCGCGTTGCCCAGCGCATAGCGCAGGCGGTCCCAGGCGCCGACGGGTTCGCCGTCCAGGATGCGGGTGCCGACGCGGCGCGCCAGCTTCATGCAGCGCGCGAAGAGTTTGCGCTTGATGAAGCCGGCGTCTTCCATGCGGATCATCACGTGGGTCAGCAGGCCTTCCAGCACGCGTGGCGGCGCGAAGTAATAGGTGGGGCCGATGTCGCGCATATCGATCGCCACGGTGTCGGGCGATTCGGGATGGTTGACGGTGAAGCCGGTGACCAGCAGCTGCGTGTACGAAAACATGTTCTGTCCGATCCACGCGGGCGGCAGGTAGGCCAGCACGTCTTCCTGGTCGGTCAGCTTTTCCAGTTCGGACACGGCGCGCGCGCGGTCGATCAGCGCATGGTGCGTCAGCACGACGCCCTTGGGCTTGCCGGTCGTTCCAGAGGTGTAGAACATGGCGGCCGGGTCATGAGGCTGGACGGCGGCGATGGCGCCATCCAGGAAGCCGGGATGCTGCGCGGCATACTCGGCGCCCAGCGCTTCCAGCTTTTCATAGGACAGCAGCATCGCGTCGGTGTAGTGGCGCAGGCCGCGGGGATCGTCGAACACCACGCGCTTCAGGGCGGGGCACTGTCCGCGGATCTCGAGCATCTTGTCGACCTGCTCCTGGTCCTCGACGATGGCCACGCTGATCTCGGCATCCTGCAGCACGTAGACCATTTCCTGGGCGACGGCGTCCTGGTAGAGCGGCACGGGAATCGCGCCCAGCGATTGCGCGGCCATCATGGCCATGTACAGGCGCGGACGGTTTTCGCCGACGACGGCCACGTGCATGCCGGGCTGGATGCCAAGCGCGGCGAGGCCGTGGGCGACGTGGCGGACATGTTCCGCCACTTCGGACCACGTAAGGGTTTGCCAGATCCCCAGATCTTTCTCGCGTATCGCGGGCCGCGACCCACGAACCTTGGCATGCGTGAACAGCAGCGCCGGAAAGGTATCCGACGCCGCCGGCATCCGTGCGGATGCGGGCGGTGTATGTGCCACGTTGTCTCCTCCGGTTTGGGCGCATCGGGCCAGGAGTCCGCGCGGGCGGCGATGGCGATGAGGTGCTTGACCAGTTGGTTTTAGATTTACGGCAGGAGTTAAGGTATAAGGTTGGGTTGCTACCAACTGTCACCATCGCGACATTCAAGGACCTTTTAGGGTATTCCCGATGCAGCTATCCGATTCCCTGCAACTTGCCGCGGCCTGGTTTCGCGTGCTCGACCGCGAACAGCAAGCGCGCGTCGAGCGGGACCTGACCGTGCAGCAGGTTGCCGCCGGGTCGATCATAGAGCGCAAAGGCGAACTCGCACAGGCTTGGATCGGGGTGCTGGCCGGGCTCGTCAAGGTGTCCGTGGGCAATGCCGAAGGCAAGGTGGCGTCGCTGACGGGCGTTCCCGCCGGCGGATGGATCGGCGAAGGGTCGCTGCTCAAGCGCGAGGTCCGCAAATACGACATCGTTGCATTGCGGGATTCGGTAGTGGCGCGGCTGCCTGGCGCCACTTTCGACTGGCTGCTGGACACCAGCATTCCGTTCAACCGCTATCTGCTGCACCAATTGAACGAGCGCGTCGCGCAGTTCATCGGCAAGGCGGAGTACGACCGCCTGCTGGATCCGGACGCCCGCGTGGCCCGCTGCCTGGCCGAGCTGTTCAACCCTTTGCTGTATCCTGGCATGGGGATGCGGCTGACGATTACCCAGGAAGAGGTAGGCTATCTGGCCCGGGTGTCGCGCCAGCGCGCCAATCAGGCGCTGCGCAAGCTGGAGGAAGCGGGGTTGCTGAACGTGGAGTACGGCGCGGTCCGCGTGCTGGACCTGGACGGGCTGAAGCAATACGGCTCGGACCGCGGCGCGGCGGAAGCGGAGCAGGCGCCCTCCTAGGGAGGGCGGCCCCAGAAAAAGCTCGAAAAAAAAACTTGACGATAAATAGTGCGCTATTTAATATTGCGCAATGAAATCAAGATCCAAATCCAAAAGCGGATTCAACCCGCTGCTGCTGGACAGCCAGCTATGCTTCGCCCTGTACTCGACCTCCCTGGCGATGAACAAGGTGTACCGCAAGCTGCTGCGCGATCTGGACTTGACCTATCCGCAGTACCTGGTGATGCTGGTGCTCTGGGAAGGCGACGGAATCACGGTGACGGATATCGGCGAGCGCCTGTTCCTGGATTCGGCCACGCTGACGCCGTTGCTCAAGCGGCTGGAAGCTGCCGGCTTGGTGAGCCGGCAGCGCGCCCAGGACGACGAGCGCCAGGTGATCGTGGCCTTGACCCGCGAAGGCCGCGATCTGCGCGACAAGGCGCTGGCGGTGCCCCAGGCGGTCGCCGCGGCGGCGCAATGCACGCTGGACGAGGCGCAAGACACCATGAAGGCCCTGCACGCGTTGCGGGAGAAGCTGGTCGACAGTCTTTGAGGCGGACGTTGGCGCCTGCCATCGTCCGGTCATTTAAGTAGTGCACGATATGATTGTGTACTACTTTGTTGGTAAAGCCATGGCAGGGAGGGTCCCGCCAGGCTCGGCAGTCCCCTGTCATCTTTTACAAGGAAACCATCATGTCTATCGAAAAAGTGCTGTACCGCGCCCATGCGCACGTCACCGGCGGCCGTGAAGGCACCGGCGCTTCCGACGACGGCAACCTGAACGTCAAGCTGACCACGCCCAAGGAATTGGGCGGAGCCGGCGCGGCCGGCACCAACCCCGAGCAGCTGTTTGCGGTGGGCTATTCGGCCTGCTTCATGGGCGCCATGAAATTCGTGGCCGGCCGCGACAAGATCGCGATGCCGTCGAACGCGACGATCGACGGCGCCGTCGGCATCGGCCCCATTCCCACCGGATTCGGGATCGAGGTCGAGCTGAAGATCTCCCTGCCGGGCATGGACCGGGCGGAGGCCGAGAAGCTGGTGGCGGCGGCGCATATCGTCTGCCCGTACTCGAACGCGACGCGCGGCAACATCGACGTGACGCTGACGATCGTCTGAGCGGCGCGCCTTGGCGGCTAGCGGCCCTGGGCAGGCCGCTAGCCGCCGCCCGCTTGCGCGCGTCCGAGGCCGTCCTTAATGCGATCCCCCCAGATAGGCCGCCACCACGGCCGGATCATGCTTCAGCTTGTCCGCGCTCCCGTGGACGGAAATCCGGCCGTTCTCCAGCACGTATCCATAGTCCGCCACGTTCAGCGCCGCCGCGGCGAACTGTTCCACCAGCAGCATCGTGACCCCCTCGTCCTTCAGCCGCGCGATGATCCTGAATACTTCTTCCACCAGGATCGGCGCCAGGCCCATGGACGGTTCGTCCAGCAGCACCAGTTCGGGATTCAGCATCACGGCGCGGGCCATGGCCAGCATCTGCTGCTCGCCGCCCGACAGTGTGCCCGCCAACTGGTCGCGGCGCTCCTTCAGGCGCGGGAACAGGTCCATGGCGCGGCTCAGGTCGGCCTGCACATCGCCCTTGGGCCGGCTGCCCGTCAGGCGGGGAAACGCGCCCAGCAGCAGATTGTCCGTCACCGACAGGGTGGGAAATACCCGGCGGCCTTCCGGCGAGTGCGCCAGCCCCAGCCGCGCGATGCGGTGGGACTCGAGCCCGTCGATGCGCTTGCCGCCCAGCATGATTTCGCCGGCGGTGGGACGGATCATTCCGGACAGCGCCCGCATCGTGGTCGTCTTGCCGGCGCCATTGGAGCCGATCAGCGTCACTACCTTGGCCTTGGGCACTTCCATGCTGATGCCGTGCAGCACCTTCACCTTGCCGTAGCCAGCTTCCAGATTCTTGATCGATAGCATGTTGTCGTCCCCTTGGCGTCAGGCGGGCGCGCCGCCCAGATACGCCTCGATGACCTTGGCGTTGCTTTGCACTTCGTTGGGCAGGCCTTCGGCGATCTTCTGGCCGAAGTCCAGCACCGACACGGTGTCGCAGACTCCCATCACCACGTCCATGTGGTGCTCGATGAGAATCAGGGTGATGCCGTGGTCGCGCACCTTGCGGATAATGGCCAGCAGCTCGACGATGTCGGGCGCCGTCAGGCCGGCGGCGGGCTCGTCCAGCAGCAGCAGCTGAGGGTCCAGGGCCAGGGCGCGCGCGATTTCCAGCAGGCGCTGCTTGCCGTAGGGCAGGTTGCGGGCCTCTTCGCTGGCCAGCGATTCCAGGCCCACGAATTCAAGCAGCGCCATGGCGCGTGCGCGTGCGCCCTGTTCCTCGCCCTTCCACTTGGCGGTGCGCAGCGCGATGCCGGCCAGCCCGGTGGTGAAGGTATGGTGCAGGCCGACCAGGACGTTCTCCAGCGCGGTCATTTCGCCGAAGAGCTGCACGTTCTGGAACGTCCGCGCGACGCCGGCTTCCGCAATGTCCGCGGGCGCCAGGCCCACCAGCGACTTGCCCGAGAACTCCACGGCGCCGGCGGTCGGCACGTAGATGCCGGTCAGCACGTTCATCATGGTGCTCTTGCCGGAGCCGTTCGGCCCGATCAGGCCGTGGATGGTGCCGCGCTTCACCGTGAGGTCGACCTGGTTCAGCGCCTTCAGGCCGCCGAACTGCATCAGCACGCCCTTGACCGCGAGCAGGGTTTCGTCCTTGCCCTTGGCGGCGCCGGGCACCGCGTCCTGCGCTTTCACCAGGTCCGATTTGACGGTGAGCGCGGCGCGGCGGCCGGAGAAGAACAGGTTGCGCACGAAGCCCACGATGCCGTCGGGCAGGTAGTACACGACGAAGAGGATCATGACGCCGAAGATCGTCAGGCGCCAGTCGGTCACGGCGTCGAGCCAGTAGGCGAAGACCGTCAGGACGATGGTGCCGATGACGGGCACCGCCACGCGGCGCGGCTCGGCGCGGCCCTTGGAGACCGCGATGGCGCTGCCGACCGTGACCAGGATGGCAACGCCCAGCGCGATCAGGCGGAAGGTCGCGATGTCGTCGAGCATCTTGGGCAGCAGCACGATGATGGAAGCGCCCAGCAGCGCGCCCGTGCGGCTCTTGCGCCCGCCCATGATGATGGCCAGCAGGAACAGGATGGTCAGCTCGAAGTTGTAGGTGTTGGGCGAGATGTACTGTTCCGAGTACGAGTACAGCGCGCCCGCCAGGCCGGCGAAGCCGGCGCTGATCACGAAGGCGAACACCTTGTGCCGGTACACCGAAACGCCCATGCAGTCCGAGGCGATCGGGCTGTCGCGCAGGGCCTCGAACGAGCGGCCCAGGTGCGACTTCAGGATGCGGTGCACCACGATCAGCGAAAGCACCAGCAACGCGGCCACCAGCCAGAAATACTCGCTCTTGGTCAGGACGTGGCCGGCGATGGAAGGCTTGGGGATCTTGACGCCCAGGGGGCCTTCGGTGAGGAAGGTCATCTCGTTGATCAGGATCTGGATGATGGTGCCGAACGCCAGCGTCACCATGGCCAGGTACGGCCCGGTGACCCGCAGCGCGGGCAGCGCCAGCACCGCTCCGAAGACCGCCGCGATCACGATGGCGGCCGGGAGAATGACCCAGATGGGCATCTGCAGGTGGAAGAACAGCACGCCGGCCACGTAGGATCCGATGCCGAACAGACCGGCGTGGCCCAGCGAGACCTGGCCGGTGTAGCCCACCACGATGTCGAGCCCGAACAGCAGGATCGCGTAGATCATGATGGTTTCGATGAGGTGCAGGTAATACGTGTTGGTGACGCCCAGCGGCACGGCGGCCAGGCAGGCCACGGCCACGATGGAAAGCAGGAGGTGCAGGGGTTTCATCGTCACACCTTCTTGATCGCGGTCTTGCCGAACAGGCCGGCGGGCTTGAAGGTCAGGACGAGCAGAAGCAGCACGAGGCCGGGCACGTCCTTGTACCCCGTCGATAGATAAAAGCCGGTGGTCGTTTCGGCGATGCCCAGGATGAGACCGCCCACCACGACGCCCATGCCGCTGGACAGGCCGCCGATGATGGCGACCGCGAAGGCCTTCAGGCCCAGCACGGCGCCCATGGTGGCGCCGGTCAGGGTCAGCGGCGCCACCAGCACGCCCGCGAACGCCGCCGTCAGCGACGACAGGGCATACGAAAAGGTGATCACCATGCCGGTGTTGATGCCCATCAGGCCGGCGGCATCGCGGTCGTTCGAGGTGGCGACGAAGGCCTTGCCGTAGATGGATTTGCGGTTGAACAGCTCCACCAGCAGCATCATGGCCAGCGCGCCGAAGACCACCAGCAGTTCCATCGGCAGCACGTTGGCGCCCAGCACCTGGATCGGCGCCTCGGGCAGGGGGGAGGGGAAGCGCAGGTCGTCGCGGCCCCAGATGTTCTCGGCCACGTTCTTGAAAATGATGCCCAGCGCGATGGTGGCCATGATCCAGCCGAATTCCGACCGGGCCTTGATGGCGGGCCTGACGCCGACCCACTCGACCAGCGCGCCCTGCGCGAAGCCGAAGATGCAGACGATGGGAATCATGACCCAGTAGTTCACGCCCAGGCCCACCAGCGTGAGGCCGACGAGCGCGCCGAGCATCAGGGCTTCGCCCTGGCCGAAATTCAGGGTGCCCGAGGTGGCGAAGGTGAGCTGGTATCCGAACGCGATGACGGCATAGATCATGCCTAGCGCGATGCCGCTATAGATGAGCTGTAGAAGAATCATGGTGTGTGTTCGTAGCGCCGGCATCCCGACCCAGGCGATGCGGGTGGAACGCGGCGTTTAGTTGTCCAACGCGAAGAGCCGCGGCTCGGCAAGGCCGCCCCTGCCTGGCCGCGCGGAGCCGGCTTCGCCGGTCCGCAGAGGCGCGCCCCCCCTTTGGGGGAAGCGCGAATGCGCTTCGGAGGTGCGTCTAGTTGGCCTTGACGACGCGGCCGCCCTTGACCTCGCCGATGACCACTTCCTTGGCGGTGATCGCGTCGTGGTTGTCGTGGCTGAACGGCTTGTTGTAGGTCATCACCACGCCTTCGACGGGCGTCTGCAGGTTTTCCAGCGCGGCGCGAACCTTCGGGCCGTCGGTGGAGTCGGCCTGCTTGATGGCGGCCGCCAGCAGCAGGATCGAGTCGTAGCCCTGGGCTGCCGACACGGCCGAATCGATACGGTCGTTCTTGGGCTTGAACTTGGCGAGGTAGGCGTCAATGAAGGCCTTGCGCTTCGGCGTGTCGGGATCCTGGATGAAGGTCTGCGGCATGCGCGCGCCTTCGCCGTTGGCGCCGGAGTTGTCGATGTAGTTCGCCATGGCCAGGGTCCAGCTGCCGACGATCGGCACCTTCCAGCCCAGCTTGGCCATGCCGTTGGCGATCTGCGCCAGTTCGGGGCCGATGCCGTAGGTCAGCACCGCTTCGGCGCCGGCCGACTTGGCCTTCAGCAACTGGGCCGTCATGTCGACGTCCTTGATGTTGAACTTCTCGACCGCCACGGGCTTGATGCCCTTGGTCGCAAGCGCCTTTTCCAGGTCTTCGCGGCCCAGTTGGCCATAGTTGGTGGAGTCGGCCAGGATCGCGACCTGCTTGTAGCCGCGGCGGGTGATGGCTTCCTCGACGATCATCGGCGCCTGGATGCTGTCGTGCGCCGCGTTGCGGAACACATAGTTGTCCGGATACTCGGGCGCCTTGAACTGGTGCGTGATGACGCTGCCCGTGGCGACGTTATTGAACACGGGGATCTTGGCATCCTGGTAGAAGCGCTGCGAGGCCAGCGCCACGCCGGTGTTGATGTAGCCGACGGTGGCCGCGACCTGCTCCTTGTTGATCAGCTCCTGGGCGATCTGCACGCCGCGTTCGTTCTTGGCTTCGTCGTCGCGTTCCACGGCAATCAGCTGCCGACCCAGCACGCCGCCGTTCTTGTTGATTTCTTCGATGGCCAGGCGCACGCCGTCACGCATGCTGACGCCCATGGAGGACGAGCCTCCGGTGTAGGGACCGGCGACGCCGATCTTGATCGGGTCGGCGGCGTGGCTGGCGGCCATTGCGGCAAATGCGAGGGTTCCTGCTAGCAGCTTCAAACGAAAATCCATGGATGTCTCCGTTGTAATTGGTGGAACTGCGTGGAAAACCGAATGCCTGCGCCGCGGCGTTGCGGCGCTCTCCTGTGTTGCGTGTCGTGACTGTCTGCCCAATCGCTTACGCGAATCTGACCCGGTGGGGGTTTTCCGCGTAAATACCTAGTACGGATGCACGGGGCCTCGGCCATGCGCTGCGATGCAGCATGGGATGGAACGATGGGAGGGGCGCGCCGTGGAGGGAGCCGGGACAGCTGCGTTGGCGCATCCTAGCCAGCGCGGCGGCGCGTTGCGCGGAAATTCATTCCGCCCCGGGCTGGAAATTTATTCCTGCTCGGTCCGCAGCCCGCGCGGCCATTGGGCGGCCTGTTTGCACACCGCTTCCAGCCATAGGGAAAACGCTTGGCGCGCGCCGCCGGGCGGGCGTGAGGTTTCGGTGCACAGGTAATACTGGGACTCGCCCGGAACCTCGATGTCCAGCACGCGCACCAGCTTGCCCTCGTCCAGCCACTCGGCTGCCAGGGTGCGGCGCGTGAGCGCAATGCCCTGGCCCGCGCGCGCGGCGTCCAGCATCATCCCGAGGTCGACGAGCCAGACGCCGCGAGACGGTTCGGGCCAGTCCAGACCGGCCGCGTCCAGCCAGGGGCGCCAGGGTTCCATCGGGCAGCGCAGCAGCTGCGCCCGCGCCAGGTCGGCGGGCCGGCGGAAGGGGCCGTGCGCGTCCCGGTAGCCGGGCGCGCAGACCGCGAACGCCGGATCCGACGTGAGCGGGCGGGCGTGCAGCCCGGGATACCGGCCGCTGCCGAATCGGATCCAGACGTCCGCGTTCGGCGGCATGATGTCCAGATAGGGAATGGACAGCATGATCTCCAGCTCCACGCCGGGGTGGGCGGCGGTGAAGCTGGGCAGGTAAGGGATCAGGACCTGCCGGGCGAAGGTCGGCGTGGACACGACGCGCAATGGCTCGGGCTTGGGCTCGCGGCGCTTGTGCAGCGAGGCATCGGACAGCAGGTCCAGCGCGGTGCGCACCTGTTCCAGGTATTCGAGCCCCGCCGAGCTGAGGGTCGCGCCCCGGCTGCTGCGAATGAAGAGGGAGACGTCCAGCAGGGCCTCCAGCGCCGCGATGCGCTTGCCGATGGCGCTGGCCGTGACGAAGAGTTCTTCGCTGGCCCGCTCGAAAGAGCCGAGGCGGGCGGCCGCCTCGAACGCCTGGATGGCGGCGAGCGGCGGCAGGCGCACGTCTTTGGGGGAGGGTCCGCGCATGATCGTCTGGCGGGCCGGCGTTGCGCCCGACGAAATAGTGGCTAAGGGCCGATTATAAGGACGGCGCCGCCCTGCCTTTCCGATGCTGCCCGGACGTCGGCCGGATCAGACGCCCTTGAGCGCCAGGCTGACCGCCAGGGCGGCCATGACCACGGCGATGACGCCGTCCAGCACGCGCCACGCGGAAGCGCTGGCGAAGAATGGCGCGAACAGGCGCGAGCCGATTCCGAGCACGGCCAGCCACAGCAGGCTGGCCGTGAGCGCGCCGGCGGCGAACGCCATGCGGGCGTCCTCGAAGCCATGCGCCAGCGAGCCGACGACCACCATGTCCAGCCAGAAGTGCGGGTTCAGCAGCGAAAAGCCCAGCGCGCCCAGCATGGCGGCGCGGCGCGACGGGACGGCGTTGCGCGCGGCGGCCAGGCCGCCCGTGGCGGTCCAGGCGCGGCGGGCCGATTGCAGGGCATACCAGGACAGGAAGGCGACGCCGAACCACAGCACGGCGGTGGTGAGCCAGGGGAACCAGGACGTCAGGGCTTGCAGGCCGGATACGCTGGCGAAGATGAAGACGGCGTCGATCAGCGCGCAGATCGCGACCACGCTGAGAAGATGCGCGCGCATCAGCCCCTGGCGCAGGATGAACGCGCTTTGCGCGCCCACGACGGCGAACAGGCCCAGCCCGGTGGCCGTTCCGCTGGCCCAGGCAGTGAGAAAGAGGGGGGATGACAACGTGGCGAACATGACCTGCACCTGTGCTGCAACGCCTGTGGCGGCGCTTTTATGACAACGCCGGGCGCTATGGACGCTCCGGCAATACGCTATTTTCCCTTGCAGGCGGCCTGAAATAAAGCTAATTTTCCTTCACTATCTTAAGTAAAACTAATTTCATGAAACTGGATCACGGCAATCTGCGGGCCCTGGCGGCGGTGGTGCGGGAAGGCAGCTTCGAGCGCGCGGCGCTGTCGCTCAACGTGACGCCGTCCGCGGTATCGCAGCGGATCAAGGCCCTGGAAGACCGGATGGGCCGCCTGCTGGTGCAGCGCACGGTGCCGGCGGTGGCCACCGCCGACGGCCAGGTGCTGGTCCGGCTGGCCGAGCAGACGGCGCTGCTGGAGCACGATGCCCTCAACCGGCTGGGGGTGGCGGACGACGACGTGCCCTACGCCAGCATTCCCGTGGCGGTCAATCACGACAGCCTCGAAACCTGGTTCGTGGACGCGGCCGTGCAGTTTTCGGCCCGCACCCGGGCCACGCTGGACATGCAGTCGGAAGACCAGGACCATACCGCAGCCCTGTTGCGCAACGGGTCGGTGCTGGGCGCCGTGACCGCGCTGGCGGAGCCGGTCCAGGGCTGCCGCATCCACGCGCTGGGCAGCATGCGCTACGTGGCGACGTGCACCCCGGCGTTCCACAAGCGCCACTTCTCGCAAGGTGTGAACGCGCAGACGCTGGCGCAGGCGCCGGTGCTGGTGTTCAACCGCAAGGATGCCCTGCAGGCGCGCTTCGCGCACAAGATCTCGGATCCCGTGCCCTGGCAGCCGCCGGTCTGGTGGGTGCCGTCCACGCGGGCGTTCGTGCAGGCCACGCTGGGCGGGCTGGGCTGGACCATGAATCCGCTGCCGCTGGTCCAGGAGCACCTTGACGCAGGTCAGTTGATGCTGCTTCGGGGGCGCGCCTGGGAGGATGTGCCGCTGTATTGGCAGCATTGGCGGGTAAACTCCGAAGCGATGGAAGCCCTGACCGCTTCGGTTCTGTCCGCTGCCCGCAGCCTGGTCCGGCGGCGTTAACCCCTTAGGAGAACAACCCATGAACATCCGCAAGTTCGCTGTCATTGCCGCCTTGGGCCTGTGCACGGCCGGTACGGCTTGGGCGAAGGACTACAAGGTTGGCCAGATCGAAGTCGACGATCTCTGGGTGCGCGCTTCCGCGCCGGGCCAGTCCAATGGCGCGGGGTATATGGATATCGATAATGACGCCAAGGCCGAGGACCGCCTGCTGTCGGTCACCTCGGACGCGGCGGAGCGCGTCGAGCTGCATACGGTGCAGACCGAGAACGGCGTGTCGAAGATGCGCCAGGTGGAAGGCGGCATCGCCTTGCCGGCCGATACCGAGGTCAAGCTGAGCCCGGGCGGCTACCACGTGATGTTCATCAAGCTGAAGGCCCCGTTCGCCGAGGGCGGCACGGTCCCGGCCACGCTGAAATTCGAAAAGGCGGGGGAAGTGGCCGTGGAATTCAAGGTCAAGCCCGCCTCGCACAACCCGGGCATGAACCACGGCGGCATGAGCCACGGCGCGATGAAGCACTAAGCGTCAAGCGCCGCCGGCGCCTGAAGGCGCGGGCGCCTCACCTGAAAAGAGTGGCAAATCCGTCCAAATAAAGCAGGCCCACCCAATCGCGGGCGCGCGGAGCCGGCTTTGCCGGTCCGCAGCGGCGCCCCCTGGGGGGGAGCGCGCAGCGCTTCGGGGGGACTAGTACAACCCCTGCTGACGCATCGCGTCGGCGACCTTCACGAAACCGGCGATGTTGGCGCCGTCCAGGTAGTTCACGTACTCGCGCTCGGTGTGGCCGTGGCGCACGCAGTTTTCGTGGATGTCGCGCATGATGGCGTGCAGGCGGGTGTCGACTTCCTCGCGCGTCCAGGCCAGGCGGGCCGAGTTCTGCGCCATTTCCAGGCCCGATACGGCCACACCGCCGGCATTGCTGGCCTTGCCCGGGGCATACAGCACGCGGGCGGCGATGAAGGCCTTGGCGGCCTCCAGCGTGGCCGGCATGTTCGCGCCTTCGGCGACGCAGAGCACGCCGTTCTTGATCAGCGTTTGCGCGTCGTCCAGTTCCAGTTCGTTCTGGGTGGCGCAGGGCAGGGCCACGTCCACGGGCACGTGCCACGGGCGCTTGCCCTCTTCGTACTTCAGGCCGAACTGGCGCGCATAGGTGTCCAGGCGGCCGCGCAGGTCGTTCTTGATGTGCATCAGCGCGACCAGCTTTTCATGCGTGAAGCCGGCCTCGTCGACCACGGTGCCGTTCGAGTCCGACACGGTAACGACCTTGGCGCCCAGCGCCATGGCCTTTTCGATGGCGTATTGCGCGACGTTGCCCGAGCCCGAAACCGATACGCGCAGGCCGTCGAAGGAGCGGCCCACGCGCTTGAGCATTTCTTCGGCGAAATACACGGTGCCGTAGCCGGTGGCTTCGGGGCGGATCAGGCTGCCGCCGAAAGTCAGGCCCTTGCCCGTGAAGACGCTGGCGGTCGAGTTGGACAGTTTCTTCATCATGCCGGCCATGAAGCCGACTTCGCGCGCGCCCACGCCGATATCGCCGGCCGGCACGTCGGTGTCCGGGCCCAGGTGGCGGTAGAGCTCGATCATCAGGGCCTGGCAGAAGCGCATGACCTCGGCGTCGGACTTGCCCTTGGGATCGAAGTCGGAGCCGCCCTTGCCGCCGCCCATGGGCAGCGTGGTCAGCGAGTTCTTCAAGGTCTGTTCGAAGGCCAGGAATTTCAGGATGGACAGGTTCACCGAGGGGTGAAAGCGCATGCCGCCCTTGAAGGGGCCGATGGCGGAACTGTGCTGGATGCGGAAAGCGCGGTTGACCTGGGCGCGGCCTTGATCATCGGTCCAGCACACCCGGAACTGGATGACGCGTTCCGGTTCCACCAGGCGCTCGAGCAGGGCGTGCTCGGCGTAGTGGGGGTGCTTCTCGATGAAAGGCCACAGGCTCAGCATCACCTCCTGGACGGCTTGCATGAATTCAGGCTGTTGCGGGTCGCGCGCGGCGACGCCACGCAGGAAGTCGTCCAGACTCTGCACTTTCAACATGATCTCCTTGGGGGTGCTTCGAATAGGTGCGGGGGTGCGCCGAACTGGGGCGCAAAAACACGGATTTGGTGCGGGGGTGCACCTGTATGGTGCGGAATTGTAGGACTAAATTGTTGCCCTGCGCAAAGAGGGAATGTGCGCCATCACCTTGATATCAAAGCCCTTTTTTCTGGCTAATAATTAGGGACGTATTTAATGATGAAAGGCCGGATTCACATGCGGAAAAGCCGTATTTCCGCGAACAAGCTTGAATTTCCTGGGGAAAATAATATGTCCCCAATTTATGAGGGTTGTATTTCAAAGGGTCTGGCCTGGCGGCAGCCCCGGAAGCGGCGCTCCGAGAAGCCGTCGCGGCATCGGTTGCACCGATATTCCATATATATATGTCCCCAATTATTTATTTGAGAAAAGTCACGCTGCGGCAACAGTTCATACCTGCGCAGCCGCCAGTCCGCCGCCCAGCGCCATCAGAATGGCGCCCACTACACGATCGGCCGTTCTTTGGTGATCCAGCAATGTCCGGCGCAGCAGCGCCGAGGAGATGGACCACGCGACGATGCTGAACCAGATCCAGTGCGCCAGCGACATGAACAGCCCGTAGCCGAATTGCCGGCCCAGGGGCGTGCCCGGAGACACCAGTTGCGTATAGGTGCTGACCACGAACAGGGTGGTCTTGGGATTGAGGGCGTTCGTCAGAAAACCGCTGTACAGGGCCCGCCATCCGGAGACCGCGGGACGGCCGGACAGGTCGCGGTCGACCGTGGAGCGATTGAAGAAGGTTTTCCAGCCCATGTAGACCAGGTAGCAGGCACCCGCCAGCTTGATGCCCTGCAGCACGGGCTGCGCATAGCGCGCCAGCAGGCTCACGCCGAACATCGTATAGAACACGTGCACCTGGACGCCCAGGGCGATGCCGGCGGCGCACACCAGGCCGGTGCGCCGGCCGAACAGATAGCTGTAGCGGACGACCATGGCGAAATCCGGTCCCGGGCTGATGACAGCGAGTACGGTGATGAGGGAGACGGCAATCAGTTCAGTCATGGCCAGGCGGGGCGTGCGGGGAGGGGAATGGCATTGTGCGTGGCTGGCGCGCGCGGGAAAAACGATTTTTAATGCCGGATATCTGTCAGAAAAAATCACTGATTGCCATGAAGCTGCCGCCGCTCAATGCCCTGCGCGTTTTCGACGCCGCCGCCCGCCACCAGGCCTTCGGCAAGGCCGCCGACGAGCTCCACGTGACGCATGGGGCCGTCAGCCGCCAGGTCCGGCTGCTTGAGGAGAGCTTGGGGCTGTCCCTGTTCGAGCGCCGAAATAGAGGTGTTTTTCTGACCGATCCTGGCCGGCAGTTGTTCGACCTGACACGGACCCTGTTCGAGCAGCTGGCGGCGGGCCTGGCGGCGCTGCGCCAGCCCGCGGCCGATGCGCCTCTGGTGCTGTCCTGCGAACCGACGATCGCCATGATGTGGCTGATTCCGCGGCTGCCGGAATTCCAGCGGATTCACCCCGGCGTGCAGGTGCATCTATACGCGGCCGGCGGTCCCCTGGATTTCGCGGCCCAAGGCGTGGACGTGGCGCTGCGCCGCAATGATTTCGAGTGGGATGCCGCGCTGCACGCGGAGCGGGTGTGCGAGGAATGGACCGGGCCCGTATGCAGGCCGGGCCTGCTCGATGCGCAGGGCGCCGGCATGGCGGGCGAGGGCTGGGCCGGCGCCCCGGCGCTCGGCAGCGCGACGCGGCCGCAGGCGTGGCGGCAATGGTCCCAGGCTTCGGGCAGGAAACCGCCGAAGCGCGCGGGTGCCGTCTATGAGCATTTCTACCTGAGCTTGCAGGCGGCCGCGGCGGGCCTGGGCGTGGCTATCGGATCGGCGCTGATGGCGTGCGACGCCGTCCGCGACCGCCGGTTGGCGGCGCCTTGTGGATTCGTCCGGGACGGTTCGGCCTATTTCCTGCTGTCGCCCCGGTCCTGCGCGGAGGATCCCCGGGCGGCGGCGTTCCTCGCGTGGCTGAGGCGGGAGGCGGCCGCGTCGTTGAGCGATGCCGCGGCCGCCGGGCCCGGGCCGGATCAGAGTTCGGCGTCGTAGTCGATCGTCAGCGGAGCGTGGTCCGAGAAGCGTTCGTCCTTGTAGATGGCCACGCTGCGGGCCTTCGCCGCGATGCCCGGCGTTGCGATCTGGTAATCGATGCGCCACCCGACGTTCTTGGCCCAGGCCTGGCCGCGGTTGCTCCACCAGGTGTACTGGTCGGGCCGGTCGTCGATGGTGCGGAACACGTCCACGAAGCCGCGCTTGTCGAAGACGTCGGTCAGCCAGGCGCGTTCCTCGGGCAGGAAGCCCGAATTCTTCATGTTGCCCTTCCAGTTCTTCAGGTCGATTTCCTTGTGCGCGATGTTCCAGTCGCCGCAGATGATGAACTCGCGGCCGGTGGTCCGGTGCTCTTGCATCAGGCCGTCGATCCAGGGGCCGAAGCGGTCCAGGAAGCGGTACTTCGCCTGCTGCCGCTCGTCGCCGCTGGAGCCCGAGGGCAGGTAGGCGCTGATCACCGACAGGTTCTTCCAGTCGGCGCGGATGATGCGGCCTTCCGGGTCGAATTCCTCGCAGCCCAGGCCGGTGTGCACGCGTTCGGCCGCGTTGCGCAGGTAGATGCCGACGCCGCTATAGCCTTTTTTCACCGCATGGTGGAAATGGCCGGTGTAGCCGGGCGGGTGGCGCAGGTCCTCGGTGAGGTCGTCGTGGGCGATCTTGATTTCCTGCAGGCAAAGCACGTCCGCGGCATGCTTTTCCATCCAGGGTTGCAGGCCTTTGCGGAAGGCGGACCGGATGCCATTGAGATTGATAGACGTGATGCGCAGCAAAGCGGGACTCCTGTAGGGCGGCCGCGAGGGCCGGACAATGCCAGGAATTTAACCGACTCGGCGCCGATGCCCGGGAAAGGCCCCGACAACGGATAAAATGCCTGCGTTTGCCACCTACCGGATTCTTTCGCATGCCCGCCGCCCATTCTTCCGCCACTGCCCTCGATTTCGTCCGCTTCGCCTTGAACGAGGGCGTGCTGCGCTTTGGCAGCTTCAAGGTCAAGTCGGGCCGCATCAGTCCCTATTTTTTCAACGCGGGCCTGTTCAACAGCGGCCGCTCGGTCGGCACGCTGGCGCGGTTCTACGCGCAGGCGCTGCTGGATTCGGGCGTGGAGTTCGATATGCTTTTCGGCCCGGCCTACAAAGGCATTCCGCTTGCCACGGCGACGGCCATCGCCCTGGCCGGCCATCCGGACATGCAAGGCCGGGCAGACGTGCCCTTCGCCTACAACCGCAAGGAGGCCAAGGACCACGGCGAGGGCGGCACGCTGGTGGGCGCGCCGCTGCAGGGCAAGGTCGTCATCATCGACGACGTGATCACCGCCGGTACGTCGGTGCGCGAATCGGTGGAGATCATCCGCGCCGCGGGCGCCGAGCCGGCCGCCGTGCTGATCGCCATGGACCGCATGGAGCGCGCGGGCGCGGACGACGCCCTGTCGGCCCATTCCGCCGTGCAGGACGTGGCGAAGACCTACGGCATTCCGGTGGTCTCGATCGCGTCGCTGTCGGACATCCTGGCCCTGCTGCAGGACGACGCCTCTTTCGGCGAGCATCGCGATTCCGTGCTGGCCTACCGCGCGAAGTACGGGGTGCAGTAAGCCGGCGCGCCGGCCCACGAAAAAAAGCCGCGGCGCCTGGCCGCGGCTTTTTTTTCGGGGAACGAGGGCAGGGCCTCAGGCGTCCAGCTTCTGCTTCAGCAGTTCGTTCACCTGCTGGGGGTTGGCCTTGCCGCGGGCGGCCTTCATGATCTGGCCGACCAGGGAGTTGAACGCCTTCTGCTTGCCGGCCCGATACTCTTCCACGATGGCCGGATTGGCCGCCAGCACGTCGTCGATCATGGCGCCGATGGCGCCTGTGTCGCTGATCTGCTTCAGGCCGCGCGCCTCGATGATGGCGTCGGGCTGCCCGCCGTTCTCGCCGGCCCACATGGCGCCAAACACTTCACGGGCGATCTTGTTGGAGATGGTGCCGTCGATGATGCGGCCGATCAGGGCGGCCAGGGCGGGCGCCTGCACGGGCGAGTCGGCGATGTCCTTCTCTTCCTTGTTCAGCGTCGCGGCCACTTCGCCCATGATCCAGTTGGCCGCCAGCTTGGCCTGTCCGGCCGGCAGGGCCTGGGCCACGGACTCGAAGTACGCGGCCAGGCCGCGGCTGGCGGTGAGCTGGGCCGCGTCGTAGGCGGTCAGGCCGTAATCGGACTCGAAGCGGGCGCGCAGGGCGGCCGGCAGCTCCGGCATGGCGGCGCGCACCTCGTCCACCCAGGCGCGCGAGATCGCCAGCGGGGGCAGGTCGGGATCCGGGAAGTAGCGGTAGTCGTGCGCGTCTTCCTTGCTGCGCATGCTGCGCGTTTCGTCGCGGTCGGCGTCGTACAGGCGGGTTTCCTGCACCACCGTGCCGCCGTCCTCGATCAGTTCGATCTGGCGACGGGCTTCGTAGATGATGGCGCGTTCGAGGAAGCGGAACGAGTTGACGTTCTTGATCTCGGTGCGGGTGCCGAATTCCTTCTGGCCGACCGGGCGCACGGACACGTTGGCGTCGCAGCGGAACGAGCCTTCCTGCATGTTGCCGTCGCAGATGCCCAGCCAGACGACCAGGCTGTGCAGGGCGCGGGCGTAGGCCACGGCCTCGGCCGCCGAGCGCATTTCGGGTTCCGTCACGATTTCCAGCAGCGGCGTGCCGGCGCGGTTCAGGTCGATGCCGCTGCCGGGGGCGCCGTTGGCGAGATGGAAGTCGTCATGCAGCGACTTGCCCGCGTCTTCCTCCAGGTGGGCGCGCGTCAGGTTGACGGTTTTTTCCTCTTCGCCCACGAAGAAGGAGAGCGAACCGCCCACCACCACCGGCAGCTCGTACTGGCTGATCTGGTAGCCCTTGGGCAGGTCGGGGTAGAAGTAATTCTTGCGCGCGAACACCGAACGGGGCGCGATTTCGGCGCCCACCGCCAGGCCGAAGCGGATGGCGCGTTCGGCGGCGCCGCGGTTCATGACCGGCAGGCTGCCCGGCAGCGCCAGGTCGACCTCGTTGGCGTGGGTATTGGGCGCGGCGCCGAATTGGGTGCTGCTGCCCGAAAAAATCTTGGAGTCGGTGGAAAGCTGGGTGTGCGTTTCCAGGCCGATGACGATTTCCCAGTTCATATTACGCGTCCTGCTGAGCGGGCGTTTCTTTATGCCAGCTGGTGACTTGTTGGTAGCGGTCGGCGATGGCCAGGAGGCGGCCTTCGTCGAAGTAGTTGCCGATGATCTGCAGACCGACCGGCCGTCCGCCATGGCCGAAGCCGCAGGGGACGGACAGGGCGGGCAGGCCGGCGAGGCTGACGCCCAGCGTGTAGACGTCGGCCAGCCAGTCGGCGGTGGGGTCGTCGCGGTTGTCGCCGATGTTCTTCGCCACGGTGGGCGTAACGGGGCCCATGATCACGTCGCACTGGCCCGCGTAGGCGCGCTGGAAGTCCTGAGCGATCATGCGGCGCAGGCGCTGCGCCTGCAGGTAGTAGGCGTCGTAGTAGCCGTGGGACAGCACGTAGGTGCCGATCAGGATGCGGCGCTTGACCTCGTCGCCGAAGCCCTCCGCCCGCGAACGGCTGATCATGTCGTTCAGGTCGCCGTATCGGGCGGCGCGGTGGCCGTAGCGCACGCCGTCGTAGCGGGCCAGGTTGCTGGACGCTTCGGCGGGGGCGATGACGTAATAGGCCGGGATGGCGAGTTCGGTGCGCGGCAGCGAAACCGGCACGCGCACGGCGCCCAGTGCTTCGAAGCGGGCCAGCGCGGCTTCGACCGCGGCCGCCACGTCGGGCGCCAGGCCGGCGCCGAAGTATTCCTCGGGCACGCCGATGCGCAGGCCCTTGAGCGGCTGGCTGCCCGCGGCATCGAAACGGCCCTGGGCGGCGTCGAAGTCGCGCCGGACCCGGCCGGGCTCGTTCACGGCGTCGTCGCACTTTTGCAGGCTGGTGGCGTCGCGCGGATCGAAACCGCTGATGACGTCCAGGAGCTCGAGCAGGTCGCGGGCGCTTTCGGCCAGCGGGCCGGCCTGGTCCAGGCTGGAGCCGAAGGCCACCATGCCGTAGCGCGAGACTGTGCCATACGTGGGCTTGATGCCGCTGACGCCGCACAGGGCGGCGGGCTGGCGCACCGAGCCGCCGGTGTCGGTGCCGGTGGCGGCCGCCACCAGGCGGGCGGCCACGGCGGCGGCCGAGCCGCCCGAGGAGCCGCCGGGCACGGCAGCGTGGTCCCAGGGGTTCTTCACGGCGCCGTAAGCGGAGTTCTCGTTGCCGGAACCCATGGCGAATTCATCGCAGTTCAGCTTGCCCAGCGACACGGCCCCGGCTTGCGCCAACCGTTCGACGACGGCGGCGTCGAAGGGGCTGACGTAGCCATCGAGCATCTTGCTGCCGGCGGTGGTGCGCCAGCCGCGGGTGACGAACGCGTCTTTATGGGCGATGGGGACGCCGGCCAGCGGGCCGGCCGAGCCCGACGCCAGCGCCGCGTCGGCGCTGCGGGCCTGGGCCAGCGTCAATTCGGCGTCAATATGTAAAAAGCTATTCAGGGCGCTGGCCTTTTCGGCCGCCGCCAGGGCGCTTTGCGCGATTTCGACGGCGCTGACCTGGCGTTGCGCCAGGGCCGCGCGCAGGCCGGCGATCCCCTCGAATTGGGTGTGCAGTGCGGGTTTCGTCATGACTTAATCCAGGACCTTGGGAACCAGGAACAGGCCGTCCTGGGCGTCGGGAGCGTTGGCCAGGAGTTCCTCGCGGCGGGCTTCCGAACCGGCTTCGGTCACGGCGTCTTCGCGCAGGCGCAGCACGATGTCCTCGTGGGCGGACAGGGGATGGGCCAGGGGCTCGACGCCCTGGGTGTCGACCGATTGGAGCCGTTCGATCAGGTGGAGGATGCCATTGAGTTCAGCTTGCGCAAGCGCGCGCTGGTCGGGGGTCAGTTCGATTCTGGCCAGCCGGGCAATGCGGGCCACATCTGTGTCATTGAGCGCCATGGGGATTGCAAAATCGATAAGCGAAGGCCGAAGGGCGGGACCGGGCAGTATGCATATGCCGAACCCGTTACAAAGCTTGAATAGCCTGCATTTATGCGCTATTTCCGGGGAAATTATAAGTTATGATTCACGGTTTAATCGCCGTGATGACAGGCGGACCCGTTGTTTTACGGGCCAAACGCCCCGCGGCCTGACCCCAATTCCCCCCAGAATTTAGCTGAGCTCCCATGTTCGGATTCCTGCGCAGTTATTTTTCCAGCGATATGGCGATCGACCTCGGTACCGCCAATACGCTGATCTACGTCCGCGGCAAGGGCATCGTGCTCGATGAGCCTTCCGTCGTCGCAATCCGTCATGAAGGCGGTCCCCACGGCAAGAAGATCATCCAGGCCGTCGGCCATGAGGCCAAGCAGATGCTCGGCCGCGTTCCCGGCAATATCGAAGCCATCCGGCCCATGAAAGACGGCGTCATCGCCGATTTCACGGTCACCGAGCAGATGCTCAAGCAGTTCATCCGCATGGTGCATCCCCGCAACATGCTGGCGCCCAGCCCGCGCATCATCGTCTGCGTTCCCTGCGGATCCACGCAGGTCGAGCGCCGCGCCATCCGGGAATCGGCCCTGGGCGCGGGCGCGTCCCACGTCTTCCTGATCGAAGAACCGATGGCCGCGGCCATCGGCGCCGGCCTGGCTGTTTCCGACGCCAGCGGCTCCATGGTGGTCGACATCGGCGGCGGCACCACCGAAGTGGCCGTCATCTCGCTGGGCGGCATGGTCTACAAGGGCTCGGTGCGCGTGGGCGGCGACAAGTTCGACGAAGCCATCGTCAACTACATCCGCCGCAACTACGGCATGCTGATCGGCGAACCCACCGCCGAACTCATCAAGAAGGAAATCGGCTCGGCCTTCCCCGGCTCCGAAGTCCGCGAAATCGAGGTCAAGGGCCGCAACCTGGCCGAAGGCGTGCCGCGCAGCTTCACGGTTTCCTCCAACGAAATCCTGGAATCGCTGACCGATCCGCTGAACCAGATCGTCTCGGCCGTGAAGATCGCGCTGGAGCAAACGCCTCCCGAGCTGGGCGCCGACATCACCGACAAGGGCATCGCCCTGACGGGTGGCGGCGCTTTGCTGCGCGACCTCGACCGCCTGCTGCAGGAAGAGACCGGCCTGCCCGTCGTGGTGGCTGACGACCCGCTCACCTGCGTCGTGCGCGGTTGCGGCGAGGCGCTGGAACATCTTGAAAAGCTGGGCGCGATCTTCATCAACGACTAATTTTGCCCGCCAGCCCGGAGCCCTGCTTTTTCACGGCTCCGGCCGCTGCCGGAGCGACGGGCGCGGGCGTCCGGGCTGAGATTCATGCAACGACAAGGGACTCCCCCCCTATTCAGGCGCGGCCCACCTGCGGAGGTGCGGCTGGTCGTTCTGGTCGTCCTTGCCCTGGCCCTGATCGTCATGGATTCGCAATGGCGCATGCTGGAACCGGCGCGCCGGGCGATGTCCGTCGCCCTCTATCCCTTCCAGCGCGCCGTCATGGCGCCGCGCGACCTCGTCCAGCAGGTGAATGAATGGGTCAACGCGGCCAATCTCATCCGTAGCGAAAACGAAGCCCTGCAGCGCCAGCGCATCGAGCTGGCCCAGGTGGCCACGCACGCGGCCCAGCTGGCCGCCGAGAACTCGCAGCTGCGCCGCCTTCTGGGCGTGACCGACACCGTGGCGCAATCGGCCGTCGTGGTCGAGGTCATGTACGAACCCACCAACGCGTTCACCCAGCGCCTGGTCTTCAATAAGGGCAGCAAGGCTGGCCTGGCGCCGGGCATGCCGGTGATCGACGAAGGCGGCGTGGTCGGACAGATCGTCCGCGTGACCCCCATGACGGCCGAGGCGGCGCTGGTCACGGACGAGCAGGTTTCCATTCCCGTGCAATTGCTGCGCAACGGACTGCGGCTGATCGCCTTCGGGGGAAACTCCCCGGGCAAGATCGAAGTCCGCTACCTGGCGGCCAATGCCGATATCAAGGAAGGCGATACCATCGTTACCAGCGGCGTCGGCGGCTTGTTCCCGGCCGGCCTGCCGGTGGCCAAGGTGACCTCGGTCGAGCGCGATACGGCCTCCGGCTTCGCGCGCGCCGTGGGCGAACCGCTGGCCCATCCCGAACGCTATCGCCACTTCCTGGTGCTGCAAGTGGACGTGGCCCGCGCCGAATCCAACCGTCAGGAGGTCGATTCCGGTGGATCGGACTAATCAATCCGCGGGGCAGGCCCGGCCCCGGCTGGGCACCCCCAGCAACGTGCAGCCCGACCGCCTGTCCGGCCCGGCGCATGGCGTATTCGTCTGGGGCACCGTGCTGCTGGCGTGGCTGGTTTCCCTGCTGCCCTGGCGCCTGTGGCAGGGCGCGCCCGACGTGCTGTTGCTGATCATCGCCTTCTGGTGCGTGCACGAGCCGCGCCGCGTGGGCCTGTTCACCGCCTTTTTCTTCGGCCTGCTGATGGACGTGCATGATGCCGGCCTGCTGGGCGAACATGCGCTTTCCTATACGCTGGTTGCGTACGGCGCCGTGGTGCTGCACCGCCGGCTGCAGCGGTTCGATCTCTGGAGCCAGGCGATGCACATGCTGCCTGTGTTCTTCCTCGCCCGCTTTCTCACCCAGATCATCCATGCATGGCTGGCCGGCAAATGGCCGGGCTGGGACTGGGGCATCAGCGTGCTCCTGACCACCGCCCTGTGGCCCCTGGCGGGTTGGGTCCTGCACTTGCCGCAGCGCGGTGCCGACGACGCCGAATCCTCCTCCGCCTGACGGCGGCGCCGCGTCATGTTCGAGTTCAAGAAAACCGGCCAGCAGCAGAAGCAGCGTTTCCGCCTGCGCGCCTGGGTGGGCGGCATTTTCGCCCTGGCGTGCTTCGGCGTGCTGGTCGGGCGGTTCTGGTACCTGCAGGTCGACCGCTACGAAGGTCTGTCCGAGCGCGCCGACCGCAACCGCATCGCCGTCGTGCCGATCCCGCCGCGCCGCGGCGAGATCCTGGATCGCAACGGCGAAGTCCTGGCCCGCAACTACCGCACCTATACGCTGGAGGTCGTGCCGGCCAAGGCTGGCAGCATGGACGAGTTGTTCGAGCGGCTGACCGAGGTCGTGTACATCAGCCCGGCCGACCAGCGCCGCTTCAAGCGCCGCGCCGCGGAATCCAGCCGATACGCCAGCCTGCAACTGCGCAACAACCTCAACGAGACCGAGGCCGCCTGGTTCGCCGCGCATGCCTTCCAGTTCCCGGGCGTGGAATTGCGCGCCCGCTGGGTGCGCGAGTATCCGCAGGGCGCCTCCGCCGCCCACGTGGTGGGCTACATCGGCCGCATCGCCGAAGGCGACATCGAAGAGCTGGACCGGTCGGGCCTGCTGGGCAACTATCGCGGCACCGACGTCATCGGCAAGAAGGGCATCGAGAAGACCTGGGAAGAGCAGCTGCACGGCCGCACCGGCCTGGAAGAGGTCGAGGTGACGGCCGGCGGGCGCCCCATGCGCACCCTGCGGCGGATCGATCCGGTGCCCGGCTCCGACATCATGCTCTCCATCGACCTGGGCCTGCAGAAGGTAGCCGAAGAGGCATTCGAAGGGCGGCGCGGGGCGCTGGTCGCCCTCGATCCCGATACCGGCGAGGTGCTAGCCTTCGTCTCGCAGCCGTCCTTCGATCCCAACCTGTTCGTGGACGGCATCGACGTGGACAACTGGCGCATGCTGAACGAATCGCCGGACCATCCCCTCATCAACCGGCCGCTCTACGGCACCTATCCCATCGGCTCCACCTACAAGCCTTTCGTGGGCCTGGCCGCGCTGGAGCTGGGCAAGCGCCGGGCCACGGACCGGGTCTCGGACCCGGGCTACTTCGAATTCGGCGGCCAGAAGTTCCGCAACGCGGGCGGCGCGGCCTACGGCATGACCGACATGCACAAGGCCATCGTGGTGTCGTCCGATACCTATTTCTATTCCCTGGGCCCCGAGATCGGGGTGAACGCGCTGCACGATTTCACCAAGCAGTTCGGTTTCGGCCAGATCACCGGCATCGACCTGGAAGGCGAGAAGCGCGGCGTGCTGCCGTCCACCGAATGGAAGCGTTCGGCCTACAAGGACAAGGAGCGCCAGCGCTGGTATGCGGGCGAGACGATTTCCGTGGCGGTGGGGCAGGGCTACAACGCCTTCACGCTGCTGCAGCTGGCGCAAGGCACCTCCACCCTGGCCAACAATGGCCTGTACCGCCGTCCGCACCTGGTGCATGCCGTGCGCGATCCGCGCAGCGGCGAGGCCAAGCCCTCCGAATCCACGCCGGATTACCGTATTCCGCTCAAGCAGGCCAACGTCGACGTGATCAAGAACGCCATGGCGGACGTGGTGCGCGTCGGCACGGCGCGGCGCGCGTTCGCGAACACGCCGTACCAGGCCGCGGGCAAGACGGGCACCGCGCAGGTCTTCAGCCTGCGTGGCGGCCATTACCGCGCCAGCGCCATCGATGAGCGCCTGCGCGACCATGCCTTGTTCATGGGGTTCGCGCCGCTGGAGCATCCTCGCATCGCGGTGGCGCTGATCGTAGAGAATGCCGGCTGGGGCGCGAGCGTGGCCGCGCCGGTCGCGCGCAAGGTGTTCGACTACTGGCTGGCCCAGGACCGGCAGGACAGGATCGTGCGGCCGGACCGCGCGGATCCCCTGGCCTCGGTTGAAACCATTGCTTCCGAGGCGGTGCGCCAACCATGAAACGCCTGGGCCTCATCCTGCTGCGCGTATTCACGGCCTTCGATTGGCCGCTGCTGGCGATCCTGCTGATGTTCGCGGCGCTGGGCCTGACCGTCATGCATTCGGCGGTGGGCGGCACCGACTGGCGGTTTGCCGAGCAGTCGCGCAATTTCGTCATCGCTTTCTTCGCGATGTGGGCCATGGCCCTGATTCCGCCCAAATGGCTGATGAAGCTGGCCTTGCCCTTCTACGTGGTGGGCGTGGTGCTGCTGCTGGGCGTGGAGTTCTTCGGCGAGACCAGCAAGGGCGCGACCCGCTGGCTGAACCTGGGCGTGACCCGCATCCAGCCGTCGGAGATGATGAAGATCGCCGTGCCGATGATGCTTGCCTGGTACTTCCAGCGCCACGAGGGCGCCGTCCGGATCCGGGACTTCCTGGCCGCCGCCGCCATGCTGGCCGCGCCGTTCGGCCTGATCGTGCTGCAGCCCGACCTGGGCACGGCGCTGCTGGTGTTCGGCGCCGGTTTCTTCGTGATCTATTTCGCGGGCCTGTCGTTCAAGCTGCTGGTGCCGGTGCTGCTGGCCGGCATCATCGCCATCGGCACGCTGGTCTACTACGAGGACCAGCTGTGCGAACCCGACGTGGACTGGGTCGTGCTGCACGATTACCAGAAGCACCGGGTGTGCACGCTGCTCAATCCCAGCTCCGATCCCCTGGGCAAGGGCTTCCACACGATCCAGTCGATGATCGCGGTGGGCTCTGGCGGGGTGTACGGCAAGGGCTACATGAAGGGCACGCAGACCCATCTGGACTTCATCCCCGAGCGCACCACCGACTTCATCTTCGCCGTGTACGCCGAGGAGTTCGGGCTGTACGGCGGCATCGCCCTCCTGGTGCTGTACGGGCTGATGATGGCGCGCGGGCTGACCATCGCGTCGCGGGCGTCGTCGCAGTTCGGGCGCCTGCTGGCCGGAGCGCTGACGATGATGCTGTTCATCTACGTATTCGTGAACGTGGGAATGGTGACGGGAATCCTGCCCGTGGTGGGGGTGCCGTTGCCGTTCATGAGCTATGGGGGGACGGCGTTGTTCACCATGGGGATTGCGTTCGGCATCATGATGAGCATTAGCCGGCATCGGTCGGTGAAGACTTGATGCTTCTGGCGGGCGTGGGGGCGGGCTTTGTCGGCGTGTTGGTTGCTTTTCCCCGGTCGCTCTTCGCAGGTTGTTCTTCGTAGGTCGCCCTTCGGCGCGGGCGCCACGGCCGCTCGCGCCGTCCATCCGGCAGCGGGGTTGAAGTGGCGACCGGGGCCGCGCCGCCTCGGGAGGCGTCTCAAGAATGCCAGGTGTCTGGCACTCGCGAAACGCTCCCTCACGACGGCAATGCCTCCGGCACGCCCAGGTCGTTCGCCAACTGCTTCAATCCGTCCCAGATCCGGCTGTCGAATTCCACGGAATCCGCGTTCGCCGCCCGGTTGCGGGCTTCGTATTCCCCGGGATACTGCACCGCTTCGACGCCAGGCTGCGGCTTGCAGGCGTGCAGGTAGTCGATGAACGCGCCCACCTCCATCGACCGCCAGTCCGTATTGAAGTCCACCTGGGGGTCGAGCAGGAGCGCGAACATATTGTTCGTGGCCACCCCGATGCGGGGATGCTCGGGCTGGATCGTGCCGCCGCCGGACAGCACGCCGGCAAGCAGCTCGGCCACCAGGCCCAGCGCGTAGCCCTTGTGGCCGCCAAATGGCAGCAGGGCGCCGGGCGGATCGGTGAAGAGGGCGTTCGGGTCGGTGGTCGGGTTGCCCTGGGCGTCAATCAGGGAGCCCGCGGGCGCGGGCTCGCCCTTGGCGGCGAGCACGCGGGCCTTGTTCACGGCGATGGAGCTGGTGGCCATGTCCACGATGAAGGGCGGGCGGCCGCCGGGCAGGGGGCCGGCGAAGCATAGCGGGTTCGTCGTGAGGCAGGCCTGCGCGCCGCCAAAGGGCGCGACGGTGGGCGAACGGTTGATCACGTTGGTGAAGGCCAGCAGGATCAGGCCCTTTGCCGCCACCATCTCCCCGAAATGGCCCATGCGGCCCAGGTGGTGGCTGTGGCGCAGGGTCAGGATGCACTGGCCGTGCTCCTGGGTGCGTTCGATGGCCTTCTCGATGATCACCTTGCCGACATACTGCCCCAGCCCGTGGTGGCCGTCATAGGCCAGCATCGCGCCTCGGTCGTTGACCAGTTCGGGCCGGCCGTCCGGCCGCGCCAGGCCCTCGGACAGCACGCGCCGGTAGTTCGTCAGGATGGACAGGCCGTGGCTGGTGTAGCCGACCCGATCGGATTCCACCAGGTGCTCGGCCACGTCGCGGGCGATGTCCTCGGGCACACCCTGGGCCATCAGCACCAGGCGGCCATAGTCGTTGGCTTGGGCTAGCGATAGTTTCATCGTCCGCTCTCCTTACAGCCAACCCAGCCAGCGCCAGTAGGTCATGCCCATCAGGATCATCAGCGCGTAGCCGATGATGGTGACCAGGATCCCGACCTTGGCGAACTGCTTGGCGTTGAAGGTTTCCGTGCCCAGGCACACCATGTTCTGCGGCGCGTTGATGGGCAGGATGAAGCCATAGCTGACCACGAAGCCCAGCAGCATGGTCATGCCCAGGCGGCTGAAATCGCCCGGCAGCGTGGCCAGCACGGAGATCAGGATCGGCAACATGGCGGAGGTAAGCGCGGTCGCGCTGGCGAAACCCAGGTGGATGACGATGAGGAAGGCCGCCAGGATCGCGAAGATGGCCAGCGGTCCGAGGTGGTCCAGGCCGGTATGCGCCACGACCTGGTTGCCCAGCCATTGGCCGGCCTGGGTCGTCAGCAGGGCGGTGCCCAGGCTGATGCCGACGCCGAATACGATCACGGTGCCCCATGGAATGCGCGATTGCACGTCTTTCCAGGTCATCACGCCAAAGCGCGGCAGCAGCAGCAGCACCAGGCCGAAGTAGGTGGTCGAGGTGGTGTCGAACCGGTGGAGCTTGCCCTCGGTCGACCAGAACAACAGCAGCATGACCGACACGGCCATCAGGCGCTTTTGCGCGCCGGTCATGGGACCCAGTTCAAGCAGGGATTTCTCGACGGCCTCCTTGCCTCCCGCGATGCTGTCGCTTTCCGGCGGCAGCAGCTTGAGGACGATGACGATCAGCACCGCCGACATGATCAGCGACCAGGGGGCGCCGGCGATCAGCCAGTCGGACCACGCCACGCGCTCGCCCAGCATCTTTTCCATGAAGCCGACGGTCAGCAGGTTCTGCGCGGCGGCGGTCTGGATGCCGACGTTCCAGATGCTGGTGGCCTGCGCCACGATGATCATGATGCCGGCGGCGATGTTGGAGCGCTTGTCCACGCCGAAGGCCGCGATCACCCCCATCATGATGGGCACCACGGCCGCGCTGCGCGCCGTGGCGCTGGGCACGACCAGGCTCAGCACGATGGTCACGGCGATGCAGCCGATCAGGATGCGGCGGGTGCTCGTGCCCACCTTGGACAGGGTTACCAGCGCGATGCGCCGGTCCAGCCCGGTGAACGTCATGGCGGCCGCAATGAACAAGGCGCCCGTGACGAGCGCCAGCGCCGAATTCGAGAAGCCGGTCAGCGCCATGCTGATCGCCGCGGAGGTGCCGTAGAGCACCTGCGGGTCTTTGATTGTCGGAGCCGTGCCCAGCAGGAAGGCCATCAGCGTCGTGATCATGATCGCGCTGGCCTCGTAGGACACGGCTTCGGTAATCCAGACCACCACGGCGAAGGCGAGAATGGCGAGCATGCGGTGGCCGGCCACGGGCAGGTCGGCCGGCAGGGGCAGCATGAGCACGCCGATCATCACGATGATGCCGGCGGCCAGTCCGATGGGAATTTTGGTTTTCTTTGGGGCTTGCGAGGCAGGAACGGCGGCTTGCGCGGTCATATCCATCTCCGGTTGAGGTCAAACTGACGACACACCGCCCCGCGAGCACGGGATTTACCAATTCGGCATGTCGACGCTACAGGATGATCGTGACGGCATTGCGGAAAACCCGTATTGATGCAGATCAAGCAAGTCGAGATTGGCGCTTGTGGAAAACCTACCGTGGGCATTATGCTCGTCGGCCCCCGCCGGCCGCAAGCCGCTCAGCCCAGCGCCAGGCGCAACTGCTCGTCCAGGTGCAGCGTGGGCGCAACGCGCCAGCCGCTCTGGGCATAGCGCAGCCAGCGGCCCAGCACCAGATGCGTCAGCAGGCTGGCGTGCGCGGCCACATTGGCTTGCGGCGGCAGGCCGCCGTCGGTGATCGCGATGCGCAGCGATTGCTTCAGCGACGCTTCGATGCGGTCGTTGATGTGGTTGATGCGTTCCTGCAGGCGGTTGTCTTCCGTCACCAGGGCGTCGCCCGTCAGCACCCGCGTCATGCCCCGGTTACGTTCCGAGAAGGTGAGCAGCATGGATACCGTCTGGTGGGCCTGAGCCAGGCCGTAGGGTTCGGCGGTGGCGATCTGGTTCACCAGCGTGAAAATGCTGGTTTCGATGAACTCGATCAACCCCTCGAACATCTGCGCCTTGCTGGCGAAATGCCGGTAAAGCGCGGCTTCCGAGACCTCCAGGCGCGCGGCGAGGGCGGCCGTGGTGATCCGGGACGCGTGCGGCTGCTCCAGCATCTCGGCCAGGGTCTGCAGAATTTGGGTCTTGCGCTCGCCGGGTTTGCTCGCCATGGAAGTGTCTGCTCTCGCGCAGGCTTGACGGTGGAGGGGAGGAGGAGCGCGCCGCTATCCCCGCAAGGGGCGTCGGCGTAACAGCAAATCACTGACGGAGTTTACCCGCAAGTCGACGTAGGCCGGACGGTGCGACCGGCCCCGGGCGAAAGGAGTGCCGGGGTGATACACGTGGACGGTGCGCAGCCCCACCCGGCGGGCCCCGCGCAGGTTGGCCAGGGTGTCCTCCACCAGGACGGCGCGGTGTGCCGGAACGCCTTCGCGCGCCAGCACATAGCGCAGCAGGGCGGGCGAGGGCTTGGGCCGGAATTCGCCGTGCAGGCGCATGTGTTCGATCGCCCACAGGCTGTGGAACTGGTTCAGGATGCCCAGGCGGGACAGCACGGCGCGGGCGTAATGCAGCGGCGCGTTGGTCAACAGCACCTTGCGGCCGGGCAGCCGCCGCAGCTTGTAGGCAAGCGCCTTCTCCGCGCGCACGAGGGAAGCGACGTCGAAGTCATGGCTGCGGTGCAGGAAGTCGTGGGCGTCCACGCCATGATGCCGGACCATGCCGATCATGGTGGCGCCGTAGCGCTTCCAGTACATCGAGCGCACGCGGTTGGCGGTGTCGATGTCCACGTCCAGGGCCTCGGCCACGGCCATGGTCATGCCATGGTCGATCTTCGGGAAGATGGCGTGCGAGGTATCGTGCAGCGTGTTGTCCAGGTCGAACAGCCACAGGCGTTCAGCAACGCCTTCGGCCGTCCGCCGGGAGCGGCGCAGCCGTACGGCCGGCCGCAGCAACTGGCGATGGGCCCGCATCAATTGCCCATGGCGCTACGCGCCACCCGAAAGAGGCCGAACGAAGAGGTTCCCGCCGGCGATGCGGCAAGGCAGGCAAAGCCCCCCAACATGGCAAGGCCTCCCCGATCAGGGCCGCGCGGATCCGGCTCCGCCGGTCCGCAGCGGCGCCCCCCCGGGGGGGATGCGCGCAGCGCTACGGGGGGGGACATCAATGGGAGCTGATCATCGTGCCGACGCCCTGGTCGGTCAGGATTTCCAGCAACAGGCAGTGAGGAACGCGGCCGTCGACGATGTGCACGGAATTCACGCCATTCTTGGCGGCGTCCAGGGCGGAGGAGATCTTGGGCAGCATGCCGCCGGAGATCGTGCCGTCGGCGAACAGCTCGTCGATGGTCTGGGCCGACAGGCTGCGCAGGAGCTTGCCACCCTTGTCCAGCACCCCGGGGGTGTTGGTCAGCATCAGCAGCTTTTCGGCGCCCAGCACTTCCGCCATCTTGCCGGCCACGACGTCGGCATTGATGTTGTAGGCCGTGCCGTCCTCGCCATAGCCGATGGGCGAGATGACGGGGATGAACTGGTCGTCCTGCAGCGCCTTGACCACGGCCGGCTCGACCGTGGTGATGTCGCCGACGAAGCCGATGTCGATGGGCTCGGACGGGTTGTCCTTGTTGTCCATCAGCTTCTTGCGGGCCTGGATCAGCCCGCCGTCCTTGCCGGTCAGGCCGACGGCCTTGCCGCCCACCTCGTTGATCATCATGACGATGTCCTGCTGGACCTGGCCGCCCAGCACCCATTCCACGACTTCCATGGTTTCGGCGTCGGTGACGCGCATGCCCTGGATGAAGGTGCCCTGCTTGCCGATGCGGCGCAGCGCGTCGTCGATCTGCGGACCGCCGCCGTGGACCACCACAGGATTCAGCCCCACCAGCTTCAGCAGCACGACGTCGTGGGCGAAGCTGCGCTGCAGCCGCTCTTCCGTCATGGCGTTGCCGCCGTACTTGACCACGATGGTCTTGCCGTGAAATCGTCGGATATACGGCAGTGCTTCAGACAGCACGGCGGCTTTGACAGCAGGAGACGAAACGGCGGCAGGGTCGGGGGTGTCGGTCATGGCAGCTAAGTCGGCAAATATACGTATGAGTGGTTAGAAAAAATGCCTGCACAAAAACGCGTTCGGGACGCGTTAGCGCAAGCATACGACGGATTGTAGTACCCACAGGTTTCTTATGCTTTAAACCCATGTTCATATGCCCGACAAATAACCGGCATTCAGGTAAATTGGGGGCGTTTTCACAACGGCAGGCCCCGCAAAAGGGGGCGGGGCCACATTGGCTGGACATTTGTCCCCAATTCTTAACCCATATAAGAGGCAACACATGCGTTTGAATCTTGTCCGCTCCGCCCTGGTGGCGTCGGCCTTCCTGGTGGCGGCGAACGCCGCCCATGCCGAAAAAGTGGTGGTGGGCGCCACCCAGGTCCCGCATGCCGAAATCCTGGAAGTGGTGAAGCCGCAACTCGCCAAGGAAGGCGTGGAGCTCGATATCAAGGTGTTCAGCGATTACGTGCAGCCCAACCTGCAGTTGGCCGACAAGCAGCTGGACGCCAACTTCTTCCAGCACAAGCCGTACCTGGATTCCTTCAACAAGGACCGCAAGGCGAACCTGGTGCCGGTGGCCCTGGTGCACGTCGAGCCGTTCGGCGGCTACTCGAAGAAGATCAAGAGCGTGTCCGAGCTCAAGGAAGGAGCGAGCGTCGCCATTCCGAACGACCCGTCCAACGGCGGCCGCGCGCTCGTGCTGCTGCAGAAACAGGGCCTGATCAAGCTGAAGGATCCGTCCAACATCCTCGCGACCGCCGCGGACGTGGTCGAGAATCCCAAGAAGCTGAAGTTCCGCGAACTGGAAGCCGCCATGCTGCCGCGTTCGCTGGACGACGTGGACCTGGCGCTGATCAATACCAACTACGCGCTGGAAGCCGGGCTGGTGCCGACCAAGGATGCGCTGTTCATCGAGGGCTCGGATTCGCCCTACGCCAACATCCTGGTGACCCGAGAGGACAACAAGGACGCACCGGGCATCAAGAAACTCGTCAATGCCCTGCATACCCCCGAGGTGAAGACGTTCATCCAGGAAAAGTACAAGGGCGCGGTGGTTCCGGCGTTCTGAGTTCTTCCAGCGCCGATGCGCGAACCGCCCGACCGGGCGGTTTTTCTTTTTGCGAAGCAGGCGGCCCCGCGGCGGGGCTCAACCTGCCGCCAGCGCCTTTTCCACCGTGGCGTGGAATTCCGCGACGTCGTATTCGCCCAGGTAGCGCTTGATGATGTTGCCTTTCTTGTCGATCAGGAAGGCCGTGGGGGTCAGGCGGATGTCGCCGAAGGCGCGGGCGATGTCGCCCTTGGTGTCCAGCGCCACCGGAAACGGCAGCTTGCGCGTTTCGGCGAAATTCAGCACGAAATTGGGCGGGTCATAGTCCATGGCGACCGCGACCGCCTCGTAGCCCTTGCCGGCGTATTCCTTGTAGGCCGCGATGGTCTCGGGCATCTGTTTCACACAGGTCACGCAGCTGGTGGCCCAGAACTTGACCAGCACGACCTTGCCGCGCAGATCCTGCATGGAGAAGGTCTTGCCTTCCAGGGTGGTGAAGGTGACGTCGGGGGCGGTCTGCGCGGGGCGCAGGACGAACCAGGCGCCGATGCCGACCGCCACCAGGACGGCGAGCGCTACGATGGCTTTTTTCATTTGATGGGCATGGCCTCTACGCCGGCGCCCGTGCCGCCAGCGCTATCGCTGGCCGCGCCGGCGCCGCTTTCGATGGGCGCTTTGCTTTCCGTGGTTTTGGATTCGGAGCCGCTGTTCGACAGCCGGATCGCTTCCTCGCGGCTGATGGTTTCGAACAGTTTAACCACCTTGGCCACGCCGCCGACGTCGGCGGCGGCATTGGCGGCGTAGTCGCCTTCGGCCTGCGTCACCTTGCCCATGAGATAGACGACGCTGTGGTCGGTGGTCACGGCGATGGTGCCGGAAGGCACGTACTTGGTATTGAGCAGGGCGGTCTTGACCTTGGAGGTCAGCCAGGTGTCGTTGGAGCGCACGCCGAACGAGGCGATGGGGCCCACCGTCAGCTGGTTGGTGACTTGTTTGACGTTTTCCACGCCCTGGGCGATCGCCGTGGCCTGGCTCTTGGCCTCTTCGGTGGGCACGTCGCCGGTCAGCAGCAGGTGGCCGCCATAGGACATGGCATTGACGCGGGCGGTGTCGCCCAGCTTCTGCGAGATCTGGCTCTGCGCCTTGAACGCCATGTTCTGGTCTTCGAGCTGGATGCCGGAAGTCCGGCGGTCCGTCACGACGACGGCCGTGGTGGCGGCGGCGCCGCCCACGATCAACGGCGCGCAGGCCGACAACGACAGCGCGGCGGTGGACAGCGCGGCGGCAAGCATCAGCGGACGGACTGCGGTGCGGACGTCAGAAATCATTCGGTGTCTCCAAGCAGAAGAGCGTCAATGCCGTCGCACAGAGCGTGCAGCAGCAGAATATGGACTTCCTGGATGCGCATCGTGCGATCGCTGGGAACACATAGATGGACGTCCATGGGCGTAATGAGTTCCCCCATGACGCCGCCGCCCTTGCCGGTCAGGGCAAGCACGTGCATTTCGCGGGCGCTGGCGGCTTCCATGGCGCGCACCACATTGGGGGAGTTGCCGCTGGTGGAGATCGCCACCAGCACGTCGCCGGCCTGGCCGAAGGCGTTGACCTGGCGCTCGAAGACTTCGTCGAAGCCGTAATCGTTGCCGACGGCGGTGAGTATGGAGGTGTCGGTATTGAGCGCGATGCCGGCCAGGGGCAGGCGTTCGCGCTCGAAGCGGCCCACGAGTTCGGCGATGAAATGCTGCGCGTCGGCGGCCGAGCCGCCGTTTCCGCAAGCCAGAATCTTGCCGTTGTTCGCCAGGGCGCCGAACAGCACGTCCACCGCTATCGCCAGCGGCTCGGCCAGCACGTTCATGCTTTGTTCGTACGCTGCCATGGCATCGCGAAAGTGCGACGTCATACGAGAGGTCATATCCATGGCCGCGATTATCTCACGGTGCCGTTACCCTGTTCTGTCCAGGCGTAACGAGCTTCGGGAGGGGCGTTACCGAGGGCGGCGCGGCTCAGGGCAGCCAGAACGCCCCCCGCAACCACTGGGGATGGCCGGCCTCGAAGACGACCGCGTCGAAGCGGGCGGCGGGCGGCCTGCCCTGCCAGTGGCGCCGGGCCAGCTCGGGCAGCCACTGGGCGGCGGCGCGGGCCAGCCGTGCCTGCTTTTCGCGGCCGATGCTGGCCGCGGCGCCGCCATAGCGGGTGCGGCCGCGCGAACGGACCTCGACCAGCACCAGGACATCGCCGTCGCGCATGGCCAGGTCGATCTCGCCGGCGCGGGTCTGCAGATTGCGCGCCAGCAACGTCAGGCCTTGCGCCCGCAACAGGCGCAGCGCGGCCGCCTCGTGCCGGTCGCCTTCGCGCTGGGCGGGCGAGCGGCGCGGGGCGGGCGGATCGGCCGGGGGCGGGCGGCGCCCCGCGCGCCGGCGGCGCTTGTCGGCGCGGCGGCGGGCGGCCAGGGCCAGTTCGCAGGCCAGGCGCAAGGTCTCATCCGTCACGGGGGCTCCAGAGGCAGCGTGCAATGGCGGCTACACTGACATGGTTTTCCGTGTCAGTAGGCCGCAATGAATCAAAATGTCTCACCCCCGCTAGCCGGAGATGCCTGGTCACGCGTTGCCGAACGCGTGGCGGAGCAGCATTGGCCCGCCGCGACGCTGTATGTCGTGGCCACGCCGATCGGCAATCTGGGCGATTTGGGGCTGCGCGCCTGGCATGCCCTGCAGCGGGCGGACGTCATCGCTGCCGAGGACACGCGGGCAAGCCGCACGCTGCTGGATGCCTGGGGCGTGGGCACGCCGCTCATGGCCGCTCACCGCCACAACGAGGCCGCGGCGGCCCAGGCCATATGCGAACGGCTGGAACAGGGCCAGCGCGTGGCCCTGGTGTCCGATGCGGGCGCGCCCGCCGTCAGCGATCCGGGCGCGCGTATCGTGCGCGCCGTGCGCGAAGCCGGCTTCAAGGTGGTGCCGGTGCCCGGTCCCAGCGCCGTGATCGCCGCGCTGATGGGCAGCGGCGTCACCACGGACGAAAACCCGGCCTATGCGTTCGCGGGTTTCGCGCCGCCCAAGGCCGCGGCGCGCCAGCGTTGGCTGCGCACCTGGTGCGCCTTGCCCGCGCCGGTGGTGATGTTCGAATCGCCGCATCGGCTCGCGGCCACCCTGGCCGACCTGCTGGAAGTCTGCGGGCCGGACCGCCGCCTGACCGTGGCGCGCGAACTCACGAAGCGCTTCGAGGAGATCGCCACCTTCCCGATGGGAGAGGGCGCGGCCTGGCTGGCGGCGGACGCCCATCGCGAGCAGGGCGAATTCGTGCTGATCGCGCATGCCCGGGAGAACGAGCCGGCGCAGGACGACGCCGATCCTCGCACCGACGCGCTGCTGGACGCCTTGCTGGAGTCGCTGTCGTTGCGCGATGCGGCCCGCGTCGCGGCCAAGGTCTCGGGCCTGCCGCGGGACGTGCTGTACAACCGGGCGCTGGCCCGCAAGAAGGCGGCGGAGTAATCATGGCCTACGCGACAGTCGTGTCCAACAAGCCCGCCGATCCCAACGAGCGGCTCACCTACCGCGACATGCCCACGCCGTTGGGAGACATGCGCCTGGTCGCAAGCCCCAAAGGCCTGCGGGGCGCCTGGTTCACGGACCAGGCCCTGCTGCCCTCGGCCGAAGGCTGGATCCTTAGCGAATCCGATCCCATCCTGGAGCAGGCGCGCCGCGAGCTGGACGAATGGTTCGCCGGCCAGCGCCGCGCGTTCGACGTGCCGCTGGATCCCGTCGGCACGACTTTCCAGCACCAGGTATGGCATGCCCTGTGCGACCTGGACTTCGGGGTGCTGGCCAGTTATGGCGACCTGGCCCGCACGGTGGGCCGGCCCAAGGGGGCGCAGGCGGTCGGCGGGGCGGTGGGACGCAACCCGATCAGCATCATCATTCCGTGCCACCGCGTGATCGGCGCCGACACTTCCTTGACCGGCTTCGGCGGCGGATTGCCGCGCAAGCAGGCGCTGCTGGCCCACGAAGGCAATCTGTACCGGAGCCGCAATGCGCGGGCGCGCCGCGTCTGCGACGGCCAGGCGGAGCTGCCCTGGTAGCCAGGGGATTCGTTTATTGCGCGGCGATGCTGGGCAGGATGCCGATGCGGTCCGACACCAGCTGCACGGCGTTCAGCGCGCTTTGGCGGTCGGGGTAGGGGCCGATCCTGACCCGGTAGAGATTGTTGGACTGTTCCATCGAGGCGGGCGGCGCGCCGTCGGCGCCCAGCTGGGTATTGATCCGGCTGACCAGCGATTGCGCATTGGCCGGTTGACTGAACGCGCCCACTTGCAGATAGACGCTGCCGAGACCGCCCGCCGCCGGCTGGCGCACCGGGGCGGAGCCGGGCGCGGGCGCCGGCAGGGGTTCCGCCGTGAGCGCGACGGGGGCGGCGGCCACGGGCGCGGGCACCGGCTTGGAGCCGGTGGCCGACTCCGGCTCCGGCGAAGCGGCGGCGGGCGCGCCTTGCGAGGCCAGGCGCCGTATTTCGTCGGGAGGAATGGCTTCCACGATCACCTGGCCGCTGCCCGGCCCGATGATGCCGAGCTTGTGCGCCGCGACATAGGACAGGTCCATGATGCGGTCGCTGTGGAAGGGGCCGCGGTCGTTCACCCGCACCACGACCGTCTTGCCGTTGACCAGGCTGGTGACGCGGGCGTAGCTGGGCAGCGGAAGCGTCGTGTGGGCGGCCGTCATGGCGTACATGTCGTAGGACTCGCCGATGGACGTGGAGTTGCCGTGGAACTTCTTGCCGTACCAGGAGGCGATGCCGCGTTTCTTGTAGGGCTGGCCGCTGGTGTCGGGCACGTAGCGCTGGCCGAACACGACGTACGGACGGTTCGCGCCGCTGGCGTACGGTTCGATCCGGGGCACCGCGTCGGGCACCTGGTCCAGATTGGACGGCGGATTCGCGTCCGGTCCGTCATCCTTGTAGTAGCCGCCCTTCTTGCGCCCGCCGGTGGACGAACAGCCGGCCACGGCGATGGCCAGCGACAACATCAGGATCAGGCGGAGCGGGCGGGACAGCGTCATGCGGATTCGTCGGGAAGTTGGTTGCGGTGGCGCACCAGCAGCGGGTCGTGGTCGGCGAAGCGCAGCGCCAGCTGTTCGACCACGTACACGGAACGGTGCTGGCCGCCGGTACAGCCGATGGCGACGGTCAGGTAGTTGCGGGTGTCTTGCGTGTAGCGCGGCAGCCAGCGGTTCAGGAAGCCGGCGATGTCGTCGATCATCAGGCCCACCTGTTCGAACCCCGCCAGCCAGGCGGCCACGGGCTCGTCGCGCCCGGTCAGGGGGCGCAGGTTGCGGTCGTAGTAGGGGTTGGGCAGGCAGCGCACGTCGAACACCAGGTCGGCGTCACGGGGCACGCCGCGCTTGTAGGCGAAGGATTCGAACGTCAGGACCAGCGGCGCGCGGTCCGCCTGGATCAGGTCACGGATCCAGGCGCGTAACTGCCCCGGCGTCAGGTCCGAGGTATCGATGACGTGTTCCTGTTCGCGCAGCGGAGCCAGCAGTTCGCGCTCCAGCGCGATGCAGTCGACCAGGGAGGGGGCGGTGCCGCCGCGCTGCAGGCGATCGGTCAGCGGGTGGCGGCGCCGGGATTCGGAGTAGCGCTGCACCAGCGTCGCGGTGCTGGCGTCGAGGAAGACCACGCGCAGGCTCGTGCCCATGGCGCGCAGCGCGGTGACCACGTCGGGCAGTTCGGCGAGCTCGCCGGGCGAGCGGACATCGATGGCGACGGCGACCCGCTCCAGGCCTTCGTCCCGGACGTTGGCGATGAATTCGGTCAGGAACCTTACGGGCAGATTGTCGACGCAGGTATAGCTGGCATCCTCGAGCATGCGCAGGGCGACGGACTTGCCGGAGCCAGAGATGCCGGTGACTAGGACGACTTTCAACATGGACATGATTGTGGCACGCTTTTCCAGGACGATGCCGGCGGGATGGCATCTGATATGGCCGTAAACTCCGAATCTGCGCCTGTACCTTTCCGGCCGCCCTGGCGTAAGCTTGGCGCCGGGTACTCGACAGATTCACATACGCGCCCCGCCGTCATGCGCTTCGGGGGATTGGAATTCGACCTAGATGTTAGCCCTCATTTCCTTTCGTAGTGTTTCACTGCCTCGGTTTTGGGCAATCTCCGCGCTCGTGGCCGCCGCCGCCGTCGTTTTTTCCGCAAGGCCCGCTCAGGCCCAGGACGCCTCTCCGGCGCCCTTGCGCCCCGACACCATGGCCGCCCGCGTGGCGGCCTGTACGGCCTGCCATGGCGCGCAGGGCCGGGCGGGCACCGACGGCTACTATCCGCGCCTGGCCGGCAAGCCCCAGGAATACCTGTACCACCAACTGCTCAATTTTCGCGATGACCGGCGCCAGTACCGCCCCATGAGCCATCTGCTGGCCGGCCTGCCGGACGACTACCTGCGCGAAATGGCGGCGTATTTCTCCGAGCAGCATGTGCCGTATCCAGCGCCGGCTCGCGCCGAGGTGTCCGCCGCCACGCTGGAAGCCGGCCGCAGGCTCGCGCTGGACGGCGACGCGGCGCGCGGCCTGCCCGCCTGTGCGTCCTGTCACGGCGCCGCCCTGGGCGGCCTGCTGCCCGCGATCCCCGGCCTGCTCGGCCTGCCGCGCGACTACATCGGTTCGCAGATCGGCAGCTGGAAGACCGGGCTGCGCCGGGCGGCGGAGCCGGATTGCATGGCCGATATCTCCAACAAGCTCACCCCCGCCGACATCGGCGCGCTGGCGGCATGGCTGTCGTCGCGGCCCGTCGTCGAACCCTATGCGCCCGAACCGGCAGGTTCGCTGCGCCTGCCCGCGGAATGCGGCAGCCAGGCACAACGGTAGGCGGGCGAGCGGATGAAACTCATGAAGAAAGTCCTGTTGGTCCTGCTGCTGGCGATTGTCGCGGGGGCGGGCGGCCTTTATTGGGCGGGCACGCGCGACGATTCCAGCACCGGCCCGGCCGCGGCGGCCGCCGATGCCTCGACCCTGATCGAGCGCGGACGCTATCTCGCGTCGGCGGGCAATTGCATGGCCTGCCACACGAGCCGGGGCGGCAAGGCGCTGGCCGGAGGCACGCCCATCCCGACGCCGTTCGGCACGGTGTACGGCCCGAACATCACGCCGGACGAAAAGACCGGCATCGGCGCATGGACGGCCGATGACTTCTGGCAGGCGCTGCACAACGGCAAGTCGCGGGACGGCACGCTGCTCTATCCCGCCTTCCCATACACGGAATACACGCGCGTCACCCGCGCGGATTCCGACGCGCTGTTCGCCTACCTGCGCAGCATGCCGCCGGTCAGCCAGCCCAGCCGGCCGCCGGAGCTCGAATCCCCGTACGACCAGCGCGCGCTGCTGGCCGCCTGGCGGGCGCTGTATTTCAAGCCGGGCGTGCTGGAGGCCGACGCGGGGCAGTCGGCGCAATGGAACCGCGGCCGCTATCTGGTCGAAGGGCTGGGGCATTGCGCCGCCTGCCACACGCCACGCAACCGCCTCGGCGCGCTGCGTTCGGACCAACCCCTGGCCGGCGGCGAGATCCCGGCGCTGGACTGGTACGCGCCGCCGCTCACCAACGATATGCAGACCGGGCTGGGGCGATGGTCGGCCGAGGACATCGCCGCGCTGCTCAAGACGGGCATGTCCAGGCATTCCAGCGCCAGCGGCCCGATGGCCGAAGTGGTCCTGGGCAGCTCGCAGCACCTGAGCGACGACGATGCGCTGGCCATCGGCGTCTATCTCAAGTCCTTGCCTGCCGTGCCCACGGCGGATCCGCCTTCGGCGCCGGTCTCGGCCGCGGCGATGGAGCTGGGCGGAAAGATCTACCGCCAGCAATGCGCGCAATGCCACCAGCCCGCGGGCGAGGGCAGCGGCACGGCCTGGCCCGCGCTGGCCGGCAATCCCACCGTGACGGCGCCATCGCCGGTCAATGCCATCCGCATGGTGCTCGACGGCGGCTACGCGCCCGCCACGGCCGCGAATCCCCGGCCCCACGGCATGCCGCCGTTCGGCCAGCTGCTCAACGATGGCGATATCGCCATGCTGGTGTCCTACATCCGCAATAGCTGGGGCAACGAAGCCGGCGGCGTGACGCCCCTGGAGGTCAAGCGCGCGCGGGCCGCGTCGACGCGGAACTAGTCAGGTCCGGCGGCAGGCCAGGCGCGCCAGCTCGCCCAGCACGCGGATCGCGTCCTGGGCGCCGGCGTCCCAGGGATGGCCGTAGTTCAGGCGCAGCGCGCTGCCGAATTGGCCGCTGGCCGAAAAGATGGGGCCGGGCGCCACGCTGATGCCGCGCTCCAGCGCCTGCCGGTGCAAGGCCAGCGCGTCCACCCGCGCGGGCAGTTCCAGCCACAGGAAGAAGCCGCCTTGCGGGCGGGTAACGCGCGTGCCCGCGGGGAATTCCTGGGCGATCGCGTCGGCCATGCGCGCTTGCCGCGCCTGCAGCGTTTCGCGCAGCCGGCGCAGGTGGCGGTCATAGCCGCCCTGTTCCAGGTATTCGGCGATGGCGCCCTGGGCGGGGCCGGACGCCGATAGCGTCGAAGACAGCTTGAGGCGTTGCACGCGCTGGGCATAGCGGCCGGCGCAGGCCCAGCCGATGCGATAGCCCGGCGCCAGGCATTTCGAGAACGACGAGCAATGCAGCACCAGCCCCTGCGTGTCGTAGGCCTTGGCGGGCACGGGCCGCGTCGATCCGAAGTACAGCTCGCCGTACACATCGTCTTCGATCAGGGGAATGCCATGGCGGGCCAGCGTCTCCACCAGCTGCCGTTTGCCGGCGTCCGGCATCAGGCTGCCCAGCGGGTTCTGGAACTGCGTCATCAGCCAGCAGGCCTTGGGCGCGTGGCGCCGGATCGCGGCCTCCATTGCGTCCAGGTCGATGCCGGTGCGCGGATGGGTAGGCACTTCCAGCGCCTTCAATCCCTGCCGTTCAAGCGCCTGGAGGGCGCCGTAGAAGGTGGGCGCTTCGACCATGACCGTGTCGCCGGGCTGGGTGACCGCCTGCAGGCAAAGATTGAGCGCTTCGAGCGCGCCGTTGGTGACGACGATGTCGCTGGCAGGCACGTTGATGCCGCCGATCAGGTAGCGCAGCGCGATCTGGCGGCGCAGGCCGGGGTTGCCGGGAGCCAGGTCTTCCACCGTGTCTAGCGGATCCTGCCGCTTCAGGTGCGCGGCCATCGCCTGGGCCAGCCGCGGCAGCGGGAACAGCAGCGGCGAAGGAAAGGCCGAACCCAGCGGCGTGACGTCGCGGTTGCGCACGGAGCCGAGGATGTCGAAGATGCGCTCGCTGATCGCGAGCTCCGTCGATTCGCCGTCCGGGCGCGACGCGCCGGGTTCGGGCGGCAGCGAGGCCGCGGGCGCGTTGACGTAATAGCCGGAGCGCGGCTGCGCCCGGATCAGGCCGCGCGCCTCCAACAGGTAATAGGCCTGGAAAACCGTGGAAGGGCTGACCCGCCGCGCCGCGCAGGCGTCGCGCACGGAAGGGAGCTTGTCGCCCGCGCGCAGCACGCCGTCGCGTATCGATTTGGCGATCTCGGCCGCCAGCGTTTCGTAGAGGCTCACGGCATCGCCGGGCGGCACGCGCTTACTTGCTGCTTTGCAGGATCGCCATCGCCTGGCGCTCCATGAATTCGCCCAGCGTGTCGATGCCGCGCAGTTTCAGGATCGTGTTGCGCACGGCGGCCTCCACCAGCACCGCCAGATTGCGGCCTGCCGCAACCTGCAGCATGACCTTGCGCACCGGCAGGCCCAGCATGTCCTGGGTGATGTCCTGCAGGGGCAGCCGCTCGAACTTGTCCTGCGCGGTGGCGCGCACCAGGTGCACGATGAGCTTCAGGCGCATCTTCCGGCGCACGGAGGTCTCGCCGAAGATGGTGCGGATATCGAGCAGGCCCAGGCCGCGCACTTCCAGCAGGTTCTGCAGCAATTGCGGGCAGTGGCCCTCGATCATGTTGGGGGCGGTGCGCGAGAACTCCACGGCGTCGTCGGCCACCAGGCCGTGCCCGCGCGAAATCAGCTCCAGCGCCAGTTCGCTCTTGCCCAGGCCGGATTCGCCGGTGATGAGCACCCCCAGGCCGAGCACGTCCAGGAATACGCCGTGCACGGTGGTGGTGGGCGCGAGCTTCTTGCCCAGGTAGATGCGCAGCAGGTCGATGAGCTGTGCGGCCGCCACGGGAGTGGACAGCAGCGGCACCTGGTGCTGCTCGCATTGGTCGACCAGGTCCTGGGGCGGCGTCAGCCCATCGGCCAGCAGAATGGCCGGGACGCCGCCGATCAGCAGCTCGTCCATGTGGTGCATGCGGCGGCGCAGGTCGAAGCGCGTGTAGTACGCCAGCTCTTCCTGGCCGAACACCTGGATCCGCGATGGGTGGATGAGGTTCAAGTGGCCGACGAGGTCCGCGGCCGACATGCCGTCGTCGGGAATTGCGCGGTCCGCTGCGCCCTGGCCTGAAATCCAGTTAAAGGGGATTTTGTCGGCGTTGTCGTCGACGAGTTCCTGCACCGTAAGCATGGCAGCGTTTCCGCGGGAAGAATCAGAGTTGGCCGGTCGTGAGCATCTTGTGGACGATGGCCGGATCGGTTTCCGTGGCCAGGGCCTCGCGCAATGCCTTGTTGGACATGAGTTGGGCCAGCTCGGCCAGGATGTCCAGGTGCTGCTGGGTGGCCGCTTCGGGCACCAGCAGACAGAGCAGCATCGAGACCGGCTGTCCATCGGGCGCATCGAAGGCGATGGGCTGGGCGAGGCGGATGAAGGCCGCCAGCGCCTGCTCCAGGCCCTTCACGCGGCCGTGCGGGACGGCCACTCCCTGCCCCAAGGCCGTGGAGCCCAGGCGTTCCCTGGCAAACAGGCTGTCGAACACGAGCGCCCGAGCCAAGCCATGGTTGTTTTCGAAGAGAAGGCCGGCCTGCTCGAACGCACGTTTCTTGCTCGTTGCGAGCATATCGAGCACGACGTTGCCGGCGGGTAGGATGCGCGACAAATGATTCATCGGATCATTATATGGTTATATGACGCAGTGCAATAATCGGCCTCTGCGGCGCGTCCTCTGCGTGGGCGCGCGGCGGGGCGGCAAGAGCGACAGCATAGACCGATAGCGGCGGATTGTGGGCATTCTTGCGCCCTGCGCAGTCTTGCGGGCCGGGAAACGTCGGGAATTGGGGAAAACAGGATCGCCGGGCGGGGCCGGGAATGGGGGACAGTGAGGGGGGAGGGAAGTTTGCCGATGCCCCGGCTGGACTCGTGGTCTAGCGGGACACCGGGACTGAGGCAGGATTCTAGAATCGCTGTTTCGTTAGTCTCGCAGGCGAGCTATCGTGAGGCGCGTTATTGCTGGGGTGACGAAAGATTCGCCGCTTGCCGCTTCACGGACTCCGCTGTGTGACTTCGTACCTTGTCCTTGTGCTTGATGACCTGACGGTCGACCTTGTCAGCAAGAAGATCTATGGCTGCATAGAGATTTTCATCGGTAGCTTCACAATGAATGTCCTTACCGCTCAGACGCATGGTGATTTCGGCTCTATGCCGCAGGGGCTCTACCGAGAGCATGACCTGGGTATCGATGACGTGATCGAAATGCCGCAGCACTCGCGCCAGTTTGTTCATGACATATTCCCGGATGGCCGGGGTGACGTCGAGGTGACGACCGCAGATGCTCAGGTTCATAGTGTGCTCTCCTTCTAAAAGAGGAAAAAGGGTGCGCAAAAGAGCGCGGCTGGTTCGTTAGGCGTTCTCCTTGATCGAGAGGGTTCGTTTAGTACTAGTGTATAGACTCGGGCCGATAAAACAAGCTGACCTAACGCAAGAACATGGCATTTTTATGGCTGAGTCCACGGGGCCCATAGGGGTCTTCCCGGAGCCGCCCGTTACATGCGGAAGTGCTCTCCCAGGTAGACGCGGCGCACGGCGGGATCGCCCACGATTTCGTCGGGGTGGCCGTCGGTCAGGACCTTGCCTTCGCTGATGATGTAGGCGCGGTCGCAGATGCCCAGCGTTTCGCGGACGTTGTGGTCGGTGATCAGCACGCCGATGCCCCGGCCCTTCAGGAAACGCACGATGCGCTGGATCTCGATGACGGCGATGGGGTCCACGCCGGCGAAGGGCTCGTCCAGGAGGATGAAGCGCGGGCTGGTGGCCAGCGCCCGCGCGATTTCGACGCGGCGGCGTTCGCCGCCCGACAGCGAAATGGCCGCGTTGCTGCGGATGTGGCCGATCTGGAGCTCTTCCAGCAGGGCTTCCATCTGTTCGTTGATCTTGGCCGTGGAGAGCGGGCGTCCATCCGGCCCTATTTGCAGTTCCAGCACGGCGCGGATGTTCTGCTCCACGGTCAGGCGGCGGAACACGGAAGCATCCTGCGGCAGGTACGACAGCCCCATCCGCGCTCGCTTGTGGATGGGCATCGCGGTGATGGCGGCGCCGTCGATCTCGATGCGGCCGGCGTCCGCGGGCACCAGGCCCACGATCATGTAGAAGCTGGTGGTCTTGCCCGCGCCGTTCGGGCCGAGCAGGCCGACGACTTCGCCGCTGACCACGGATAGGGACACGTCCTGCACCACGGTGCGGCCGTTATAGGTCTTGCGCAAGCCGGTTGCGCGCAGGCTGCCCTGCTTGACGCCCGAAGGGGCGGAGGTCACGGGAGTCTGCACTGAGGGTTGGTTCATCGTGGCTGCGAGTGGTGTTGCATGGGAGGCGCTTCAGCGCCCTTTCTTGGCGGCTTGCTGCTTGCGGCATTCGGCGATGGCGGCGTCGGTCTTGGCGCGCGGCTCCGCCACCGAGCGGACCCGTCCGCCCGCCGCCGACGAGTTGGGCCCGCCCTGGGCTTCGTACGTGCCGGTCTTTTCGTTGTAGCGCACCCGTTCGCCACGTATCGTATCGAACGGTTTCCCACAGACGTAGCGGATCACGACGGCCTGCCCGATGAGGTCGAAGGTGCTTTTCGAGCCGTCGTATTCGGCGCGCAGGCCCTTGCCTTCGATGAGCTCGAAGGTCTCGGGACGTTCCTGGCGGATCGTCACGACCTTGCCCTTGTTGGCCGTGGCGGTGCCGAACTGGTTGCCCTGCGGGTCCTCGTTCATCTGCAGGGTGTCCGACGTCAGGGTCATGAGGCCGCGGGTCAGGTTGACGTTGCCCGTGAAGACGCTTTGCTTCTTCACGTCGTCGTAGTGCAGCGTATCCGACAGGATCAGCGTGCTGGGCTCTTCGGCCGGGGCGGCCGACTTGGACGCCGGATCCGCGGCGAAGGCGGGCGCGAGCGCCGAGGCCGTCAGCAGGACGGCGCCGATCAGACGGGTCGTCGGGGCAAGGAGAATCCGGAGGTCGGTCATGGTTTCTTCTGGTCAGTGTTGTTGGCGGGAATTTCGGTCCGACGTTGCTGCTTGCCTTCGGAACCGGCAATTTCCACATCGGTCGATGCCGAAACCTGCAGTTGGCGCGTCTTGTTGTTGTAGTGCATGCCCTTGCCGTTCATGCGCGAACGGCCCTTGAGCACCTCGGCGGGCAGGTCGGTATAGACCACGTCCTCGTCGGGCAGGATGATCAGCTGCTGGCTGCGCACGTCGAGCATGTCGTTGTTGGCGTCGGGCTGGCGGTGCACGTGCGCGTCGCCATTCATGACGATGCGCTTGCCGCCTTGCTCCATCACGGCCGTCTTCGAGACGGCCACCGTGATGGGGTTGGTCTCGCGCTGGCCGACCGCGCGCGGTTCGGTGATGTGATACGAGTCATCGTCCGGGAAATGCTCCGCGTACTGGCCTTCCAGCCGGTTGATGGGCCGGCCGCCGGGGTCGGTGCGCAGCATGACGAAATCGCGGGACCATGCGTCCATCTCGTGGGTGATGCGGCGCGGCGGGTCCACCTGGATGGCCCGCTGCGCATAGTCGGCCGCCCACCAGGAGCTGGTGACCAGCACCAGCAGCAGGAACAGCGCGATCAGAGAGGGAAAGCGTTCTTTCATCGGGTTCGCCGCAAGGGCGTGTTGGTTGTCGCGGCGGTTATTGGATCGCGCCCGGGCCCAGCAGGCCCGGGGCCGCCAGGAACGCGCCGAGGCGCCCCTGGGCCGCCAGCAGCAGGTCGCAGCATTCGCGCACGGCGCCGCTGCCCCCCGGCTGCGAGGATATCCAGTGGGCCGCCTGGCTGACGTAGGCGGGCGCATTCGGCACGCTGGCGGCGAAGCCCGCGCGCTGCATGGCCGGCAGGTCGATGATGTCATCGCCCATGTAGCCGGTCTGGTTCAGTTGGACACCGGAACGCTGCGCAAGTTCGTTCAGGGCGCCGCCCTTGTCGCGCACGCCCTGAACGACCTCGGCGATGCCCAGTTCGGCGGCGCGGCGCGCCACGATGGGCCCGGACCGGCCGGTCATCAGCGCGACCTTCAGGCCGCCTTCCATCAGCAGGCGCAGCCCGTGGCCGTCCAGCGCGTTGAAGCGCTTCTGCAGTTCGCCGCCTTCGCCATAGTAGAGGCTGCCGTCGGTCAGCACGCCGTCCACGTCGAACACCATCAGGCGCACGGTGGCGGCGCGTTCGCGCACGGTGGCGGGGACGCGGGCGAGGACCAGCGCGTCGGCCGGGTGAGTCACGGAAGCAGGAAGAGTCATAGTCATACCACTTTGGCGGCCATCAGATCATGCATGTGCAGGGCGCCGAGCAGGGCGCCATCGTTGTCCAGCACCAGCATGTGGTTGAGCCGTTGTTCGTCCATTTGCTGGGCGGCCTCGACCGCCAGCGCGTCGGCATTGATGCTGCGAGGCGAGCGCGTCATGCCCGCCTCCACGGTCAGGCTGCGGATGTCGCCGTGCCGGGCGATCAGGCGGCGCAGGTCGCCGTCGGTGAAAATGCCCTGCGGGCGGTGCTGCGCGTCGGTCACGACGGTCATGCCCATGCCCTTGGCGGACATGACCTCCAGCGCCTGCGACACCGGCGTGCCGGCCATGACGATGGGCAGGGCGTCGCCCTGGCGCATCACGTCGCGCACGTGGGTCAGCAGGCGGCGGCCCAGCGCGCCGCCCGGGTGCGAGCGGGCGAAATCCTGCGGACCGAACCCCCGCGCCTCCAGGCAGGCGACCGCCAGCGCGTCCCCCAGGGCCAGGGCCGTGGTGGTGCTGGCCGTGGGCGCAAGATTCAGCGGGCAGGCTTCCTGGGCGACGCTGCCGTCCAGGTGGACGTCGGCCAGCGAGGCCAGTTCGGACTGGGGATTGCCCGTGATGGCGATCACCCGCGCGCCCATCCGGCGGGCGACGGGCAGGATGGTCAGCAGTTCCTGGCCGGAGCCGGAATAGGAAATGGCGATGATCACGTCGTCCCGGGTGATCATGCCCAGGTCGCCGTGGACGGCTTCGGCCGCGTGCAGGAAGAAGGCGGGCGTGCCCGTGGAGGCCAGCGTCGCGGCGATCTTGCGCGCGATGTGGCCGGTCTTGCCGATGCCGCTGACGACCACGCGGCCACGGCAGGCCAGCAGCATGGCGACGGCGTGCGTGAAGCTGTCGTCCAGCCGAGCCGACAGGTCCAGCAGGCCCTGGCTTTCGATTTGCAGCGTTCTGCGCGCAGAGGCCAGCGCGGTCTCGGACGATGTTGTGGGATGGTCAGTCATGCACGGATTTTAATATCAGTATGCGGGTTTGCCCCGGGCAGGGGGGTATGGCATTCTGGCGGCTCTTTTCAACGGATTTCAAACTCTCTTTCCAGGTTCGTTCCATGTCCAGCATTCCCAGCCCCGTCCTTGGCACGCCCTTGTCTCCCCTGGCCACCCGAGTCATGCTGCTTGGTTCGGGCGAGCTGGGCAAAGAGGTCATCATCGCCCTGCAGCGGCTGGGCGTGGAAGTCATTGCGGTGGATCGGTACGCCGACGCCCCGGGCCACCAGGTGGCTCACCGGGCGCATGTGGTCTCGATGACGGACCCGGAGGCCCTGCGCAAGGTCATCGACCAGGAGCGGCCGCACGTTATTGTCCCCGAAATCGAAGCCATTGCCACCAATTTGCTGGTGGAACTGGAAGAGGCCGGCGTGGCGCGGGTCACGCCGACGGCTCGCGCCGCCCAGCTGACCATGAACCGCGAGGGCATCCGCCGCCTGGCGGCGGAAACCCTGGGGCTGCCCACATCGCCCTATTGCTTCGTCGACACGGAAGACGCGCTGCGCCAGGCCATCGACGGCGGCATCGGCTATCCCTGCGTCATCAAGCCGGTCATGTCCTCGTCGGGCAAGGGCCAGTCCCTGATCAAGACCGAGGACGACGTCGCCTCCGCCTGGCGCTACGCCCAGGAAGGCGGCCGGGTGGGCGCCGGCCGCGTCATCGTCGAGGGTTTCATCCGCTTCGACTACGAAATCACCCTGCTCACCGTGCGCGCTCGCGGCGCCGACGGCGAGATCCACACCCGCTACTGCGAGCCCATCGGCCACAAGCAGCTCGACGGCGACTACGTCGAAAGCTGGCAGCCGCACCCCATGTCGCCCGCCGCCCTGGAGCGTTCCCGGGAAATCGCGCTGGCCGTCACGTCCAACCTCGGCGGACTGGGCATCTTCGGCGTGGAGCTTTTCGTGGCCGGCGATCAGGTCTGGTTCTCGGAAGTCAGCCCGCGCCCGCATGACACGGGCATGGTCACCATGATCACCCAGGTCCAGAACGAGTTCGAACTCCACGCCCGGGCCCTGCTGGGGCTGCCGGTGGACACCAGCCTGCGCCAGCCCGGCGCCAGCAGCGTCATCTACGGCGGCGTCGAGGCCGCGGCGGTCTCGTTCCACAACGTGGCCGAAGCGCTGGCCGAGCCCGGCACGGATGTCCGTCTCTTCGGCAAGCCCGAATCCTTCGTCAAGCGCCGGATGGGCGTGGGCCTGGCCGTGGCCGAGGATGTTGCGGCCGCGCGCGCCAAGGCCAAGCGCGTTTCCGCCGCCGTGTCCGTCAAGGCCGGCTGACCCGGCCTCCAGCCCCATTCCATTGCCCTCAGCGGGCCCTCCGCCACCCGGCGGGCGGCCCGCCGGCGCTCGTCCGCGGCCATCCGGAGGCGGGCGCGCCCGCCGATCTGCGCCTTGCTTGCGGGCGTGCCCCTGCCGCCAGTGTGGTTTGCGCTTTCTCATTGTTTGTTCGATAATTTCAGAAATTTCTGAAAGCAGCGTAACTAGATTTATCTGGCCGCGCCGCTGGACCTTGCTGGCGCGGATCGACCATGGCTCTCACCCCTCAAAACGAACGCTTCATCCTGCATTTCGGGGAAATGGGCAGCCGCTGGGGCGTGAACCGCACTGTCGGCCAGATCTACGCCCTGCTGTTCCTCTCGTCCAAGCCCCTGAACGCCGACGACATCTCCGAGACGCTCGGTTTCTCGCGTTCCAACGTCAGCCTCGGGCTGAAGGAGCTGCAATCCTGGCGCCTGGTCAAGCTGATCCACCAGGTCGGCGACCGCCGCGACTACTTCGAAACACCCAAGGACGTATGGGAGATCTTCCGCATCCTGATGGAAGAAAAGCGCAAGCGCGAAATCGACCCCACGCTCTCCCTGCTGCGGGACACCCTGCTGGAACCCCCGTCGGGGCCCGATGAGGCCTACGCGCAACAGCGCATGAACGAAATGCTGGAGCTCATCGAACTGTCCACCGGATGGTTCGATGAGGTTCAACGACTGCCGCCCGAAACCCTGCAGAACCTGATGAAACTTGGTTCGAAAGTGCAGAAGGTGCTGGGCTTCGCCGGCAAATTGCGGGGCAAGGCCTGACCTTGATCCGCCCCGTTTTTTCAGGAAACCTCTATGAAGTTGTATCCAACGCCCGTAACATGGCGCGAGAGTCGGCCTGGGAACCATGCCGGTTGCCGCGGCACCTCGACTGCCTGGGAGCGCCCCAATGATTGATCTCGACGTCGTCAACCTGTCGCGATTTCAGTTTGCCGCGACCGCGCTTTATCACTTCCTGTTCGTCCCCCTCACGCTCGGCCTGTCGTTCATCCTGGCCATCATGGAGAGCGTGTATGTCATGACCGGCCGCCCCATCTGGAAAAAGATGACCATGTTCTGGGGCACGCTGTTCGGCATCAACTTCGCGCTGGGCGTGGCCACGGGCGTGGTCATGGAATTCCAGTTCGGCATGAACTGGTCCTACTACAGTCACTACGTCGGCGACATCTTCGGCGCGCCGCTGGCGCTGGAAGGGCTGATGGCTTTCTTCCTGGAAGCCACCTTCGTCGGCCTGTTCTTCTTCGGCTGGAACCGCATGTCCAAGGTCAGCCACCTGGTCGTGACCTGGCTGGTGGCGTTCGGCACCAACTTCTCGGCGCTGTGGATCCTGATCGCCAATGGCTGGATGCAGAATCCGGTGGGCTCGATCTTCAATCCCGACACCATGCGCATGGAGATGACCGACTTCGCCGCGGTGATCTTCAACCCGGTGGCCCAGGCCAAGTTCGTGCACACGGTCAGCGCGGGCTACGTCGCCGGCGCCATGTTCGTCATGTCGATCAGCGCCTGGTATCTGCTGAAGGGCCGCCACATCGACCTGGCCAAGCGTTCGATGGCGGTCGCGGCCAGCTTCGGCCTGGCCTCGGCGCTGTCCGTCGTGGTGCTGGGCGACGAAAGCGGCTACCTCACCACCGAACACCAGAAGATGAAGATCGCGGCCATGGAGTCCATGTGGCACACCGAGCCCGCGCCCGCGTCGTTCAACCTGATCGCCATTCCCAACCAGGAAGAGCGCAAGAACGACTTCGCGATCGAGATCCCCTACGTCATGGGCATCATCGGAACGCGGTCGCTGACGACGCCGCTGCTGGGCATCGACGACCTGATCCTGCGCGCCGAGAACCGCATCCGCGACGGCATGGTGGCGTATGACGCCCTGCAGAAGATCCGCGCCAATCCCAAGGACGTGGATGCGCGCATGGTCTTCGACCGGACCTGGCCCGACCTGGGCTACGCGTTGCTGGTCAAGCGCTACCAGCCCGACATGAGCAAGGTCACCGAAGCCGACATCAAGAAGGCGGCGGTGGACACCGTGCCGAACGTGGCGCCGCTGTTCTGGGCGTTCCGCATCATGGTGGCGGTGGGCATGTACCTGATCCTGTTCTTCGGCGTGGCCTTCTGGCTGGCCTCGCGCGGCCGCCTGGACAGCCGCCGCGGCCTGCTCAAGGTGGCGCTGTGGAGCCTGCCGCTGCCCTGGGTGGCCATCGAAAGCGGCTGGTTCGTGGCCGAGTACGGCCGCCAGCCCTGGGTGATCGAAGGCGTGCTGCCGACCTATTACGCGGCTTCGGGCCTGACCATCATGGACCTGGCCATCAGTCTGACGATTTTCCTGGTGCTGTACACGGTGCTGCTGATCATCGGCGTGAAGGTGATGCTGCATGCCGTGAAGGCGGGGCCGAAATCCGATGGGCCGGCGCCTGGCACCGCCGCGGCCGATCCTGTCCGCGCCGCCGTGCGCGCCTGAGGAGGAGATCGCGATGGAAACGCTCATTCCTTTCGACTACGGCACGCTGCGCGTGGTGTGGTGGGTGCTGCTGGGCGCGCTGCTCATCGGCTTCGCCGTCATGGACGGCTTCGACCTGGGGGTGGCGGCGCTGCTGCCGGTGGTCGCCAAGACCGACGTGGAGCGTCGGGTGGTGATCAACGTGGTGGGGCCGGTCTGGGAAGGCAACCAGGTCTGGCTCATTACGGCGGGCGGCGCCATCTTCGCCGCGTGGCCTCTGCTGTACGCCGCATCGTTCTCCGGGTTCTACCTGGCGATGATGCTGGTCCTGGTCGCCCTGATCCTGCGGCCCGTGGGCTTCAAGTACCGCAGCAAGATGGAAGGCACGCGCTGGCGCAGCCGCTGGGACGCCGTGCTCTGTTTCTCTGGCGTGGTGGCTTCGCTGGTGTTCGGCGTGGCCATGGGCAACATCATCCTGGGCGTTCCGTTCACCTTCGATCCGGTGACGCTTCGCCCTGTCTACGAGGGGCATTTCTACCAGCTCTTCATGCCGTTCGCGCTGCTGGCGGGCGTGCTGAGCGTGGTGATGCTGGCCATGCACGGCGCCGTGTTGCTGGCCTGGCGCACCGAAGACCCCGTGTCGTCGCGCGCCCGCAACTGGGGCCGGCTGTGCGCCTTGCTCACGGCCCTGCTGTTCGTCGCGGGCGGCTTCTGGGTGGCTCGCGGCGTCGGCGGCCATGTCATCACCAGCGCGGTGGACATGGCCGGCCCGTCGGATCCGATGCTCAAGGCCGTGTCGGTGCAGGATGGCGCATGGATGGCCAACTACGCGAAATGGCCGCTGATGTGGATCGCGCCCGCGCTGGGCGCGGGAGGCGCGGTGTTGGTGGCATTGCTGCTGACCGCGCGCGCCAACGTGCTGGCCTTTCTGGCGTCCTCGCTGTCGATCGCGGGCGTGATCCTGACGGTGGGCTTCTCGCTCTTCCCGTTCATCATGCCTTCGTCGACGAAGCCGCAGGCCGGGCTGACCATCTGGGACGGCTCGTCCAGCCACATGACGCTGTGGATCATGGTGATCGCGGTGGCCGTCTTCCTGCCCATCGTGACGCTTTACACCGCATGGGTGTACCGCGTCATGCGCGGCAAGGTCACTGAAGCATCGGTGGGCGGCACGCCCAACTCATACTGACAAGGAGCCTCCACCATGTGGTATTTCTCGTGGATACTCGGCTTGGGCCTGGCGTGCGCGTTCGCTATCCTCAACGCGATGTGGTTCGAGCTGCGCGAAGGGCATACGCATGACCCGCGCGCCAGCCGCGACGACGAGTGAGGGGCGCCGCTAGCGCGCTCGAGCACGATCCTTCGGCAGCGCTGGAAAAACCGCCGCGCGAGCAGTCGCGGTGGCTGATGGCGCTTGCCAGGGCCGCAAGGCTGCCCTTGCTGCTGGCGGGCGCGGCGCCATTGGTGAGCGGCGTCCTGCTGGTCGTGCAGGCCTGGCTGCTGGCCAGTGTGCTGGATGCCGCGATCGTCGGGCGGGCGCCCCGGCAAGAGCTGATCGGCGGCATCCTGGGCATCGCCGCGCTCATGCTGCTGCGCGCCTGCATCGGCTGGGCGGGCGAGCGCGCCGGCGCCAGCGCCGCCGAGCGCATCAAGCGCCACGTGCGCCAGTCGCTCTTCAGGCGGCTGGTGCGCAAGGGACCGCACTGGAGCCGGAGCCGGGCCGCCGGCGAACTGGCCAGCGCGGTGGTGGACCAGGTCGAGGCGCTGGACGGCTTCTTCGCCAAGTACCTGCCCGCGATGGCCGCGGCCGCCCTGTTGCCCGTGGCCTTTTCCGTCGTGCTGTTGCCGGTGGACGTGATCGCCGGCCTGGTTCTGCTGATCACCGCGCCGTTGATTCCGTTGTTCATGGCTCTGGTGGGGTGGGGCGCCCAAGGCGCCAGCCGCCGGCATTTGCGCGCCTTCGCCCGCCTGTCGGGGTTCTTCGCCGACCGCCTGCGCGGGCTGTCCACCCTGAAGCTCCATGGCCGGGCCGAGGCCGAAGCCGAGTCCGTCGTGGCGGCCAGCGACGCCCTGCGGCTGCGCACGATGTCGGTCCTGCGCATCGCCTTCCTGTCGTCGGCCGTGCTGGAGTTCTTCGCCGCGCTGGGCGTGGCCGGGGTGGCGGTCTATATCGGCCTCACCTATCTGGGATTCCTCGATCTGCGCTGGACGCCCCTGACTTTGCAGGCAGGCCTGTTCTGCCTGCTGATGGCGCCGGAAATCTACGCGCCGTTGCGGCAGTTCGCCGCGCACTATCACGACCGTGCGGCCGCGCTGGCGGCGGTCACGCAGATCGCTGCGCTGTTCGATGGCTTGCCGCAGGATGAGGATATGCGCGGCGAGGCCGGGGGCGAGCCCGTCCGTACCACCAGCGCGGACCGGGGCAAGGGCGCCGCCCTCATGGCCGGCGCCCTGAGCGTGCAGGCGCCTGGCCGGGGCCTGCCGGTGCTGTCGGACGCCTCGCTTGCGCTGGCGCCCGGCGAGCATGCGGCGCTGATGGGGCCGAGCGGCATCGGAAAATCCACGCTGATCGAAGCGATCGCGCGCCTGAGACCGTGCCAGGGCGACATCCGGCTGGACGGCCGGCTCCTGGCCGACTGGAGCGAACCGGCCTTGCGGGGGCGAGTCGCCCTGATCGGGCAAAAGCCGCAGCTGCTGGCGGGTTCCATCGCCGACAACATCAGGCTGGGCTGTCCCGGCGCGTCCGACGCGGCGGTGCAAGACGCCGCGCGGCGTGCCTGTGTGCTGGAGTTTGCGGCGGCGTTGCCGCAAGGGCTGGACACGCCGCTGGGCGGCCGCGGGCACGGCCTGTCCGGCGGACAGGCGCAGCGGGTCGCGCTGGCGCGCCTGTTCCTGCGCGATCCGGGCCTGATCCTGCTTGACGAACCCACGGCGCACCTCGACGAGGCCACGCAGGAGCGCGTGTTGGACGAGATCCTGGAATTCGCCGCGGGCAGGACCCTGCTGCTGGCGACCCACGCGCCCGCCGTTGCGGCCCGGCTCGGCCGGATCTTGCGCGTGGCCGGCGGAAAGGTGGAAGACGCATGAAGAACCTGTTGCTGCTCCTGCCGCTATACGCGCGCCGGAAAGGCGGGCTTTTGCTCGCATTGTTCTGCGCCCTGGCCACGGTGGCTGCGGGTGTGGGCCTGCTGGGTGTGTCGGGCTGGTTCCTGACCGGCGCCGCGCTGGCGGGCGCCGGCGGCGCATTCAACCTGTTCGCGCCCTCGGCCCTGGTGCGCGGGCTATCGTTCCTGCGCATCGTGTCGCGCTACGCGGACCGCGTCGTCGGGCACGGCGCCACGCTGCGCCTGCTGGCGGATCTGCGCGCCGCGGTATTCGCGGCGCTGATCCGGCTCACGCCGAGGCAGCTGGCGCGCTATCGCGACGGCGACCTGGTAGCCCGAATGACGGGCGACGTGGACGCGCTGGATACCGTGTTCCTGTTCGTGCTCGCTCCGCTGGCGACCGCGCTCCTGGGCGGCGCCATCCTGACGGCGGTGCTGGGATATTGGGTGCCCGCCGCCGCGCTGGCGGTCGCGCTGGCGCTGTTGGCTGCCTGCGTGCTGGTGCCGTTGTGGCTGTTGCGCGCGGCGCGCAAACCGGGGGAGGCAGCTCAGGAAAGCGCGGCGGGGTTGCGCGCGGCCGTGCTGGACGCCGTGGACGGCCATGCGGACATGGTGGCCTTGCACGCGCAGGCCCAGACGGCGGAGCACTTCGAGCGCTTGTGCGAGGCGAGCGCCGCGGCGCGGCGCAGCCAGTCATGGGTGGCGGCCCGGGGGCAGTTTTTCCTGCAGGCCGCGGCCGGGGCATCGGTGCTGGCGTTGCTGTGGTTTGGCCTGGACACGCTAGCGTCGGGCCGGATCGCCGGGCCCGCGCTCGTCGGCCTGCTTCTGGCGGTTATCGGCATCTTCGAGGTGGCGGGCCCGATCATGCGGGGCGCTTCGCGCATGGGTTCCGCGATGTCGGCGGCGGCGCGCATCCGTGAAGTGACGCACTGCGAGCCCGACATGCAGGATCCGGACACGCCGCAAGCCTTGCCCGGCCGCGGTGTGCTGGAACTGGACGGCGTGCGTTTTTCCTATCCGGGCAGAACGCCGGGCACCGGCCCGGCGGTGCTGGAGGATGTCAGCCTGCGCGTGGCGCCCGGCGAGCGAGTGGCCATCGTGGGCCCCAGCGGCGCCGGCAAATCGACGTTGCTGCATCTGCTCTTGCGCCTCGAGGACCCGCAGGCGGGGCAGGTGCGCTTCGGCGGTTGCGACGCGCGCGCCTGCGCGCAGGCCGACTGGCATCGGCGTATCGCGCTGTTGCCGCAGGACGCGCCGGTCTTCCTGGGCACGTTGCGCACCAACCTCCTGATAGGCGATCCGGCGGCGGACGACGCCGCGCTCTGGGGCGTCCTCGACGCCGCTCGGCTGGGCGATTTCGTGCGGGGCCTGCCCGAGGGGCTGGATACCTGGGCGGGCGAAACCGGCTCCCAGCTGTCGGTGGGTCAGGCGCGCCGCCTGTGTCTGGCGCGCGCGCTGCTGTCGCCGGCCGCGGTCATCGTGCTGGACGAGCCGACCGCCGGACTGGACGCCGCTGCCGAGGAGGCGTTTTTCCAGGACCTGCAAGCCGCGGCGCGCGGACGGACCGTGGTGCTGGCCACCCATGCGGCCCTGCCGCCTGGAGCGGTGGACCGCTGCTGCGAGTTGCGGGCGGGAAGGCTTCATGAATTGTCATCGGGGACGGCAATCCTGGCTTAAGCGCGGTTGCGAGGTTATAGTTCGCCTTGCTTCAATTCTCCAGGGCCGTCTTCCATGCAGACCGACTACGCCGAGTACATCCGGCGCACCATCCGCAGCGTTCCAGACTGGCCCCAACCCGGTGTCGTTTTCCGCGACATCACGCCGGTGCTGCAGGATCCTCGCGCGTTCCGGGTGCTTATCGATCTCTTCGTCTACCGCTACATGCGCCAGCGGCTCGACCTCGTCGCCGGCGTGGACGCGCGCGGCTTCATCGTGGGCAGCGTGCTGGCCTACGAACTGAACCTGGGCTTCGTGCCCGTGCGCAAGAAGGGCAAACTGCCGTTTCGCACCGTGGCCGAGGAATACTCGCTCGAATACGGCAATGCGTCGGTCGAAATGCACACGGACGCGGTGCGTACCGGGCAACGCGTCCTGCTGGTGGACGACCTGATCGCCACGGGCGGCACCATGCTGGCCGCCATCAATCTGCTGCAGCGCCTGGGCGCCAACGTGGTCGAGGCGGCCGCCATCATCGATCTGCCCGACCTGGGCGGGTCGGCCAAGGTCGCGGCCACGGGCACGCCGCTCTATACGGTCTGCCAGTACGGCGCCGACACTCCCTGAGCCCGCAAGCCCGCCGCCTACGCCGCGGCGCGCACCACGTCGTCGGACAACCGGGGCTGGATGAAGTCCAGGAAGGCCTTGGTCTTGGCGGGCAGCATGCGAGAGGGCAGCAGCGCAAAAAGCGGCAGGGGCGTCAGGCTCCATTCGGGCAGCACGCGCACCAGGCCCGACTGCTTGATGGCGCGCTCCATGGCGTCGAACACCAGCAGCGGCGTGATGCCCAGGCCCTGCCCGGCCAGCCGGCCGAGCATGCCGACATTGTTGGCGGACAGCCGCCCCGATACTTGCACGCGTTCCACCTTGTCGCCCGAATGCAGCATCCAGAAGGACGACTCCTCGCGCATGGTGGGGCGCAGGCACTCGTGGTGGCTGAGATCCGCGGGCACGCGGGGCTCGCCGTGGCGGGCCAGGTAGTCGGGCGAGGCATACAGCTGGTGGGCCATCAGCACGATCTTGCGTGAAATCAGGCTGGAATCGGGCTGCTGCCCGAATCGCAAGATGAGGTCGAAGGGATTGCTGATGGGATCGATCGGCCGCATGCTCAGATCGAAATCGCATTCGATGTCGGGGTGCTGTTCCCGGAATTCGCGGATGACGGCAGGCAGGAACAGCTGCGCCAGGCTGGTGGGCAGCGAAATGCGCAACCGCCCCTTGGGCTGCACCGCCATGTCCAGCAGTTGGTCGTGGGCGATGCGGGCTTCTTCGACAATGTGCCGGCAGCGCTCGAAATAGATGGCCCCGGCCTCCGTCAGGTCGATCTTGCGCGTGCTGCGGTTGAGGAGACGCATGCCGATGCTGCGTTCCAGTTCGCTGACCCGGCGCGACAGCGTGGACGTCGGAATATTCAAGGCTTCGGCGGCGTGGCTGAAGTTCTTGCGCTTGGCGACTTCGACAAATAGCGCGATGTCGTTAAGCTGGATATCCATGGGGTCCTCTGAGTCAAAATTCCATTTCTGGCAGATTCATATGATAAATGGAATTATTGTCCCGCCAGCAGAAATGTCTATTTCCCAACGGCGTACATTCCATCCAGCACATGGCGGCATTATTTTGCGTTACGTAGCTTGCGCAAGGCTGAATGCCGGCAAGGCCCGTCGCAGAAGGATTCCTCGGCGTACTGTGCAGAAATTGAGCAGATTTTCAGGGATGCGACCGGAAATTGTCCCACTCATGCAAATATGTTCCCCAAAATAAGGGTTTTTACTAGCTCGAGATCGCCAGATACTTCGTCCCAGCAATCAAATTGTCACACCGCACCTGCCAGCCTGGCAGAAGACGGTGTGCAAGGTTTAGGATGGAGGTCCTCTCAATGAAAGCCCTAGCTACCGCACTTATGGTCACCGCCACGCTGGTGGGTATGTCCGCCGCTCACGCCGATGGCAAGACGCGTGAACAAGTCCAGCAGGAACTGCAGGCCGCCAAGGCCGCCGGCCAAGTCACGTTCGGCGAACTGGACTATCCGCCCGCCGCCGCCCCGCAAACCAGCCTGTCGCGCGAGCAGGTTCAGCAAGAACTGCAAGCCGCCAAGGCCGCCGGCCAGGTGACCTCGGCCGAACTCGATTACCCGCCCAAGGCCGCCGTGTCGCAGTCGGCCGGCAAGACGCGCGAACAAGTCCGCCAGGAACTGGCCGAGGCCAAGGCGCGCGGCGACTATTCCTTCGGCGAACTCGATTACCCGCCCCAGGGCAAGTAAGCCTTTCTTCCGGAAGGCCGCCTAGCCCCCTTGTGTGTGAATCCGAGGGGGCTTTTTCTTGGACCGCGCGGAAGAATGTCGCGTTTACGCATCAGAAATTGGGCGAACTCCGCAACAACTCTTGTTGGGCTAAAGCGCGGGGCAGAGAATGTCTGCGAAGGAGATAGGGATATTGCGAGCAATGATTCATATTTGATATCAATGCGTTAGCGCAGGTTTCCAAAAACGGCGGGAGGTCCGCGACGGGCCATTATCCCAACCATGGAAAGTAGTTCTTCGAAATCCGGGTTACTTCGAATTGGCGCTGGCCGGACACTAGCTTCAGTGCATGCGCCGCTTGCTTGTTGGCTGCGGCACGCAAATTCCGGCCGTTTGCGTGGCGGGTTTGCGGTTTGCCTTTTATCTCGCCATTTTGGGGACTCCTATGAAGAAGACGCTATTGGCCGCCGCGCTGCTGGCCGGCTTTGCCGGTGCCGCGCAGGCTGCCGACTCCGTGACGCTGTACGGCCTGATCGACGCCGGCGTCGGTTACGAGAAAGTGAAGTTCGACGGCAATTCGCAAAGCCGCTTCGGCGGCGTGCAGGGCGTGAGCAGCGGCTCGCGCTTCGGCTTGCGCGGCACCGAAGACCTGGGCGACGGCCTGCGCGCCGTGTTCACGCTGGAAGGCGGCTTCGGTCCCATGAACGGCAAGTCCCTCCAAAGCAACCGCCTATGGGGCCGCCAAGCCACCGTGGGCCTGGACAGCGATTCCTGGGGCCGCCTGGAATTCGGCCGCCAGACGAACCTGGCTTCGAAGTACTTCGGTTCGATCGACCCGTTCTCGATCAGCTACAACACCGCCAACATGGGTACCACGTTCGGCAGCGCGAACACGATGCGCCTGGATAACATGGTCCTGTACCAGACCCCCGTCATGGGCGGCTTCAAGCTGGGCGTGGGCTACTCGTTCAGCGCCGATGATACGGTCAGCGACAGCTCGCAGACCGGCTTCGAAACCGGCAACAACAACCGCGTGCTGACCGCGGGCGTGCAGTACGTCAACGGCCCGCTGAACCTGGCCGCAGCGTATGACCGCTTCAATCCGTCCAACGGCCAGACCGGGGGCAAGTCCGAAGCGCGCATCCAGGAATACATTGTCGGCGGTTCGTATGACTTCGAAGTCGTGAAGGTTGCTGCCGCTTTCGGCCAGACCCGCGACGGCTGGTTCATCGGCCAGAACATGGGCACCACGCCCGACGGCATGCAGAACTTCGGTTCGTTCAAGCTGGCCGATGGCTTCCGCGCCAATTCGTACATGATCGGCGCCACCGTGCCGCTGGGCCGCCACGCGATCTTCGGGTCGTGGCAGCGCGCTACCGCGAGCAACGACAAGCTGACCGGCGACGACGCGACGTTCAACGTCTACAGCCTGGGCTACACGTACGATTTCACGAAGCGCACCAACCTGTACGCGTATGCCTCCTATGGCGACAATTACGCGTTCCAGCGCGATGCGACCGACACCGCCGTCGCCGTCGGCATTCGCCACCGTTTCTAAGCGATAGGGCGTCCGGCAAGACCTTGCTGAATGCGCGGCCCATCTCCGTGGGCCGCCGAGTGACAGCGAACCCCCCCACTGGTTGCCGCCGGATGCGTCTAGAGCAGGGAAGGGAAGGGCCTCCGCAAGGAGGCCCTCTCGTTTTCCGGCTCTTGGCGGGGCGGCGCGGGGCCGCCTTTGCGCCGAGGCGCTATAGAAACAGCTTGTACGCCGGGTTGTCGGTCTCGTTCCAGTGCGGGTAGCCCAGTTCCGCCACGAAATTGCGGAACTGCTTCTTGTCGGCGGGCGGCACCTGGATGCCGATCAGGATGCGGCCGTAGTCCGCGCCCTGGTTGCGGTAGTGGAACAGGCTGATGTTCCAGTCCGGATTCATCGCGTTGAGGAAGCGCATCAGCGCGCCCGGGCGCTCCGGAAACTCGAAGCGGTACAGCAGCTCGTTGCGCGCCAGCGCCGAGTGCCCGCCCACCATATGGCGCAAGTGGGTCTTGGCCATTTCATCATGGGTGAGATCCAGCGTATCGAAGCCATGGCGGCGGAAGTTCGCCGCAATCCTGTCGGGCTCGGACGCCGACGAGACCTGGACGCCGACGAAAACGTGCGCGCGGTCGGAGTCCGAAATGCGGTAGTTGAATTCGGTGACGCTGCGCTCGCCCACCAGTTCGCAGAAGCGGCGGAAGCTGCCGCGCTGTTCCGGCATGGTGACGGCGAAGATGGCCTCGCGCATCTCGCCGACCTCGGCCCGCTCGGACACGAAGCGCAGGCGGTCGAAATTCATGTTGGCGCCGCAGGCGATGGCGACCAGGGTCTTGCCCTTCAGGCTGTGCTCGGCCGCGTATTGCTTGGCGCCTGCGACCGCCATCGCGCCCGCGGGCTCCAGCACGCTGCGCGTATCCTGGAACACGTCCTTGATGGCCGCGCAGATGGCGTCGGTGTTGACCACCACGAAATCGTCGACGTACTGGCGCGTCAGCTTGAAGGTTTCGGCGCCCACCATCTTGACCGCCGTGCCGTCCGAAAACAGCCCGACGTCGTTCAGCTGCACGCGGCGGCCGGCGCGCACGCTGCGCAGCATGGCGTCGGAGTCTTCCGTCTGCACGCCGATGATCTTGATCTCGGGACGCAGCTGTTTGATATAGGCCGCCACGCCGGCAATCAGGCCGCCGCCGCCGATGGCCACGAAGATGGCATCGATCGGCCCGGGATGCTGGCGCAGGATCTCCATGCCCACCGTGCCCTGGCCGGCGATGACGTCCGGATCGTCGAAGGGATGGACGAAGGTCAGCTTTTCCTTCTTTTCCAGGATCTGCGCGTGTGCGTAGGCGTCGGAAAAACTCTCGCCCGCCAGCACCACCTCGCCGCCCAGGCGGCGCACCGCGTCGATCTTCACTTGCGGACTGGTGGTGGGCATGACGATGACGGCGCGGCAACCCAGCCGGCTGGCCGCCAGCGCGACGCCCTGGGCGTGGTTGCCCGCCGAGGCCGCGATGACTCCGCGGTTGCGCGCCGCGGGGCTCAGGTTGGCCATCTTGTTGTACGCCCCGCGCAGCTTGAAGCTGAACACGGCCTGGGTATCTTCGCGCTTGAGCAGGATCGTGTTCGATATCCGCTGGGACAGCAGGGGCGCCGTTTCCAGCGGCGATTCGACCGCGACGTCATAAACCTTGGAAGTCAGGATGCGTTTCAGATAATCGGTGGACATGGACTGCGCGTGGCGTCGAGAGTGGGAAAGTGGGGGAGATTATTACAGGGAAATCCGCGCCGCCCGCCAGGTTTCTCCGGCTTTTTCGCGGACTGGACGGCGCTGGGCGAGGGGAAGGGGCGCGCGCGCGGCTACACTCGGCCCACTATGGAAGAAAGTCTGTTATCCGCCGTCAACTGGATGCTGGGCGTGCTGGCGCTGCCTTCGGTCGGCCTGTCCGCGATTTTCGCGGTCTCGCTCGTGTCCGCGACACTGCTGCCGATGGGATCCGAGCCCGCGGTGTTCGGCTACGTGAAGCTGGCGCCGGACATGTTCTGGCCGGCCATCCTGGTGGCCACCCTGGGCAACACGGCGGGCGGGGCCATCAGCTACGCCATGGGCCTGGGCGCCGAGCGGGCCGTGCAGCGGTGGAAGGAAAAGCACCCCCATCCGCATCCGGACGCGACCGAGGGCGGCCGCATGCGCGGGCGCTGGAACGAGCGGGCCCACGACTGGATCCACCGCATGGGGCCGCCGGCCCTGCTGCTGTCCTGGCTGCCCGCGGTGGGCGACCCGCTGTGCGCGGTGGCGGGATGGCTGAGGCTATCCTTCTGGCCTTGCGTGGCCTACATGGCCATCGGCAAATTCCTGCGCTATCTGGCCATGACGGCCAGTCTGCTGTGGTTCTTCCCGGGGCAGATCTAGCTTCTGTCCGGATTAAATTGGGGACGGATAAATCCGGTTTCCCCGCGGTTTCGGGCGCGTCCCTGGGGGTATTCGGGGGCAGACTCGACCAATGGCATAAAATAGTTTTTTACGGGCCCCCCTTGCAGCCATGAACGCCCCACTCGCTAGCCACATCTTGAACGGGGCGATGCCGCCCGCAACACCCGCGCGCCTGCGTGAAATTCCCTACAACTACACGTCGTTCTCCGATCGCGAGATCGTCGGCCGGTTGCTAGGCGACGATGCCTGGAGCCTGTTGACCGACCTGCGCGGCGAACGCCGGACGGGGCGTTCCGCCCGCATGCTCTACGAGGTGCTGGGCGATATCTGGGTGGTGCGCCGCAACCCGTACCTGCAGGACGACCTGCTCGACAATCCCAAGCGCCGCAAGCAGCTCATCGAGGCCCTGCATCACCGCCTGGCCGAGATCGACCGCCGCCGCGAACCGGACGTGCCGGCCGAAGCCGGCCACGATCCGCACCGCGACGAAAAGGTCGTCGGCCTGCTGGCGCGGGCGCGTTCGGCCATCGCGGCCTTCGAAGGCGAATTCGACCAGACCGCCATGATGCGCAAGCAGGCGCAGAAGGCGCTGGGCCGCATCACGGCCCGCGACAACATCAAGTTCGACGGCCTGTCGCGCGTCTCGCACGTCACCGACGCTACCGACTGGCGGGTGGAATATCCCTTCGTGGTATTGACGCCCGACTCGGAAGACGAGGTCGCGGCGCTGGTCACGGCCTGCATCGAACTGGGCCTGACCATCATCCCGCGCGGCGGCGGCACCGGCTATACCGGCGGCGCCATTCCGCTGACCTGGAAGTCGGCGGTCATCAACACCGAGAAATTCGACCGGCTGGGCCAGGTCGAGTCCTGTATCCTGCCCGGCCTGAGCGAGCCCGTGGCGGTTATCCACGCCGGCGCCGGCGTGGTGACCAAGCGGGTATCCGAGGCGGCCGAGGCGGCGGGCTTCGTATTCGCGGTCGATCCGACCTCCGCCGAAGCCTCTTGCGTGGGCGGCAATATCGCCATGAACGCGGGCGGCAAGAAGGCCGTGCTGTGGGGCACCGCGCTGGACAACCTGGCCTGGTGGCGCATGGTCGACCCGAACGGCAACTGGCTCGAAGTGAGCCGCCTGGACCACAACATGGGCAAGATCCATGACGTGGAGGTGGCCCGTTTCGAGCTCAAGTGGTTCGACGGCCGCGGCAAGCCGGGCGAGCGCCTGCTCAAGACCGAGACGCTCGAGATCCAGGGCCGCGTGTTCCGCAAGGAAGGCCTGGGCAAGGACGTCACCGACAAGTTCCTGGCGGGCCTGCCGGGCATCCAGAAGGAAGGCTGCGACGGCCTGATCACGTCGGCGCGCTGGGTGCTGCACCGCATGCCGCGCCACACGCGCACGGTCTGCATGGAGTTCTTCGGGCAGGCGCGCGACGCCATCCCGTCGATCGTCGAGGTCAAGGGCTACCTGGACGGCGAGGGCCGCGAGCGCGGCGCCATCCTGGCCGGCCTGGAGCACCTGGACGAACGCTATCTGCGCGCCGTGGGCTACGCCACCAAGAGCAAGCGCGGCGTGCTGCCCAAGATGGTCCTGATCGGCGATATCGTCGGCGACGACGAAGACGCGGTCGCCGCGGCGGCCAGCGAGGTCGTGCGCCTGGCCAATACCCGCCACGGCGAAGGCTTCGTGGCCGTCAGCCCCGAGGCCCGCAAGAAGTTCTGGCTGGACCGTTCGCGCACCGCCGCCATCGCCCGCCACACCAACGCCTTCAAGATCAACGAAGACGTGGTGATCCCGCTGCCCCGCATGGGCGAATACACGGATCACATCGAACGCATCAACATCGAGCTCTCGACCCGCAACAAGCTCAAGCTGCTGGGCGCGCTGGACGCGTACCTGTGCACGCCGCTGCCGGTCGGCAAGATCGACGACGCCGACATCGAAACCACCCGCGCCGAAGTGCTGGCCGAACGCACGCGCCAGGCGCTGGAACTGCTCGCCGGCGCCAGGAAGCGCTGGCAGTGGCTGCTGGACAACCTGGACCTGCCGCTGCTGCAGGCGCTGCCCGAGTTGCACGGGCTGGGCCTGGGCGACCTGCAGGCCGCGTTGTCGGACCGCCTGGCGGTCCAGCCCGAGGCGCGCATTTTCGACGTCGTGCAGGACCGCACGATCCGCATATCCTGGAAAACCGAAGTGCTGGCCGGCCTGCAGCGCGCGTTCTCGGGCGCGGCCTACAAGAAGATCGTCGACGAGCTGGTCGCCATCCATGGCCGGGTGCTCAAGAGCCGCGTGTTCGTCGCGCTGCACATGCACGCCGGCGACGGCAACGTGCACACCAACATCCCGGTCAACTCGGACGATTACGAGATGCTGCAGGAGGCCCACCAGGCCGTCGAGCGCATCATGCAGATCGCCCGCGACCTCGACGGCGTGATCTCCGGCGAGCACGGCATCGGCCTGACCAAGTACGAGTTCCTGACCGAAGCTGAGCTGGCGCCGTTCCAGGAGTACAAGCGCCGCGTGGACCCCAAGGGCCACTTCAACGCCGGCAAGCTCATGCCCGGCGCCGACCTGCGCCATGCCTGGACGCCCAGCTTCAACCTGATGGGCCACGAATCGCTGATCATGCAGCAAAGCGATATCGGCGCCATCTCGGAATCCATCAAGGATTGCCTGCGCTGCGGGAAATGCAAGCCCGTGTGCGCCACCCACGTGCCGCGCGCGAACCTGCTGTACTCGCCGCGCAACAAGATCCTGGCCACCTCGCTGCTGGTGGAGGCCTTCCTGTACGAAGAGCAGACCCGCCGCGGCGTCAGCCTGAAGCACTGGGAAGAGTTCGAGGACGTGGCTGACCACTGCACGGTCTGCCACAAGTGCTACAACCCCTGTCCGGTCGACATCGATTTCGGCGACGTGTCCATGAACATGCGCGCCGTGCTGCGCCGCATGGGCCGCAAGTCGTTCAACCCCGGCACGGCCAGCGCCATGTTCTTCCTGAACGCGAAGGATCCGGCCACCATCAACGCCACCCGCAAGGCGATGGTGGGCGTGGGCTACAAGGTGCAGCGCGCTGCCCACGACCTGCTGTCGGGCCTGGTGAAGAAGCAGACGGCGGCGCCTCCGGCCACGGTGGGCAAGCCCCCGATGCGCGAGCAGATCGTGCACTTCGTGAACAAGAAGATGCCGGGCGGGCTGCCCAAGCAGGCGGCGCGCAAGCTGCTGGACATCGAAGACGCGAACTACGTGCCCATCATCCGCGATCCGAAGGCCACCACGGCCGATACGGAGGCCGTGTTCTACTTCCCGGGCTGCGGCTCGGAGCGGCTGTTCTCGCAAGTGGGCCTGGCCACGCAGGCCATGCTGTGGCATGCCGGCGTGCAGACCGTGCTGCCGCCGGGCTACCTGTGCTGCGGCTATCCCCAGCGCGGCAACGGCATGACGGACAAGGCCGAGCAGATCATCACCGACAACCGGGTGCTGTTCCACCGGGTCGCCAACACGCTGAACTACCTGGACATCAAGACGGTGGTGGTCAGCTGCGGCACCTGCTACGACCAGCTCGCGGGCTACGAGTTCGAGAAGATCTTCCCCGGCTGCCGCTTGATCGACATCCATGAGTACCTGCTCGAAAAGGGCATCAAGCTCGAAGGCGCGAAGGGCGTGCGCTACATGTACCACGACCCCTGCCACACGCCCATGAAGCTGCAGGAGCCGATGAAGACGGTGCGCGCCCTGGTGGGCGACGGCGCCGTCAAGAGCGACCGCTGCTGCGGCGAATCGGGCACGCTGGCCGTCAGCCGCCCGGACATTTCCACGCAGGTGCGCTTCCGCAAGCAGGAAGAGCTGCTCAAGGGCGACGCCGCGCTGCGCAGCGATGGCTTCACGGGCGACGTGAAGGTGCTGACCTCGTGCCCGTCGTGCCTGCAAGGCCTGTCGCGCTACGAGGGCGACACCGGCATGGACGCGGACTACATCGTGGTCGAAATGGCGCGCCACATCCTGGGCGAAAGCTGGATGGAGGACTACGTCCGCCGCGCCAACGCGGGCGGCATCGAACGCGTGCTGGTGTAGCCGGCATCCGACTCGGAACGAAAATCGCAGCCGTCTCCGGCTGCGATTTTTTTTGCATTGCCGCGGCCGCGCCCGGCAAGCCAGGCACCCATTTTTCCCGGATTCCGGGCCTCTTGAAGCTGGCGAAACCGCTCCCATACTGGGAATTGAAGAGACCAGACCTGCGGTCGCGGCTCTGGCGATTGCGTTGTGTCTCGACTTGTCCCTTTTTCATTCGGGAGTCCAACATGACCAGCTTTCCATTCAGCGACAACGGCTTTGCCACGGCGTTCGACGCCATCCAGGAGCATATGGACCGCGTGCTGCGAGGCGTCGGCGTTCCAGCCGCCTTGCGCGCCACGCCCCAGGCGCATTTTCCGCCGGTCAACGTGGGCGTGTCCGGCGACTCGATCGAGGTCGTCGCGTTCGTGCCGGGCGTGGAGCCCGACACGCTGAACGTGTCGATCGAAAAGCGCCTGCTCACGATCAGCGGCGAACGCCAGGCCCCGCAACTGCCGGACAATGCGCGCTACTACGCGCGGGAACGGTTCGAAGGCCGCTATACGCGTGTGGTCGAACTGCCCGCGGATGCCGATCCCGACAACGTGCAGGCGCGCTACGCCGACGGCTGCCTGGCCATTTCCATCAAGCGCAAGGAAGCGTCCAAGCCGCGTCTGGTGACCGTGCAGTGACGTGATCTTCCCCCCTACGCACCAAGGAGTACCGATCATGAATGAACAGAAAGATCTGACCGTGCCCGCGCAGGAAGCCGCTTCCGACAAGCGCGACACTCGCGGCGTCACCACCCCGGCCGTGGATATATTCGAGGACCCGCAAGGCATCAGTCTGATCGCCGACTTGCCCGGCGTGTCCAAGGAACGGCTGCGCATCAATGTGGAATCCGACGTCCTGCTGATCGAGGGCGAGGCCGCCGTGTCCGCGCCCGCCGGCCTGCGGCTGGTGCACGGCGAGTTGCGCGCGCCGCTGTTCCGGCGCTCATTCAGGCTGGGGCAGGAGTTCGACCGCGGGGAAATCAGCGCCAGCCTCAAGCAGGGCGTGCTGACGTTGCGCATTCCGCGCGTGCGCGAGGCGCAACCGCGCCAGATTCCCGTCCAGGCGGGCTGAGGCGCCGGCGCCAAAGAAAAAGCCGCGGCCATTGCGGGCCGCGGCTTTTTCACGTTCCGGCGCCCGCGCTCATTCCAGCTTGATGCCGGCCTTCTTGATGACTTCCGCCCAGGCGCTGCGCTCCTGGTCGGCGTAGGCCTTGAACTCCGTGGCCGGCATCGGCATGGGGATGACGCCCATGTCCAGGATCTTTTGCGACACGGCCGGACTCTTGAGCGTGGCTTCCAGGTCGGCCGACAGCTTCTTGACCACGTTTTCCGGCAGTCCGGCCGGGCCCACCAGGCCTTGCCAGGCGTAGGCGGTGAAATTGGCGATGCCTTGCTCGGCCATCGTCGGGGTGTCCGGCAGCACCGACAGGCGCTCGGGCGTGGCCGCAGCCAGCACGCGCAGCTTGCCGGCCTTCACGTTGGGCAGGCCCGAGGCGAGGTCGATGAACATCAGATCGACCTGGCCGCCCAGCAGGTCCTGGATGGCGGGCGCGGCGCCCTTGTACGGCACGTGCAGCACGTTGGCGCCCGTGCGCTGCTTGAAGAGCTCCAACGCCAGGTGGTGGGGCGAGCCCGCGCCGGCGGAAGCCGCCGTCAGCTTGCCCGGCTCCTTCTTGGCGGCCGCGAGCACCTCGTCCACGGTCTTGTACGGCGAGTTGACGTTCACGGCCAGCAGCAGCGGGAACTTGGCGATGCCGCCGATGTAGGTGAACTTGGCCGGATCGTAGGACAGCTTGGCGTACAGCGACGAGTTGAAGGCCAGGGTGCCGGAGTCGGCCGTGCCGACGACGTAGCCGGAGGGCTCCGCCTGCGCGATGGCGGTGGCGCCGATGATGGTGCCGGCGCCGGGGCGGTTCTCGACCACGATGGTCTGGCCCAGCGCCTTTTCCAGGCCGCTCGCCACCGTGCGCGCCACCACGTCGGTGCCGCCGCCGGCGGGGTAGGGAACGATCCAGCGGACCGGCTGGGTGGGCCAGGATTGGGCGGAGGCCGCGCCGGCGGCCAGGGACAGGGCGGCTAGCGCCAGCAGGCGCTTCATGGGTTTGTGCATGGGGTGTCTCCTCGTGCGGAATGTCGAAAGCGCGGCGTTGCGTCCTTGATCGTCGTCAAGTTCGCGCCGCTTTTTTCTTGCGCCGCCATTATGCCTTGCGCCCACGCAAAAGGGCCCGGAAACCGGGCGCTTTCTTCTTGCCGTCCGCGTCCGGGACTACTGCGGATCGGGATAGGCGCGCGCGCCGAACACGGCCGTGCCGATGCGCACCTCCGTCGAGCCTTCCTCGATCGCAAGCTCGAAATCCCCGCTCATGCCCATGGACAGGCGCTCCAGGGATACGCCGGGGATATTCTCCTGGCGCAGCCGGTCCCGCAGCTCGCGCAGGGCGCGGAAGCAGGCGCGCACTTCCTCCGGATCCGGGGAGTTCACGGCCAGCGTCATCAGCCCCTGCACGCGCAAGGTCGGGAAGTCGGCCGCGATGCGGCGCAGGAAGGCGGGCACGTCCTCGGGAGCCATGCCGTACTTGCTGGGTTCGGACGAGGTTTTCACCTGGACCAGCACGTCCAGGCTGCGGCCCTCGGCGGCCAGGCGGCGGTGCAGGGCCTCGGCCAGCTCCGCGCGGTCCAGCGATTGCACCTCGGCCGCGTCGCGCGCGGCATCCTTGGCCTTGTTGGTCTGCAGGTGGCCGATCAGCACCCATTGCAGGCCCTGGCCAGCCAGGGCGGCGGCCTTCTGGCGGATTTCCTGCGTCTTGTTTTCGCCGAACCGGGTCAGCCCCAGCGCCATGGCCTCGCGGATGGCCTCGACGCCGAAAGTCTTGCTGACGGGCAGCAGCGTCACGCTTTCCGGGGCGCGGCCGGCGCGCGCGCAGGCGCGCGCGATGCGTTGCTGGATCTGGGCAAGGCGCCCGGCCATGGTGTCTACGGCGGTCATGCAGCTCTCTTGCGGAAATGGGATGTCCCATAGTGTAGGACTGCGCAGGATCGTTTCGCCACACAGCCCGGTCCGGCCGTTGACCCTGTGCAAAGGCCAGGCTTAGAATTTGAAGGGATTTGTTTATATTTCAATGTTCTAAGCGGTCCGGCGCCGCCCTTGCGGGCGACACGGTTCTCCACCTTCCCTGTCCCCCCGCCATGTCCAGCGCAGCGCCCGATTACGCTTTTGCCACGCCTTTCGCCCATCCCCCCGCCTCGCCCATCCGATCGCTGATGCCCTATGCCATGCGGCCGGGCACCATTTCGCTGGCGGGCGGATATCCCGCCCAGGAACTGTTCGACATCGAAGGCCTGACGGTCGCGTCGACCCAGGTCATGGCGCGGCTGGGAGCATGCCTGCAGTATTCCAACATCGATGGGCAGGCCAGCCTGCGCCATGAGCTGGCGCGGCTGTCCGCCGAACGCGGCCTTGCCTGCAACGCCGACACCGAACTGGCCGTGACCGGCGGTTCCCAGCAGGCGATGGCCCTCCTGAGCCGAGTCATGCTGCAACCCGGCGACCACGCCATCATCGAATCGCCCGCGTTTCCCAATTCCGTGCAGGCCCTGCGCTACACCGGAGCCACGGTGCACACGGTGCAGTCGGGGCCCGAGGGCATCGACGTGGACGCGCTGGACGAGCTTGCCGCGCGGGTCAAGCCGAAGATCGTGTGCGTCGTCGCTTCTTTCTCCAATCCCTGCGGCGCCACGCTCACGCGCCAGCGCCGCCTGCGGCTGCTGGAGCTCGCGGTCAAGCACCGCTTCCTGATCGTCGAGGACGATCCCTATAGCGAGCTGCGCTTCGCCGGCACCGCGGTGCCGCCCATCGCCGCCCTGGCCGAAGGCGAGGCCCGCCATTGGGCGGTGTATCTGGCAAGCATGTCCAAGACCATGGCGCCGGCGCTGCGCATCGGCTGGCTGGTCGCCCCGCCCGAGATCCGGCGCCGCTGCGTCGGCGCCAAGGCGGCCGACGACATGGCTTCGTCCGCGTGGATCCAGGAAGTCGTGGCCCAGTACCTGGCCAACGGCCGCTACGCCGAGCACGTGCCGCGCATCCGCGCCGCCTACGGCCAGCGCTGCGACGCGATGGCCGAGGCGCTCGCCCGCGAACTCGACGGCCGGGTCACCTTCAGCAAGCCCGAGGGCGGCATGTTCTTCTGGGCACGCCTGACGGGCGAGGCGGATGCCACCCGCCTGCTGCCTTATGCCATCGAGAACGAAGTGGTCTATGTGCCGGGCAAGGCGTTCTACGCAGACCCGGCGCAGGCCGACCTGCATGCCATGCGCATGTCGTTCGCCACCATGAACGAAAGCCAGATCGCGCTGGGCATGCAGCGGCTGGCCCGCGCGCTGGACGCCTGCGAGGCCAACGAACCGGTGTCGATCTCGCTGGCGGCTTGACGGCGCGCATCCGCTGCCCGCCAGCGGATTGCTATCCTTGCGCCTGCGTCCCGGCCCGGCCGGGCGCGCATACCTAAATGAGCGCTTGTTATTTGGCGAGGGCGCTTCATGTCTATAAGCTTCTTGCCTCGGCGCGTCCCCGCGTCCGGCAGAAGAACAGGAAACAGGTCATGAACATTGCAAAAGGGTTGATGGGCGCGGCGCTCTTGGTGGCGGCGGCGCAAGGCGCGCAAGCGGCGACGCTGGACGTGGTGCGCCAGCGGGGCGCGGTGGCTTGCGGCACGACGACGGGGTTCGCCGGCTTTTCCGCGCCCGATGCCCAGGGCAAGTGGCAGGGGCTGGACGTGGACCTCTGCCGAGCCATCGCGGCGGCCGTCTTCGGCGATGCCGACAAGATCAAGGTCGTGCCGCTGAATTCGCAACAGCGCTTCACCGCGCTGCAATCCGGCGAAGTGGACGTGCTGACGCGCAACACCACGGTGACGCAGCAGCGCGACACCGCGCTGGGCATCATCCACGCCGGCATCAATTTCTACGACGGCCAGGGCTTCCTGGTGCCGAAGTCGCTGGGCGTGAAAAGCGCCAAGGAGATCAACGGCGCCACCATCTGCCTGCAGACCGGCACGTCCAACGAAAACACGCTGGCCGACTGGGCGCGCGCCAACAACGTGAGCTACAAACCGGTCGTGATCGAAACCTTCAACGAGGTGGTCAACGCCTTTGCGGCGGGCCGGTGCGACGTCTTCAGCACGGACGCGTCGGGCCTGGCCTCTATCCGCATCTCCAAGTTGCAGAATCCCGACGATTACGTGGTGCTGCCCGAGATCATCTCCAAGGAACCGCTGGGCCCCTTCGTGCGCCAGGGCGACGACGCCTGGCTGAACATCGTGCGCTGGTCGCTGTCCGCCATGATCGAGGCCGAAGAGTACGGCGTGTCGTCCAAGAACGTGGACGAGCAGGCCAAGAGCGCCAACCCCAACATCAAGCGCATCCTGGGCGTCATCCCCGGCAGCGGCGCCAACCTGGGGCTGGACGAGAAATGGGCCTACAACATCGTCAAGCAGGTGGGCAACTACGGCGAGAGCTTCGAGCGCAACGTTGGCCAGGGCAGCCCCCTGAAGATCCAGCGCGGCCTGAATGCGCAATGGACCCAGGGCGGCCTGATGTACGCCTTACCGATCCGGTGATTCCGCGCGCCCGGCGCCCACGCGGGGCGGCATCGCCCGTCGAGCCGCCTCGCGGGGGGTGTCAGGCATGGGAAGATTTGTAGAGTTCCGCGATCTTCACGAACGCCGCGCGCAACTCCCGCGTGCCGCCCTGGAAGATCATCGGGCGCCCGCGATGCGTGAACACGACCAGGCGCTTTGAAAACAGCATGGGCACGAAGCGCGCATAGCGCACGTCTTCCCAGGCGACTTCGCGGCGGGTGAACCAGGTCTGGCGCAGGCCGCGTTCGTCGATGGTGGTGATGGACGTCTGCATGTGCCAGGACACGAACAGCAGGCCCACGAAGCACAGCACGACCGCCGCGATAAGCAGGGTATCGAAGGGTTGGGAGGGCGCGCGGATGGCGGTGGTTACCACCTGCACGCCCAGAATCGCCAGGATGATCCAGGTCAGGATGCGCACCCAGTCCGGCCACGCCTGGCCCGACAAGGGCAGCGGACCGATGGCGCGCAGCAGCGCCGCGCGGTCCTCGGGGGCGGGTGTGCCGGCGGGAGCGCTCACTGGGCTACCTTCACGCTGCGCATGCCGGTATTCGCTATTGGGGCGGCCCGGCGAGCTCATGCGGCCCGTTTGGCGGCGATGGCGTTGCCGGCCCGACTGGAACCCTTGCGGTTCAAGTGGGACGACATCCATTGCCCAATGTCGACCACGGCGTCGAAATCCACGCCGGTGTCGATATCCAGGCCGCGCAACATGTACAGCACGTCTTCGGTGGCGACGTTGCCGGTGGCGCCCTTGGCATAGGGGCAGCCTCCCAGGCCGGCCACGGAGGTGTGGAAGATGGAAATGCCCGACTCCAGCGCCGCCAGGATGTTGGCCAGGGCCTGGCCGTAAGTGTCGTGGAAGTGGCCGGATACGCGCGCCGGATCCACCGCGCGCGTGACCGCCGCCATCACCTCGCGCACGCGCTTGGGCGTGCCCACGCCGATGGTGTCGGCCACGTCGATTTCGTCGACCTGCATCGCCAGATAGCGCTGCGCCACGTCCACCACCGCCTCGACCGGGACCTCGCCCTGGTACGGGCAGCCCAGCGCGCAGCTGATGCTGCCGCGCACGCGGATGCCGGCCTCGCGGGCGGCCTGCACGACGGGTTCGAAACGCGCGATGGATTCCGCGATGGAACAGTTGATGTTCTTTTGGGAGAAGGCCTCGCTGGCGGCGCCGAAAATCACGATCTCGTCGGCGCCGGCCGCAAGCGCTCCCTCGAAGCCCTTCATGTTGGGCGTGAGCACGGAATAGATCGTGCCGGGGCGGCGCTGGATGCGGGCCATGACGTCCGCGCCGTCGGCCATTTGCGGCACCCATTTGGGCGATACGAACGACGCGGCCTCGACGTTAGGGAAGCCGGCGGCGCTCAGCCGGTCGACCAGTTCCACCTTGACGTCGGTAGGCACGAATTCCTTTTCGTTCTGAAGGCCATCGCGAGGCGACACCTCGACGATCTTCACGCGGGAGGGCAAAGCCATGTCTCTTCCTGTTTCGGGATGGGATGACCGGCGCCGCAAGGCTGCGGCGCTATCGCCCAATATTAGCGCCTACTCAAGACGCTGGTATCGGCCGTCGTCCAGGCGGGCGATCCGGCCCTGGAGTTCCAGTTCCACCAACTGCGCCTGCAGGTCGCTGGTGGCCAGCCCGCAGCGGGCCTGTATGGCATCCTGGTGCAGCGGGTCGAAGCCCAGCGCCTCGAGCACGGGATGGGAGGGCAGCGGGGCCCTGGCGGCCTGGACGCGCGGGGCGGGCACCGGGCCGCCGCCGAGTTCGTCGGTGATGTCGCTGGCGGTTTCCACCAGCTTCGCGCCCTGGCGGATCAGCGCATGGCATCCGCGGGACAGGGGCGAGTGGATCGAGCCCGGGATGGCGAAGACTTCGCGCCCGCTTTCGCCGGCCAGCCGGGCGGTGATGAGCGATCCGCTCTGGCGGGCCGCCTCCACCACCAGCACGCCGCGCGCCAGCCCCGCCACGATGCGGTTGCGCCGGGGAAAATGCTGGGGCTGCGCGCCGGTGCCCAGGGGCAGTTCGGATACCAGCGCCCCGTGCGCCGCGATGCGGTGCGCCAGTTCGCGGTGCTTGGCGGGATAGACGCGGTCGACGCCCGTGCCCATGACCGCCACCGTGCCCGCGCCGTCCGGCCCGGCTTCCAGCGCGCCTTCGTGGGCGGCGCCATCGATGCCCAGGGCCAAGCCGCTGGCCACCCGCCAGCCATGGGCGGCCAGGTGGCGGGCGAACGCGCGGGCGTTTTCGCGGCCGCCGGGCGTGGCGTTGCGCGCGCCCACCACCGCCAGCGTGGGCCCTTGCAGAAAGGCCGGGTCGCCGGCGACATAGAGCAGGATCGGAGGATCCGCGATCGTGAGCAGGCTTTGGGGGTAGGTCGGATCCGCGAGGGTCAGGATGTGCCGGCCCGGCTCGGCGGCCCATTCCAGCGCGCCTTCGACCTGGGCAGCCATGTCGGCGGGCATCGGCGCGGCCAATTGGCGGGCAAGCGCCTCGGGCAGATGCCGCGCCAGCGCCGTGGCGCGCTGCGCATAGATCTGCTCCGGCAGGCCGAGCGCGCTCAGCAGCGTGCAGGCCGTGGCCGGGCCGACGTTCGGCTCAAGGGAGAGCCGCAGCCAGGCGGCCAGTTCTGGGGGGGATTGCGTAAGCGGCATGTCGCAGGCGCGGGAGCGTCGGTGGGTGGTGCGAGAGTGTCGCATGCCGGCCGGCAGGCGGCGCCTCGGGGCGGACGGAATTGCGGCGCCAAGCGCCCGCGCAATAATAAGGGACGCAGCAATCCGGCCAATACTGAAATTAGCCGAAAACTATTAGAAATCAAGAATCTAATGAATTAAACTGTTGCTAAGCAACACTACCTGGCAATTCCCCTTCAATGGCTTTACTTCCCATTCTTCGCTACCCGGACCCGCGCCTGCACAAAAAGGCCAAGCCGGTCGCCGAGGTCGATGACCGCATCCGCCAACTGGTGCGCGACATGGCCGAAACCATGTACGACGCGCCCGGCGTGGGCCTGGCCGCGACCCAGGTCGACGTGCACGAACGCGTCGTCGTGATCGACGTGTCCGAGGAAGGCAACCAGCTGCTGGTCCTGATCAATCCCGAGATCACCTGGCGCAGCGACGACTACAAGGTCTACGAAGAAGGGTGCCTCTCCGTGCCCGGCATCTACGACGAGGTCGAACGCGCGTCGCGTATCCGCTGCAAGGCGCTGGACGCCGACGGCAAGCCTTTCGAATTCGAGGCCGATGGCCTGCTGGCGGTGTGCGTGCAACATGAGCTGGACCATCTCGAAGGCAAGGTGTTCGTCCAATACCTCTCCAGCCTGAAGCAGAACCGCATCAAGACCAAGCTGAAGAAGGCCGAGCGCGAAAGGGCGTGACCCACCCCCAACCCGCTTCGCGGCCCCCCTCAAGGGGGGCGGCGCTGGCGGACCGGCGAAGCCGGCTCCGCGGCGCCCCGAATCGGGCAGGGCATCTGCCTGCGCGGAAACGCGATTCTTTGAACCCCTGTCTCATTCTTTGCCAATTCCCATGCGCCTAGTCTTTGCCGGCACGCCGGAATTCGCCCGCATCGCGTTCGACGCCCTGCGGGCCGCCGGCCACGAAATTCCCCTGGTCATGACCCAGCCCGACCGTCCCGCAGGACGGGGCCTGAAGCTGACGCCCAGCCCCGTCAAGCAGGCGGCGCTGGACGCGGGCATCGACGTGGCCCAGCCGCGCAGCCTGCGCCTGGACGGCCGCTATCCGGACGAGGCCGGGCAGGCCCGTGCGCTGCTGGAGCGCGTGGCGCCCGATGTGATGGTGGTCGCCGCCTATGGCCTGATCCTGCCGCAATGGGTGCTGGACCTGCCGCGCTTGGGCTGCCTGAACATTCACGCCAGCCTGTTGCCGCGCTGGCGCGGCGCCGCGCCCATCCAGCGCGCCATCGAGGCCGGCGATGCGCAGACCGGCGTGACCATCATGCAGATGGACCAGGGGCTGGATACCGGCGATATGCTGCTTGAACGCATTGTGCCGATCGCCGCCGACACCAACGCGGCCCAGCTGCATGATGCGCTGGCCCTGGCAGGCGGCGAGGCCATCGTCGAGGCGCTCGACGCCCTGGCGAAGGGCGGGCTGACGCCGCGCAGGCAGCCCGAGGAAGGCGTGACCTACGCCGCCAAGCTCGACAAGGCCGAGGGCGCGCTGGACTGCACCCAGCCGGCCGAGCTGCTGGCGCGCCGCGTGCGGGCATTCAATCCGGTGCCCGGCGCCAGCATCCGCCTGCCGGGCTTGCCCGACCCCGTGAAGGTCTGGCGCGCGCAAGCGCTGGACGAAGCGGCGACGGCCGCGCCCGGCAGCGTGCTGCGCGTCGATGGCGCGGGAATCGATATCGCCTGCGGCCAGGGCGTGCTGCGCCTGCTCGAATTACAGAAGGCGGGCGGCAAGCGCCAGCCCGTGGATGTGTTCGCGCGCGGCTGGCAGCCGGCCTGAATCCAGGCGCCGGCTGGCCCGCCGGGGGAACCGGGTCAGGGCTTGCGGCCCAGGAGATCCACGTAGGCGCCGGACACCAGCTGTTCGGGGGCCACGCCCAGCCCCGCCATCAGGCTGCGGGCCTCTTCCATGCCGGCGTCCGGGGTTTCGCCCTCGCGCAGCACCACTTCCAGCTCCAGGAACTCTCCCAGGCCTTCCACCAGGTCGAGGTGGATGCGGGTGCGTCCGGCCATGTACAGCCGCCGCTGCTTCCTGACCCGCCCCACCGTGCCATAGGCCAATGTGAGCGCTTCGCGCAGGGAGTCGGGCGCATCGGTCCGGGAGATCACGTAGAAGCTCTCCTTCGGCCCCGCCGAGTCGCTGCGGCGATAGAAGATCAGCTCGCCCGTGCCGTCGGCGAAGGCGCGCAGTTTCAGGCGGCCGTTGGCGCAGGCGAAGAAGGTGTCGTCCTGGGCGATGGAGACGGGCTCCTGGCCGGACATGGCGGCCGCCAGCGGTTCAATGGCGGCCAGGCTGTCGACCCTGGCCTTGATCTCGACGTTGCGCGCCATGCGGGACGCCGCCTCAGTACAGCGAGCCGGCCACGCGGGCGGGCAGGTCGCGGTCGTAGGCGACGCCGTCGAAGGTGCCAGCGGTCAGGTCCGACAGTATGCGGCCCACGCTGGGCAGCGCGCTGCGCGGCACTTGGGTGCCCGGGTCCCAGAGCTTCGAGCGCAGCAGGGCGCGCGAACACTGGAAGTACACGGTCTGCACGTCGATGACGAGCACCGAGCGCGGCTGCTTGCCATCCATGTCGAAGCGCGCGAGCAGGGCGGGGTCGACGCTGATGCGGGCCGTGCCATTGACCCGGAGGGTCTCGTTCACGCCGGGCACGAGAAACAGCAGCGCGATGCGCGGATCGGCCAGCACGTTGCGCAGGCTGTCGATGCGATTGTTGCCGCGGCGGTCCGGCAGCAGCAGCGTTTTCTCGTTCTCCACCACGACGAAGCCGGCGGGGTCGCCGCGCGGCGACGCGTCCAGCCCATCGGGCCCGGCAGTTGCCAGGATCGCGAACGGCGCGGCTTCGATGAAGCTTCGGTAGTGCGGATGCACGTGATCCACTTCCTTCTTGATCGAGGCTTCGCCGGGTTCGCCGTATAAGGCGTGCAGCGTGTCGGCGTCGGAAATCAGATGGGCGGGATCTAGGTGCATGGCGATGGGCTCCAGGTTCAGGCCAGGGTGGATGGCAGGTCGGCGACTGTCAGGAACAGCTCGTCGGGGCCGCGTTCGCGCAGCGCCTCGACATGGTTATAGCCCCAGGCGACGGAACCGACGCGCACGCCGGCCTTGCGGGCGGCGTCGATGTCGCGCATTTCGTCGCCCACCAGCAGGAAGCGTTCGGGGGCGGTGCCGTGGTGCTTGAGCAGGCGGTCGATCTTGGCGGACTTGCCGAACAGGTCGGTGCCGCATTCGAAATCGTCGAACAGGGCGGCGGTCTCGGCGCCCAGCACGCGCCGCACGTTTTCGGTGGAATTCGAGCTGACTACGGCCAGGCGCAGGCCGCCGGCCTTGAGCCGGGCGAGCGCGTCGGGGATGCCGTCGAACAGGTGCACGCTGGGATCGATGTCCTGCATGAGCGTGCGCACGTGCGCCATGATCGCCGGCAGTTTCCAGAGGGGGATGCCCAGGAACTTCAGAATCTCGGAGGCCTCGCGATGCCGGAGCTGATCGCGTTCCGCTGCGTCGATCTTGCGGAAACCGTACTTGTCGGCCACCGTGTTCAGGATGGAGTTGAACCAGGGCATGGTGTCCGCCAGGGTTCCGTCGAAGTCAAAAGCGGCGATGTCGTATTTCAAGGGAAGGATCCAATGCGCGGCGGACGCAGGCGTCAGACGCCGTTGGGATGGAGTAGATAGTGCACGACGGGCGCCAGGGCTTCAAGCGGCGGCGCGCCCGCCACGACGCGGGCGGCATTCGTCCAGGGATAGTCCAGCGCCAGCAGCCAGCCGAATACCGCTTCCGCGTCGGCAGCCGGCAGGCTGACCATGGTTTCGATGGTGATGACGAGGCTGGAGGCGAGATAGGGCTCGTCCTGGAATTCCCAGTCGTATCGGCCGCAGCCCACCCGCACGTTGCCGGTGCCCTTTTCGGTCATGCCCACGATCCAGTCGCACTGATAGCCCGGCAGGCGGGCGCCCGGCTCGGGCCGCGACAGATAGAACGTGTAGACGTTCTCGTAGGTCTGGCCGAACTTGCGCACGAGCGTATCGGCGATGGCCGCCAGGCCATGCGATTCGGGCGGGAAGGCGATGGCTTGCGTGCGCAAGGCCATCTTCAGCACCGCGTCCGGCGCGAACGCGCGCGCCATGTAGTGCGGGCGGTTCTCGTCCTTGGCGTGGAAATAGTCGCGCAAGACGGATTCGGTGCTGGAGGGAGGCAATGTATCGATGGACATCGCAAGGGTTTCCGCGTTAAGGGGCTAGGGCCCTGTCAGGCCTTGACCGGATCGAACCATTTCGAGACGTTGGGCGGCTCGTAAATGGCGTAGCGATCCAGCAGCAGGACGGGGTCGTCTTCCACCACCAGCATGTCGCGATGCTGGGGGCGGATGAACTCTTCTTCCACGGCGTGATCCACGAACTGGACCAGCGAATCGTAGTAACCGGCGATATTCAGCAGGCCGCAGGGCTTCTGGTGCATGTTCAATTGTGCCCAGGTCCAGACCTCGAAGAACTCTTCCAGCGTGCCGGCGCCGCCGGGCAGCGCGATGAAGCCGTCGGCCTTCTCCATCATCATGGCCTTGCGCTCGTGCATGTTCTGCACCAGGTGCAGTTCGGTCAGGCCGCGGTGCGCATGCTCTTTCTTCAGAAGCAGTTCCGGGATCACGCCGATCACGCGTCCGCCGCCGGCCAGCACTTCATTGGCCACCACGCCCATGATGCCGACGACCGAACCGCCATACACCAGGCCCAGGTCGCGTCGGACCAGTTCCCTGGCCAGCACGCGGGCCTGTTCCACGTACTCCGGCCTGGAGCCGGGGTTCGAGCCGCAATACACGCAAATATTCTTCAGAGTCATAGTCGTTCGGGTAATGCCTGTCCCCGTTACAGATTGCGTCACGGGTTTTGGGAAGCCCATAGTTTACGCAAGGTTGCGAAGCGGCTTCTGCAGCGCCGGTATCGGGGGCGGAGGCAATGTTTGGACACAGCATGATCCGCCACGATCGGTAGACTGGGTGGTTCGGAACGACAGGAAGCCAGGGAGCATCGGCTTCAGTGTGAACCGGTGCGCCCAATGTCGCAGTGCTTTCACTTGACCAAGAGGAGCCACGATATGGAACAAGCAACCCGTACCCAAGCGCAGGCGAGCCGCCCCTTCGAGATGGACGTGAAGGCGATACGCGCGAAAGCGCGCCAGGACATCGAATCCGGCGCGGTGACCGATACCTATCGCGCGGACCGGCAGACCGTGCTCAAGCTGCTCAACGAAGCGCTGGCCACCGAAATCGTCTGTGTGCTGCGTTACAAGCGCCATTACTTCATGGCGCGCGGGCTGAATGCCGAGCCCGTGGCGGCCGAGTTCGCCGAACACGCCACCCAGGAACAGGAGCACGCCGACCGGCTGTCGGAGCGCATCGTGCAGCTGGGAGGCGAGCCCAATCTCTCGCCCAAGGGCCTGCTGGAGCGCAGCCATTCCGAGTACGTCGAGGGCGGATCGCTGGAAGAAATGATCAAGGAAAACCTGATCGCCGAGCGTATCGCGATCGACAGCTATCGCCAGATGATCGACTACATCGGCGAGCAGGACTCCACCACGCGCCGCCTGCTCGAAGAGATCCTGGCCGTGGAAGAGGAGCACGCGGACGATATGTCGGACTTCCTGGCGAAGCGCTAGGAGCGCCGGGAGGCGCGCGGCGGGGCGGCGGCGGGCGCGTCATGCTGGCGCGCCGCCGCGTCCAGCGCGGCATGGTGGCGTTCCGCCCAGCGGTCCAGCGCAACCAGGACCACGTTCAGGGACCGCCCCAATTCGCTCAGGCGGTACCGCACGTGCGGCGGAACCGTGCCAAGGTCTTCGCGCAGCACTAGGCCGTGGCGCTCCAGTTCCCGGAGCGTTTGCGTCATGACCTTCTGCGAGATCCCATCCAGCCTGCGCAGCAATTCATTGTTGCGCAGGGGGCCGTGCTCGAGCGCGGGCAGGATCAGGGGCACCCATTTGCCGGAGATCAGTTCCAGCGCGCGCCGCGACGGGCAGGCGGCGTCGAAGACGTCTCCGGGGGAGGGCAGGGCGTTTTCCATGGTTACCAAAAGGTGCGTACTTGTCTTCCGGTAACTATAGCTTTTACGCTGGCGCTCTTTCCATTCCCGTCGGGAGGCCGAGATGGCCTGGTTGATTCTGGTCGCCGCGAGCGCGGTGGAGATCGTGATGGCGCTGGCATTGAAGTACGCGGACGGCTGGACGCGGTTCTGGCCCAGCGTGATCGGCATCGCCGCCGCGCTGGGCAGCGTGTTCCTCTTGACGCTGGCGATGAAGCAGCTGCCCGCGGGCACGGCCTACGCCATCTGGACCGGCATCGGGTCCGTGGGCATTACCGTGCTGGGGATCATGCTGTTCGGGGATTCGCCGTCCGTGGCGCGCCTGCTTTGCATCGCCATGATCGTGGGCGGCGTGGCGGGGCTCAAGCTGTTGGAAGCCTGAGCCCCTCGGGCGGCGCGCGCCGCCCATGAGGCCGGATTCAGACCGTATCGGCCCAGAGGTCGTATTCGTCGGAATCGGTGACGCGCGCGCGCACCATGTCGCCCGCCTTCAGGGGCTTGTCCGAGCTGACGTAGACGCAGCCGTCGATTTCGGGGGCATCGCCGCTGCTGCGGCCCACGGCGCCGTCCTCATCCACCTCATCGATCAGCACGTCGATCTCGCGGCCGACCTTCCGTTCGAGGCGGGCGGTCGAGATGGATTGCTGCAGCTCCATGAAGCGTTCCCAGCGTTCCTGCTTGACCTCGTCGGGCACCGGGTTGTCCAGCAGGTTCGCGGGCGCGCCCTCCACCGGGGAATACTGGAAACAGCCCACGCGGTCCAGCTGCGCTTCCTGCATCCAGTCCAGCAGGTACTGGAAGTCTTCCTCGGTTTCGCCGGGGAAGCCCACGATGAAGGTCGAGCGGATCGTCAGGTCCGGACAGATCTCGCGCCAGCGCTTGATGCGGGCGAGGGTCTTGTCTTCGAACGCCGGGCGCTTCATGGCCTTCAGGATGCGCGGGCTGGCGTGCTGGAACGGAATGTCCAGGTAAGGCAGGATCTTGCCTTCGGCCATGAGCGGAATCACTTCGTCCACGTGCGGATACGGATAGACGTAGTGCAGGCGCGTCCACACGCCCATTTCGGACAAGGCCGTACAGAGCTCGGTCATGCGCGTCTTCACCGGACGGCCGTTCCAGAAGCCGCTGCGGTATTTGACGTCCACGCCATAGGCGCTGGTGTCTTGCGAGATCACCAGCAGTTCCTTCACGCCGGCCTTGACCAGGCGCTCGGCCTCATTGAGCACGTCGCCGACCGGGCGGCTGACCAGGTCGCCGCGCATGGACGGGATGATGCAGAAGCTGCAGCGGTGGTTGCAGCCTTCCGAGATCTTCAGGTAGGCGTAGTGGCGCGGCGTGAGCTTCACGCCTTGCGGCGGCACCAGGTCCAGGTAGGGATTGTGGTCCTTCTTGGGCGGCGCGGCGTCGTGCACGGCGCGCACGACCTCTTCGTATTGCTGCGGGCCGGTCACGGCCAGCACGCTGGGATGCACGTTGCGGATCACCGATTCCTCGACGCCCATGCAGCCCGTGACGATGACCTTGCCGTTCTCGGCCAGGGCTTCGCCGATGGCGTCCAGCGATTCCGCCTTGGCGCTGTCGATGAAACCGCAGGTGTTGACGACGACGACGTCCGCGTCGTTGTACTCGGGCGTGACGACGTATCCTTCGGTGCGCAGCTGGGTCAGGATGCGTTCGGAGTCGACCAGGGCCTTGGGACAGCCCAGGGAAACGAACCCCACGCGCGGGGTCCGGCCGTCGGCGTTGGCGGCGGCGATGGTATCGGCCAGGGTGGAGGCGGCGGTGGCGTTCGCGTCAGCGCTGTTGGCCTTGCCGGGGCCCTTGCCAGGCCGGGAGGTTTCGAGGATTTCCAATATCGTTCACCAAAAAATCGCGCGGCAAGCATGCTGCGCGGCGGATGTGTTGTTCGTGTCGGGCGAGGCCGGGGCGGCAGGCCTCAAGATTCGGCGTGCTCGCTGGCGCGCCACGGGGGTAGCTCTCGCAGGGTCTCGGGGTGCAGCATTGCTACTTGCAGCAGGGTCTTCGCCGCGCCCGAGGGGGTGCGCCGTCCCTGCTCCCAATCCTGCAGAGTGCGCACGCTTACTCCCAGCAGTTCAGCGAAATCCGTTTGCGGCAGGCCCACGCGGCTGCGTGCTTCGCTGATATGCGACGCCTGCCACCGCGCGCCGCGCGCCGTCGGGGCAGCATTCTTCATGGCTCTTCAACATTCGGGCGCCGCCTGGGCATGGCCCCCGAGGGTCCGGCCGTCGCGCCGGGATGGCGGCGACGGCGAAGGTCGAATTATACGGCATTGCCGTAGGGCGGCCGGGGGCACGCGGCCGAGGCTCTCCCAGCTTCTCCGCGGCCTTGGCCCGAAAGCCCGGCACGCGAAACAGGTTCGCGCCCGGCTTCGCCGCATGGCGGATTTCGGTGTCGATTTTCGCGGCATTTCTTTTCTTGCGTGGATTCCGGCGCGACAACGTGCCGCGATGCGCCCCTTTCACGGGGTTGGAAAAACAATGATTATTAATCAGGAGGCCATGGCCGCGAATGGCGGGAATGGCCCGGCCAGGCAAATCCGGAAATCTGGAATATAGTCATATCGCAAAAATCAAAATATGAAGTGAGCGCATGGATCCGTCGTTGCTTCCGTCTTTGGCATGGTTCGCTCACGTTGCGCATCACCGCAGTTTTACGAAGGCAGCCGCGGAGATGGGTGTTTCGCGGGCCAATCTTTCGCAGAATGTGAAGGCCCTCGAACGCCGTCTCAACGTCAAGCTGCTTTATCGGACCACCCGGGACATGTCCCTGACCGTAGAGGGGCAACGCCTTTACGACGTCTGGTATCCGGCGCTGGTCGCCGTGGGGCGGGCGGTGGACGACATCCATGGCGCCCGGCACGAGCCCGCTGGATTGATCCGGGTAAATACGTCCCGCGCCGCCGGGAAACTCCTGATCGAGCCGCATCTGGAGGAGTTCTGCTCGCGCTACCCCAGGCTGGATCTCGAACTGGTCATGGACGACGGACTGGCGAATATCATCGCCGACGGCTGCGATGCGGGTATCCGCATCGGGGAAAGCCTGGCGGAACATATGATGGCGGTTCCGATTACGCCGGTCCTGGAAATGGCGGTGGTGGCCACGCCGAATTATTTCGACCGATTCGGCGAGCCGGCGACGCCAGCCGACCTGGCGCGGCACAATTGCCTGCGCTACAGGCTGGCCAGCGGCGCCGTTTTCCAATGGGAATTCACGTCGCCCGCTCCCGAAAACCACGCATTCACGGTCGAGCCCCGCGGAAGCATCACCACCAACGATGACGACGGGATGATCCGCGCCGCCTTGCAGGGGGTGGGCCTGATGCAGCACATCGACGTCGTGGTCCAGCGCCATATCGCCGAGGGTTCCCTCGTGCGCGTGCTGCGGCCATGGTGCCGGCCTTTCCCGGGGTTCTACATTTATGCTCCCGTCCGCGCGCAAATGCCCGCGCGGCTGCGGGCGCTTATCGATTTTCTGGTCGAAAAAAGAAATGCGATGCCCGGTTGGAACGACAGGTATTAGGCCGAGTGCTGTTTGAAAACGACATTCACGTCCGCGTCGATTATCGATGGCGCTCGGGCCGGGAAAAGGCGACATCAATATAAGTCATTGAAATGCAATAAATTGTATTTCACCGTCAATTTATCAATACAACTGATGTATTAAAAAATTGACACATCAGGGTTTACCCTGCATTTATCATCCTGTTTTCATCAATTGTTGCCGTTCTTTGCCTGGCCGCGGTCAGGGCGCCCGAACGGGGCGCGGCGCAATTGCAAAACGACGGCTTTGCCCAAACCCGATGGAAAGAGGATCGGGGCCTTGGGCGGCAGCAGCGCGGTCAACTGAATTTCCAAATGTCCAGGTGGGCGACGGTCTTGTGCAAACAGGGCCCGGCCCAGGCCGCCTGTCGTGCATGAAAAACATAAACGCGGGATCGATCAAGGCGGACCGAATAGCCGCTTCAAGGATAATCAGGATGAATAATTTGAAAATATCGACCAGGCTGGCATTGATTATTGGATGGCTCTCCGTCTTGATGATGGGCATCGGCGGGGCGGGAATTTACGGCATGCGCCAGACCAATGCCGGTTTCCAGATGGTTTATGAAGACAGGATGGTCGCGCTGGGAGAGCTGCTGGACGTCCAGCGGCAGCTTTTGCGCAATCGGGGTTCGGTGTCGCGGGCCATCGCCGTCGGGGATCCCCGGGAAACCGAGAGACTGCTGCAGGACATCGCGGACGGTGTCGCGCGGATCGATTCGGCCTGGGCCGCATTCAAGTCCACCAATCTGTTGCCCGAAGAGCAGGCGATCGCGACGGATTTCGAAGGCCGTCGCAGAATGTTCCTGGACGGTTACCTCATTCCCGCCCAGGGCGCCTTGCGCGCGGGGCGCCCCGAGGACGCCAGGCGGCTGCTTGTCGAGAAGGACGAGCAACTGTATGCGCCGCTGCGCGATGACATCGTCAAGCTGACGGATTTCCAGTTGAGCGCGGGCAAGAGCGAGTACGACGCCGCCCAGGCGCGGTACGTCATCGTGGAAGTCATCTCCTTCAGCCTGACGTTCCTGGGCATCGGCCTTGCCATTTTCCTGGGCATCGCGCTGATACGCGGAATCCAGTCGTCGCTGAAGCAGGCGGTGGCGTCGGCCCATGCGATCGCCGGGGGCGATCTGACGCGCGCGGTCGAAGTCCGCGGCAAGGACGAGATCTCGGTCCTGCTCGAAGCCTTGCGCAGGATGCAGGAAGGCCTGCGCGGCGTGGTGCGTTCGGTGCGCGGCAGCTCGGACAGCGTTGCCGCCGCAAGCGCCCAGATCGCGCAGGGCAACCTGGACCTGTCCGCCCGGACGGAGAGCCAGGCCAGCGCCCTGGAAGAAACGGCAGCCTCGATGGAACAGCTGAACGCGACGGTGCGCCAGAACGCCGACAACGCGCAGCAAGCCAATCAGCTGGCGCAGGACGCCTCGGCGACCGCGGAGCGCGGCGGCAAGGCCGTGTCTGAGGTCGTCGGCACGATCAAGGACATCAGCGAGTCCAGCAACAAGATCTTCGACATCATCCAGGTCATCGATTCGATCGCCTTCCAGACCAATATTCTCGCGCTCAATGCCGCGGTCGAGGCGGCGCGCGCGGGCGAGCAGGGCCGCGGCTTCGCCGTGGTGGCTTCCGAGGTGCGCGCGCTTGCCCAGCGTTCGGCGACGGCGGCCAAGGAAATCAAGACGCTCATCCTCGACAGTGTCGGCCGGGTCGAGCAAGGCAGCGCGCTTGCCGCGCAGGCTGGCGCGACGATGGCCGAGGTCGTGGCCTCCATTCGCCGCGTTACCGACATCGTGGGGGAAATCAGCGCCGCCAGCGTCGAACAGAGCGCGGGCGTGAGCCAGGTCGGCGAAGCCGTCACCCAGATGGACCAGGCGACCCAGCAGAATGCCGCCCTGGTGGAGGAAATGTCGGCAGCGGCCGCCAGCCTGCGGAGCCAGGCCGAGGAACTGGTCCGCACCGTGGGCGTCTTCAGGCTAGACGCCGCCTCTGGCGCCACGCCCGCCCCCGGCCGCCCGTCCGCGCTGCCGTCGCCTCGTTCCGCCATGGCCTTGCGTGGCGCGGGCGAGGCGGACTGGGAAACCTTCTGAAGGTGGCCCGTCACGTCTGGAGTGCCGAATCTTGATCGCGTCGAATCAGGAAATGCAGATATGGGCCGTGCTGGAGCATCTGCCGATCCAGGCGGCCTGGCTCGACCCGCGCCTGCGGTGCAAGTATGCGAACCTGCCGTTCAGCCATGAGGCCGGCCTGCCGCCCGAGGCGCTGAAAGGCGCCCGGGTGATGGAACTGCTGCCGCCCGATTGGCAGGCGGCGCTGGCGCCGGCGGCTGCCGAGGCCTTGCGCGGGAACAGGGTCCGGTTCGATTTCTCCGTCAGGCACGCGGACGGGGCGGCGTCGCACAAGCAAGTGACCCTGCTGCCGCAGGCGTCCGGGGCGGCCGGAAACGGGTGGGATGTGCTGATGCTCGTGTCCGACCATACCGAGTCCGCGCGGATGAGGCAGAAGCTGCGATCGTCGGTCAACGCCCTGGCGGACCTGAAGATCGCCCTGGACGCGCATGCCATCGTGGCCGTGACGGACGCGCGCGGCGTGATCACGTCCGTCAACGAGAAATTCTGCTCGATCTCGCAATACGAGCGGGACGAGCTGGTTGGAAAGACGCACCGGGTCGTCAATTCCCGCACGCACCCGCCCGCGTTCTTCCAGGAGCTGTGGAAGGTCATTTCCTCGGGAGAGATATGGACGGGCGAAATCTGCAACCGGGCCAAGGATGGCTCGTTGTATTGGGTGCAGACGACCATCGTGCCGTTCCTGGATGCCGCCGGCAAGCCGGTGCAGTACATCTCCCTGAGGGTCGACGTCACGCAACGCAAGCTCCTCGAAAAGGAAAGCTTGCGGCGCGCATTCTTCGACGACCTGACCGGATTGCCCAACCGCAGGCTGATGAAGCGGCGTTTGTGCGAAACGAAGAAGGCCTGCGCGCAGTCGGGGGCATACGGGGCCTTGATGTTCCTGGACCTGGACAATTTCAAGGAGGTCAACGATACGCTGGGGCATGAAAGCGGCGACGATCTGCTCAAGCAGGTGAGCGCGCGCCTGAGCGGCTTGATGCGGCAAGGCGACACCGTGGCGCGGGCGGGCGGCGATGAGTACGTCATCATCGTGGGGGACCTGGGCCGGGACGAGGCGGAAGCCGCCTCGCAGGCTCACGCGCTGACGGAGCGGATCCGGCGCGAACTGAACCGGCCGTACCGCATCCAGCAGGTCGAGGTGCATTCGTCCTCCAGCATCGGCGTGGTGCTATTTCATGGCGAGTCCGAGTGCGATGGCGATATCCTCAGGCATGCCGATATGGCGCTGTACCGCTCGAAAGTGCAGGGGAAGAACCAGGCAAGCCTGTTCGACCCGGACCTCCGGGACAGCATCCTGCAGCGGGCCTCGACGCTGGCGGACCTGCGCGCGGCGATCGCGCGCGAACAATTCCGCCTGTATTTCCAGCCCGTGGTCGATGCCCGCCACCGGGTCACGGGATACGAGGCGCTTATCCGCTGGCTGCACCCGCAACGGGGCGTGGTGCTGCCCAATCAGTTCATCGGCCTGGCCGAGCAGACCGGGCTTATCGTGGACATCGGCGAATGGGTGTTGCGCAGCGCCTGCCGCCAGTTGCGCGCCTGGAGCGGTGTTGCGGCCAGCGCCCAATGGAGTCTCTCGGTCAACGTGAGCGCCCGGCAGATCCGGGACCCCGGTTTTCCCGCCACGGTGCAGCGGCTCGTCGAGGAGGCGGGGATAGATCCGAGGCGGCTGCGGCTCGAGCTGACCGAAAGCATGTTCCATGCCCGGCCCGAGCAGCCCGTGGAAGTGATGACCATGCTGAAGAAGATCGGCATCCGCTTTTCCATGGACGACTTCGGCACGGGCTATTCATCGCTCGCCTGCCTGAAGGACCTGCCCTTCGATCAGCTCAAGATCGACCGTTCTTTCGTCAGGGACCTGATGACCCATCCACGCGGCAAGGCGATCGCGCGCACCATTCTCGACCTGGCCTGCGCCCTGGAACTGGACGTCGTGGCCGAGGGGGTGGATTCGATGGAGCAGTTCCATTTCCTGGAAGAGCACGGGTGCCAGGCGTTCCAGGGCTATTTGTTCGGGAGGCCGGAGCCGCTGGAAGAGGAGGGGGGCTTGCGCGAAGGCGGACGCCGCCGCTGAGCGCTGCCTCCGCAGACGATCAAGAGCCGCCGCGCCGGTACAGCGCCAGGGTGCCCGCCAGGCCGATCAGCAGGCCGCCGCAGGCGCGGTTCAGCCAGCGCAGGCCGGCGCCCCGGAATGCGCGCACCATTTGCGCGCCCAGCGCCGCATAGACAAGCATCACGGCGATATTCATGAGCGCCATGACGCAGGCCAGGATGGCGTACTGCGCGAACAAGGGCGCGGCCGGGTTGATGAATTGCGGCAGGAAGGCGGACATGAACAGCAGCGCCTTGGGATTGGTGAGCGCCACGGCGAAGCTGCGCAGGCCCAGGGCCAGTCCGCCGGGGCGGGGGGCGTCCGGCTGGACGGATGGCATGACCAGGGCCGCGTCCGAGCGCAGCATTTTCCACCCCAGATACGCCAGATAGGCGGCTCCGGCCCATTTGATGAACTGGAATGCGATTTCGGAGGCCGCCAGCACCACGCCCAGCCCCGAGGCCACCGTGCCGATCAGGATCAGGTCGGCCAGCACCGCGCCGCCCATGCCCCAGCAGGCCGCGCGCACGCCGTGGCGCGAACCGTTGCTCATGGCGAGCAGGACGGTGGGGCCGGGGGTGATGATCGTGACGGCCGAGGCCAGGATGAAAAGCAGCAGGGTTGCAAGGGTCATGGGAGGGCTCCGCGGGGGCCAATGCGCCCCGGGCCAGTTTGCCGCCGCGGCCGGAATTCGTCCAGGTCCGGCTACCATATCCGTCTTATCCCTAGAATCCGCATCATGTCCACGCCTTCCGACTCCCCCGCTCTGGCTCCCCCGCTTTCCGCCGTCCTGCTTTCCAGCGCGGAGGTGGTCGAGGGCGTGCTGGACGGCCGTTCCCTGACGGACGCGCTGGCCGACGTGGGGCCGTCCTTGCGGCCGGCGGTCCAGGCGGTGTCGTTCCACGCGATGCGCTACCTCGGCTGGGCCGATGCCGTGGGGCGCGAACTGGTGCAGCGCTATCCCAGCGTGTTGTTCGAGTCGCTGCTGCTGGTGTCCCTGACCCTGCTGAAAGAGGAGGGCGAGGCCGCCGCGGCCTTGCCCGGCATGCCGGTCTACGGCGCCCATACGGTCGTGGACCAGGCGGTGACCGCGGCGTCCCGCCAGCGGGGCCTGGCCTCGTACAAGGGCATGCTGAACGCCTGCCTGCGCCGTTTCCTGCGCGAACGCGCGGCCCTCGAGGCCGCGGTCGCGGACAGTCCGGAGGCCCAATGGAACCACCCTGGCTGGTGGGTCAAGCAGCTGGCGGTGGCCTATCCGCAGCAATGGCGCGACATCCTCGCCAGCGCCAACGTGCCGGCGCCGCTGACCCTGCGGGTCAACCGCCGGCGCGCCAGCCGCGAGCAGGTGCTGACCGCGTTCCAGGCCGCTGGGCTGGACGCCGAGCCCGTGGGCCAGTCCGGTCTGGCGCTGTCCTCGCCCCGGCCCGTGACGCAGCTGCCGGGATTCGCCGAGGGCTGGTGGTCGGTGCAGGATGCCGGCGCGCAACTGGCGGCCGAGCTGCTGGCTCCGGCCAACGGCATGCGGGTGCTGGACGCCTGCTCGGCGCCCGGCGGCAAGACGGCGCATCTGCTGGAGCTGGCCGATATCGACCTGCTGGCCCTGGACGCCGACGCCGGCCGCCTCGCCCGCGTGGAGCAGAACCTGGACCGCCTCGGCCTGGCGGGCAGCCACGTCCGGCTGAAGGCGGCCGACGCCGCCGACCTGGACGCCTGGTGGGACGGCAAGCCCTTTGACGCCGTGCTGGCCGACGTGCCCTGCACGGCCTCCGGCATCGTCCGCCGCCATCCCGACATACGCTGGCTGCGGCGCGAGAACGACGTGCGGCGCACGGCCGCGCTGCAGGCCCGGATCCTGGACTCGCTCTGGCGCACCGTGGCGCCCGGCGGCCGGTTGCTCTATGTAACGTGTTCGGTGTTCCCCATGGAGGGGGTGCGCCAGGCGCTGGCGTTCCTGCAGCGCCATTCCGATGCGCTGCGGCTGGACGCGCCGGGCCAATTGCTGCCAGTTGCGGTCGATGCAACACCGGCGGCGCAGCATGACGGATTTTTCTACGCCTTGTTTGCCAAGCAGTCCTGAATCGCCAAGAATAGGGGCATGACGTAGTCTCGGTGTCGTATGTCCATTATCTCGCGCTTATTTCTTGGGTTGTTGCTCGCATCTGCCTTGCTTTCGTTTGCATCGGGCGGAAACGCACATGGGGCCGAGCCCAAAGTCACCCAGGTGAGTCCCGTGGTTCGCGACGGCAAGCTCGAGATCGACGCGGACATCGAATTCGGGCTGAACGACCAGCTCCGGGATGCGGCCCAGCGCGGCGTCCCCTTGTATTTCACGGCCGACCTCACCATCACGCGCGAGCGCTGGTGGTGGTTCGACGCCTCCCTGGTGGACACGTCCCGCACCTGGCGCATCGTCTACAACGCGCTGACCCGGCAGTGGCGCGCCGGCGTGGGCGAACTGTCCTTCCCGGTCGCGTCGCTCGATGACGCCATGGGCGTCGTCCGCCATATCCGCAACTGGCCGGTGGCGGATGCCGCCGAGTTCGACGCGGGCGTGCTGTACGGCGGCCAGCTGCGTCTGCGGCTGGACACCTCGATGTTGCCGCGGCCCTTCCAGGTCAACGCCCTGAACAGCAGTTCGTGGGTGCAGGCCACGCCCTGGACCGATTTCTCGTTCGTATTGAGTGACAAGGAGAAAGACCCCTCATGAGGCTTTTGCTTCGGCTGGCCCTGATGGTCGGCGCCGTGAGCGGCCTGGCGTTGCTGGGGCTCTTGGCCTGGTCCACCGGCAATGCCTCGCGCTTCGCGCGTTACTACGACACGCTGCTGGTGCTGAACGGCATTTTTGCGCTGGCGCTTTTCGTCTGGGTGGTGGCGCTGACCGTGCGGCTGGCCAGGCAGATCCGCCGGCGCCAGTTCGGAGCGCGGCTGACCGCCCGCTTTTCGCTGGCGTTCGCGCTGATCGGCGTCGTCCCGGGGGCGCTGATCTACACCGTGTCGGTGCAGTTCATGTCGCGCTCCATCGAATCCTGGTTCAACGTGCGCGTGGATACCGCGCTGGAAGCGGGCCTGAACCTCGGCCGCGCGGCGCTGGATTCGCTGCTGGCCGACCTGGACGCGCGCGCCCGCTCCATGGCCATGGAGCTGAATCGCAACAGCGATAGCGGCGTGGCGCTGACCCTGACGCGGCTGCGCGAGGCCAATGGCGTGCAGGAAGCCATGGTGTTCACCGGCAGCGGGCGCATGGTGGCGTTTTCCACCAGCCAGTATGGACAGCTGCTGCCCGCCATGCCGCCGTCCACCGTCATGAACCAGCTGCGGCTGGCGCGCGGCTATTCGGCCGCCGAGGCCGACGACCCCGTGACGCCGGGCGCCGAAGGCGGCCTGCACCTGCGGGTCGTGATCCCGCTGGCGGGGCCGGACCGCTACGACAATCTGCTGGGGGCGTCGTCCGAGCCGCGCTGGCTGCAGCTGCTGCAGCCCGTGCCCGAGCAGATTGCGCACAACGCCAACCTGGTGCAGCAGGGTTTCCGCGACTACCAGGAGCTGGCGCTGTCGCGGCTGGGCCTGCGCAAGCTGTATGGCATCACGCTGACCCTGGCCCTGCTGTTGGCGGCGTTCGGCGCCATCGCGGTCGCGCTGTCGCTGTCCAAGCGGCTGGTGCGTCCGCTCCTCAGCCTGGCGGGCGGCACGCAGGCGGTGGGCGTGGGCGATTACCGGCCCTTGCCCGAGCCGCCGGAGCGCGACGAAGTCGGCCAGCTCACGCGGTCGTTCAACGCCATGACGCGGCAGCTGGACGAGGCGCGGCGCATGGTCGAAAGCAACCGCCAGCAGCTGGAGCGCTCCAATGTCTACCTGGAGAACGTGCTGTCGAACCTGTCCTCTGGGGTGCTGGTGTTCGATGAGTCGTTCCGCGTCACCACCGTCAACCAGGGCGCCCAGACCATTCTCGGCGCCGACCTGCGCTCGGTGATCGGCCGCCCGCTGGAGACGGCCGATGGCATGCTCGAATTCGCCAACATCGTCCGGCAGGCCTTCTCCGCCCACGCGGCGGTGGGCTCCGAGCGCCAGCACTGGCAGCAGCAGTTCGAGATCAGCCCGGCCCAGGGCGGCGCCTCCGTCGCGCCGCAGCCGCTGACCCTGCTGGCGCGGGGCACGCATTTGAAGGTGGACGGGCGCGGCAACGGCTACCTGGTGGTGTTCGACGACATTACCGAAGTGATCTCGGCCAACCGCACGGTGGCCTGGGGCGAGGTAGCCCGCCGGCTGGCGCACGAGATCAAGAACCCGCTTACCCCGATCCAGCTGTCGGCCGAGCGCCTGGCCATGAAGCTGGAGGGCAAGCTGCCGCCCGCCGAGGCCCAGATCGTCGAACGGTCCACCAATACCATCGTGAACCAGGTGGCCTCGCTCAAGCAGATGGTGGACGATTTCCGCGAGTACGCCCGCACGCCGCCGGCCGTGATGCAGCGGATCGATTTCAATGCGCTGGTGGCCGACGTGCTGTCGCTGTACGGCTGGGACCCCGAAGGCGGCTCGCCGCGGCATGGCGAAAAGGCCCTGAACCTGGACGTGACGCTGGGGCCGGACCTGCCGGCGATCGAGGGCGACCCGACCCAGTTGCGCCAGGTGATCCACAACCTGCTGTCCAACGCCCGCGACGCGATCGCGGAGCAGGGCGGACAGGGGCGGGTGAGCGTCACCACGCAGCTCATGCGCAGCGAACAGCCCGACAGCGCCTACCACGAGGCCCTCAGGTTCACCGTGGCCGACAGCGGGCCCGGGTTCCCGCCCCAGGTCATGCAGCGCGCGTTCGAGCCTTACGTCACCACCAAGTCCCACGGGACTGGGTTAGGATTGGCAATCGTACGCAAGATCGTGGAAGAACACGGCGGGCGTATCGACCTTGCAAACCGCAAGGAGGGGGGCGCGCGGATCTCCATCTTGTTGACCCGGCTGGCTTCCGAGGCCGATACTATGGACGCGACCGCGCAAGAAAAGGATAATGCGGCTACGCAATAGGTGGATGCTTTATGGCCAGAATTCTGGTGGTTGACGACGAAGTCGGTATACGCGAGCTTTTGTCGGAGATCCTTTACGACGAAGGACACACGGTCGAGCTGGCTGAAAATGCGGCGCAGGCACGCGCGGCGCGGCTGCGCATGCGTCCTGACCTGGTGTTGCTGGACATCTGGATGCCCGACACCGATGGCGTGAGCCTGCTCAAGGAGTGGGGCTCGCAGGGGCTGCTGGACATGCCCGTGATCATGATGAGCGGCCATGCCACCATCGACACGGCGGTCGAAGCCACGCGCATCGGCGCCATGGACTTCCTCGAAAAGCCGATCACGCTGCAGCGCCTGCTGAAGACCGTGGCCGCCGGCCTGGCCCGCGGCCGCGCGCCGCATCCGGCGCCCGTGGCCGCGCATCCGGCCGCCGCCAGCCCGGCGGTGGCGCTGGAAGACGAGCTGGATCCCCCGGCCCTGGCCGCCGCGCCCGCCAACGAAATCCCGGTCGCGTCCAACGGCCAGCTGGGCAGCATCTCGCTGGACCAGCCCCTGCGCGAAGCCCGCGACGAATTCGAGCGCATCTATTTCGAATACCATCTGGTCCGGGAAAGCCACAGCATGACCCGGGTCTCGGAGCGCACCGGCCTGGAGCGCACCCACCTGTACCGCAAGCTCAAGCAATTGGGCATCGAGTCCGCACGCAAGCGGAGCACATGAAGATCCTGATCATGGGCGCTGGTCGCGTGGGCACCAGCGTGGCAGAGAACCTGGTGTCGGAAGAGAACGACATCACCGTCATCGATTCGGATCCCGTCCAGCTGCAGTACCTGCAAGAACACTTCGACCTGCGCGTCGTCCATGGCGACGGCTCGCAGGTCTCGGTGCTGGAAGCCGCCGGCGCCGCGGACACCGATCTCCTGATCGCCTGCGCGGCCTCCGACACGGCCAACATGGTGGCGTGCAAGATCGCCCGCCAGCTGTTCAACATCCCCCGCCGCATCGCCCGCATCCGGTCCGCCGAATTCGCCGAGCACGCCGAGCTCATGAGCGAAGAGGGCTTCTGCATCGACGCGCTGATCAGCCCGGAGCGCAGCGTCACCACGTACCTGCACAGCCTGATCGAGTTCCCCGAGGCCCTGCAGGTGGTGGAATTCGCCGAAGGGCGCGTCAGCGTCGTGACCGTGCGGGTGGGGCATGGCAGCCCCATGGCGCATTCCCCGGTCGACAAGCTGCGCGACGTCTGGCCCGACGTGAAGGCCCGCGTGATCGACGTGCTGCGCAACGGCCGGCCGCTGCGCGCCGGCAGCGGCACCGTCATCGCGCCGGGCGACGAGGCGGTCCTGGTGGTGGATTCGCGCGACGCGCGCCGGGCGGTCCGGCAGCTGCGCGAGGCCGAGCGCGACGTGCGCCGCGTGATGATCGCGGGCGGGGGCAACATCGGCCTGCGCCTGGCGCGCCAGCTCGCCGAGGAAAAATACAGCGTCCGGATCATCGAGCGCGACCTGAAGCGCTGCGAGTACCTGGCCACCCAGCTGCCCGACAGCGTGCTCGTCCTGCATGGCAGCGGCACCGACGAGGCCCTGCTGGAACGCGAAAGCATCGAAGACATGGACACCTGGCTGGCGCTCACCAGCGACGACGAGGACAACATCATGTCCTCGCTGCTGGCCAAGCGCCTGGGCGCCCGCAAGGTGATCGCCCTGATCAACCGCCAGGCCTACGGCGAGCTGATGCAGGGCAGCCATATCGATATCGCCGTCTCGCCTTCCCAGGCCACCATGAGCGAGCTGCTGCGCCATGTGCGCCGGGGCGACGTGGCCGCGGTGCACCGGCTGCGCCAGGGCGTGGCGGAAGCGCTGGAGGCCATCGCCCACGGCGACCGTTCGAATTCCAAGGTGGTCGGCCGGGCGGTGGGGCAGATCAGCCTGCCCAAGGGGGCCAGCATCGGGGCGCTGGTGCGCGAGGATGAAATCATCCTGCCCGACGCCGACACCGTGATCGAATCGGACGACCACGTCATCGTCTTCGTGCCATCGCGCCGGCAGATGCCGCGCGTGGAAAAGCTGTTCCAAGTCTCGGCGTCCTTCTTCTGATGCAAGCCGCCTTCCTCATCCTGCGCGGGCCGCGCGCGGCCGGATAGCTCCATGAAGCGCGTCCTGGGCACCCTCTACATCCTGGGCCTGACGATGGTGATGTTCGCGCTCACCATGTTGATCCCCCTGGGCGTCGCCTATGCAGGCGGCGACGCGGCGCGCGATGCCTTCCTGGACGGGTTCCTGATTTCGGTGGGCATCGGCGTGGGTCTCGCCGCGCTGACGCGCCGCGCCCGGTGCGAACTGCGGGCGCGGGACGGCTTCGTGCTGGTGTCGGCGGTGTGGGCGGGCCTGCCCCTGCTGGCGGCCATCCCGCTGATGCTTTATTTCCATGGCGCGGGGCTGCCGCTCTCGTTCACCGGCGCGTATTTCGAGGCCATGTCCGGCCTGACCACCACCGGCGCCACCGTCCTGACCAACCTGGACACCCTGCCGGCGTCGATCAACCTGTGGCGGGCCACGCTGATCTGGATCGGCGGCATGGGCATCCTGGTCCTGGCCGTGGCCATCCTGCCGCTCCTCGGGGTCGGCGGCCATCAGGTGGTGCGGGCGGAAACGCCGGGGCCGATGAAGGACGAACGGCTGACCCCCCGCATCGCCAGCACCGCCAAGGCGCTGTATGCGGTCTATTTCGTGTTTTCGATCCTGTGCTTCCTGGCGTACCGCGCGGTCGGCCTGTCGTGGTTCGAGGCCTGGTGCCACATGGCCACGACGATGGGCCTGGGCGGTTTTTCCACCTGGGACGACGGCTTCGCCCATTTCGATTCGGTCGCCGTGGAAATGGTGGCGATGGTGTTCATGCTGATCGCCGGCATCAACTTCGCCACCCATTTCAATGCCTTCCGCCAGCGCAGCGCGCGGGCCTACGTGCGCTGCCCCGAAGCCATCCCTTACCTGGTCGTCGTCCTGGGGGTGGGGCTGGTCATCTCCGTCTTCCTCTACCTGAAAGGGGTCTATGCCGAACCGTTGGAGGCCCTGCGGTACGGGATGTTCAACACGATCTCGATGGCGACCACGACCGGCTACGCCAATACCGATTTCGCCCAGTGGCCGCTGTTCGCGCCGTTGACGATGCTGTTGCTCTCGGGGTTCGCAACGTCTGCGGGATCGACGGGCGGCGGCATCAAGATGATCCGGGCGATCCTGCTGGTCAAGCAGGCGCGCAACGAGCTCGTGACCATGCTGCACCCCCACGCGGTCAGCCCGGTACGGATCAACGGCAGGGCGGTCGAAGCCCGGACCATGTCGTCCGTGCTGGCCTTCATGCTGTTCTACGGCCTGTCCATCGCCGTGTTCACCAGCCTGCTGCTGCTCTCCGGCCTGGATCCGATCACGGCGTTCTCGGCCGTGTTCGCCAGCGTGAACAACACCGGCCCGGGCCTGGGTCCGGTCGGCCCCATGGGAAATTTCGCGGTCCTGTCCGATTTCCAGATCTGGGTCTGTACCTTCGCGATGCTGATCGGCCGCCTGGAGCTGCTCACCGTGCTGGTGCTGTTCACGCCGATTTTCTGGCGGAAGTAGCCGGCTCCGGCGGGAGCGGGCGCTCATTCCATGGCGGCCGCCACCCCCGGATTTCCTAGTAATAACCCTAATAAGGGTTATCCCTCTCATCCCTGAAAGCCCCTTCCAGACTGGCCTTGCGCGCGCCGCAGGCCGGAGACCCGCGCCATTTCTATGCCGTAAGCACTCGCTCACTTTCTCTCGCAGGGAAAAACCGAATGCTTCGCGATGTTGCACATAAATGTCACGATTCTCAATCGTTTTGCCACAAAGTTGCGGCTATCATGCATGCACAAGCTGCCGTCTAGTGCCCCCCGGGAAGTTGCCGGGCTTCAAGGTCGAACGGCGCACATCCTCATCAAACATTCAAAGGAGTCCGAGATGGAACAGATCCCGTTCATTTCGTCGGCCCCCAACACCCTGGGCATCGAGCTCGAGCTGCAACTGATAGATCCCCGCAGTTTTGACCTGACCGCAGCCTCTGACGAGCTGCTGGCCCAAATGGCCAACCACCCCATCGCCGATCGCGTCAAACCGGAAATCACGCGGTCCATGATCGAACTGAATTCCTCGGTGCATGAGCACCCGATGGGCCTCCTGGCAGAAATGCGCGAGATGCGCGACGCGCTGGTTGAGGCGGCGGACGCTGTCGGGGTTTCGGTGGCCGGCGGCGGCGCTCATCCCTTCATGCGCTGGCAAGAGCGCTCCATCTCCGACACCCCGCGCTTCCAGTACCTGGCCGAAATGTATGGTTACCTGGCGCGTCAATTTACTGTCTTCGGCCAGCACATCCACCTGGGCGTCAGGAACGGCGACGACTCCATCAAGCTGCTGCGCCGCCTGTCACCGTACGTCCCGCACTTCATCGCGCTGTCGGCCTCCTCGCCTTATTGCGAGGGCGTGGATACGCTGTTCTCGTGCTCGCGCCTGAATGCGGTCAATAGCTTCCCGCTGGCCGGTCACATGCCCCCGGAAGTGAAGGACTGGTACCAATTCGAGGCGCACCTGGCCCAGCTGCGCGCCTATGGCCTGGCCGAGAGCATCAAGGACCTGTACTGGGACATCCGCCCCAAGCCCGAATTCGGCACGGTCGAGATCCGCGTCTGCGACACGCCCCTGACGGTCGAGCGGGCCTGCCAGATCGCCGCGTTCGCGCAGGCCCTGGCGGTGCTGCTGATGCGCGAGGACGATCCTAGCGACAACGCCTGGCTGTCCTACCGCAGCAACCATTTCCAGGCGTGCCGTTTCGGCCTGCAAGGCAGCTACGTGACCCCCGATGGCCAGCGGCTGCGCCTGATGGACCACCTGCGGGTGCTGTTCCAGCGCCTGATGCCGGTGGCCGAGGAACTGGGCACGGGCGACATGATCGCGGCGCTGCGCGACGAATCCATGCGCAGCGGCAACGATTCCCGCTGGCTGCGCAGCCAGTTCCATCGCCTGCGCGACCTGCCCCTGCTCGTCGAAGCCATGTCGAATGCATGGCGCGGCGTGGCCGCCGGCGTTGCCGCGCCCGCCGAACCCACGGCGGTCCTGCGGCGCCGCATCCGGGCCACCTCCGAGCCCATGCAGCCCTTGCGGGCGTCCGAGCCGGGCGTCGCGGTGCCCATGCCCGAGCGCCTGCACTAGGCCGCCCCCCCAGCCTGCCGGCGGGGCCCCGCTTCAGGGGTTGCCGCGGTGGCGGCCGCCGATCGCGCTGACTGACAAGCGGGTTTCGCCCGCCGTCGTGCGATGCGCGGCCGCGCGCCACGCATGGCCGTAGGCGACTTCAATGCTCAGCGCAATGACGCCATCCGGCCTGCGCTGCGCTTCCAGCGCGGCGCAGAGGCGGTCGCGCCAGTCCCGGCCCACCAGCCCGCCCCGGCGGCCTTCCGCGGGGTTTCCACCCAGCGCGCGCACGTCTTGCAGCAGCTTTTCGGGGCTGCGGTAGGTCAGGGTCAGGATTTCCTGGTCCATGACGGGGTCGGCAAAGCCGTTTTCCACCAGCAGGTCGCCGAAATCGTGCATGTCCACGAAGGACGGCGTGGCCGTTCGCAGGCCCGCGTCCGCCAGCGCCTGGCGCAGTTCGCGCAGCGTGGCCGGACCCAGACAGGAGAACATGGCCAGCCCGCCCACCTTCAGGATGCGCCGCCATTCCGCCAGCACGGCGTGCGGGGCGCGGTGCCAGTGCATGGCCAGGTTGGACCACACCAGTTCCAGCGATTCGGGCGGCAATCCGGTCTCCGCGAGGTCGGCGGCCACGAAAGCCGGGGCGGCCGGGCCGCGGCGGGCCAGCTTGCCGATCCAGGCGGAGAGGCCCGCCGGCGCATGCCGCTTGCGCGCCAGATCGAGCAGCGGGGCGCAGTTGTCCAGGCCGGTGTAGGCCGCTTCGGGATAGCGCTCGCGCAGCAGGGGCAGGTTGTCGCCCGCGCCGCAGCCCGCGTCCAGCATCGCCTGGGGTTGTATGCGGATGTATTGCAGGCGGCCCAGCATGCGGCGGGCGACTTCCCCGTACAGGAACTGGGCGTCGGACAGGTCGCCGCGGCGGGCGAACTGCCTGGGCACGTCGGCGCTGACGATGGGTAGGGTAGGGAGCGTTGCGGGTTCTGGCAGGGACATTTCGGTCGCGCCCGCGCCTTCGTGGCGGAGCGGATCATGGTTTCATGAGGGATGGCATCCATTATTGCGCATCCCGGCCTCCGGCTCCGATTGTCCCTACAGAACATGGGGCGGCGGCTGCTGTCCCGGGTCGGCTGCGACTGCCCTTTGTGCGGCTCTCGGGTGGCGGGGGCAAGGCTCTGCCCGGGTTGCGAGGCCGACATCCTGGCCTGGGACCCGGGCGCGCCGCCGCGCTGCCCTCGCTGCGCCCTCAGGGTCCCGCGGGGCGCGCCTTGCTGCCCCGCCTGCCTGGGCGCCCCCCGGTCCTTTGCGCGCACGGTGGCGGCATTCGACTACGAGCCGCCCGCCGACGCCTTGGTGCTGATGCTGAAGGCCCAGCGGCGCCTCAGCATGGCGCCCGTGCTTGCCGGGCTGATTGCCGCGGCCGTCGCGCGCGACGGCCCCTTGCCCGCCGGCACCCTGCTGGTGCCCGTGCCCGCGGGCCGCGCCTCGCTGCGCCGGCGCGGCATGAATCCCGCCGCCGAGATCGCCCGCGGCCTCTCGGCGGAGCTGGGGCTGCCCCTCGCGCGGGGCGTGCTGTTGCGGCGGCGCGAGGCGCCGCGGCAGACGGGCAGGAGCCGGCAGGCCCGCCGAAGCGGCGCCATCGGACTGTTTTCCTGCGTGGGCGGGGTGCGGGGCCGGCACGTGGCCGTGGTGGACGACGTCATGACGACCGGCAGCACTGCCGATGCCGCGGCCGGCGCGCTGCTGGCCGCGGGCGCGGCGGGCGTTACGGTGCTGGTGGCCGCGCGCACGCCCTGAGGCGGCGCGGCGGCAAATCGGCGACAATTCCGGTATACGGCCTTTCGCGCCGCAAGCTGTTTGCCGAGCCTCTCTCCGCCATGTTCCACGTCATTCTCGTCTGCCCCGAGATCCCGCCCAATACCGGCAACGCCATCCGCCTGTGCGCCAATACGGGCGCGCAATTGCACCTGGTGCGCCCGCTGGGGTTCGAACTCGACGACGCGCGCATGCGCCGCGCGGGGCTGGACTATCACGAGTGGCAGCCCGTCCGGGTGCACGACACGCTGCAAGAGGCCCTGGCCGATACCGGCGCGGGGCCGTCCAGCATCTATGCGCTGACCACGCACGCGCAGCGCAGCGTGGCGGACATCGGCTTCAAGCCGGGCGACGTGTTCGTGTTCGGCCGCGAAACGGCCGGGCTGTCGGAAGAACACCAGGCGATGTTCCCGCCCCAGCAGCGCCTGCGGCTGCCGATGCGCGCCGGCCAGCGCAGCCTGAACCTGTCCAATGCGGTCGCGGTCACGGTATTCGAGGCCTGGCGCCAGCAGGGCTACGAGGGCGGCGTGTAAGGGCGGCCGCCCGTCCGGCGGTCAATCCAGCGACAGCTTCAGCTTTTCGATCACCTGGTCCCAGCGCGCCTTTTCGTTCTTGATCCGCGCGGTCAGGGCTTCGGGCGTGGAGGGCGCGGGCGTGAAATACTGCAGGGCCAGCTGCTTGCGCACGGCTTCGCTGTCGATGATGCGCGCCAGTTCGCTATTGAGGCGCTCGACGATCGGGGTGGGCGTGCCGGCCGGCACCAGCACGGCGTTCCAGGAAATGGCTTCGAAGTCCGGATAGCCCTGGGAGGCCATGGTCGGGATGCCCGGCAGCGCCTCGCTGGGCTCCAGGCTGGTCACGGCCAGCAGCTTCACCTTGCCGTCGCGCGCCTGCGGCACGGCGATGGCGGGCACCATGAAACCGGCCTGGACGTCGCCGCCGATGATGGCGGTGATGACCTGGGGGAAGCCGGAATAGGGAATGTGCGCCAGGTCCACGCCGGCGCTTTCCTTGAACATTTCCATCGCCAGGTGGGCCGAGCTGCCCGGGCCGACGGAACCGTAGTTCAGCGAGTTGCCGCGGCTTTTCACCAGCGCGACGAAGTCCTTGACGTTATTGACCGGCAGGCTGCCGGGCACGACCAGCACGTTCGGGCTGGTGCCCACCAGCGACACGGGCGCCAGGTCGCGCAGCGGATCGTAGCCCAGGGTCTTCTTGTACAGCGTGGGGGCGGTGACCAGCGGGCCGTTGATCGTATAGAGCAGCGTATAGCCGTCCGGCTTGGCCTGCGACACCATGCGGGTGCCGATGTTGCCGCCCGCGCCCGGCTTGTTGTCGATGACGATGGGCTGGCCCAGGGCCTGGGCCAGCGGTTCCGAGATCGTGCGCGCGAGGATGTCGGGCGAAGACCCGGGCGGGAAGGGCACGACCATATGGATGGGACGGTCGGGCCAGTCGGCGTGGGCGGCGGCGGGCAGGATCGCGGCCAGGCTCAGGCACAGGCCGCGTAGCAGCTGGCCGACCCGGAACTTGCGGGTTTGCGTCATGAAGAATGTCTCCTCGATGGGGGCGTGGTGTCTTGTCGTCGATCAGTGGGACGGGCCGTCCGGCAGGCCGGCGCCGCTTTCGTAGCGGGCGTCCCGGGCGAGCAGGGCGGACACGGCGGTCATGGGGGCGACGCCGTCGAACAGCACGGCGCAGACAGCTTCCGTGATCGGCAGTTCGACCTGGATGGCGCGCGCGCGCTCCAGGGCGGCGCGCGCGCAGCGCACGCCTTCGGCGGTGATGCCGCTGGCCAGGATGTCGGCCAGCTTGCGGCCGGCGCCGATTTCCAGGCCGACGCGGCGGTTGCGCGACAGTTCGCCGGTAGCGGTCAGCACCAAGTCGCCCAGGCCGGTCAGGCCGGCGAAAGTTTCGGCCTGCGCGCCCAGGGCCACGCCGAAGCGGGTCATTTCGGCCAGGCCGCGGGTGATCAGCGCCGCGCGGGCATTGGTGCCCAGGGCGAGGCCGTCGCAGATGCCGCAGGCGACGGCGATGACGTTCTTCAGCGCGCCGCCCACTTCCACGCCGACCAGGTCGGTGCTGGCGTAGACGCGCAGCGCCGCGCCATGGAAGGCGGCCGTGGTGGCGGCGCGCAGCGAAGCGCTGTCGCTGGCCACGGTCAGCGCCACGGGCAGGCCTTGCGCGACTTCGCGCGCGAACGAGGGGCCCGACAACGCGCCGCCGGTCGCGCCGGGCAGGGCCTCGCGCATGATTTCGTGGGGCAGCCTGGCCGTGTCGGCTTCGAAGCCCTTGCACGTCCAGACGATAGGGGTGTCCTGCAATCCCAGCGCGGGCAGCCGGCGCGACAGCTCGCCGCAGATGGCGGTCAGGCCGGCCACGGGCACGCCCAGCACGATGAGGCGTTGCGCGCCCTCGTCCTGCAGGCTGCGCAGGGTGGCGTCGAGATCGGAGGAAATGTTCAGTGCCTGCGGCAGCGGGATGCCGGGCAGGTAGCGCGCATTTTCATGCGTGGCGGCCATATCGGCCGCCTGGGCGGCGTCGCGCGCCCAGAGCAGGGTGGCGTGGCGGCGGCTGGCGGCCGCCGCCAGCGCGGTGCCCCAACTTCCCGCGCCCAGCACGGCGACGCGCAGGCGCGGCTCGGGGTTTTTTTTCATCGCAGAGCCGCCGCGGCGTGCTTACTGGCGGGTCGCGCCCGGGGGCAGGATGATGCCCGAGTCGCTGCCGTTGCCGTTGCCATTGCCGTTGGCCGCGTTCTGCTGTTGTTGCAGTTCGGCCAGGCGCTGTTCGTACAGGGCCTGGAAGTTCACTTCGGTCAGGTGCAGCGGCGGCATCGACGTGCGGGTGATGGCGTCGGCGATGTTGGCGCGCAGGTACGGATACAGCATGGTCGGGCAGACGATGCCCAGCAGCGGATCGAGCTGCTCTTCAGGAATGTTGGCGGCTTCGAAGATGCCGGCCTGCGTGCCTTCGACCAGATACACGACCTTTTCGTTGACGCGGGTGGTGACGGTCACGGTGACCGTGGTCTCGAACACGGTGTCGGCCAGGCGCTGCCCGCCCACGGTGATGCTCACTTCGACCTGGGGCGCTTCTTGCTCCAGGAAGACGTGAGGCGCATTCGGCATCTCCAGCGAAAGGTCTTTCAGGTAGACGCGCTGCAGATTGAACGAGGGCGCGTCGTTGCCGCCTTCTTGCTGGGTGTTTTGGTCTTGATCAGCCATGAGTGTTTCCGTTGGTGGGAGGGGCAAAAAAGGGGCGATGGGCCGGAGCGCCGGGAGGGCGCCCTAGCCGTTCAGCATGGGCGCAAGGCCGCCCGAGCGGTCCAGCGCCATCAGGTCGTCGCAGCCGCCGACGTGGGTATCGCCGATGAAGATCTGCGGCACGGTGCGCCGGCCGGTGCGTTCGATCATGACGTCGCGCTGGGCCGGGTCCCGGTCGATCTGGATGATCTCCAGGTCCGTCACGCCGCGCTGCTCCAGCAGCGACTTGGCGCGCGCGCAATAGGGACAGTAGTCCTTGCTGTACATGACGACTTTATTCATGGGCGCTCCTGTGGGTACAAGAATAGGCAAATGGGGGCGAAACCCTTGGATTCAACCCTTCTGGGTGACCGGCAGGCTGGCTGCGGCCCAGGCCCGCATGCCGCCTTCCAGCGGCACGGCGTCGGCGAAGCCCTGGGCGCGCAGCTTGGCGGCGGCGCGGGCGGAATCGCGGCCGTTGTCGCACACCACGACGAGCGGCTTGTTCTTGGGCAGGGAGGCGGCCTTCTGCTCCAGGTCCGCGGCCGGCACGTTGCGCGCCTGGGCGATGTGGCCGGCCTGGAATTGTTCCGCGGGGCGCACGTCGACCCATACGGCCTGGCGCTGGTTGACCATCTGGATGGCTTCGCCCGTGCTGACGGCGGAGCCGGTGCGGCCGCGGCGCAGGGCGGGGATGGCCAGCATCACGCCGGAAACCACGGCTACGGCGACAATGAAGATGTTGTTTTTATCGAGCAAGAATTGCAGAAGATCCACGGGGCATCCTGAAGTGTGGCGGCTAGCCTGGTATCGGCGAACCCCGGGGCGGCTCCGCCGAAACGGGCGGGTGCGCCGGGGCAAAATCAAGGGCAAAATCACTCAATTATAAAATGAGCGCATTCTCTGACCATTTCCTAACTTTAACCCGCGACAATCGCGTGCCAAACCATGCATAAACTTGTTCTGATGCGCCACGGCGAAAGCCAGTGGAACCTGGAAAACCGCTTCACGGGCTGGACCGACGTCGACCTCACCGACACCGGCCGCGAGCAGGCCCGCAAGGCGGGCGAACTCCTCAAGAAGGAAGGCTACACCTTCGACCTGGCCTATTCGTCCGTGCTCAAGCGCGCCATCCGCACGCTGTGGATCGCCCTGGACGCCATGGACGCCATGTACACCCCCGTGGGCGTCAACTGGCGCCTGAACGAGCGCCACTACGGCGCGCTGCAAGGCCTGAACAAGGCCGAAACCGCCGCCAAGTACGGCGACGAGCAGGTGCTGATCTGGCGTCGCGCCTATGCGATCGCCCCGGAGCCGCTGTCCCTGGACGACGAGCGCCACCCCCGCTTCGACAGCCGCTACGCCCGGATCCCGGCCGATCAGTTGCCGGCCACCGAATGCCTGAAGGACACCGTGGCCCGCGTGCTGCCGTTCTGGAACGAATCCATCGCCCCGGCCATCCGTTCGGGCCGCAAGGTGCTCATCGCCGCCCACGGCAACAGCCTGCGCGCCCTGATCAAGCACCTGGACAATGTGTCCGACGACGACATCGTCAACCTGAATATTCCCACCGGCCAGCCGCTGGTCTACGAATTGGATGATGACCTGCGCCCCATCCGCCACTATTATCTGGGCGATGCCGCCGAGATCGAGGCGGCCATGGCGGCGGTGGCCGCCCAAGGCAAGGCCAAGAAGGACTGACATCCTGAGAAGGACTGATATTTCCATGTGTCGCACGGCGGGGTTGTTGTTGGCGGTCGTTCTGGCCGGGGGAGCGTTGTCGGCTGGCGCCGCGCCCAATGACCTTGCCGGCCGTCAGTCCGACGCCGAAAAGCAGCAGGCCGCCTTGCGGGACCGCATCGAGAACCTGCAAAAGGAAATCGACGACCGCGAGGCCGCCCGCAAGGAAGCGGCCGACGCGCTCAAGCAGTCGGAATCGGCCATTTCCCGCATCAACCTGCGTCTGCGCGAACTGGCCGAGGCCAACCGCCAGGCCCAGGCGGACCTGGCCGGGCTGGAAAAGCAGATCGACGCGCAGCAGGCCGTGCTGGCCAAGCGCCGCACCGAACTGGCCGAGCAGCTCCGGACCCAATACACCAGCGGCCTGTCGCCGTGGACGGCGCTGCTGTCCGGCGACGATCCCCAGGTGCTGGGACGCAATCTGGGCTACCTGGATTACGTTTCGCAGGCCCGCGCCGCCGCCGTGCAGGCCCTGAGGGCGGACATCGACCGTCTCGCCGCCCTGCAGGAGCGCGCCGACGCCCGGCGCGCCGAGATCGAAAAGGTCGTGGCCGAAACCACCGAACAGAAAACCGCGCTGGTCGCGCAGCAGAAAGAGCGCTCCACGCTCCTGGCGCGGCTGGAAGGCCAGATCGCCGCCCAGCGGGCCGAGGCCAGCAAGCTGGGGCGCGACGACCAGCGCCTGTCGCGGCTCATTACCGATCTGGACGCGGCCATCGCCAAGCAGATCGAGGAGGCCCGCAAGGCCGAGGAAGCGCGCAGGAAGGCCGAGGAGGCGCGCAAGGCGGAAGAGGCGCGCCGCGTGGCCGAAGAGGCCCGCAAGCGCGCCGAAGCCGATCGCCGTGCCGAGGAAGCCCGCAAGAAGGCCGAAGCCGACCGCAAGGTGGCCGCGGACAATGCGCGGCGCGAACGCGACGCCCGGGATGCCCGCGAGGCCGCCCAGGCCCGTGAGCAGGTCGAAGCGGCCTCGCGCCAGAACCGCGGACCGGTCGCCGTGGCCGACCCGGACGCCGCTGGCCTGCGCCCGGCCGAGCAAAGGCAGTCCCGCCTGATCGTTCCCGAGGAAGCGCCGCCCCCGGCCAAGCCCCAGGAACCGCCTAAAAAGGCGGAACCTGTGCAGGAAAAAACCGCTCCAAGCCGTAGCGAGCCAGCCCAGCAGACCGCGCGCGCCGCGCCGGTCGGCGGGGGCAGCGGCCTGCGCCACGGCCTTGCCATGCCGGTGCGCGGCCAGGTGCAGGGCCGTTTCGGGGTCGACCGCCCGGATGGCGGCGTCTGGCGCGGCGTGGTGCTGCGCGCTCCCGAGGGCACGCCGGTCAAGGTGGTCGCGCCGGGCACCGTGGTCTACGCCGATTGGCTGCGGGGTTTCGGCAACCTCATCATTGTGGATCATGGGCAGCAATACCTGACCGTCTATGCTTACAACCAAAGCCTGCTCAAGCGGGTGGGAGATTCGGTGACGGGTGGCGACACGATCGCCACGGTAGGCGCAACCGGCGGCCAAGTGGAATCCGGCCTATACTTTGAAATTCGCCATCGTGGCGCTCCTGTGGATCCGGCCCAGTGGCTGGCGCAGTAGATTGATGTCGTTGGCAGATACGTGTCGTTGGTAATTGAATACCAAACCCCATCGGCGAAAACACAATTCGGGAAGTGTGCATGGGCACTCGTAAGTTTCGCGGTTTCGGTCTGATTGCCATCGGTGCGGTGGCTGGTGTGTTGCTCAGCGTGGGCGTGACCGCGGTCGCGCAGCGCGGCAGTCCCTTGCCTCTGGACGAGCTCAGGCAACTGAGCAACGTGTTTGCCGCCATCAAGAACAACTACGTCGAGGCCGTCGACGACAAGACCCTGATCGACAATGCCATCTCCGGCATGGTGTCGAACCTGGATCCCCACTCCGCCTACCTGGATGCCGACGCGTTCCGCGAAATGCAGACGGCGACGCAGGGCGAGTTCGGCGGCCTGGGCATCGAGGTCGGCGCCGAGGACGGCTTCGTGAAGGTGATCTCGCCGATCGAGGACACGCCCGCCGCCCGCGCCGGCGTGATGGCCGGCGACCTCATCATCAAGATCGACGACACGCCCACCAAGGGCATGACGCTGAACGACGCGGTCAAGCTGATGCGCGGCGCGCCCAAGTCGCCGATCACGCTGACCATCATGCGCGCCGACCGTCCCCAGCCCATCGTGCTGAAGATCGTGCGCGACATCATCAAGGTGCGCAGCGTGCGCAGCAAGATGCTGGACAACGGCGTGGGCTACGTGCGCGTCGCCCAATTCCAGGAAAAGACCGGCGCCGACCTGGCCAAGCAGCTGAAGGACCTGGGCGCGAAGGAGGCTCCCAAGGGCCTGGTGCTGGACCTGCGCAATGACCCGGGCGGCCTGCTGACCAGCGCCATCGGCGTGGCCGGCGCGTTCCTGCCTCCCGATTCCCTGGTGGTGTCCACCGACGGCCGCACCCCCGACGCCCGTCACAAGTACCTGGCCACGCCGTCCGAGTACGCCCGCGGCGAAAGCAACTACCTGTCCGGCCTGCCGGCCTGGACCAAGACGGTGCCCATGGTCGTGCTGGTGAACGTCGGCTCCGCCTCGGCCTCCGAGATCGTGGCCGGCGCGCTGCAGGACCACAAGCGCGCCAAGGTCCTGGGCAATCGCAGCTTCGGCAAGGGCTCGGTGCAGGTGATCCTTCCGCTGTCCGAAACCACTGCGGTCAAGCTCACCACGTCGCGCTATTTCACGCCCAGCGGCCGCTCGATCCAGGCCACCGGCATCGAACCGGACTACGTCGTCGCGGATACCGCCGACGGCGACCTGTTCCGCCTGCCGCGCGAAGCCGATCTGCAGCGCCACCTGTCGAACCAGCAGACGGCCAACGAAGTGAAGTCCGCCGCGGACCAGGACAACGCCGAAGTGCCCGCCAAGGTGTTCGAATTCGGCGGCAAGGACGACTTCCAGCTGCAGCAGGCGCTGAACCTGCTGGCCGGCAAGCCGGTGCAGAAGGGCTCCGCCCGCGCCCAGGCCAAGGCCGACGCCAAGCCCGGCGGCGGCACTGCCCAGCGCATGAAGATCACGCCGACCGGAGTCGAGCCCAGCAAGGACAAATGAACGACGAGCAACTGCTGCGCTACGCCCGCCACATCCTGCTCGACGAGCTTGGAATAGAAGGGCAGGAAAAACTGCTGGCGGCGCGTGTGCTCATCGTGGGGGCCGGCGGGTTGGGCTCGCCCGCCGCGCTCTACCTGGCGACCGCCGGTGTGGGCGACATCACCCTGGCCGACGACGATGTCGTCGAGCTGAGCAACCTGCAACGCCAGATCCTGCACACCACCGCCAGCGTCGGCCGCCACAAGGCCGAATCGGGGCGCGACATGCTGGCGGCCTTCAATCCGCAGACGCGGGTCCATGCCCGCGTCGAGCGGCTCCAGGGCCAGGCCCTGTCCGATGCGGTGGCGCAGGCGGACCTGGTGCTGGACTGCACCGACAACTTCACCACCCGGCACGCCATCAACCGCGCCTGCGTCCAGCACCGCAAGCCGCTGGTGTCCGGCGCCGCGATCCGCTTCGACGGCCAGGTCAGCGTCTACGACCTGCGCGACGACCGCGCGCCCTGTTACCACTGCCTGTTCCCGGAAGGCGATGACGTCGAGGAAGCCAACTGCGCCACGATGGGCGTGTTCGCGCCGGTCGTCGGCATCATCGGCAGCATGCAGGCGGCAGAGGCGCTCAAGCTGCTGTCCGGGGTCGGCGAAAGCCTGTCCGGCCGCCTGCTGTGGCTGGACGTGCGCACCATGCAATGGCGCAGCGTGAACGTCCAGCGCGATCCGGAATGCGCCGTCTGCGGGCATCGCGGGCACTGAATTTTCCCCGCGTATTGAACCCGCGGACAATATTAAGGGCTTGAAATACCTGCTATAACGCCAGCCAGCCTATCTGAATCCGGGTAGATGTGGCCAGGGACGTGACAGCGTGGATACAGCACTGAAGTTCAGCTTGCCCAAATGGCGCCTGACGCGTTGGCTGACGCATTCGGGGCACGATACGCCCGCGGACATCCGTGCGGCGCTGATCGCCAGCCTGTTTGGCACGCTCCCCATTTTCGCGGGCGGGGTCATCAACACATTGATGATCTCCGGCGTCGTCGCCTGGCGCCGCCCCGAGCCGCTATACGTGTCGTGGCTGGTGCTGGAGGTGTTCCTCGCCATCGTCCGGGTCACGATCCTGCGGTCCGCCCTGAAGGCGGCGGCCAAAGGCGGCAACACCCATACCGACATCTACATCCTGCTGGCGCTGCTCTGGGCGTTCAGCGTGGGCTACGGCGTTTTCGTCACCTTCCTCAACGGCGACTGGCTGGCGGCCACGCTGGCCGGGGTGTCCTGCGGCGCCATGGCCGGGGGCATCTGCTTTCGCAACTACGGCGCGCCCAGGCTCGTCGGCGCCATGATCTTCCTGAGCTTGGGGCCGATGTGCCTGGGCGCGGCCTTCACCGGCGAATACGTCACGGCCATCGTCTTCATCCAGATCCCGTTCTACCTGGTCAGCATGAGCATTGCGTCGCACCGGCTCAACCGCATCCTGGTGTCCACGATGCTTGCCGAGCGCGACAGCGACCGCCGCGCCAGCGAGGACGCGCTTACCGGCCTGGCGAACCGCGCGGGCCTGCTGGCCTCGCTGGAACGCGTGTGCGCCAGCGCGCGCAGCCATGACAGCTCGGCGGCGCTGCTCTACATGGACATGGACGATTTCAAGCTGATCAACGACACCTACGGCCACGCCGCCGGCGACCAGGTGCTCATGACCATCGCCCAGCGCATGCGGGCCATGCTGCGCGTGGACGATGTCGCGGCGCGGATCGGCGGCGACGAATTCATCGTCCTGGTGACCGGCATCGACGCCACCTCGGCCCTGCGCCTGGGCGAGCATCTCCTGCACGACGTGTCGCAGCCGATCACGCTGGCGGACGGCACGCGCGTCAGCGTGGGCCTGTCGATCGGCATTTCCATCGTGTCCGGTTCGAACCGTAGCCCGCAAGCTGCCCTGGATTCGGCGGATGCCGCGCTGTATCGCGCCAAGGCGCGCGGCGGGCGCTGCTGCGCGGTGGCCGGCGCAGACCAGACGGACCAGGCCGGGGGCAAGATCCTTCCGGACGGCGAGCGCGCCGTCGCGTGAAGCGCCGGCCCGGCGCCGGTCCCGGGGCTCATTTTTCCAAAAGTTTTCAGATAACCTGATAAGTGCGCCTATAATGGGCGCATGCTGAGCAAGAGCCTTACCCTGACCGAACAGGTCGCCCGCCAGATCGCGGGCGGCATCGCCGAGGGCATCCATCCCGTGGGCGCCAAGCTGCCGCCAGGGCGGATCCTGGCGGAGCAATACGGCGTCAGCGCCGCGGTCATCCGCGAGGCCACGGAGCGCCTGCGGGCCCAGGGGCTGATCCAGAGCCGCCAGGGCTCGGGCAGCGTGGTGGTGTCGCGCACCGGCACGCAGGGGTTCCAGGTGTCCGCCGGCATCGCCGACCGCGAGCAGCTCGCCAGTGTCTACGAATTGCGGATGGAACTGGAGGGCGGCGCGGCCGCCCTGGCCGCGGTGCGCCGCAATGCCGCGGACCTTGCGGCCATGTCCCAGGCCCTGGAATCGCTGGAAGCGCATCTGGAGCACCCAGAAGAGGGGGTGGAGCACGATATTTCGTTCCACGTCGCCATCGCCGCCGCCACCCACAACAGCTACTACCAGGACCTGCTGCAATATCTGAATCTGCAACTGCGGCTGGCCGTCAGCACGGCGCGCACGAACAGCCGCCGGCACGACGGCCTGACCGCGGCCGTGCAGCAGGAGCATGTGGCCGTGTTCGAGGCGATCCGCGCGGGCGATCCCGAACGGGCGCGGCTCGCGGCGACCCATCATCTGCAGCAGGCGGCCAGCCGCCTGCGACTCGATCTTCTCTTTCCGGCCGCAAGGCAGACATCATGAGCGACTCCGACTTCACACAACGCCTGGTCCAGGCCCTGGGCCCCGACACCGTGCTTACCGCCGAGGCAGACATTGCGCCGTGGCTGTCCGATTGGCGCGGGCTGTACAAGGGCCGGGCGCAGGCCGTCGTGCGTCCGCGCACCACGGACGAGGTCGCCACCTGCCTGGCGCTGTGCCAGCAGGCCGGCGTTGCGGTCGTGCCGCGCGGCGGCAACACCGGCTTGTGCGGCGGCGCCACGCCCGACTCGGGCGCCGCGAACGTGGTGCTCAGCCTGGACCGCATGAACGCCGTGCGCTCCATCGACACCGTGGCCAACACCATGGTGGCGGAGGCGGGCGCCATTCTCGGCAATCTGCGCCGCGCCGCCCAGGAGGCGGGCCGCCTGCTGCCGCTGAGCCTGGCGGCCGAGGACTCCAGCCAGATCGGCGGCAACGTCGCGACCAACGCCGGCGGCGTGAACGTGGTGCGCTACGGCATGGCGCGCGAACTGGTGCTGGGCCTGGAGGCCGTCCTGCCCACGGGCGAGATCTTTCACGGCCTGCGGACCCTGCGCAAGGACAACACCGGCTACGACCTCAAGCAATTGCTGATCGGCTCGGAAGGCACGCTGGGCGTCATCACCGCCGTGGCGCTGCGCCTGTTCCCGCGCACCGACGTCCGCTCTGTGGTGCTGGCCGCGGTGGAATCACCGGCGCAGGCGCTGCAGCTGTTCGAGATCCTGTTCGAGCAGTGCGGGGCGCGGCTGCAGGCATTCGAGTATTTTTCGGGAGATTGCCTGGATCTGGTGCTGGAGCATGCCGAAGGCGTGCAGGAGCCCTTCGCCGAGCGTTACCCGGCCTATGTGCTCGTAGAGCTGGCCGACACGGCCGACGAGGCCGCGTTGAACAGCCTGCTGGAAAACGTGATCGGCACGGCGCTGGAGCGCGGCCTGTGCCTGGACGCCGCCGTCTCCGCGTCGCTGGCGCAACTGCAGGCGCTGTGGAAGCTGCGCGAGGAAATCTCCGAAGCGCAGCGCGCCGACGGTCCGCACCTGAAGCACGACGTGTCGCTGCCGATCGAGCGCATCCCCGAGTTCATGGAATCCGCCGAGGCCCGCGTGCGCGCGCTGTACCCGGATATCCGCCCTTTCATCTTCGGCCACTTCGGCGACGGCAACCTGCACTACAACCTGTCGCGCCCGGCCGGCGCCGACCGCGATTGGGTGGCGACGCATGGGCCGGCGATCACCGATGCGGTGCTGGACGAGGTGAACCGCTATGGCGGCAGCATTTCGGCGGAGCACGGGATCGGGCAACTGAAGCGGGATCACTTCCTGCATAGCAAGGATCCGCTGGAGTTGCGGTTGATGAAGCAGATCAAGGCGGTGCTGGATCCGGCGGGGATCATGAATCCCGGGAAGCTGCTGTAGGATGGGTGCAGCGCGAGCGTCCTTGAGCAAGAACTCGAATATTCAACGCGCGTAACCCATCAGGCGGCGCCAGCCGCCGTTTTTCGTGGCAAGAGACAACGCCGGCGCTCGCCGGCCGATGGGTTACGCGCGATGAGCATCCGGTTCGTTGCCCGGATGCTCTCGCGCTGCACTCATCCTACGACGCAACGCGCGGGCTCACTGCCGGTGATAGACCTCGGCCCCCTTCCTCACGAACTCCACCGACTTCTCCTGCATCCCCTTCTGCAAGGCATCCTTCTCGCTGACCCCCTGCGCCGCCGCATAATCCCGCACGTCCTGCGTGATCTTCATGCTGCAGAAATGCGGCCCGCACATGGAGCAGAAGTGCGCCACCTTCATCGAGTCCTTGGGCAGGGTCTCGTCGTGGAATTCCTTCGCGGTGTCCGGATCCAGGCCGAGGTTGAACTGGTCGTCCCAGCGGAACTCGAAGCGGGCCTTGGACAGGGCGTTGTCGCGGATCGCCGCGCCGGGGTGGCCCTTGGCCAGGTCGGCCGCGTGCGCCGCGATCTTGTAGGTGATGATGCCGTCTTTCACGTCCTTCTTGTTCGGCAACCCCAGGTGCTCCTTGGGCGTCACGTAACAGAGCATGGCCGTGCCGTACCAGCCGATCAGCGCGGCGCCGATGCCGGAGGTGATGTGGTCGTAGCCGGGGGCGATGTCGGTGGTCAGGGGGCCCAGCGTATAGAACGGCGCCTCGTGGCAGTGCTCCAGCTGCAGCTCCATGTTTTCCTTGATCATCTGCATCGGCACGTGGCCGGGGCCCTCGATCATGACCTGCACGTCGTGCTTCCAGGCCACCTGGGTCAGCTCGCCCAGCGTCTTCAGTTCGGCGAACTGCGCTTCGTCGTTGGCGTCGTAGCCCGAGCCCGGACGCAGGCCGTCGCCCAGCGAGAAGCTGACGTCGTAGGCCTTCATGATTTCGCAGATCTCCTCGAATCGTTCGTAGAGGAAGCTCTCCTTGTGATGCGCCAGGCACCACTTCGCCATGATCGAGCCGCCGCGCGAGACGATGCCGGTCATGCGGTCGGCCGTCATGGGGATGAACGGCAGGCGCACGCCCGCATGGATGGTGAAGTAGTCCACGCCTTGCTCGGCCTGCTCGATCAGCGTGTCGCGGAAGATCTCCCAGGTCAGTTCCTCGGCCTTGCCGTCGACCTTTTCCAGCGCCTGGTAGATCGGCACCGTGCCGATCGGCACCGGCGAGTTGCGGATGATCCATTCGCGCGTTTCGTGGATGTGCTTGCCGGTGGACAGGTCCATGACGGTGTCGCCGCCCCAGCGGATCGCCCAGGTCATCTTTTCCACTTCCTCGCCGATGCCGGAGCTGACGGCCGAGTTGCCGATGTTGGCGTTGACCTTCACCAGGAAGTTGCGGCCGATGGCCATCGGCTCGACTTCGGGGTGGTTGATATTGGCCGGGATGATGGCGCGGCCGCGCGCGATTTCGTCGCGCACGAATTCGGGGGTGATGGCGGCGGGGATGGCGGCGCCGAAGGACTGGCCCGGATGCTGGCGCAGCAGGCGCTTGACCATCTTCTCGCCGTCGGGGCCGCTATCTCGCAGCGACTGGAGGTAGTGCTCGCGGCGCAGACTCTCGCGGATCGCCACGTACTCCATTTCGGGGGTGACGATGCCTCGACGGGCATAGTGCATCTGCGAGACGTTGGCGCCGGGCTTCGCGCGGCGCGGCGGGCGCTGCAGGTCGAAGCGCATGGCCGTCAGCTTGGGATCGGTCAGGCGTTCCTTGCCGTAGTCGCTGGTGGGGCCCGCCAGCACTTCGGTGTCGCCGCGCTCGTCGATCCAGGCGCGGCGCACTTCCGGCAGGCCGCGGCGGATGTCGATCCGGACTTCGGGATCGGTATAGGGGCCGCTGCAGTCGTACACCGTCAGCGGCGGGTTCTTCTCGCCGCCGAACATGGTGGGCGTGTCCGCCTGTTCGATCTCGCGAAACGGCACGCGGATGTCGGGCCGCGAGCCGGTTTCGTACACCTTGCGCGATTTGGGCAGCGGCGCGACGGCGGCCGCGTCGACCTCGGCGGTGGCGGCCAGGAATTTGGGATTTGCGTTCATGGAAAGCTCCAAGCGAGTGGTTGGAGCCGATCGGGAAGGAATCTCCGCCGCGCAGGGGCGGACGGAAATACGGCTCCCAGCATCGGCATTATCCGTACTGGTACGAAGGGACTCTCTCAACACGCCGCGGCATTCAAGCCGCGACGAGTACCCCTGCGCGAAAGCGAAGTATAGAGGCTGGAACGCGTTCCGACGAATGGCGTCGGTGCAAGTTGCGAGGTTCAGTCTGAGAAGCTGGTATTACCGCTTTACATTTGGATTCAGACTGGGGCGACACTATCATTCAGGTTCGGTACACTTTTCAGACATGCCGGGCGTGCCCCCGTGCGGCCTGGTCTTAGTCCACTTAAGAAGGAATCGAGCATGCAACTGACCTTACGCACATTGGCGCCCGCCCTGGTTGTCGTGACGTTGGCGCTAGCGGGTTGCAAGACCGCCCCGACTAAGACGTCCGACACCGCGCCCGCCACATCCGGCCAGCAATCCACGACGCCCGCCACGGCCGCCACGGTGGACTTCTATCTGGCCCACAAGCAACCTGGCGCCGGCCTGCGCGAAATCAGCCTGCCGGACGGCAAGCTCTACATGCAGGAAGTGCCGGTGCTCACGCGCGCCGACCTGACCGACGCCGCCGCGCTGGTGGACCGCCAGGGCCAGAATTTCGTGGGCCTGCGCTTCTCCGAAGCGGGCGCCCGCAAGCTCAATGACATCAGCTCCAAGAACGTCGGCAACATGCTGGCGCTGGTCATCGACCGCGAACTGGTCGCCGCGCCGCTCATCGGCGAACCGCTGAACCGCGGCGTGCTGGCCTTTGGCGTGCCCTCCGCCCAGGCCGCCTCGGAGATCGCCGCCAAGATCCGCGGCGACGCCGCAGTGCCTCCCGCGGGCGGCGCCGCTCCGGCTCCCGCTCCCGCCGCGAAGCCCTGAACGGTTCTCGCCCTGCAAAAAAGCCGCGACATGGTCGCGGCTTTTTTTTCGTGAATGCCGCAAGCGTCAACCGGTCTTGCGGCCCCGCGGCTTGGAGCCGCGGCGGATGCGCACGGCATGTTCGATGTAGGTCTGCGCCATCGCCTCCAGGCCGATGCGCTCGTCAGGCGTCAGCAGATCGATCTGGGTCGGTGAAATAGTGGAGAAGGGCCACGGAGCCATCGGGCGCGGCCGGCTGCCGGGCCTGGGCGCGGATTCCGCCACGCCCGTGGCGGGCAGGGTGTCGCTCAGATCGTAGCCGCTCATGGGGAGTTCCATGGGGCCCTTGCCGGTTTCCAGCCATTCGGCTTCGACCTTCAGCACCTGCGCCAGCTTGCGGGCCGAGCGGCTGGAGTGCCGCAAGCCGCTTTCATAGCTTCCGATGGCGCTCTGCGAGAGGCGCGCCAAACGGGCGAGCGTCTTCTGCGTATGGCCACGCAGCAAACGCGCATGCTTCAGTCGGTCCGAGAATGTCTTCACAGGTCGATTGAAGCTTGGCGGTCAGGTACTTTGGTAGTTATAAAAATTACTTAAGTGATAAAAGAGAGGGAACCTATGCCGCAACGGGGCAGCGTCTTCGTTCTTGCGTGCGACGGGGCGGCGCACGATCTCGTCGCAGCGCTGCGCACGTTTCAGTGGGCGGCGCGCGCTTTCGATTCCCTGGAGGTCCTGCTCGACGGCCTGCGGGCCGAGGTGGTCGACGTCCTGGTGGTGCAGGGCGCCGGCGCCGGCGTGGCGGAATGGATCGCCGCGCTGCGCGGCGCGGCGCCCGCGGCCGGGCTGGTCTGGCTGGACCGCGGCGGCGCGGCCCCGGACGCGCGCATCGCCGCGTTGGATGCCGGCGCGGACCTCTGTGTGGATGCAGGCACGGAGGTGCCGGAGTGGGATGCGCTGCTGCGCAATCTGTGCCGGCGCCGGTTTGGCGGCGGCTCGCCGTGGCGGCTCGATCCCCAGGCCGGCGCGCTGGCCGGCCCCGCCGGAGCGTTATTGCCGCTGACGGCCGCCGAGTGTGCTTTTTTTGTCCGGTTGCTGAATGCGCCCGGTCATCGTCTGCGCCGCGAAGCGCTTGCTTGCCAGGACGGGCGCGATTCGCGGAAGGGGGCGCGGCGGGTGGACGTGCTGGTGTCCCGGCTGCGCGGCAAGGCCCAGCGCCTCAATGTCGAATTTCCCGTGCTCGCGGTGCGCGGGTGGGGCTACATGCTGCTACCCGACGTCGCGCGGCCGCAAAGGCGTGGCGCTACAGCACGACCAGGTTGTCCCGATGCATGAGCTCGGGCTCGGTCATGCTGCCCAGGATGCGCGCGATCTGCGACGACGGCTGGCGCAGGATGCGGCGGGCATCGGCCGATGAATAGTTGATCAGCCCCCGGGCGCATTCGCGTCCCTGGCTGTCCACGCAGGCCACCACGTCGCCGCGGCCGAATTCGCCTTGCACGTCAGTCACGCCGATGGGCAGCAGGCTCTTGCCTTCGCGCAGCAGCGCCTGCACGGCGCCATCGTCCAGCACCACGCGTCCGCGCAAGCGCAGGTGGTCGGCCAGCCATTGCTTGCGTGCCGACCACACGGGCAGCACGGCGCGCAATTCGCTGCCGATGCATTCGCCCTGGGCCAGGCGCGTCAGCACGTTGCGCTCCCGGCCTGAAGCGATGACGGTGTGCGCGCCGCTGTGGGCCGCGCGCTTGGCGGCCAGCACCTTGGTCAGCATGCCGCCCGTGCCGATGCCGCTGCCGGCGCCGCCGGCCATGGCTTCCAGCGCCGGGTCGCCCGCCTGGGCATGCGACATGAACTTGGCGTCCGGGTTCTTGCGGGGGTCGGAGTCGTACAGGCCGCGCTGGTCCGTCAGGATGATCAGCGTGTCGGCTTCGATGAGGTTGGTGACCAGCGCGCCCAGCGTGTCGTTGTCGCCCAGCCGGATCTCGTCGGTGACGACCGTGTCGTTTTCGTTCACGATGGGCACCACGCCCAGGCGCAGCAACGCGAACAGCGTGCTGCGGGCGTTCAGGTAACGGTGGCGGTCGGCCAGGTCTTCGTGCGTCAGCAGGATCTGGGCCGTGCGCAGGCCGAACTCGGCGAACGCGGCCTCATAGGCCTGGCACAGGCCCATCTGGCCCACGGCCGCCGCCGCCTGCAGCTCGTGCATCACGGACGGGCGCTTGCGCCAGCCCAGGCGCGCCATGCCTTCCGCAATGGCGCCGCTGGAAACCAGCACGACCTGCTTGCCCTGCTTGTGCAGGGCGGCGATCTGCGCGGCCCAGTGCGCCACGGCGGCGCGATCCAGGCCGCGGCCTTCATTGGTGACGAGCGACGAGCCGACTTTGGCGACTAGGCGCTGGGCGTTGGTGACGACGGAAACGGCGGGTGATTCGGCAGACATGATGGCGGCGGGCTGCGGCGCGTGCAAAGACGTAATCGTAGGGACTGCGATTATGGCCTATTCGTCGCCGCTGCGCGGCGCGGAGCGCGGGTCCGCGTCCGAACGCTTGTCGTCGAAGCGCGGATCCGGCGCAACGTAGCTGTCATCGGCCTTGTCCTGCGCCAGCTGTTCCTTTTCGCGCTCGGCGTCCAGGTAGTCCTGCAACGCGTAGATCAAGTCTTGCGTGCCTTCGCCCGACAGGCCGGAAATGCCGAACACCGGGCCCTTCCAGTCGTAGAGTTCGAGGAAGCGGCGCTTGGTGTCTTCGGGGTCGGCCACCATGTCCAGCTTGTTAAGGACCAGCCAGCGAGGCTTGGCCGCCAGTTCCGGATCATAGCGGCGCAGTTCTTCGACGATGGCGCGGGCATCGGTCACGGCCTGCTCAACCGGATCGGCGTCGGGATCGGGCGTGGACACATCCACCAGGTGCAGCAGCACGCGGGTGCGCGCCAGGTGGCGCAGGAACAGGTGGCCCAGGCCGGCGCCCTCGGAGGCGCCTTCGATCAGCCCGGGAATGTCGGCCACGACGAAGCTGCGCGACGGCGAGGTGCGCACCACGCCCAGGTTGGGGTGCAGCGTGGTGAAGGGATAGTCCGCGATCTTCGGCTTGGCGTTGGAGATGCGGGTGATCAGCGTGGACTTGCCGGCGTTGGGCAGGCCGAGCAGGCCCACGTCCGCCAGCACCTTGAGCTCCATGCGCAGGTAGCGGTGTTCGCCTTCCTTGCCCGGCGTCCATTGGCGCGGCGCGCGATTCACGCTGGATTTGAAATGGATGTTGCCCATGCCGCCCTGGCCGCCCGCCGCCAGCACGACCTTCTGGTCGTGCTGGTTCAGGTCGAACAGGACTTCGCCGGTTTCGGCGTCATGGATCACGGTGCCCACGGGCACGCGCAGCGTGATGTCGGGGGCGGCCGCGCCGTACTGGTCCGAGCCGCGGCCGTTTTCGCCGTTCTTGGCGCGATGCAGGCGGGCGTAGCGGAAGTCGATCAGCGTGTTGATGTTGCGATCGGCCACCGCATAGATGGAGCCGCCGCGTCCGCCGTCGCCGCCGTCCGGGCCGCCCTTGGGGATGAACTTTTCGCGGCGAAAGCTCGCCACGCCAT
>NZ_JBLZXF010000003.1:0-432434 GCF_050285585.1 Achromobacter sp. | reverse complement strand
GGACGTCTGTGAAAGTAGGTCATCGTCAGGCTTTTATTCCGCAAAACCCCACAGGTAACCCTGTGGGGTTTTGTCTTTTGTGAGAGCCCATTGTCGGCGCCTGTCGAGCCAACCTCCAGGCGACACCGGCGGGCTCCAGATCCAGAATTGGAGCGTTTGCCACGCAAGGCGGGCGTTCAAACCGTTATGCCTGACAACCATAGCAAGGTGGTCCCACTCCTTCCCATCCCGAACAGGACAGTGAAACGCCTTTGCGCCGATGATAGTGGACGGACGTCCGTGAAAGTAGGTCATTGCCAGGCTTCAATCCAGAAACCCCACAGCACGAGCTGTGGGGTTTTTCTTTGCGGATTGTCAGACGCACACCCGGCTGCAAGCCGCGCCAGCATTGAATGTGCCCAAATAACAACGGCCGTGGGCGGGGTAGCTTTGTGCGGTAAGATTGACCGAGTCAATTCGTTGGAGCGTTATCGTGAGTGATCCCCAGACCCCCGTGCCCGGTACGACTTTAGATCTGCGCACGCTGACCCACGTTGCCTACGGCCTGTACGCGCTGGGCTTCCTGACGAGTGGATTTCTGGGCATCGCGACACTGGCGGCGGTCGTGCTCATGTACGTCAAGCGCTCGGATGCCGCTGGCACGGTCTATGCCTCCCATTTCGACTGGTTGCTGCGCACCTTCTGGTGGGCCCTGCTGTGGCTGGCCATCAGCGGTATCGCGACGCTCATTTTCATCGGCTGGATCGGCCTGGCCGCCACCGTGGTGTGGGTGCTGTACCGCTTGATCAAGGGCTGGCTGGCTCTGCTGGAAGGCTCTGCGCCGACCACATACGCCTGAACGCGTCGATCCCCACCCAAAAGGCCGGCTTTCGCCGGCCTTTTTCAATTCGCGCATTCCCCTGGCTTCAGGACAGGACCACGTACGCGGCGACGGCCAGCATGGCGCTGCCGAACACCAAGGCCTGGAGGCGCAAGGCTCGCGGAGAGGTAAAGCGGCCCAGGATGACCTGTCCGCCGTAGATCCAGGGGAAATGGCAGAGCAGGCCCAGGACCACGAAGGCGATGCTCAGCTGCGCAACCTGGCTTGCCAGGCCGGCTTCCGGCGCGAGAAATTGCGCGAACATCACGATGATCATGGAATGGATCTTCGGGTTGAGGATCACGCAGACGAACCCGTCCAGCAATCCTAGCCTCCTGCCGCCGGCTTGCGCGTCCGCAGGCGTGGCGGATGCCTGGAAGAAGCCCCATGCGAGATACAGTAGATACGCTACGCCCGCCCATTTCAGGAGGAGGTGCAATTGCGGGTAGTCGTGAAGCGTGCCGCCCAGGCCCAAGCCGTAGAGGGCGCAAAGCGCGGCGTTGCCGGCTTCGAAGCCTATCCAGAACGGGAGGGAACCGCGCAGGCCGTAACGGCCGCCGGCGGTGGCGAGCAGCGTGTTGCCAGGCCCCGGGCTGGCGATCATCGGCACCGCATATCCGAGGAATACCGTCCAAATCTCCCAAGCTATCATCGCTGCCGCCCTTTTATTGCGTGGTGTAGGCCCGGCGGCACCTGGCGCCCGCTGGGCCGGAAGAGCTCTAGTAGATAGCGCTACCGGGCCGAAGCAAAACGATCTATTCTCATACGTTTCATAAATCCAGCTAATCAAGGACCATGCGACGCCTGCCGCCTTTCGGGGCGCTGCGCGCCTTCGAGGCCGCGGCCCGCCATTTGAGTTTCACCCGCGCGGCGCAAGAGCTGTGCGTCACGCAGGCCGCCATCAGCCACCAGGTGCGACAGCTCGAAGACTGGCTGGGAGAACCCATGTTTACGCGCCGGGGGCATTCGTTGACGCTGACCCGCAAGGGAGCGTCTTATCTGGCGGCGTTGTCGCAAGCCTTCGACCGCATTGCAGAGGCAACCGGACGAGTGCGCGAGGCCGAGGAAGGCCCATTGCGCATTACTGTGTTGCCCTCATTCGCCTCGCGTTGGCTGCTGCCGCGCCTGCCGGCGTTTCGTGCCAGCCATCCGGAGGTGGATCTGCGCGTGACGAGCTCGCTGGAGATTTGGGATGGCGGGGCCGAATTCGATGCCGGCATCCGTTCGGGCCTGGGCCGTTGGGCAGGCCTCAAGGCCGATCTGTTGGCGCGCGAATCGCTGTCTCCCGTATGCAGCCCCGCGCTGGCGCTGGGTCCGCCATTGCTCGCGGAGCCCGCCGACCTGGCTTCGGTTCCGCTGTTGCACGATCAGCCGCGCGCCGGATGGGAACAGTGGTGCCGCCATGCGAACGTCTCGCTGGATCTCTCGCAAGGCCCGGTATTCAACGACTCGGCGCTGGTTCTGCAAGCCGCTGTCGAAGGCCAGGGCGTTGCGTTGGGGCGTTTGACGCTGGCCGCGGACGACCTGCGCAAGGGGCGCCTGGTGCGGCTCTTCGATCTGGTCCTGCCGAACGATTACAGCTACTGGCTCGTCTATCCGCGCGCGGCCGCACAGCGTCCAGGCTTGGTGGAATTTCGCCGCTGGCTGCTTGAAGAAGCGCGCCGGGCTTGACGACTGGGGGATGCGGGTAAGGCGATGTTGGCGCGGTTGCCGCAGCCGGAGGGGGAATGGCGCTAGGCACAGGTGAGGCGGGCTCGCCCGGCACTGAGCCAGGGCGTCGAGGCGAGCTGGAGGCAGGGACGTACGGGGTACGCCCTTTGCCTGCTTACTTCAGATGTGCGTTGACCAGCTTGGTCAGTTCGAACATCGTGACCTGATCCTTGCCGAAGATCGGGCGCAGCTTGGCATCGGCGTTGATGTTGCGCTTGTTGCTGGCATCTTGCAGGTTGTGCTTCTTGATGTATTCCCAGATCTTCTTGGTGACCTCGGTACGCGGCACGGCTTCCGAGCCGATGACAGCGGCCAATTCGGCGCTGGGGGTCAGGGGCTTCATGAATGCAGCGTTCGGCTTGCGCGCGGTCGCGGGTTTGGAGGTTGTGGCCATAATGCGGCGCTCCTTCTCTGGCTGTTGGAAAAATTGTCCTGCGGCCGGAGCATAACGTGTCTCTCCCGTAAAGACAAAGGCATTTATCCTCTGTAGCAACTAAAATGCACAGATTGTCCCCCCCTTCTCGTCATTCTGTAACCTCCTATGTACGCACGATCTCCATTGGAATCAATTCGACTGTTTCACGACGAATTGACGGCGCTTCGGCGCGATTTGCATGCTCATCCGGAATTGGGATTCGAGGAGGTGCGCACGTCCGGAATCGTTGCGGGCTCGCTTGAAGCGCTGGGTATCGAGGTGCATCGCGGCATCGGCAAGACGGGCGTGGTGGGCGTCATTCGTGGAAAACGCTGCGACAGCGGGCGCATGATCGGCCTGCGCGCCGACATGGATGCATTGCCCATGACCGAGGATAACGATTTCGGCCACAAGTCCACGAAGCCGGGCCTCATGCACGGTTGCGGCCATGACGGCCACACGGCCATATTGATCGGCGCGGCGAAATATCTGGCGCAGACGCGCAATTTCGACGGCACCGCCGTGCTGATTTTCCAGCCCGCGGAAGAGGGGCGAGGCGGCGCGCGCGCCATGCTGGAAGACGGCCTGTTCGATACTTTTCCTTGCGACGCGATCTATGCGCTGCATAATTGGCCGGGCCTGAAGCCGGGCACCGTGGGGATCAACCCCGGGCCGATGATGGCGGCCGCCGACCGCTTCGAGATCCAGATCACGGGACGCGGTGGACACGGCGCGCATCCGTACCAGACCATCGATCCCGTCACCATCGCGGGCCAGATCATCACTGCCTTGCAGACTATCGTGTCGCGTAACGTGAATCCCCTGGATTCGGCGGTGGTGTCCATCGGCTCCCTGCAGGCGGGGCATCCGGGCGCGATGAGCGTGATTCCGCGCGAAGCCAAGATGGTGGGCACGGTGCGCACGTTCCGCAAGTCCGTGCAGGAAATGGTGGAAGCGCGCATGCGTGAACTGGTGTCCGCCATTGCGGGCGCCTTCGGCGGCTCCGCCGAAGTGATCTACGAACGCATTTACCCCGCGACCTTGAATACGCCGCAGCATGCCAATCTGGTGGCCGACATCGCCACCGAGATGATAGGCAAGGAGAATGTGGTGCGCGACCTGGTGCCGTCGATGGGGTCCGAGGATTTCTCCTTCATGCTGCAGAGCAAGCCGGGCGCTTACTTCAGGCTGGGGCAGGGCGGCGCCGATTCCGGCTGCGTGCTGCATAACTCGCATTTCGATTTCAACGATGCGGTCATTCCCTTGGGCAGCGCAATGTTCTGCGCGCTGGCCGAACGGGGCATGCCGCTGGCAGATTAAGAAGCCTTTCCATGTCTACTCAGAATACGACTCAGCTCACCATTACCCGCCCCGACGACTGGCACCTGCACCTGCGCGACGGCGCTGCGCTGGAAGCCGTGGTGGCGGATACCGCGCGCCAGTTCGCGCGCGCAATCATCATGCCGAACCTGAAGCCGCCGGTGACCAACACCGAGCAGGCGCTGGCCTATCGCGGTCGCATCCTCGAGGCATTGGGCAAGGCGGGCGGCAATCCCGCGACCTTCACCCCGCTGATGACGCTCTACCTGACGGACAACACGTCCGCGGAGGAAATCTTCCGCGCGCACGAATCGGGCCAGGTATATGCGGTGAAGCTGTATCCCGCCGGCGCCACCACCAACTCGGACGCGGGCGTGACCGATCTGCTGGGCAAGTGCACGAAGGCGCTCGAGGCGCTGGAGAAATGCGGCATGCCCTTGCTGGTGCACGGAGAGGTGACGGATCCGTCGATCGACGTGTTCGACCGCGAAGCGGTTTTCGTCGATCGCGTCATGAAGCCGTTGCGCCGCGCGTTCCCCGCCTTGAAAGTCGTATTCGAGCACATTACGACGAAAGAGGGCGCGGAGTACGTCCGGGATGCCGAAGGCCCCATTGCCGCGACGATCACGCCGCAGCACATGCTGTACAACCGCAACGCGATTTTCCAGGGCGGCGTGCGGCCGCATTGGTATTGCCTGCCGATCCTGAAGCGCGAGACGCACCGGCAGGCGCTGGTCGACGCGGCCACCAGCGGCAGCCCGCGCTTTTTCCTGGGCACCGACAGCGCGCCGCATGCGCGAGGGTTGAAGGAACATGCCTGCGGTTGCGCAGGCTGCTACACGGCGCTGCATGCGATGGAGCTGTACGCGACCGCGTTCGAGGCTGCCGGGAAGCTGGACAAGCTGGAAGGTTTCGCCAGTTTCCATGGCCCCGATTTCTACGGCCTGCCGCGCAATACCGGCACGCTGACGCTGGTGCGCGAAGCCTATCAGGTGCCTGACGACCTGCCTTTCGGCGATACGACGCTGGTGCCGCTGGCCGCGGGAGAAGCGCTGGCCTGGCGCGCGCACGCCTAGATGTTCAAACGGGCTGTCGCAAGACAGCCCGCTTTTATTGCCTTCCTATATGTATATATAGAGGCTGCCGCGAATCACAGCGTGCCCTCGCGGCGCGCTTCAAGCAGCTCCCAGCGGGCGAACCGTTCTTCCAGCTCGCTTTCCAGCTTGGCCAGCTCGCCGTTGATGCGTTCGACCTCGGCCGGCGCGTCGCGGTACAGGCTTCCATCCGCGAGCTTTCCAGCCAGTTCGGCCTGCTGCGCTTCCAGCGCGGCGATGGCATCGGGCAGCCCCTCCAGTTCGCGCAGTTCCCAGGAGTTCATCTTGGCGGATCGGGCGGGCTTGGGGCGAGCGGCCTTGGCGCGGGCCGCGCCGTCATCGACAGGCCGCGCGGCGGCGCCGGCGTCTTCGGACGGGGCGGCGGGCGCGGGGCGTTGGGCGACCCATTCATCGTAGCCGCCGACATAGTCGCGCCAGCGCCCGTTGCCTTCGTAGGCGATGGTCTGCGTGACCACGTTGTTGAGGAAGGCGCGGTCGTGGCTGACGAGCAGCACGGTGCCCGAGTATTCCTGCAGCAGCTCTTCCAGCAGCTCCAGCGTTTCGATATCGAGATCGTTGGTGGGTTCGTCCAGGACCAGCACGTTGGCGGGACGGGCGAACAGGCGGGCCAGCAGCAGGCGGGCGCGCTCTCCGCCCGACAGGCTGCGCACGGGCGAGCCCGCGCGGGCAGGCGAGAACAGGAAATCGCCCAGGTAGCTCATCACGTGCTTGCGGGTGCCGCCGATTTCGACCCATTCGCTGCCCGGACTGATGATGTCGACGAGCGTGGCGTTCTCGTCCAGCTGCGCGCGCATCTGGTCGAAATAGGCGACCGACACATTGGTGCCCATCCGAGTAGCGCCGCTGTCGGGCTGCATTTCGCCCAGGATCAGCTTGAGCAGGGTGGTCTTGCCGGCGCCATTGGGGCCGATGATGCCGATGCGGTCGCCGCGCAGGATGGTGGTGGAGTAATCGTCCACCACGATCTTCTCGCCAAAGGCCTTGCCTACGTGCTCGAGCTCGGCCACGAGCTTGCCCGAGCGCTGACCTTCGGCCAGCGCCAGCGAAACGTTGCCGACGCGCTCGCGGCGCTCGGCGCGTTCGACGCGCAGCCGCTCCAGGCGGCGCACGCGGCCTTCGTTGCGGGTGCGGCGCGCCTCGACGCCCTTGCGTATCCAGACTTCTTCCTGCGCCAGCAGCTTGTCGAAGCGGGCCTGCTCAAGCCGTTCGGATTCCAGCCATTGGGCCTTGCGCTCCTGCCATTGCGAGAAATTGCCGGGAAAGCTCAGCAGCCGTCCGCGGTCGAGTTCGACGATGCGCGTGGCGATGGCGTCCAGGAAGCGGCGGTCGTGGGTGATGATGACCGCGGCGCCTTTCCAGCCGCGCAGCATGTCTTCCAGCCAGGCGATGCCTTCGAAGTCGAGATGGTTGGTGGGCTCGTCCAGCAGCAGCAGATCCGGTTCGTCGACCAGCGCGCGGGCCAGCGCGACGCGCTTGCGCGTTCCTCCGGACAGGCCGGCGATCTGCACGTCGGCAGGCAGGCCGAGCTTTTCGAGCACGGCGCGCACGCGCGACGGGCGCTGCCAGTCTTCGTGGTCGCCTTCCACGTTGCAGACCACGTCGAAGACGGTGGCGTTCTCGTCGAGCTCGGGTTCCTGCTCGACGGTGGCCACGCGCAAGCCGGAACTGCGCGCGATATCGCCGTCGTCGGGCAGCGTCCTGCCGTCCAGCAGTCTCAGCAGGGAGGACTTGCCGGCACCGTTGCGGCCGATGAGGCCGATGCGCTCGCCCGCCTGGATGGCGAAATCGGCGTGGTCCAGCAGCGGGTGATGGCCGTAGGCCAGCTGGATGTCGGTAAGAGTGATGAGGGTAGCGAGGGCCATGTAGTGGGTAGCGTCTGCGTCTGTGCGAATCAAGGCGTATTGTCGCAGGAACGCGCGGGGCCGTTTGGCTCGGACCGTCCGTGGGGGGGGGCTTCGGGGACGGAGCCGCCACCTGTACTAGAATACGAACCGCAAGGCGGGTCGGGCGATCGCGGTGGATGCGAATCCATCGAGGAAGGTCCGGACTCCACAGGGCAGGGTAACGGCTAACGGCCGTCCGGCCGCGTCTTCGGGCGCGGTTGAGGAATAGGGCCACAGAGACGAGTCTGCGGGGTGGGCGCGCATCGCGCGCACAGGTACGGCCATCTCCGTATCGCGCCGTCCGGCAACGGGCGGCGGCATCGCAGGGTGAAACGCGGCAACCTCTATCCGGAGCAACATCAAATAGGCATGCGTGCGGCCTCCGGGCTGCGAAGGGCGGCTCCGTCCGAGTATGCGGGTAGATGGCTACAGCGGCCCAGCAATGGTCCGCGCAGAGGAATGATCGTCCGCCAGGGAAACCTGGTGTACAGAATCCGGCCTATAGATCCGTCTTGCAACTCATTCTCAAAACGAGCGGCCGCCGGGCCGGTCCCCGGCGCCGCGCGGACCGGCTCGCGCCCTTTTTTGGCTGGTCTCTGGCGCCGCGCTCGCCGGGAAGCCTCGCCAATAGGAGCGAACGACCGATCGTAAAACAATGCAAAGTCATTGTTAGGCGCCACTTCTGAAGAAGGACTTTTAGATAATGTCGCAACCTCCTGATTTATTGGGAGGTTTTTGTTTTTGCGCATTTACATATTGATCTAAGTCCTTGTTGTGATTGAAAAAATTGCAACCACGCGCTTGACCGCCCCTGTCCCATACCGTAGAGTGGGAAATAGTAGGAAATTGTGCAATTAAGTGGGGTAAAAGTGGTGTTTCAGGGAAGCAGCGCGCTCACGCTGGATGCCAAGGGACGGATCTCGATTCCGACCCGGCATCGTGACGCGCTCATGTCGCAGGCCGAAGGCCGGCTGACCCTGACCCGCCACCCCGACGGCTGCCTGCTGGTGTATCCGCGGCCCGAGTGGGAAAAGAAGCGCGAGCAGATCGCCGCTTTTCCCATGACGGCCCGCGCGCTGCAGCGGCTGTTGCTGGGCAACGCTCAGGACGTGGAACTGGACGGCTCCGGCCGGGTCCTGATCGCTCCTGAACTGCGCAACGCTTCCGGTATGACGCGCGATGTGATGCTGCTCGGTTTGGGCGCGCACTTCGAGCTGTGGGACGCCGCTACCCTGGCCAGCCGCGAGGCTGAGGACTTGGCCAAGGGTATGCCGGATGTGTTGAATCAGTTTTCGTTCTGAAAAAGTTATGGAATTCGAACATCGGCCCGTCTTGCTGGAGCCGACGGTGGACGCGCTATTGCTGGCCGGATTCGGCGGCAAGGGCGCGGCACGGTCGCAAGAGCAAGACGGGCCGGCTGCGGCTACGCGAGCGGAGAGCGGCGTCTTCGTCGACGGCACCTTCGGGCGTGGCGGGCACAGTCGCGAGCTGCTCGGCCGTCTGGGGCCGGGCGCGCGGCTGGTGGTGTTCGACAAGGATCCGGAGGCGATCGCCGTGGCCAATGCGTTGGCGGCGGCGGACCCGAGGGTCACCGTGGTGCATGGGGGCTTTGCCACCATGGCCGAAGAGTTGGAGCAGCTCGGCATCGGCAAGGTCGATGGCGTGATGCTGGATCTGGGCGTGTCGTCGCCTCAGATCGATGATGCCGAGCGCGGTTTCTCGTTCATGCGAGATGGCCCGCTCGACATGCGGATGGACACCACTCGTGGTCCCACGGTGGCGGATTGGCTGGCGCAAGCCAGTGTGGATGAGATGCGGGAGGTCATAGCGGATTATGGCGAAGAACGGTTTGCTTTTCAGGTTGCAAAGGCGATTGCTGCTCGCCGCGCAACAAGGCCGCTGCGCACCACGCTCGAGCTTGCCGAGTGCGTCGCCAGCGCCGTCCGCACGCGCGAAAAGGGGCAGCATCCGGCCACACGCACCTTTCAAGCTTTACGGATTTACATCAATCGGGAACTCGAAGAGCTCGCGCGCACCCTCGCGGCAGCTCTAGACCTGCTGGCTCCGGGGGGGAGATTGGCGGTGATCAGCTTTCATTCGCTTGAGGACCGCATGGTCAAGCAGTGCATCGCGGCGGCGGCTCGTCCGGCTGCGGCGCACGCGCGCCTGCCTCTGCGGGAAAGCGAAATGCCCCAGCCGGTGCTGCGTTCCCTCGGGCGCGTGGTGGCCGAAGACGAGGAGGTCTCGTCCAATGCCCGCGCCCGTTCCGCCATCCTGCGCGTTGCCGAACGCACGGAAACGCCGCTGCCCGCAGAGGGCGGCTTCGCGTTCGTGAAGATCGGTTCCCTGCCCGGCAGCGACCTGGCTCCGCCGCCCCGGCGCGGCGGCAAGGGAGGGCGCCGCTGATGGGTCGCGTCAATCTGATCGTTGCGGCTTTGCTGATGCTGTCGGCCATTTCCCTGGTCACCAGCCGGTATCAGTCGCGCCAGCTGTTCGTCGAGCTGGGACGCGATCAGGCGCAGGCGCGCGACCTGGAAACCAATTGGCGGCGCCTGCAACTCGACCGCGCCGAACTCGCCCGCAATGCGCGGGTGGACGCCATCGCGCGTGACGGCCTGAAGATGATCTCCATCGTTCCGGACCGCACGCTGTATATGAATCAGGCGCCCGTCTCCGCCAGCGGAGGCGCGCAATGAAACGCGTTCCTTTCTTCGACAACCCCGTGCTGCGCGGGCAATTGCCCACGTGGCGCGCGCGCCTGGTGCTGATCCTGCTGTTCGGCGGGTTTACCGTGCTGGCCGGCCGCGCGCTGTTCCTGCAGGGACTGTCCACTGAATTCCTGCAACAGCAGGGCGAGCGGCGCTATGAGCGCACGCTGACCCTGGCCGCCACGCGCGGCAAGATCATGGACCGCAATGGCGCCGTGCTGGCCTCCAGCGTGCCCGCGCGCGCGATCTGGGCGATTCCCGAAGACACCAAGCAGGCCACCGCGGCCCAGCTGGATACCTTGGCGAAGCTGCTGGAAACGCCGGTCGCCGACCTGCGCCATCGCCTCGTCGACGAAGACAAGAATTTCGTCTACCTGAAGCGCCAGGTCTCCATGGACGTGGCCGACAAGATCAAGCAGCTGGGCATGCCGGGCGTGCATCAGCAGCCCGAAACCCGCCGCTACTACCCGGACGGGGACGTGATGGCCCACGTGGTGGGCTTCAACAGCGTCGAGGACCAGGGGCAGGAGGGCGTCGAGCTCACGTTCAACCAGCAGCTTTCCGGCCGCCCGGGCAGCCGCCGTGTCATCAAGGACCGGCTGGGCCGGGTGATCGAGGACGTGCAGGCCGTGACCTTGCCGGTGGATGGCCGCGACCTGCGCCTGTCGATCGATACCCGCCTGCAGTACCTGGTGTTCAAGGCGTTGAAGGACGCCATGGACAAGCACCAGGCCAAGGGCGCGACCGCCGTGGTCGTGGACGTGCATACGGGCGAGATCCTGGCGCTGGCCAACGTTCCCACCTTCGATCCCAACAAGCGGGAGACTTTTCACGGCGCCAATCTGCGCAACCAGGCGATCACCGACACGTTCGAGCCGGGTTCGATCATGAAGCCCTTCACCGCCGCGCTGGCGCTGGACCTGGGCCGCATCAGCACGAAAACCCTGTTCGAAACCGGCAATGGCCGCTTCCAGTACCAGGGCAGCACGATCAGCGACGTGAGCCGCAACGGCACGCTGGACGTGGCCGGCGTGCTGCGCAAGTCCAGCAACATCGGCATGACGATGATCTCGGAGAAGCTGGAAGCCCGCGAAATGTGGGACCGCTTCACGGAGCTGGGCCTGGGTCAGGCGCCTCAGGTGGGATTCCCCGGCGCGGCTCCGGGCCGACTGCGTCCCTGGGACCGCTGGCGCCTGATCGAAAAGGCCACGATGGCCTATGGCTACGGCCTGTCGGTGTCGCTCCTGCAGGTGGCGCGCGCCTATACCGTCTTTGCACGCAACGGCGACATGGTGTCGCTGACCCTGGTCAAGCGCGACAGCGATCCCACCAGCGTCAAGATCTACACGCCGAAAACCACCGAGCTGGTGCGGGGCATGCTGGAAGCCGCCGCCGGTCCCGAAGGCACCAAGGCCGCCCAGGTGCAGGGCTACCGCGTGGCCGGCAAGAGCGGCACCGCGCGCAAGATCGTCGACGGTAAGTACAGCACGCAGCGCTACCGGAGCTCGTATGTGGGCTTTGCGCCGGTGTCCGATCCGAAGATCGTGGTGGCCGTGTCCATCGACGAGCCGACGGTCGGCGGCTACTACGGAGGCGCGATCGCCGCGCCAGTGTTCTCCCAGATCGTGGGCGGTAGCCTGCGGTTGATGGGGGTGCGTCCTGACGCACCCTTCGAATCCACTATTGTTGCTGGTCTCAAGGAGCCAGGCAGATGAACGCCAAAGGCTTCCATCCTTCTTCCCCCGTCGCCACGGTTGCCGAAATCGTGGCGTGGTTGCATGCGCGCGTTTCGTTGACGGCGCATCTCAAGCTGGACTCCCGCGAGATCGAGCCGGGCGACGTGTTCGTCGCCTGCCCGGGCCTGTCCAGCGATGGGCGCCTCTATATAGAGAAGGCGCTGGCGTTGGGCGCCAGCGCGGTACTGTTCGAAGCGCCCGCGAGCGAGGCCATCGAGGCCGCGGCTGCGCAGGCCCAGATGCTGCCGGTGACCGGCCTGCGCGCCTTGCTGGGCGAGCTGGGCGACACCTGGTATGGCCGGCCTTCCGCCGCGCTTGCCGTGGTGGCCGTGACGGGCACCAACGGCAAGACGTCGTCCGTGCAATGGATCGCCCACGCGCTGAGCCGCAATGACAAGCCCTGCGGCACCATCGGCACGCTGGGCGCGGTGCTGCCCGACGGCCGCACGCTGGGCGGCGACCTGACGACGCCCGATGTGCTGACCGTGCACCGCACGCTGGCCGCGATGCGCGACGCGGGGGCCAAAGCCGTCGCGATGGAGGCGTCGTCGATCGGCATCGAACAGGGCCGGATGGACGGCGTGCGCGTGGCGCTGGCGGCCTTCACCAACCTGACGCGCGACCACCTCGATTACCACGGCACGATGGCGCGGTACGAGGCGGCCAAGGCGCGCCTGTTCCGTTGGCCGGGCCTCACGGCCGCCGTGGTCAATGCGGACGACGAAGCCGGACGCCGCCTGCTGGCGAGCCTGCCCGCCGACATGGCGATGGGCTACAGCCTGAGCGATGAGGCCGGGATCCCCGCGGCGATGCGCGCGCGCGATCTCCAGGCCACGTCCCAGGGCCAGATCTTCACCCTGGTGTCGCCGCACGGCGAAGCCCAGATCGTGACGCGTCTGCTGGGCGCGCACAATGTGTCGAACCTGCTGCTGGTCGCGGGCGTGCTGTATCAGCTTGGCTTGCCGTTTGCGCAGATCGCGCGCGAGCTGGCGGCGACCGACCCGGTCGACGGCCGTCTGCAGACCGTGGAGCCGCTGGGTTCCAGCGGCGCGCAGGCCGGCACCGGCCGCGGGCCGCTGGTGGTGGTGGACTACGCCCATACGCCCGACGCCCTGTCGCGGGCGCTGGCGGCCTTGTGCGCCGTCGCGGCGGCGCGTTCGGGCCGCCTGGTCTGCCTGTTCGGCTGCGGCGGCGAGCGGGATCCGGGCAAGCGCCCCGAGATGGGACGCATCGCGGCCGACCTGGCCGACCATGTGGTCGTGTCCAGCGACAATCCGCGCACCGAATCGCCCGAAGCCATCGTTCAACAGATTCTTGGCGGCATTCCCGAGTCGGCGCACGCCGACGTGCAGGTGGACCGCGCGCGCGCCATCATGCAGACCATCTGGGCAGCGTCGCCCGAAGACGTGGTGCTGCTGGCGGGCAAGGGGCATGAAACCTACCAGGACATCGGAGGCGAGAAGCTGCCCTTCGACGATCGCGAATGGGCGCGCCTGGCCATGCTGCTTCCGCAGGTCAAGGGCGTGTCCACGGACACGCGCCGCATCGGCGAGGGCGAGTTGTTCGTGGCGCTGGTGGGCGAGAATTTCGACGCGCACGACTACCTGGATCAGGCCGGGGAGCGCGGCGCGTGCGCGGCCGTGGTGGCGCATGCCGTGCCTGACGCCCGCCTGCCGCAATTGGTGCTGGGTGACACCCGCGCGGCCTTGATGCGCATCGGCGCGGCCTGGCGCGCGCGGTTTTCCCTGCCCGTCGTCGCGGTGACAGGCAGCAACGGCAAGACCACGACCAAGGAAATGATCTCGGCCATGCTCGCCGATTGGCGTGGCGAGGCGGGCCGCCTGGCCACCGCCGGCAACCTGAACAACGACATCGGCGTGCCGCTGACGCTGCTGCGGCTGCGCCCGGAGCATCGCGCCGCGGTGTTCGAGCTCGGCATGAACCATCCCGGCGAAATCGCGCAGCTGGCGGCCATGGCCGCGCCCACGGTGGCGCTGGTGACGAACGCCCAGCGCGAGCACCAGGAATTCATGCATAGCGTGGAAGCGGTGGCGCACGAGAACGGCGCCGCCATCGCCGCGCTGCCCGAGGACGGCGTCGCCGTCTATCCGGGCGATGAGCCGTATTCGAAGATCTGGGACGCCCTGGCCGAGCCGCGCCGCGTGCTGCGTTTCGGCCTGCAGCCGGGCCTGGACGTGTATGCGGAGCAGATCCTGGCCGACGTGAACGCAACGCGCTGCCGCGTGGTGACGCCGGTCGGCACCGCAGACCTGGCGCTGCCGGTGCCCGGCCTGCACAACCTGCGCAACGCTTTGGCGGCCATCGCCAGCGCCGTCGCGGCCGGGACGCCGCTGGATAGCGCGGTGCGCGCCCTGGCCGGTTTCAGCCCCGTCGCGGGCCGCATGCAGCACAAGAAAATGAGTGACGGTACGTTGCTCATCGACGACACCTACAATGCGAACCCCGACTCGGTTCGCGTGGCCATCGACGTGCTGGCGCGCATCGCCGGCACGCGTGTCCTCGTACTGGGCGACATGGGCGAGGTCGGGGACAACGGCCCCGCCATGCATGTAGAGGTGGGGAATTACGCGCGCGAGCAAGGGCTCGATGCGCTCATCACGCTGGGCGAAGCCAGCCGGGCGGCATCCGCCGCATTCGGTGCGGGGGCGCGCGCCTGCGCATCGGTAGACGAAGTCGTTGCCGCCTTGCGCGGCCTGCGTCCGTCCTGCGTATTGGTAAAGGGATCGCGCTTTATGCGCATGGAGCGGGTAGTGACGGCTTTTTCCACGAATGAAAACACGGCGGCCAAGGGGCAGGGAGAGCACGATGCTGCTTGAAATCGCCCGCATGCTGTCTGACGATGTGCGCGCACTGGGCGTGTTCGAATACATCACCCTGCGCGCTGTGCTGGCATGCGCGACCGCGCTGCTGATCGGCCTGGTGGCCGGCCCGCGCGTCATCCGCAAGCTGACCGAGATGAAGATCGGCCAGGCCGTGCGCTCCTACGGCCCGGAATCCCACCTGGTCAAGACGGGCACTCCCACCATGGGCGGCGTGCTGATCCTGATTTCGATCGCCATCAGCACCCTGCTGTGGGCGGACTGGACCAACCGCTTCGTGTGGGTGGTGCTGCTGGTGACGTTCGGTTTCGGCTGGATCGGCTGGATGGACGATTACCGCAAGGTGGTCTACCGCGATCCCGAAGGCATGCCCGCGCGGCAGAAGTTCTTCTGGCAGGCCACCATCGGCATGGTGGCTGCGGTGTATCTGGCGTTCGCCGTATCGGCACCCGCCAACACCGAACTGTGGCCCCTCTTCAAGGCATGGGTGGGCAGCGGCTTCACCATGTCGCTGCCGACGCGCGCCGACCTGATCGTGCCGTTCTTCAAGAGCGTGAGCTACCCGCTGGGCGTGCTCGGTTTCGTGGCGCTGACCTGGGCGGTCATCGTCGGCACCAGCAACGCCGTGAACCTGACCGACGGCCTGGACGGCCTGGCGATCATGCCTACCGTCATGGTGGGCAGCGCGCTGGGCATCTTCGCCTATGTGGTCGGCCGCGTGGACTATTCCAAGTACCTGTTGTTTCCCTATATCCCGGGCGCGGCGGAACTGATGGTGCTGTGCGCCGCGATCGGCGGCGCCGGCCTGGCATTTTTGTGGTTCAACGCGTATCCGGCGCAGGTCTTCATGGGCGACGTCGGCGCGCTGGCGCTGGGCGGCGCGCTGGGCACCATCGCGGTCATCGTGCGCCAGGAGATCGTGCTGTTCATCATGGGCGGTGTCTTCGTGGTCGAGACCCTTTCCGTGATGATGCAAGTGACTTGGTTCAAGTACACCAAGCGACGTTATGGAACAGGTAGACGCATTTTCCGCATGGCCCCGTTGCATCATCACTTTGAAGTGGGTGGCTGGAAAGAAACCCAGGTGGTCGTGCGTTTCTGGATCATCAGCATGATGCTGGTGCTGATCGGCCTCTCTACTCTGAAGTTGCGATGAATACGATGGAAACCTCCCGCGCAGACGCGCCGCTCGTCCTGATCCTCGGATTGGGCGAGACGGGTGTCGCCGCCGCTCGCTGGTGCGCCCGCCAAGGCGCCCGCCTGCGCGTGGCCGACACGCGCGCCGAGCCGGGCGGGTTGGCTGCGCTGCGCGAGTCGCTGGCGCAGAGCGAAGTGGAATACCGGCTGGGCTGCGACGCGTCCTTCGAGACGGCGCTCCTCGATGGCGTGAGCCAGGTCGTGCTGAGCCCCGGCCTGGCGCCCGCCCAGGCCCCGGCGGCCGATCTGCTGCGCGAGGCCGAGGCCCGCGGCATCGAGATCGTCGGCGAGATCGAATTGTTCGCGCGCGCGCTGGCCGAGCTGGCCGAAACGCGCGAGTACCGGCCGCGCGTGCTGGCCGTGACCGGCACCAATGGCAAGACCACCGTGACCGCGCTGACGCGGCAGTTGATCGAAGCCAGCGGGCTGTCGGTCATGGCGGCGGGCAACATCAGCCCCGCGGCGCTGGCCGCGCTGATGGCGGCGCTGGACGCCGATACGCTGCCGCAGGCCTGGGTGCTGGAGCTTTCCAGTTTCCAGCTGGAAACCACGCGCTCGCTGATGGCCGACGCGGCCGTCGTGCTGAACGTCACCCAGGATCACCTGGACTGGCACGGCAGCATGGAAGCCTATGCGCAGGCCAAGGCGCGTCTGCTGACAATGGCCCGGATCGCCATCGTCAACCGCGACGATCCCCACACCGTCGGCATGGTCGCCACCCTGAATGCGCTGAACGTGCGCAGTTTCGGCCGCGAGGTGCCGGAACTCGTCGGCGACATGGGCCTGGAGCTGGGCCAGGGCGTGGCCTGGCTGGCGGCCTGCGAGCCCAACGATTTCGATGAGCCCGCGCCGCCTCCGCGCCGCAAGAAGGACGCGCCCGAACCGGTGCGCGCCAAGGGTCGCATGAGCCGCCTGATGCCGGTGGACGCCCTGCGCATCCGCGGCATCCACAACGCCTTGAACGCGCTGGCCGCGCTGCAGCTGGCGCGCTGCCTGGACCTGGGCTGGGGCGCCATGCTGCGCGCGCTGCGCGAGTACACGGGCGAGCCGCATCGCGCGGCCTTCGTGCGCACGATCGGGGGCGTGGACTACATCAATGACAGCAAGGGCACCAACGTGGGCGCCACCGTCGCCGCGCTGGAGGGCCTGGGCCAGCAGGTGGTGCTGATCGCCGGCGGCCTGGGCAAGGGCCAGGATTTTTCGCCGCTGATTCCGGGCGTGGCGCGCCATGCGCGCGCCGTGATGCTGATCGGCCAGGACGGCCCCGAGATCGGACGCGTGCTGGCGCCGACCGGCGTGCAGTGCATTACGGTCGAGACGCTGCGCGACGCCGTACGCGGCGCGGCCGAACTGGCTCAGCCGGGCGATGCCGTGCTGCTGTCGCCTGCCTGCGCCAGCATGGACATGTTCCGCAACTATCCGCACCGCGGGCAGGTGTTCGTGGAAGAGGTGGAAGACCTCGCCCGCGACCAAGGAGAGGTGGCATGAGCCTGATCGCCGACCTCACCGCCAGCGTCAACGCCGTACGGCCCGGCCGTACCCGCATGCGCAATTTCGATCTGCCGCTGGTCATCGCGGCATCGACGTTGCTGCTGCTCGGCCTGCTGATGGTGTATTCGGCGTCGATCGCGCTGGCCGACGGCCCGCGCTACGCGTCCTATGGGCGCTACTATTTCGTGATCCGCCACGGCTTGTTCATCAGCGCCGGCCTGGTCGGCGCGGCCGTGGTGCTGGCGATCCCCATCCGCGTCTGGCAGCGCCTGGCGGTGCCGCTGTTCGGGGTGGCTATGGCACTGCTGGTCGCCGTGCTGATCCCGGGCATCGGCCGGGAGGTGAACGGCGCCCACCGCTGGATCCCGCTGGGCCCGCTCAACTTCCAGCCGTCCGAGCTGATGAAGCTGGCCGCGCTGCTCTACGCCGCCGACTACACGGTGCGCAAGCAGGAACACATGCAGGCATTCGCCCGGGGCTTCCTGCCCATGGCCGTCGCGCTGGGCGGCGTGGGCATGCTGCTGCTGCTGGAGCCCGACCTGGGCGCCTTCATGGTGATCGTGGCGATCGCCATCGGCATCCTGTTCCTGGGCGGTATCAACGGCAAGTATTTCAGCAGCCTGCTGGCGGTGCTGGTCAGCACCTTCCTGATGCTGATCTGGCTGTCGCCGTGGCGCCGCGCGCGGCTGTTCGCCTATCTGGATCCCTGGAACGAAGACAACGCCTACGGCAGCGCCTACCAGCTGTCGCATTCGCTGATCGCGCTGGGGCGCGGGGAATGGCTGGGCGTGGGCCTGGGCGCCAGCGTCGAGAAGCTGCATTACCTGCCCGAGGCGCACACTGACTTCCTGATGGCGGTGGTGGGCGAGGAGCTGGGCTTCGCGGGCGTGATGCTGGTCATCATCCTGTTCGCCATCATCGTGTACCGCGGTTTCGATATCGGCCGCCAGGCCATCGCCATGGAACGCACTTTCGCGGGCCTGGTGGCGCATGGCGTCGCCATGTGGTTCGGCGTGCAGGCCTTCATCAACATGGGGGTCTGCCTGGGCCTGCTGCCCACCAAGGGCCTGACCCTGCCGCTGATGAGCTACGGCGGCTCGGGCGTGGTGATGAACCTGTGCGCATTGGCCATGCTGATCCGGGTCGACGTCGAAAACCGCATCATGATGCGGGGGGGACGAGTATGACCGCGTCCCGCACCATCCTGATCATGGCCGGCGGCACCGGCGGGCACATCATGCCCGGGCTGGCGGTGGCCGACGTGCTGCGCGAGCGCGGCTGGCGCGTGCTGTGGCTGGGCAATCCCGAAAAGATGGAAGGTCGGCTGGTGCCGCCGCGCGGCATCGAGCTGGTGCCCCTGCGCTTCCAGGGCGTGCGCGGCAAGGGCGTGTCGGCGCTTCTGAAGCTGCCGTTCCTGCTGCTGCGCGCGTTCGCGCAGGCGTGGTCGCGTCTTGCAGACGTGCGCCCCGACGTGGTGCTGGGCATGGGCGGTTACGTGGCCTTTCCGGGCGGCGTGGTCGCCGCGCTGCGCGGGACGCCGCTAGTCGTGCATGAACAGAACGCCGTGGCAGGCACCGCGAACAAGTGGCTGGCCAGGATGGCGCGCCGCGTGCTCAGCGGTTTTCCCGGCGTGCTGCCCAAGGGCGAGGCCATGGGCAACCCCGTCAGGGCGGATATGTGCGCGCTGCCGGATCCGGCAGCGCGCTATGCCGGCCGCAGCGGCGCGCTGCGCGTGCTGGTCGTGGGCGGCAGCCTGGGCGCCCAAGCCTTGAACACCACGCTGCCGCAGGCGCTGGCGCTCCTGCCGCAGGAAAGCAGGCCGGAGGTCGTCCACCAGGCCGGCGAACCGCATTTGCCCGCGCTGCAGCAGGCCTACGCCCAGGCGGGCGTGGCGGCCGACTGCCGCGCGTTCATCGACGACATGGCGGGCGCCCTGGGGGCGGCCGACCTGCTCATCTGCCGCGCGGGCGCCATGACGGTGTCCGAAGTGGCCGCGGCGGGCGTGGCGGCGCTGTTCGTGCCGTTCCCGCATGCCATCGATGACCATCAGACCGCCAACGCGCGCTTCCTGAGCGATGCGCAGGCCGCCTGGCTCCAGCCTCAGACCGCCTTGACGCCCGAGTGGCTGGCGCAGTGGCTGGGCCAGCGCACCCGACAGGAACTCCAAGCCGTCGCAGAACGGGCCCGTGCGCATGCGCGCCCCGAGGCGGCGGCCCATATCGCCGACGCCTGTGAACAAGCAGCGGGGCGTTCATCATGAAACACAGAATCCAACATATCCATTTCGTAGGCATCGGCGGCTCGGGCATGAGCGGCATTGCCGAAGTGCTGCTCAACCTGGGCTACACGATCAGCGGCTCCGACCTGAACGAATCGGCCGTGACGCGCCGCCTCGCCGCCCTGGGCGTGAAGATCTCCATCGGCCATGTGGCCAGCAACGTGACCGGCGCCGGCGCCATCGTGACGTCCACGGCCGTGGCTGGCGACAACCCCGAGGTGATCGCGGCCCGTTCGGCCCGCATTCCCGTGGTGCCGCGCGCCATCATGCTGGCCGAACTGATGCGCCTGAAGCGCGGCATCGCCGTTGCCGGAACCCATGGCAAGACGACCACGACCAGCCTCGTGGCCAGCGTGCTCGCCGCAGGCGATCTCGACCCCACTTTCGTGATCGGCGGCCGCCTGAATTCCGCCGGCGCCAATGCGCGGCTGGGCCAGGGCGACTACATCGTGGTCGAGGCCGACGAATCCGACGCCTCGTTCCTGAACCTGCTGCCCGTGATGGCCATCGTGACCAATATCGATGCCGATCACATGGATACCTACGGGCACGACGTGGCGCGCCTGAAGAGCGCGTTCATCGAGTTCACCCAGCGCCTGCCGTTCTACGGCAGCGCCGTGCTTTGCCTGGATGACGCGAACGTGCGGGAGATCATGCCCTTCGTATCCCGGCCGATCACCACCTACGGGCTCAACCCCGAGGCGCAGGTGCATGCCTACGAAGTGCAGCCGGCGGGCACGAGCATGCGTTTCAACGTGCAGCGCACCTATCTGGACACGCTTTTGCCGCCGCTGGAAGTGGAGCTGAACCTGCCCGGCCTGCACAACGTGCGCAACGCGCTGGCGGCGATCGCCGTGGCGACCGAATTGGGCGTGTCCGACGACGCGATCCGCGAGGCGCTGGCGTCGTTCAAGGGCGTCGGCCGGCGGTTTACCCAGACCGGCGAGTTCCCGGTGCCCGCCAGCCATGGCGGCGGCACCTTCACGGTGATCGACGATTACGGCCACCACCCCGTGGAAATGGCGGCCACGCTGGCTGCCGCGCGTGGCGCCTGGCCCGACCGCCGCATCGTGCTGGCATTCCAGCCGCACCGCTACACGCGAACCCGGGATTGTTTCGAGGATTTCGTGCGTGTGCTGGGCACGGCGGACGCCGTGCTGCTGACCGAGGTCTACGCCGCGGGCGAGCCGCCGCTGGTGGCGGCGGACGGCCGGGCCCTGTCGCGCGCGCTGCGGGTGGCCGGCAAGGTCGAACCGGTGTTCGTCGAAGACGTGACGGAGCTACCGCAAGCGGTGGTGGACTTCGTCCGTGACGGCGACGTCGTGGTTGTCATGGGAGCGGGGTCGATCAGCAAGGTCCCCGCCCAAGTAGGAGAGCTGGCATGAACACGCAATTCGGCAAGGTGGGGGTGTTGTACGGCGGGCGTTCCGCCGAGCGCGAGGTGTCGCTGATGTCGGGGGCGGGCGTGCATCAGGCGCTGCTCAGCGCCGGCGTCGACGCCCATCTGTTCGACACCGGCGAGCGCAGCCTGTCCGAACTGGCGGAGCAGGGATTCGACCGCGTGTTCATCGCCCTGCACGGCCGCTACGGTGAGGATGGCACGATCCAGGGCGCGCTGGAGCTGCTGGGCATTCCCTATACCGGAAGCGGTCCGCTGGCTTCCGCGCTGGCCATGGACAAGACCATGACCAAGCGCGTGTGGCTGCAGCATGGCCTGCCCACGCCCGGGTTCGAAGTCCTGGACGCCGACACCGAGCTGCGCCTGGTGCCCGATCGCCTGAGCCTGCCGCTCATCATCAAGCCGCCGCATGAGGGGTCGACGGTCGGCATCACCAAGGTGGTGGGCTATTCCGACATGAAGGAAGCCTATGCCGCGGCGGCTCGCTTCGACAGCGAGGTGCTGGCCGAGCAGTTCATTTCGGGCCGCGAACTGACCGTGGCGGTGCTGGGCTCCGGCAAGGCCGCGCGCGCGCTGCCCGTGATCGAGATCGCCGCACCCGGCGGCAACTACGACTACGAGCATAAGTATTTCTCCGACGACACGCAGTACTTCTGCCCGGCCGCCCTGCCTCCCGAAGTGGCGGAGGAAGTCGCCGGGATCGCCGTCAAGGCATACCAGGCGCTGGGTTGCGAAGGCTGGGGCCGCGCCGACTTCATCCTCGACCGGGACAACCGGCCGTGGCTGCTTGAAATGAATACCTCGCCCGGCATGACCAGTCACTCTCTCGTTCCCATGGCCGCGAAGGCGGTGGGAATCAGCTATGCCGATCTGTGCGTGGCAATTTTGTCCGAGGCTGCGTGCAAGGTGCGCAGCCCGGCCCGCAACGCTTGACCTGGATAATCTGTGTGGAACGACGCTCGCACTACCAACCTGATCGCCAACACGCTGGCCGTGCTGGCGGTTTGCGCCATGCTCGTCGCGGGTGTGGTGTGGGTAGCGCAGCGCCCGTTCTTCACGCTGTCGGCCATCGAGCTGGAATCGATGCCGGACACCGAGCTGCACTATGTGTCGCCGGGCGCGGTGCGATCGGCGATCGCCGGCCGCTTCAAGGGCAACTTCTTCACGGTGGACCTGGACGACGCGCGGGAGATCTTCGAGTCGGTTCCGTGGGTCCGGCATGCGACCGTGCGGCGGATCTGGCCGAACGTGCTGCGCGTGCGGATCGAGGAACAGCAGCCCCTGGCGCTGTGGAACGAGAACCAGATGATCAACACCTGGGGCGAGGCGTTCACGGCCAACACGGGCGAGGTGGACGACGAGACCGTGCTGCCGCAATTCTTCGGTCCCGAGGGCACCGAGTCGCTGGTCGTGCAGCGCTATGCCGAGCTGGCGCGCTGGTTCGCCCCGCTGGACATGCACGTCAAGCAGCTGGAACTGAGCCCGCGCTATGCCTGGCGCGTCGTGCTGTCCAACGGCATGTCGCTGGACCTGGGACGAGATCCGGGCGCCGATGCGCCCGACCCGCATGGCTTGCCCGGCGCATTGCCGTTCGCGGCCCGTATTCAACGCTTTGTGCAGGCGTGGCCCGCCGTGGCGGGGCGCCTGGAAGGGCGCACCGTGACGCAGGCCGACCTGCGCTATCCGAATGGTTTCGCCCTGGCGCTGGCTCCATTGCCACCGTCGGAAACCAAAACCAAATCCACACCGAAACCTCCGAAGAAACGCTAACGCCATGACCCGTGACATCAAGGACCTTATCGTCGCCCTCGATATCGGCACCAGCAAGGTGGTGGCTGTGGTGGCTGAAATCCTGCCTGAAGGCCGCTTCGAAGTGCTAGGCCTGGGCCAGCACGAATCGCGCGGCATGCGCAAGGGCGTGGTCGTCAATATCGAGACCACTGTGAATTCCATCCAGCGCGCGCTTGAAGAAGCCGAGCTGATGGCAGATTGCAAGATTCGAGACGTCTACACCGGCATCGCCGGCAGCCATATCCGCAGCTTCAATTCCAGCGGCATGGTCGCCGTGAAGGACAAGGAAGTCACCGCCACCGACGTTGCCCGCGTCATCGAAACCGCCAAGGCGGTGAACATCCCCACCGACCAGCAGGTGCTGCACGTGCTGACGCAGGAGTTCATCGTCGATGGCCAGGAAGACATCCGCGAGCCGATCGGCATGAGCGGTCTGCGCCTGGAAGTGCGCGTGCACATCGTGACCGGCGCCGTCAGCGCCGCGCAGAACATCGTCAAGTGCGTGCGCCGCTGCGGCCTGGAAGTGCAGGATCTGATCCTGCAGCCCCTGGCCTCCAGCCTGGCCGTGCTGACGGCCGACGAGAAAGAGCTGGGCGTCGTGCTGGTCGACATCGGCGGAGGCACCACCGACGTGGCGATCTTCACCGGCGGAGCGATCCGCCACACCGCCGTGCTGCCCATCGCCGGCGACCAGATCACCAACGACATCGCCGCGATGCTGCGCACGCCCACGCCCGATGCCGAGGAAATCAAGCTGCGCTATGGCGTGGCCAAGCAGGTCCTGGCCAGTCCGGACGAGTCCGTGGAAGTGCCGGGCCTGGGCGACCGCGGCCCGCGCCAGGTCAAGCGCCAGGCGCTGGGCGCCGTGATCGAGCCGCGCGTGGAGGAACTGTTCACGCTGGTGCAGCAGGTCGTGCGCGACTCCGGCTACGAGGATCTGCTGGCCTCCGGCGTGGTCCTGACCGGGGGCTCGGCGCAATTGCCCGGCATGATCGAGCTGGCCGAGGATGTGTTCCTCAAGCCGGTGCGCGTGGCGGTGCCCGAATACGAAGGCAGCCTGGCCGACGTGATGCGCAACCCGCGCTTCTCGACGGTGATGGGCCTGCTGCAGGAAGCGCGGATGCAACGGGTGCGCGGCCGCAAGGTCGCCGCCCAGACCGGCAACTTCAAGACCCTGCTGGCGCGCATGAAGGAATGGTTCATGAATTAGGTAGAGGGGGGCAGGTTGGGGCCTGCTCCTTGGTCCGGTCGGCTGGCGGTATCGCAGGCCGGGCCAGAAGAGGGGAGGCGCTTCAAACCCGTTGCGGGCCATGCCGGCGACGTGTTTGAGGCGATTCACAAAAAATAGGTTGTTGGGGAATTTTGTGATTTGCAAATCGGACTTGTGAGGGAGTCATCATGATGAACTTTGAGATGCTTGAGAACACCACCAAAGGGACCGTCATTAAGGTCGTTGGTGTGGGCGGTGCGGGCGGCAATGCCGTTGCGCACATGATTCGCAGCGGCGTGAACGGCGTGGATTTCATCTGCGCCAACACCGATGCGCAGGCACTGGCGGCGACCAACGCCCCGGTGCAGATCCGCCTGGGCCGCACCGGCCTGGGCGCGGGCGCCAAGCCCGAGCAGGGCCGTGCGTCGGCTGAAACCGCGCGCGAGGAGATCCGTGCCGCCCTGAACGGCGCGCACATGGTCTTCATCACCGCCGGCATGGGCGGCGGCACCGGCACCGGCGCGGGCCCGGTCGTGGCCGAAGTGGCGAAGGAACTGGGCATCCTGACCGTGGGCGTGGTCACCAAGCCCTTCACCTTTGAAGGCAACAAGCGCCTGAAGATGGCCGAGGACGGTATCGCGGAACTGGCCAAGCACGTGCATTCGCTCATCGTGGTGCTCAACGAGAACCTCTATGAACTGATGGACGAGGACGCGACGCAGGAAGACTGCTTCCGTTCGGCCGACGACATCCTGCACAACGCGTGCGCGGGTATCGCCGAAATCATCAACGTCGAAGGCAACGTCAACGTCGACTTCGAAGACGTCAAGACGATCATGGGCGAGCAGGGCCAGGCCATGATGGGCACGGCATCGGCTTCGGGCGCGGACCGCGCCCGCGTGGCCGCCGAGCACGCCATCGCTTGCCCGCTGCTGGAAGGCGTGGACCTGAACGGCGCTCGCGGCGTGCTGGTCAACATCACCGCCAGCCGCTCGCTGAAGATGCGCGAAACGCGCGAAATCATGGAAACGATCCGCAGCTACGCTTCGGACGACGCTACCGTGATCTTCGGCACCGCCTACGACGAATCCATGGGCGAGAACCTGCGCGTGACCGTGGTCGCGACCGGCCTGGGCCGTGCGCAATCGCGTCCGCAACTGGTGCAGAACACGGCTGAGGTGCTGCGCACCGGTACCGACAACATGCCCATGGGCGCGATGCCGGCCGGTCAAGGCGACTACCGCAACCTGGACATGCCCTCGGTCATGCGCAACCCGCGCAGCCAGGCGTCGGCCCAGGTGCGCGCGCTGGAAAGCTCGGGCATGGATCACTTCGACATCCCGGCATTCCTGCGCAAGCAGGCGGATTGAACCAAAGAGCCGGCCACAGGCTCTAAAACACTCCCTCATCTCCGGCTCGCCTGTCCCCTCGGGCGAGCCGGAGGCGGAGCGGTCCGTGTTTCCCTTGCACGGTAAAAATAGGGGACGGAGGTATAGACCGACCCGGACGCTCGATGGCGCCAGGGATCGGACAGCGTTACAATACGTCAGTTACGCCGGCAATCTATTGGCATCTTGCCGGCTTCCTGGCTCAAATCACCCAAGTCTCATGTTCCGACAGCGCAGCATCCAGAATCTCGTCCGCACGACAGGCGTCGGCGTCCACTCCGGACGGCGGGTCGAGCTTACCTTGCGCCCGGCACAACCCAACACGGGTATCGTTTTCCACCGCGTCGATCTGCCTCAGGTCGTGGACCTGCCCGCCCAGGCGGCCGGCGTGGGCGACACGCGCATGGCGTCCGTGCTGCAGCAGGGCAATGTCCGCGTGTCCACGGTTGAACACCTCATGTCGGCGCTGGCCGGCCTGGGGATCGACAACCTGCATATCGACCTGACCGCCGAAGAAGTGCCGATCATGGACGGCAGCGCGGCGACGTTCGTCTACCTGCTGCGCTCGGCAGGCATCGTCGAACAGAACGCGCCCAAGCAGTTCATCCGCGTGCTGAAGCCCGTGGAAGTGCGCGAAGGCGAGGGCCGCAATGAAAAATGGGCCCGCCTGGAACCGCATGAAGGCTTCGCCCTGGCGTTCTCCATCGACTTCAGGCATCCCGCGATCGACTCCACGGCCAATTTCGCCGAGATCGATTTCGCGACGCACTCCTACGTGCGCGAGATCGCGCGCGCGCGCACCTTCGGTTTCGTCAACGAAGTCGAGGCCCTGCGCTCGATGGGCCTGGCCCGCGGCGGCAGCCTGGACAACGCCATCGTCATGGATGAGTACCGCGTGCTCAACAGCGACGGGCTGCGCTATGACGACGAATTCGTCAAGCACAAGATCCTGGACGCCATCGGCGATCTGTATCTGCTGGGCAAGCCTCTGGTGGCGCGCTACGTCGCGTGCAAGTCGGGCCACGGCCTGAACAACCAGTTGGCCCGCGCGTTGCTGGAGCAGCGCGATGCCTGGGAACTGGTCACGTATGAATCCCAGGCGGAGGCGCCGCAGGCGTTCCGCCACGAATGGAAGCTGGCCTGATAGGACCACCCCCTACCCGCTGACGCGGGCCCCCTCAAGGGGGGCGACGTCCGCGCCAGCATCTTGCGCGGCCAGGTCCTGAGGACTTTCCGAGGAGATGACGGTCGTCATCCTCTCATGCCTAAGGCGCAAACCGGCGGCAAACCATAGTATCGATCCGTCCGAGAACTTGGTTTCGCTTCGTTTCGGAACGGGCTTTCCGTCGGACAAGCCCCGTGGCTTCAGCTACTCTTGTGGTGTTTCAGGAGTTTGGCGACCGCATCGGCCAACGGCCCGGGGCGCAGGTTTCCACGCAGCGTCTCGAAGGCGCCCAGGGCGGTTTCGCCCAGGGGTTGCGCCTCTTTGGGAGGGCGCGGCTGGCGGGCGCCGGGTTTGGGCAAACCCGCTTGTACCTTGACGGCGATTTCGTTAAGGTTCCAGCCTTGGTCTGCCAAGGTCCGCGCGATGCGCGGAGCCAACTGACGCATCTTGGCCGCATGAGCGGCACTCGGCACCACCAGGTGCAGGCACTGGTTTTCCAGCTTGCCCACCTGGCAGACGGCGCCCAGCGGGGCGGGCAGAATCGCCGCCACCGCGTACTGGATTTGCAAGTGCTTGCGGGCGGTTGCCAGAACGCCGGCTCCCCGCATGTCATGACCCAGCCATCCCAGGGCGGTATTTTCTTCGCGCCGGCTGGAACTGGAACGTTGACGGTATGAAGTGGGTCTATTCATCCCGGCTCTAAGAATTAGGAAGCAAACCTTGAAAATCGTGATTATGCACGCCCGCGACGGGCAGGACGGGCATTTCACCCTGGGCGGCGGGCACCTGGCCCTGTTGCTGGGGCTCGCCCTGATCACGGCGGCCATCTTCGGCGCCGCGCTGCAACGATACCTTACTCCCATCCTGCCGACCGTACATACCGTGGGCTGGCCCTTGTCGAACCAGCCGGGGCGAGACGCCGATTTCCTGCGCGGAAACATGAACCTGCTGGCCGCCAAGGTGGGCGCCCTGCAGGCCAAGCTGGTCAGCATCGATGGCCTGGGCCAGCGCGTGGCCAAGGTCGCCGGCGTTGCCTATACCGACCCTGAATTGGCCAAGCAACTGGCGATCGCGCAGCCGGAGGCGCTGACCCAGCCGGAAGCCACCCAGGTCATGGACGACCTGTTCACCGACCATCCGCCGCCCAGCGCTGCGTCGGCCGAGGCCCTGGGCCGCCAGCTCGATGACATCCAGGCCAGGCTGTCGCAGCAGACGGACAATCTGAAACTGCTGGACGCGGCGCTGACCCGGCGTTCCGCCGACCAGGCCCGCATGCCGACCGCCATGCCCATCACCGATTATCCCTATCTGAGCTCTTCCTACGGCTGGCGCCGAAATCCGGTGACGGGCCGCAGCGCCATGCACGAAGGGCTGGATTTCGCCGCGCCTCCCGGCACGCCGATCCTGGCCGCCTCGGGCGGCGTGGTGCTGGAATCCAAGTTCCAGCCGGGGTACGGCAACATGGTCGAGATCGATCATGGCGACGGGCTGATCACCCGCTATGCCCATGCCTCGTCCCTGCTGGTCAAGCAGGGGGAACTGATCGACCGGGGCCAGCCGATAGCCCGCGTGGGAAGCTCCGGCCGCTCCACCGGCCCGCACCTGCATTTCGAGGTGCGCCTTGCGGGGCAGCCCCTGGACCCCCGCCTGTTCCTGGGGCCCCAGCAGAACGCGCCGCCCGCCGTGGCCCACGCCGCGCGTTGAACCGCCGGCGCGCAGGTCGGTCAAACCGGCCAACAGTGCTACCCTGGTGATAGATCCAGGCTATTGCGCTCCAGGTGCGTTAAACTGGTTCGTTTCCCAGCGGACCCCCGCTCAACCAATAACATCAAGTCACGGGCGACGCTGCCCAGCCCTTACGCGAGGGCGGCGTGTCCCGTGCGGCCGACATACGCATGGTTTCTCTGCTCAAAAAACTCATAGGCAGCCGCAACGACCGGCTGCTTAAGCAGTATCGCAAGCTGGTAACCCAGATCAACGGGCTGGAGCCCAAGATCTCCGCGCTCTCCGATTCGGAGTTGGCGGCCAAAACCGAGGAATTCCGTTCCCGCCACGCCCAGGGCACCTCCCTGGACGACCTGCTGCCCGAAGCCTTCGCCGTGGTGCGCGAGGCCGGCAAGCGGGTGTTCGGCATGCGCCACTTCGACGTGCAGCTCCTGGGCGGCATCGCCCTGCACAACGGCAAGATCGCCGAAATGCGCACGGGTGAAGGCAAGACGCTCATGGCGACGCTGCCCGTCTACCTGAACGCGATCGCCGGCAAGGGCGTGCACGTGGTCACGGTGAACGACTACCTGGCGCGCCGCGACGCGGAATGGATGGGCCGCCTGTACCGCTTCCTGGGCATGAGCACGGGCGTGGTGGTGCCGCAGCAGCCCAACGAGGAGAAGAAGGCCGCCTACGTCGCCGACATCACCTACGGCACCAACAACGAATTCGGCTTCGACTATCTGCGCGACAACATGGAATACCGTGTTGAAGACCGCCGCCAGCGGGGCCTGTTCTACGCCATCGTCGACGAAGTGGACTCGATCCTGATCGACGAGGCCCGCACGCCGCTGATCATCTCCGGGCAGGCCGAAGACCATACCGAGCTCTACATCCGCATGAACGCGGTGCCGCCGCTGCTCAAGCGCATGGCGAGCGAGCCCAAGCCGCAGGAGCCGGAACCCGAAGGCGATTACTGGGTCGACGAAAAGAGCCAGCAGGTCTACCTGTCCGAGGCCGGGCACGAGAACGCCGAAGGCATCCTGGCTCGCCTGGGCATCCTGCCCGAGGGCGAATCGCTGTACGACCCGCGCCATATCGCGCTGATGCACCACCTGATGGTGGCGCTGCGCGCCAACACGCTGTTCTTCCGCGACCAGCAGTACGTGGTGCAGGACGGCGAAGTGGTGATCGTCGACGAATTCACCGGCCGCCTGATGGTGGGCCGCCGCTGGTCCGATGGCCTGCATCAGGCGGTCGAGGCCAAGGAAGGCGTGAAAATCCAGCACGAGAACCAGACGCTGGCTTCGATCACGTTCCAGAATTACTTCCGCATGTACGAAAAGCTGTCCGGCATGACCGGCACGGCCGACACGGAAGCGTATGAATTCCAGGAAATCTACGGACTTGAAACGGTCATCATCCCGACCAACAAGCCCATGGTCCGCAAAGACCAGAACGACCAGGTCTTCAAGACCGACCAGGAAAAGTACAACGCCATCCTGAACGACATCCGGGACTGCCACGAGCGCGGCCAGCCGGTGCTGGTGGGCACCACCAGCATCGAGAACTCCGAACTGCTGTCGGGCCTGCTGAAGAAGGCGAAGCTGCCGCACGAAGTGCTGAACGCCAAGCAGCACGCCCGCGAAGCCGAGATCGTGGCCGAGGCCGGCAAGCCGGGCCACATCACCATCGCCACCAACATGGCCGGCCGTGGCACCGACATCGTCCTGGGCGGCAGCGTCGACAAGCAGGTCGACCTGATCCGTGCCGACGAGTCGTTGTCGGAGGCGGAAAAAGAAGCCTGCATCGAAAAGGTGCGCGCCGAATGGAAGCCGCTGAACGAGCAGGTCAAGGCCGCCGGCGGCCTGCGCATCATCGGCACCGAACGCCACGAATCGCGCCGCATCGACAATCAGCTGCGGGGCCGCGCCGGCCGCCAGGGCGACCCGGGTTCGTCCCGCTTCTATCTGTCGCTGGAAGATTCGCTGATGCGCATCTTCGCGGGCGACCGCGTGCGCGCCATCATGGAGCGCTTGAAGCTGCCCGAGGGCGAGCCCATCGAAGCCGGCATGGTGACGCGCTCCATCGAGACCGCGCAGCGCAAGGTGGAAGGCCGCAACTTCGACATCCGCAAGCAGCTGCTGGAATACGACGACGTGGCGAACGACCAGCGCAAGGTGCTGTATTCGCAGCGCAATGACGTGCTGGAAGCCGCCAGCGTGGGCGAGACCGTGCAGAACCTGCGCGATGCCGCCGTGACCGACATGTTCAACGTGCATGTTCCGCCGGAGTCGGTGGAAGAGCAGTGGGATGTTCCGGCGCTGCAGAAGGCGCTGGAGGCGGACTGGCACGTGCAGTTGCCGCTGACGGAAATCCTGGAAAAGGAAACCAGCCTGACGGACGAGGATCTGCGCGAACGCGTGGTGGCCGCCGCGCGCGACGCCTACCAGGCCAAGGTCGACCAGGTCGGCCTGGAATCGTGGTCGCAGTTCGAGCGTTCGATCATGCTGCAGGCGATCGATACGCACTGGCGCGAGCACCTGTCCGCGCTGGACTACCTGCGCCAGGGCATCCACCTGCGCGGCTATGCGCAGAAGAACCCCAAGCAGGAATACAAGCGCGAAGCCTTCGAACTGTTCTCGGGCATGCTGGACCGCATCCGCGACGACGTGGTCCGCGTGTTGATGACGGTGCGCGTGCAGTCCCAGGAACAAGTGGATCAGGCCGAGGCCGAAGCGGCGCAGTCGCACGTGCAGAACGTGCAGTACCACCACTCCGACTACGACGAGGCGCTGGCCCAATCGGAATCGCAGAGCGGCGCGCAACCCGTGCGCAACGTGGTGCCCAAGGTCGGCCGCAACGATCCGTGCCCCTGCGGCAGCGGCAAGAAGTACAAGCAGTGCCACGGCAAGCTCGTCTGAGCCAGGAGAGATGATCATGCTGCATTCCGTCGGCCGTACTGAATTCGATCACGCCGTGGTCATGGTGCGCGACCGGCTGGATGCGCTGGCCCCGCATTTCGAACGCCAGGGCTTTCACCTGAGCGACAAGTCGGTGCACAACCTGGGATCGTGCAACCGCCTGATCGTGCTCGAAGGCACCTACGTCGAGCTGCTGGGCTGGCCGCCGGGCGCGCCGCCCGCACGCAAGGAGATCGCCGATTCGCCGTTCGGGCTGGAGGCGCTGGTGTTCCGCACCCATGACGCCGAGGCTACCTACGAACGGCTGCGCGCCGCGGGGTTCGCCGTCAATCCCGTCCAGGAACTGACCCGGCCGGCGATGCTCGACGGCGAGGAAGTCCAGGCTCGTTTCCACACCTTGCGGTTCGCCGAGCAGCCATTGCCCGGCATCCGCATGTATTTCTGCCGCCATCTGACGCCGGAGTGCGTGTGGTCGCCCGAGTTGATGGCGCATCCCAACGGCGCGCGCAGCATGCTGCGCATCGACGCCCGGGCATCCGACGCCCGCGCCGTTGCCGAACGGCTCGCGCTGGTCGCCGACGTGGCCGCCGAGCCCGCGGGCGACGGCTGGGACGTGCCGCTTGCAAACCTGCGCATCCACGTGCGCCAGGACGCGGCGGCGACGACGCCCGCGCTTTCCACGCTGACCCTGGAAAACCGGGACGGCGCCCACTACACGCTGGATACCGGCTCGTAGGATGGGTATAGCGCGCGGACAGTGCGCAGAAGAATAGCGTCCCCAACGCGCGGCACCCATCAAGCAGCCGTGGCGCTAGGCTGAGCCAGCCATGCATTGACCGCCGCCCGATGGGTGTCGCGCGTTCAGGAGCAGGGTTCTTTTGCGCACTGCCCGCACGCTATACCCATCCTACCCAACTCGTCCTCTGGATTCCGGGCAAACCCTGCTTGCCCGTGAAGTGTATGCACTTTAGTATGCACTTTTATACCGACGACCATATCGCAGCCAGCGATCCGGCACGATGCATACCTCCAACGCGATCCGTCCCGCCGCCCGCACCCAGGCGGCCCAGGCCGAGCTGTACGGCGCCGTCAAGGCGATGGCCGTGCGCTTCGAATTCAAGCCCGGCGAACGCATCAACGAAGTGGAGCTGGCCCGCAGGCTGAACGTCAGCCGCACGCCATTGCGCGAGGTGCTGAACCAACTGATGGTCGAGGGCTTCCTGACCCGTTCGGTGAACCGGGGCTTCATCGCCCGCCTGCTCGACGCGAAACAGATCCATAGCCTGTACGAATACCGCGCGGTGCTGGAGGCCGGCATCGTGCGCGCCGCCTGCGAGCGCGCCACGGATGAGGAGCTGGCCAGCCTGCGGGCGTTCGTCGAGCGGTCGCGGGACGTGCCGGAGGACAGCGAGGCGACGCGGCTGCTGGAGCTGGACGAAGGCTTTCACCTGATGCTTGCCCGCTATTCCCGGAACGATGAATTCGTGCGGGCGCTGGAAAGCGTCAATGCCCGCATCCACTTCGTGCGCTGGATCGATATGCAGCAGGGGCGCCGCGGCCATACCCAGGGCGAGCACCTGCGCATCGTCGAGGCGCTGCAGCGGCGCGACATCGATGCCTTGCCGGGGCTCATGAACGCGCACATCGGCCGCCGGCTCGACCAGATCACCGACGTCATACGCACCGGTTTTTCCACGATTTACATGCGGGATCAGGCCGAACCCGCCTCGGCAGTGCCGGCCAACACCATATCAGCAGGGGAAAAGCAATGAACCACAGGTTGAAACGCGGTCTGGCGGCGTTATGCATGCTGGCCGCCGCAGGGGGCGCATTCACCGCCGCGCCCGCCATGGCAGAAGAACGGCCGCTCGTGCTGGTCGTGCCGTATCCGCCCGGGGGCAGCACCGACATCCTGGCCCGCATCCTGCAGCCGCGCCTGTCCGAGCAACTGGGCGGGCGCGCGGTCGTCGTCGAAAACCGCCCCGGCGCGGCCAGCCAGATCGCGACCGCGTTCGTGGCCCGCGCCGAGCCCGACGGCAACACGCTGCTGGTCAGCTTCGACAACCACGGCATCAATCCCGCCGTGAAACCCAAGCTGCCCTACGACACCTTCAAGGATTTCGTGGCGATCTCGCAGACGGTGCGCTTTCCTCTGGTGATCGGCGCGAACCCGAGCGTGCCCGGCAACAACCTGAAGGAATTCCTGGCGGCCGCCGCCAAGCAGCCGCCCAATAAATTCAACTACGCATCCACCGGCGTCGGTTCGCTGAACCATCTGGCGCCCGAGGAGCTGAAGCGGCTGTCCAAGGTGGAGCTCCTGCACGTGCCGTACGGCGGCGGCGGGCCGGCCATCCAGGCCGTGGTGGGCGGACAGGCCAACATGACCTGGCTGAGCTTCGCCGCGCTGCGCGGCCAGATCCAGGCGGGCAAGATCAAGCCGCTGGCCGTGGCGGGCGACAAGCGCCTGCCCGACCTGCCGAACGTGCCGACGGTGGCCGAATCCGGTTTCCCCGGCTTCGTCGCCTACTCCTGGAGCGGCATGTTCGCGCCCAAGGGCACGCCCGAAGCCACCGTGAAAAAGCTGACCAAGGATTTCCAGGCCGTGCTGGCCGATCCCGAAATCAGGAAGAAGGTGACCGAGGCCGGCTTCGAGATCGTGGCTTCCGACGGCCCGGCGCTGGACGCCTACGTGAAGTCGGAATACGAGCGCTGGAGCGCCTTCATCAAGAGCAGCAACATCAATCTGGACAACTGAACGACGCGCGGCCGGACATCCCGGCCGCGCGCGAGCAACACGTGGAGATGACATGGAAAACCTGACCGGCGCCGAAGCCATGGTGCGGATGCTGCAGCACAACGGCGTCAAACATATTTTTGGCCTGTGCGGCGACACCAGCCTGCCGTTCTACGATGCGCTGTACCGCCTGGACCACGGCATGCGGCACATCCTGACGCGCGACGAGCGCAGCGCCGGCTACATGGCGGACGCCTATGCCCGCGTGACCGGCAAGGTCGGCGTGTGCGAAGGCCCCAGCGGCGGCGGCGCGACCTATCTGCTGCCCGGCCTGGTTGAGGCCAACGAATCTTCGGTTCCCGTACTGGGCATCACGTCGGACGTGGCCGTGGGCTCGCGCGGCAAGTATCCCCTGACCGAACTGGACCAGGAGGCGCTGTACCGCCCGCTGACGAAATGGAACCGCACGATAGACCGCGCGGACCAGATTCCGGGCATGGTGCGGGCCGCGTTCCGCGCGATGACGACCGGCAAGCCCGGTTCGGCCCATCTGTGCTTTCCGTACGACGTCATGAAGCAGCAGGTGGATGCGTCGGACATCTGGGCGCAGCCCGAGCACGGCAATTTCCCGGCGATGCGCTTCGCGCCGGACCCGGCCGATGTCGCCCGCGCGGCGCAGCGCCTGGTGGGCGCGCGCGCGCCGGTGATCATCTGCGGCGGCGGCGTGGTCATCGCCGGCGCCAGCGGCGCCCTGCAGCAGCTGGCCGAGGCGCTCAAGGCCGCGGTCTGCGTGACGGTCAGCGGGCAGGGCAGCCTGGCCGACACCCATCCCCTGAACGCGGGCGTGGTAGGTTCCAATGGCGGCGTGATGGCGACGCGCGATGTCGTCGCGGCCGCGGACGTGGTGCTGTTCGTGGGATGCCGGGCCGGATCGACGTCGACGGAGCACTGGCGCTTCCCCAACCGCAGCGTGCCGATCCTGCACATCGATATCGACCCGATGGTGATCGGCGCCAACTACCTGACCGAAGTCGGCATGGTCGGCGACGCCAAGCTGACGCTGGAAGCGCTGGGCGCGGAAGTGGCGGAGCGCCTGGCGCATCGCCCCGCGGACGCGACCGACGGCGCGGTGCTGGCCGGCCGCGCGAAGGCGGCCCGCCAGGCCCAGCTGGAGCCGCTGGCCAGCAGCCTGGATACGCCCATCCGCCCCGAGCGCGTGGTGCAGTCGCTGAACCGTTTGCTGCCCGACGACGCGGTCGTCTGCGCGGACCCCGGCACGCCCTGCCCGTACTTTTCGGCCTACTACGATGTGTCGCGGCCCGGCCGCCACTTCATCACCAACCGGGCGCACGGCGCGCTGGGCTTTTCCATGTCCGCCGCGCTGGGCGCATGGGTGGGCAGGCCCCAGTCCAAGTGCGTGTCGGTGATGGGGGATGGCAGCTTCGGCTTCACCGTGGGCGAGCTGGAAACCATCGTGAGGCACAAGGCGCCGCTGTTGATGGTGGTGTTTTCGAATTCGGTCTACGGCTGGATCAAGGCCAGCCAGAAGGCGGGCTACGACAAGCGCTACTACAGCGTGGATTTCGAGCGTACCGACCATGCCCGCATCGCCGAGGCCTATGGCGTGAAGGCATGGCGCGTGGAGGATCCGGCCAAGCTGGACGCCGCCATCAAGGCGGCGATGGAGCACGACGGCCCGGCGCTGATCGACGTGGTGGCCCAACCGCTGCAGGACGCCGCGGCGCCCGTCAGCCAGTGGATGGGCTGACCTGACCGGCCGCGCCGGCGCGGCGCCGCCTTTCGGGGCGGCGCCAGACCTATACTGAACCGCTTCGGCAGGGCGAGCCACCGGGGAACGTCCGCAAAGACAGGAGAGTCAGGCATGGATCTGGGGATCGGCGGCAAGACGGCACTGGTATTTGGCGGCAGCCGCGGCATGGGCCGGGCATGCGCGCTGCAATTGGCGCGGGAGGGCGTGGCGGTCACGATCGCCGCCCGCAATCCGGCGACCCTGGAGCAGGCCGCCGCGGAAATATCCCGGGAAACCGGGATAGGCGTGGGCTGGGTCTCGGCCGACCTGACGCAGCCGCGCGGCCGGGACGCGGCCATGGCCGCCTGTCCGCAGCCCGACATCCTGATCAACAACGCCGATGGCCCGCTGCCGGGGGACTTCCGCGATTGGACGCACGAGGACTGGATCGCCGCGCTGGACGCCATGATGCTCGGGCCCATCGACATGATCCGGCGCGTCGTGGACGGGATGATCGAGCGGCGCTTCGGCCGTATCGTGAATATCGTTTCCCGCAGCGTGAAGGCGCCGCATGCCGAACTCGGGCTGTCCAACGGCGCGCGCTCGGGTCTCATCGGATTCGTGGGCGGGCTGGCGCGGCAGACCGTGAGGCACAACGTCACCATCAATAATTTGCTGCCGGGGGCGTTCGCCACCGACGCGCAGGTCAGGCACATACAGGGCATGCTGGAACAGTCCGGCGGCAAGAGCTTCGAACAGCTGTGGGACGAGCGCGGGCGCTCGAATCCGGCCGGCCGCTACGGCCAGCCCGAGGAACTGGGAGCGCTCTGCGCCTACGTCTGTTCGGCCCATGCCGGCTACATGACGGGGCAGAACATCCTGATCGATGGCGGCGGCTACCCGGGCACATATTGACGGCAGGGCCGGATGGCTGGACGCGGGCGGACCGAACAGGCAAGATTGGGTCCGATCGCGTAAGGACTCTCCATGGACCAGACCGACATCAAGATACTGGCCTTGCTGCAAAAGGACGCCGCCTGCTCGGTCGCCGAGATCGCCGAACAGGTGCACCTGTCCGTGACGCCGTGCTGGCGCCGCATCCAGAAACTGAAGGATGACGGAGTCATCGCGCGCAACGCCATCCTGCTGGATCCCCGCGCGCTGGGCCTGAGCCTGACCGTCTTCGTGTCCATCAGGACCAGCCAGCACAACGAGAAGTGGACGCAGCGCCTGATCAACGCCGTGACGGCCTTGCCCAATGTGGTGGAGTTCCATCGCATGGCGGGCGACGTCGATTACCTGCTCAAGGTCGTGGTCGAGGACATGGCGGCCTATGACCGCTTCTACCGCCGCCTGATCGGCGCCGTGGACCTGCTGGACGTCAGCGCCAGCTTCTCGATGGAGGTCATCAAGAGCACGACCGAATTGCCGCTGGACTCGCTGTAGGCGGGGGCGCAATTTTATTTCCCGGGCGGCCGCCGCCGGGGATGCAAATTCCGTCCGGGGCCGCCAAGGCCTCCCATCTCGCAATTCTTTTGCGCGGGCAAGGGCGTAGGATATCCGGCATTCCAGGCATGGAACGAACGGAATATCAGAGGACCTTATGTCGTTGGCAGTACCCGCCGGCTGCACCGGCCCGGCAAAAACGAGGCGCGCGCTTTCGGTGGACGACCTGCTGGCCGGCTGGAATGGCTCCGACGATCTATGGGTGTTCGCCTATGGTTCCCTGATCTGGCATCCCGGTTTCGCGTGGCGCGAACGCCGCCTGGCCACCGTGCGCGGCTATCACCGGTCCCTGTGCCTGTGGTCCCATGATCACCGCGGTTCGCCGGACAACCCCGGCCTGGTCTTTGGACTGGACCGCGGCGGCTGCTGCCGCGGAGTGGCGTTCCTGGTGGCCGCTTGCGACGTGCCTGCGGTATTCCGGGCGCTCTGGCTTCGGGAAATGGTGACGGGCGCGTATTCGCCCCGCTGGCTCACCTGTCACACCGAGGCGGCGCCCGTGCGCGGGCTGGTGTTTCTGCTGAACCGGGCCTGCCAGGAATACGCCGCGGGCATCAGCGACGACCGCCTGCTGGCCTCCGTGCGCAACGCCGTGGGGCAATCGGGGCCTTGCCTGGATTACGTGGTGGAAACGGCGCGGGCGTTGCGCGCGCACGGCATCGACGATTGGCGCCTGGGCGACCTCGTCCGCAGGCTGGGCATGGCCTGCTGAGGCCGGGCGCCGGGCCGCTCAGAACTGCCAGCGGCCGAACATGAACAGCACGTTGCCCGCGCCGCTGGAGCCAGGGATGTAGGTCGCGTAGAGCATGGCGTCCTTGTAGCCCGCGCTCACCAGCGGCAGGATGCCGGGAAAGGGCACATAGCTCATGATGTCGTGGCGCGCCGTCAGGAAGATGGTGTAGCCCGCGCCCAGGCGGAAGTTCTCGCTGACCTGGCCGATCTTCAGGAAGCCGTAGCCCGCGATGGGCTCGATCTTGCTGTGCGAATCCAGGAAGGCCATGGCGTACAGGCCTTGCCAGTCGCCGTCCTCGTCGTAGATGCTGCGGCCGTAGCCGCCGCCCCAGGCCAGTTCGTTGAAGCTGTCGATCTTCTCCTTGCTGTAGGTGGCCCGGTTATGCCAGGAGTAGCCGGTCAGGTAGAGATCGTTGCCGCCCTCGGTCCAGATCTGGTCCAGGCGCTTGCAGGCGGATTGCGCCCACGAGGGCATGCTTTCACAGGCTTGGACGGCGGGGGCGAAGGGGAAGAAGAGCAGCAGGCACAGGATCGCTGCCTGGAGTCTGGCGGTCATTGCGGGCACGGAAGGGATGAAGATGACAATCCCATTACTGTAATGGAACAGTCGCCTTCGTCCCTGTCAGCCAGCTGTCAAGCGGCGCATCCCCGGGGGAAACAGGACCAGCGCGCCGGCATCTGTTGCGGAAGGGCTACAGCAGGAAGATCGTCGCCAAGCCCAGGAAGATGAAGAAGCCCAGCGAATCCGTGGCGAACGTGAGCAGCACCGAGGAGCCCATCGCGGGATCCTTGCCGAAACGGGCGCGCACCATCGGCACCAGCACGCCCACGGAGGCGCCCACGAGCATATTGCAGACCATGGCGGCCATCATCACCAGGGCGATGGACACCGAATGCGAAATCACCCAGGCGAATAGCGCGGCCACCAGGCTGCCGCACAGCCCTACCATCAGGGTCACGAAGAGTTCGCGCTTGACCAGTTGCCAGAGATTGCGCCCGGTGATGCGGCCCATGGCCAGGGCCCGGATGATCAGCGTCATGGTCTGGTTGCCGGAGTTGCCTCCGATGCCCGCCACGATCGACATCAGGAACGCCAGGATGACGATCTGGCTGACCGTGCCTTCGAACTGGGAGGCCACGAAGGATGCCGTGGCCGCCGTACAGAGGTTGAAGAGCAGCCAGGGCGCCCGGTTGCGCAGCGCGGTGGCGACCGGCGCGAAGATGTCTTCTTCCTGCAGGCCCGCGCGCGACAGCGCCTGTTCCTGGGAGTCTTCGCGCATCACGTCCACCACGTCGGCGATGGTGACGCGGCCGATGAGCCGGCCCTGGTCGTCCATGACGGGGGCGGACACCAGGTCGTAGCGCTCGAACGCGCCGGCGGCGTCGGCGTCGGAGTCCAGCGGGTTCAACGCCAGGAAGTCGGCATTCATGACCGCGCGAACCTCGGTTTCGGGTTCGCTGACCAGCAGGCGGGACAGGGGCAGGATGCCTTGCAGCCTGTCCTGGCGGTCGACCACGAAGATCTGGTCGGTGTGGTCGGGGAGCTCGTGCAGGCGGCGCAGATAACGCAGCACCACCTCCAGCGTCACGTCCTCGCGCACCCGGACCATCTCGAAGTCCATGATCGCGCCCACGCTGTCTTCCGGATAGCCCATGGCTTCCAGCAGTTGCGCGCGCTCTTCTTCGGTCAGGCCCTTCTGGACCTCGGCCACCACGTCGGGCGGCAGGTCGGGGGCCAGGTCGGCCAGCTCGTCGGCGTCCATATTGCCGGTGGCGGCGACCAGGTCCTGGCGGTCCATCGCTTCGATGAGCGATTCCCGCACCCAGTCCTCGACCTCCAGCAGGACGTCCGCGTCGTGCTCGGGGCTGACCAGCGCCCAGATGGCCTGCCGCTCGTCCTTGGGCAACGACTCCAGGATGAAGGCAATGTCGGCGGGGTGCAGGCCGTCCAGCAGGGTCTTGAGTTCGGCTTCGTGCTGGCGGTGCACCAGGTCTTCGACCAGGGATGCCTTCGAGTCGCCTTCTTCCTGGCGATGCACGAGGTCGGCGACGAGCTGCTGGCGGCGCAGGCGCTCCTGCACCTCCGCCAAAGCGTGCTGGGCGTCTTCCGGGTCTAGGCGGCGGGGCGTCGCGGGCGGTTTCTGCGCGGCGGCGGACTGCGTCATGCGTTACGGCTCAAAGGGTAGGAAGGGGGCGGCCGCGCCGCGCTTCGTCCGTGGCGACGTAGGTCAGCGTGGCTTCCGTCACCTTGACGATCTCGGCGTCCAGGCGCTGGCGTTCCGCGTAGACCTCTACCGACACGGTGATCGAGGTGGTGCCGGTTTTGACGATGGATGCGTAGAAACTGAGCAGGTCGCCCACGAACACGGGCTGCTTGAATTGGAAGGCATTGACCGCGACGGTGGCCACGCGGCCGGCGGCGCGGCGCGCGGCGGGAATCGAGCCGGCGATATCCACTTGGGACATGATCCAGCCGCCGAAAACGTCCCCGTGGATATTGGCATCCGCCGGCATCGGCATGACGCGCAATACCGCATCGCGGTCGGCGGGCAAAGTCGTGAAAGGGGTTTTGTTGCTGGAGGTCATGCGGCTGACTCCACTGCTAGAGAACCAGCCGATTATGCAGGAAAAACGAGACACCCGCGTGGGCGGCAGGCCCGCCGCGGCGCTTTGCCGCGACGGGCGGGGAATCAGTAGGCCAACTTGACGATGGCGTAGCCGCCCACCAGCAGCCAGCCGTACAGGATCAGACCCAGCGCCATCACGCGCGGGCCGGCCTTCCTGATCTGGGCGAAACGGGTTTCGATGCCCAGCGCCGTCATGGCCATGGTCAGCGCGAAGACATCCAGGCGGCGGATGGCGGCCACGGCGTCGGCGGGAATGATGTCCAGCGAATTGACGATGGCCAGCGCCAGGAAGCCCACCGCGAACCAGGGAATGGGCAGCTTGGCGCCCTTGGATTGCCCGCTGGCGTGGGAGGCCGCGCTGCGCAGGTACATGCCCAGCACCAGCAGGACCGGGACCAGCAGGGCGACGCGGGTCATCTTCACGATGGTGGCGACTTCGGTGGTGGCGGGATCGATATTGCTGGCGGCGCCGACGACCTGCGCCACCTCGTGAATCGTGCCGCCGATGTAGATACCCAGCGCCTGCGTGTCGAAATTCAGCCAGCCCGCGTGATAGAACACCGGGTACAGGAACATGGACAAGGTGCCGAACAGCACGACGGTCGCGACCGCCACCGCGCTTTTGTGCGGGGCGGCGCGCAGGGTCGGTTCGAACGCCAGGACGGCGGCGGCGCCGCAGATGGCGCTGCCGGCCGCGGTAAGCATGGCGGTGTCGCGGTCCAGGCCCAGCAGGCGCTGGCCGACGACGGTGCCGATCAGCAGGGTGCCCACCACCACGGCCACCGAGACGGCCAGCCCCGGCAAGCCCACGGCGGCGATCTGCTGGATGCTGATATTCAGGCCATAGAAGGCCACCGCGATGCGCAGCAGGCGCCTTGCGGCGAAATTCACGCCTACGCCCCAATCGGCGGGCATGGTGCCGCGCAGGAAGTTGCCGTAGAGCATGCCGCAGACGATGCCCACGACCAGCGGCGAAAAGCCCAGTTGCCTGATGGCCGGCAGGTCGGCCAGCTGCATCACGGCGCCGGCCATCAGCCCGACGAACAACACCCCATTGAGCTTGTCCCGCCAGGGCGTGGCCGCCGGCGTCGCGGCGGGCGCGGCCGGCGTGGCGGGCAGGGGGACGGCGGTGCTGGAGGAATTGCTCATGGTTGGCCTTGGGGCATATCTAAATAACTAGGCGAAATATTAATTTCCGCCCTGTTATTTGAAAAATTGTTATTTTGGATATGTAATATCGGAGATTCAGATATTTGGCGCGACATGACCCCGGACCAGCTGCTTACCTTCGCCTGTGTGGCGGATACCGGCAATATCAGCCGGGCCGCCCAGACATTGAATCTGTCCCAGCCCGCGGTGTCCGGGCAGTTGCGCATGCTGCAGGAATGGTTCGGCGAGCCCCTGTACCGGCGCAGCGGACATGGCGTTGCATTGACCGAGGCCGGCGAGAGGCTGGCCGAGCAGGCCCGGCAGCTGCGCCAGGTGTACCGGCAGGCGCAGGCCGTTCGGGAGTCCTGGCGCGGCCTGGAGACGGGCGCCCTGCGGCTGGGGGCCAGCACCACGCCCGCCAGCTATCTATTGCCCAGCCTGGTGGCGGATTTCCGCCATGCCTTTCCCGCGGTCAGCCTGCATCTGTCCGACGGCAACACGCGCGAGATCGTCGAGCGCCTGCCGGCCCTGGACCTGGCCTTCATCGAAGGGGATGTGCCCACGGGCCTTCCCGCGGACACGGCGGTGCACGCCTGGCGGCAGGACGAGGTAGTGGCGATCGTGCGGGCGGACCACGCCCTGGCGGGCAAGGGCGCGGTGACCCTGCGCGACCTCGCCGCGTCGGCCCTGGTCATGCGCGAACCCGGCTCGGGGGTGCGCCGGCTGGTGGAGCGGGCCTTCGCCGACGCGGGGCTTGCGCCTTCGGTGGGGCTGGAACTGGCCGGGGTGGAGGGGGTGAAGCAGGCCGTGCGCGCGGGCCTGGGGGTGGGCTTCGTGTCCGTCATGTCGATGCGGCACGAGGACGGGGCGCTGGCGGCCCTGCGCCTGCTGCCCAAGCCGCTGACGCGCACCCTGAGCATCCTGGTGCCGCATGCGGACGCCGCCGCCCGCGCCGCCGAACGCTTCCTGGCGATGTGCCTGGCGGTCGGCGCGCCGGACGGCGTGTAGCGCTCAGCGGGGCGTCAGGCCTTGGCCAGGCGCTTGAGCGCCAGCTGGACCCAGTAGGTGCCGCCCAGCGGCAGCAGCTCGTCGTTGAAGTCGTAGCTGCCGTTGTGCAGGGTGCAGGGGCCCAGGCCGTGGCCGCTGTCGCGGTGGTCGCCCGTGCCGTTGCCGATCCAGACGTAGCAGCCCGGCAGCTCCTGCAGCATGAAGGCGAAGTCCTCCGCGCCCATGGTCGGCTGGACCTGGTCGTTGACATTGGCGTCGCCCACGATGTCGCGCAGCACATCGGCGCAGAACGCGGCTTCCTCGGGGTGGTTGATGGTGGGCGGATAGTTGCGCTGGAACGTGAATTCCACTTCGCAGTCCATGGCCGCGCAGGTGTGCCGCGCGATCTCTTCCATACGGCGTTCGATCAGGTCCAGCACTTCCAGCGTGAACGTGCGCACGGTGCCGCGCAATTCGGCGTGGTTGGGCACGACGTTGTCCGCGCTGCCGGCATGGATCTGCGTAATGCTGAGCACGGCCGCGTCCAGGGGGTTGCGGTTGCGCGTGATGATGGTTTGCAGGGATTGGGCCAATTGCACGGCTGCCATGACCGGATCGATGCCCAGGTTGGGCATGCCGGCGTGCGTGCCCTTGCCCTTCACGACGATCGAGAATTCGTTGCTGGACGCCATGATGGGGCCGGGCGTCAGGCCGAACTGGCCGGGCTTCATGCCGGGCCAGTTGTGCATGCCGAACACGGCTTCCATGGGGAAACGCGTGAACAGGCCGTCGTCGATCATGCGCTTGGCGCCGCCGCCGCCTTCCTCGGCGGGCTGGAAGATCACGTATACCGTGCCGGCGTAGTCGCGGTGCTGCGACAGGTAGCGCGCCGCGGCCAGCAGCATGGCGGTATGGCCGTCATGGCCACAGGCGTGCATCTTGCCGTCGTTCTTGCTGGCATGCGCGAAGGTGTTGACCTCCTGCATGGGCAGCGCGTCCATGTCGGCGCGCAGGCCCACGGCGCGGTCGCCGGGCCGGTTGCCGCGGATAATGCCGACGACGCCCGTGCCGCCCAGTCCGCGATGGATTTCGATGCCCCATTCCTCAAGCTTCGCGGCTACCACGTCGGCCGTGCGGAACTCCTCGAACGCCAGTTCGGGATGCGCGTGGATGTCGCGCCGAATCTTGGAAATGTCGTGATGCCACGCGACGATGGGTTCGAGGAGTTTCATGGGGGGCGCTCGGGCGAAATAAGGGAACGCAACAAGGGTATCATCAATCAAAAACCAATTTAAATGGAGACAAATACCATGACGCGTCCGTGGCTTGCCCATTACCCGCAAGGCGTTCCGGCCGAGATATCGACCGAGGGATATGCTTCCCTGACCGACCTGCTGGACCGGGCCTGCAAGCAATACGCCACGCGCATCGCATGCACTGCGATGGGCAGCGACATCACCTACGCGCAACTGGACTCCCATGCCCGGGCATTCGCCGCCTGGCTGCAAAGCCTGGGCCTGCCCAAGGGCTCGCGGGTCGCGTTGATGATGCCCAACGTGCCCGCCTATCTGGTCAGCATGCTGGGCACGCTGCGCGCGGGCCACGTCGTGGTCAACGTAAACCCGCTGTACACGGCCGAAGAACTGGAGCGGCAACTGCTGGACAGCGGCGCGTCCGCCATCGTCATCCTGGAGAATTTCGCGCATACGCTGCAGCGCGTGGCGGACCGCGGGCAACTCCGGCACATCGTCGTGACCGGCCCCGGCGACCTGCTCGGCGGCCTGAAGGCGCCGCTGGTCAATCTGGCCGCCCGCTACGTCAAGAAGATCGTTCCCGCTTGGAACATCGACGGCGCCCGGATGCTGTCCAAGGTGCTGCACGAGGGCGCGAACCTGCCGTTCACGCCGCCGGCCCTGTCGATGGACGACGTGGCGGTGCTGCAGTACACGGGCGGCACCACCGGCGTGCCCAAGGGCGCCATGCTGTCGCACCGCAACCTGACGGCGAACGTGCTGCAGACCGAGGCCGTGGCGCAGCCCGTCGTCCATGACCTTGCCGGCCAGCAGCTCACCATCATCAGCGCGCTGCCGCTCTACCACGTATTCGCCATGACCGTCTGCGGGCTCTATGGCCTGTACGCCGGCATGCGCAACGTGCTCATCATCAATCCGCGCGACCAGCCGTCGCTGATCAACGCGTGGCGCAAGACGCCCATCAATATCTTCCCTGGCGTCAATACGCTCTTCAACGCGCTGGCGCACAACGAGGATTTCGCGCGCCTGGACTTCTCCGCGCTGCGCCTCACCCTGGGCGGCGGCATGGCCGTGCAGCGGCAGGTGGCCGAGCGCTGGCTGAAAATCACGGGCAGGCCGCTGGTCGAAGGCTATGGCTTGTCGGAGACTTCGCCGGTGGCGACGGTGAATCCCACCAACGCGACGGCGTACTCGGGCTCCATCGGCTTGCCGCTGCCGTCCACCGACGTGGCCATCCTGGACGACGAAGGCCGCGAAGTGCCGCTCGGAGAGCGGGGCGAGGTGAGCATCCGCGGGCCGCAGGTCATGCTGGGATACTGGCAGAAGCCCGAGGAAACCCGGCAGTCGATGACGGCGGACGGTTACTTCCGCACCGGCGACATCGGCATCATGGACGAGCAGGGCTACACCCGCATCGTCGATCGCAAGAAGGACATGATCGCCGTGTCCGGCTTCAAGGTCTATCCGAACGAAGTCGAGGCCGCCGTGGCGCAGCATCCGGGCGTGCTGGAGTGCGCGGCGATCGGCGTGCCGGACGAGCACTCCGGCGAAGCGGTCAAGGTATTCGTGGTGAAAAAGGACCCGTCCCTGACGGAGGCGCAGATCCAGGACTGGTGCCGGGAGCGCCTGACCGGCTACAAGCGCCCGCGCTTCGTGGAATTCCGCGACGAACTGCCCAAGAGCAACGTGGGCAAGATCCTGCGCCGGGAGTTGCGGCCCGACGCCGCCGCGCCCGGCACGGGCACGGCGGCATGAGGGCCGGAGGTCAGCCTTTTTTGTCGAGGTGCGGGGCGATCATCTCGTGCAAGGCGCGTTCGATGGCCCGGTTGCCCGCCACGACGCGCCCGCCGATGGGCCAGGGATCCTGCTGGTGCATGTCCGAGCAGGCGCCGCCCGCTTCGCGCAGGATCAGCGTGCCGGCGGCCACGTCCCATGGAGCCAGCCCCATTTCCCAATAGCCGTCGTAGCGGCCGCAGGCGGTCCAGGCCAGGTCGAGCGCGGCCGCGCCCATGCGGCGCACGCCCCGGGCACGGTTGATGGCGTCGTGCAGCATGGGCATGTATTGCGCGGCGAAGGAGAAGTCCCGGAAGGGGAAGCCCGTGGCCAGGACGGCGTCTTCGATCGTCTGCGTGCGCGAGCACTGGATGCGGCGGCCATTGAGCCAGGCCCCCAATCCGTGGACTGCGGTGAAGAGTTCTTCGCGGCTCGGATCGTAGACCACGCCTACCACGGGCGTGTCCTCCGTCAGCGTTTCGCTGCCCGAGACGGCGGTGCCCGCGTGCGCAATCAGCGCGATGGATACGGCGTAGTGCGGGATGTTGTGCAGGAAGTTGGTGGTGCCGTCCAGCGGGTCGATGTACCAGGTGGCCGCGCCCTGCGCCTTGCCGCCCGTTTCCTCGGCGACGATGCCGAACTTGGGCGTGCGGGCCTGGAGCTCCTGGATGATCGCGGCTTCCGCCTCGCGGTCCGCCTGGGAGACCAGATCGTTGCGCGCCTTGCGGTCGATCACGAGATCCGCGCGGTGATGCGCGTAGGATTGCAGGATGGCTGCGCCGGCATGGGCTGCCGTGACGGCCGCGTCGATCGCGGCGCACAGGTCGATGGGCGAGGCCAGCGAACGGGGCTGATCGTAAGTATCCATGAAACCAGTGTAAGCCCATGTATGCGTCAACGCCGTGGCACGCGCCCGAAACCGCCCTGCCGCGTGGCGTCCAACCAACGCAGCGCCGCCCGCCATCCGATAATTCACGCTCGTTCCCTTGCTGTTTTGCCTTTTGCCTGCCGCATCCATGTCCGTTACCTTTGCCCCCCTGATCCCCGCAGTGGCCGAATTCGATGCTGACGGCCGGCTGTACAGTGCCGTCTACGGCGACGTCTATCACTCGCCATCCGGTGCGCTGGGGCAGGCGGAGCATGTGTTCCTGCGTGGCAACGGCCTGCCCGGGCGCTGGCGCGGGCGCGAGGCGTTCACGGTCTGCGAGACCGGCTTCGGGCTTGGGCTGAATTTCCTGGCGCTCTGGAAGGCCTGGCGGGACGACCCCCAGCGTTCCTCGGCGTTGCACGTGGTGTCGATGGAAGGGCATCCCTTCGGGCGCGAGGACCTGGCCGCCTTGCTGGAGCGTTACGCGCCCGAGCCGCTGGCGGACCTGGGGCGGCGGCTGGCCTCCCAGTGGCCAGACCTGCTGCCGGGCCTGCACCGCCTGGAGTTCGAGGGAGGCGCCGTCACATTGACGCTGGGCTTCGGCGATGCCCAGGTCCTGGCGCCGCGGCTGAGCGCGCGGGTGGATGCGTTCTTCCTGGACGGTTTTGCGCCCGAGCGCAATCCCCGGATGTGGGCTGCGCCGCTGCTGCGCGACCTGGCGGCGCTGGCCGCGCCTGGCGCCACGGTGGCGACGTGGGCTTGCACCGGAGACCTGCGCCGGGCGTTGCAGGAGGCGGGGTTCAACGTGCGGCGCGCCCCGGGCTATGGCGGCAAATGGCACATGACGGCGGGGGAAGCGGCCGCGGAGGGACGGGTGGCCGCGGCGCTGCGTCCAGCGGCTGGCGGGCATGCCGTCGTGGTGGGAGCGGGGCTGGCCGGGGGCGGGATCGCCCAGGCGCTGGCCATGCGCGGATGGCGCGTGACCGTGATCGACGCCAGCCGGGCGCAGGGCGCGCCCGCGCATGCGGGGCATATCGCCGCGGCGCTGACGCCCGTGGTGGCGCGCGACGACAATGCGCGGGCGCGCTTGTCGCGAGCGGGCAGCCAGCGGGCCCTGGCGCGATGGCGGGGGCTGCCGGCGGACGCGGCGCCGCGGGTTTGCGGCACCGTGCAGCTGGAGCGCGACGCGGGGCGGTCCGCGGCGATGGCCGGCACCCTGGCGGCGCTGGCGTTCCCGCAGGCGTGGGTGCGCCAGGTGAGCCGGGACGAAGCCAGCGCGATTGCAGGCCTGCCGCTGGCGCGCGGCGGCGTGTTCTTTGCGCGGGGCATGCTGGTGCGGCCCGGCCGCCTGATAGAGGCGCTGCTGGCGGTCCCCGGCGTGACGGTCCTGCCGGGGAGGGCGGAACGGGTCGAACGGACCGGGCAGGGGGCCGGGCAGGGCTGGAGCGTGCGGGATGCCTCGGGCGCCGAGCTGGCGAGCGCGGATACCGTCATCCTGGCCAACGCGGCGGGCGCCCAGGCGGTCCTGTCAGCGAGCGGCCTGCTGGATCCGCTGCCGCGCGTGGCGCAAATGCATGCGCTGGCCGGTGAAGTGACGCTGGTGCCTGCGGCGGCCCTGTCGGGCGGGCCGCGGTGCATCGTCGGCGGAGAAGGCTACCTGTTGCCGGACACGGGCGAAGGTTGCGTCGTGGGCAGTACGTACGTGCATGGCGCAAGCGAGGCCCGCGTGGGCGCAGAGGGGCAGCGCGTCACCCTGGACAAGGCGGCGGGCCTGCTGGGCGGCCGCCATCCGGATTTCGACGCCCTGGCTCCCGGCAGTCTGCCGGGCTGGGCAGGATGGAGGGCCGTGTTGCCGGGACGCCTGCCGGCCGTGGGCGAATTGCCGCATGCGCCCGGCCTTTGGCTTGCCGTGGGGTATGCGTCGCGCGGCCTGTCGTGGTCGGCCCTGATGGGGGACGTGATCGCCGCGCGCCTGCGAGGCGAACCCTCGCCCCTTGAAACGGACTTGGCCAGATTGGTTTCTCCCCGCTGAAAAAAGCCGGGACGGAGAGCGGGGAAGGGGCCCCAGGTGGCGTAGAATGCAGGAATTGCCTGGATTTGGCGCCAATTGGGCCTGAATTGGTGCCGGACCGGGTGTTTCGGCGGCCCGGCAGGCATCCGCGCCCATGGGCGATGGCCGGGGGCTTTAGACCCCTTTTATGGATGAGTTGGCCGTCCAAAAGAGGGACCGAGTTTATTTCAAAGCCCAAATCCGTCAAAATAGCGTCTTTTGATGGTTTTTGGCTTAAGCCGGGGGATGCTCTGTGCCGCCCAAGTTCGACTTTGCCCATACTACCCAGCTCGACACCATCGAGCTGCTGACGTCCCGCCCCAGTCGCATCGATTTCGACGCGGGCGATGGGTTGCACCTGGTAGTCGAGGCGCATGCGCCTGGTGTTTTTCGCCTGCGCTGCGGCGAGGCGAACCACCTTACCGATGACAAGCCCGGCGCGCGCGCGCGCGCCGTGGCGGAAATGCTGCTCGCGCGCCAGGAGGCCGTGGGCGAGGCAACCATTGCTCCACGCGAGGATGGGGACGGCTGGCGGATCGCCCAGGGCGATGTCGTCCTGGAAATCCAATCCGGCCCCGTGCGCGTGGCGCTCTACCGCAACGACGAACGCGTGTTCGAATCCGAGGTGTCGGCGCACACGCCCGCGTTCGGGCACAACGCGCTCGATCAGGCGGACGACGCCGTCTGGACGGTGGGTTTCGGGCTGCAGACCGATGAGCGCGTGTTCGGCCTGGGCGAGACTCCGGGCGATCTGAACCGCCGCGAGGAATCGGTGGTGTCCGACGATCCGGAACACCGCGCGCTGCCGCTGGCCTGGAGCCCGCGAGGCTGGGGCGTCTACGTGAACACGATGCGTCGCGTCGAGCATTCCGTGGGCGTGGCGCCCGCGGATTCCGCATACGTGCTGACCGTGGACGACGCGGTCCTCGACTTGTTCCTGTTCGTCGGCGAGCCCGGTGAAATCCTCAATCAGTACACCGCGCTGACGGGCCGCGCCGGCCAGCCGTCGCTGTGGGCGATGGGCGCGTGGCTGCAGCAGGCCGCGGGCGAGATGCCCACCGAGACGGTCGCCCTGGTGTCGCGCATGCGCGAGAACCAGATCCCGGTCGACGCCGTGACGCTGGCGCAGCCGGTGGCCTGGGGCTTCCAGGCGGACAAGACGGTTTTCGAATGGGATGCCCAGCGTTTCCCCGATGCCAAGCAGATGCTGGCGCTGTTCCACAAGCACAACGTGCATGTCGCCGCTTCCGGCTTCCCGGGCGTGCTGAAGACCAGCCCGCTGTTCGAGGAACTGGAAGACCGCGGCTGGCTGCTGACCAAGGATGACGGGTCGGCCCAGGTGTTCGACGGCAATGCCGCCACCTCGGGGCAGCCCTATGGCCTGCTGGACCTGACCTACCGCGACATCTATAACCTGTGGGTGGAGCGTCATCGCCAACTGGTCGAAGACGGCCTGGACGCGCCCGCGTGCGATGCCCAGATCGCCATTCCCGACGGTGTGACCGCCCGCAACGGCGAAACCGGCCCGGCGCTGCGCAGCATGTATCCGCTGCTGGTGCGCCGCGCGCTGTTCGACGCGGTCGCCGGCCTGAAGGTCCCGCCCGAGGGCGTGGTGCCCAGCGCAGACCTGTTCCCGGCCGCCCAGCGCCTGCCATGGCAGGTGGGGCCTCAGGTCGAGAACAGCTGGGAAGGCTTGCGCCACACCTTGCGCACCGCCCTGTCGATCGGGGCCAGCGGCCTGCCGGTGCAAGTGCACAATATCGGCTCGGCCTCGCGCGACCGCGCGGGCATGACGCCCGAGCTCTACCTGCGCTGGCTGACCGCCGGCGTGTTCTCGTCGAACTTCTCGTTCCAGGGCGTGGAAGGCCTGATGCCCTGGGACTTCGGCGAAGAAACCCTGGCGCACGCCAAGACCTGGCTGCAATGGCGCTATCGCCTGGTGCCCTATGTGCTGGGCGCCATCGAGGATTCCGCGCGTACCGGCCTGCCGGTGCAGCGTTCGATGGCCCTGTCGTTCCCGAACGATCCCCATGCGCACGATTGGGACCTGCAATACCTGCTGGGCCCGGCGCTGCTGGTGGCTCCCGTCACCGAACCTGGCAAGCAGGTGCGCGTGTACCTGCCCAAGGGCGAGGCCTGGTGGGACCTGAACACGGGGCACCGCTACGAAGGCGGCACCACCTGGACGATCGAGTGCGAGCTCGGCCAGTTCCCGGTGTTCGGCCGTGAAGGGCACATGCTCTGTCTTGGACCGGCCGCGCAGCACACGGGCGAGTTCAATTCGGCCCGCATCCTGGACGAGGTCTGGATGTTCGGCATGCCGGTGCATAACCCGGTGGTCATGCGCAACAAGATCCGCGTGATGCAGATGCAGGGTTCCAGCTACATCAAGGGGCTGGAAGGCTTGCGCATCTCACCGTCCGAAGGGCTCGAGGTCAAGCGCCGCGGCGCTGAAGTCCGGATCTCGCGGGCGCGTTAAGCGCCGTACCGAGCTCCTGGAGGCAGGGGCACCCCTTGCGAGGCCCACCTGGTGGGCGCGAGGCCGGGGAGGGACCAGATGGGCAGTCAGGAGGGCCTACCCTCCCGGCTGCCCATTTCCGCGTTATGGCTGGCGCCTTCCGGCGAGGCGGGCAGGCGGAACACGGGCCTGTATATTACTTAAAGTTATTAAAAATGGAAAAAACGGTCGTTCTCTTTAGAAGAGAGAAGATACAAAATCGCTTGCCATGATCCACATCGAGAACCTATCCAAGACCTACGCCACGCCGCATGGCCAGTTCCAGGCGCTGCGGGGCATCAACCTGCACATCGAGCAGGGCGAGGTCTTCGGCATCATTGGCCCCAGCGGGGCCGGCAAAAGCACGCTGGTGCAGTGCATCAACCTGCTGGAGCGGCCCAATGAAGGCACGATCGCCATCGGCGGCCAGCCCCTGACGGGCCTGAACGAAGCCCAATTGCGGGCCCAGCGCCGCCGCATCGGCATGGTGTTCCAGGGGTTCAACCTGCTGTCGCGCCGCACGGTGTACGGCAATGTGGCGCTGCCGCTGGAAATCGCGGGCGTCGACAAGGCCGAGATCCCGGCCCGCGTGGAGCGCCTGCTGGCCCTGGTGGGCCTGGAACACCTGCGGGACCGCTATCCCAGCCAGATCAGCGGCGGCCAGAAGCAGCGCGTCGGCATCGCCCGCGCCCTGGCCAACAACCCGGACGTGCTGCTCAGCGACGAGGCCACGTCCGCGCTGGACCCGGAAACCACGCACAACATCCTGGCCCTGTTGCGCGACATCAATCGCAAGACTGGCGTGACCGTCGTCATGATCACGCACCAGATGGAAGTGGTGCGCGAGGTTTGCGACCGCGTCGCCGTGCTGTCGCAGGGCGAAGTGGTGGAACTGGGCAGCACGCGCGAAGTGTTCGCGCAGCCCCGCCATGAAGTGACCCGCGCCATGGTGTCGGCCGCCACCGCGTCCGACCTGACCGACGCCACGCTGGCCGCGGTCAGGCAGCGCATCGATACCCTGGCCGCGGCCAAGCCGGGGCTGGCGTTGCGCTTGCTGCGCCTGTCGCTGACCGGCAACGACGCGTCGGGCTCCTTCCTGTCCGACCTGTACAAGCAGTTCTCGCTGGACGTGGACCTGGTCCAGGCCCGCGTCGAAGACATCCAGGGCGTGGCCGTCGGCACGATGTTCGTGCTGGCCCAGGGCGCGCCCGCCGCGGTGAAGGAGGCCATTGCCGCCCTGACCGCCCGTGACATCACCGTTGAAGAAATCGCTCATGAGCCCGCAACTGATCGACCTGCTTATTACGTCGCTGCTTGACACCCTCCTGATGGTGGGCGTGGCCAGCGCCATCGCCGTGGTGGCCGGTATTCCGCTGGGCGTCGTCCTGACCGTGACCGCCCGTGGCAATATGCTCGAGAACCAGTCCGTCAACCATGTGCTGGGCGCGGTGATCAACGCCACGCGCTCGGTGCCGTTCGTGATCCTGATGGTCGCGATCATTCCCTTCACGCGTTTCGTGGCGCAAACCTCGATCGGCACCACCGCCGCCATCGTGCCGCTGTCGGTCGCTGCCATCCCGTTCATGGCCCGGATCGCCGAGAACGCCATGCGGGAGGTCGATCCGGGGCTGATCACCGCCGCGCGCGCCATGGGCGCATCGCCCATGCAGATCATCCTCAAGGTGCTGCTGCCCGAGTCCTTGCCCGGCCTGGTGGCCGCCACGGTGGTGACGGTCGTCAGCCTGATCGGCTATTCGGCGATGGCCGGCGCCATCGGCGGCGGCGGACTGGGCGACCTCGCCATCCGCTACGGCTACCAGCGCTTCCAGTCCGACGTGATGGCCGCGGTCGTCATCGTGCTGATCGTTCTGGTACAGGTCATCCAGAGCCTGGGCGACCGCTACGTGCGCCGCATCTCGCATCGCTGACCTTTTTTCCCCACTTCCGACATTCGGGATATCCGCAACATGAGCATCAAGGTTTTGAAGTCGCTGGCCGCGTTCGCCCTGGGCGCCGCCGTATTCGCCCAGCCTGCGCTGGCGCAGGACAAGCCGCTGAAGATCGGCGTCACCGCCGGCCCGCACGCCCAGATCTTCGACGTGGTGAAACAGGAAGCCGCCAAGCAGGGCCTGAAGATCGAGGTCATCGAGTTCTCCGACTACGTGCAGCCCAACGTGGCGCTGGCGTCCGGCGACCTCGATGCCAACAGCTACCAGCACCAACCCTATCTGGACAACGCCAACGCCGACCGCGGCTACAAGCTGGTCAGCATCGCCAAGACCGTGATCTTCCCCATCGGCATCTACAGCAAGAAGATCAAGTCTCTGTCCGAGCTGAAGGAAGGCGCGCGCTTCGCGCTGCCGAACGATCCGACCAACGGCGGCCGCGCCCTGTTGCTGCTGCAAGCCAACGGCCTGATCAAGCTGCGCCCCGACACCGGCCTGAAGGCCACGCCCATCGACGTGGTCGAGAACCCGAAGAAGCTGCGCTTCATCGAGCTCGACGCGGCGCAGTTGCCGCGTTCGCTGGACGACACCGACGCCTCGGCGGTGAACACCAACTTTGCGCTGGAAGCCGGCCTGAACCCCGCCAAGGACGCCATTGCCCAGGAATCGCCGGACTCGCCGTACGCCAACGTGCTGGTCGTGCGTGAAAAGGACAAGGACCGTCCCGAGTTCGCCAAGCTGGTCAGCATCTACCATAGCCCGGCCGTGAAGCAGTTCATCGAGACCAAGTACAAGGGCGCCGTGGTAGCCGCCTGGTAAGCCTGCGCCATTCCTGTGAACGGCCGCCGCTGGCGGCCGTTTTCATTGGAGACTGGGGCGCGAGCCGGGCGGGCACGACCTTTTTTGACAAACGAGCCCAAGTGCGCCATAATTTCTGGCTTCGGTCGGGCTGATAGCTCAGTCGGTAGAGCAGCGGACTTTTAATCCGTTGGTCGCGAGTTCGAGTCTCGCTCAGCCCACCACCCCGATTTCCGCAGTACTGAAAGCGACGCCGCTCTATGAGCGGCGTTTTTTCATTGGGCCGTCGAAACTTCCGGCGGGCGCTGCTCGAAACGCCGCACGAGATGGTCGATAAAGGCGCGGACCTTGGCAGGGACATGCCTCGTATTCGGGTACAGCGCCGCCATCGTGTAGGGGCGCTGCTGCAACTCCAGGGGAATGGCGATGAGCCGGCCCTCGCGGATCGCCTCCGCCACGAGAAACTCCGGCAGCGACGCGATGCCCAGCCCTGCAATCGCCATGTCCCGGATGGCTTCCCCATTGTTGGCCAGGATCCGCGACCGCATCGCCACGGTGACGGGCTCCCCCTGCGGGCCCTCGAACTGCCAGAAGCGCCTGGCGTGCACCAAGGCGTAATCGATCGCGTCATGCTCAGCCAGATCGGCCACCCGATCGGGCATTCCGCGGCGTTGGGCATAGTCGGGGCTGCAGCAGATCAGCCGCCTGCATTCTCCCAGGGTGCGCGTCTTCAAGGACGAATCCTCGAAGTGTCCGATCCGGACGGCGACGTCGTAGCCGCCATGAGCGAGCTGGACCGGGCGGTCGTCATAGTCGACCGCGATTTCGAGGCCGGGATGCCGCCGGCCGAAATCGGCGATGACCGGCCCCAGATGCAGGATGCCGAACGACATCGGCGTGGAAATGCGGAGGCGGCCGCGCAGTGAGTCACCGTTGTCCGGCTGCATGTCTTCCACGGCCTCGTGCAATTCGCCGAGCAGGGGAGCGATGCGGTCGTACAGGGCTTCGCCGGCCTCCGTGGGCTCCAGCCTGCCGGGGAGCCGCTGGAATAGTTGCAGCCCCAGGGCCAGTTCAAAGTCGCGGACCCGCTTGCTGATCACCGATTTGGTCAGCTTCAGATGCGTGGCCGCGCCCGTTATTCCCCCGCATCGGACCACCTGTACGAAGGTTTCCATGTCGTCGTATCGCCATTGCATGGTTCCTTCCTTGGGTCAAAGGCGTTCGTGCGAACAAGGCCGGTAGTGTACTGCCGCGACAGGGGGCGAAGCGCCCCGGCGCGCAATGCTCGGCTTCGCGTTCGGTACCGGCGAATATCATGTTCGGCTGAAGGAAACCCATATTCCTCCCCAGCGCCGCGTGGCTGGACTACTCTTGCTCGGAGCCAACTTTTTCCTGGAGGAATTCATGGCCAAGCCCTATGCGAAACTCGACAAGACCCAGGCCGCGGTGCTGCTGGTCGACCATCAGACCGGCCTGCTCTCGCTGGTCAGGGATTTCCAGCCGGACCAGTTCAAGAACAACGTCCTGGCGCTGGCCGATCTGGCCGAGTACTTCAAGCTGCCCACCATCCTGACCACCAGTTTCGAAGATGGCCCCAACGGCCCGCTGGTGCAGGAGCTGAAAGACAAATTCCCGCAGGCGCCCTACATCGCGCGTCCCGGCAACATCAATGCCTGGGACAACGAGGACTTCGTCAAGGCCGTCAAAGCCACCGGCAAGAAGCAGCTGATCATCGCGGGCGTCGTCACCGAGGTGTGCGTCGCGTTCCCCGCGCTGTCGGCGCTCGAGGAAGGCTTCGACGTGTTCGTCGTCACCGATGCTTCCGGCACCTTCAACGAAGTGACCCGCAATGCCGCCTGGAGCCGCATGGAGCAGGCGGGCGCGCAGTTGATGAGCTGGTTCGGCGTCGCCTGCGAACTGCATCGCGACTGGCGCAACGATATCGAAGGCCTGGGAACGCTGTTCGCGAACCACATTCCGGACTATCGCAACCTGATGGCCTCGTATTCGACGGTCAAGGCCGGCAAGTAAGGCCTGGGCTCCCCGTCAGGAGGGCCGGCGCGCCGGCAGGGCCGACAGCTCATGCAGGCTCAGGCCGCAGCTGCGGGCGCGCACCGACAGGGATTCGCTGTGCGCCAGGGCGCGCTGGCTCTCTTCCAGCAGCACGTCCAGCTGTTCTTCCAGGGTCGCCGCCATGACCCAGGCGCGTTCGGCGAACAGGGCCGCAAAGCTGTCGACGCAGGCCTTGCAGATGGCCGCGCCGTTTTTCTCCAGCAGCGGCGCGCCCTGGGAGAGCGTCGATCGGCAGAATATACAGGCGAGTGCGAGGTTCATGCGTCTGGCGGCTCATCAGCGGGTTGGAGGGAGCGCGGACGCCGCGGATACCGGTGCCCTGCCATCAACAACGGCGCGGCCCGCGAACTCTTAAGCCCCCCCGGGCTGGGGGGGGGCGCCAGACGCTGCGGAGGAACGGCTTCCTAATTCACCACGAACCCGCCCGGCCCGGACTGGCCCAGCAATTCCCGGGCGCACTGCGTTGCCTGGCCCGGGGTCGCGACCGCCAGGAACGGCATGCCGAACGCGCGCGTCATCTTCTCGCCGCGCTTGCGTATCTTCTCGAGCGCGTCGGCGTTGCTTTCCACGGCGATGAACGCCCGGCAGCGGGCCTTCAGGCGCGGCATGTTGGCGGTCTGCCATTCGATCATGGCCTTGCGGTCCGCGGGGCCGGCTTCCTGCCGCATGTCGGGCACCACCATGACGAAGGTCTGGGGATTGTCCAGCAGCATTTCCATTTCGCGGATCCAGGTGGACGAGTAGCCGTCCGGCGCGCCGCCGTGCCGGGCGGTGACGATGGGAAACTGGGATAGATCGTGGAAGAAAAACTGTTCGCGGTTCATTCGAATTCTCCTTGGGGAGTGATGGGCGCGCCCTGGCGGCAGCCGCAGCCGCCGTAGAGCACCAAGCTGTAGGAATCCAGCCGGAAGCCCCTGCGCCTGGCGATCTTTCTTACCAATTGCGCCATGGTGGCGTCGCTGGATTCCAGGATCCGTCCGCATTGGGTGCAGACCAGATGATCGTGGTGTCCTTTGTCGTTGAGCTCGTACACGGTGGTGTGCGTATCGAGCTGAGTCCGTTTGAGCAGGCCGGCGCTTTCGAGTTGCGTGACGACGCGATAGACCGTGGCCAGGCCGATACTGCTGTGGTCCGAGACGAGGTTGCGGTAGACGTCCGCCGCGCTCATGTGCAGATCGGCATGCTGGTAGAAGATGTCCAGGATCTTCATCCGGGGAAAGGTGGCTTTGATGCCGGCGTGGCGCAGCCGAGAGTGGTCCATGAGGTTGCTCCTTCAGGGGGGCTGATGTCCTGATGAGAATGATGTACATTTTCAAAGAGCCGCGCTCCGCGGAAACCGTCAATCAGTAGCTCAAACCTGCCAACCATGCTTCATGTGGCCATCGCGCCCGCCTTGCCGGATGTCCTGCTGACGCCTTTCAGCGTTCAGGGCCGCCGCGAATCCAAAGGGATCTCCGTGCCTTCGCATGTCCATGACGAGGGCATGCTGGTGCTGGTGCACGAAGGGCTGGTGATGGTGCAGGCGGGCACCGAGGTCTGGACCGTGATGCCGGGCAGCCTGGGCTGGATTCCGCCGGGCGTGCGGCATGGCGCGCGCTGGTTCGGCGAGGCGCGCGGGTCGTTCCTGTACGTGCGCAAGGACGTCTGCGAGCGGCTGCCGGCCAGTTGCCGGTCGTGGCCCTCGTCCAAGCTGATCGAGGCCTTGATGGACCGCTTCACCGGCGCGGGCGCGCAGGCCGTGTCGCCGGCCTACCAGATGCAGCTGTTCGACGTGTTGCTGGAAGAGCTCAGGCACCGCGAACACGAACCCATGCTGCTGCCCATGCCGGCCGATCCGCGCCTGCAGGACCTGGCCCACTCGCTGCTGGATACGCCCGAGGACACCGCGGGCATCGATGAATGGGCGCAGCGGCTCAATATGTCGTCGCGCACGCTGATGCGCAGGTTCCGCCAGGAAACCGGGGTGACGCTGGGGCGGTGGCGCCAGCAGGCCCGCTTGCTGCGAGCCCTGGAGCTGCTGTGTCGCGGCGGTTCCGTCACCGAAGCCGGGCTTTCGGTGGGGTACGAGAGCACCAGCGCGTTCATCGGAAGTTTCCGCGCGGCGTTCGGCGCTACGCCCACCCGCTACCTGGCGGGCCGCGGCTAGGGGAAGCCGCCGGCCTCGCGCCCGCCGGGGGTGCCGCCGTCTCAGGCTGCGGCCGGCTGATTCGGATGCATGGGGCCCTGCGGATCGTTTTCGGCGTCCGGCCGGGGCGGTACCGGCGGCAGCCCCAGCCGCAGCCGCAGCCGCTGGCAATCGGGGTTGGGCGAACCGTCGGGCATCCAGATGTCGAATTCCCGGCAGGGCGTGGGGCGGTTTTCGTAGATGGCGCAGTGGATGCCGGGCCGGCCGAGCTCTCCCCGCAGCGCGATGCAGCGGCCGCCGCCGGTTTCGGTGCCTTTCATGCAGGCGCGCAGCGGGCTCATCTGGGTAACGAGTTCCACGGGCACGTGGCCGCCGTTTTCTCCGGCCAGTTCGCCGCAGTAGAACGAAACGCGGAAATGGGAGCAGCATGCCCCGCAGTCCAGGCAGGGGTTGGCCGCCGGGTCGTCGCCTGCCAGGACGGCGGGCGAGACGAAAGTGACAAGGGATGAGTCGAGCAGGGACATGGCGCGCAGTGCGTAAACCTGTCCGGCCCCGGCAGGTACGCAAAACCCGCAAGGGGCGCCGGAGCGCGCGGTCACGGCCGGCGCGGGATCAGGGTTGCAAATATTAGCTGGATATCCGTGGCGGCCGCTACGACTTTTTTCGAGTGTGTTGCTGCGGTAGCATCGGTGACCCGACTGCGGCCAGGAGCCAGAATTGAACGCCAAGACCGAATTCCCCGACGGCCTCGCCCGTTGCGGCTGGGTGGACACTTCCACCGAGTACATGGCCTATCACGATACAGAATGGGGCCACCCCGAAGCCGACGACCGTGCGCTGTTCGAGCAGCTTTGCCTGGAAGGCTTCCAGTCCGGGCTGAGCTGGCGCACCATCCTGTCCAAGCGCGAGGCCTTCCGCCGCGGCTTTGCCAATTTCGATCCCGCCCGGGTGGCGCGATTCGGCGAAAAAGAGGTGGCGGCGTTGTTGGCCGACTCCGGCATCGTGCGCCACCGGGGGAAGATCGAGGCCGTGATCAACAATGCGGCCCGCGCGCTTGAGATGATCCAGCGCGAGGGGTCGCTGGCCGCCTATCTGTGGCGCTTCGAAGCCCCGGCCGGCGCGCCGTCCACCTATGGCGCGTCCACGTCCGAGCAGTCCGAGGCCTTGTCCAAGGCGCTGAAGAAGCTGGGCTGGAAGTTCGTCGGGCCCACGACGGTCTATGCGTTCATGCAATCGGTCGGCATGGTGAACGATCACAGCCCCGATTGCCACTGCTACGCGGCCAGCGAGAAGGCGCGCAAGGCGTTCAGGCGGCCGGCGTAGCCTGTTCCGGGACGGCGGCTCCAGGCAGGCAGTAGCGTCCTTCGCGGTAGGCCCAGCTGGGCCACAGCGCATGCGCCAGCGCCTCGGCGGCCAGGGCGGGGTTCAGGGCCACCGGCGCGTAGTCCTCGGGCGCGGTGTAGCGGTACTGCACCGGCGTCTTGTTGGGCGCCAGCACCAGCAGCTCGTCTTCCTTCAGATACCCGTAGGTGTTGTCGTACTGCATGATGGCCCGGCCGGGCGTGCTGCGGGTCAGGTCATGCCCGATCATCGGATGCTCGGTGTCCACGCCTATCAGCGACAGCAGGGTTGGGGGCAGGTCGATCTGGCTGATCAGGCGCTCGTCGCGGCGCGCCTGGATGCCGGCGCCCAGGATCACGGCCGGGATATGGAAGTGCCGCACCGGCACCAGGCTGGCGCCGAAGACCCGGGAATCATGATCGGCGGCCACCAGGAATACCGTGTTTTCCCAGTAGGGCGAGGCCTTGGCGCGTTCGAAGAAGCGGCCCAGCGCCCAGTCCGCATAACGGACGGTGTTTTCCACGGTGGCGGGATTGCCCTCGGTCTGGATGCGGCCCGCCGGGTATTCCCACGGAGAATGGTTCGACACGCTGAAGGCCAGCGTGAAGGTCGGCTGGTCGCCGTCTTCGCGCAGCAGCCGGTCGAGCTGGTTGAACATGTCTTCGTCCGAGGCGCCCCAGGTGCCGACGAATGCCGGGTCGACGAAATCGGCGCGATCCACGATCTGCCTGAAGCCGTTGCCCAGGAAGAAGCCCTTCATATTGTCGAAGTGCGACTCGCCGCCGTAGATGAAGCGCGAATGGTAGCCGTGGCGGCCGAGCAGGTCCGCCAGGGAGAAAAAGCCCCGCTGAGACCGCGGCAGTTTCAGCACGGCCTGGGCGGGCGTGGGCAGGAAGCCGGTGACCACCGCCTCCAGCCCGCGCACCGAGCGGGTGCCCGTCGCGTAAGCGCGTGTGAACGTCCAGGCCTCGCGCGCCAGCGCATCCAGCTCCGGCGTCAGGTCGGCGCCGCCCAGGCCGGCGCTGTACTGCGCGCCCAGGCTTTCCTCCAGGATGATCACCAGGTTGAGCGGCCGCGCCGTCTTGCGGCTGGACGGCTGGCGGTGCAGGCTGGGATAGTCCGGGTTGGCGGGCGGAACGGGCAGGCCGGCCTGCGCCAGCACCAGCCCGTGCATCTTGTCGTCGTCCATGCCGCCGTAGACGGCGGAGGCGGACTTCTCGTTCTTCATGCTGTAGACGGCATAGAAAACGTTGTAGAGCGAATTCAGCGCCAGGGTGTTGAGCATGCCGTCCGAGCTATAGGCCACCGACGACGGGTTGATGGGGCGGTGGCCCAGGGTGCCGCGGATGGCCAGGATGACGGCCGCCAGTATCGCCACGCTGGCGAGCGGCATTTGCCACCAGACGAGCTGGGCGTCCGGCCGGGCATCGCCAAACAGGCCGTAGGCGCCCCAGCCTATCAGCGCCAGGACGCCCAGGCCGCCCACCAGCGCCGTCTTGTAGCCGCGCCAGAGCATGCCGGACACTTCGCGCGGATGCTTGAGGTATTCGACGAAGAGGCGGTTGGGGCGGCTGTCGTATTCCAGGATGAAGGGCGGCGTGGCCACTTCCAGGAAGGCCAGCAGGATGAAGGCGACCAGGTACCAGTAGCCGGCCAGCGTCGCGGCCAGGGGGAAATGGCCCAGCAGGGGCGACAGCACGGCGGGCAGGGCCGCCAGCACGCCGATCTGATGGGCGTCGATGCGCAGCCCGCCCAGCAGCAGGGGCAGCAGGCCGCCGGCATTGCGCACGCGCTTGAACTGCCAGGCGGCCAGCGCCAGGCGGCTGAGCGTCAGCAGCGCAAATGCCGCCACCACGAAAATCAAGGTCGAATGCCGCATCGGGCCTCCAGGTTATTCAGCGTTCCGACGTGACCGGGCCGGTCGTCTCTCGCGTTCGGACATTTGAACCGCGCCGGCGTTGAAAATTCGCCTGGCGCTGGCGTGTCCTGCGTATTTCTCTGTCCGGAGCCTTTTCGTTTTGTAACCGGCCGCCACGAGGCCGGGCACGCGCCATGCTGCGCAAACGCCGGGCGACGCGCGCCGCGCGCCTCCACCGGGACCAACGGGCATGGAAAGATCCGCATACATTATGGGGCCAGCAATCCCGGCCGGCACTGCGGGCCGCGATACCCTTTAGAGGTAGCGATGGCCGGCTGCGGTATGCCGGCCGCAATGGCAAGGATAATAACCATGACGCGCTCAAGAAAAATAGCGATCGGGATTGTAGGGGGAGCGGCGCTCCTGGTGGTCGTGCTGGTGGTGGCGATCGCCGCCTTCGACTGGAACCGGGCCAGGCCCATGATCAACGAGCGAGTCAGCGCCGCGATCGGGCGCCCCTTCGCCATCAATGGCGACCTGAGCGTCGAGTGGCAGCGGCAGCCCGAGGAGGGAGGCTGGCGCGCCTGGGTGCCATGGCCGCGCGTCATCGCCAACGATATCTCGGTGGGCAACGCGCCCTGGGCCAAAGCGCCCCAGTTCGCCACGCTCAAGCGCGGCGAATTCAGCCTTGCGCCCTTGCCGCTGCTGCGCCAGCGGGTGGTGATCCGGCGCATCCAGCTGACCGAGCCCGCGGCGGACCTGGAGCGCCTGGCCGATGGCCGGGCGAACTGGACGTTCACGTTGCCCGAGACCGGCGAGCCCTCGCCCTGGGTCCTGGACATCAACGAGATCGGTTTCGACAAGGGCCGCGTGGGGCTGGTCGACGAGATCCTCAAGGCCGACCTGACCGTCCAGGTGGACCCCCTGGGCAAGCCCGTGCCGTTCGCCGACGTGGCGGGCGCGGCCTTTGCCGAGGAAGGCGGCGCAAAGACGGCGCCGCGCGATTACGTATTCGGCTGGAAGGTGGCGGGAAAGTACAAGGGTCTGGCCACCAAGGGCGAAGGCAAGGTCGGCGGCATGCTGGCCCTGCAGGACGACAAGCAGCCGTTCCCGGTGCAGGCCGACGTGGCGATCGGCGGAACGCGGGCCGCCGTTACCGGCACCTTGACCGATCCGGTCAACCTGGGCGCGCTGGACCTGCGGCTGAAACTGTCGGGCGCTTCGATGGCCCAGCTGTATCCGCTGACCGGCGTCACGCTGCCGGACACGCCGCCGTATTCCACCGACGGACACCTGGTCGCCAGGCTGCGCAGTCCGGGCGGAGCCGTGTTCGACTACAAGGGCTTCAACGGCAAGGTCGGAAACAGCGATCTGCATGGCGATATCTCGTTCGCGCTGGGCGCGCCGCGCCCCAGGCTGACCGGCACGCTGTCTTCCAAGCAGCTGCGCATGGCGGATCTGGGGCCGCTGATCGGCGTGCCCTCGGGCACGGTCGCGGGGGCGCAAGCCGACAAGGCCAAGGATGCGCCGGCCAAGCCCAAGGGCGGCAAGGTGCTGCCCACCCAGGCCTTCCGCACGGACCGCTGGCGCGACATGGACGCCGACGTGTCGCTGGAGGCCGGCCGCATCGTCCACGACAGCAAACTGCCGCTGTCGGATCTCTCCGTTCATCTGGTGCTGCAGGACGGCAAGCTGACGCTGGATCCCCTGCGCTTCGGCATGGCGGGAGGGAGCATCAACTCGACGATCCGCCTGGACGGCGCCGGCGCGCCCCTGACCGGCCGGGTAGAGATGCATGCGCGCCGCCTGAGGCTCAAGCAGCTCTTTCCCGCGACCCCGGCGATGCAGAAGACGCTGGGCGAGCTGAACGGAGACCTGGCCATCAGCGGCGCGGGCAACTCCGTGGCGGCGCTTCTGGGCACGGCCACGGGCGACGTGAAGATGCTGGTCAACGATGGGGTGATCAGCCGCAGCCTGATGGAAATCGCGGGCCTCAACGTCGGCAACTACGTCGTGTCCAAGCTGTTCGGCGACGACGAGGTAAAGATCAACTGCGGCGCTGCCGACCTGGGCATGAAGAACGGCGTCATGACGCCGCGCATCTTCGTGTTCGACACCGAGAACGCCCTGATCAGCATTACCGGCACGGCCGACTTCAAGAACGAGAAGCTGGATATGGACATCACGCCGGACAGCAAGGGGTTCCGCATCTTTTCGCTGCGTTCGCCGCTGTACGTGCGAGGCTCCTTCGGTTCGCCGGACGTGGGCGTGCATGCGCTGCCGCTGGCGGCGCGCGGCGCGGGCATGGTGGCCCTGGGCGTGCTGCTCACGCCGGCGGCCGGATTGCTGGCGCTGGTGGCGCCCAGCACGACCGACGAGAACGCGTGCGGCCCCATGCTTGAGCAGATGCGCAAGCCGCCGAAGGCGCCCGCTCCGGCCAGGAAGTAGGGGGCTTCAGGCCTGCGGCGCGATCCGCGAGCCGGCCTGGGTGTTGTCGTCCGCGACGCAGACGGCGTTGCGGCCGTGGTTCTTGGCGTAGTAGAGCGCCTGATCCGCGCGCTGGCAGACGGCATCCAGTGTCGCGCCATGCTCCGGGTAGGCCGCCACGCCCGCCGAGATCGTGATGGGGCCCGGCGCCATGCCGTGCTGCGCAGCCACCCGCAGGCGCAGGCGTTCGACGGTCGCGATCGCCGCGGCCATCGGCGCGCCGGGCAGCAGCATGACGAATTCCTCGCCGCCGGCGCGCGCCAGCGTGTCGCCGTCGCGGGAGCCTGCGCGCATCAGCGCCGCCAACTCCTGCAGCGCGCGGTCGCCGGCCGCATGGCCGTAGCGATCGTTGATCGTCTTGAAGTGGTCGATGTCGATGGCCACGATCGCCACAGTCTCGTCCTCGGCCTGCAGCAGCGCCAGCGCCTCGTCCAGGCCGCGCCGGTTCAGCAGGCCGGTCAAGGTGTCCGTGGTGCTTTCGCGCCGCAGATCGTGGATCTTGTGATGCAGCGAGGCAAGTCCCATGAGCAGCGCGCGCTTGAGCTGCGCCGCTTCGAAATACCACGAGCGCACGCTGCGGATGCGGTCCGCGGAATCCGGGTTCTGCATGTGTTTGGCGATGCCGGCCAGTTCGCCCAGGGGCCGCGCTATCAGGTGCGACAGTAGCCAGATGGTTGCCACGGCAAGCAGCAGCAGCGGCAGCGTATTGCTGGCCGTGGCCATGAGCAGGGCGCTCAGGGGCTGCAGCGTATTGTCGACGGGGCGCTGCGCGATGATGCTCCAGCCTGTGCTCGGCACCGGCGCATAGCCCGCGAGCATCTCGCGGCCCTGGTCGTCGGTGTAGCGCATTTCGCCGGTTTCGCCGCGCCGTGCCGAGGCGAAGGCCTCGTTGTCGGGGCTGGCGCGCCCGAGGCGGCTGTCGTCGGGGTGATAGATCAGCGTGCCGTCGCGATCCACGACATACAGCGAGGAGTCGTCGCGGTAGAAGTGCTGGCCCAGCAGGCGGTCCAGCACATTGTCCCCGTGCAGGTAAAGCGTGCCCGCGATATAGCCGAGATATCGCCCGTCGGCGGCAAGAATGGGGTGGGTGTACAGGATCAGCCAGCGGCCGCTGCGGGTCTTGAAGGGCTCGCTGATGGTCGGCCGTCTGGCGTCCAGCGCGTCCCTGAAGGCGTCGCTGCGCAGATGCTGGCCCAGCAGGTGCGGCGACGATGTGGGCTCGGCCAGCACCTTGCCTTGCGGCGACACGACGAAGCTGGAATTGAAATGCCCCAGTTGCCGATCCTGGCGCCGCGTCTCCGCGATCATGAGTTCCGGATGGGCCTCCATATCGGACAGCACTTCCGCGCTGTAAGCCAGGTAGCGTTGCAGATCGGTCAGGAACGAATCGGTCGCGCTCGCCAGCTTGGACGCGTAGACCCGGTTGACCTCCAGCGCATTGCGCAGCAACAGGTCGCGCTGCACGAGATAGCTGGCATGCAGGCCGCCTGCCAGCACCAGGATGATCGACAGCAGGCTGATCCACAGAATGAGGCGCCGCAGGTCGATGCGGAACATGCCGCGAACCGTCAGGGGCGGGCGCGGTCCGGCTGGCAGCCGGCCAGCGCGTCCCAGGCGCACATCGCCTGCCTGGCCACGGCCTGCAAGGTCTTGCGGCTTGCGCCGTCGCGCGCCTGGATCGACATGCCGTGCAGCACGGTGGTGTAGAACGCGGCAAGGCCCTTGAGGTCCGCGCCGGGAGGCAGCTCGCCGTCGGCGGCGCCCGCATGCAGGCGAGCCAGGATCCGGCTTTGCATTTCGCGGCGGTTGTCGCCCAGGAAGTCGCCCACGCTGGCGTGATTCACGCAGCCCGAGGGCGCGCCCAGCACGATCATGCAGCCGGGCGGATGGCCGGGAGCGGTGAAGCGTTCGGCCGAAGCCAGCAGCATCGACTGGATGCCTTCGCGCGCGGTGGGGGCGTCTTCCAGCGCGCGCCTGCCCGAGCCGCCTTCGGTGTCGCGGTAGAGCTCCACGGCTTCGCGGAACAGGCCTTCCTTCGAGCCAAAGGCGCCATAAAGGCTGGGCGAATTGATGCCCATCGCTTCCGTCAGGTCGGCCAGCGATGCTCCTTCATATCCCTTCGACCAGAACACATCCATGGCCCGGCGCAAGGCCTGGGCCCGGTCGAAGTTCCGGGGGCGCCCACGTTCTGCCATGGCGACGATTTTACTCGCGGCGCAAATTTTGTGTTGATCGATAAAAAAATCATTGACGGGCGCGGCCCGTCTCGGCGAATATATTTGTACTGATCACTACAAATATGAGTTCAACCATGCAAAACCTGACTGGGAAAGTTGCTTTCGTCACCGGCGGCAGCCGGGGAATCGGCGCGGCCATCGCGCGCCGCCTGGCGGCCGATGGCGCTAACGTGGCGTTCACCTATGTGAGCCCGTCTTCCGCCGCCGGCGCGCAGGCGCTGGCGCAGGAGCTGTCCTCCGACGGCCGGCGCGCCCTGGCCATCCAGGCCGACTCCATGGATGCCGGGGCCGTCCGCCGGGCGGTCGAACAGGCCGTTGCGGAACTTGGGCCGGTGGACGTGCTGGTCAACAATGCGGGCGTGTTCATCGCGGGCCCGATCGGCGAAGCCAGCCTGGACGATTACGAGCGGACGATGGATGTCAATGTCCGCGCGCCCTTCGTCGCAATCCAGGCGGCCCAGGCGTCCATGCCGGACGGCGGCCGCATCATCAATATCGGCAGCTGCCTGGCAGCCCGCGCCGGCCGTCCCGGCGTGGCGCTGTACGCCGCCAGCAAGGCGGCGCTGGTCGGCTTGACGCAGGGCCTGGCCCGCGACCTGGGCGCGCGCGGCATCACTGCCAACGTCGTGCATCCCGGCCCGATCGACACCGACATGAATCCCGCCGATGGCGAACGGGCGGGGGACCTGGTCGCGGTGCTGTCCTTGCCGCACTACGGCGAGACCCGCGACATCGCCGGCATGGTGGCCTTCCTGGCCGGCCCCGAAGGGCGCTACGTCACGGGCGCAAGCCTGGCGGTGGACGGCGGCTACGCCGCCTGAGGCGCCGCTCGCTAAAAGTTTTTCGCACACGACTTGCGCAAACCAAAAAAGCTACATATAATCTTGCTTCTTCGCACTACGCACATAACGAAACGCGTTTCGGGACTGGGCGAATTGCAAGGGCTGTTAGCTCAGTTGGTAGAGCAGCGGACTCTTAATCCGTAGGTCGAGTGTTCGAGCCACTCACAGCCCACCAGAATTCCTGGTAGCACCAGAAAAAAGCCCACCGGTTCCGGTGGGCTTTTTTGTTTTCCGGCGGCCTTGTCGCGCCATCGCCGTGCTGGGGTGGCGCCGCCGTTGGCGCTATGGGCCGCGCAACGGCTTTCGCTTTCATTGCCGGGCGGCCTGCGTGCCCATGACGGTTCACGGGGCATTGCAGGCCCGGGCCGGTTGTTCCGTTGCCGGTTGCTCCATCGCCCTCACGCCGCAGGCCGTGCCTGCCTCGCTGCCGGGGCTGCCTGCGCGGCATCGGCATTGCCCGCGGCCTGCGCCGACCGCTTCTTCAACTCCAGGATCACCTGGCCGCCGGAGAGGATATCCGTCTGGACGGCCACCCGTGCCGCCTGGCTATCGCGGTTGCGCATGGCGGTGAGCAGGGAGTAGTGGCCGTCGATCATGTCGCGCCCGCCCGCGGTGTAGCACTGGGCGATCAAGGGGCCCATCTTCAACCATAGCCGTTCGAGGATGCTCAACAGCACCGGCATGTTGGCGATGCGGCAGTATTCGAAATGGAAGTGCTGGTTCAGGCTGATGGCGGCCAATACGTCGCCGGCGGCGAGCGCCTGCTCATTCTGTTCGATCAGCGCTTCCATGCGCGCGATGTCGTCCGCGGTGGCGACTTCGGCGGCCCGCGCCGCCGCCATGCCTTCGAGTTCCAGCCGGATGTCGCGGATTTCCAGGTATTCGGGCAGGGTGACTTCCGCTACCCGGATGTCGCGCGCGCTGCGCATGACGAGCGCGCCATCCTGGACCAGACGCAGCACGCCATCGCGCACGGGGGTGATGCTGGTGCCCAATTCGGCCGCCAGCTCCCGGATGCGCAGCCGGTCCCCGGGCCGGAGCTGGCCTTCCATCAGGGCGCTGCAGATCCGGGTGTAGACCCGGTTGCCCATGCTTTCGTACTGCATGGCCGCGAAACGGGCCTCTGCCTGCGGCGCTGGCGAAGCCGGCGCGAGAGGTTCGGCGGTAGGGGCGGGATGTGGGCTTGCGCTCGGATGATGCATCAACGTACGTGCCAAGAGGGATGGGATCGCCACGAAGGGATGGTCCGGGCGGGCGGCGGGCGGGCTGTGCGGCCCACTCCCTACTTTATCAGTCTTATAGGCAAAACCAGCGTTCTGAAACGGCTTGGCCGGGATTTCCCTGTCTCCGGGAATACACCGATGTCGCGGTGCATTGAAGTTGATGCATGATGCATCAAATATTTAAATCGGAATATCTTGTGATGCCGTTGAACGCCGCCCCCGGCCAGGAAGCGCCGGTGGATGCCCTGCTGGTCAATTCGCCTCCGCCCATCAGGCTGGAGGATGCCGAGCGCGTGGCCCGGGTCTGCTATCCCGGCTACGTGCAGTGCGTTCCGCTGTCGGGCGAACGCGACATGAATTTCCGGATCAGCCGGGAGGACGGCGCGTCCCTGACGCTGAAGTTCATCAACGGCGCGGAAAGCCTGGATGAAACGCGCATGCAGATCGCCGTCCTGAAGCACCTGGAAGCGCGCCGGAGCGGGCTGGGCGCGCTGCGGGCGCCGCACCACCAGCCTGCCGACACGGCGGATTGGCTGGCGGATCCGGATATCGGGCCGGGTTGCGACGACGGCGTGGCGACGCGGGACTGGCTGAGCTTCCGCGTGCCGCAAATCGACGGGCCGGTGCGGGTGCGCGCCTATGGCTTCCTGGCCGGCAGGGCGGGAACGGCGATGTCGGCCGGGCCGCGATCCTGGCAGGCGGTGGGCAGGGCCGCCGGCGAGCTGGACGCCCAGCTTGCCGGCTTCGAACATCCGGCGGCGCATCGCCTGTTCCTGTGGGACGTCTGCCAGGTGGCGCGGGTTCGGCCGATGCTGGGGGCTGTGGAGTGTCCGCAGGAGCGGGGCCGCATCGCCGCCTATCTGGACGTGTTCGAGCAGGACGTCATGCCGGTGCTGGCCGCGCTGCCCAGGCAGATCATCCATAACGACCTGTCGCCCAGCAACATTCTGGTGGACGAGGCGGGCACGGGTCTGGCCGGCATCCTGGATTTCGGCGACATGGTGCATGCGCCGCGCATCGCGGAGATCGCCATCGCCGCGTCCTACCAGATGACGGTTCCCGGCGACCCGCTGGACGTGCTGTCGGCGGTGGTGGCGGGTTACGAGTCGGTGTCGCCGTTGACTCCGCAGGAACGAAGGCTCGTGCTGGACCTGGTGCTGGGCCGGCTGGTGCAGCGCATCGCGATTCCGTCGTGGCGCGCCCTGCGCTTTCCCGGCAATGGCGCCTACATCCTGCGCAGCCGCGCGGCGGCGACGGCGCTGTTCAACGAGCTGTACGGCGAATGGAGCCAGGGCACGCGTTGACCGCGCCCTGCACGGAGCTGCGCGAAGCAGCGCAAGAATCGAGTGAAGGACATGCAATGACGGTGAACCGGAACGATAAGCAGCAGGACCTGTTGGCGCGGCGCAAGGCATTGGGGCCGGCCTACCGTCTGTTCTACGAGGAGCCGGTGGAACTGGTGCGCGGCGAGGGCGTGTGGCTGTACGACGCCTCCGGCCGGCGCTATCTGGACGCCTACAACAATGTGCCGGTGGTTGGGCATGCCAATCCGGCCGTGGTGGAGGCGCTGTCGCGCCAGGCTTCCGTGCTCAATACGCATACGCGTTATCTCCACGATGGCGTCGTGCGTTATGCCGAGCGCTTGCTGGCGATGTTTCCCGACGCGCTGGACACCGCCATGTTCACGTGCACGGGCAGCGAGGCCAATGATCTGGCGCTGCGCATCGCTTTCGAGGCGACGGGGCGGCGGGGCGTGATCGTTACCGGCAACGCCTATCACGGCGTGACCATGGCGCTGGCCGACGTGTCGCCGTCGCTGCGTCCTGTCGGCGCGCATGTCCGCACGATCCCCGCGCCGTGCCTGCTGGACGGCACGCCGGCTGAGGTGGCGGCGAAGTTCGCCGCGTGCGTGGACGCGGCGGCCGACGAGCTGGAGGCCGCCGGCACGCCGGTGGCCGCGCTCATGGTCGACACCGTGTTCGCCAGCGACGGCATGTATGCCGACGCCAGCCAGGCGCTGGCCCTGGCGGCCGGACGCGTGCGCGCCCGGGGCGGGCTGTTCATCGCCGACGAAGTGCAGGGCGGCTTTGCCCGGATGGGCGCCAACTGGTGGGCATTCCAGCGCGACGGCGTGGTTCCGGACATGGTTTCCATGGGCAAACCCATGGGCAACGGGCATCCAATCGGCGGCCTGGTCGCGCAGTCGCGCCTGGTCGACGCCTTTGGCCGGCAATGCCGTTATTTCAATACTTTCGGCGGCAACACCGTGTCGTCGGCCGTCGGGCTCGCCGTGCTGGACGAGCTGGAACGTATCGATGCTCCGGCGCACGTCGAGCGCACCGGCCTGGCGATGGCGCGGGCGCTGGCGGACCTGGCGCAGCGCCACGATTGCCTGGGCGCTGTGCGCGGCAATGGCCTGTACTGGGGCGTGGACATCGTCGCGCCCGATGGCGATGCGGCGCAGGCCGCTCGCCTGACCCAGCGCGTCGTCAACGGCTTGCGCCGGTCCGGCGTGCTGCTCGGCACCGCGGGCCGCAATGCGTCCACGCTCAAGATCCGTCCGCCGCTGGTGTTCCAGGCCGAGCACGTCGGCCTCCTGGCCGGGGCCCTGGACGAGCAGTGCGGCGCCGCGATGCGCTGAGCGGCAGCAGACTGGACAACAAGACGCTACACAAGAAGACCAATCCCGATCCACCACGTCGAATACGAAGGGAATCATCATGCGCAACACCACCTTCTTCAGGAAAACCGCACTGAATGTCCTGCTGGCCGGCGCCGCCATGGGGGCGGCCACGGCAGCCTGGGCGCAGACGCGCGGCGGCACGCTCAACGTCATTCTGAACCCCGAGCCGCCCGTGCTGATGCTGGGCCTGAACCAGCAGACGCCCACGCAAATCGTCGGCGGCAAGATCTACGAGAGCCTGCTGACCTACGATTTCAAGCTCAATCCGCAGCCCAGCCTGGCCAAGTCCTGGACCGTGTCGCCCGACGGGCTGACCTATACCTTCGAGCTGCAGGAAGGCGTGACCTGGCACGACGGCAAGCCGTTCGGCGCGGACGACGTGCTGTTCTCGCTCAAGGAATACCTGCCCGAGGTGCATGCGCGCGCCCGCAACAACCTCAGCCATGTGGCGAGCATCGAGAAGACCGGTCCGTTGACCGTCGTCATTACGCTCAAGGAGCCGTACTCGCCCTTCATCAACGCCTTTGAAGTGTCGTCCGCGCCTATCGTGCCGGCCCACATCTACAAGGGCACGGACTTCCGCAACAATCCGGCCAACCAGACGCCGATCGGCACCGGGCCTTTCAAGTTCAAGGAATGGCAGCGCGGCCGGTTCGTGCTGCTGGAGCGCAACGACAAGTACTGGCGCCCCAATCTGCCGTACCTGGACAAGATCTACTTCCAGGTGATTCCGGATGCCAATTCCCGGCTGGTGGCGTTGGAAAGCGGCGCGGTGCAGGTGGCCAGTTTCGGCGACATCGATTTCGCGTTCCTGCCGCAGATCAAGGCCAACCCGCAGCTGGAGGTCACGACCAAGGGCTACGAGTTCACCGGCTCGCACGCCGCGATCGAACTCAACCATCGCGTCAAGCCGATGGACGACGCGCGCTTCCGCCAGGCCATTCAGTACGCCATCGACCGCAAGTTCATCGCCGAACGCATCTTCTTCGGCGCCGCGCGCCCCGCCACGGGGCCGGTGTCGTCGGTGACGCGCTTCTACGACGACAAGCTGCCGCGCTATGACTACGATCCGAAGAAGGCCATCGCGCTGCTCGACGAGATGGGCCTGAAGCCGGACGCCGCGGGCAAGCGCGCCAGCATCAAGCTGCTGGGCCTGCCGTACGGCGACACCTGGAACAAGGTGTCCGAATACGTCAAGAATTCGCTGTCCAAGGTGGGGATCGAAGTGGTGCTGGAAAGCACCGACGCCGGCAGCTGGGCGCGCCGCTATTCCAATTGGGAGTTCGATTCCGTCGTGGAGTACCTGTACCAGTACTCGGATCCGGCGCTGGGCGTGGACCGCACCTACCGTTCGGACAACAGCCACAAGGGCGGCTACGGGACCAATACGTCGGGCTATGTGAACAAGGACGTGGATGCCGCGCTGATCGCCGCCGCGAAGGAAGTCGATCCGGCCAAGCGCCAGCAGCTGTATTCGCAAGCCTATGGCCAGGTCGCCAAGGATGCGCCGACCGCCTGGCTGGTCGAGCTGGCCTTTCCCACGATCACCAACAAGAAGGTCAAGAACGTGACGACGTCCGCCATCGGCGTGGCGGAAAGCTTCGCGACGACCTACATCGAGAAGTAAGCGGGAGAACGGATGATGAGATGGCTGCGGCCCTTACTTTCCGTGCTGGGTAAGTCGGTCACGGTGCTGGTCGCAGTCGCCGTCATCAACTTTGCCCTGGTGCACATGGCGCCCGGCGACCCGGTCAGCGTGCTGGCCGGCGAGGCCGGGTCGTCCGACGCGAAGTTCCTGGAGCAGTTGCGCCAGGAGTTCAAGCTGGACCAGCCCATCGTGGTGCAATTGGGCAGCTATCTGCAATCCATCGCCACGCTGGATCTGGGCTATAGCTATCGGCAGCAGCGTCCCGTCTGGGACATGATTTCCGATCGCCTTCCCGCCACGCTGGTGCTGGCGGTTCCGGCCTTTCTCATCGCGTTGCTGGGAGGGATCCTGCTGGGAGCGTTGGCTAGCCGTTACCGGGGCTCGTGGCTGGATTCCGCCATCACCGCGGCATCGCTGGCCTTCTACGCCACGCCCATTTTCTGGGTGGGGCTGCTGCTGGTGCTGGGCTTCTCGGTCAGCCTGGGTTGGCTGCCGGCCTTCGGCTACGAGACCATGGGTTCGTCGCTGACGGGGATTGCGCGCACGCTGGATATCGCCAAGCATGCCTTGCTGCCCATCGTCACCCTGGCGGGGTTCAACCTGGCGGTCTATACCCGCCTGGCGCGCGTGTCCATGAACGAGATCCAGGGCGCCGATTTCGTCAAGACGGCTTGGGCCAAGGGCCTGTCGTCCGGCCGGGTGGTGTGGGTGCATCAGTTGCGCAATGCCGTGCTGCCGGTGATCACGCTGGCCGGCATGCAGGCCGGCCAGCTGATCGGCGGTTCGGTGCTGGTCGAAACCGTGTTCGCCTGGCCGGGCATCGGGCGGCTCGCCTTCGACGCGCTGCAGCAGCGCGACTATCCCGTGCTGCTCGGGGTGTTTTTCTGCACCTCGGTGGTGGTGGTGGCGTTCAACCTGCTGACCGACCTGATCTACCGCCTTGTCGATCCTCGCATGCAGAGCCAATCATGAAGTCATTGATCAAGCGATATTTCAGCAATGCCGGCGCGGTGGTCGGGCTGGCCTGCCTGGCCGCCATCGTGCTGATGGCCCTGGGCGCCCAGTGGCTCTATCCCATCAATCCCTGGGACGCGACCGAAGCGCCGTTCCTGCACCCCTTCGAAGAGGCCGGGGCCTGGCTGGGATCGGATTCCATGGGCCGCAACATCGCGGCGGGCATCGTGCACGGCGCTCAGGCCTCGCTGATGGTGGGCGTGGTGGCGACCGTGGTGGCGGTCTTCATTGGCATGCTGGTGGGCGTGCCGGCCGGTTATTTCGGCGGCCGCTGGGACGAGCTGCTCATGCGCCTGACCGAGATCTTCCAGACCATTCCCAGCTTTCTGTTCGCCATCGTGCTGGTGGCGATATTCCAGCCGTCTTTCGGTTCGGTGATCGCCGCCGTGGCGCTGGTGAGCTGGCCGCCGATCGCGCGGCTGGTGCGCGCCGAATTCATGCGGGTGAAGTCCAGCGAGTTCGTGGAGGCCGCCTCGGTGCAGGGCTATTCGCGCGCCCATATCGTGTTCGCCGAGATCCTGCCCAACTGCGTGTCGCCGCTGATCGTGATGGCGTCGTTGATGGTGGCCAACGCCATCCTGCTGGAAAGCGCCATCAGCTTCCTGGGGCTGGGCGACCCGAACCTGATGACCTGGGGCTACATGGTCGGCGCCTCGCGCACCTTCCTGCGCCTGGCCTGGTGGATGTGCCTGTTCCCGGGAATCGCGATCTTCGTCACCGTGCTGGCGGTCAACCTGATGGGTGAGGGCCTCAATGATGCGCTCAATCCCCGTCTTCATCGCAAGGGGTGAGCCGTGGCGCCGTTGCTTCAGATTGAAAACCTGTCGATCTCGCTGCCGGCGGGCGGAGATCGCGCCCTGGCGGTGGATGGCGTCAGCCTGGCCCTGAACGCGCGCGAGATCGTGTGCGTGGTGGGCGAGTCCGGATCGGGCAAATCCACGCTGGCGCATGCCGTGCTGGGCCTGCTGCCGCGCGGCCTGCGGATCGCCGGCGGCGATATCCGGCTGGGCGAACAGCAGCTGGCCGGCATGCCGTTGAGCGAGCTGCGCAAGGTGCGCGGCAAGCGCATTGCCATGGTCTTCCAGGAACCGCTCAGCGCGCTCAATCCGCTGATGCGCTGCGGGCGCCAGATCGGCGAGATGCTGCGCACGCATGGCATGCGCGATGCGCGCCAGACGAGCGCGCGCGTGGCCGAGCTGCTGACCTCGGTCGGCTTGCCGGACCACGCCCGCATTGCGGACTCCTATCCCTACCAATTGTCGGGCGGACAACGCCAGCGCGTCATGATCGCCATGGCGCTTGCGCTGGAGCCCGACGTACTGATCGCCGATGAGCCGACCACGGCGCTGGACGTCACGACGCAGGCGCAGATCCTGGCGTTGATCAAGGATATCCAGCAGCGCAAGGGGCTGGCCGTGCTTTTCATCACGCACGACTTCGGCGTGGTGTCGGAGATCGCCGATCGCATCGTCGTGATGCAAGGCGGGCGCGTGGTGGAGTCCGGCACCGCGCAGCAGGTGCTGCGAGCCCCCCAGGCCGCCTATACGCAATCGCTGCTGGCCGCGGTGCCGTCCTTCCGGCCGCCGGCCGCCGGCGAAGTCCAGTCCGATGCCCTGCTCAGGGTAAAGGACCTGCGCAAGACCTACCTGCGCAAGGGTAAGTGGTTTGGTCCGGCCCAGCAGTTCCCGGCCGTCAAGGGAGTGTCGTTCGACATACGGCGCGGCGAGACGGTGGGGCTGGTTGGCGAGTCCGGGTCGGGCAAATCGACCATCGGCCGCATGCTGGCGGGCCTGGTGCCCGCCGATGGCGGCGAGATGCGGCTGCGCGGGGCCGACCTGCTGGCCGAAGGCGCGTTTGCGGACCCCGAGCGGCGCCGTTCGGTGCAGATGATTTTCCAGGACCCGTATGGTTCGCTCAACCCGCGCCATACGGTGGCGCGCATCCTGACCGGCGGCATGCGCCGTCATGGCATGTCCGCCGGCGCCGCGATGGCGAGGGCCCGCGAACTGATGCAGCTGGTCAAGCTGGATCCGTCCGCGCTGGACCGTTACCCGCACGAGTTCTCGGGCGGCCAGCGCCAGCGCCTGGGCTTTGCCCGGGCCATCGCCGTGACGCCGGAGCTGATCGTGGCGGACGAACCCGTTTCCGCGCTGGACGTTTCGGTCCAGGACCAGGTGCTGGCCATGTTGCGGCAGCTGAAGCAGGAACTGCAGTTGTCCATGCTTTTCATCACCCATGACCTGCGCGTGGCGTCCCAGTTGTGCGACCGCGTCATCGTGCTCAAGCACGGCGAGATCGTCGAGCAGGGGCCGACCGCCCAGGTCCTGGAACAACCCCGGCACGAGTACACCCGCGAACTGATCGCCGCCGTGCCCGGACGCAGCTGGAAGTAAACATCCCTACATGCCTAATAGGACCGCGCAGTGAAAGCCTTCATCTCTCCGACCCATGACGTGCCCTGGCTCGGCAATGCCATGATCCGTGGGCTGCTCAAGCAGCACCATGACCGCGCCGAACGCAGTTTCGAAGTCCTTGCCGCGCTGAGGGACGATCTGCACCTGGATTGCCGCCACGTCGAGCGCGCGGCCGAACGTCCCGCCGAACTGTTCGAAGTGCACGCGCCGGACTATCTGCATTACCTGGAAACCGCATGGGACGAGTGGTCCAAGGCGCCGGGGGCCTCGTTCGAAGTGCGGCCCTACATCACGACCAATCGCTACTTTCCGACCTTGCGCACGCACATCCCGGTGACGCTCGCCGGCCGCTACCTGGGCGATGGGGGGTCGCCGCTGGTAGAGGGGGCCTGGGCCAACATGAACGGCAGCGTGGATGCCGCGGTGGCGGCCGCCGACGCGATCATCGCGGGAGAACGCAGCGCCTATGCGGTGTTGCGTCCGGCCGGCCATCACGCCATGCGCGACCTGGCGATGGGCGGCTGCCACATCGCCAACACGGCGATCGCCGCGCAACGCCTGGCCAAGCGCTTCGGCCGGGTGGCCGTCCTGGATATCGACGTGCACCATGGCAACGGCACGCAGCAGATCTTCTATGACCGCGACGACGTGCTGACGGTGTCGCTGCACGGCAAGCCGGAAACCCTGTTCCCGTTCATTTGCGGTTATGCCGACGAAACCGGAACCGGCGCCGGAGAGGGCTACAACCTCAACCTGCCCATCGAAGGCGGCACGGGGATCGGCGGCTATCTCGGCTACTTCGACCAGGCGCTCGAACGGATCAAGGATTTTGCGCCCGGCGTGCTGGTGGTGGCCGCAGGCTACGACACGTTCCGCCACGATCCGTTCGGCAACCTGAATATAGACACGGCTGACTACGCGGTGCTGGGCGACCGCATCGGCCAGCTCGGCTTGCCGACCCTGTTCGTGCAGGAAGGGGGCTACAAGGTGGACACGCTGCGCGCCAACGTCAATTCGCTGGTCGACGGCTATCTCAAGCGCCAGGGGGAATAGGCATGATGACTGCCGCATGCGGGGCCGGCGCGGGCCGGGTTGCGCTGATCAGCGGCGCCGGCCGGGGCATCGGACTGGCCATCGCGCGCGAACTGCTGGAGCATGGCTGGCGGGTGTCCGCGGGGACGCGCCAGCCCGTGGCGGCGCTGGCGGAGTACGGGGCGGATCGTTGCCATGGGGCGGCTTTCGATGCGCGCGATCCGGCCACTGAAGCCGCCTGGGTGGCGGCGGCGCACGATCATTTCGGACGCATCGACGCCATCGTGCACAACGCCGGCATCCTGAGCGACAAGACGGTGGTCCAGGCCAGCGATCAGGACTTCGACGATATCTTCGCCGTCAACGTCAAGTCTCCCATGCGCCTGACGCAGCGGGTTTGGCCGTATTTGCGGGCCGCGCCGGAGGGCAAGGTGCTGGTCATCGCCTCGCTGGCGGGCAAGCGCGTGCGCGCGGCGGAAGCCGGGCTGTATTCCATGAGCAAGGCCGCCGCGCTGATGCTGGCGCACGGCATCCGCCATGCGGGCGTCGCGGATCGCATCCGATGCACGGCGATCTGCCCTGGCTTCGTCGCCACCGATATGGCCGAAGGCGTCGAGGAGTCCATCAAATCGCAATTGACCCAGCCCCAGGAAGTGGCCCGGATCGCGCGGCTGGCGCTGGAGCTTCCCGCCACCGCCAGCGTGGCGGAAATTCCGGTCAGTTGGCAGGTGGAATCGGCGTTCTGAGCCCGGGCATTCATTGCCCGGGCCGGTTGCGCCGGCCGTCAGCTCAGTACCTTGCCCTTCGTTTCGGGCAGCAATAGCGCCGTGACGATGACGATGGCGTAGGCGCCCGTGGCGAATGCGCCGATGGCCCATCCCAGGCCATGCGTCTGCGAAAGAAACCCCACCAGGCTGGGGAACAGCGCGCCGATGCCCCGGCCGAAGTTGTACGCGAAACCTTGCCCGTTTGCGCGCACGTCCGTCGGGAACAGCTCGGTCAGGTAGGCGCCGATACCGCTGAATATCCCGGATGCGGCGAAGCCCAGCGGAAAGCCAAGGACCAGCATCGCGTCGTTGCTCAGCGGCACGAGCGTGTACACATACACGGTCAGGGCCGACAGCACCGAGAAAATCAGCAGATTGGCCCGGCGCCCGAGCTTGTCGGCGGAATACGCCCCGGCGATGTAGCCGCAGAACGAGCCCACGATGATGACCATCAGATAGCCGCCGGTGCCCAGAACGGACAGCTGGCGCTCCGTCTTGAGGAAGGTGGGCAGCCAGGTGGTAATGGCGTAATAGCCGCCCTGGACGCCGGTGCACAGCAATGCCGTGACGATCGTGGTTTTCAGCAGGGAAGGGGAGAAGATCTTCCAGAAGGATGGCCGTTCCGCCGAGCTCTGCGCCTGGGCGCGCGCGCGCTGGAAGACTTCGGGTTCCGGGACGTGCTTGCGGATGTAGATGACGAGGAACGCGGGGGCGACGCCGATCCAGAACAGCGTGCGCCACGCCCATTCGGGAGGCAGCACCGAGAACGCGATGGTGTAGAGAATCGCCGCGGCGCCCCAGCCTACCGCCCAGCCGCTTTGCACCGTGCCGACCGCCTTGCCACGGTGCTGCGCGCGAACGATTTCCCCCATCAGCACCGAACCGACGGCCCATTCTCCGCCGAAGCCCAGCCCCTGCAGCGCCCGCAGGATCAGGAGTTGTTCGAAATTCTGCGCGAAACCGATGGCCACCGTGCAGGCGGAGAACCAGAGAATGGTGATCTGCAGGATGCGCACGCGGCCGTAGCGGTCCGCCAGGATGCCCGCCAGCCAGCCGCCGATCGCCGAGAACAGCAGCGTTACCGTGCCAAGCATGCCGGCCTGGCCCTTTTCGATGCCCCACAGATTGATGAGCGTGGAGATCACGAAGGTGAACACCATGAAATCCAGCGCGTCTATCGCCCAGCCGCCGAAGGCGCCGATGAACGTCCGGCGCTCGGTCTTGTTCATTTCCCTGTACCACTGCATGTGTCGACTCCTGATTGTTCTTGCCAAGACGCGCCGCGGCGGGCGCGCGGGTGAGGGTGAATGGGCCCTAGACGGCGGGGAAATCGTAGAGCCGCTGCGGGTTGCTCACCAGTATGCGTCGCCGCAATTCGGGCTCGGGCGCCCAGGCGGCCAGCTGGTTGCGGAGCCGGCCGGTGTCGACCATGGGCGATATGTGCACATGCGGCCAGTCGCTGCCCCACACGACGCGATCGGGCGCGGCGTCGATCAATGCCCGGGCCCAGGGCGTGACGTCCTCGTATGCATCGAATCGGGTGCTGATGCGGTAGGCGCCGGAGAGCTTGGCCCACCAGCCATGGTCGACCAGCATATGGCGCAGGGCCTGGAAGCCGGCGCTTTGCAAGCCTTCGGCCACGGGCATGTGGCCCATATGGTCGACGACGCCGGGCACGGGAAGCTTGCGCATCCTGGGCAGCAGTTCGGGCAACTGGCGCGCGTCCATCAGGAACTGCATGTGCCATCCCATGTCCTTGATCCGGTGCGCCAGGGTTTCCATGGCGTCGAAACCGATGCCGCCGCCAAACAGTACGTTCAGGCGCAGGCCGCGCACGCCGGCGGCATGCATGTCCTGGAGCTCGCGGTCGGTGACGTCCGGGCCGACGACGCCGATGCCGCGCAACTGATCGGGGTGCCTGCGCAGCACCTCCAGCATGTAGCGATTGTCGGTGCCATAGACGCTGATCTGCACCAGCACGCCGCGCGACATGCCCTGGCTGCGCAGCATGTCCAGGTACATCCGCTCGGTCGCGGGCGGGGGCGTGTAGGTGCGCTCCGGCACCATGGGGTAGAGGCCGGCGTCCCCGGCCACGACGTGGGCGTGGGTGTCTACGGCGCCGGCGGGGATATCGAATGCCGGAGGCTCATGCTCGCCCAGGGGCAGCGGGGCAAGGCAACGGGGGATATCCGCGTCCGGGCGCGGTTCGAAGCTGGTCATGCTCATCTCCAATGGCAAGGCGCCGATGGTTCAGCGCCCTTTCTTGTGAACGGCCGGCATTTGACGGAAGGCCGGCGATGCGGCGGGATTGGTGGCGTCTGGCGCCCGGTGCCGCAAGCCCAGGCGATTCATGGCGCGCAGCAGATGGGATACGGCCGCCGCGCGCGCCATCACGGGGTCGCGCGCCGCGATGGCCTCGAAGATCGCAACGTGCTCGCGATGCACTTGTTCGGGCAGTCCTTCCTCGCGTTGCGTGTGTTCGCGGGCGGTGCGCACCGTTTGATAGATCTGCGCGTTGAGATATTGCAGCAGCTGCAAGTGGTACTTGTTGCCCGAGGCGGCCGCGATCCGGACGTGGAATTCCTGGTCGGTGGCGCTGCTGCTGGAGTCGCACAAGGCGGCCTCCAGGCGCCGCAGGATGTCTTCCATGACGTCCACGTCTTCCTGGGTACGGCGTTCGGCGGCCAAGGCGGCCACCGCGCTTTCGAGGTCCAGCCGCAACTCGTAGATGGCCGTCAATTCCGCGGCATCCAGTTCCGGGTACGAGGGCAGGAGGAATCCCGAGTTGGGCGTAATGGCGCGAACGATGCAGCCGATGCCCTGGCGGCTTTCGATGTACCCGTGAGCCCGCAAGTGTTCGGTGACCTCCCGGATCACCATCGTGCTCACCCCGTACGTGGCGGCAAGCTGTTTTCCCGTGGGCAAGCGTTCCCCAAGCGCGTACTCGCCGCGGGCAATGCGGTCGAGCAGGTCATCCAGTACTTGTGCGGTAAGACTTCGGGCGCGTTTGAGCTTCATGCCGCGAAATCTTACGTTCAATGATTTTCATATAACACCGGGATAACCCTAGGTTCAGCAATCACGTGTCGACGCGTGTGCCTTGGACCCGGAGATCCGGGTGCCTTGCATCGCCGTTACTTGATTCCGACGATCTTGATCGTCATGACCGAGATCGCTCCGGGAGGAATGCCGCCGCGCCCGGGCTCGCCATAAATCAGCTTTGCCGGAACGTGGATGAGGGCGGTGCCGCCCAGCCCCAGCTGGGCGACGGCCGCCTGGAATGCCGGGGGCAGGTCCGCGACCTTGCTGGTGGCCTCTTCCCCGGTGGACAGCACTTCGCCTGAACCCAGCTTCTCTTCCAGCTCGAAGAGGATTTCGCTTTGGGCGGTGGCCATCGGAGGCTTGCCCTTCTTCAGGATGCGATAGACGGTGCCGTCCGGCATCTTGACGGCGCCTTTTTCCTTTGCGGCCTCCGCCAGCAGGACCTTGCTGAGCTTTTCGTTCTTGGACAGCATGGCGGCATCCAGTTGCTGATCCACGCTGGCAAGCTCGGCGGAAATCTTGTCCTGGGGCAGCTGCATGCTATTGGCGACCCTGTCGCTGAACCCCTGCGTGAACGCGGGCAGGTCCAGTTTCCTGCCGATGGACTGCAGCTTTTGCGTTTCCTGCGGCGCGCTGTCTCCGTACCAGGCGCCCAGGGCGTAGCTGAGGCGGACATCCTTCGGAACCGCGCCGTTGATCGTGACGCGCCCTGCCGGGGCGGCGGGTTCGCCCGTTGCCTGGCCGGCCGCCTGCTGGGCCTGCCGCTGCTGGCTGGCCGCGCGCAGGTCGGCCAGCGCCTGTTCCTGTTCTTCCCGCTGCTGCGCCAGGATCCGGTTTTGCGCGAGCAACTCGGCGACCTGCTTGTTCAAGCCGGCGATTTCCATGTCGGCGGCGCCGGCGCCGTCTTCGGATGCATCGTGGGCGGGACGGCTGTTGGCCGCTGCCCGCAGGGCGGCAAGTTCGTTCTCGAGCGCGTACTTCTGCGCCAGCGCGTCGTTCAGTTGCTGGGTCAGCGCGTCGACGTTCCCGGCCGATCGTTGCGGCGAGGGAGCGGGGGCAGGCGCAGGCATGGCGCGCCGGGGGGAATCGCTGCCGATGATCTGCTCTTCCACCAGCCGGTCCAGCAGGCTGGTTTCGGAAGCGGACGCCTTGCCGCCGGAAAACATGAGCGCGCAGCACAGCGCGGTGCCGATGTGTTTTCTCATAGCTGGCTGTGCAGGCCCTGCGCGCGTTGCATCATATTGGAATAGATGGCGTTGTTGATGCGGAAGCACACCAGGGAAAGCACCCTGTCGATTTCGGTCTGCATGACTTCAGCCGCCTTGCCGTCGATAGCCGAGGCGTTGGATTTGTAGAGGTCGTAGTTTTCGTTGATGGCGGCAAGCTGGGCCCTGTAGGTTTCGTAGGCCTCCGGGTTCAATTGCTTCAGTGCGGAAAATTCCTGGTAGCACTGCTGGTGCTTGTCCAGGGCGCCGTCATTCTTGGCGACGAGGGCGGCGGGGCGGGCGCTGCAGCCTGCCAGGAATAATGCGGCTGACAGAATGGCTGCGCCGGCGAGGAGACGTTTCATGAATGCTGATCCAGGGAAGAATGCGAAACCGATTGCCGACGCGGCGGACTGCCATTCGCGCCTTGGCCTGGCCGCGATGGCAATCGCAGTGATTCGGAGGTATCGAGGTTTTGATCAGCAATAGACCACAGATGCCCGCGCGCTGAATATCGGACTCGTCGGGTTTGCGCCGCGCGCCGTGCATTAAGGCTTGGCTTAACCATGGGTAAACGGGTAATGAATCACGGCGGCCGCGGGACTATTTATAGTGGCTTCATTCCCATTCCAAGAGAGCGCCGCCATGTTCCGCCCCGCCGTTACGCCTGCCTTTCCCCGCGCCGTGCTGTTCGATCTGCTTACCGCCTTGCTCGATTCCTGGACGGTCTGGAATCGAGCGGCGGGGTCCGAGTCCGCCGGCCGTGCCTGGCGCGCGGAGTACCTGCGCCGCACCTATGGCTGCGGAGCCTATCAGCCCTATGAGCAGTTGGTGGAAGCGGCCGCCGCCGCGGTTGGCCTGCCGGCCGCGGCGCCGGCGGCGCTCGAGGCCCATTGGGACGAGCTGCCCGTCTGGGACGGCGCGCGCGAACTGCTGCAGGCGTTGCGCCCGCATTGCCGGCTGGCGGTCGTCACCAATTGCTCGGACCGCCTGGGGCGCCGCGCGGCCCGCCTGCTGGACGTGGACTGGGACGTGGTGGTGACGTCCGAGGAGGCCGGCTACTACAAGCCCGATCCGCGTCCGTACGAACTGGCCCTGGCCCGTCTGGAGGCGACGCCGTCGCAGGCCGCATTCATCGCCGGATCAGGCTACGACATGTTCGGCACCCGCAAGGTGGGGCTGCGCACCTACTGGCACAACCGGGTCGGGCTGTCATTGCCGGATGGCGCGGCGCGCCCGGAACGGGAGTCTCCCCGGCTGGAAGAGGCGCTGCCGTGGCTTGCGGGATTCAACGCTGCCTGAGCGGCTATGCCGCCCCCGCATGCTCCCTCTTTTCAGAAGTACAAAATGTTGCCGATCCGTCCTGCCGCGCTTGCTAGCATGAGCAGGCCGGGATGACCCGGCGTACCGATAGGAAGTGGAGGTTGCCATGCGTTCAAGAACAATATTCAACCGTATCGCAATTGTCGCGGCATCGGGGGCTTTGCTGGCGGGATGCGCCACGCAACAGCAGACCAATACCGCCGTGGGCACGGGCGCGGGAGCGGCGATCGGCGCCGGGATCGGCGCCCTGATCGGCCACGGCAAGGGCGCGGCGATCGGCGCCGGCATCGGCGCGGTGGCCGGCGGACTGGTCGGGTACAACTGGAAGGTCGTCAAGGAAGACGTGCAGAATTCGGGCGCGTCCTCGCTGGGGATCGACGTGGTTGAAATGCCCGACGGCAGCCTGAAGGTCAACATCCCCAGCGGTGTGTCGTTCGACACCGACAAGACGCAACTCAAGCCCGCGCTGCTGCCCGTGCTGGACAGCGTGGCGCGTTCTCTCAATCAGCATCCCGAACTGCGGGCCAAGGTGGTCGGCCACACCGACAGCACGGGGGCGCTGGCGCACAACCAGACGCTTTCGGTCAACCGGGCCAAGAGCGTGACGGACTACCTGGGCAAGCAGGGCGTGGCCGCCAGCCGTCTGTCCGTGGAAGGGCGAGGCCCGAACGATCCGATCGGCGACAATGCGACCGCGGAAGGCCGCGCGCTGAACCGTCGGGTGGAGATCTACCTGTATGCGGTGAAGCAGTAATCCCGGGCGTTAGCCCTTGTCCCTGTGTCCGAGGCGGCTTGCGCATTGCGCGGCCGTCTTCTGTTTTCGCGGGGACGTATTTTTTCCGGAGTCCGCCATGAGCATGTTCCCTCCCGCCCGCATCGGCACCGATGCCGCGGTGGCCGCCCTGTCCGGCTGGCAGGCGGTGGCGACGCGTGACGCCATCGAAAAGCGCTTCCGCTTCGTCAGCTTCAACACGGCGTTCGGTTTCATGACGCGCGTGGCGATGTTCGCGGAAAAGCTGAACCATCATCCTGAATGGACCAATGTCTACAACCGCGTGGACGTGATCTTGACCACTCACGACGCGGGCGGCGTGACCGAATTGGACGTGCGCATGGCGCAGTTCATGGACGAAGCCGCCGCGCAGCTGGGCGCGACCGCGCCGAAGGCCGGAGCCTGACGCGTCAGTCTTCCTCGTTGCCTTCGGCGGCCCGGAGGCGCTCGATCAGGCGGTCCAGCAGGCCGCCCAGGGCTTGCTGCTCGTCCGCGTCCAGGCAAGAGAAGATTTCGTCATTGCGGCGGGCGATCAGGTCGATGATGCGCTGGTACTGCGCCACGCCGGCAGGGGTCGGCGCCAGGACCACGCCGCGCCCGTCGGATTCGGAATGGGTTTTCTCGACCAGGCCGCGGTCCACCAGCGCTTGCGCCGAACGGCTTGCCTGGCCCTTGTTCAGGTTGGCCGCGCGCGCCAGGTCCTTGACGGACAAGGGCGCGTAGCGGCCGATGGCCGCCAGGCAGCGCGCCTCGCCCAAGGGGATGCCGCATTCGGCCAGGTAGGCGCGATTCGTGTCCCGGTCCGTGATCTTGTTGAGCACGTGCAGGCGATAGGTCAGGAAGCGTTCGAGGTCGGGTTGGGTCACGTCGGGCTGGCGGAGGAAGCGGCGGGACAGTTTGCCACAGGGCCGTTGGCCAGGCAGGCGGCCTCGGCCTGGGCCACCAGCGCGGCGGCTTCTTTCGCGTCCGGCAGCCGGGCCAGCAGCGACAGGCCCAGGATGGACAGGAAGAGCGGCGCCTGCGCTTGGCCGACGCGTGAAAGCGCCTGCGCCATGCCGGTGTAGGCCTGGTCCAGTTCGTCGTTGTTCATGCTTGGCCTTCCTTGTTGGCGTTCAGGTCGATCGAGGGGTAATAGGGCTTCAGCGCCGCGAGCAAGACGTTGGCCGAGGGGGCGGCCCAGCGGCCCAGCACATAGCCGTCGGGCCGCATCAGATAGACGGTGCCGGCGTCGCCGCCGAACCGCTGGGCCAATTGCCCGTGCGTGTCGCGCAGGCCGCCGGCGCCGACACGCAGCACGCGCAGCGGCTGGGGCGTGTTCCGGGTGGACGCGGCCAAGGCCTCCAGGCCGGCCCCCAGCGCGGCATCGGGCGAGAAGGCCAGCGCCACGAAACCGGCGCCGAAATATTCGCTCAGGTGGCGCGGCGTTTCGCCCTCCTGCAGCAGCGCCTCCGGCGCGGGTTGGCCGGGCGCGGCGGCGCCGGCCAGCGGCGCCCGGTCTTCCAGGTTCAGCGGCGAGGTGTCGTACGAGATGGGCGCGGACTGCCGCGGGTTGATGAGCGGACGGACCGAGTCGTCCACCAGCGCCAGGCGCAGGGCGGCTTCGCGCATCAGGCGGAAACCATAGTCGGGCGGGGCCATGAATTCCGTGCTCTTGGCGCCATAGGCCAGGTTCTGCCGCGTGGCATGGACGCGCTCCACGCTGTAGCTGTCCAGCAGGCTGTCGGGCGCCTGGCCCTTCAGCACCCAGGCGAGTTTCCAGGCCAGGTTGCCGGCGTCGTCCAGCCCCGAATTCAGCCCGCGCACGCCGAAGATCGGCACCAGGTGGCCGGCGTCTCCCGCGAACAGGACCCGGCCATGACGATAGCTGTCCAGCGTCAGGCATTTGGCGTTGTAGATGGAGATCCACAGCGGTTTCCAGGGCGCGGTCTCGCCGATCATGTCCAGGTGGCTCTGCACGCGGGGCAGCACGTTTTCGGGCTTGACGGCTTCCTCGGGATCCTCATCGTCCCGGATCTGGTAGTCCACGCGCCAGACGTTGCCCGGCTGCCGGTGCATCAGCAGGGTGGAGCCGGGGTTGGACGGCGGGTCGAACCAGGCCAGGCGTTCCACGGGACGCTGGGATTCCTGTTCGATGTCGACAATGACATAGCGTCCTTCGTACTGCATGCCTTCCAGCTTCAGGCCCATCGCTTCGCGCACGGTGCTGCGGCCGCCGTCGCAGGCGATCAGCCAATCGGCGCGCACGGTCTGGCGCCGGCCTTCGCTATCGACCTCGACCGTCACGCCGTCGGCGTCCGCCCGCAGGCCTGCGACACGGGCCGACCATTGCAGCGCGGCCAGTTCGGGGTGGCGCTGCATGGCCTGGTGGGCATATTCCTCCACCGCGTACTGCTGGATGTTGACCATCGGCGCATAGCGCTGCAGCGGGTCGTGTGGCATCTCGAAATGCAGAACCTCGCGGTCGCGGTAGTAGCTGCGGCCGCCCGTCCAGGCCAGGCCCGTGGCCGTGAGGGGGCGGTCCGCGCCGGCCCAGCCCATGATTTCCTGCGACCGCCGCGAAATGCAGATGGCGCGGCTGCCGCTGCAATAGTCGTCGTCCGCTTCCACGGTCAGCGAGGCGATGCCGTATTCGGCGAGCAGGGCAGCCAGCATCAGGCCGACGGGGCCTCCGCCGGCGATGAGGACGGGAACGTGGGAAGGGAGCGTCATGATGTCTCGGCAATCTGGTTGTTTGCGCAACTATATTCCCAGCTGGTTGTGGACGCAACCATTTCCGGCAGACAAAAAAAACCCGCCGGATGAGGGCGGGTTTCCGGCAGGCAGGATCTATCAGTTGCGCACGTAATAGATACGCATGGCGTGCTGCTTCTGCGCGCCGTCCATGACGCGCAGCACCACGACCTTGGGCGTGAAACCGTCGGGCAGTTTCAACTGGCCGATCGCGTAGTCGTAGCGGTCCACGTTCAGCGCCGGGCCTTCGGGCGTGACCGTGGCGGCGCGGCCGTTCGAGTACGTGCCGTCGATGGAGAACGTGAGGGTGCCTTTGAACGGCGCGCCCTGGCGGTCTTCGCGCATGACCAGGACCTGGTAATCGAGTTGGCCGGGCGCGCGCTTGAAGGTGCCCGAGCGGATGCCGATGTTGCCGCCGCGCGGGTCGGCGGGCATGGCGTCCTGGAACAGCACCAGTTCCTTGTTCAGCGTTTCGATCTTGCTGCGGGCCTCGGCCAGATCGCTGGTGAGCTTTTCGTGGCCGGACTTGTTCGCGTCACGCTGCTGAGTGGTCTCTTCGAGCTGGCTTTGCAGCCGCTGGCGTTCGAGGTTGGCCGCGCTGAGCTCGCTGTGCAACTGCTCGGATTGCTCGACGGTCAGCCGCTGAGGGCCGTAGTTGGTCTGGAGGAAGAGCACGCCGCCGGCGCCAAGGGCAATGCCCACCAGCAGCAGGACAAGCCAGCGCGGCATGCGCCGCGTGCGTTGGCCCGGCTGGTATACGGAGGGCTTGAATACGGCCCGTTGTGATCTTCCGAACATCCCCATTCCTAGAAAACTTCCTGTATGTAAGCTCAACCGCGCCCCGTGGGCGCGGGTCAAAGCGTCAGAGAATACCCCGTTAGCCGGGGGCGTTGGGTGCGCGGACAATCCTGGTTGCGCACGTTGATATTGTGAAATATGTGGACATCAACGGGCCGGGCCGTTGAGTTGGGCGTCCAGGTCGGCCAGCCGCTGAGGCGTGCCGACGTCCGTCCAGCGGCCCTCGTGGCGCGCGCCGCGCGCGAGGTTTCGGGCCATGGCCTGCCTGAGCAAGGGCGCCAGGGGCGCCGCCGTGCCCCGGACGACGTCCGCGAACAACGACGGATGGTAGACGCCGATGCCGGAAAAGGTCAAACGCGGTTCGCCCTGGGCGTGGACGCGGCCGTCCGCCGCCAGGTGGAAGTCGCCGTCCGGGTGCTGGACGGGATTGTCCACCAGCAGCAGCCATGCGCCGCCTTCCGGGAGGCCCCGCGCCAGCCCGGAGGCCGAGGCCGGGTTCCAATCGCACCAGACGTCGCCGTTGATCACCAGGAAAGGGGCGCCGCCCAGCAGGGGCAACGCCTGGGCGATGCCGCCCGCGGTTTCCAGCGCGGCCGGCTCGGCCGAATAACGGATCCGCACGCCGAATTCGCTGCCGTCGCCCAGCGCGCGTTCGATCTCGTGCCCGAGCCAGGCATGGTTGATGACGACGTCGTGGATGCCCGCGGCCGCCAGCCGCAGCAGGTGCCAGACGATCAGGGGCTTGCCGCCCACGGACAGCAGCGGCTTGGGCAGGCGGTCCGTCAGCGGGCGCATGCGCTCGCCGCGGCCCGCCGCAAGTATCATGGCCCGCATCAGAACGTATACCCGACGGAGACTTCGCGATTGTCCAGCTTGTCCAGCAGGCGCAGAAGGGGAGTGAAGACGCCGTAGCGCTGGGCCACCTGGCGGACGTAGCCGTTCATGCGAGGCATATGGGCCAGGTAGTGCGCCTTGCCGTCGCGGTGATTGAGCCGCGCGAACACGCCCATGATGCGCAGGTTGCGCTGCAGCCCCATCCATTCGTAGGCGCGATGGAATTCCGCGAAATCGGCGTCCACCGGCAGGCCGGCCGCGCGCGCCATTTCCCAGTAGCGGATCGCCCAGTCCAGTTGCTGGGGTTCTTCCCAGGTGGTGCGCGCGTCGGTCACCAGCGAGGCCAGGTCGTAGGTGATCGGGCCGGCCAGCGCGTCCTGGAAGTCGATGACGCCGGGGTTGGGGCCGTATCGCGGCTCGTCGCAGACCATCAGATTGGGGGAGTGGAAATCCCGGTGCACCAACACCTGCGCCTGGCCGCCGTTGCTGGCCGAGAGCAGGGCGAAGATCTTGTCCAGCGCGTTCGCCGTCTTGTCGTCCAGGGTGACGCCGTGGTGCCTGCCCACGTACCACTCGGGGAACAGTTTCAGTTCGTCGGCCAGCCGCGCCGTGTCGTAGGTGGCCAGGCCCGCGGTGGACGCCTGCTGCAGCCGGACCAGCGCGGCGATGGCGTCGCGGTACAGGGCCTGGAGCTCGCCGTCCGTCAGCCCGGCCTGGATGCGTTGGTAATAGGTCTGCTCGCCCAGGTCGGTCAGCAGCAGCAGGCCCTGGTCCTGGTCCTTTTCGACCACGACGGGCACGTTCAGGCCGGCATCCGCCAGCAGCTGACCCACCTGCAGGAACGGGCGGGTGTCTTCGTGGGCCGGGGGGGCGTCCATGACGATCAGGGTCCGCTCGCCGGCGTCGAGCCGGAAATAGCGCCGGAAACTGGCGTCGGACGACGCCGGGCGCAGCGTATCCACGGCGAGATTCAGGGCGGCGGGCAGGCCGGCGAGCCAGTTGCGGATCTGCTCCAGGCGGGGGTCGTGGTCGTTTTTCAAGGAAGATCCGTGTCGGTAGGGCAATATTGCAGAAAATTGTGTCGTTCGCACTTAAGGCTGGGCCTGTGGCGCGGCTTCTCTATAATACCGGCTCGTTTCCGTTAGCATTGGCCCTTCGTGGGTGCCGGTGTCGGGTTTCCCCATCGTCAAAAAGGGCTGTTTTCACTCGTGCGCAAGGTTCGGTGGTTGATCCTCTCTGCTGTCAGCATGGCCGCCGGAGCCGTCCAGGCTCAAGGCAGCCAGGGCACCGTTCCCGCCGCCTCGTCGGCCACGGAAGCGCCGGTGCTGCGCACATCGCCGGGCTTGCGGATGCATCGCCTGCCGGACGACAACATCCCCGCCTTCATGGAAGCCGACACGATCGAGGGCGATCCCGATTCCGACCTGACCCTGTCCGGCAATGCGCAGGTGCGCCGCATCGACGGCGTGATCAAGGGCGACCGCATCAATTACCGCAAGGACACGGGCGAAGTCGACGTCCAGGGCAATGCGCGCATGATGCGCGACGGCACCCTGGTGACGGGGCCGAACGCCAAGTTCAATGTGGACAAGTATTCGGGCGAAGTCGAAAAGCCCAATTTCTGGATGGGCGCCACGGGCGGCTTCGCGGTGGCCGAACACGCCGACATCTTCAGCAAGTCGCAGATGCGGCTGCATACGGTGACTTATAGCGGCTGCTCCTGCGAGACGCCGTCCTGGTACATCAAGGCCAATACCGTCGACGTCGATTTCGACGAGAACGAAGGCGTGGCGCGCAATGGCGTGCTGTACTTCAAGGATGTCCCGATCCTGGCGTCGCCCTACATGACCTTTCCGGTCAAGAAGGAACGGAAATCGGGTTTCCTGATGCCGACCTACGGCACCACCAGCCAGGGCGGCTTCGACCTTTCGCTGCCGTACTACCTGAACCTGGCGCCCAATTACGACATGACCATACAGCCGCGCTATTTCTCCAAGCGCGGGCTGCAATTGGGTGGCGAGTTCCGCTATCTGGGGTCGAGCTATAGTGGCACGCTGAATGGTACCTACCTGCCCAATGACAACGTCACGGGCGAGGACCGCTGGATGTACTGGTGGCGCCACCAGCAGATACTTTCCCATGGGTTCTACGCGGACTGGGACGTAGCCAAGGTTTCGGACGACGATTACTTCCGCGATATTTCCCAGCTGGGCTTGAACCAGGCGTCCACCACTTATCTGCCGCAGCGCGCGCGAGTGGGCTGGGGCTCCAAGTACTGGAGCGCATACGCACAGGTCTACAAGTATCAGACTTTGCAGGATCCCGACGCGCCGCTGGTGCCGCCGTACGACAAGGTGCCTGAGCTCTACCTGCGCGGCGCGCGCTACGACTGGGGCGGCTTCGACGTCGATTGGACTTCCACCGCCGTGCGTTTCAGCATTCCCACGGTGGGGGGCGCCCGCCAGGGGCCGCAGGGCGATCGTCTCCAAAGCTATCCGACCGTTTCCTATCCGATCGTAAGGCCGGGCTGGTTTATCATCCCCAAGGCCGGCGTGAACTACACGCAATACCAGACCAACTGGTACGGCCGCGATTGGCTGGGCCTCAATGCCAACACGCCGAACGCCGGCACCTCCTTCGGCTATCCGCAGTCGCAGTCGCGCACGGTGCCCATCATGTCCCTGGACGCGGGCCTGATCTTCGAGCGCGATACCTCGCTGTTCGGCAAGGCCTCGACGCAGACCCTGGAACCGCGCCTGTACTACCTGTACGTGCCGTACCGCGACCAGTCCAAGCTGCCCGTCTACGACACCTCGCTGGCGGACTTCAGCTTTTCCCAGGCCTTCGAGGAAAACATCTACACCGGCGGCTGGGACCGCATCTCGAACGCGAACCAGCTCACGGCCGCGCTGACCACGCGCTGGCTGGACGCCAACACCGGTTTCGAGCGCATGTCGCTGGCCGTGGCGCAGCGGTTGTATTTCGCGGACCAGAAGGTCACGCTGCCCGGCGAGACGCCGCGCGAGAACGTGCGCTCCGATTTTCTGGTGGGCGCCAGCGCGGCCCTGACCGACACCCTCTCCACCGAGATCGCGGCGCAATACAACCCGTACGACAACAACTGGTCGCGCGGGCTGGTGAGCGCGCGCTGGACGCCCCAGCGCCTGACCACGGTGGCGCTGTCCTACCGCTACCAGCGCGATCCGCAACCCGGCGTCGCCTACCAGCCGCAGGGCCAGAACCAGGTCAGTCTGGCGCTCCAGTGGCCGTTCAGCAAGCGCTGGTACGGCGTGGGCCGTATCGACTACTCCTTGCGTTCGGGGCCCTCCAGCACGGTCGCCAACACGACGGAATCCCCGCGCGTGACGCAGGCCATCGCCGGCCTGGAGTACAAAGGGGACTGCTGCTGGGTGGGCCGCGTGGTCTACCAGCGTTACGCCGTTTCGGCGACGGACGCCAACTCCGCAGTGTTCCTGCAGCTTGAGCTGACCGGCCTGGGTTCCCTGGGAACCGACCCGATGAACCTGCTGAACAGAAGTATCCCCGGCTACTCGCGCGTTACTCCGCCCGTGCCTGCCGGGACCACATTTGAAAGGTATGAATGATGCGTAGGTTGCACTCTTTGCGCCGCCTCTCCCGCAATGCGTTGCTGCTGGCCGTGTGCGCCGGCTTGCCTGCCGCGTATGCGGCCGAGCAGAACGGCAAGGGCTCGAACAACGGCGCCAAGGCCGCTTCCGCACAGAAGGGCGCGAAGGCCTCGCCCGCGCAGAAGGATGCCGCTCCTGCCCCGCAGGGCGAGCAATTCGTGGACGGAATCGCCGCCGTCGTCGACAAGGACGTGATCACGCTGCGCGAGCTGCGCGATGCTTCCCAGCGCATCGCGGGCGAACTGAAGTCTCGCGGCATCCAGGTGCCCGACGACCAGACCCTCCAGCATCAGGTGCTGCAGCGCCTGATCATGGAGCGCGTGCAGCGCCACGAGGCGGACCGCATGGGCATCCGCGTGGACGACGCTCAGGTCGACATGGCTATCCAGACCATCGCCGGCCGCAACAAGATCAGCGTGGCCCAGCTGCGCCAGGAAATCGAGAAATCCGGCACCTCCTGGGATGCCTATCGCAAGTCGCTGCGCGACGAGATCCGCACGGATCGCCTGCGCCAGCGCGCGGTGGACTCCACCATCGTCATTTCCGATGCCGAAGTCGACGCATTCCTGAAGGACCAGCGGCGCAATCCGGCATTCGCCGCCGCGCCGGCCGCGCAGCCGCAGCCGCAGGCCCAGCCGCAACCCGCGCCTGAACAGGCGGCCGCGCCGGCGGGGCCGATGCTTTATGCCCTGGCCCAGATCCTGGTGCGCGTGCCCGAAGGGTCGTCGCCCGAGCAACTGGCCGTGCTGCGCAAGAAGGCCGAGGGCCTGCTGGCGCAAGCCAAGCGCGGCGACGATTTCGCCAGCCTGGCCGCGGCCGCTTCGGACGGCCCCGAGGCCCTGCAGGGCGGCGTCATGGGCGTGCGTCCGCTGGACGGCTGGCCCGACCTGTTCGTGAAGGCCATCAGCGGTCTGCAGAAAGGGCAGGTCAGCGGCCTGATCCAGAGCGGCAACGGCTTCCACATCGTCAAAGTGATGGACCGCGGAACGGCGCAGCCCGCGCCCAACCGCACGGCCCGCGCTCCGGCGCCTGCCCCGGCGCCCGCGCCGCAGCCCGCCGCGCGCGCGCCGCAGGCGCAGCAGGGGCCGGTGGAGGTCGTGCAGACCCGCGCGCGCCACATCCTGATCAAGACCTCCACCGTCATGAGCGATGACCTGGCCCGCCAGCGCCTGGAACAGGTGCGCCAGCGGCTGGTGAGCGGCGGGGCCAAGTTCGAGGACATGGCCCGCCAGTACTCGCAGGACGCAACCGCCCCGCAAGGCGGCGAACTGGGATGGCTGAACCCGGGCGAAACCGTGCCGCCGTTCGAGGCCGCCATGAACGCGTTGCAGCCGGGCGAGATCAGCCAGCCGGTGCAGTCGCCTTTCGGCTGGCACCTGATCCAGGTGGAAGAGCGCCGCCAGCATGACGCCTCCGACGACATGGCGCGCATGAAGGCCCGCCAGACGCTGTTCGAACGCCGCGCCCAGCCGGCCTTCGAGGATTGGCTGGAGCAGCTGCGCGCGCAGGCGTATGTGGACAACCGCCTGGAAAAGCAGCAGAAGATCCAGCAGAACAACCGCTAAACGCATTACGGGCTTTACATGTCTCAACACCAGGCGCGCAAGCGCTTCGGCCAGAACTTCCTGACCGACGAAAGCGTCGTCGAGTCGATCGTCCGGGCGGTTGCCCCCGCCCGCGACGACGTCGTGGTCGAGATCGGGCCGGGCCTGTCCGCGCTGACCCGCCCGCTGCTCGAGCGCCTGGATCACCTGACCGCGGTCGAGATCGACCGCGATCTGGCCGCCCGCCTGCGCAAGCAGTTCGACGAAAGCCGCCTGACCGTGGTCGAGGCGGACGCGCTGACCGTGGATTTTTCCCGGTTCGGCGGCGGGCTGAGGGTCGTGGGCAACCTGCCCTACAACATCTCCAGCCCCTTGCTGTTCCATCTGATGACATGGGCCGACCATATCCGCGACCAGCATTTCATGCTGCAGCGGGAGGTGATCGACCGCATGGTGGCGCAGCCGGGCTCGGGCGACTTCAGCCGGCTTTCGGTGATGCTGCAATCGCGCTACCGCATGCACAAGCTTTTCGACGTGCCGCCCGAAGCCTTCGATCCGCCGCCCAAGGTGGTGTCCGCGATCGTGCGTATGGTGCCCTTGCCGGCCGAGCGCCTGCGCCCGGCCAGCGAGCGCGCGTTCGAGACGGTCGTGGCGCGCGCATTCTCGCAGCGGCGCAAGATGCTGCGCCGCGTTCTGGCCGACTGGGCCCCGCAGGTGCCTTGGGAGGCACTGGACATCCCGCCCACCGCGCGTGCCGAGGACATTTCGGTGGACCGGTATATCCGCCTGTCCGACGCGCTCGTCGACGCCGGCGTCCTGCAGGCCGGCTGAGCCCCGCGTCAGCGGGCTTTTCGGTTCCTACAGCATGCGCTTTTGCGCCGCCATCCAGAGCTGCATGACGTCGCGGGCGCGATCGCTCAGCAATTTCTCGGCGTCCGCCAGGGCCTGTTGCAGCGTAATCGGGCCGGGCGCCAGGCTGAATGCGGCGCTGATGCCGCCCGCATGCAGCGCTTCATAGCCGTCGCCCAGCGAGCCGGCCAGCGCCACCACGGGCACGCCCGCGCGCTGCGCGATTTTCGCGACGCCGGCGGGCGTCTTGCCGCGCAGGGTCTGCGCATCCATGCGGCCTTCGCCGGTGAAGACCAGCGCGGCGCCTTCGACGGCCTTGGCCAGGCCGCCAAGCTCCGCCACGATCTCCACGCCGGGCCGGAAGCGGGCGTTCAGGAAGGCCTTGGCCGCGAAACCCAGCCCGCCGGCCGCCCCTGCGCCGGGTTCATGGCGGTGGTCCGCGCCCAGGTGCTTCGCGCACACGTCGGCGAAATTCGCCAGCATCTGGTCCAGGGCCAGCACCTGTTCCGGCGTGGCGCCCTTTTGCGGGCCGAAGACATGCGACGCGCCTTGCGGACCGCATAACGGGTTGTCCACGTCCGAAGCGATATCGATGGGCAGGCTCGCCAGACGCGGGTCCAGCCCGCTGGCGTCGATGCTGGCCAGTTTCCCGAGCGCGCCGCCGCCGGGAGGCAGGCTGCGCCCGTCCGCGTCGAGCAGGCGCACCCCCAACGCCGTCAGCATGCCGGCGCCGGCGTCGTTGGTGGCCGACCCGCCGAGGCCCAGCATGATGCGCTTGGCGCCTGCGTTCAAGGCGGCGAGCATCAGCTCGCCCACGCCGTGGCTGCTGGCGCGCATCGGATCGCGCCGGGCGGGGGGGATCAGCTCCAGGCCGGCCGCCGCGGCCATTTCGATCACCGCCGTGCCATCCTCCAGCAGGCCCCAGGCCGCGTCGACCTTGTAGCCCAGCGCATCGTTCACCGTCAGCTGCCGCGCCTTGCCGCCGGTTGCCGCCAGCACGGCCTCGACCGTGCCTTCGCCGCCGTCGGCCATCGGGATGCACACCGTATGGGCGCCGGGGAAGGCGGCCTTGACGCCGCGCGCAATGGCCGCGGCCGCGTCGGGCGCGGAAACGCTTTCTTTGAAAGAGTCGGGAGCGATGACGATTTTCACGGATTCGAACGGGTTGGTTGAGGGATGGCTGGATGCCCATGATACCCGGGCGTGCGCGGGCGGCGTACCATAACGCTTCCGTCGTTTTAGCGAGAGTGGATCGTCATGCCCGTATTGCGCCGCACCAAAATTGTCGCCACCCTGGGACCCTCGACTTCGACGCCCGAGCGCATCGAAGCGATGATCCGCGCGGGCCTGGACGTCGCCCGCCTGAACTTCTCGCACGGCAGCGCGGATGACCATCGCGCGCGCGCCCGGCTGGTGCGCGAGATCGCCGCCAGGCAAGGGCGCTTCGTGGCCATCATGGGCGACCTGCAAGGACCCAAGATCCGCATTGCGCGCTTCACGGACAAACAGGTCCAGTTGCAGGCGGGCCAGCCCTTCACGCTGTCGCGCGTGCATCCCAAGGAGGCCGGCACGAGCAGTATCGTGGGCATCGACTACCCCGAGCTGGTGCAGGACTGCCGCGTGGGCGACGAGCTGTTGCTCGACGACGGCCGCGTGGTGCTGGTGGTGGACCGCGTCGAAGGCGACGAGGTCCACACCACCGTGACCGTGGGCGGCCCGCTGTCGAACAACAAGGGCATCAACCGGCGCGGCGGCGGCCTGTCGGCGCCCAGCCTGACCGACAAGGACAGGGTCGACATCAAGCTGGCGGCCGAAATGGAACTGGACTACGTGGCGGTGTCGTTCCCGCGCTATGGCAGCGATATCGACGAGGCCCGCACGCTGCTGGCGGCGGCGGGCAGCCAGGCGTGGATCATCGCCAAGATCGAGCGCGCGGAAGCCGTGGCGGACGACGAAGCGCTGGACGCGCTGATTCGCGCGAGCGATGGCGTGATGGTCGCGCGCGGCGACCTGGGCGTGGAAGTGGGCGACGCCGAGCTGGTGGGCATCCAGAAGCGCATCATCCAGCATGCGCGCACCCTGAACAAGGTCGTCATCACCGCGACGCAGATGATGGAGTCCATGATCTCCAGCCCCATGCCGACGCGGGCCGAAGTGTCCGACGTGGCCAACGCGGTGCTGGATTACACCGATGCCGTCATGCTGTCGGCGGAGAGCGCATCGGGGCAGTACCCGGTGGAAACGGTACAGGCCATGGCGCGTGTGTGCCTGGGGGCCGAAAAACACCCCACTTCGACGAAGTCGCACCACCGCCTGGGCGAGACCTTCTCCCGCTGCGACGAGACCATCGCGTTGGCCGCCATGTACGCGGCCAACCATTTCCCGGGCGTGAAGGCGATCATTTCGCTGACCGAAAGCGGCCATACGCCGCTGATCATGTCGCGCATCCGCTCGGGCGTGCCGATCTACTGCTATAGCCCGCACAGCGTCACGCAGAACCGGGTGGCGATGTTCCGCGGCGTCTACACCATCCCGTTCGCGCCGTCGGACTACGAGCCCGCCGATCTGAGCAACGCCGCCATCGACGAACTGCGCCGCCGCAGCCTGGTGCAGACCGGCGACTGGGTGATCCTGACGAAGGGCGATTTCTACCGCGATAGCGGCGGCACCAACGGCATGAAGATCCTGCTGGTGGACTGACGCCGCGGCGGCCGGGGCGCGATCCCGGCCGCGGGCCTCAGCCGAAGAACCAGTAGCACACGCCGATGGCCGCCATCACGCCGGCCAGGTCGGCGATCAGGGCGCAGCCCACGGCGTGGCGCGCGCGCAGGATCCCGACCGATCCGAAATACACCGCCAGCACGTAAAAGGTGGTTTCGGTGCTGCCCTGGACGACGGCAGAGAGCAGCGCGGGGAAACTGTCCACGCCGAAATGCGTCATCGTCTCCAGCATCATGGCGCGGGCGGCGCTGCCCGAGAAGGGCTTGACCAGGGCGGTGGGCAGGGCGTCCACGAAGCGCGTGTCCCAGCCCGCGTGGTGGGCCATCCAGCGGATGCCGTCGAGCAGGAAGTCGAGCGCGCCGGACGCGCGCAGCACGCCGACGGCGCACAACATGGCCACCAGGTAGGGCAGCAGGCTCTTGGCGATGTCGAAGCCTTCCTTGGCGCCTTCGATGAAGGCCTCGTAGACCGGCACTTTTTTCCAGGCGCCGGCGATCAGGAATGCGATCAGGATGCCGAACAGGCTCAGGTTGCCCATCAACGAAGACAGCGAAGCAATGGCGGCGGCGGACATGCCCGCCAGCAGCGCCATGAAGCCTCCCATCAGCAGGGCCGCGCCGCCCAGCCAGAGCATGACGACGGGGTCCGCCAGGCGCAGGCGCTGGCAGGCCGCCACCGCAAGAAAGCCGGCCAGGGTCGAGGCGCTGGTGGCCAGCAGGATCGGCAGGAACACCAGCGTCGGGTCCGCCGCGCCCTGCTGCGCCCGGAACATGAACAGCGTGACCGGCAGCAAGGTCAGCGACGAGGCGTTCAGCACCAGAAAGAGAATCTGTGCGTTGGTGGCGGTTTCGGGCGTGGGGTTCAGGGATTGCAATTCGCGCATGGCGCGCAGCCCGATCGGCGTGGCGGCATTGTCCAGCCCGAGGCCATTGGCGGCGAAGTTCAGCGTGATCAGGCCGATGGCGGGATGGTTGCGCGGCACCTCGGGCATCAGGCGCGCGAACAGCGGGCCCAGTATCTGCGCCAGCTTTTCCACCAGGCCGGCGCCTTCGGCGATGCGCAGGAAGCCCAGCCACAGGGTCAGGGTGCCGAACAGCAGCACCATCACTTCCACGGACACGCGAGCCATGTCGAACAGGCTGGCCACCATCAGGCGGAAGACCTCGGGGTCGCCCATGGCAAGCCAGCGGTACAGCGCGGCCGCGGCCGCGGTAAGAAAGAAGCCCAGCCAGAGTTTGTTCAGCATGCGGAAAGTGCCCGGATAGCGATTCGTTGCGCCGCCCATTGTCGCATCCCGGCAAGCCGCAGCTTGGCCCGGGCTCGCCAATTCTGGTACTTTGGTCGCAGAGCGATAACACATAACAGTGAGAGACACTCATGGATTTCAATGCCTGGCGCCGGCGCCGCATCTCGGAACCCGCGTATCGCTGGGCGCGCAATGCGCTGCCGGCGATGTCGGCCACCGAGCGCGAGGCCATCGAAGCCGGCGACACCTGGTGGGACGCCGACCTGTTCACAGGCAACCCCGACTGGCGCAAGCTGCTCGCCGTGCCCGCCGCGGTGCTGACGCCGGAAGAGCAGCGCTTCATCGACGGCCCGGTGGCCCGCCTGTGCGCCATGCTGGACGAGTGGGACATCACCTGGAACCGGCGCGACCTGCCGCCCGAGGTCTGGACCTTCCTGAAGGCGGAACGCTTCTTCGGCATGATCATTCCGCGGCGCTACGGCGGGCTCGGGTTCTCTCCCTATGCGCATTCCGAAGTCGTGCGCCGCATTTCGGCCTATTCCATCACGGCCGGCGTCACGGTCATGGTGCCCAACTCGCTGGGCCCGGGCGAATTGCTGATGCAGTTCGGCACGCCCGCGCAACGCGATTACTGGCTGCCCCGGCTGGCCGACGGCAGCGAGGTGCCGTGTTTCGGCCTCACCAGCCCCGAGGCGGGCTCGGATGCGGCATCCATGGTGGACACGGGCGTCGTATGCCGGCAGGTGGTGGACGGCCGCGAACTGATCGGGATCCGGCTGAACTGGCACAAGCGCTACATCACGCTGGGGCCCGTGGCGACCGTGCTGGGCCTGGCCTTCAAGATGTCGGATCCGGACGGCATCCTGGGCGGCCCCAAGGACATCGGCATTTCAGTCGCCCTGGTGCCGACCGAGGCGCCGGGCGTGGAAATCGGCCGCCGCCACCTTCCGGCCATGCAGGTCTTCCAGAACGGCCCCAACCGCGGGCGCGACGTGTTCGTGCCCCTGGACGCGCTGATCGGCGGCGCCGAGCGCGCGGGCCACGGCTGGCAGATGCTGATGAGCGCGCTGGCGGCGGGCCGGGGTATTTCGCTGCCGTCGCTGTCGGCCGCCGCCGCCGTGATGTGCGCGCACACCACGGGCATGTACGCGCGCGTGCGCGAGCAATTCGGCATACCGGTGGGCAAGTTCGAAGGCGTGCAGGAACGCCTGGCCAGCCTGGCGGGCAACGCCTATCTGGTGGAGGCCGCCAGGCGCCTGACCTGCGCCGCGCTGAACCAGGACGTGAAGCCGGCGGTGGTCTCCGGCATCATGAAGTACCACGCCACCGAACGCATGCGCAGTTCGGTCAACGACGCCATGGACATCCATGCGGGCCGCGCCGTCATCGACGGCCCCAGCAACTACCTGGGCGCGCTGTACCGCGCCGTGCCCATCGCCATCACGGTCGAGGGCGCCAACATCCTGACGCGCAACCTGATCATCTTCGGCCAGGGCGCGATCCGCGCCCATCCCTACCTGATGCCGGAAATCCTGGCGCTGGGCAATCCCGACGAAGAACGCGGCATCGCCGTTTTCCACGACGTATTCTGGCGGCATCTGCGCCACGCCGGGATCAACGCCTTGCGCGCCATCGGCCGGGCCTGGACCGCAGGGATGCTGGCGCCAGCCCCGGCTTCGGGGCCGACGGCAGGGCACTACCGGCGGTTGAGCCGCTATGCGTCGGGCTTTGCCTTGCTCGCGGACGCAACGCTGGCGCAGCTTGGCGGGGCCTTGAAGCGCCGCGAAATGATCTCGGCGCGGCTGGGGGACATCCTGTCGCAGCTGTACCTGCTGTCCGCCGTGCTGAAGCGCTGGGAGGACGAAGGCCGCCGGCACGATGACCTGCCGCTGGTGCATTGGTGCCTTGAGCAGGGCTACGCCGCCATCGAGAAAAGCATGGACCAGGTGCTGCGCAATCTGCCGGGCCGCGTGCTGTCGTGGGGCCTGCGAGCGGCCATCCTGCCGCTGCGCCTGGCCAGGGGGCCGAGCGACGCCCTGACCCGCGAATGCGCCGAGCTGCTGCTCAAGCCGTCGCCCACGCATGCCCGGCTGGCCGCGGACCTGCACCGGGATCCGGGCGATCCTCATTCGGGCAGCGATCCGGTGGGTCTGTTGACCCGCGCCTTCGCGCTGGCCGACGCGGTGCAGCCGTTGCGCGACCGTCTGCATCAATCAGGCGTGCGCGACTGGCGCGAGGCGCATCGGCGCGGCGCGATCACGGACGCGCAGGCGGCGGCGTTCGAGGAAGCCGAGACGATCGTGTCGCAGGTCCTGCAGGTGGATGATTTCGCGCCCGAAGACCTGTCGCCGTCCGCCGCGAGGCCGGAGGCGGCGCATCGCGGCGAGGACGGAGCCTGACCGGGGGGACTAGTCGTCCTGGTTGGGATCCATGTCCGGAAACAGGATCTCGGTGTAGCCGAACTTCGAGAAGTCCTGGATGCGGGACGGGTACAGTCGGCCGATCAGGTGGTCGCACTCGTGCTGCACCACGCGGGCGTGGAAACCTTCGGCTTCCCGTTCGATGCGCTGGCCGTAAGGGTCGCGCCCGCTGTAGCGGATATGGCGGTAGCGCGGCACCAGACCGCGCAGGCCCGGCACCGACAGGCAGCCTTCCCAGCCATCCTCCATCTCGTCCGACAGCGGCGTGATGACGGGATTGCACAGGATGGTCTGCGGCACGGGCGGCGCGTCGGGGTAGCGTTCGTTGCGGTCGAAACCGAAGATCACCAGTTGCAGATCCATGCCGATCTGCGGCGCGGCCAGTCCGACCCCATGGGCGGCCGCCATCGTTTCGAACATGTCGTCGATCAGCGCGTGCAACTCGGGCGTGTCGAAGCGCTCGACGGGCGCGGCCACTCGCAGCAGCCGCGGGTCGCCCATTTTCAGGATGGGGTGGATCATGATTTCCCCGGTCTCAGTCTTCGCGGCCTTTCTTTTCGATGAATTCGATCTTGTAGCCGTCCGGGTCTTCGACGAACGCGATGACCGTCTTGCCATGCTTCATCGGGCCGGCTTCGCGGGTGACCTTGCCGCCTTTTTCCTTGACCTTGTCACAGGCTTCGTAGGCATTGTCGACTTCCAGGGCAATGTGGCCGTAGCCGGTGCCCAGGTCGTATTTTTCCGTGTCCCAGTTGTGGGTCAGCTCGATGACGGCGCCTTCGGATTCGTCCTGGTAGCCCACGAAAGCCAGCGTGAACTTGCCGTCGGGATAGTCCTTGCGGCGCAGGACGCGCATGCCGAGCACGTTGGTGTAGAAGTCGATGGACTTGTCGAGGTTGCCGACTCGCAGCATGGTGTGGAGCATACGCATGGATGTCTTCCTTAAGCGGTGAGGGGGAGCGGGAAGAACCCGCCGCTCGCGGCGGGTTCCCGGTTGATGCCGATATCGCCCAGCGCGGCGCCCATGGCGTCGACGGCCTGGCGCATCCGGTCGGGGCCGAACGCGCCGATGCAGCCGACCCGGAACGTGGGTTGTTCGGTGTTGTAGAAGTTGCTGAGCACGTAGCCGCGGCGCTTGAGCGCATCGACGAACAGCTGCAGGTTCCAGGTCGGCGCATCCGGAGCCCGGACGTTGACGACGATGGGGCCTTGCAGGGCGGGCGGCAGGTACGGTACCAGGCCCAGCGCGCCGATGCCGTCGTACAGCGTGCGCATGTTCGCGGTGTAGCGCGCCAGGCGGGCTTCGCGGCCTTCCTCATGATACAGCGCCAGGGCGACGGCCAGCGCGGCCAGCGTGGGCGCGGGCGGCGTGAAGCGCGGGCCGGCATTGGGTTGCAAGGTGTGCTGGTAGATGTCGGACAGGTCCAGCGACCAGCTGCCGGCGTTGCCGCTTGCGGCCTCCAGGCGGTCGCGCCGGGCCACGACGAAGGCGGCGCCCGGCAGGCCTTCGAGGCACTTGTTGGCCGTCAGCACCACGGCATCCACGGCGGGGAGGTCGCGCAGCTCCAGCGGCAGCGCGCCGAAGGCGGAAACCGCGTCGACGATGACGCGGCGGCCCAGCGCATGCGCAACGCGCGCCAGTTCGGGCACGTCGTGGCAGATGCCGCTGCCGGTCTCGCTGTAGACCACCGCCAGGTGCGTCAGCGTGGGGTCGCGCTCCAGCGCGGCGGCCACGGCTTGCGGGTCCAGCCGCTCGGTCGCGCCCACGGGCAGGGGCACGGCGATCCTGCCGGCGTCGGCAGCCAGCTTCTGCAGGCGGGAGGCGTAGGCGCCGGTGGAAGGGGCGAGCAGCCTGCCGCCCGCCGGCACGAAGGTGCGGATCGCGGCTTCGACGGCGAAGTGCCCGCAGCCGGGCAGCGCCAGCGCGGCGTGCTCGTCGGACGAGGCTTGCGCCACGCGCAGCACGCTATCGCAGACCTGCCGGTAGGCCTGGCGGAAATCGTTGTCCCAGGGCGCGTAGTCCTGCGCCATGGCGGCCTTCACCCGCGCGTCGGTCGTGACCGGGCCCGGAATCAGCAGCAACATTTCAAAGCTCCTTTCGTGGAACAGGCACCAAACCGTCTCAGAATTGAGGCAGGGAAGCGGGGTCGTGACGCCGCAGGATGTTCTTGGCGTCTTCGAAGCCAGGCAGGATCTGCCCCACTTCGCGCCAGAAATCCTGACTGTGGTTCATTTCGCGCAGATGGGCAAGCTCATGCGCGATGACGTAATCGATGATGGCGGGCGCGAAATGGATCAGGCGCCAGTTCAGCATGATGTTGCCGTCGCTGGTGCAGGAGCCCCAGCGCGTGGCCGCCGACGACAGGCGCCAGCGGCGGATCTTCAGCCCGCTGATCTGCAGGAAATGGGCAAGGCGGGCGCCGAACCAGGCGCCGGCGCGCTGTTGCAGCCAGGCTTGCGCGGAGTCGCGGATTCGGCCCTGGTCGGCCGAGGAGGGCAGCGCCAGCCACAGCGTATCGCCGTCCTCGGGAGCTTCCGCGTCGCCGGACAGATAGGCCTGGCGGCTGTCGCCGCTCACGCCGATCACGATGCGCTTGCCCAGGTAGGGCAGTTCGCCGCCGGGCTGCCAGCGCGTATGCGCCATGGCCAGCTGCCGCTTGCGGGCATGCCATTCGCGCAGCTTGGCCAGGATCCAGCGGGATTTTTCCCGGACCGCGTCGTCGATCTGCGCCAGCGTGACCCAGTTGGGGGCGGTGACGCGCAAGCCGTCGTCCGTGACCACGAAACCGATGCTGCGGCGCCGCGAGCGCAAGAGCACGAAGCCGATGGGCTGCTGCTCGGTCGGGACTTCGCGCCAGCGAGCGCCGGGCGGCAGCGGGTCGGGGCAGGGCGTGGGGACGCGCGACGAGGCGTTGGGGGAGAGCGTCAGCAGCGGCTCGCCGGCGGGGCCGGAGGGCGGCGGAGCGTCGGGGTAGAGCGGCTTGGGAGGCGTAGGCTGAAGCGGGGACGCACTGGGAGCGCCGCCCGGCGGCGGCGCGCCGGCGGGCGCGCCGTTTGGCTGCACGTCGAACAGGAGTTCGAGCTGGTCAGGGCTGGACATACCTTTCAGGATTGAGACGCCGCATTTCCCCTTCGATCCAGTCCTGAACCTTCTGGTTCAGTTCCTCGGGGGAGAGTCCCTTGGATTCTATCGCGGGACCGATGGACAGGGTGATCAGGCCCGGGTGTTTCACGAAAGCGTTGCGCCGCCAGCACTCACCGGCGTTGTGCGCGACGGGAATGACGGCGGCGCCGGTGCGGGACGCCAGCAGCGCGCCGCCCATCTTGTAGCGGGCGACCTTGCCCGGCGCGACCCGGGTGCCCTCGGGGAACAGCAGGGGCCAGCGGCCTTCGTCCAGACGGGTCTGGCCTTGCTTGACGACCTGCTCGAAGGCATCGCGGCCTTTCGAACGGTCGATCGCGATCATGCGCAGCAGCGCCAGGCCCCACCCGAAGAACGGCACCATGTGCAGTTCCTTTTTGTAGACGAAGCAGACTTCGCGGGGCATGTAGGCGGGAAAGAACAGCGTTTCCCAGGCCGACTGGTGCTTGGACAGCAGCACCGCGGGGCCGTCGGGCAGGTTTTCCCAGCCCTTGACCTGCCAGCGGATGCCGCAGATCACGCGCGCGCCCCAGATGGCCAGGCGCGGCCAGCCCACCGTCAGCTTGTAGCGCCAATGCAGCGGCAGCGGCGCCCACAGGATGCAGGCAAAGGCATAGGGGATGACCGTGACGGACAGGAACAGGAGGTAGAGCAGCGAACGTAGCCAGGCCATTGGGTCAGCTGTCCTGGAGCAGGGCGTCGGCCACGGCCGACAGGTCGTCGCATACGCGGGTGTTTTCGGGCAGGCCGCCCTTGTCCAGCGTCTTCTTGCCGTTGCCGGTCAGCACCAGCCAGGGCGAGCAGCCGACCGATGACGAGGCCTGCAGATCGCGCAGAGAATCGCCGATCGCGGGCACGCCGGCCAGGTCCACGTCGTAGCGGTGTCCGATCTGTTCGAACATGCCCGGCCGGGGCTTGCGGCAGGTGCAGTTGTCGTCCGGGCCGTGCGGGCACATGAAGACGGCGTCGATGCTGCCGCCGGCGGCGGCCAGTTCGCGCCGCATCTTGGCGTGGATGGCGGTCAGCGTGTCCATGTCGAACAGGCCGCGCGCCAGCCCCGACTGGTTGGTGGCGACGACCACTCTCCAGCCGGCCTGCGTGAGCCTGGCGATGGCCTGCAGACTGCCGGGCAGGGCGATCCATTCGTCGGGATTCTTGACGAAGGCGTCGCTGTCCTGATTGATGACGCCGTCGCGGTCGAGGATGATCAGTTTCACTGTGCGAGCCTGGAAATGTCTGCCACCTGATTCATCAAGCCATGCAACTGCCCCAGCAGGGCCAGCCGGTTGGCGCGCACGGCCGGGTCTTCGGCCATGACCATGACGTCGGCGAAGAAGGCGTCCACGGGTTCGCGGACCTGGGCCAGCGTGGTGAGGCTGCCGGCGAAGTCGCCCGCGGCCAGTTGCGCCTCGGCCTTCGGGCGCAGCGCCGATACGGCGGCGGCCAGCGCCTTTTCGGCCGGCTCCGCCAGCGCGGCGTCGTTCACCGCGCCGATCTCGCCTTCGGCCTTCTTGAGCAGGTTGCCGATGCGCTTGTTCGCGGCGGCCAGGCTGGCGGCTTCGGGCAGTTGCGCGAACGCGGCGGCCGCTCGCACGCGTTCGGCCACCTGGTGCAGGGGCGGGGTCAGCGCGATGACGGCTTCCACCGCGTTGCGGTCGGACTCATTGATCAACTGGTTGCGATAGCGCTCGTAGATGAAGGCGCGGACCTCGGCCAGCGTGCCGGCCGGGATCTTGCCGGCCGGGAAGGTGCCCGCCGCCAGGTCCAGCAGGCCGTCCAGCGACAGCGGACCGTCCTGGCTGATCTTCAGCCAGCCGCCCGCGGCCAGTTGCTCGAAGGCGCTGATCAGGCCCAGCGCGGCGCGGCGCAGGCCGAAGGGATCGCGCTCGCCGGTGGGGGCCAGACCGATCGCCCAGATGCCGACCAGGGTCTCGACGCGCTCGGCGATGAACAGCACCGCGGCCGTCAGCGACTCCTGGGTGACGGGCGCGTCGTAACGGTTGCGGTACTGGTTGCGCAGGGCCTGCACGACGCTGTCGGGTTCGCCGTCCCCTGCCGCGTAGTACGCGCCCATGACGCCTTGCAGCTCCGGGAACTCGCCGACCATGTTGGAGCCCAGGTCGGCCTTGGCCAGCAGGGCGGCGCGGTCGGCGGCGGATACGTCGCCGCCCAGCTGCCCGGCCACGCCGCGGGCGATGGCGCGCACGCGCTCCACGCGCTCGAGCTGCGTGCCCAGCTTGTTGTGGTAGACGATGGACCCGAGCTGTTCGACGCGCGCGGCCAGCGGCGTCTTGCGGTCGGTTTCGAAGAAGAACTGCGCATCCGCCAGGCGGGGACGCACCACGCGCTGGTTGCCTTCGACGATGTTCACCGGATCGTCCGTGCGCATGTTGCTCACGATCAGGAAGCGGTGGGTCAGGCGGCCGGTGGCCGGATCGAACAGCGGGAAGTACTTCTGGTTGAGCCGCATGGTCAGGATCAGGCATTCCTGCGGCACTTGCAGGAACTGCTCCTCGAACTCGCCCACGTAAACGGTGGGGTGCTCGACCAGCGCGGTGACTTCGTCCAGCAGCGCCGCCACTTCCGGATCGTCGCCCAGGGTGGCGGACAGGCGGCCGGCGTGGTCCAGCAGCTGGCGCTTGATTTCGTCGCGGCGGCCCTCGAACGAGGCCACGACGCTGCCGCGCTCGGCCAGGGTGGCGGCATAGGCGTCGGCGTCGGCGAACGATACCGGGCCGGCGCTCATGAAGCGGTGGCCCAGCGTCTCGCGGCCGGCCGAGAGGCCCAGCGCCGACACCGGCACCACGTCGGCGCCGAAGAGCGCGACCAGGCCGTGCGCCGGGCGCACGAATTTGACCGTGGTGACGCCGTCGGCCAGCTGATAGCGCATGACCTTGGGAATGGGCAGGCCGTCGATCGCGGCGTCTATGCCTTCCTGCAGGCCGGCGGCCAGCTGGGCGCCCGGCGCGGTGCCGCGCGCGACCAGGTAGTCCTGTTTGCCGTCGGATTCGCGGTCCAGCGTGGAAACGTCGATATTCTCCAGGCCCTTGGCGGCCAGTTTCTTCTGCAACGCCGGAGTGGCGCTGCCGTCTTCGGCCAGGCCGATCTTCACCGGCATCAGCTTTTCGGCATAGGGCTGGTCGGGCGCCTGCGCCAGCACGGCGGACAGGTGCACGGCCAGGCGGCGCGGCGTGGAAAACGCGGTGGCGGCGCAGCCGGCGGCCAGCAGGCCGTGGCGTTCCAGCGTGGCGCGCACGCCTTCGGCAAAGGCCTGGCCCAGTTTTTGCAGGGCCTTGGGCGGAAGTTCTTCGGTCAGCAGTTCGACCAGCAGCGGGCGGATGTTCGTCGTCATTTATGCTGCCTCCCCGGCGGCCTTGTTGCGGCCCAGCATGGGAAAGCCCAGTCGTTCGCGGGAATCGTAGTAGGCCTGCGCGACGGCGCGCGACAGGTTGCGGATGCGGCCGATGTACGCGGCGCGCTCGGTGACGCTGATCGCGCCGCGCGCGTCCAGCATGTTGAAGGTATGGGCCGCCTTCAGCGCGGCCTCGTAGGCCGGCAGCGCCAGCGGCACGTCCATCAGGCGCTTGGCCTCGGCTTCGTAGTCATTGAAGTGCGAGAACAGCATGTCGGCGGACGAATGCTCGAAGTTGTAGGTGGACTGCTCCACCTCGTTCTGGTGGAACACGTCGCGGTAGAGCACGCGGTTGCCGTTGGCGCCTTCGGTCCAGACCAGGTCGTACACGCTTTGCACGTCCTGGAGGTACATGGCCAGGCGTTCCAGGCCGTAGGTGATTTCACCGGTGGTCGGGGTGCAGTCCAGGCCGCCCACTTGCTGGAAGTAGGTGAACTGGGTGACTTCCATGCCGTTCAGCCAGACTTCCCAGCCCAGGCCCCAGGCGCCGAGCGTGGGGTTCTCCCAGTCGTCCTCGACGAAGCGGATGTCGTGCTGGGCCGGGTCGATGCCCAGCGCCTTGAGCGAACCGATGTAGAGGTCAAGGATTTCCGGGGGCGCCGGCTTCAGCACGACCTGGTATTGGTAATAGTGCTGCAGGCGGTTGGGGTTTTCGCCGTAGCGCCCGTCCTTGGGGCGGCGCGAGGGCTGCACGTAAGCCGCGCGCCAGGGTTCCGGGCCGATCGCGCGCAGGAACGTGGCGGTGTGCGAGGTGCCGGCGCCGACTTCCATGTCGTAGGGCTGCAGCAGGGCGCAACCCTGCTTGTCCCAGTATTCCTGGAGCGTAAGGATGATTTGCTGAAAGGTGAGCATAGGATTCTTGGAATTCGGCCGCCGGGCAGGGCTTGCCCTGGGCGTGGGAAACCTGGCATTTTAACTGGCGCGGAGCGACCCGTCCCGCAAAGGGGAGCCCGGGGCCGGATCGGGCCCCTAATAGGTGGGGGGAGTCACCGCGCTGACGATTTCGCTGGGGCCGTCGTGGACATTGCGGAAGCGATGGGGCACCCGGCTGTCGAAATAGTAGGAATCGCCGGCCTGAAGCACGCGGGTCTTGTCTCCCACGGTGACTTCCACGGCCCCGGACAGCACCAGGCCGGCCTCCTGGGCCGGGTGGCTGAACAACTCGCCCGTATCGGCCCCCGGCAGGTAGCGTTCCTGCATCATGAGCATGGCCCGGTTGGCGAAGCGGCTGCCGATCATCCGGTAGGAAATGGCGTTCGGATTGCCGATTTCCGGCAGGTCCTCGGGGGTGTAGAAGGGCGATTCGGCCACCAGCAGCCGGCTGTTCGAGAAAAAGCCCACGATGGTGGTGCCCAGGGCGTCCAGCACGGCCGCCAGCGTATCGAGGGAGGGACTGATCTTGTCGCGTTCGATCAGCGAGATCGAAGCGTGCGAGACGCCCGAGCGCTGGGCCACTTCGCGTATGCCCAGGCCGCGGCGGCGGCGTAATTCCCTTATGTCTGCGCCGATTCTCGGCATCGTGTCTCCTCCTGCGGGCCGGTCTCCGGACCGGCGGTCGTTCCGGCTTGCAGGATACACGGACCGCGCTCAGGCGAGCCGGGCCTGCGGGGGGCGGAGATCGACGATTTGGGGACGGTACGAAAAAGTATCCAGCGGATAGAGCGGCCTGGCCCGGTCGAAGGGCAACTGGTCGGGGTGGTAGCCGGTCAGGCCGGGCGTTTCCGCGCAGGCGCATTCGCCTATGTCGGCAAAGGCGAGCTTGAAGTGATAGCCCGACTTCACCACGATCAGGTCCGTGGCGTCGAGGTCCATGCCCGCGTCCAGATAGCATCCCGGATCTTGCGACATGACGGCGTCCTGGGTGATCAGCAGTTCGTAGCGCGGGTTGCGGAGCACGGCATGGGGCCCGAGCCGCAGCGTGGCGCCCCGCATGAAGGCGCCGCGGTTGCGGAAGGTGCCGCTGCCCAGGGCCGCGACCTGGCCCGATACGTCCAGGGGCCGGCAGGCGGAACTGTAGCGGCCGCCGGCCCGCAGCGTCACCCGGGCGCCGACGCCGGCCTGCTGGCATAGGCGCAGCGCTTCAGGGTCCGTGACGATGGCGGCGACGCGCCGCCCGGTCAGCGCCAGCGCGCGCTCCAGCACGTGCAGGCTGTCTCCCGGCCCGCCCGCCAGGACCCGGTCGCCGAAATCGCCGACGACCAGCCTGCGGGCCGAGCCTTCGTGGCGCAGCAGCAGCGTATCGATGTCCGGCAGGTCGTGGACGTAGCGGTCCCGCCCGGCCCACAGCGTCTGCGCCAGATCGGCGGCGAGCGCGCGGGCGCGGGGCAGCGCGGCGGCGGTCCGGCCGTAGGCCAGGACGGTTTGCCCGACGCCCGCGCCGTCGATGAAGGGATTCACGTTGAAAATGGAGACGTCCAGGATGCCGTCATCGGCCTGCGCGGCCGCCAGGGCCCGGGCGTGGAGTTCGGCGAGCGGCCCGCGCGCGGTTTCGTCGTTGCCGCGTGTCAGCATCGGCACCAGCACGCTGACTCCGGCGGGCCGCTGCCCCGTGTCCAGCATGCGCAGCAGTTCCGTGGCCACCCGGATCCCGGTTTCGGCGGCGTCGGCATGCGGATTGGTCTTGTAGGCCGAGGCGAAATCCAGCTGGCAGAGCAGGGCGGGCACGGCGTGGGCATGCAGATCGAAGCCCGCCACGATAGGCATTTCCGCACCGACGACGGCGCGCAGCTCCGTCAACAGATCCGCCTCGGCGCTGTCGAGGTCCACGGTCTGCATGCAGCCATGCAGGCAGAGCGCGATGGCATCGAAGCCGCCGGCCCGCGCGGTTTCCAGGATGCCGGCGCGCAGCTCCGCGTACGCGCCGTCCTCGACCCGGCCTCCCGGCCGTGCCCTGGCGGCGAGCGTGGGCACGGCGGCGCAGCCATGCGCCTTCAGCGTGCGCAGGATGCCGCCCAGCACCGAGTCGGCGGCGGCGTTGGCGCTGAGCATGGCCTCGCCGCGCTCGATCTCGAAGGCGGACAAAGGCGTGGTCACCGGGGTGAATCCGTGCGTTTCCTGGAACAACTGCCCCACCAGGATACGGTAGCGGGTGGGCATGGGCGGGTCTCCGAAAGGCGGGCCATGGCGGCCCAGGCGATTATTTCAGGCTGATGTGGGCGCGTTGCGCCGTTGCGCGCTGCTTGTCGATCTCGGCCTTGAGCTGGGCGCCGAACTCCGCCGGCGGATTGCCCACCGGCACGGCGGAGAAGCCCGCCAGCTTTTCCTTGACCTCGGGCATGGCCAGCACCTGCGCGACCGCCTGGTACAGCTGATCCACGATGGCCGGCGGCGTGTTCCTGGGGGCGACCAGGCCGAACCACGAGGCGTCGTTGACTTCAGGAATGCCGACCTCGGCGAAGGTGGGAACGTCCGGCAGGGCCGGGATGCGCTGAGGATAGGCGATGGCCAGCGCCTTCAGGTCGCCGTTGCGGATGAATGGCAGCGACGAGGGCAGGTTATCGAATACCGCGGCGATCTGCCCGCCCAGCGCGTCCTGCAGCGCGGGGCTGGAACCACGGTACGGCACGTGCATCATCTCCGTGCCGGTGCTGAGCTTGAACAGCTCGCCCATCATATTGGCCTCGGAGCCGGTGCCGGCGGATCCATAGGTATAGGCGTTGGGCTTGCCCTTGAGCAGCTTGATGAAAGAGGCCATGTCCTGGGCAGGCACCGAGGGCCCGATGGTCAGGACGTTGGGCACCGAGGCCAGCTTGGTGATCGGCGCCAGGTCGCGGGTCACGTCGTACGAAATATTGTCATAGACCACCGGCGTCACGGCGTGGGAGCTCACCGTGGCGATGCCGAGGGTATAGCCGTCCGGCTCCGAACGGATCACGTATTCGCTTCCGATCCGGCCGGCCGCGCCGTTGCGGTTCTCCACGACGACGGTCTGTTTGAGCAGCTTGCCCAGCGGATCGGCGATGCTGCGGGCCAGTACGTCGGTGGTGCCCCCCGGCGGGAAGGGCACGACCAGCTTGATCGGCCGGGAAGGATAGGCCTGCTGCGCCTGCGCGGGCGCGATGAGGGCGGAACCCGCGAGCGCCAGCGCGCCGATGACGATGCCAAGTTTCATGGTTTTCCCCTTGTCTGGTGTAGGTATGAACGGGCCGTCGCCGCGGGCCCGCGGCCGCGCGGCGAGGCCGGCGTTACTGCATGCGCAGCGCGGCCGCGCGGCGGTGGCCTTCCATGCCTTCGGTGCGGCTCTGGCGTTCCGCGGGCGGCGCCACGGCGGCCACGCCACGCGAGTCGAGCCACTGATGGGTGCAGATCTTCAGGAACGATCCTACCCACAGCCCGCCGGTGTAGCGGCCCGCGCGCATCGTGGGCAGCGTATGGTTGGTGCCGCAACACTTGTCCGAATACACCACGCTGGCCAGCGTGCCGATGAAGAGCGAGCCGTAGTTGCGCAGGCGGGCGGCGGTGGCGTGCGGATCCCGGGTGTGGACCTGCAAGTGCTCGGCCGCGACGTGGTCCGAATAGGCCAGCATGGCTTGTTCGTCCGCGCACAGGACGATTTCGCCATAGTCGGCCCAGGCGCGGGCGGCCACGGGAGCGGTCGGCAGGTCCTGGAGCTGGCGTTCGACCGCGCCCAGCGTGGCGTGGGCCAGCGCCGCGCTGGTGGTGATCAGGCCGACCCGGGTGCGCACGTCGTGCTCCGCCTGCGCGAGCAGGTCGGTGGCGATCATCTCCGGATCGCCGGTCTCGTCAGCCACCACGAAGATCTCGCTGGGGCCGGCCAACTGGTCGATGCCCACCTCGCCGAACACCTGGCGCTTGGCCTCGTTGACGTAGGCGTTGCCGGGGCCGACGATCTTGTCCACCGCGGGGATGGATTCCGTGCCGCAGGCCATGGCCGCGATGGCCTGGGCGCCGCCGACGAGAAAGATGCGGTCCGCGCCGGACAGGTGGCAGCCCGCGATCATGGCCGGATGGGCGCCAGGCGGCAGGCAGGCGATGACTTCCTCGCAGCCGGCCACCTTGGCGGGAACAATGGTCATGACGGGCGCCGACAGGATCGGGTAGCGGCCTCCGGGCACGTAGGCGCCGATGCGCTGCACCGGGATGACGCGATGCCCCAGGTGCAGCCCGGGCAAGGTCTCGATCTCCAGGGGCAGGACCGTGGCCAGCTGGGCCTGGGCGAAAGCGCGCACGCGCGCAATGGCGAATTCGGTGTCTGCGCGGGTTTGCGCATCCAGGTCGGCGACGGCCTGCAGCCGCGCCTCCAGGGGCACTTCCAGGGCGGGCGTCTCCTTGCCGTCGAATTTCAGGGAATACTCGCGAACCGCGGCGTCGCCGCGGGCGCGCACCTGCGCGATGATGTCGCGCACAGTCTCTTCGATGGCGCTCGCGCTGTCTTCTGCGCGGGCGGCGGGCGACTTGACGTAGTTCAGTTGGCTTGTTGCTGGCATGGAAGGCTCTTCGTGACGGAAGCGTTGCGGGTATGGGTCACTATAAGAGCGGCCAGGGGCCTTGTTTCATGGCCGCGCGCAGGCGGTAACTATATTGACCGGCGCGGGCTTGCGCGCGCGGCGTTCCGTCCCCCCTTCGCCGTGCGACGGCCTCGGCCCGAGGGCGCCGGGCGTCGCGGCAGCCGTGCCGGGGGTGGTGAATATACTGACCGGGCGCGGCCGCCAGCGTCCGCTGCGCATTGGTCGTATGATTCCGGTCTGAGCAAGTCTTATATAAAACCCGGAAGGAGCAGCCCCATGTCCGACCTGATCAAGGTAGAAGTCACCGACGGCATCCAGATCATTACGATCAACCGTCCCGAAGCCAAGAACGCCATCAATCTGGAGGCCGCGCAGGCCATGGCCGCCGCGCTGGACCAACTGGACGGCCGCGACGACATCCGCATCGGCATCCTGACGGGCGGAGGCGGCACGTTTTCCTCGGGCATGGATCTGAAGGCCTTCGCGAAGTCGGGGCAGCGTCCGTACGTGGAAGGCCGCGGCTTTGCCGGCCTGAACGAGCGTCCGCCCAAGAAGCCGCTGATCGCCGCCGTGGAAGGCTATGCGCTGGCCGGGGGCTGCGAAATGGCGCTGGCCTCCGACCTGATCGTGGCCGCCAGCAACGCCAAGTTCGGGTTGCCCGAAGTCAAGCGCGGCCTGGTGGCGGGCGCCGGCGGCATGCTTCGCCTGCCGCGCCGCCTGCCGTACCATATCGCCATGGAGGTCATCCTGACCGGCGAGATGCTCACCGCCGAGCGCGCCCATTCCTTTGGGCTGGTCAATCGCCTGACCGAGCCGGGCGGCGCGCTGGCCGGCGCCCTGGAGCTGGCGCGCGCCATCGTCGAGAACGGCCCGCTGGCCGTGCAGACCGCGAAGAGCATCGTGTCGCAGTCGGGCGACTGGGAGCAGGAAGGCATGTTCGACCGCCAGCGTCCGCTGATCGCCCACATTTTCTCGTCGGCCGACGCCAAGGAAGGCGCCACCGCTTTCGCCGAGAAGCGCAAGCCGGTGTGGCAGGGCAAGTGAGGCCCTCTTGCCGCGCCCCTGCGGCGAACCGTCCAAGAACCTTTAACCTATAGCGCGGCCGGCTGCGCCGGCCGCGGTTTCAATTTTCCATCCAGACAGTCAATCGCCATGTCCGTCATCATCAAAGAAGAAGACTTCATCCAGTCGATCGCCGACGGGATCCAGTTCATCAGCTACTACCATCCGGTGGACTACATCCGCCACCTGGCCCGCGCCTACGAGCGCGAGGAAAGCCCGGCCGCGCGCGATGCGATGGCCCAGATCCTGACCAACTCGCGCATGTGCGCCGAAGGCAAGCGCCCGCTGTGCCAGGACACCGGCATCGTGAATGTCTTCCTCAAGGTCGGCATGGACGTGCGCTTCGACACCAAGCGCACGTTGCAGGAACTCTGCGACGAAGGCGTGCGCCGCGGCTACCTGAATCCCGACAATCCGCTGCGCGCCTCCGTGCTGGACGACCCGCTGTTCGCGCGCAAGAACACGCGCGACAACACGCCCTGTATCCTGCACGTCGAACTGGTCCCCGGCGACAAGGTCGACGTGCAGCTTGCCTCGAAGGGCGGCGGCTCGGAAAACAAATCCAAGTTCGCCATGCTGAACCCCAGCGATTCGCTGGTGGACTGGGTGCTCAAGACGGTCCCGACGATGGGCGCAGGCTGGTGCCCGCCGGGCATGCTGGGCATCGGCGTCGGCGGCACCGCCGAAAAAGCCATGCTGATGGCCAAGCAGTCGTTGATGGAAGACATCGACATGTACGAGCTGCTGGCCCGCGGTCCGCAGAACAAGCTGGAAGAACTGCGCATCGAGCTGTATGAGAAAGTCAACGCGCTGGGCATCGGCGCGCAGGGCCTGGGCGGCCTGACCACCGTGCTGGACGTCAAGATCAACACGTTCCCGACGCACGCAGCTTCCAAGCCCGTCGCCATGATCCCGAACTGCGCCGCCACGCGTCACGCGCATTTCGAACTGGACGGCTCGGGCCCGGCGCGCCTGGACCCGCCGTCGCTGTCCGAATGGCCGGAAGTGCATTGGGCGCCGGACTACAACAAGTCCAAGCAGGTCGACCTGAACACGCTGACGAAGGAAGAAGTCGCCAGCTGGAAGCCGGGCCAGACCCTGCTGCTGTCGGGCAAGATGCTGACCGGCCGCGACGCCGCGCACAAGCGCATCCAGGACATGCTGGCCAAGGGCGAGCCGCTGCCCGTGGACTTCACCAACCGCGTCATCTACTACGTCGGCCCGGTCGATCCGGTGCGCGACGAGGTGGTGGGCCCGGCCGGCCCCACCACCGCCACGCGCATGGACAAGTTCACCGACATGATGCTGGAGCAGACCGGCCTGATCGCCATGATCGGCAAGTCCGAGCGCGGCCCGGTCGCGATCGAGTCCATCAAGAAGCACGGTTCGGCCTACCTGATGGCCGTCGGCGGCGCCGCCTACCTGGTGTCCAAGGCCATCCGGGGCGCCAAGGTGCTGGGCTTCGCCGACCTGGGCATGGAAGCCATCTACGAGTTCGACGTGAAGGACATGCCGGTGACCGTGGCGGTCGACGCCCAGGGCACCTCGGTCCACACGACGGGCCCGAAGGAATGGCAAGCCAAGATCGGGAAGATTCCGGTCGCCGTCGCCTGACCCTGCCGACCTGCGCTGAAAACGGCCGCTGGCGCAGCGGCCGTTTTTTTTTGAGGGCTTGCCCGGCCCTGGGGGGGCAGGTCGTTTCGCGCCCGCCGTCCTAGGACGGTTTCGCGGTTGCGGCCTTGAACGCCGCGATCGCATCCGCCGATTTTCCCAGCACGTCGCGCAGCACTTCCTCGGTGTGCTCGCCCAGCATGGGCGGAGCGCGGCGGTACGCGACCGGCGAGGCCGAGAGACGCAATGGGCTGGCCGTGACGGCGGCGACGCCGCCGGCGGGATGAGGCAGGTCGCGGCGCAGCTGCCGCGCATGCGCTTGAGGATGCGCGAAGGCCTGAGCGATATTGTTGATCGGGCCGCAAGGCACGCCCGCGGCTTCCAGTTTCGCGATCCAGTCGTCGCGCCTGCCTTGCCGCATGATGTCGGCCAGCATGCCGACCAGCGCTTCCCGGTTGGCGATGCGCAGGCGGTTGGTGGCAAAGCGCGGGTCGTCTCCCAGTTCGGGCGCGCCGATGGCGGCGCAGTAGGCGCGGTACTGCGATTCATTGCCCGTGGCCACGATCAGGTGGCCGTCGCTCGCGGCGAACACCTGATAGGGGACGACGTTCTGGTGCGCGTTGCCGGCGCGCGTGGGCGCCACGCCCGAGTTGAAATAGTTGGAGTTCTGGTTGGCCAGCAGGGCCACGTGGCTGTCGAGCAGCGCGATGTCCAGGTGCTGCCCCAGGCCGCTCCTGTGGCGTTCTTGCAGGGCCGCCAGCACCGCGACGGTGGCGTACATGCCGGTGACGATGTCCGTCACCGCCACGCCCGCCTTCTGCGGGCCGCCGCCGGGCAGGTCGTCGCGTTCGCCCGTGATGCTCATCAGGCCGCCCATGCCCTGGATCATGAAGTCATAGCCGGGGCGTTGGGCATAGGGGCCGTCCTGCCCGAATCCCGTGACCGAGCAATAGATCAGGCGCGGATTGATTTTGCTGAGGCTGTCGTAGTCCAGGCCGTACTTGGCCAGGCCGCCGACCTTGAAGTTCTCGACCAGTATGTCGCTGACGGCCGCCAGTTCGCGGATCAGCGCCGCGCCTTCGGGCGTGGCCATGTCGGCCTCGATCGAACGCTTGTTGCGGTTGGTGCTGAGGTAGTAGGCGGACTCGCTGGTGTCCTGGCCGTTGCCGTCCTTGAGGAAGGGCGGGCCCCAGGCGCGGGTGTCGTCGCCCACGCGGGGGCGCTCGACCTTGATGACGTCGGCGCCCAGGTCCGCCAGGTTCTGCGTGCACCAGGGACCCGCGAGGATGCGCGACAGGTCCAGCACGCGGATGCCGTCGAGCGCGGGGGGGCGGGTCATGGCCGCAACTCCGCGGTGCCGTTGCTCAGCACGACCACGTCGCGTTCGCGGGCGCGCGCAAGAAAGCGGACCTGTCCGTCCGGCATCCGCCATATGTCGCATTGCAGGGTCTCGCCTGGATATACCGGCGCCGAGAAGCGTGTGTTCAGGCTGGAAAGGCGCGAGGCGTCGTCGTCGCAGCAGGTCTTCACGATCGCGTGCGCCGCGAAGCCGTAGGAGCACAGGCCGTGCAGGATGGGCCGGGGATAGCCCGCCTGGCGCGCGATTGCGGGATCGGCGTGCAGCGGGTTGCGGTCCGCGTTCAGCCGGTACAGCAGGGCGGCGTTCGGCGGAATGCGGAGTTCGCACCGCAGGTCGGGCTCGCCGCCGGGCGCGGCGGGCAGGGGCGGCGGGCCGTCATCGCCCTGTCCGAAGCCGCCGTCGCCTCGGCAGAAGGTGCTGTGCTGCAGAGTGGCCAGGCAAGCGCCGTCCTCGCTGTGCAAGGTGCGCTCTGTGACGACGATGGCGCCCTTGTCCGCGCCCTTGTCGATCACGTGCGTGTTGCGGCTCCTGCCGATGACCACGCCCGAGGACGGCAGCGGCGCATGCATCGTCAGCCGCTGCTCGCCGTGCACGACCTTGACCCAGTCGATGCCGGCGCGGGGGTCCCGCATCCAGAAGCCCGGGTAGCCCAGCACCACGCTCATGGTGGGAAACGCCTGCAAGCCCTTTTCGTAGACGTAGCGCAGTTGGCCGGCGTCTTCGGGGTCCTGTCCCAGGCCGATGCCCAGCGCATACAGCATGGTGTCTTTTTCGTCGTAGCGCTGGCGCACGTCGTCGAAGCGCCAGCCCTTCACGGTTGCATAGTCCAGGGGCATGGCGGCCTCAGATAGGATCCCAGTCGATCACGTCGGGCGAACGCTCCAACGCGTAGAAGTGCTTGCGCATGGCGGGCACCGCGATTTCCCCGATGAGCTCGGGCGTCCAGCCTTCTCCGTGATGCACCGTGCGCAGCGGCCGCGGCTGGCTCATCAGCATGATCTCGTTGGCGCGCACCGCGAAGATCTGCGCGGTGATCGCGCTGGCCGCGTCGCTGGCCAGGTACACGGCCATGGGCGCGACCTTGCCGGCTTCCATTTTTTTCAGCTTTTCGACGCGCGCCTTTTCTTCGTCGGTTTCCGCGGGGATGGAGCTCGTCATGCGGCTCCAGGCGAATGGCGCGATGCAGTTGGAACGGACGTTGTAGCGCGCCATGTCCAGCGCGATGGATTTCGACAGGGCGACGATGCCCAGCTTGGCCGCCGCGTAGTTCGCCTGGCCGAAGTTGCCGATCAGGCCCGACGTGGACGTCATGTGCACGAACGCGCCGGATTCCTGTTCGCGGAAGTAGGGCGCGGCGGCCCGGCTCATGAAGAACGAGCCGTTCAGGTGCACGTCAAGCACCTGGCGCCACTCTTCTTCGCTCATCTTGTGGAAGACGCGATCGCGCAGATTGCCGGCGTTATTGACGACGGCGTCGAGGCGGCCGTAGGCGTCGATCGCGGTCTGCACGCAGCGGCTGGCGCTGTCGTAGGCGGCGACGCTGTCGGTGCTGGCCACCGCCTGCCCGCCGGCGGCGATGATTTCCTTGACCACGGCCTGCGCCGGGCCTTCGGCGCCGCCTTCGCCGGTCAGCGAGACGCCGATGTCGTTCACGACCACCTTGGCGCCGGCCTGCGCCATGGCCAGCGCGATGCCTCGGCCGATGCCGCCGCCCGCGCCCGTAACGATCACTACCTTGCCGGAAACTATGCCGCTCATGAAGCTGACTCCTGTGCTGCGGCGCACGCGCCGCGTGGAAAACAGTTCCGCATCAACCGGTCTGGTTTAGGGGAATGCCCCATGGTAGATTCGGCAAGGCATTCGCAGAATTCAAAATTAGAAATGCCCCCCTTCTGCGTGGTGGAACATGAGACATGACCTGACCGACCTGCGTTTGTTTCTGAACGTGGGGGAAACACTCAACCTGACGCGCGCCGCCGAGCGGACCTTCCTGTCCCTGCCCGCGGCCAGCGCCCGGGTGAAGAACATGGAAGAGGCCTTCAAGGCCAGGCTGCTGGTGCGCATGGCCACGGGCGTCGCGCTGACCCCGGCGGGCGAAGTGCTGCTCAAGCACGCCAACGCGGTCTTTCGCCAGCTGGAGTGCCTGAACGCGGATCTCCAGCCCTACGCCAACGGCCTGAAGGGGCGCCTGCGCCTGCTGGCCAACACCACGGCCACCAATTCCTTTCTTGCCGACGCGCTGTCCACGTTTCTTGCGGAAAACCCGGACGTGGACGTCGAGCTGGAAGAAAAGATCTCCGGCGACATCGTGATCGCGATCCGCGCGGGCGCGGGCGATCTGGGCCTGGTGGCCGGCAACATCGATGTCGAGGGACTGGACGTCACGCCCCTTTTCCGCGACGAGCTCACCGTCGTGACGTCCCTGGACCACCCGCTGGCATCGCAGGAATCGGCGCATTTCGTGGACCTGGTGGATGCCTACCAATTCGTGGGTATCCATCCGGACAGCGCCATCCAGACTTTCCTCGAAGACATCGCCAGCGGCCTGGGCAAGCGCATCTGCCAGCGCGTGCACGTGGGCAGCTTCGAGGCGGTATGCCGGATGGTGGAGGCCGGCGCCGGCATCGCCGTGGTGCCGCGCGCCTGCGCGGCGCGCTATAGCCGCCCCGACGCGCTGCACGTGCTGAAGCTGAATGATGCTTGGGCCTTGCGCGACCGGCTGCTGTGCCGCCAGCGCGGCCGCGACCTGCCCAGCTTCGCGGAGTGCTTCATTGGCCATCTGCAGCGCGCCGCGCGCGGGCAGTAGCGGCCCGGCCATCGGCGCTACGCCATCGGGCGGATAGTGTCCGGTGACCGAACTTCGGTGTCGTGCGAAAGAGGGGCTTCCGGAAATGTGTAGCGGCGGACGCGCGCATTCGGAAAATAATAAATGGCGCGGCAGGCAGCGGTTCCATGTCCTGGCCGTGAAAAACAAGACCCAGGAGACCGCCTTGACCGATACTCAACGCCGCCGCGCCATCGCGGGGCTGGGCGCCGCATGCGCCGCCGCCATCGTTCCGTCCTGGGCCCGCGCCGCCACCTGGCCGGGCCATGCCGTAACCTTCATCGTGCCCTTTCCGGCAGGCGGGCCGGTGGACACCACGGCCCGCTTCACCACGCAGCCGCTGGGCCAGCTGTGGTCCGTCCCCACCGTCGTGGACAACCGTTCCGGCGCGGGCGGTATCGTGGGCGCGCAGTTCGCCGCCAAGGCCGAACCCGACGGCTACAGTTTCTTCTTCGCCTCCATCCATCATGCGGTGCTGCCCAGCCTGCGCGACAACCTCAGCTACGACATCCGTCGCGATTTCGAGCCCGTGGGCATGGCGGCGGTCTTTCCCATCGTGCTGGTGGTCAACCCGTCGCTGCCCGTCAATTCCGTCAGTGAATTGATCGCCTACGCCAAGGGCAATCCCGGCAAGCTGTCCTTCAGTTCGTCCGGAACGGGCGGCGGCACGCACCTTGCGGGCGAACTTTTCAACGCGATGGTCGGCGTGAAGATCCAGCACGTTCCCTATCGGGGCAGCGCGCCCGCGATGCAGGACCTGCTGGGCGGGCAGGTGCAGGTGATGTTCGCCGACGGCCCCTCCGCGGTTCCCCACTTGAAGGCGGGCAAGGTGCGCGCGCTGGGCGTCGGCAACCCGCAGCGCTCGGACATGCTGCCCGACGTGCCCACCATCGCGGAATCGGGCTTGCCGGGCTACGAGGCGTACTCATGGAGCGGCGTGATGGCGCCCAAGGGGACGCCCGCCGATATCGTCGCGCGGCTGAATGCCGACATGGTGAAGGTGCTGTCGGACCCGGCCACCGCCAGGGGCATGATCGCGGCGGGAGCGGAACCCCGGCCAGGCACGCCCGCGCAGTTCGGCGAGTTCGTCCAGGCCGAGATCGCGAAGTGGCGCGGCGTGATCAAGGCGGCGAATATCAAGGTGGAGTGACGCCGGGGCCGGCGGCAGGCGCCAGCGGACCATTTGGCCGGGCCAGGGCTTCGCGGGCGCACAGGTACTCGGCCTCGAGCTGCGCCACCAGCGTTGCGACCGGCAGGATCTCCTGCGCCGCGCCCACGCCCTGGCCCGCGCTCCAGACGTCCTTCCAGGCCTTCGGGCGCGCGTTCTTGTCCAGCATCGGGGGCGGGGCTTCACGGTGTTGCGCCAGTTCCGCGGGATCGAGCCCTGCGGCCAGGATGCTGGCAGACAGGTAGTTCGCGGGCACGCCCGAGAAGTAAGGGGTGTAGACCACGTCCGCCGCCTGGGCCTGCAGCACCATTTCCCGGTAGCCGTCGCCCGCCAGCGACTCTTGCGTGGCGATGAAGCGGGTGCCCATGTAGGCGAAGTCGCAGCCCATCACCTGCGCGGCGAGAATGTCCTTGCCGTGGCTGATACAGCCGGACAGCGCCAGCGGCCCATCGTAGAAGGCGCGTATCTCGTTGACCAGCGCGATGGGGTTGATCTGGCCCGCGTGTCCGCCCGCGCCGGCGGCGACCAGGATCAGGCCGTCCACGCCGGCATCGAGCGCGCGCTTGGCGTGCCGCACGTTGGTGACGTCATGGAAAACCAGGCCGCCATGCGGATGCATGGCGCGCACCGCGGCCTCGGGCGCGTGCAGCGAGGTGATGAGCAGCGGCACGCGGCGCTCGGCGCAGATCGCCAGATCTCCCTGCCAGCGCGCATTGCTGGGATGGATGATCAGGTTCACGCCAAAGGGCGCCACCCTGGCCCGCGGGTCCTCGCGCCGCCGCGCCTCCAGCCCTTCTTCGATGCGCGAGATCCAGGCGTGCAGCTGTTCCTGCGGCCTGGCGTTGAGCGACGGAAATGTTCCGATGATGCCCGCGCCGCATTGCGCGATGACGAGTTCCGGGCCCGAGACCAGGAACATCGGGGCGCCGATGACCGGCAGACGGGTCTGGGCGCGCAATGCGGGCGGCGGGTTCATCATGGCGCTCCGGAGCTTCAGTTGGCCTGGATGTTGGCGTTTCGGATGACGTCGGACCACAACGCGTACTCGCGGTCGATGCGGGCCTGCAGGGCCTTCGAGTCGCCGGTGTTGATGGAGTAGCCGCCGTCGACCATGGCCTGGCGGAACGCCGGATCCTTGGAGACGTCGGCCAACGCGCGGGTCAGCCGGGCGGAAACGGCCTCGGGCAACTGCTTGGGCCCCACCAGGGCGTACCAGCCGACGACTTCATAGTCCTTCAGGCCGGCCTCGATCATGGTGGGCACGTCGGGCAGTTCGGGGTTGCGCGTCTTGGACGTGACCGCGAGCGCGCGGGCCTTGCCGCTCTTGATGAAGGGAATGGCGGTGCTCGTGATGTCGAACATGAACGTCACCTTGCCGCTCACGACGTCCATCATGGCCGGGGAATTGCCGCGGTAAGGCACGTGCAGCATCGGCACGCCGGCCTGCTTTTTCAGGAGTTCCGCGGACAGATGGTTAGAGGCGCCGATGCCGGCGGAGCCGAAGGAGACGGCGTCGGGATGCGAGCGCGCGTAGCTGACGAGCTCGCCCACGTCCTTGGCCGGAATCTGCGGGCCGATAAGCAGCACGTTGGCGTAGTCCACGACCAGCCCGATCAGCGAAAAGTCCTTGCGCGGGTCGAACAGCGTGCTGCGCTGTACCAGCGGCGACATGGTGAGCGTGGGGCTCGCGGCGAAACCTAGCATATAGCCATCCGGCGCCGCCTTGGCGGTGGCGTCCGAGGCGATCATGCCGCTGGCGCCCGCGCGGTTTTCCACGACGACGGCCTGGCCTAGCTTATCGCCCAGGTATTTGGCGAACACCCGGGCCGTGGTGTCCACGGGGCCGCCCGGGGCATAGCCCACCAGCAGCCGTATGGGGCGGTCCGGATACGTGCTTTGGGCCCAGGCGGCCTGGCCGACTGCCATCATCGCCGTGGCGGCTGCCGCGGCGAACAGGGTCTTGATGCGCATGCTCATGTCTCCTAGTGTGCTTGGGCCGGTCGTGGAGCTAAGCCAGGAGCAAGCGCTACGCCAGCCTTTCTTTCAGCGGCTGCTTCAGGATCTTGCCGCTGACTGTGGTGGGAATCGTGTCGATGGGAATGATCTGGGCCGGCCGCTTGTACGGCGCCAGCTGGGCCCGCAGGTGCAGCATCAGCAGACGCAGGTCGAGCGAGGCGCCCGGCAGCGGCTCGACGAAGGCGATGACCTCCTCGTTCTGGTCGGCCGTGGAGCGGCCCACCACGGCGGACAGGCGCACGCCGGGAAAGGCATTGATCACGGATTCGACTTCGATCGGATAGACGTTGAAGCCCGAGCGGATGATCAGGTCCTTGGAGCGTCCCGAGATGAACAGCGCGCCGCTCGCGTCGACGTAGCCGATGTCGCCGGTATGGAGCCAGCCGCCGGGCAGCAGCGCCTGGGCCGTCTGCGCCGGATCGCGGTAGTAGCCCAGCATGACGCCCGGGCCTCGGATCAGGATGTCTCCGCGCTGGCCCGGCGCGGGCGCGCCGCCGTCCGGGGTTCCGATGCGCAATTCCACGCCGTCCACCGCGCAGCCGGCGGAGCAGTCGGCGCGGGGCGCGTCCATGTCCGTGATGAACATGGAGCCGGCGTATTCGGTGATCCCGTAGCCATGGTGCATGGGCACGCCGAAGTAGCGTTCCACGTCGCGCTTCAGGGTCGGGTCCAGCGCCGCGCCTCCGGTATACACGTAACGCAGGGCGGGCGCGCGCAGCGCCGTCTTCGGCGGCGCTGCCGCCATCATGCGGCTGAACATGGTCGGCACGCCCTGCAGGATGCTGACGCCAGGGCATGCCAGTGCTTTGAATGCGTCCTCGGGGTCGAAACGGCTGCGCAGCACCAGGCTGGCGCCGGCGTGCACGGTGGCCATCAGCACGGTGGCGATTCCGAAGATGTGCGACATGGGCAGCGCCGCGTAGCCGATATCGTGCGGCGTCAGGCGGCGCGACGCGGCCGACACGCGGGCGAAATGCAGCAAGCCGCGATGCGGCACCATGACGCCCTTCGGCGCGCCGGTGGTGCCGGAGGTGTAGATCAGGGTCGCCACTTCGCTTGCGTGGCCGGCCGTTTCCGGCGCCGTGGGAGCGTCCGCCAGCACGGCCTGCACGCCGGGCCCCCACACGGCGGCCGGGGCGTCGCTTGCGCCCGCCGTTTCGGCGTGGGCGCGGGCGCTTGGAGAAACGCCGGTGGTGTAGAGCGTCGCCTCGGGTTGCGCGTGCTGGCGGATGTTCTCGATCTCGCGGGCGGAGAGCCGGGCGTTCACGCTCACCGGCCAGGCGCCGGCCAGGCTGCAGCCGAACAGGGCGGCGATCATGGCGCCGCAGTTCTCGCCCACCATCATGACGCGGTGGCCAGGCTGCACGCCTTGCGTTTCCAGCCATCGGGCCACGCCCTGCGCGCGCTGCCAGAACTGCGCGTAGCTCAAGGTGCCGCCGCCTTCCTCGTGCAGGAAGACGGCGTCGGGCCGCAGGCCCGCCTGGTGCGCGAGCAGGTGGTGGATGCGGGTGAGGGAGGCTGCCTGGAGCATCGGTGCGGGGTGTCGCTCAAAGAGTGGCCTGGGTGCCCAGGATTGCGGTGGACTGGCTGGACAGCGTGCCGCCGTTGCCGTGCACCAGCGCCAGCTGCGCGCCGCTGACCTGGCGCGCGCCGCCCTCGCCGCGCAGCTGCCGGACCGCCTCGATCATGATGAAGACGCCGTACATGCCGGGATGCACGCAGCACAGCCCGCCGCCGTTGGTGTTCACGGGCAGCCTGCCGCCCGGCGCGATAGCGCCGTCGGCGATGAAGTCCTTGCTTTCGCCCTTGGCGCAGAAGCCCAGGTCTTCCAGGAAGAGCAGGGTATTGATGGTGAAGGCGTCGTATAGCTCCACCACGTCGATATCGCCCGGCGTCACGCGGGCCATTTCGAAGGCGCGCCTGCCCGACTCGGAGGCTGCCGTCACGGTGAGATCCTCCATAGAGGATATCTGCCGGTTCCAGACCGCCGTGGCGTTGCCCAGCACATAGACCGGCGGGCGGGGCAGGTCGCGCGCGCGCTCGGCGCGCACCAGCACATAGGCGCCCGCGCCGTCGGTGACCAGACAGCAGTCGCGCACGCTCAAAGGGTCGGATACCATGCGCGAGCCGAGGATCTGTTCGAGCGTGGCGGGTTCGCGCAGTTGCGCCTCCGGGTTCAGCTGGGCCCATTGGTTGGCCGCCAGCGCCACCTGTGCCAGATGCTCGCGGCGCGTGCCGTACTGGTGCATGTGGCGAGCGGCGGCCAGCGCATAGGAAGACAGCGGGCTCAGCGGGTCGTAAGGCGTTTCATAGGGCTGGGGATCGAATTGCTTGCGCACGCGGCCGATTTCGGCCCGGCTCAGCGTCGAGGTGCGCTGGGTGCTGCCGTAGCAGACCAGCACGGCATTGCACTGGCCCGAAGCCAGGGCCTGCAGCGCGGGCATGAGGTGCGCCACGAAGCTGGAGCCGCCCAGCATCGTGCTGTCGATGAAGGTGGGGCGGATGCCCAGGTGTTCGATGACTGGCATCGCCCACATCGGCGCGGCCACGCTGGCGGTGCAGAGGCCGTCGATGTCGCGCATGGATAGGCCGGCATCCGCCACCGCGCGCTGCGCGGCCTGCACCAGGATCTCCATTTCCGTGTAGCCCGCGGCCTGCCCCAGGCCGGCATGGCCTACGCCGGCCACCGCCACGGCGCCCCGCAGATCGTCGAGGTTCATTGCGCCTCCTTGCTGGGAACGAATACCACCAGGCCATGCCCGCCCTGTTGCGCTACCTGGGCGCGCACGGCCATGCCGATGCGCACGGCTTCCGGCGGCACGCCCTCCACGCGGCTCATCAGCCTGACGCCTTCCCGAAGGTCCACCAGCGCCACGTTGTAGTCGCCGCCGGCGTCGGGCTTGCGCCGCACGACGGTGGTGGAGTAGACGGTGCCGCGTCCGTCCGGCTCGACCCAGGAAAGCGAGCCGGCGCCGCAATGCGGACAGATCATGCGGGGATAGAAGACGGCTCGGTCGCAGGCGGCGCAATGCTGGATGAGGAAGCGGCCCTGGTCGAGCGCCTGGCGGTACTGCGCCTCGACGCCTTGCGGCGCGGCTTCCTGGTGATCGGGGAGGGTCATGGTGCGTGAGGCCTTTCGGTCAGTGTCAACAGGCACTAGTGTCGGCACTGCCGCGGAGTTGGGCCATTCTTCATTGCTGAAGCAGGCCTTCCGCCGGCCCGTAGTGGGTGGCGCGCCCTACGTCCAGCCCGAAGCCGGTCTTCGGCAGAGGCAGATTGCCGGGACCGCGGGACCATGGCTAGATACCGGAAAAGGAGGTAGACCATGAACCTGACCTGGACGCCGCAAGAGCGCCGATTCCGCGATGAGGTGCGCGCGTTCGCCGAGGCCAAGCTGCCGGAGGATATACGCGGCAAGGTGCTGCGGCACCAGCGGCTGGAGCGCGACGATTACGTGCGCTGGCACAACATCCTGGCCGACCAGGGCTGGGGCGCGCCGAGCTGGTCCGTCGAGCACGGCGGCACCGGCTGGAACGCGCTGCAGCGCCTGATCTTCGAAGTGGAGTGCTTCAAGGCGGGCGCGCCGCGCCTGCTGCCCTTCGGGCTGTCCATGATCGGGCCGGTCCTGATGAAGTACGGCAGCGCGGAACAGCAGGCCCGCTTCCTGCCCCGGATCCCCCGGGTCGAGGATTGGTGGTGCCAGGGCTATTCGGAACCGGGCTCGGGGTCCGATCTGGCCTCGCTCAAGACGCGTGCCGAACGCGACGGCGACGGCTACGTGGTCAACGGCCAGAAAACCTGGACCACGCTGGCCCAGTACGCCGACTGGATGTTCTGCCTGGCGCGCACCGACCCCGACGCGCGGGCGCAGCGCGGCATCTCGATGCTATTGCTGGACATGCGCGATCCGGGCGTCACCGTCCGTCCGATCCGCACGCTCGACGGCGGGCACGATGTGAACGAAGTGTGGCTGGAGAACGTGCGCGTGCCTGCGGCCAACCTCGTCGGCGAGGAAAACCAGGGCTGGACCTATGCCAAATACCTGCTGGGCCACGAGCGCACCGGCATCGCCGGGCTCGGCCATTGCCACCGCGAACTGGGCATCCTGAAGCGCATGGCCGAGAACGCGCGTTCCCATGGGCGGCCCTTGCTGGCTGACGGCCGCATGCGCGACCGGATTTCCCGCATCGAGGTGGACATCATGGCGCTCGAGATGCTGTTGCTGCGGGTGGCGTCCAGCAATGACGGCTCGCCGGGCCCGGAAGCCTCGGTCCTGAAGATACGCGGCTCCGAAATCCAGCAGGACCTGGCCATGCTGCAAATGGAAGTGGCGGGGCCGGACGCCTGGCCCTACGACCCCGACTGGATGTACGCCGACGCCACCTTCCACGGCCCCGGGCCCGAGATGGCCGCGGCGGCGGGCGCGGGCTATGCCGACATGCGCAAAACCTCCATTTACGGCGGCACGACCGAAGTGCAGAAGGGCATCATCGCCCGCCAGGTGCTGGGCCTCTAGGGGCGGTGGCCCCGGGGCGTATCGACAGGAACGCGACGCATGGATTTCATCTATACCGAAGAACAACGCATGCTGGCGGACAGCTTGCGCCGCCTGGTGGACCAGGCATGGACCTTTCCCCAGCGCCGCTCGCGGCAGGCCGCCGGCGCGCTGGACCCGCAGGCCTGGCGCGCCCTGGCGGAGCTGGGCGTGCTGGGACTGAACATATCCCAGGATTTCGGCGGATTCGGCGAAGTGCCGGCCAGCCTGCTGCCGGTGCACGTGGAACTGGGGCGCGGGCTGGTGTCCGAACCCGTCATACCCAGCGCCGTCATGGGCGCCGCGCTGGTCGACGCCTGCGGCGATGCGGCGCGGGCCCGCTGGCTGCCGGCGATCGCGGCGGGCGACGCCATCGTCAGCGTGGCCTATCAGGAACCGGGGCGCCGCTACGACACGGATCCCCAGGACTGCCATGCCGCCGAAACCGCCGATGGCTGGCGGCTGGACGGCGCCAAGCATCTGGTCTGGCATGGCGCGGCCGCCTCCGCCTGGCTGGTGAGCGCGCGGGGCGTCGACGGGCGTGCGGTGCTGCTGGCGGTGCCGGCGGATACGGCGGGCGTGCGCATGACGGACACCCCCACCCTGGATGGGGCGCGTTGCGCCCGCCTGGACCTGGACGGGGCTGTCGTGCCGGCCGATGCGCTGCTGGCGCGGGGCGAGGCGGCGGAGCACGCCTTGGCCCAGGCCCTGCAATGGGGCACGGCGGCGCTGTGCGCCCATGCGGCAGGAGCCATGGAGCGCTTGCTGGAGATCACGGTCGACTACCTGAAGACGCGCAAGCAGTTCGGCCAGCCGCTGGCCTCCTTCCAGGCCTTGCAGCATCGCCTGGCCGAGATGCTGGTGGCGAAGGAGCTGGCCCTGTCGATGGCCTACGTCGCGGTGGCGGCCCTGACCGAGCCCGATGCCGCGCAGCGCCGGCGCATGATCGCCTCGGCCAAGCTTGAGGCCGCGCGAGCGGGCCGCCTGGTGGCGCAGATGGCCGTGCAACTGCATGGCGGCATGGGCATGACCGATGAACTTGAGGTGGGCGACTACTTCAAGCGGCTGACCGTCGTGGACCAACTGCTGGGCGACACCGCCGAGCAACTGGCGGTCCTGGAGGTGCTGGCATGACGGCTTCCCTGTCCGGCGGCGGTTGGACGCAGATCCGCTTCAACCTGGAAAACGGCGTCGGCCGCATCACGCTCAACCGGCCCGAGCGCCTGAACAGCTTCACCGAGACCATGCATGTCGAACTGGCGCGGGCGCTGGACGCGCTGGAGGCCGAGCCCGGCCTGCGCGGCCTGGTCATCACCGGCGCCGGCCGCGGCTTTTGCGCGGGGCAGGACCTGGGCGAACGCAAGCCGGCGGAAGACGGCTCGCGCCGCGATCTGGCCGAAGGCCTGGAAAAGCGCTATCGGCCCCTCATCGGGCGCCTGCGCGCCTTGCCCGTGCCGGTGGTCTGCGTCATGAACGGCGTGGCGGCCGGCGCGGGCGCAAGCCTGGTGCTGGCCTGCGATGTGGTCTACGCCGTGGAATCGGCCCGGTTCGTCCAGGCCTTCAGCAAGATCGGGCTGCTGCCCGACGCGGGCGGCACCTGGTTCCTGCCGCGCCTGGTGGGATCGGCGCGGGCCATGGGCGCGGCGCTGTTCGGCGAGGCGGTGAGCGCTGCGCAGGCGGAGTCCTGGGGGCTGATCTGGCGCGTGGTGCCGGACGCGGCGCTCGCCGACACGCTGGCCGAGGTGGAGGCCACGCTGGCGGCCGGCCCGACGCGCGCATACGCGGCGACCAAGGCGGCGCTGCATGCCTCCAGCGGCAATACGCTGGCGCAGCAGTTCGACCTGGAATGCAGCCTGCAGCGCCAGCTCGGCCATACCAACGACTACCTGGAAGGCATGCGGGCGTTTGCGGAGAAGCGCCCTCCCGCCTTCACCGGCACTTGACGGGGCGGGCGCCGGGGCTCTTTCGGGCGGGCAGCTTTCGATGCGGCCTGGCCTAGGGCGCCTGCGGCGCCTGGATCTGCTCGATCAGCTCCCGCGCGCAGCCGGGCAGGGCGTCGACGTCGCGCACCAGGAGCTTGCGCTCGCGCACGACCCAGGGCTCGTCCAGTTCCACCACGCGCAGCTTCATGTCGGCGCCGTACCGCCGCGCGGCCGAATCGGGGATGACGCCGATGCCGACGCCCGCCTGCACCATCCGGCAGATCGAGTCGAAGCTGTAGAGCTGGATGCGCTGCGGCAGGCGCTGGCCGACGCGCTCGAGCTGGTCGCGCAGGAACGCCACCAGGGTGGAGCCCTCGTGCATGGTGATGAACGGATAGCGCACGGCGTCCGCCAGCTTGATCTTTTCCTGGTCCTGCAGCGGATGGCCGTTGGGCACCACCAGCACCAGTTTGTCGGTGCTGAAGTGGATCGCCTGCAATTCGGGGGCGTCCACCGGCCCGGCGACGATGCCCAGGTCTGTGGTGCCGTCCAGCACGCCGCGCACGATGTCGCGCGTCAGCCGCTCCTGGAGGTCCACCGTGACGCCGGGATGCCCGGACAGGAATTGCGCCAGGATGTCCGGCATGAACTCGGTGACCGCCGTGGTGTTGGCGAAAATGCGGATGTGGCCGGCGTCGCCGTCCGCCTGCTCCTGGAAATCATGTTTCAGGTGGTCGACCTGGCGCATGATGACCCGGGCGTGCTGCAGCAGCTTCTGGCCCGCGGGCGTGATTTCCACGCCGCGGCTGTCGCGGTACAGCAGCCGGGAATTCAGCTGGTTTTCAAGTGCCTTGATCCGCACGCTGACGGCCGCCAGGGACAGGTGCGCCCGCTTGGCCGCCTGGGTCAGGCTCGGGGATTCGGCGATGTGGATGAACAGGCGGAGGTCGGCGAGGTCGAAGTGCATAGCCCATATATTACGGCGCGGGGCGGCAGCGGCGGGAAAGCGGTCCGATTCAGGCGCCGCAAACCCCGCCTTGAGGAAAAACGAATTCACAATGGGAACGGCTTGCGGGCATGCTTCAGGCTGTAAAAACCCCACCAAAGGATATCGGCATGACGACTACAGATCCGGCCGCATGGATCGGCAGCGGCGAACGGAAGGCGGACGCCATGGACCCGGGCCATGCCGCGCGCATCGCGGCCACGCTGGGCGGCCCGGCGCCCGCCCGGGGCGAGGCCCTGCCGCCGCTGTGGCAATGGGCGTTTTTCATCGGCACGGTAGGCATGGACGGCCTGGGGACGGATGGCCATCCTTCGCGGGGCGGCTTCCTTCCGCCAGCCCAGGACCGCAACCGCATGTGGGCGGGCGGCCGCGTGGAGTTCCGCAAGCCGCTGAAGGCCGGCGTGCCGGCCGAGCGCGTATCCACCGTCATCGACGTCAAGGAAAAAACGGGCCGCACCGGCGCGCTGCTGTTCGTCACGGTGCGCCACGAATACCATCAGGAAGGCGAAATCGTCATCCAGGAAGAGCAGGACATCGTCTACCGCCAGCCCACGCCGCCCAAGCTCGCGGGCAGCGAGCCGGCCCCCGAGGCGCAGTGGCGCGACACGGTGGAACCGTCCCCGGTGCTGCTGTTCCGTTATTCGGCGGTGACCTTCAATGGCCATCGCATTCATTACGACCATCCTTACGTGACCGGCACCGAAGGCTATCCCGGCCTGGTGGTGCACGGCCCGCTCATCGCCACCGAGATGGTCGCCGCCTTCTCGCGCGCCCATCCCAAGGCGCGTCCCACTCATCTGTCGTACCGGGGCCTGCGCCCGCTGATCGCGCCCAAGCCCTTCCAGGTGGCCGGCCGCTTGACCGAGCCGGGCGTGGCCCAGCTCTGGGCAGAGCAGGACGGCACGCTGGCCCACCAAGCTGAATTGAGGTTCTCCGAATGAGCAAGCAGGCCCCCCGTCCGCTGGACGGCATCACCGTCGTCAGTCTGGAACACGCCATCGCCGCGCCCTTCTGCACCCGCCAGCTGGCGGACATGGGCGCGCGCGTCATCAAGATCGAACGCCCCGGCAGCGGAGACTTCGCCCGAGGCTATGACGAGCGCGTGCGGGGCCTGTCCTCGCACTTCGTCTGGACCAACCGCTCCAAGGAAAGCCTGACGCTGGATCTCAAGCGCGACGAGGCCGGCGGCATCATGGACCGCCTGCTCGAATCGGCCGACGTGCTGGTGCAGAACCTCGCCCCCGGAGCCGCGGCGCGGCTGGGGCTGTCCTTCGACGCCCTGCACGAGAAATACCCGCGCCTCATCGTCTGCGACATTTCCGGCTACGGCGAAGGCGGCCCCTACCAGGACAAGAAGGCCTACGACCTGCTGATCCAGAGCGAAAGCGGCTTCCTCTCCGTGACCGGCACCAGGGACGACCCCGTCAAGGCGGGTTGCTCCATCGCGGATATCGCGGCCGGCATGTACGCCTACTCGGCCATTCTGAACGCCCTGCTGCTGCGCCAGAAGACGGGCAAGGGCAGCCGCCTGGACGTGTCCATGCTGGAGAGCATGGTCGAATGGATGGGGTTCCCGATGTACTACGCGTTCGACGGCGGCGCCCCGCCCGTGCGCGCGGGCGCCGCCCATGCGTCAATCTACCCCTACGGGCCGTTCCCCGTGGGCGGCGGCTCCACCATCATGCTGGGCCTGCAGAACGAGCGCGAATGGCGCGTGTTCTGCGCCCAGGTGCTGCGCCAGGCCGAACTGGCGGAGGATCCGCGCTTTCTTTCCAATTCGCTGCGCACCGCGAACCGCGACGACCTGCGGGCGCTGATCGTGGCGGCGTTCGCCGACCTGTCCATCGAACAGGTGACGCAACGCCTGGAGGACGCCCAGATCGCCAACGCCCGCGTGAACGACATGGCGGGCGTGTGGGCGCACCCCCAGTTGCAGGCGCGCGCCCGCTGGAGCAAGGTCGGCAGCCCCGCCGGCGAACTGCCGGCGCTGCTGCCCCCGGCCAGCAGCAACGCATTCGCGCCGCGCATGGAGGCCGTGCCCGCGGTGGGCCAAAACACGGATGCGGTGCTAGCATCATTGGGATACGCGCCTGATCAGGTGGCGCAATTCCATGCCTCGGAGGTCGTGTGACCCATCCTGTCGTCCGTAGCGCCCTGTTCGTGCCCGCCTCGCGGGCCGAGCGCATCCCCAAGGCGCTCGCCGCCGGCGCGGATGCCGTCATCGTCGACCTGGAGGACGCCGTCGAGCATCTGGCCAAGGCGTCCGCGCGGGAGGCCCTGTGCGATTTCCTGGGGACGAATCCCCGCGCCCGCCTGTGGGTACGCATCAACGACGCCTCCACGCCCTGGCACGACGACGATCTGAAGGCCTGCCGCGGCAAGCCCGGCGTGGCGGGCATTCTGCTGCCCAAGGCGGAAAGCCTGGCGCAAGTGCGCCACGTGGCCCAGACCGGCCTGCCCGTGATCCCCATCCTGGAAACGGCCCAGGGCGTCCTCAACGCCGCCGAGGTCGCCGCGACCCCGGGGGTGGCGCGCCTGGCCTTCGGCAGCCTGGACTATGGCCTGGACATGGGGCTGGCGCCCGACACGCCCGGCGCCGCGACGGTGCTGGACCAGGCGCGCGTGCAGGTTCTGCTGCATACGCGCTCGGCCGGCCTGGCGCCCGCGCTCGACGGCGTGTTTCCCGGCGTGCAGGACCAGGCCGGGCTGGCGCAAGCCGCCGGCAGGGCCCAGCAGATGGGGTTCGGCGGGATGTTGTGCATCCATCCCACGCAGGTGGCCGTGATCCACGCCGCCTTCGTGCCGGCGCAGGCAGAACTGGAGTGGGCGCGCCGCGTCATCGCCGCGCATCGAGACACCGCCGCCGGTACCTTCATGCTGGATGGCAAGATGGTCGACGCGCCAGTCATCGCGCGCGCCCGGCTGGTGCTGGCGCAAGCGGGGGAATCCGCCGGCGCGTAGGGGCGCGTCTCCCCGTCAACCTCTTTCTGGCAGGCTTATGCGCGAAGCGCTCTTCATCGGACACACCTATATCGACGTAACCGTGTTGGCGGACCGCTGGCCCACCGGCGACGAGAAGAGCGTGGCGCGGGACTACGCCGTGTCCTTCGGCGGCAACGCGGTCACCGCCGCGTTCGCCTGCGGGCGGCTGGGCACGCCGCCCGATCTGATCTGTTCGCTGGCGACCGACTGGCTGGGCCATATGTACTCCGACATGGCCGCGGCGCATGGCGTGTCGTTGCACGTGCGCCAGGTGCGTCGCTCTTCCTTGTCCTTCATCATGCCCAACCAAGGCAAGCGCGCGATCGTGCGCGCGCGCGATGCGGATTACCTGAACGATTTCCCGCGCCTGGACATCCGCGGCTACCGCGCGCTGCACCTGGACGGGCATCAACCCGACGCCGCCCTGCATTACGCGCGGGCCTGCCGGGAAGCCGGCGTGCTGACTTCGCTGGATGGCGGAAGCTTGCGCGAGAACACCGATGAGCTGCTGCGCTACATCGACGTGGCCGTCTGCGCGGAACGCATGTGCGAACAGCTGGGCCTGTCGCCGCAGGGCCTGCTGGACCTGCTCAAGGCCCGCGGCTGCCGCATCGGCGCCGTCACCATGGGCGAGCGCGGCATGCTCTGGTACGACGAAACGGGCGCGGTCGATACGCTGCCGTCGCTGGACGTGCCAGGGACAAGCATCGTCGACACCTCGGGGGCGGGCGACGTGTTCCACGGCGCCTATGTCTGGTCCTACCTGAACCGCCCGGAACAGCCCTGGTCGGAACACTTCATTTTTGCCAGGGCCGCGTCCGCCCACAAGATCCAGCACCTGGGCAACGAGGCTGGCCTGCCGCAGGTCGAGGACGTGGAGCGCGCGATGATGGCTTATGGGCCGAAGGCCTGAGCCGTCCGGATGTCCGACGCGAGCCCGTGAGGGCGGTGGAAACGCCGCCGCAGCCAGGCGGCGCGCAGCGAGTCAGGCCCGTTCTATCGCCTGGTCCCGGATCTCGCCCACCCAGTCATCGATATTCCTGCCCTTCAGCACCAGCCCCGGCGCCAGGTCCCGCAGCGGCAGCAGGACGAAGGCGCGCAGGTGCATGCGGGGGTGGGGCAGCGACAGGCGCTCGTGGTCCATCGCGACGTCGCCGTAAAGCAGCAGGTCCAGGTCCAGGGTGCGGGGCGCGTTCTTGTAGGGGCGCTGGCGGCCGTGGCGGTTTTCCAGGGCCTGCAGCGCGTCCAGCAAGGCCAGCGGCGCAAGATGGGTATCCACCGCCGCCACCGCGTTGATGAAATCCGGGCCGGCGGCTTCCACGGGAGCGCTGCGGTAGAACGGCGAGGCTTTCACCGCCACGACGCCCTCCAGGCCCCGCAATTCGGCCAGGACCTGGCGCAGCGTGGCCGCGCCGTCGCCGAGATTGGCGCCCAGGCCGATGTAGGCGCGCGCGGGAACGGGCGCCACGGGTCAGCCCGCGCTGGGCGCGCCGCGCGAGGACGAGCGCCGCGGGCGGCGGCGCTTGCGCGGCGCGGGCGCGTCGCCGGCATCGCGCGGCTGGCGCGCGATTTCCTCGATCATGTCCGCGCGGGTGACGTCGTCGGCGTTGGCCAGGTCCATCCACCATTGCGCCAGCACGCTGTCGAATTCGCCGGCGGCGGCGCGCAATTGCAGGAAGTCGCAGGCCGCGCGGAAGCGCGGCTGTTCGATCATGCGGAAGATGCTCTTGCCCATGCGGCGCTCGAAGCGCGGCTGCATGAACCAGATCTCGCGCATGTCGGACGAAAAGCGGCGCTGGATGGCAAGTTTCTCGGTCTGTTCGTCCAGGACCGAGTCCGCGGCCTGGGACAGCGCGGGGATGGTGTGCTCGCCCTGGGCGCGCAACTGCTTCCAACGCACGTCCACCTGCTGCCACAGCAGCGCGGCGAAAAGAAAGCTCGGGCTGATGGTCTTGCCCGAACGCACGCGCGCGTCCGTGCGTTCCAGCGCCAGCTCCACGAAATGCTCGCCGCCGGGCTGTTCCAGCACGACGTCCAGGAGCGGCAGCAGGCCCTTGTGCAGACCGTCCGCGCGCAGCTGGCGCAGGCAGTCCATGGCATGCCCGCAGGTCAGCAGTTTGAGCATTTCGTCGAACAGGCGCGAGGCCGGCACGTTCTCGATCAGGTCGGCCATCGTCCCGATCGGCTGGCGCGTGGCCGGGTCGATCGAACCGTTGAGCTTGGCGGCGAAGCGCACGGCCCGCAGCATGCGGACCGGGTCTTCGCGGTAGCGCTTGGCGGGATCGCCGATGATGCGGATCTGGCGCTTCTTCAGGTCGGCCACGCCGTTGTGGTAGTCGATGACTTCCTCGGTGTGAGGATCGTAGTACAGCGCGTTCATCGTGAAGTCGCGCCGCTTGGCGTCTTCTTCCTGCGTGCCGAATACGTTGTCGCGCAGGATGCGGCCGTGTTCGTCGGTCTCCTGGTCTTCCGAGGCGGGCGCGCGGAAGGTGGAGGTTTCGATGATCTCCTGGCCGAACACCACATGCACCAGCTGGAAGCGGCGGCCAATGATGCGGGCGCGGCGGAACAGCGGGCGGATCTCCTCGGGCGTGGCGTTGGTGGCCACGTCGAAGTCCTTGGGTTCCAGGCCCACGATCAGGTCGCGCACCGCGCCGCCGACGATATAGGCTTCATAGCCGTGCTGGCGTAAAACTTCGCAGACCTTGATCGCGTGGCGAGATACGTTGCGGCGGTCGATGCCGTGTTTGTCGCGCGCGATGCGCAACGGCCCCCGGGGCGCCGGCGCGAACAGTCGGCCGACGAATTTTCTTATGGTTTCAGTGATCATTTAGGACTTCGCATCTTCCATGTGGTCGAACAAGTCGATCACTTGCCAACCGCGTTCCTGGGCGATCTTGCGCAGGGTGGGGCTGGGGTTCGCGGCGATCGGACGGGTCACTTTCTCGAGCAGCGGGACATCATTCACCGAATCGCTATAGAAAAACGATTCCGAGAAATCCGCAAGCCCCAGGCTCATGCCGGCCAGCCAGTCGTTGACGCGCACGACCTTGCCTTCCTTGAAGCTGGGGGTGCCCAGGATGCGGCCGGTGTAGCGGCCGCGCAGGTATTCGGCATCCGTCGCCACGAGGTGCGGCACGCCGAAGGCGCGGGCGATGGGGGCGGTGACGAAGCTGTTGGTGGCGGTGACGACCGCGCACAGATCGCCGGCTTCCAGGTGGGCCTGGACCAGTTCGCGCGCGGCGGGCGTCATGGATGGGCGGATCACCTCGTCCATGAAGGCTTCGTGCCAGGCGGCCAGGTCGTAGGGAGTGTGCGCGGCCAGCAGGCCGAGCATGAATTCGGCGGCCTGTTCGGCCGTCAGTTCGCCGCGGTTGTAGCGGTCCATCAGATCGTCGTTGCGGCGGCGGGCTTCGTCGGGATCGCCCGCGCGGCCCGTGCGTGCCAGATAGTCGGCCCATTGGTAGTCGCTATCGAGCGGCAACAGGGTGTGATCCAGGTCGAACAGGGCGAGACGTCGGGAGGTCATTTGCGTTGCGAATCAGGGTCTGCGAGCATGGCGCGCAGCAGGGGCAGGGTGATGGGACGGCCGGTGGCCAGGGAATAGCGGTCGAGCGCGTCGATCAGCGTCGCCAGCTTGCGGATGTCGCGCTCGTGGTGCGTGAGCATCCAGTTGATGATTTCCGGCGCCAGGTGCATGCCGCGCTCGGCCGCCTGGGCGGACAGGGCGGCCAGCTTGTCCGCGTCGGACAGCGGGTCCAGGCGGAACACCAGGTCCCAGCCCAGGCGCGTGCGCAGGTCTTCGCGCAGCGGCATGGACAGCGGGGCGCGGTCGCCCGCGAGCGCCAGCGCGAAGGCGCGGCCCGTCGCGGCGGATTCGCGCCAGCGGTTGTACAGGGCGAACAGGGCCGCCTGGCGGCTGTCGTCCATGCGGTGCACGTCATCGACCGCCACGAACTTGGGCATGGGCGATTTGGAGTCGGCCTCGGCCAGGCGGCGCAGCATGTTCTCGCCGGTGGCCGCGTCGATGTAGACGGCGTCGCGGCGGGCGGTCAGGGCGCGCAGCAGGTGGCTGCGGCCGCAACCCGCCGCGCCCCAGATGTACAGGGCGCGGCCGGGCGCGAGCGCGCGCACGGCGGCGAGCGCTTCTCCGTTGGGGCCGGCGATATAGTTGTTCAGCGATGGCGCTGGCGCGGGAAGAACGTCGAGCAGCAGCTGGCGGTTCATGAGAGCTTATCAATCAGGCTTTTTCGGAGCACCCGAAAACCAACGCCGCGAGTCCACATAGCGGGTTTCCGCGAGCGGCATGCCGGGCAGCGCCGCCGGGTGCCGAAAAGCCAAAAAACGGTAGTACAAGGGCCGGAAGCCGGGCGCGATGCGAGCCGAAACAGGGCCGCGTCGGGCTTCAGCCGCCAGAAACTGGCAAAATCAATACCGGCGAACCCTACACTTTAAACCACCTGAGGGGGCAGTGTCGCGTCGGGACCCATGGGCCGGCCTGGCTTTGCGCGGTTCCTGCCGTCCCTGGCCGGGCCGCTTTCGCGGCCCCCCGGCGGGGGCAATCCCTGCTAGAGCCCGCAACATCGTAAAATGCGGGGCGTTCCACCCAAATCCCAGCAATTGTTACATACCCCACGGCATTTCTCATGACGAATCAACCTACCGCCCCTCTGACCTACCGCGATGCCGGTGTCGACATCGACGCAGGCGACGCCCTGGTCGACCGTATCAAACCGCTTGCGGCCCGCACCATGCGTGCCGGCGTGCTGGCCGGTATCGGCGGCTTCGGCGGCTTGTTCGAAGTGCCGAAGACATTCAAGGAACCCGTGCTGGTCTCGGGCACCGACGGCGTGGGCACGAAGCTGCGCCTGGCGTTCGACTGGAATCGCCACGACACCGTGGGGATCGACCTGGTCGCCATGAGCGTCAACGACATCCTGGTGCAGGGCGCGGAACCGCTGTTCTTCCTGGATTATTTCGGCTGCGGCAAGCTCTCGGTGGACACGGCGGCGTCGGTGGTGGGCGGCATCGCCAAGGGTTGCGAGCTGTCGGGCTGCGCGCTGATCGGCGGTGAAACCGCCGAAATGCCGGGCATGTACCCCGACGGCGAGTACGACCTGGCCGGTTTCGCGGTGGGCGCGGTCGAAAAGTCCGCCATCATCACCGGCAAGTCGATCAAGACGGGCGACGTGGTGCTGGGCCTGGCCTCCAGCGGCGCGCACTCCAACGGCTACTCGCTGCTGCGCAAGATCCTCGAGCGCGCCAACGCCAAGCCCGACGACGACTTCCACGGCCAGCCGCTGGTCGACGTCGTCATGGCGCCGACGCGCATCTACGTGAAGCAGGTGCTGGCCGCGCTGGCCAAGCACGGCGCCAGCATCAAGGGCCTGGCCCACATCACGGGCGGCGGCCTGCTGGACAACGTGCCGCGCATCCTGCAACCCGGCCTGGCGGCCCAGCTGCACCGCGCCAACTGGGAAATGCCCAAGCTGTTCCAATGGCTGCAGGAGCAGGGCGGCGTCGAGGACACCGAAATGTACCGCGTCTTTAACTGCGGCATCGGCATGGTGCTGGTCGTGGATCCGGCCGAGGCGGAGGCCATCGCGGCCACGCTGCGCGAGCAGGGCGAAACGGTGAGCACGCTGGGTGAAATCGTCGAGCAGAAGGAAGGCATGGCGCAGACCTTCGTGGTGTAAGCCCCGGCCGCCCCAGTAAAAAGAACCGCTCTCGTGGCGGTTTTTTCATTGCGGCCGGCGCGGCTGGCTAGCCGTGGCCCGCCAGCGCGATCGCCACCGCATCGATGGTCTGCGCCACGGCGTCCGCGGCCAGGCAATCCACGATGACGCGCTCGGGCTGCGCGCGCAGCCAGGTGATCTGGCGCTTGGCCAGCTGGCGCGTGGCGGCAATGCCTTGTTCCCTGGCGGCGGCCAGGTCGATTTCGCCGTCCAGGTGCGCCCACATCTGCCGGTAGCCCACGCAACGCACGGAAGGCAGGCCCGGATGCAGGTCGGCCCTGGCGTGCAGGCCGCGCACTTCGTCGAGAAAGCCGCTCGCCAGCATGGCGTCGAAACGCTGCGCGATGCGCGCGTGCAGGGCGGCGCGATCGGAGGGCTCCAGGCTGATGGTGAGGTACTGATTGCCGCTGTCGTCGCGCTGGCGCCGGCCGCGCAGCAGCAGGGCGGACATGGGCTGACCCGACAGCCGGCAGATCTCCAGCGCGCGCTGGATGCGCTGGCTGTCGTTGGGCGCCAGGCGGGCGGCGGTCGCGGGATCCAGCCGGGCCAGTTCCGCATGCAGCGCGGGCCAGCCCAGGACGGCCGCGCGGGCCTCCAGCTCGGCGCGCAGCGCCGGATCGGCCTGGGGCAGGTCGTCCAGGCCGTCGCGCAGCGCCTTGTAGTACATCATGGTGCCGCCCGCCAGGAGCGGGATGCGGCCGCGCGCGCGGATTTCGTCGATCAGGCGCAGGGCGTCCGCGACGAACTCGGCGGCGGAGTACGACTGGACGGGGTCCAGGATGTCCAGCAGGTGCTGCGGAACGCGCGCCTGTTCTTCGGGCGACGGCTTGGCCGTGCCGATGTCCATGCCGCGGTAGATCGTGGCGGAATCGACATTGACGATTTCCAGCGGCCAGCGTTGCGCCAGCGCCAGCGTGGACGCGCTCTTGCCGGCCGCGGTGGGGCCGGCAAGGCAGATGACCGGCTGGCCGGCGGAGGTTGGAGCGGGAGACGACAAGCCTATTGCCCGCGCAGGAAGAGCTTGTCCAGGTCGGACACCGACCACTGTACCCAGGTCGGGCGGCCATGGTTGCACTGGTCGGCGCGCTCGGTGGCTTCCATCTGGCGCAGCAACGCATTCATTTCTTCGAGGGTGAGCTTGCGGTTGGCGCGCACCGAGCCGTGGCAGGCCATGGTGGACAGCAATTCGTTGCGCTGCTCGGTCAGCAGGCGCGAGACCCCCACGGCGCCCAGGTCGCGCAGCACGGCGCGCGCCAGGGTTTCGATGTCGCCGCGCGCCAGGATGGCCGGCACGGAGCGCACGGCGATGGAGGTCGGGCCGGACGGGCGCATCTCGAATCCCAGCCCGTTCAACTGCTCTTCGAACTCTTCGACCAGGGCCACGTCCTTTTCCTGCGCATGGAACACCACGGGCACCAGCAAGTCCTGGCGCGGCAGGCTGCGCGCGTCCAGCGCCTGCTTGAGCTGTTCGTACACGACGCGTTCATGCGCGGCGTGCATGTCCACCAGCACCATGCCCCGCCGGTTCTGCGCCAGGATGTAGATGCCGTGCAACTGGCCCAGGGCCATGCCCAGCGGGTGTTCCTCATCCGCCGGCATGGCGGCCGGCGCGGCCGCCGCGGGGGCGGGCTCGCGCAGCGGCGCGGCCTTGACCGCCGTGTCGTCGCCGAGCGGGCGGTAGAGCGATTGCCAGTCCGCCGCGGGAATGCCGGCGGGTTCGGCGTGCAGCCGGAAGGGAACCTGGGTATGCGGGCGTTGCGGCGCGGGCGATGGGCGCAGGCCGTAGGGCGCGCCGCCATTGCCCGCATTGCCGCCATAGGAAGTCCTGGGCGGATCCGCCGGCAGGGGGGCGGAAGGCGAGGGCGCGGGGGCGGGCTGGGCCGCCGTTTCGAATCCAGCGTCGTCCTCCTGGCCGGCAGGCGTGACCGCGGCCGAACCGCCGGTCTGCGCCAGCGTCTGGCCGACCGCATGGGAAACGAAACGGTGCACGGCGCCGCTGTCGCGGAACCGCACCTCGTGCTTGGCGGGGTGGACGTTCACGTCCACCGCGGCCGGGTCGATGTCCAGGAACAGCACGTAGGCCGGCTGGCGGTCCCCGTGCAGCACGTCCGCGTACGCGGCGCGCAGCGCGTGGCTGACGGTGCGGTCGCGCACGTAGCGGCCGTTCACGTACAGGTACTGGCGGTCGGCGCGCGCGCGGGCGGCGGTGGGCCGGGTGATCATGCCGGCGAGGCTGACGTTGCCCACCGAATGCGACAGCAGCAGACCGTGTTCGGCGAATTCCGCGCCCAGCACGTCGCGGATGCGCTGGGGCGGCTCGGCGGGCAGCCATTGGCGCTGCGCGCGATCGTGATGGAACAGGCGGAACGCGATCTGCGGATGCGCCAGCGCGATGCGTTCCATGGCGTCGACGCAATGGCCGAATTCCGTGGCCTCGGAACGCAGGAACTTGCGGCGGGCCGGCACGGCGTCGAAGAGCTGGCGCACGTCGACCGTGGTGCCCACCGGGCCCGACGCGGGGCTGACCTGCATGCTGCCCGCATCGATCTGCCAGGCGTGTTCGCCGTCGCGCGTGCGGGAAATGATGGTCACCTGGGCCACCGAGGCGATGGACGCCAGCGCTTCGCCCCGGAAGCCCATCGAGGCGACCGATTCCAGTTCGTCCAGCGATCGGATCTTGCTGGTGGCGTGGCGCGCCAGGGCCAGCGGCAGTTCGTCGGGCGGGATGCCGCCGCCGTCGTCCGTGACGGCGATGCGGCGGATGCCGCCGCCCTCCAGCCGCACTTCGATCGCGCGCCCGCCCGCGTCGATCGCGTTCTCGAGGATTTCCTTGAGCACGGAGGCGGGCCGCTCGATGACCTCGCCGGCGGCGATCTGGCTGATCAGCAGGTCGGGAAGCGCGAGAATGGAGCGGCGTTCGGTCATGTTGCTGGCGGTTTCTGGCATGGCTATCCGGATGATTTTAGCGTCATGGGCGGGTGGGCTATAGTCGCTGACACTTATTCCGTTCCCACAGCAGGATTGCTTCGATGCTCGAATTCTTCAATATGGTGCTCCATATCGACCAGACGCTGGGCGTCTGGGTCGAACAGTATGGCGTATGGGTGTACCTGGTGCTGTTCCTGATCGTCTTTGCCGAGACGGGGCTGATCATCCTGCCCTTCCTGCCGGGGGATTCGCTGCTGTTCATCGCCGGGGCCTTCGGCGCGACCGGCCATATCGATCCGTTCCTGATGGCGGCCCTGCTGATCATTGCGGCGATCACCGGCAATACGGTGAACTACGCCGTAGGGCGTTACATCGGGCCCCGGGTGTTCTCGATGAACCTGCGCTTTCTCGACCGCGGCGCCTTGATGCGCACGCACGCGTTCTATGAGAAGCACGGAGGCAAGACCATCGTGATGTCGCGCTTCATTCCGGTCATCCGGACGTTCGCGCCGTTCGTGGCAGGCGTGGCCGACATGCCGCTGGCCCGCTTCCAGCTGTTCAATATCATGGGCGCGCTCTTGTGGGTGATCAGCCTGGTGGCCGCGGGCTATTTCTTCGGCAATATCCCGTTGGTGCGGGAACACCTGAACACCATCGTATTGCTGGGCCTGGCCGCGGCCATCGTGCCGGTGATCGGGGCGGGGCTGTTCAAGCTCTTCAAGGCGCGCCGCGGCGCCCGTTGAATGCGGTCCGCGCCACGGCGCGGCGGCAAAAGAAAAAAGGCGATGCGCATCTCCCGCGCATCGCCTTTTTTATCGCCGGGGCCGGCCGGGCAACGAAACGGCTTCAGCTCACGTCGCCCAGCCGCGCGAGCGGCGGATTGGCGGTGAAGTAACGCTGGATGCCCGTCATCATGGCTTGCGCCAGCTTGTCCTGGTGCGAGGAACTGCGCAGCAGGGCTTCTTCCTGCGGATTACTGATGAAGGCGGTCTCGACCAGCACCGACGGAATGTCCGGCGCCTTCAGCACGGCGAAGCCGGCCTGTTCGACGCTGTTCTTGTGCAGGCGGTTGATCTTCTTGATTTCGTCCAGGAAGGCGCTGCCGACCTTCAGCGAGTCGTTGATCTGCGCGGTGGTGGACAGGTCCAGCAGCACCTTCGCCACCTGGCGGTCGTGGCTGCCCAGGTTGACGCCGCCGATCAGGTCGGCCGCGTTTTCCTTGTCGGCCATCCAGCGCGCCTGCGTGCTGGTGGCGCCGCGCTGCGACAGCGCGAACACCGAGGATCCGTTGGCCGAGGGCTTGATCCAGGCGTCGGCGTGGATGGAAATGAAGAGGTCCGCGCGCACGCGGCGGGCCTTCTGCACGCGCACGTGCAGGGGCACGAAGTAGTCGTCGTCGCGCGTGAGATAGGCGCGCATATAGGGCTGGCTGTCGATCAGCGCCTTCAGGCGCCGGGCGATGCGCAGCACCACGTCTTTCTCGCGCAGGCCGCTGCTGCCGATGGCGCCCGGATCCTCGCCGCCGTGGCCAGGGTCCAGCGCGATGGTCAGCATGCGCTGCTTGCCGCGGCTGGCGGTGGCCGGCGGAGGCTTGGGCGTGGACGGCAGGGCGGGGGCGGGCTGCTGGCCCTGGACGCGGGGCGGCTCGGGCGGGTCGGCGCGGGTTACAGGGTTGCGCTGGATATCTTCCAGGATGCGCGCCAGCGGATCGTCCACGTCGGGGCCGCTTTGCTTGTTCAGGATGGCGATCAGCGGGTCCTGGGCGATTTTCGGGTACAGATCCAGCACCAGGCGGTACTGGTAGTCGGCCACCGGCTTCAGCGTGAACACCTGCGGCGCCACGGGCTGCTTCAGGTCGAACACCAGGCGCACCACGTTCGGACGGTTCTGCGCCACGCGCAGGCTCTGGATATAAGGGTCGTCAGGGCGGACCTTGGAAACCAGGTCGTTCAGGGCGGCGCTGATGGTCAGTCCCTCAATATCCACCACGAGGCGGTGAGGATTTTCCAGCGTGAACTGTTCGGCCTTGAGCTCGCTGTCGAGCTCGAGCGTAACCCGGGTGTATTCGTCGGCCGGCCAGGTGCGAACGGCCAGGATCGTCGCCGCCTGGGCCAGGCGGGGCAGGACCGGCAGGACGAGCAGGGTGGCTGCGACGCTGATCAGGCGGCGCCGGGTGGCGCCTGCCGAGGGGAGGGCGCCGCTGAGGGCGGGGGGACAATCGCGTTCAACCATGTTTGTCCTCGAGCGGTGTACGCGGTCAGGGTGGCGTCGCGTCCTTCGCCTGCATAGGCTAGGGAAATCAGCAGGTCGGGCGGGGGCAAAAGGCCCTCTGCCCGCTCCGGCCATTCGATCAAAACGACCGCGTCGTCACGCAGCAAATCCCGGAATCCTGCGTCCAACCATTCGCGCGAATCACTAAATCTATAAAAATCAAGGTGATAGAAGTATAAGTTAGAAACTTTATAGGATTCAAGCAGCGCGTAGCTCGGACTTTTGATTCGCCCGGTGATGCCGCATTCGCGCAACAGCGCCCGGGTGAAGGCCGTTTTCCCCGCGCCGAGGTCCCCCTGGAGGTGGATGCAGCCGCCCGCCTGCCCCGTTTGCCGGCCGGACACCAGGGGGGCGAGCTGCCGCGCCAGCGCTTCCGTGGCGGCTTCGTCGGGCAGGTGCGAGGTCAGGCTGCAGAGAGGGGCGGACATGGCGCTGGGCGAGTGGTAAAAATGGTGGAGGAAACACGGATGTACGCGCAATTATAGGAATGCGGGTTTCTGCTAATCTAGTAGTGATTTTCATTCTCAATATTACCGTTGCCGGCGCGCGACCGCCGGCCGCCATCGACGTTGCCACGGAGTTGCACGCGCCATGAAGACCCGCATCGAAAAAGACACGTTTGGCCCGATTGAAGTGCCTGAAGACCATCTTTGGGGCGCCCAGACGCAGCGCTCGCTGCATTTCTTCGCGATTTCCACCGAAAAGATGCCGGCGCCCCTGGTCGAAGCGATGGCGCGCCTGAAGCGGGCGGCGGCCAAGGTCAACGCCGACCTGGGCGAACTGGACCCCAAGATCTCCGATGGCATCGTCCGCGCCGCCGACGAAGTGATTGCCGGCAAATGGCCGGGCGAGTTCCCGCTGTCGGTCTGGCAGACCGGTTCGGGGACCCAGAGCAACATGAACATGAACGAGGTGCTGGCCAACCGCGCCTCCGAGCTGCTGGGCGGCGTGCGCGGCGAAGAGCGCAAGGTGCATCCGAACGATCACGTGAACCGCGGACAGTCGTCCAACGACACCTTCCCGACCGCCATGCACGTCGCTGCCGCCGTGCAGGTGGAGCACCACCTGCTGCCCGCGCTGAAGGCGCTGCGCGCCACGCTGGCCGCCAAGAGCGCGGACTTCTATGACATCGTCAAGATCGGCCGCACGCACTTGCAGGACGCAACCCCGCTGACCCTGGGCCAGGAGCTTTCGGGCTATGTGGCCCAGCTGGACCTGGCGGAGCAGCAGATCCGCGCCACCCTGCCTGGCCTGCACCAGCTGGCCATCGGCGGCACCGCCGTGGGCACCGGCCTGAACGCGCATCCGCAATTCAGCGCCAAGGTGGCGGCTGAACTGGCGCACGCCACCGGCACGGCCTTCGTGTCGGCGCCCAACAAGTTCCAGGCGCTGGCTTCGCACGAAGCGCTGCTGTTCGCGCACGGCGCGCTGAAGTCGCTGGCGGCCGGCCTGATGAAGATCGCCAACGACGTGCGCTGGCTGTCCAGCGGCCCGCGTTCGGGCCTGGGCGAGATCAGCATTCCCGAGAACGAGCCGGGCAGTTCGATCATGCCGGGCAAGGTCAACCCTACGCAATGCGAAGCCATCACGATGCTGGCCGCGCAGGTGCTGGGCAACGACGTGGCGATCAACATCGGCGGCGCCAGCGGCAATTTCGAACTGAACGTGTACAAGCCGCTGGTGATCCACAATTTCCTGCAGTCGGTGCGCCTGCTGACGGACGGCATGGCCAGCTTCGACAAGCATTGCGCCGCGGGCATCGAGCCCAATCGCGAGCGCATCGCCGAACTGGTGGATCGTTCGTTGATGCTGGTTACGGCGCTGAATCCCCACATCGGCTACGACAAGGCCGCGCAGATCGCGAAGAAGGCGCACAAGGAAGGCCTGTCGTTGAAGGAGTCGGCGCTAGCGCTGGGCTACCTGACCGAAGAGCAGTTCGCCGAATGGGTCGTGCCGGCAGCCATGACGAATAAATAGAAGTAGCCCCCACGCTGCGCGCGCTCTGCGCGCTTGCTGCCCCCCGAGGGGGCTGGCCCGCCTAGGGGCGGCCCGGCGGCGGGCCGGCCATTCTTGCGGAGGCTGTGAATGCTTCCATGGTGCGCGCGCTCTGCGCGCTTGCTGCCCCCCGAGGGGGCTGGCCCGCCTAGGGGCGGCCCGGCGGCGGGCCGGCCATTCTTGCGGAGGCTGTGGATGCTTCCATGGTGCGCGCGCTCTGCGCGCTTGCTGCCTCCCGAGGGGGCTGGCCCGCCTTGGGGCGGCCCGGCGGCGGGCCGGCCATTCTTGCGGAGGCTGTGGATGCTTCCATGGTGCGCGCGCTCTGCGCGCTTGCTGCCTCTCGAGCGCCTTATCCCGCGATCAGCAGCCACAGGGGGATCGACAGCGCGGAAAACAGCGTGCCCAGCGATATCAGCACCGCCACCATGCGGCCGTCGCCGCCCATGCGCATCGCCAGCACATAGGCTGCGGAGGCCGTGGGCAGGGCGGCAAACAGCAGGAGCATCCGCGCCTCCAGGGGGGGCAGGCCCAGCAGGCCCGCCACCAGCCAGGCGACGGCGGGCAGCGCCACGAGCTTTACCGCCAGCATCCACGCGATCAGCGCGCCATGGCCCTTGCCGCCTTCCCAGGACAGGCTTGCTCCCACGCAGATGATGCCCAGCGCGATGGCTGCCGCGCCCAGGCGGGCCAGCACCGTGTCCACGGGGCCCGGCAGGTGCAGGCCGGCCAGGTTGCAGGCCAGGCCCAGCAAGGTGGAGATCAGGAGCGGATTGCGCGCCAGCTCGCGGAACAGGTTGCCGCCGCTGTGGCGGGCAAGCCCGTAGACTGCGGCCAGATTGGCCATCGGCACGGCGAAGCCGACGATCAAGGCCATGACCGTCTGGCCCTGCGAGCCGCCCAGGCTGGCCGACAGGGCCAGGCCGATATAGGTATTGAAGCGGTAGCCGCACTGCGCCGACGAGGCCAGTGCCAGCGAAGCGGGCCGCAGCGCCAGGCCGGCCAGCCAGGACAGCGCGACGCCCGAGCCGATGACGGCCGCGGTGGCCTGCAGCAGCATGGCCGCGTTCCCGGCCGTGATGGGGGTGCGGATGATGGACTGGAACAGCAGGGCGGGGAAGAGGACGAAGTAGACCAGCCGCTCCGTGCCGGCGAAGAACTCCCGGGAGAAACCCAGTTTGTGACGCAGCGCCCAACCGAGAGCGACCAGCAGAAAATCAGGGAAAACCAGGAGTGCTACCGACATGGGCGAGTACGAATTGATGGGCGTCAACCGGGAATCGGCACGCTATGCGACTGTAAGCATTTGCTGCTATTCTCCGTCATTCCGGCGGCCGCGTGTGCCACAAGCAACCTACAAAAGCGGTGCGATTCGACCCGTACCCACGCAGCGCGCCGCCGTCATCAATTGCTGACCCGTCCACAGGCGGGCACATCACATACGGGCCGTTTACATGCGGGCCCGCAAAATTGGAGGAAACACTTCTATGAACAAAGTCCGCTCCCTGGCCGTGGCCATCGCCGTGGCCGCCGGCGCTGCCGGTACCTTCGGCGCCTCCGTCGCGCACGCCGCCGACAAGTACCCGAGCAAGGCCATCCGCGTCATCGTTCCGTTTGCGCCTGGCGGTTCCACCGACATCATCGCGCGCCTCGTGACGCAGCGCATGAGCCAGGAACTGGGCCAGCCCATGGTCGTGGAAAACAAGGGCGGCGCAGGCGGCGCCATCGGCGCGTCCGAAGCCGCGCGCGCCGATGCCGACGGCTACACCTTGTCCATCGCCACTGTGTCGACGATGGCCGTGAACCCCGCCTGCCGTCCCAACGACCTGCCCTACGATCCGATCAAGGATTTCCAGCCGGTCACCAACTTCGCCAACACCGCCAACGTCGTGGCCGTGAATCCGAAGTTCCCCGCCAAGGATTTCAAGGGCTTCCTGGAAGAGCTGAAGAAGAATCCGGGCAAGTACTCCTATGGCAGCTCGGGCACCTGCGGCGTGCTGCACCTGATGGGCGAATCCTTCAAGATGGCTACCGGCACGGATATCGTGCACGTGCCGTACAAGGGCTCGGGCCCGGCCGTGGCCGACGCCGTCGGCGGCCAGATCGAAATCATCTTCGACAACCTGCCGTCGTCGATGCCGCAGATCCAGGCGGGCAAGCTGCGCGCCATGGCCATCGCGTGGCCGGACCGCATCGAAGCCATCAAGGACGTTCCCACGTTCAAGGATGCCGGCTTCCCCGTGCTGAACCAGCCGGTCTGGTACGGCCTGCTGGCCCCGAAGGGCACGCCCATGGAAGTCGTGAACAAGCTGCGTGACGCGGCCGTCGTGGCCCTGAAGGACCCGAAGGTCATCAAGGCGCTGGACGACCAGGGCTCGGCGCCGTCGGGCAACACGCCCGAGGAATTCGCCAAGGAAATCAAGGAGCAGTACGACTGGGCGAAGGACGTCGTGAAGAAGCAGAACATCAAGCTGGACTGATGTCGCCTGGGGCGGGCCAGGCCCGTCCATGGCAAAACAACGGGCGCCTTCGGGCGCCCGTTGTTCTGTTGCGGGCCGGAGCCTTCAGGCGGGGCTGTCGAGCGCCGCCTGGCGCGCTTCGCAACCGGCCTTCAGCCGTTCGATCAGGTCGCGGTGCAGGGCGGACAGGGGATCCTGGTTGCGCACCATGATGCTGATGGGCACGCGCAGCGCCGGTTCCAGGCGGCGCAGGTTCATGCCGGGACGCAGCATCGCCTGGCCCGTGATCGCATCCACGATGGCGTCGCCGCAGCCTGCCTCGACCAGCGCGCAGGCCACATAGTGGGTCTGCACCTGGATGGCGACCTGCGGATCCAGGCCCTGCGCATCCAGCGCCATCTGCAGCAGGGCGCCGGAGGCGTCGCTCGCGTCCAGCACGATCAGCGTGTCGCCCGCCATGGCCGACACCTCCGTCAGCCTGAGCGGCCCCGAACCGGGCTTGCGGCTCAGGTGCACGAGCTCGGTGTGGCCCAGGCCCATGCGCGTGAGGCCCGGATAGTCGTTCGTGTCGAAAGTGATGGCCAGGTCCAGCTCGCGCGTCAGCAGGCCCTGGACGAGTTCGGCGCTGTGATGCGTGTGGATGTCGAAAGTGATGCCGGGCTGCGCATCGCGGCTGTCGCGCACCACGCCCGGCAGCAGCCCCAGGCCCAGCGCGGGGGCGCAGCCCAGCCGCAAGTGCCCGTTGGGCCGGTCGCGCAGGCTGGCCGCCAGCCGGCGCACGCTGTTCAGATCCTGGTTCAGGCGCGCGACTTCAGGGGTGAGGATCTCGGCTTCGCGGGTGGCGACCAGCCGGCCCTTTACGCGTTCGAATAGCTTGAAACCCAACTGGGCCTCGGCGTGCGCCAGCAGCTTGCTGGCGGCGGGCTGCGAAATGTGCAGCGCGGCCGCGGCCTCGGTCAGGGATCCGGTGCGGCGGATCGCTTCGAAAATCTCGATGTGACGCAGGCGCATGGCACGACGTGGGCAATGGACGGAAACCGGGATTCTATGCCGGATGCGCCGGCCGGATGCGTTGATATGATGGACGCCTGCCGGAATGCCGGCGCACATCGGAGTTCCTCATGCGCGCACCCAGTCACGTCGCCGCGATCCTGCTTGCCGCCGCGATGGCCGCCATGCCCGCCGCCTGGGCGCGGACGCCGCCGGCGGCCGAGGACCTCAACCCGGAGGCCGCCACCGGCACGCAGGCCCGGCAACTGGCGCGGGCATCGCGCTTCATGATGGTGTCGGCCAATCCGCTCGCGACGCAGGCCGGCGATGACATGTTGCGCCGGGGCGGCAGCGTCGTGGATGCGGCCATTGCGACCCAGCTGGTGTTGAACCTGGTGGAGCCGCAATCCTCCGGCATCGGCGGCGGCGCGTTCATGGTGCTGTATACGGCAGGCAACGGCCGCATGCAAACCTACGACAGCCGCGAGACGGCGCCCGCGGCGGCCCGCGAGGACCGCTTCCTGGACGCCCAGGGCAAGCCCCTGCCGTTCGCGCAGGCCGTCAACAACGGCATGTCGGTGGCCGTGCCCGGCCTGCTGCGCGGATTGGAGCTGGCGCACAAGGAGCACGGCGTGCTGCCCTGGGCCGATCTGTTCCAGCCCGCGATCCGGCTGGCCGAGCAGGGCTTCGCCGTCTCCCCGCGCCTGCACAAATTGCTGGCGGGCAACAAGGCGCTGCCCGCGCAGCCGGCGGCGGCCGCCTATTTCTACGCGCCGGACGGCACGGCGTGGCCAGTCGGCCACGTGCTGAAGAACCCGGAATTCGCGCGCACACTGCGGGCGGTGGCGGAGCAGGGCGCGGACGCGTTCTACCAGGGCGAGATCGCCCATGACATCGTCGCCGCCGTGCATGGGCACGCCGTGCCGGGCGACCTGAGCCTGGCCGACCTGGCCGCCTACCGCGCCCTGAAGCGTCCGCCCATTTGCGGCGACTACCGCGGCTACCGGCTGTGCGGCATGGGGCCGCCCAGCAGCGGGCCCATCGCGGTGCTGCAGATGCTGGGCGAACTGGAGCAGTTTCCCATCGGCCGCTATGCGCCGGGCAGCGTCGAGGCCGTGCACTATTTCTCCGAGGCGGGCAGGCTGGCCTTCGCCGACCGCGACTTCTACGTCGCCGATCCGGCCTACGCGCCGGTGCCGGTGAGCGCCTTGCTGAACCCGGCCTACCTGCGCGCGCGCGGCGCCCTGATCCGGCCGGACCGGAGCATGAAGGTGGCGCTGCCAGGCGATCCGGAAGGCAAGCTCCTGTCGCTGGGCAAGGACAATGCGCTCGAGCTGCCGTCGACCAGCCACCTGGTGGCGGTCGACGCCCAGGGCAATGCGCTGAGCATGACGACCACCATCGAAAGCGAATTCGGCAGCAAGATCTTCGTGCGCGGCTTTCTGCTGAACAACGAGATGACGGATTTTTCCTCGTCCTACCGGGATCCCGAAGGCAGGCTGGTGGCCAACCGGATCGAGCCCGGCAAGCGTCCGCGCAGCGCGATGGCGCCGATGATCGTGCTGCGCGACGGCAAGCCCTATCTGCTGGTGGGATCCCCCGGCGGCAGCGCCATCATCAACTACGTGGCCAAGACATTGGTGGGCGTGCTGGATTGGGGCCTGGACATCCAGGCCGCCATCGCCCTGCCCAACATGGGCAGCCGCAACAAGGACACCGAACTCGAGAAGGGAACGCCGCTGGAGGCCCTGGCTCCCGCGCTGGAGCGCATGGGGCACCCCGTGCGCATCACCGATTTTCCCAGCGGCATCCATGGCATCGTGATCGGCCCGGACGGACTGCAAGGCGGGGTGGACCCGCGCCGCGAAGGCCTGGCGCGGGGCGGCTGACGCGAAACGCCGGGCGTAATGCGAGCCCCGCGCCGCGCCAGCCTACCGCCCCGGCGGGAGCTTGCGCAGTGTGGCGGGAGTGCGCGACAGCTTGATGGGGGAGCCGACCCCGCGGTAGCCGCCTTGCTCCAGCACCATGCCGCGATGCCGGGTGTGCGGATGCGCCAGCGCCTGGTCCACCGTCAGCACGGCGGCAGCGGGCACGCCGCTGCGCAGCAGGCGGTCGGCCAGCGCGGCCGCGTCGTGCCCGGCCAGCAGCGCGGACAGGTCGTCGCGCAGGGCCTGGCGGTTGCGCAGGCGGTCCGCGTTGGCGGCATAGCGCGGGTCCTCGGCCAGCGCCGGCGCTTCCAGCGCCTGCGCCAGCTGCGCGAATTGCCGGTTGTTGCCCACCGCCAGGAATATCGGGCCGGTGGCCGTGGGGAGAGTTTCGTAGGGGGCGATGTTCGGGTGCGCGTTGCCGCTGCGCGCGGGCACCTTGCCGCTGTAGAAGTAGTTCGGCGCATGTGGATGCAGCAGCGACAGGGCGCAGTCGTACAGCGTGATGTCGAGGAACTGGCCCAGGCCGCTGCGGCCGCGCTCGTTCAGCGCCAGCAGGATGGCTACCGCCGCGTTCAGGCCCGTCACCATGTCCACCACCGGCAGGCCGACGCGGGTGGCTTCTCCCTCCGCCTCGCCGTTCACGCTCATGAGGCCGCACATGGCCTGGGCGCAGGCGTCGTAGCCGGGCAGGCCGCCCAGCGGCCCATCGGATCCGAAGCCGCTGACCCGGCAATGGATCAGCGCCGGGAACTCCCGGCTCAGGGTGTCGTACCCCAGGCCCCATTTTTCGAGCGTGCCGGGCTTGAAATTCTCGACCAGCACGTCGGCGTCGGCCAGCAGGCGGCGCAGCAGTTCCTGGCCCGCCTCCTGGGACAGGTCCAGCGTCATGCCTTCCTTGTTGCGGTTCACGCCGATGAAGTAGGACGCGGTGTCGCCCAGGAAGGGCGGGCCCCAGCCCCGCGTTTCGTCGCCGCCGGGCGGCTCGATCTTGAGCACGTCGGCGCCGTGGTCGCCCAGGATCTGCGTGCAATAGGGGCCGCCCAGCACGCGGGACAGGTCGATCACCTTGCAGCCGGCCAGGGCGCCGGCGTTGGGTAGGGTTGCAGCCATGAGGGATCCGTTCAGTCGATGGAAACGTGGGCGCTGGCGATGACGTCGCGCCATTTGGGCACTTCGGCCGATATGAACGAGGACAGGCCTTGAGGCGTTTTGTCCTGCGCTTCGACGATGCCCTGGCTGCGCAGCGTCTGGGCCACGTCGGGATCGGACAGCGCGCTCTGGAACGCCCGGTTCAGGGTGTCGACGATCGGCGCCGGCGTGTTTTTGGGCGCCACGATGCCGAAGAACACGCTGACGTCGTAGCCCTTCAGCCCTTGCTCCGACAGCGTGGGCAGGTCGGGCAGCGCGTCTGAGCGCTGGGCGCTGGCCAGGCCGATGGCGCGCAGCTTGCCGGCCTTGACGTAGGGCAGCGCGGTCAGGATGTCGGTGAATGACATGGATACCTGTCCGCCCAGCAGGTCGTTCAGGGCGGGGCCGGTACCCTTGTAGGGAATGTGCATGATCTGGGTGCCGGCCATGCGGTTGAAGAGAATGCCGGCCAGGTGCGAAGACGCGCCGTTGCCGGACGAGGCATAGCTCAGCGCGTCGGGGTTCTTCTTGGCGTAGGCGATGAGCTCCTGCATGTTCTTGGCGGGCACGGACGGGTTCACCACCAGGATATTGGGCAGGTGGCCGATCCGGATGATGGGCGTGAAGCTGGTCTGGGGGTCGTAGCCCTGTTTTTTGTACAGGCTGACGTTGATCGCCAGCGGCCCCGAGGTGCCGAAGAGGATGGTATAGCCGTCGGGCCTGGCATGGGCCACGTACTCCGAGCCGATGTTGCCGCCCGCGCCGCTGCGGTTTTCGACGATCACGTTCTGGTTCAGCGGCTGCCTGAGCTTGTCGGCCAGCCTGCGGGCCAGGGCGTCGGTGGGGCCGCCGGGCGGGAAGGGCACGATCAGCGTGACCGGGCGTTCCGAGGGATAGGCGTCGGCGGCCAGGGCGGGCGCCGCGGGGACGGCCGCGGCGGCGGCCGCCAGCAGCAAGGGGGCGAGGTAGCGGTTCATGCTTGTCTCCAGTGGTGGGGCGCGCCGGCTGTGCCGCCGGCGTCGGTTTACAGCGCGTATTGCAGGATGGCCCGGCAGTCCGCGCTTTCGTCGGGGGGGATGGTGTAGGGATCGCGGGGCCCCAGGCGGTGCAGCAGCACCTGATCGGCCAGTTGCGCGCGGCTTTCCAGCCCGGGCGCGGCGGCTTCCCAGCGCAGGGCGGCCAGGGACACAGCGTGGTACAGCAGCGACGCCGCCTGGCGGGCCAGTTCGGCATGGTTGCCTGCCGCGGCATGCTCGGCGAGCGCGTAGGTCTGCTCCAGCGCGCGCGCCTGCAGCGGGGCGAGCTCGGGGCGGCAGGGCGCGCCGTCCGCCAGCAGGCGGTCGATATGGCTGCGCAGCGCCGGCAGCGATTGCTCCTTGGTGATGGCGCGCAGCACGTCCAGCGCCACGATGTTGCTGGTGCCTTCCCAGATGGAGCCCAGATGCGCATCGCGGACCAGGCGCGGCTCCGTCCATTCCTCGATGTAGCCGCAGCCTCCGCGCACTTCCATCGCGTCGCCGGTGACTTTGCGGGCGTCGCGGCAGGCGCGGAACTTGATGAGCGGTGTGAGGATGCGGGCCAGGGCGGGAGAGCCGTTGCCCTGGTCGGCGTCGGCCAGGGCCCGCGCCGTCTGGAACATCACGCTGCGCGCCTGCTCGGCCCAGACGGTCATCTTGACCAGCTGGCGCTGCATCAGCGGCATGTCGATCAGGCGCTTGCCGAAAGCGCGCCGGTGCTGCGAGAAATAGACCGCTTCGGTGACGGCCCGGCGCATCAGCCCGGCGGCGCGCATGCCGTTGGACAGGCGCGAGTTGTTGATCATGTCCGCCATCTGTTTGAAGCCGCGGCCGCGCTCTCCCACCAGCCAGGCCACCGCGCCTTCCAGGCGGATTTCGCCGCTGGCCATCGAGCGCGTGCCCAGCTTGTCTTTCAGGCGCAGGATGCGGTAATGGTTGTGCGCGCCGTTGGGCAGGTCGCGCGGCAGCAGGAAGAGCGATACGCCTTTCAGGCCGGCCTGAGGTTCGCTGCGCGCCAGCACCATGGCGTAGCCCGCGTCCGGGTTCGAGCAGAACCATTTATCGCCGTGGAGGCGCCAGGTGCCGTCATCCTGGAGCTCGGCCGCGACCTCGGTGGCGCTGACGTCGGAGCCCGCGCCCTGTTCCGTCATGAACATGGCGCCCTGGCGCAGCGTATCGAAATCCTGGGAAGTCACCTGGGGCAGGACCTGTTCGACGAGCTTGGGGTCGCCGAACTTGCGCAGCGTGCGGGCCAGCGAGTCCGTCATGCTGACCGGGCAGCACAGGCCGAACTCCGCCTGCACGAACAGATGGCTGAGCGCGTACTTGGCGGCGGCGGGCATGGGCTCGGGCCAGCCCAGCACGCCGCCCCGGTGCGACAGCGCGGCCAGGCCGAACTCGCTATAGGCCAGCCGTTCGAGCTCGACGTAGGCGGGGTGCTTGTCGATGCGGGATTCGTCCGTCCCGGCGCGGTTGCGCACCGAGAGCGTAGGCGGGTGCTTGTCCGCCGTGGAGGCCAGTTCGTCCATGGCGCCGCCCGCCAGCTCGCCCAGCCGGTCGAGATGGGGCAGCAGGTGGGCATGCAGCGCCGGTGGCAGATAGCGCCGGCTGAGCGCCTCGGCGTAGGGGTCCGCGCGGAACAGGTTCAGGCCGCGCGAATCGGGCACGGGCGTGGTGGCGGGCGTGACGGTCTTGACGGGGGCATCCATGGCGGCATCCTGTGCAAAACGAAAAGATGCCTTGATGGTGCGCAAATCGATTAATCTATACAAATACTGTTTTTGTGTAGAACAATTCAAAAAAAGTATAGATAAGGGCGCGAAGGAGACTGACATGGACCTGGACCCGCGCCTGCTGCGGTATTTCATCGCCGTGGCCGAAGAGCGCCATTTCAGCCGGGCCGCCGTCCGGCTGCACATTTCGCAGCCGCCGCTCAGCTACGCCATCCGGCAGCTGGAGGACAGCGTGGGCGCCCGCCTGCTGAATCGCAGCAGCCGGCACGTGGAGCTGACCGACGCCGGGCAAGTGCTGTATCGCGAGGCCTTGACGCTGCTGCGCCAGGCGGAAGAAGTGCGCACGCTGGTGCAGCGCGTGGACGCGGGCCTGCGAGGCAGGCTGCGCATCGGCTTTGTCGGCTCCATGCTGTATCGCGGCCTGCCGGCGCTGTTGAATGCGATGCGCACCGAACTGCCCGACGTGGAGCACGTGCTGACCGAACTGAATTCGCATGACCAGATCGAGGCGGTGCGGCGAGGCGAGCAGGACCTCGGTTTCATCCACGCCAATCCCCTGCCGAAAGGCGTGGAGGCGCGCGACCTCGTGGCCGAACCGTTCATGGTGTGCCTGCCGCAAGGGCATCCGCTGGCAGGCCGCGCCTCTTTAAGGCTGGCCGAACTGTCGGGGGACGACTTCGTATTCTTTGCCCGGGCGGCTTCGCCGAGCTATTACGAGACGGTGCTGGCGATGTGCGTGTCGGCCGGCTTCATGCCCGTCATCCGGCACGAGGTGCGGCATTGGCTGAGCGTCGCGTCGCTAGTGTCGCAGGGACTGGGCGTGTCCATCGTGCCGGCCTGCCTGTCGAGCAGCGGCCTGGCCGGCACGCGCTTCATCGCATTCGAGCACGCGGCGCGCTCGGTCAGCCAGGCGATCTGGCCCGGCGCCGGGCGCACGCCGCTGCAGGAGAAGGCCGTCGAGCTGGTGGCGCGGCATTACGGGGCCGGTCCGGAAACTTCCTAGGGCCGGACTTCAAACAGGCAGCGCCAGAGCCGGGGCCGCGGGAGTACACTGGTCCGGCCATGTCCTATCGACCGATCCTGCCGCTGACACGCCGCAAGCGTTTCATCACCCGGCTGCGTCATTGCGGCCCTCCGGCGAAGAACTGAACCCCAAACGAGGGCGCTTCAGTTTCACTTCTCCGGAGCCGATTGTGGACATTCCCTTTTCCTTTCATCCGCGTCTCTTCGTGGCGCTGCGCGGCTACGACCGCAGCCGCTTCCTGCAGGACCTCGGCGCCGGCCTCACGGTGGCCGTGGTGGCGCTGCCGCTGGCCATGGCCTTCGCCATCGGTTCGGGCCTCAAGCCGGAGGCGGGCCTGTTCACCTCCATCATCGCGGGCTTCCTGATCGCCCTGCTCGGCGGCAGCCGGGTGCAGATAGGCGGGCCGGCGGGCGCGTTCATCGTCATCGTCTACGACATCGTGCAGCAGTACGGCGTGGCCAACCTGATCATCGCCACGGCGCTGTCGGGCGTGCTGCTGTTCGTGATGGGGCTGCTCAGGCTGGGGACACTGGTGCGCTTCATTCCGGTGGCGGTCATCATCGGCTTCACCAACGGCATCGCGGTGCTGATCGCGCTGTCGCAGGTCAAGGATTTCCTGGGCCTTGCGATTCCCGAGATGCCGGGCGATTTCTTCGGGATCCTGGGGGCGCTCGGCGGCCATCTGTCCACGCTCAATCCATGGGCCGCCGGCGTGGCGCTGGTGTCGCTGCTGGTGATCGTCGGCTGGCAGCGCTGGCTGCCGAAATGGGGCGGCCGCCGGGCCGCGCGGCTGACGCGGGTGCCGGGTTCCATCGTGGCGCTGGCGCTGGCCACGGCGGCGGTGGCCATGTTCGGCCTGCCCGTCGAAACCATCGGCAGCCGTTTCGGTGGCATACCGGCGGCGCTGCCCGATTTCACGCTGCCGGCATTCAGCTGGGAATCGGCCCGCTTTCTGCTCATGCCCACCATCACGCTGGCGGTGCTGGGGGCGATCGAGTCGCTGCTGTGCGCGCGCGTGGCCGACGGGATGATCGGCGACCGGCATGATCCCAACCAGGAATTGATGGCGCAGGGCGTCGCCAACTTCGTCACGCCCTTTTTCGGCGGCATGCCCGCCACCGGCACCATTGCGCGCACGGTGACGAACGTGAAAAGCGGAGCCACCAGCCCCGTCTCGGGCATGGTGCATGCCCTGGTGCTGCTGCTGGTGATCCTGGTGGCCGCGCCGCTCGCCGCCTCCATTCCGCTGGCCACCCTGGCGGCCATTCTGATGTTCGTGGCCTGGAACATGGGCGAGTGGCGCGAGTTCGCGCGGCTCAAGACCTATCGGCTGCCTTACCGCGTCACGCTGGTGTCGGTGTTCCTGCTGACGGTGATATTCGACCTGACGATCGCGGTGGAATTCGGCATCTTCGCCGCCTGCATCACCTTCATCTACCGCATCTCCAGCCTGTCGCGCGCGGAACGGATCACGGCGGCCGAGCAGCCCCTGCTGGCGGGGCTGGAAGGGAAGGTCGCGGTCTGGCGCCTGTACGGCACGGTTTTCTTCGGCGCGACCAAGCTGGTGGAGTCGCTCGAAGACCATCTGCCCGAGCGGGCGCTGGTGCTGGACCTGAAGAACGTGATCTACGTGGATTCGACGGGGGCCGAGGCGCTCGAAGGGCTGAGCGATGCATGCGACGCGCGCCAGGTGCGCTTGATCGTCTCCGGGCTGATGGGCCAGCCGCAGGACATCGCGCGCCGCATCGGCCTGTACAAGCGCCTGCAGGGCCATCTGCAGCCCGACGTGGCGAGCGCCACGGCGGCTGCCGTGGCGCTGGCTCGGGCGGACGGCGGCGCGTAGGGGCGCCGTCCGGCTAGCGGAAGACCACCGTCTTGTTGCGGTTCAGCAGGATGCGGTGTTCGACGTGGCTGCGCACGGCGCGCGAGAGCACCAGGGATTCGATGTCGCTGCCGACCTGGGTCAGGTCCTGGGCGGTCATCGTATGGTCCACGCGCTCGATGTCCTGGTCGATGATGGGGCCTTCGTCCAGGTCCGAGGTCACGTAGTGGGCGGTGGCGCCGATGATCTTCACGCCGCGCGCGTGCGCCTGGTGATACGGGCGGGCGCCCTTGAAGCTGGGCAGGAAGCTGTGGTGGATATTGATGGCGCGGCCGTTCAGCGCGCGGCACATGTCCTCGGACAGGATCTGCATGTAGCGCGCCAGCACCACCAGGTCGATGTTTTCCTGCTCGACCAGGGCAAGCACCTGCCGTTCCTGTTCCGCCTTGGTGTCGGCGGTGACAGGCAGATGGTGGAAGGGGATGCCGTAGGACGCCGCCAGGCTCGCGTAGTCATTGTGATTCGACACGATGGCGGCCACCTCGGCGTGCAGGTGGCCGCTGTGCACGCGGAACAGCAGGTCGTTCAGGCAGTGCCCCTGCTTGCTGACCATGATGAGCAGGCGTTCCTTGCGGCGGGCGTCGTGCAGCTGCACCTCCATGCCGTACTCGTCGGACATGGCGGCCAGGCGGGCGCGCAGGTCGCCGGCGGACACGCCGCCGGGCGCGTCGAAGTGCACGCGCAGGAAGAAGCGGCCGGTTTCTTCGTCGCCGAACTGCTGCGAATCCAGGATGTTGCAGCCCAATTCGAACAACAGGCCGCTGACGCGGTACACGATGCCCGTGCGGTCGGGGCAGGACAGGGTCAGGATGTAGTCGTTGTGCTGCATGGCTCAGGAAAAAAAAGGAAAAATAAAACTAGAAGACGGTAAGAGTGTTGCCCTCCCGCCGGGCCGCCCCAAGGGAGGGCAGCCCCCTTGGGGGGCAGCTAGCACGCGTAGCGCGCGCGGCGTGGGGGCTAACCTAAGAGTGTTGCCCTCCCGCCGGGCCGCCCCAAGGGAGGGCAGCCCCTTTGGGGGGCAGCTAGCACGCGTAGCGCGCGCGGCGTGGGGGCTAACCATACAGCAGACGGGCCAGGGTCTCTTCGGCCAGGGCGAGGCTCGAGGTCAGGCCCGGCGATTCGATGCCGAAGAGATTCACCAGGCCGGGCACGCCGTGCGCGGCCGGCCCGAGGACGGCGAAATCGGCGGCGGGTTCATGGGGGCCCGAGATCTTCGGCCGGATTCCCGTGTAGCCAGGCGCCAGGGCGTTGTCGGGCAGGGCGGGCCAATAGCTGCGGACCGCGGCGTAGAACACGTCGGCGCGGGCCGGATCCAGCGTGTAGTCCTCGGTGCCGACCCATTCCGTGTCGGGGCCGAACTTGGCTTGCCCGCCCATGTCCAGCGTCAGATGCACGCCCAGGCCTGCATGTTGCGGCACCGGATAGATCAGGCGCGAAAACGGGGCGCGGCCGGACAGCGTGAAATAGCTGCCCTTGCACAGATAGTCGGTGGGGATGCTGGCCGGCGGCACGCCGTCGATGCGGCGAGCCAGCGCCGGCGCCTGCAGGCCGGCCGAATTGACGAGCACGTTGCAGCTCAGGCTCATGGCTTCATCGCCGCCGAACTGCAGTTCAAAACCGCCTTCCGGCCGCACGCGGCCGGATACCAGCGGCGTGTGGAAGACGCATTGGGCGCCCGCGTTCTCGGCATCGCCCTGGAACGACAGCATCAGCGCATGGCTGTCCACGATGCCGGTGGACGGCGAGGACAGGGCGGCGGTGCATTGCAGCGCCGGCTCCAGGCGCATGGCGTCTTCGCCCGACAGGAATTGCAGGTCGTCGACGCCGTTGGCGCGGGCGCGCCGTGCAATGCTCTCCAGTTGCGCGGCCTGCTCCGCGCTGGTGGCGACGATAAGCTTGCCCAGGCGCTTGTGGGGCACGCCGCGCTCGGCGCAATAGGCATAGAGCAGGTGCTTGCCGCGCACGCACAGCCGGGCCTTGAGGCTGCCGGCCGGGTAGTAGATGCCGGCGTGTATGACTTCGGAGTTGCGCGAGCTGGTGCCGGTGCCGATGGCCTCGGTGGCTTCCGCCACCAGCACCTCGCGTCCGGACTGCGCCAGCGCGCGCGCGATCGCCAGGCCCACTACGCCCGCGCCGATGACGACGCAATCGATGTCCGCGCTCATGGCGCCTTCCTGGCCGAGCGGTCGCCGGCAGGAGTCAGATCGAAGCCGCCGGCATGGAAAACCAGGGGCGGTTCGGCGCTGTGGCCGCAACGTTCCACTTCGCCCACCATGATGACGTGGTCGCCCTCTACGTAGCGGCTGCGGTTGTGGCATTCGAACCAGGCCGCGCAGTGGCCGTCCAGCATGGGCGTGCCGCCGGGGGCGCGGTGCACGGGCAGGCCGGCGTAGCGGTCGGGCGTCTTGCCCGTGGCGAAGCGGCGCGCCAGGGCGATCTGCTCCGCGCCCAGCACGTTGACGACGTAGCGCTCGCACTGCTCGAAGGCGGCCAGCGAGGACGAATTCCGGGACAGGCTCCACAGCACCAGCGGCGGGTTCAGCGAGACGGAATTGAAGGAACTCACCGTCAGCCCGATGGGCGCGCCGTCGAGGCCGGACGTCGTCACGACGGTCACGCCCGTGGCGTAGCGGCCCAGCGCGGTGCGGAAAAAAACAGCGTCAAAATCAGGGGAGGAGGCGGTCATGCAATCGTGGATTGGGGCGGGCGCGCGAGGCGCCCGGCATCAAGGCGACAGACGTTCGATCTTCCAGGCCGCGCCTTCGGCGACGTAGCGCAGGCGGTCGTGCAGGCGCGATGGCCGGCCTTGCCAGAATTCGAATGCGGTGGGCTTCAGGCGGTAACCGCCCCAGTGCGGCGGACGCGGCGGCTCTTCGCCGAACCGTTCGCGGAATTCCCGTTCGCGGGCTTCAAGTTCTTCACGCGTAATGGGCTGGCTCTGGCGCGACGCCCAGGCGCCGATACGCGAACCGGCGGGACGGCTGTGGTAGTAGGCGTCCGATTCCTCGGCGGCCACTTTTTCCACGACGCCCTCGATCCGGACCTGGCGTTCCAAGGGCTGCCAGAAAAACAGCAGGCAGGCGCGCGGCTCGGCCTGAAGGTCGAGGCCCTTGCGGGATTCGTAGTTGGTGAAGAAGGTGAAGCCGCGCTCGTCGAAGCCCTTGACCAGAACGATGCGCGCGTTGGGCTGGCCGTTGGCGTCCACCGTGGCCAGGGTCATGGCGTTGGGTTCGGGCACCTTGGAAGCCAGGGCCTCGTCGAACCAGCGGGTGAATTGCGCGAACGGCGAAGCCGAGGCCTGGCTTTCGAGCAGGACGTTCTTCTCGTAACTTTGACGCAGATCTGAGACGGACATGGGCGTAAGGATTCAGCGTTGATAACAGGGAGTTTATACCGCCTGGACCGCCGCCCCTCCATTGACCCCGCTCAGGTCTCCGGCAAGGAAGTCCCGGAGCCCGCGGCGGGCGCCTCAGGCGCCTTCCGGCAGGGGGCGTCCGTCCTGTTCCAGCCGGCGGGCGATGGCGTCCAGCCGGGCATCGTGGATGCCGGCGGCGCGCAGGGCCTGGGCGGTCTGCACCACGTAGTCGGTGCAGGGGCCGTAGCGGCCGGCGGCGCGGCGCACGATCTCCAGCAGCTCGGGCTCGGGCAGGGCGCGGATATAGGCGGGATTGTCCCGGTTCATGATGAAAACCAGCGCCCGGACGGTGCCGGCCTCGGTCGTGCAGTTGAGCCAGCGCGGCAGGTAGGCGCCCGTGGACATCTCGCGCTCCCAGAGCGCGGGGAAGTAATTGGGCACCTGATCGCCGGCAAGCCGGTACACCACGCCGCGGCACGAACCGCCCCGGTCCAGGCCGAACACCAGGCCCGGGCATTCCGGCGTGCCCCGGTTCACCCGCGACCACAGGCACAGCGCCCGGTGGTGGCCGCGCAGGGTGGCGAGCCGGCGCTCCATGAAGTCGAAATCGGGGCGCCAGATCAGCGATCCATATCCGTACACCCACACATCCTCGCCCGATTGCCAGTGGCGCAAGGCCTCGTCCAGGGATCCCTGCCGCTCTTCGGGCGTCCAGAGGCGAAACGGCAGGCTGGAGCCGGGAATGCCGGCGGGAGGGGAAGACGGGATATTCACGACTACGGCTTGCGGTCAGATTCGATCGGGGGATTGCGGTTGGCCCAGCCCCCGGCCATCAAGGCCAGGGAATAGGCCCAGAAAAGGGGGGCAACGCCAATTACCGCACCGAGCGCGCCGAAGGTCAACGGCAGCGAGACCTGGGAGCCGTTGATGAGGGCCATCCGCAGGCCCACGGCCTCGGCGGCGCGCCCCGGGGGCGAATGCTGGTGCAGCAGGGACAGCATGCTGGGCTGGCAACAGCCCAGGGCGAGCCCCAGGATGAAAGACAGCACGATCAGCACGGTAACATCGGTGAACAACGGGTAGAACATGAAATCGATGGCTGCCGTGGCCATGGCCACGCGCACCAGGGTCCAGGACCGCACCCGGCGCTGGATCAGGGGGAGAACGAGACGGATGACGAACGTTGCCGCCGCGAAGGACGCAAGAATCACGCCGATGGTGGTGGCCGACAGCCCGATGGCCACGCCGAAGATGGGGACCACGAACAAGTGGGTGTCCCAGGCGCCGGAAAGAATGGTGTTCACCATCAGGATGCGGCGCAGCGCAGGCACGGCAAGCAATTCGGTAACGCGCCGGCGTTCGGCTTCTTTTGCGCCGGACAGTTGCGAATCCACCGCCTTCAATTGGTGACGCAGCACATAAAGCCCGCCGGCCGACAGCAAGGGGCCCAGCGTGAGCAGGCCGAAGGCCAGGCGCGTGCCCAGGTGGTCGATCGCCAGCCCGGCGATCAGCGGCCCGGAAAATCCCGACCCCGCCAGGGCCAGCGACATAAAGGAGAAGTTGCGCAGCCGCTGCGTAGGCTCGGCATGGCCCAGCAGATCCTGGGTGGCGACCTGATGCAGCATGAAGCCGATGCCGATGCAACAGGATGCGATGAGCAGGGCCAGCTGTGTCTGGAAGATAAAGGGCAATGCGGTGCCGAACGCAACCAGCGTGGTGCCGATGACCAGCGGCCGGACGATGCCGACCCGGTCGACCCAGCGCCCCGCGCGCACCGAGAACAGCATGGGCAGCACGGCGAATACGGCCACCAGCGTGCCCACCTTGAAGGTCGACAATCCCATTTGCAGCGCGGTCAGCGAGACGGTGATGCGTCCCCCGGTCAGCGCCACGTGATTCATCATGGCCAGGAGGCACAGCAGCACTGCCCCGGAAAATTCCGGGGAACTGGACGACGAGGAGGGGGATCTATGGGAGGTAGACACGGATACGGCTTAACTGCATTCATTCTGTCCATAACGTCGCCCAATGTCGAGGCGGGCGTGTTTTGCAGTGCCGCAATTGGCGCCAATCGTCCGTGTCACGATAGAGGCGATCTAGGGGCGAACTCGTATGCTTATGGCGCAAGATGGCGGCACGTTCGGCGCTTCTGGCGGCTTGGAGGCGCTGCCGGCCCGCGTCAAAGCGTTGTATCGTTCTCGCAACGGAACAATCGGGCGGATCCGCGGCGGGCGCGGCGCTTTACGGTTTTTCACTGTTTTGCCATAGATTGACCATGGTTTGGCCGGGCCGCGCGTTTAGGATGTGCAGGCATCGCGGGCAGGCCAGGTTCCGTCCGCCACTCGCCATTCGCAATACCGGCGCGCTGGCGGATCCCCGCGCCCCATTCGGCAGGTTCAATGAAAAAGTCCCGCAGTAAGTTCAAGCGCTATTCCCTGATAGCCGTTCTGCTCCTCCTCGTCGTGTTTGCCGTGCGAGCCGCCTTTTTCTCGGCGCCGCCTGCGCCCACTTTCGCCGTGGCCGAGGTCACGCGCGCCAATATCGAGGACAGCGTGCTGGCCAGCGGCACCATCGACGCCATCGAGCGCGTGAGCGTGGGCGCCCAGGTTTCCGGCCAGTTGAAGTCCCTGAAAGTGGCGCTGGGCGACCGGGTCAAGAAGGGCCAGCTGGTCGCCGAGATCGACGACCTGACCCAGCAGAACGACTTGCGCAACGCCGAGGCCGCCCTGCAGACCCGGCGCGCGGAACGAGCCGCCAAGGTCGCCATGCTGAAGCAGGCCGAACTGGCTTTCCGCCGCCAGCGCCAGATGCTGGCCGCGGACGCCAGTTCGCGCGAAGCCTACGAAACCGCCGAGGCCACGTTGGGGGTGACCCGGGCGGAGATCGCGTCGCTGGATGCCCAGATCGCCCAGGCCGAGATCCAGGTGGATACGGCCAAGGTCAACCTGGGCTACACCCGCATCGCGTCGCCCATCGACGGCGTGGTGGTGGCGGTGGTCACCAAGGAAGGGCAGACCGTCAATTCGATCCAGAGCGCGCCCACCATCATCAAGGTGGCCCAAGTCGACACCATGACGGTGAAAGCGCAGATCTCGGAGGCCGACGTGACCCGGGTGAAGCCGGGCCTGCCCGTGTACTTCACCATCCTCGGCGAGCCCGACGAGCGCTATCACGCCAAGCTGCGGGCGGTGGAGCCTGCGCCGGATTCCATCCAGAAGGACGATGCGGCGTCCTCGCTGACCGCGTCTTCCACAGGCAGCTCCACCACCGCAGCCGTCTATTACAACGGCCTGTTCGACGTGCCCAACCCCGACGAGAAGCTGCGCATCTCGATGACCGCGCAGGTCTTCATCGTGCTGGGCGAGGCCAAGAACACCGTCGTGGTGCCGGCCTCGGCGCTCGGCAAGCGGGGCGAAGACGGCCGCTACGCCGTGCGCGTGGTCCTGAAGGACAACAAGACGGAAGCGCGGCAGGTCAGGATCGGCATGAACAACAACGTCCAGGCGCAGGTGCTGGAGGGGTTGGAGGTGGGCGAGCGGGTCGTGTCGGCCGACGCCGCCCCGGCCGTCCCGGCGCCGGGGGCCTGAGATGAGCGCGCCTCTCATCGCGCTGGCCGGCGTGCGCCGCGAGTTCCCGGCGGGCGAGCAGACCATCGCCGTCCTGAAGGACATCGATCTGTCCATCGAGGCGGGGGAAATGGTGGCCATCGTGGGCGCATCCGGCTCGGGCAAGTCCACGCTGATGAACATCCTGGGCTGCCTGGACCGGCCGACCCGCGGCGAATACCGGGTGGGCGGGCGCAGCACCGGGGACCTGGATCCGGACGAGCTGGCGGAACTGCGCCGCGAGCATTTCGGCTTCATTTTCCAGCGCTACCACCTGTTGTCGGACCTGACCGCGCTGGGCAACGTCGAGGTGCCGGCCGTCTACGCCGGCAAGCGGCGCGAGGCGCGCCTCGCGCGCGCCGGCGAGCTGCTGGCGCGGCTGGGGCTGGGCGAGAGGTCCGGACACCGGCCCGGCCAGCTGTCCGGCGGCCAGCAGCAGCGCGTGAGCATCGCGCGGGCGCTGATGAACGGCGGCGACATCATCCTGGCCGACGAGCCGACCGGCGCGCTGGACACGCACACCGGCCAGGAAGTGCTGCGCATCCTGGAAGAGTTGAACGCGGCCGGGCACACCATCATCATCGTGACCCACGATATGAACGTGGCGCGCCACGCACAGCGCATCATCGAAATCAGCGACGGCGAGATCGTCTCCGACCATCGCAATCCCGATGCCCCGCGGCGCCAGATCGCCAGGGACGAACCGCCGGCGCTGGCCCAGCGGCCCGCCTGGCAGGCCTACCTGGACCGCTGCGGCGAAGCCCTGCGCATGGCGCTGCTCGCCATGAACGCGCACCGGCTGCGCACCTCGCTGACGATGCTGGGCATCATCATCGGCATTGCGGCGGTGGTGTCCGTGGTCGCGCTGGGCGAGGGCTCGCGCCGCAAGATCCTGGACGACATCAGCGAAATCGGCACCAATACCGTCGAGATCTTTCCGGGCAAGGACTTCGGGGACGAGAAGGCCGTCAACATCCGCACCCTGGTGGCCGCCGACGCGGACGCGCTGGCGCGGGAATCCTATGTGGACAGTGTCACCCCCGAGGTTTCCACCAGCAATACGTTGCGCTACCGCAACGTTTCGGTGAATGGGGCGATCCAGGGCGTGGGCGAGCAGTATTTCCGCGTGCGCGCCATCAGGCTGGCGCAGGGCAAGTTCTTCGACGGAACCAGCGTGACGCGCCGGGCCCAGGAAGTGGTGATCGACGACGGCACCCGCCGGACGCTGTTCGGTTCGCATACCGATCCGATCGGCCAGGTGGTGTTCCTGGGTTCCATGCCGGCGCGCGTGATCGGGGTGACGCAGAAGAAGGATTCGGTCTTCGGCAGCAAGGACACCTTGAATGTGTGGATTCCCTACACCACGGCGTTGTCCCGGGTGCTGGGCCAGCAGCACCTCAAGAGCATTACCGTCCGGGTCAACGACGCGTCGCCCCCCGCCGCGGCGGAGCAGGCCATCGTGCGCCTGCTGACGCGCCGGCACGTCGTGAAGGACTTCTTCGTGTTCAACACGGACGCAATCCGCAAGACCATCGAACGCACCACCGCGACCATGACGCTCCTGGTCTCCATGATCGCGCTGATTTCGCTGATGGTCGGGGGCATCGGCGTCATGAACATCATGCTGGTGTCGGTTACCGAACGCACCCGCGAGATCGGCGTGCGCATGGCCGTGGGCGCGCGGCGCAGCGACATCATGCAGCAGTTCCTGATCGAAGCGGTGCTGGTGTGTCTGATCGGCGGGGCGATCGGCATCGTTCTTTCCCTGGGACTGGGCGTGCTCGTGTCCAAGGTCACGGGCGGTTCGTTCCAAATGATCTACTCCACGGCGGCCATGGTGGCCGCGTTCACCTGCTCGACGCTGATCGGGGTGCTTTTCGGCTATTTGCCTGCGCGCAACGCGGCGCGGCTGGACCCCGTCGAGGCACTGGCCCGGGAATGAGGACGATGAAAGCGGTTTCCTTGATCTGCAAACCTGCCGCGCTGGCGCTGCTGCTGGCGCTCGGCGGCTGCGGCGGCCTGCTGCGTTCCGACTACCAACCCCCGGGTACCTCGGCGCCGGCGGCCTGGTCCCATGGTCCGGCCGCCTCGGCCGCCCAGGCCGGCGCGCTGGCCGAAGGGGGAGCGTGGTGGCGCAACTTCGGCGACCCGGTGCTCAATGGCCTGATCGAGGGCGCGCTTGCGCGCAACAATGATCTGGCCGCCGCCGCCATCCGGGTGCGCCGGGCCCAGTACCAGGCCGGCCTGTCCGAGGACCAACTGTTCCCGCAGCTGGGCGGGACCGTCAACGCGACCCGCGCGCGCACGCTCAGCGGCGAACGCGTCACCACCCGGAACAATGCGGCCGAGCTGACCGTCAGCTATGAAGTGGACTTGTGGGGCCGGCTGTCCCGCCAGCGCGATGCCGCGCAATGGGAAGCGCTGGCCACCGAGCAGGACCGCCAGAGCGCGGCATTGTCGCTGGTGGGCACCACCGCCACGCTGTACTGGCAGACCGCATTCATCAACCAGCGCATCGCCAGCAGCGAAGAGAGCATCGCCTACGCGCGCAGGACGCAGGACCTGGTGCGCGCCCAGTATGCGGCGGGCGGCGCGTCGGCGCTGGAAATGGCCGAGGCCGAGCAGACGGTCGCCAGCCAGCAGGCAGCCCACGCGCTGCTGGTGCAGGCGCGGGTGGAGTACGCGAACGCCTTGGCCATCCTGTTCGACGGCCCGCCGGAACGCACCATGGCCGACCCGCAGCGCCTGCCGCAATATCCGCTGCCCGAGGCCCGCGCCGGCGTTCCGGCGGAACTGCTGGGACGCCGCCCCGACCTCCGCGCCTCCGAGCTGCGCCTGCGCGAAGCCCTGGCCACCGTCGACGCGACCCGCGCCAGCTTCTATCCGCCCCTGACCCTCACCGGCGCCCTGGGCAGCGCCAGCCCGACGCTGTCCGACCTCCTGCAGAACCCGGTCGGAACGCTGGCCGCCGGGCTGAGCCTGCCGTTCCTGCAATGGAACCAGATGCAGCTCAACATCAAGATATCCAGGGCGGACTACGAGGAACGCGTGGTGAACTTCCGGCAGTCGCTCTACCAGGCGATGGCGGATGTGGAAAACGCCTTGTCGAACCGCACGCAACTGCGTTTGCAGGCCCAGCAGCTGGACGCATCGCTGCGGGCGGCCCGCCAGGCCGAAAGCCTGTACGAAGTGCGGTACCGGGCGGGAGCGGTGCCGTTGAAGGATTGGCTGGACGCGCAGGAAAAGCGCCGGACGGCCGAGATTGCGCGGGACGAGAACATGTTGAACCGGCTGGTGAACCAGGTGACCGTGTATCAGGCGCTGGGCGGCGATGATGCGGTTGCCGCGGCGGCGGGGCGTTCTTAGTCCATTGTGACAGGCCGTTTTCTCAAGACGTCTGTCGCGGCGGGAGCCTTAAGCACCAAACTCCCCCTGGCGGGCAGCCCCAAAACCCCGCTGCCCTAAAATACCCCCCCATGAACTCCCCAGACCTCCTCCCCCGGGAACCCGCCGACCTGGACCGCCGCTTCGGCGGCCTGTCGCGCTTGTACGGCCCCGAAGCGCCCGCCCGCCTCCGCAACGCGCACGTCGCGGTCGCCGGTCTGGGGGGCGTCGGGTCCTGGACGGTGGAGGCGTTGGCGCGCTGCGGGGTCGGCGCCTTGACGCTCATCGACCTGGACCACATCGCCGAATCCAACGTCAACCGGCAGATCCACGCGCTGACGTCCACGCTCGGGCAATCCAAGGTCGACGCCATGGCCGAGCGCGTGCTGGCCATCAATCCGGAATGCCGGCTCACGCGGGTGGATGATTTCGTGTCGCCGGAAAACGTGGCCGGCGTGCTGCCCGGACCATACTCCGTCATCATCGATTGCACCGACCAGGCCGCCGCCAAGATCGCGATGATCCTGCATGCGCGGGCGCGGGGCGTGCCCATGTTGCTGTGCGGCGGCGCGGGCGGCAAGACGGACCCGCTGGCCCTGCGGGCGGGCGATCTGTCGGCGGCGGTGAACGACGCGCTGTTGTCCAAGCTGCGCAACAAGCTGCGGCGCGAGCACGGATTTCCGCGCGCGTCGGACCAGAACGGCAAGGCCCTGAAGCGCGTGCCGAAGATGGGCATCCATGCCTTGTGGTTCGACCAGCCCGCCATCCTTCCGGATGCCTGGACGCGCGCCACCGAAGGCGAGGACGATATGGGCGCGTCGGGCCAGGTGCTGGCGCCGCAGGGCCTGTCCTGCGCAGGCTACGGTTCGGTCGTGACGGTCACCGCGGCCATGGGGATGGCCGCGGCCAACGAGGCGCTGCGCCTCGCCGTATGAAGCCCGGGCCGGGCTTCTACAGCGCCACGAACACCATGCCGTCCTCGATCCTGACGGGGTAGGTGGCGATGTCGTCGCGCAGCGGCGAACAGAGCGCCCGGCCGTCGCGCACGTCGAAGCGGCCCTGGTGCAGCGGGCATTCGATCTCGTGCCCGGTCAGGAACCCGTCGCACAGCCGCGCATTGCCATGCGTGCAGAGATTGTCGGTGGCGTAGACTTCGCCGCCCACGCCGTAGAGCGCGATTTCACGGCCTCCCGCCTCGACGGCGATCACGTCTTCTTCCGGCACGTCGGCCCGCGCGATGGCCTTGATCCATTGCATGCTCATGGTGCTGTGTCCTGGTCAGATGGGATAGATGAGCGAATTCGGCACGAGTTCGCTGTCGAAGATGCATAGGCGCGATTCGAACTTCAGGCCCTCGGGGGCGCGGCGCACCACGTCCAGGTAGCGGCCCACGTTGAACACGGTGGTCAGCTGGCTGGGCTTGGTGCGGAAAACGGCGTAGCTGGCTTCGGATTCGATGCGGTCGCCCTGCACCGACAGCACGCGCGGCGCGCCCACGACGTGGCGCTGGTAGTAGGGGTCGTGGAAGATCGTGTCGGTGGCGCCGTAGATGCGGTCTTTCAGCATGCCGCGGCTTTCGAACGCCATGGTGGCCAGCGGATAGCCGCGCTCGTGGTTTTCGCGCGGCAGCACCTTGTACACGCAGTCTTCCATGAAGAAGTCGGGCCACTTCTCCCATTCCTCCGCGTCCAGCGCGGCGGCGTAGTCGTTGTACAGGCAGGTCAGTTGGTAGTAGAGGGGAAAGTCCAGCATCGTCAGGCCTCCATCACCCGGCGCCAGTACGCGTACATGCCGCGGATCAGCGTTTCGGTCACCATGTGGTCCGTGTTCTCGGCCGTCTTGCCGCCCAGTTCCGCCACGCTGCGATGCCAGGGCTTCTGTTCGAAGCCCGATTGCGAAAACTCGATGACCTCGCCGTCGTCCGCGGATACGAAGCCCGCCGGGCCGAACAGATTGGCCTGGCGCAGGCGACGGCGCGTCATTTCCGGGGTGTCGTCGGCGAAGCCGAAATGCGTCCAGACGAAATCGAAGGCGTCGTGGCCCACCGGCTGGATGTGCCGGGTGGAGAGGGAATTCACCTGTTGCTGGATGATGACGCTGGGGAACAGCGTCATGAGCACGGCGGTGGGGCCGTTCCACCAGGGTTCCGGCACGATGTCCAGGAAGCGGTCGTCGTTCAGCGACATCTGCTCCTTGAAGCTGGACACGCCGCTGGTCACGCTGCCCTTGCCGCCCTGCCCGCGGGTGGAGATCATGGCCGCGTGGCGGAAGTGGCGGTCCATCTTCAGTTCCGACCGGTTGTCCGCGCGCCACAGGCCGAAGGTGACGAACCAGGTGTGCAGCAGGCCGGGGTGATACGGGTCCTTGATGTTCTCCTGCATCAGCTTCCAGTTGCCCGGGATGCGCTGGCGGCTGTAGCCGTGGATCACCAGTTCGCGCCCGTCGAAAACGCGGTCGAAATAATGCAGGATGTCCGGCCCCAGGTAGTCTTCCAGCGACTCGACGCCGTGGTCGAACGAAGCGAAGACCACGCCGTTGCGGCAGGCCACGGCCAGCTTGGTCAGGCCGTGCTCCTCCGGATTGAAGTCGGGCGGCATGCCGCCGTTGATCCGGCCGTCCTGCTTGACGCCGCGACGGAAGGGCACGCCGATCAGGTTGCCTTGCAGGTCGTAGTTCCACTGGTGGTAGGGGCAGACGAACTCGCTGCGGTTGCCGGAGCGTTCGCGGCAGAACTGGACGCCGCGGTGGGCGCACACGTTCTCCACCACGCGTACCTGTCCATCGTTGTCCCGCAGCAGGATGACGGAGCGTTCGCCCACGGCGGTGCGCTTGAAATCGCCGGGGGCCGGGATTTCCGCCTCCAGGCCCACGTAGCTCCAGTGCCCGCGGTAGAAGAAGCGATCCAGTTCGCGCTGGTGCAGGGCCGCGTCCGTATAGACGCCGAACGGGATGCGATGGGAACCGTCCCCTTGCCAGGGCGGCACGAATTCGAGGGGGCGTTCGGGGGCGTTCATGGCGTGCCCCTGGTACAGGGCGCGGCCGCGGGGCGCGTGCTGGGATGCATTGCGGGTCTCCTTGGTTCGGCTGGCCGCCGGGCGGCCGGGCAGAGCCCGCGCGGCATGGGCGCGGGCGTTTTCCGCATGATCGGGCAGGGCGTGAAATAAATAAATAGAATCTGATCAATGAGATAAATCACCAAAACGAATATTGGTGGAGACAAGCGCATGAACCTGCAAGACGTGGACCTGAACCTGCTGGTCGTCTTCAATGAATTGCGTAAGCATGGACGGGTATCGGCCGTGGCGGAGAGCCTGGGAATTTCACAGCCCGGCGTCAGCAATGCGCTGGGCCGGCTGCGCAAGCTCCTGGGCGATGAACTGTTCCTGCGAACCTCGCGCGGCATGGTGCCCACGCCCTACGCCGAGGCGCTGGCGCGGCCGATAGCCGATGCGCTGGACGCCCTGCACAGCACGCTGAACGCCCGCGCGGCGTTCGATCCCGCGCATAGCGAACGCGCGTTCGTGATCGGCGTGAACGACGTGGGCGAGACCTACTTCCTGCCCCGGCTGATGCGCGCCCTGGAGCGGGCGGCGCCGGGCGTCACCGTGCGCACGGTGCGCACGACCTCGATCGACGTGAAGGACGAAATGGAACGCGGCCGGATCGACCTGGCCATGGGCTTTCTGCCCGGCTTGAAAAGCGGCTTCTTCCAGCGGCTGCTGTTTCGCCAGCCCTACGTCTGCATCTTCCGGCGGGATCACCCGCTGGCGCGCACCGGGGTCTCGGCCAGGCAATTCCGCGCGGCGGAGCACGTGGCCATCGTGTCGGAAGGAACCGGCCACGGTGTCGTCGACGAAGTGATCGGGCAGGCCGGCATCCGGCGGCGCGTGCGCCTGACGGTGCCGCATTTCATGGCGGTGGGGCCGGTGCTTGCCGCCACCGACATGATCGCCGTGGTGCCGCGGCGCTTCGCCGACTGCGCCAGCGGGCCTTTCGGCCTGGCCGCCGCGGCCTGCCCGGTGAAGATACCGGAGTCGGTGATCAATGTGTTCTGGCATGCCCGCAACCACCGGGAGCCCGCCAATCAATGGCTGCGCCAGGTGGTGGTGGACGAGTTCGCGGATTGAGCCGGCAGGCGCCCAGGGGCGGGTTCAGCTGGCGTGCAGCGCCACGGTGAACCAGCCGCGCAACGCATTGGACAGGCGGACCTCCTCGGCGGCGTGCAGGTCGGCCAGGGTCAGGACGCGCGCTTCGACGCGGCCGGTATCAAGCAGTTCGGCGCGCTGCACGCCGGGCAGGCAGCCGCTGTCCACTGGCGGCGTGTACCAGTCGCCATCCATGCGCAGGTAGACGTTGCTGCGGCTGCCCTCGCAGAGTTCGCCGCGCTCGTTCAGGTAGAGCAGGTCGAAGATATGAGGATGCGAGGGCAGCCATTCGATGGTCTTGGTGTACCAGGGCCGGTAGGTGGTCTTGTAGCGCAGCAGCGGCTCGGAGGAGCGCAGCGCTTCCGGCGCCAGCATGGCTTCCTGCTTCGGGGGCAAGGGGGGCAGCGGGGCGGTCTGGATGTTGCGGCTGCCGTCGCGCGCCACCAGCAGGCGCAGGCGATGCGGCCCCGGCGTCGCCAGGCCCAGCGCGGCGAGCATGATGTCGGCTTCCACCGCGCGTCCGCCCCAGCCGTAGCCCAGCGCCTTGCAGGACGCTTCCAGGCGCGTCAGGTGGCGGGAAAGAAGCGGCACGCGGCGCTCGGCATCCACCAGGATGGTCTCGATCAGTTCGGGTTGCATGGGACTCTCCATGGCGCGTGGATGCGCGCTCTATCCTACTACCGCGGCCTCCGTCCGGGGGCCTCAGGCCCGCAAAATCCGGGCTTTCCAGTGGCATTCCTGCCATTCTTCCGCGGGGTCGGAGTCATGCACGATGCCGCCGCCCACGCTGTAGACGCCGTGGCCGGATGCGTCCAGGACCAGGGTGCGGATCGCGACGTTCAGCGAAAAATCGCCGTCCGGCGCCAGCCAGCCGATGCTGCCGCAATACAGGCCGCGCGGCGCGGCTTCCATCTGGCGGATCCGGCGCATGGCCGCGACCTTGGGGGCCCCGGTAATGGACCCGCAGGGAAACAGCGCCCGCAGCACGTCCTCCAGGGGGGCGCGGGGCGCCAGCGCGGACACCGTGGACGTCATGGTCCAGACGGTTGGGTAGCGCTCCAGCGAAAACAGGGCATCCACCCGGACCGAGCCCGGCTCGGCCAGCCGGCCGAGATCGTTGCGCAGCAGATCGACGATCATCAGGTTTTCGGCGCGGTTCTTCTCGCTGGCCAGCAGCGCCCGGCCCAGGCGCTCGTCCTCGGCCGGATCGGCATGGCGCGGAGCCGTTCCCTTCATCGGTCGCGTGGTCAGGCGCGGGCCGTCGCGGCGCACGAACAGCTCGGGCGAAAAGGACAGCACCGTGCGCGCGCCATCCCGGATGTAGGCGCCATGCGCCACCGGGTTGCGGGCGGCGATGCGCCGGTACAGCGTGGCGGGATCGCCCTGGTACCGCAGGTCCAGGGGCTGGGTGAAATTCACCTGATACAGCTCGCCGCCGCCGATCAGCGAGCGGATCGCGCCGACCTGCCGCACGTAGTCCGGTTCGGTCATGCGCGGGGCGGGCAGGCTGATGGCCGCCGCGGCGCTGCCGGCGTCTGGCGCATCCCAGGGCGCCTCGTCCACCTTGCGCTCGAATACCAGCGCGGTCAGGCGCGGGGCGCCATCGTCGGACGGAGGCCGCCAGGGGCCGGAGGGCGGCGCCAGCGCGGCTTCCGGCAACAGCCATTCGCCCAGCTCGTAGTCCAGCAGCAGCGCCACCCATTGCCCCTGCTGCCGGGCCGCCTCGATGGCGGCCAGCGCGGGGGCGACCTCGGCGGCCGAGCGCGCCTCGATCCGCGAGCGGAAGCCCTCCAATCGAAGCGCGCTGCCGGCCAGCCGGTCTTCAAAACGACATTCCATGCTTCTACTGCTGTTGATGTGCCAGGAATTCCTTCAGGACCCGCCCCGTATGGGAATGGTCGCTCAGGGTCATGACGTGCTCGGGCGACCCTTCGGCCACCAGCTTTCCGCCGCCGGTGCCGCCTTCGGGGCCCAGGTCCAGCAGCCAGTCGGCCTCGGCGATCACGTCGAGATTGTGCTCGATCACCACCACCGTGTTGCCGGCTTCCACCAGGCGGTGCAGCACGTGGATCAGCTTTTCCACGTCGGCCATGGACAGGCCCACGGTAGGCTCGTCCAGTACATACAGCGTATGGGGTATGCGGGAGGCGCGGCCGGTCTTGATAAGGCCGTCGGTCAGCCTGGCCTTGGACAGTTCGGTCACCAGCTTGATGCGCTGCGCTTCGCCGCCGGACAGGGTGGGCGAGGGCTGGCCCAGGGTCAGGTAGCCCAGGCCCACGTCCTGCATCAGCTGCAGGGGACGATGGATCTTGGGATGGGCCGCGAAGTAGCCAATGGCATCGTCCACTTCCATGGACAGCAGTTCGCCGGCGTTCTTGCCGCGCATCTGCACGCTCAGCGTATCGCTGTTGAAACGCGCGCCGTTGCAGGCATCGCAAGGCACCTTGACGTCCGGCAGGAAGTTCATCTCGATGGTGCGCATGCCCTGGCCTTCGCAGATCGGGCAGCGGCCATCGCCGGTATTGAACGAGAAGCGCGCCGCCGTCCAGCCGCGCATGCGGGCCTCGCGGGTGTCGGCGAACTGCTTGCGCACGTCGTCCCAGAAGCCCACGTAGGTGGCCGGGCACGAGCGCGGCGTCTTGCCGATGGGCGTCTGGTCCACTTCCAGCACGCGGTCGATGGCTTCCCAGCCCGTGATGCTTTCGCAGCCCGCCCAGCCCGGCGCCTTGCCTTGCGAGACGGCCTGCGTCAGGTTGTCCAGCAGCACTTCGCGCGCCAGCGTCGACTTGCCGGACCCCGACACCCCGGTCACCACGCTCAGGCGGCCCACCGGGATGCGCGCGTCGACGCTGCGCAGGTTGTGCAGGCGCGCGCCGCGGATCTCGATCATGGGCGTGTCGGCCTCGACCGGACGGCGGCCTTGCAGCGGATGCGCAAGCGGCGTCTTCAGGTAGCGGCCGGTCACGGATTCGGGCGCGTCGATCACGTCCTGCACGGTGCCTTGCGCCACCACGCGGCCGCCGCGGATGCCCGCGCCCGGCCCGATGTCGATGACGTGCGAGGCGCGGCGGATGGTGTCGTCGTCGTGCTCGACCACCACCAGCGTGTTGCCGTTGCCTTCCAGGCGCGCCAGCGCGTCCAGCAGGATGCGGTTGTCGCGCGGATGCAGGCCGATGGTGGGTTCGTCGAGCACGTAGCAGACACCCTGCAGATTGGAGCCCAGTTGAGCGGCCAGGCGGATGCGCTGCGCCTCGCCGCCGGAAAGCGTGGGCGCTGCGCGGTCCAGCGCCAGGTAGTTCAACCCCACTTCCTGCATGAAATTGAGGCGCCCGCGGATCTCGGCGAGGATATCGCGGGCGATCTCGCCTTCGCGGCCGCGAGCGACCAGGCCCGTGAAAAAGGTATGGGCGTCCGACACCGGCAGCGAGGCGAGTTCGGCGATCGATTTGTCGCGCCAGCGCACGGCGCGGGCCACGCGGTTCAGGCGCTGGCCGTCGCAGACGGCGCAGACCTTGGCTTCGCCTTCGTACCAGGCGTTCCACGCGGTTTCCTCGCCGGTCTGTTCTTCGTCGAAGCCCTGCAATTGCAGGCCCGTGCCGAAGCAGCCCGTGCACCAGCCATGCTTGGAGTTGTACGAGAACAGGCGCGGATCGGGTTCGGGGAAGCTGGTGCCGCAGGACGGGCAGGCCCGCTTGACCGAGAAATGCTGCTGCTGCAATTCGCTGTTGAGCGCTTCATGCAGTTTGTTCACCGGCCAGACCACGGACATTACGCCCTGGCCGTTTTCCAGCGCGCTCTTGACCGCCGCGCGCAGGTCCGCCTCGTTCGCCGGATCCACGACCACGTCGGCCACCGGCAGTTCGATCGTGTGTTCCTTGTAGCGGTCCAGGCGCGGCCAGGGCGCGACGGGGATGAACTCGCCGTCCACGCGCAGATGCGTATGGCCCTTGGATCCGGCCCACTTGGCCAGGTCCGTGTAATAGCCCTTGCGCGCGGTGACCAGCGGAGAGAGCAGGCCGATGTGTTCGCCCTTGTGCTCGCGCAACAGCCGCGCCACGATCTGGTCGGCGTTCTGGGGTTCGACCGCGACGTTGCAGTCGGGGCAGTACTGCGTGCCCAGCTTGACGTACAGCAGGCGCAGGAAATGGTGGATTTCCGTCATCGTGGCCACGGTGGACTTGCGGCCCCCCCGGCTGGTGCGCTGCTCGATGGCGACGGTGGGCGGGATGCCGAAGATGGCGTCCACGTCCGGCTTGCCGGCCGGCTGCACGATGGCGCGCGCGTAGGCGTTGAGCGATTCCAGGTAGCGGCGCTGGCCCTCGTTGAAGAGGATGTCGAACGCCAGCGTGGATTTGCCCGAGCCGGACACGCCGGTGATGACGGTGAACTTGTCGCGCGGAATCTCCACGCTGACGTTCTTCAGGTTGTGCTCGCGGGCGTTGCGGATTTCGATCGCCATGTTGTCCTGGCGGCGCGCGCGCACCAGCGACTGCAGCGGCGTGCCCATTCCCGCCCCGTAGGCCGCGCCGGGCTCGGCGATGCGGGCGGTCAGGCCGGCCTGCTCCACCTCCTGGGCGTCGGCGTCGCTGGTCACGACCACGTCCGCGGGCAGGATGCTGATTTCGTAATCGCGCAGGGCCGCGCCCGTGTGCGATTGCGGGTTGTCCATCAGGTCCTGCGGCGTGCCCACGCCGACGACCTGGCCTCCGGCGTCGCCGCCTTCGGGGCCCAGGTCGATCAGCCAGTCGGCCGCGCGGATGACGTCGAGGTTGTGTTCGATGACGAGCAGGGTGTGGCCGGCGGCCAGCAGCTTGCGGAAAGCGCGCATCAGGCGCGCCACGTCGTCGAAGTGCAGGCCGGTGGTGGGTTCGTCGAACAGGAACAGGCTGCCCTTCTTGGCGACCTTGGCGGTGGAGATGCCGCTGCGAGCCGCCTCGGCCAGGTGGCCGGCTAGCTTCAGCCGCTGCGCCTCGCCGCCCGACAAAGTGGGCACCGGCTGGCCCAGACGCACGTATTCCAGGCCTACGTCGGCCAGCGGCGCCAGGCCGGTCTGCACGTCGCGCAGGCCCTTGAAGAAGTCCAGCGCTTCGCTCACCGTCATTTCCAGCACCTCGTCGATCGAGGCGCTCTTGCCCAGGTGCTCGACGCGCACTTCCAATACTTCGGGGCGGAAGCGCTTGCCGTCGCAATCGGGACAGCGCAGGTAGACGTCGGACAGGAACTGCATTTCCACGTGTTCGAAGCCCGTGCCGCCGCAGGTCGGGCAGCGGCCGTCGCCGCCGTTGAAGCTGAAGGTGCCCGCCGTATAGGCGCGTTCGCGCGCGAGCGGAGCCTGGGCGAACAGCTTGCGGATGGCGTCGAACGCGCCCACGTAGCTGGCCGGGTTGGAACGGGTGGTCTTGCCGATGGGGGTCTGGTCCACCATGACCACGTCCGCGATCTGCTCGGCGCCCAGCAGGCGCTCGAAGGCGCCGGGCGCTTCCGAGGGCTTGCCCTTTTGCTTCAGCAGGGCGGGGTACAGCACGTCCTGCACCAGCGTGGACTTGCCCGAACCCGACACGCCCGTCACGCAGACCAGCCGGCCCAGCGGCAGTTCGACGGAAACGTTCTTCAGGTTGTGCGCGCTGACGCCTTCCAGCAGCAGGCGCGGCGTATTGGCGGCCACGGGCATGGGCCTGGGCGCTTCCACGCGCTGGCGTCCGCCGAGGTAGTCGCCGGTCAGGGTATGGGCGGCCCGCAGCTGGGCGGGCGAGCCGTCGAACACGATGCGGCCGCCGCGTTCGCCGGGGCCGGGGCCGATGTCGATGATGCGGTCCGCGGCCACCATGACCTGCGGATCGTGCTCCACCACCACCAGCGTATTGCCGGCGTTGCGCAGCCGGTGCATGACCTCGACGACGCGGTGCATGTCGCGCGGGTGCAGGCCGATGGAGGGCTCGTCCAGTACGAACAGCGTGTTCACCAGCGAGGTGCCCAGCGCCGTGGTCAGGTTGATGCGCTGCACTTCGCCGCCCGACAGCGTGCGGCTCTGGCGGTCCAGCGTCAGATAGCCCAGGCCCACGTCGCACAGGAACTTGAGGCGCGCCCGGACTTCGGTCATGAGCAGGTCGGTGGCGGCGTCCAGCGCGCCGGAGAAGGACAGCGTATCGAAGAACAGCCGCACCCGCTCGATGGGCAGCAGCATCACGTCATGGATGGACAGGCCGCCCAGGCCGTTCAACTGCTCGCGGCTCCAGTTGGCGCCCACGGGCATGAAGCGCTTGTAGCGGCCGTCTTCCGGCGGCAGCACCGTGTCGGCCTCTTCCTTGGTGCCAAGGCGCCACAGCAGCGCGTCGGGCTTGAGCCGCGCGCCGTTGCAGGTGGGGCAGGGCGTATAGCTGCGGTATTTCGACAGCAGCACGCGGACGTGCATTTTGTAGGCCTTGGTTTCCAGCCAGTCGAAGAAGCGCTGCACCCCGTACCACTGGTGCTTCCAGGCGTCGCTGCCGCCCTTCCAGTCGGGAGTGCCGTAGAGCACCCAACGCTTGTGCTCCTCGCTCATCTTGTTCCAGGGCACGCCCAGCGGCACGCCAGCCTTCGGCGCGTACTTCTGCAGCTCGTCCTGGCATTCCTTGTAGGATGGGGTGGTCCAGGGCTTGATGGCGCCTTCCAGCAGGGTTTTGTTCTCGTCCGGGATGACCAGGCCGAAATCGATGCCGATCACGCGGCCGAAGCCGCGGCAGGCTTCGCACGCGCCCAGCGGCGAATTGAACGAGAAGCTGCTGGGCAGCGGATCGGTGTATTCGATATCGCAGTCGGCGCAGTGCAGGCGGTCGCTGTATTTCCAGACGTGGGCGTTGCCGCCGTCGGCGTCCATGGCATAGACGGCAAGATGGCCGCCGCCCATGCGCAGCGCGGTGTCCAGCGCTTCCATGACGCGCTCGCGCTCGGCGCTGGCGAAACGGAAGCGGTCCTGGATGACATGGAGGATGCGGCGCGCGTCAGCGGCGGCTTTCGCGCCCTTGGCCTTTTTGGCGCCCTTGGCCGGGGCTTCGGCGCGGGGCGCGGCGTTTTCCTCGGCGTGCACGCGCGTATAGCCCTGCTGCTCCAGGAAGCCGCGCACTTCTTCCTCGGTGAAGTTGGCGGGGACGGCGATGGGGAAGGTCACCACCAGCCGCGGGTCGCCGGCGGCCGCGGCGCGTTCGGCCAGCGAGCGATGGATGGAGTCCGGCGTGTCGCGCCGCACCACCTTGCCGCAACCGCGGCAATACAGGCGGGCGCCGCGCGCGAACAGCAGTTTCAGGTGATCGTTCAGTTCGGTCATCGTGCCGACCGTGCTGCGCGAGCTGCGCACAGGATTGGTCTGGTCGATCGCGATGGCGGGCAGAATGCCCTCGATGCGGTCCACCTGGGGCTTGTCCATGCGGTCCAGGAACTGGCGCGCATAGGGCGAGAAGGTTTCCACGTACCGGCGCTGCCCCTCGGCGTACAGGGTGTCGAAGGCCAGCGAACTCTTGCCGGACCCCGATACGCCGGTCACGACGACCAGTTCACCGGTGGCGATGGTCAGGTCCAGGTTCTTGAGATTGTTCTGGCGGGCGCCAACGATGCGAATGTGAGAGCTCATGGACGGTATCGTAGCCTGAGGGAAGGGGCCTGCCCGAGCGACGACCCGTCGCTGGTTCCGAGCGTGGCGATATGGAATAATTGCCTATATTGTGAGGCTGATGTCCAATATATGGACAATCGCGGGCTCACTAGCTGTACAAATAAACAGTATCGCAGATTCGTCCGAAATTCGCGCTGTCCGGCTAGAACTTTCTGCTGGCCGCGGCGTGCAGGGCGAGGCGGTCCATGGCCGGAGACTGGAGACCCCTTTGCTGGAAACCAAGGTCGCGGGCGCGGCGGCGTTCGCCAAGTTCATGACGGTGCTGCAGGCCGTGGCAGACGCTCCGCAGCCGCCCAGCGCGGCGGCGCTGGCGCGCAGTTGCGGCTATCCGCGGCCCACCGTCTACCGGATCGTGGCGGCGCTGGCCGAGCAGGGCATGCTGGCCGAGACGGCCGGCGCCTATCGGCTGGGGCCGAGGCTGATGTCCCTGGCCAGCAGGGCGTGGGCGCAGTTCGACCTGCGCGCCGAGCTGGCCTCCGAACTGCGGGCCCTGCGCGACGAAACCGGCGAAACGGTGCATCTGGCGGTTCCCGCCGGGCGCGAGATGACCTACATTGACAAGCTGGAAAGCCCCGGCCCGGTGCGCATGGCGTCGCGCGTGGGAGCATCCGTGGCGTTGCATTCCAGCGCGGTCGGCAAGGCGTACCTGGCGGCGCTGGACGAGGCCGCGCGCGAGCGCCTGCTGCGCGGCTTGCCGCTGGACGCGCGCATGCCCGGCACGGTAACCAGCCTGTCCGCGCTGCGGGCCCAGCTGGACGACACCGCCAGGCGCGGCTACGCCACCGACAACGAGGAAAACGAAGCCGGCATCGTCTGCTACGGCGTGGCGCTGTGCGACGCGGCCGGCCGGCCGGTCGCCGGCGTCAGCGTCAGCACGCTGCTGTTCCGGCGGCGCGAGGATCCGCAAGCCGCCTATGTCGAACCCTTGCTGCGGCTGCGCGACGCCGCCGCGGCCAAACTTGCCCTGCTGCCCGCCGTTCCCGGCGGCGCCTGACCGTCAGTTCCCAAAGGAATTCCATGACCGCTCCCCTTGCCTCCAAGCTTGCCGCCCTGATGGCCGCCCGGGTCGTGCCCGTATTGCGGTACACGGACGCGGCCACCGCCGCGTACGCGGCCGAAGTCGCCGTGGCCGCCGGCTGCGCCACGCTGGAACTGACCTGGACCATCCCCGGCGTCACCGATCTGCTGCGCGCCTTGCGCGACAAGCACGGCAGCGCGCTGCAGCTGGGCGTGGGCACGGTGCTGGACGAGCACCAGGCGCGCGAGGCGCTCGTCGCGGGCGCCGACTTCCTCGTGTCGCCCGCGCTGGCCACCGAGATCGTCGACATGGCGCACGCGGCCGACGCGCTGTGCCTGCTGGGCGCCTTCACGCCCACCGAGGTCCTGACGGCGCGCCGCGCCGGGGCCGACGTCGTGAAGATATTCCCGGCCGACACCGGCGGCCCCAGGCACCTGGCCGCGATCAAGTCCGTCTACCCGGACGCTCTCCTGTGCCCCACCGGCGGGGTGACCCAGGACAACATGGGCGCATATTTCGCCGCCGGCGCGGCGCTGGTGGGCATAGGCAGCAACCTCTACGACAAGGCGGCCTTCGCCGCCCGCGATACCGCCGCGCTGGTGGCGCAGATCGTCCGCACCCGCGAGGCCGCCCATGGCTGATTTCGACATCGTCGCCCTGGGCGAGCCCCTGGTCGAACTGAACCAGACGCACGAGGGCCAGCGGCAATACCTGCAGGGGTTTGGCGGCGATACCTCCAATGCCGTCATCGCCGCGGCGCGGCAGGGCGCGCGCTGCGCCTACCTGACCCGGGTAGGCAATGACGCTTTCGGCAGGCAGTTCCTGGACCTCTGGCAAGCCGAGGGCGTGGATACCTCGGGCGTGCAGCTGGACGACGAGGCGCACACCGGCCTGTACTTCGTGCAGCACGGGCCGGACGGCCATGCTTTCAGCTACCTGCGCCGGGGCTCGGCGGCCAGCCTGATGACGCCGGCCAGCCTGGCGTCGGGCCTGATCGAACGAGCCCGCTTTCTGCACGTATCGGGCATCAGCCTGGCGATCAGCACCAGCGCCTGCGACACGGTCTTTGCCGCCATCGAGCGCGCGCGGAGGGCCGGCACCCAGGTCAGCCTGGACTCCAACCTGCGCCTGCGGCTGTGGCCGGTCGACCGCGCCCGCGCCGTCTTGCGTGAAACCATGCGCACGGCCGACCTGTTCCTGCCCAGCATGGACGACATGCAGCACCTGACCGGCAACGACGATCCGGAGCGCACGCTGGACTGGATCCGCGACGGCGGCGCCACGGGCGTCGTGGTCCTCAAGCTGGGCAAGGACGGTTCCATCATCGACGACGGCGGCAAGCGCGTTCCGATGCCGGCCTTGAGGGTGCAGGCCGTGGATGCAACCGGGGCGGGCGATTGCTTTGCCGGCAGCCTGCTGGCGCGCCGCTGCCAGGGAGACTCCTGGGAAGACGCCGTGCGCTACGCCAATGCGGCCGCGGCGCTGTCCACCCTGGGCTATGGCGCGGTCGATCCCCTGCCGCGGGCCGACCAGGTCCGGGAAAGGCTGAAGGGCGCCTCCGGCTGAGCCGCGGGCGCCTGGCGGGCTGAATCCGTCCCGATTTTCAGGCCGCCCGCCGGGACGGCGGGGAAGGGCGCCCGATTTCCGGCCATTGGCGTTCATGGCCGATTTCAGGCTAAAATGCCAAGTTACCCGAATTTTCCGCCAGCCCAGTACCCGGTTGTGCGGGCTCGCCTTTTCCGCACAATTTCATCAGGAGAGTAAACATGGCCGAACGCAAACGCGTGCGTCGCAACACCCTGGAACGCCGTTGCCTGGGCAAGGCTTTCAAGCGCTTGTTCGTCAAGTCGCCCAAGGGCGTTTTCAAGATGCTGGAAAAGATCAAGCGCGTCTAATCACGCGCCGGACCGAAGCGCGCTTCGGCCCGGGTCTGAGAAAAACCCGCCGGTTCGCGCCGAGCGGGTTTTTTTTCGCTGGGCCGCCCCAGGACAAAAACGCAAAAACGCCCCCTCAGGGGGCAGCAAGCGGGCGAAGCCTGCGCGGCGTGGCGGTATTTTTTGTCGAGCTTCACCCTTCCTGCGGCGGGCCCAGCTTTGGCAGGATGAAGTCCATGAAGGCCCGCGTCTTGGCCGGCTGGATGCTGGAGGGATACACCACGTAGATCGAGATTGGGTCCACCGACCAGCCGGGCAGCACCCGCTTGAGCGAATTGCGCTTGATGATGGGGTCCAGCGCCTGGCAGTGCGGCATGCGCGTGATCGCCAGATCCAGGCCCGCCAGGGTGCCCGCGATGCTCATGTTGTTGGCCGCCAGGTGGCCCGCGACCGGCACGCGTTCGCTGACCGCGCCCCGGTGCAGCGTCCAATACGAATGCGCCTCGTCGATCGTGGTGCGCAGGCACTGGTGCTGGGTCAGGTCGGCGGGCGTCCTGGGTTCGCCGTGGCGGGCCAGGTAGCTGTCGGACGCATACAGGTAATTGTCCAGGGACACCAGTTCCTGCACCACCGCGCCGCTGTGCGACACCCCGTTGCCCGTTTCCACCGTGGACAGCGGGTGCGCCGTATCGCGGCCAAAGCGCAGCACCACGTCGAAGGGCGTGCCTTGCGCGTCGGATGCCGTCATCATGCTCAGGTCGAACTCGCATTCCACTTCGGGATAGCGTTCCGTGAAGTCATTGATGGTTTCGGGCAGCAGCCACATCGCCAGGCTGTACGGCATGGACACCCGTAGATTGCCGGAGGGGCCTCCCGATAGCATTTGCAGCTGTTCGTGCGCCAGGCGGGCCTCGTCGATCAGGCCCTGGCAGCGGCTCATGTAGGCCGCGCCGGCTTCGGTCAGGTCCAGCCGGCGCGTATTGCGGTTGATCAGCCGCAGCCCGATGGCGCGTTCCAGCTCGTTGATGCGGCGCGACAAGGTCGACGTGGGCATGTTCAGCGCGCGCGCGGCCAGGCTGAAGCTCTTGCGCTTGGCAACCTCCACGAACAGGGCAATGTCATTGAGCTGGACGGTCGAAGCTTCCATAGGCATTCCGAATTTGGCCGCCCGAGTTTACGCCACTCGGGCGCGCCGCCCAAAGCCGGCGCCGTCGGGATGATCGGGAATAAATACGGTTTTGTCAGATTTGATTGCAAATTCGAATGCCGCGGCGTCTGTACGCGCAGGCATATCCCCTAAACTTCAGGCGAATACATAAAGACCAAGACCGCAGCGGTTGCATGAGGAATCGCAAAGGGGCACAGTGGGCATGACCGACACGCTAACATTTTTTACCGTTCTGACGCCCACCTACAACCGGGCGGGCACGCTGCACAGGGTATACGAGTCCCTTTCCCGGCAGACTTTCCGGGGTTTCGAATGGGTGGTGGTGGATGACGGATCCACCGACAACACTCACGAATCCATCCTGGGCTGGCAGGCTCGCGCCGATTTTCCGATCCGCTATTTCTGGCAAAACAATCAGCACAAGAAAACCGCTTTCAACCGCGGCGTGCGCGAAGCGCGCGGCAAGCTGATCGTCGGGCTCGACAGCGACGACGAAATGCCGCCCGATGCGCTGGCCATCTTCAAGGAGGCCTGGGAGAGCATCCCCCCGGCGCGGCGCGAATCCTACGTGGCCGTCACCGGCCTGTGCGCCCGTCCCGACGGCAGCATCGTGGGAGACTCGTATCCGCAGGACGTATTCGACAGCACGGCGGTGGACGTCTATTTCCGCTACCGCATCAAGGGCGAGAAGTTCGGTTGCATGCGCACCGACATCCTCAGGACCTATCCCTTTCCCGAGGACGTGGCGGGCTTCGTGCCCGAAAGCCTGGTGTGGTGGGCGATTGCGCGCGCGGGCTACCTGAGCCGCTTCATCAATCGCGTGGTGCGCACGTACCACGATACGCCGGGCAGCCTGAGCCAGGGCGCGGTATCCGCCGCCAACAACGCCCAGGGCCTTTACCTGCTGGCCTGGGACATGTTGCAGCATCATCTGGAGTTCTTCCGCTACCGGCCGCGGGAGTTCATCATGGCTGCCGCGCGCTATACGCGATTCCGCCTGCATCTGAAGCATTCCGGCGTGCCCACGGCGGTCCAGGCCTATCGGCTGACCAATCCCGTCGCCAGGTTCATGGTGGCGGCGATGTGGCCGCTGGGCTATGCGCTGTACCGCCGCGACAGGCGCCGGGGCGTCGCCTAGGGCCCGCTCCTCCTAAAAGAAGCCTGGCACAGGTCCGATTATGGCCCGGCCGCGCCTCTTTCCGCCAGCTTGCGGGCGCGTTCCGCGGGACCGCCTTTGGGGGCGGTCTTCCGGGGCTCAGGCGGCAGGAGCATGCCCCAGCCCGAGATATACCTCGACCACGCGCGGGTCCGCCGCGACCCGCGCGGCGGGGCCTTCCAGCGTGACGGCGCCGGTTTCCAGCACGTAGGCGTAATCCGCCACCTGCAGCGCGGCGCGGGCGTTCTGCTCGATCAGCAGGATGGATACGCCCATTTCCCGCAAGCGCGCCACGATGCGAAACACTTCGCGGACGATGCGGGGCGCCAGGCCCAGGCTCGGTTCGTCCAGCATCAGCAGCCGGGGCTTGGCCATCAGCGCGCGGCCCACCGCCAGCATCTGGCGCTCGCCGCCCGACAGCGTGCCGGACAACTGGCCGCGGCGCTCCTTCAGGCGAGGGAACAATTCGTAGACTTCCGCCAGTGTCGCGTCCTGGTCGCGCATGCCGTTGCGGTAGCGGTGAAACGCGCCCAGCATCAGGTTGTCCTCGACCGTCATCTCCGCGAAGAGTTCGCGCTTCTCGGGCACCAGGTTCATCCCGGCCGCCACCATCTCTTCGATCTCGGCGTGTGCTTGCCGCTTGCCGCCGAAGACGATCTCGCCGCTGGACGGCAGCACGCCCATAATGGCCGACAGCAGCGTCGTCTTGCCCGCGCCGTTCGGGCCGATCACGGTGACGATCTGGCCTTCTCCCACCGCGACGCTGACGCCCGAAACGGCCTCGACCTTATCGTAGGCAACGCGCAGGTCGCGCACTTCCAGCAGTTTCGCGCTCATCTATTCCACTCCGCCCAGATAGGCTTCAAGCACCGCGGGGTTGTTCTGGATCTCGGCGGGCTGGCCTTCGGCGATCTTCTCGCCGAAATCCATGACCACGACGCGGTCCACGAGTCCCATCACGAAATCCATGTCATGTTCGACCAGCAGAATGGCCATGCCTTCGGCGCGGAGCTTTTTCAGCAGGTCCGCCAGCTCGCGCTTCTCCTGGTAGCGCAAACCCGCCGCCGGTTCGTCGAGCAGCAGGATGCACGGGTCGGACGCGAGCGCGCGCGCGATCTCCAGGATGCGCTGCTGGCCGAGGGCGAGCGACCCGGCTTCGTCGTGCAGATGCTTGCCCAGGCCGACGCGCTCCACCTGCCGGGCGGCTTCGGCCAGCAGGCGCGCCTCTTCCGCGCGATCCAGGCGCCACGCGGCCGGTATCACGCCGCGGTGGCCGCGCAGGTGCGCGCCGATCGCCACGTTTTCCAGCACGCTCATGCGGCCCAGCAGGCGCACGTGCTGGAAGGTGCGCGACAGGCCGAGCCGGGCGATGGCGCGCGCGCCCGCGCCCGCCACCGACCGGCCCAGCAGCGTGACCTGGCCCGAGGTCGGCGTATCCACGCCGGAAATCTGGTTGAACATCGTGCTCTTGCCGGCGCCGTTGGGGCCGATGAGGGCCAGGATCTCGCCCGCGCGGATCTCCAGGTTCATCGCGTTGTTGGCGACCAGGCCGCCGAACTTGCGCGTCACGTCCACGGCCTTGAGCACCACTTCGCCGCGGGGCGGCATGGGCTTGCGGGGCAGCGGTTCGGCGTTCATGTCCAGCCTGCGCATCTGCTTCTTCACCGGAATGCAGCGGGTCAGCACCGGCCACAGGCCGCTGCGGGCGCGGTGCAGCAGCAGCACCATGCCGAAGCCGAAGACGATGACCTCGAAATTGCCGGTCTGGCCCAGCAGCCTGGGCATCCAGTCCTGCAGCCATTGCTTCAGCACGGTGAACACGCCCGCGCCGACCAGGGCGCCCCAGACCTGCCCGGCGCCGCCGATGACGGTCATGAACAGGTATTCGATGCCCATCTGCAGACCGAACGGATTGGGGTTCACGAAGCGCTGCATGTGCGCGTAAAGCCAGCCCGAGGCGCAGGCCTGCAGCGCCGCGATGATGAAGATCACCATGCGCGAGCGGGCCGTGTCCACGCCCATGGATTCCGCCATCACGCGGCCGCCCTTGAGCGCGCGGATGGCGCGGCCCTCGCGCGAATCCAGCAGATTCCGCGTCGACCATACCGCCGTCAGCAGGAAGGCCCAGATCAGGTAGTAGATGGTGTCGCCCTGAGTCAGCGGCCAGCCGAAGAGGTCGATGGGAGGAATGTCCGGAATGCCGGTGTGGCCGCCCAGGCCTTCGACCGAGCCGAAGACGAAGTACAGCGACAGTCCCCAGGCAATGGTGCCCAGCGGCAGGAAGTGGCCGGAGAGCTTCAGGGTGATCGCGCCCAGCAGGTACGCGATCGCCAGGGTCAGCGCGAGCCCGGCCAGCAAGGTCAGCCAGGGCGACGCGCCCAGCCACGCCAGCCAGGACGGCAGGGTGTCGGCGCGGGTGGTGAGCAGCGCCGTCGTGTAGGCGCCCACGCCCACGAAGGCCGCCTGGCCGAAACTCGTCAGGCCGCCCACGCCGGTCAGCAGCACCAGGCCCAGCGCCACCATGGCGTACAGGCCGATGTAGTTCAGCAGCGTGACGTAGAAAGGCGGCAGGGCCAGCGGGGCCAGCGCCAGCAGCGCCAGGAACGCGAGGAGGATGTGGCGAGGATTCATTCGTCTTCCTCCTCGACGTGATGGCTTTTCAGAGAGCGCCAGAGCAAGACGGGGATGATCAGCGTGAACACGATGATTTCTTTGTAGGCGCTGGCCCAGAACGAGGAAAAGGCCTCGATCAGGCCGACCAGGATGGCGCCGGCCGCGGCCAGCGGATAGCTCACGAGGCCGCCGATGATGGCGCCCACGAAGCCCTTCAGGCTGACCATGAAGCCGGAGTCGAAATACATGGTGGTGATCGGAGCGATGAGAATGCCCGATACCGTGCCGATCAGCGCGGCCAGGAAGAACGTGGCCTTGCCGGCGAAGATCGGCGAGATGCCCATCAGCCGGGCGCCCAGCCGGTTGAAGGCGGCGGCGCGCAGCGCCTTGCCGTACATGGAGCGTTCGAAGAACTGGTAGAGCACGATGATGAGGAGCGCGGACACGGCGACGACCCACAGCGCCTGGCTGTTCACGTTCAGCGGCCCCAGCGCGAGGCTGGCGTCGCTGAACGGCGCGGTGCGGGCGCCTTCCGCGCCGAAGGCGAGCAGGCCAAGCCCGACCAGCGCCAGGTGCACCGCGATGGATACGATCAACAGCACCAGCGTGGAGGCGGAGGCGATGGGCTGGTAGAACAGGCGATACAGCTGTGGTCCCATCGGCACGACCAGCAGCAGCGTCAGCAGCGCTTGCGCCGCCATCGGCAACTGGGCCAGCGGCAGGTTGTAGAACAGCGCCGCGAGGATCAGCGGGTAGGCCAGCTTGGCGGCCATGCGCCCGAGGCCGCGGCCGGGCCGCTTGCGGCGGGCCGTCAGGTCGGCGGCGGCTTCGGCCACCGCGAAGGCGAACAGCAGCCACACCAGCATGACGGGCTTGCCGGCCTGGAGCGCGGCCATGGTGAGCGCACCGAACGCGACGAATTCCCCCTGGGGGATGAACAACACGCGGGTAACGGTAAACACAAGCAGGATGGACAAGGCCAGCAGCGCGTAGATGGCGCCATTGGTGATGCCGTCCTGCCCAAGAATCAGGGCAATCTGAGCATTCATCAGAACTTCCGGATAGAACAGACAAACAGGGCCGACACTTCATCTCCGCATGAGCGCCTCACCATCGGGCTGCCGCGGATCCGGCTCTGCCGGTCCGCAGGCATGCCCCCTGGGAGAGGCGCGTAGCGCTTCGGGGGGCATCCCCATCGCGGATCCGGGCTCCGCCGGCCCGTAGGCATGCCCGCTGGGGAGGAAGCGCGCAGCGCCTCGGGGGAGCTCTACTTCACCAGCGTCCAGGCGCCGTTCTTGACGGTGATCAGTTCGCGGCCGCGCTCGTCGAAGCCGCTGTGGTCGGCTGCCGTCATGTTGTAGACGCCCTGGGTGCCGACGAGCTCCTTGGTCTGTTCGAGCGCATCGCGCAGCGCGCTGCGGAACTCCTTGGTGCCCGGCTTGCCGGCTTTTTCGGCCAGCGGCACGGCCTGTTCCAGCAGCAGGCCGGCGTCGAAGACGTTGGCGCCGAAGGTGGCGGGCCGGGAACCGTTGAGCTTTTCGTAGGCTGCGATATAGTCGGACGCGACCTTCTTGGACGGATTGCTGTCGGGCATTTCCGGCAGCACCAGCATCAGGCTCGCCGCCAGCACCGTGCCTTCGACCTTCTTCCCGCCCAGCTTCAGGAAGTCGGGCAGGGCCGCGCCGTGGGTCTGGTAGAACTTGCCCTTGTAGCCCTGGTCGTACAGGGTCGTCTGCGGCAGCACGCTGGCGGCGCCGGGGGCGGCGACCAGCACGGCGTCCGGCTTGGCGGCCAGGATCTTCAGCGACTGGCCGGTGACCGAGCTGTCGAAGCGCAGATAGCGTTCGTTGGCGGTGATCTTGATGCCTTTCTCGGCGGCCAGCCCCGAGAAGACCTTGTACCAGTTCTCGCCGTAGGGATCGTTCAGGCCGATGAAGCCGACCGTCTTGATGCCGGTCTTGGCCATGTGATCCACCAGCGCGCGGGCGATGATGTCGTCGTTCTGGGTCGTCTTGAACACCCATTTTTTCTGCTCGTTCATCGGCAGCACGACCGCGGCCGTGCCGACCGGGGCCAGCATCGGCACGCCCGCCTCGGCCGCGAACTGGATCACGCCCATGGCGTTCGGCGAGCCCGACGGGCCGATCAGCGCGTCGACGTTCTGCTCCGAAATCAGCTTCTTGAAGGCGGTGACCGAGTTGGTGGAATCGCTGGCGTCATCCAGCGAGATGTATTCAACGGTCAGATTGCCGATCTTCTTGGGCAGAAGCGGCACGGTGTTCTTCTGCGGAATGCCCACCAGCGCGGTGGGGCCGGTGGAGGAGGTGACGACGCCGACCTTGACCTGCGCCAGGGCGGGCAGGGCGAACAGCGCGGCTACCGCGGCGGCCGCGGCCAGGGGGAGTTTCTTCGACAGCATGGCAAAACCTCCGGATAGGGAGCAGGGTGGGAGTGCGGCTGGAAAACGGAGAAAACAGGAACTGCCAGAATTACTTGTTGCTTAAAGTTTCTCGGGGCAGGCTCAGCACTGTAGACCGCGCCGCAGTGCTTACCTATCCGTCAAAACCCGAAGCGGCGCCCGGGAACGGGCGTCAGATGGTGATCGAGCTGACGCTGGCGCCGCCGCAGACGAACAGGGTCTGCCCGGTGACGAAGCTGTTGGCCGGATCCGCGAAGAACATGACGGCGCGCGCCACGTCGTCGGATCGGCCCAGCCGCTTGACGGGAATGCCGGCGGCCAGCTGTTTCTCGCGCTCGCTGCCGGGTTCGATCACCTCATAGAACATATCCGTCTGGATCGGGCCCGGCGCCACTACGTTGACGGTGATGCCATGGGGCGCCAGCTCCAGCGACCAGGTGCGCGCCATGCCCACCATGCCGGCCTTGGTGGCCGAATAGGCGGTGCGCGTGGGCAGGCCCAACGCCCCGCGGGAGGACATCAGCACGATGCGGCCGAACCGGCGTTCCTGCATGCCAGGCAACGCGGCCTGCACCAGGCTGATGGCCGCGCCCAGGTGGATCTGCGTCAGGCCGTGCAGTTCCTCCTGCGTGACCTGCGGCAGCAGGTTCGGCCAGATGACGCCGGCGTTGTGGATGACGTGGCTGATGGGGAACTTCGCGGCGGCTTCGGCCCCTGCCTGCGCGGTCGCCCCGGCGTCCAGCAGATCCACCTGGACGTTGTGCAGGCGCGGATGGCTGAACTCGGCCGCGCGGCGCGCCATGGAGATCACTTCGTAGCCGGCGTCCAGCATGCTGCGGCAGATTTCGGCGCCGATGCCGGCGCTGCCGCCGGTGACGAGGGCGACGTGGGATTGCGTCATGGTTTCCCCTTGTTGTCGTTGTTCAGGCCTTGGGCGCCAGCGCCAGCACGCGCAATGGGCTGCCCGAACCGCTGCGGATCTTGAGCGGCGCCGAGAAGATCACCGCGCCCGTGGGCGGCAGCTGGTCCAGGTTGGTCAGGCATTGCAGGCCGTAGCGGTTGTTGCCGTGCATGTAGTAGTGGCAGGGGTAGGGCGGATCCAGGTGTTGCGCCTGGCCTGCGTCCGTGCCCACCGATTCGGTGCCGAAACCGTGCACGTCGCGTTCCTTGATCAGCCAGGGCACGACCTCGGCGTCGGGGCCCGGGGAGTGCGCCCCGTCTTCCTGCATGTTCAGGTAATCGGCGGGCTTGGCGCGCTTGGACCAGTCGGTGCGCATCAGCACCCAGGAGCGCGCGGGAATGCGGCCGTGGCGTTCCTCCCATTTCCGCACGAAGTCGATGGTCAGCAGGAAGTCCGGGTTGCCGCTCGCCTCGGCCGAGCAGTCGATGACGCACGCGTCGGCGATGAAGGCGTCGATCGGGATGGTGTCGACGGTGTTGTCGGGCTGGTCCTTGCCCGTGACCCAGTGGGCCGGCGCGTCGAAGTGCGTGCCGGTGTGCTCGGAACACGAAAAGTTGTTCCAGTACCAGCCGGGGCCGCGCTCGTCGTAGCGCGAGATCTCCTCGATCCGGAACGGCCAGGCCTGGCCGAACTCCGGCGGCAGCACGATGGTGGGAAACTCGGGCGTCAGCGTTTCGGTGAGATCCACCATGCGGATGCGCCCCGACACCAGTTCGGCCATGAATTGGGCAAGAATGTTTTGGCTCATGTGCGGTTCCTCGCGGTTTGCGTGTCGTCGGGAGCGGCCGTCAGGCGCCCAGCTCCCGTTCCAGTCCCTTGGGGTTTTCCGCCAGGCGCGCGCGGAATTCCTGCGCCACGTCGCCGACGTAGACGTCTTCGGTGCCTTCCTTCAGCGCGCGCACGATGGCGGCGGCGATCGCGGCCGGCGCCACGCGCGGGGGCGGCGTGCGCTGCTCCCATTCGTGGTCCACCGGCCCCGGAAACACGTTCACCACGCGCACGCCCGCGCCGCGCATTTCGGCGCGCAGGCATTGCGCCAGCGACAGCGCGGCGGCCTTGGAGGCCGACCACATGCCGCGCGACGGCAGGTTCATGTGGGCATAGATGGACAGCACGTTGACCCAGGCCGCGGCGCTGTTCACGCCGTCCGCCGCGCGTCCGCACAGCGCCGGGCCGAAGCCCTGCGCCAGCCGCATCAAGCCCAGCACGTTCACGTCCATGGCGTCGCGCGCCGTGTTCACGTCCTTGCGGTTCAGCAGGCCGCCTTCGCGCTCCAGGTCTGCGGTGTTCACCAGGATCTCCACCTTGCCGCCGATGGAGGCGGCCAGGCGCTCCACCGAATCGGTGTCGGTCACGTCCAGGTTCACCGCCTCCACCCGCGGATCCGCCGCCAGGGCCTCGAACGCGGCGTCGCGGCGCCACGCCTGGGGATCGCCCAGGAACACCTTGGGGCTGCCGGCGTCGAGCAGCGCCCGGGCCACCGCCATGCCGACCGCCGATTTGCCGTCGGTGACCAGCACGCGGCGGAACTTCGGGTCGCAGGAGGTTTCGCGCAGGGTCTTGTCGTCTTCCATGTTGGGGGTGTTCCTTTCAGGCAGGGCGATCATCACGGCCTGGCCGCTGCGGTCCAGCTTCAGGGCGAGCCGCACGCGGCCGCCGTCGGCGCAGTCCTGGTGCACATGGGCCACCACCGAGGGGCCCGCGGCCATGCGCACCGTGCCCACCCGCCAGGGCAGGCGTTCACGGAAGTACAGGTCGTTGCTGTGATGCAGGACCGTGCTGACCAGCAGCACGCCCGAGGGGTCGGCCGGACGCCAGGGCAGGCGTTCGGAGAGGCAATGGCCGCAGACTTCGCGGGGCGGATACTGCACGGCGCCGCAGTCGGCGCAGGTCTGGAGATCGAAGCGGCCTTCGGCCGCCGCGGCGGTCAGGCCCAGCGCGCTGCGGCTGCGCGAGCCGGGCGGCAGGGTGGGCTGTCGGGTGCGGGCGACGGGGTTCTTGCGGGGCGGCTTGGCCAAGGGTTCGGTCATGCGTTGCTCCCCAGGATGGCCGCGGCGGTGCACAGCCCGCGGTCGTAATTGATCATGCCGAAGCCGCTGACCAGGCCGAGCCGGGCCCCCGCCACCTGCGTGCGGCCGGCCGTGCCGGTCAGTTGGCGCAGCGCCTCGACCATCCCCAGATACCCGCCGGCGGCGCCGGCCTGGCCCACCGACAATTGGCCGCCGTTGGTATTGAAGGGGAAGCTGCCGTCCACGGTGAACGTATTGGCGCGCACGAATTCCGGCGCCGCGCCCTTCTCGCAGAAGCCCAGGTCTTCCATCTGCATCAGGTTGATGACGGGATAGTCGTCATAGGCCTGCAGGAAGTCCATGTCGGCGGGCTGGGCGCCGGCCTGGCCGTACAGCTCGTCCACGTCCATGGTCCAGCCGCCGCGCATCTGGATGGGATCCTCGATCCAGGCGTTGTGGCGCTCGATGGTGGAAAGGATGCGGGCATAGGGCAGGCCCAGCGAGCGGGCGCGGTCTTCGCTCATGACGAGGAAGGCGTCGGCGCCCGCGCAGGGCATCACGCAATCGAACAGATGGATCGGATCGGTGATGACGCGGGCTTGCAGGTACTGGGCGAGCGTCAGCGGCTTTTTCATCAGCGCGTGCGGAAAGCGCAGCGCGTTGTCGCGCTGCGCCACGCAGAGCTTGCCGAAGTCTTCGCGCGTGGCGCCCGTCGCGCGCATGTAATTGGCGGTCAGCAGCGCGAAGCTGGCGTTGGGGCCGCCCGCGCCGTACGGATAGACCGCGTCCTGCGCGAAGCGCGAGAACTGGCTGACCGTGTTGCGGAACGAGTCCACGTGGTTGGTGTCCCCCGCGATGCAGGCCACGATGCCGGCGTCGCCGGCCTGCACGGCGCGGGCGGCGCGGCGCAGCGCCGCCACGCCGCTGGCGCCGCCCATGGGGATGTGGTCCAGCCAGCGCGGGCTCATGCCCAGGTGCTGCACCAGGCCGACGGCCGTGTCGGGCGCGAGCGTGAAGCTGGAAACGCAGAGCCCGTCGACGTCCGTCTTGGCGACGCCGGCCTGCCGGATCAGCGCGCCGAGCGCGCGGCCGAGCCACCAGTGGGCCGCGTGCGTGGAGTAGCGTTCATAGGGAATGGTGACCGGCAGGGCCGCCACCACGCCGTCATAGCCCAGCCGGGCCGCGCTCATAATACGGACTCCTGGCGCTGCGCCGGCGGCGCATCCGCCTGCGGGCGCTTTTTCATCGCGCAGGTGTCCACGCAGCGCGCCGTGCCGGGCAGGGTGGGGGCCAGCGCCTTCATTTCGCCGCGCTGGATCTTGTTGGTCGTGGTGAGAGGCAGGCTGTCCACGAAGGCGACGTAGCCGGGAGCCTTGTAGTAGGCCAGCTGCTCCAGGCTCCATTGCACGATGCCGCGGGCCGCCTCGGCCATGTCGGCGTCAGTGGCCGGCAGCTTTTCCGGCACCACGCACGCCAGCACTTCGTCGCCGCGCACCGGATCGGGCACGGCCGCCACCGCCACCGCCTTCACCAGCGGATGCTGCATCAGCACGCTTTCCACTTCCACGGCCGAGATGTTCTCGCCGCTGCGGCGGATCACGTTCTTCTTGCGGTCCACGAAGCGCAGCGCGCCGTCGGCCTCGCGGCGGACGATATCGCCGGTATGGAACCAGCCGTCTTCCCAGGCCTGCGCCGTGGCCTCCGCGTCCTTCAGGTAGCCGGCGAAGAAGCCGTAGCGGGGATCGTCCCCGGCGTGGCGCACCAGCAGTTCGCCCGGCTCGCCCGTCGCCGCCTCGGCGCCCGCGTCGGTCACGAGGCGCACCAGCACGTCGTCTTCCTCGCTGCCGAAGCAGCTGCTGCCGATATGGCGCGGCTCCTTGTTGGCGATGATGACCGCGCCCGCGCCGGTCTCGGTCATGGCCCAGGCCTCCAGCAGCGGAAAGCCGAAGCGCTCTTCGAAAGGCTGGTGCAGCTTGCGGTCCACGCCCGCGCCGAAGCCGAAGCGGATGGCGGGCTGGAGATCGCGCGCCGAGGGCTCCGCCTTCATCAGGATGGCGGGCATCACGCCCAGGTAGTGCAGCACGGTGGCGCGGGAGTCGCGCACGCTGTCCCACCAGGTCTTGGGATGGAAGCGGTCCAGCGGGATCAGGCAGCCGCCCGTCAGCACCATGGCCATGGCCGAATACGCCATGGCGTTCATGTGCACCAGCGGAAGCGGGGTCAGCATGCGTTCCTGGCCGGGGCGCAGGGCCGCCAGGCCGCCGATGCGGGCGTACCAGCCGCCGGCGTGCAGGAAGTAGCGGTTGGGAAGAATGCAGCCCTTGGGCCGGCCCGTGGTGCCGGACGTATAGAGCAGCGCGCACTCGGTCAGCTCTCCGGGCTCGGTGCCGGCCAGCGGCGCGGCGAACGGGGCTGGCGGCGGCGCGTCGTCCGGGCCCATCACGCGCAATTCGCGGCCGGCGCGCTGCGCGGCCGCCTTGAGATCGCCATGGCGTTCCGGCAGGGCCACCGCCAGCGCAATCTCGGAGTGTCCGGCCAGGTATTCGAGCTCCGCCGCCCGCAGGTCGGGATTGATGGGCACCACGGACACGCCCAGCCCGTTCAGCGCGAACCAGTGCAGGAAGAAGGCGGGGCGGTTTTCCAGCAGCAGCCCGGCGCGGTGGCCGTGCCCGTAGCCGGCGCGGGCGTAGGCGGCGCGCAGCGTTTCGATGGCGTCGGCGGCCTGCGCGTAACCCAGTTCGCCGGCCTCGATGCCATAGACTTGCGCCGTTTCGGGCAGGATGCAGAGGAAGGGCTGGGCGCCGTGGCGGGCTGCGGTGTCGCGGAATGCCTGATGGACCGTGGTGCTCACAAGCCGCTCCTACATGAACAATTGGATGTTGCCGAAGGCCGCGTCGCAGTTGACGAGGTCGACGCGTTTGAGCCGGATGCGCAGGGCGCCGTCCTGCTCCACCAGGTGGTGGGTAGCCCAGCCGGCGTACAGCGTCTGCGCGTCCTGCCGCGTCTCGACGTAATGGAAGGCGGTGCGCACCACGTGGCGGCCCTCGGCGGGCGCGGCTTCGGGATGGCCGTGCTCCACGGCGGGTGCCTGCAGCAGGTGATGGCAGCGGCTCCTGGGCTGCTGCGAGAACGTGCGCTGGCCGGCCAGCCGCTCCACGCGCACGCGCAGCAACAGCTTGTCCTCGTACATCAGCGACGCGTGCAGCCTGGGATCCGTCTGGCCATGCGCCAGCGGCATCCAGTAATAGCCGTCGTCGGTATACAGGTTCAGCCAGTCCTCGAAGCGCAGCTCATCCAGCAGGCGCGCTTCGGCGTAGACAAAATCGATCAGTTCACGGTCGCTTGCGCTCATACCGACTCCGGTCCGGTCATGTAGCGGCCCCATGCGCGGTACTGGTTGCGCATCTGCCATTCATTGGTGCCATTGGTGGTCGCGTTCTTCCGGCCGATTTCATCGGGCGAGTACAGACGCCCCACGTTCACCCAGTCGCGGGCGCGCGACTGCAGGCCGTCCTGCGCGCGCTCGTACATTTCGAGATCGTCGTGGCCGACCACGGAGGTGGGGGCGTTGATGAGGCGGTTGTACATGAGCGTGCGTTCCAGCAGCAGGTCGGGCGCGCCCACGAGCCGGAAGGTCCAGGACTCCACCAGGGTGCGGTCCGCAGCGATGGGCTTGAAGACCCGCAGGGTCTGGATCGGTCCCTTGACCATGATGTTGGGGAAGTACACGGTGTTGTGGCGCACGTCGCCCAGGATCTGGCTGGCGCGCTCCTCGCCGTAGGCCGCCACCATGGCGTCCCAGTAGCCCGGAATGCCGGAATAGGAGGCATGGATGGAATCGGACACGCCGGTGTGGCCGTGGCCGTTTTCCCATACGCGGATGCCCATGTTCTCGAAGAACTCGTAGGGCGAGATGAACGGCGCGAACAATTCCACGGCCATGGGCTTGGGCGTGCCTTCCGGCGCCTGTTCCCAGACCTTCACGGCCGTGCCCGCCGACGATTCATGCGCCACCATCGGATGGCAGGTGTCGGTCTGGTTGTCGACCAGCATTTTCCAGTTGCAGCGGTGCATATAGCGCAGCACGCCGCCGGCCACTTCCAGCCTGCCCTCGGGCGAGCGGTCGACCATATTGTCCAGGGTGGACAGGGCGTCGCCGAAGAACTCCTCGAAGGACTGGCCTTCCGGATTCAGCCGGCAGAACACGAAGCCGCGGTGGTTCCTGACGTCCTTCACGGCGGCCATGCCCTGGCTGGCCTCGCAGTTTTCCAGGCCGGTGTTCTCGTAGCCCTTCTTCAGCGGAATCGACAGCAGGCTGCCGTCCGTCTTGAAGGTCCAGGCATGGTAGGGGCAGCGGAAGAACTTGCCGGTGTTGCCGCAGGCGTCGCCGGCGACCATCGTGCCCTTGTGCGGGCAGCGATTGTGCAGCACGCGCACGCTCTTGTCGCCATGGCGCACCATCACCACCGGCTGGTTGCCGACCGTGGTGGTGATGTAGTCTCCGGGATTGGGCACCTGGCTGTCGTGGCCGACATAGACCCAGGTATTGGCGTACAGGCGTTCCATTTCCAGGTCGAACAGTTCCTGGTCGATGAACAGGTCCTTGTGCACCTCGGTGTCGCGCAGCAGGGCGCGGATGGCGTCGGGGTTGTCGCGGTATTTGCTCATGATGGCGCTTTCCTTCCTACAGATCCAGCACCAGGCGCGCCGATTTCGCGCGCGAGATGCAGATCTGGATGATCTTGCCGCTGGCCTTCTCCGTATCCGAGAGGTAATAGTCGCGATGGTCGGGCACGCCTTCCAGCACCGTGGCCTGGCAGACCCCGCACTCGCCGCGCTTGCAGTCGTACATTGGATCGCAGCCTTCCTCTTCCATGACGTCGATGATGGTCTTGTCGGCGGGAATGGTCAGCACCCGGCCGGACTGGCGCAGCTCGACCTCGAATGGCTGGTCGCCGGCCTGCGGAGCGGCCGTGGTGAAGAGTTCGAAGTGGATGTGGGCGTCGGGCCAGTGGCGGGCGCGGGCTTCCTGGATGACCGCGTCGATCAGGCCCTTGGGGCCGCAGACGTACAGGTGCTGGCGCGGCGTGGCGGATTCCAGCAGCGCCTGCAGGTCGAAGCGGCACGAGGGATCGTCGTCCGCATGCAGGCTCAGGTCTTCGCCCGCCAGGGTTTCGAGTTCGGGCAGGAAGGCCAGCTGGTCCCTGCTTCGCCCGCAATAGTGCAGGTGGAAGGCGCGGCCGGCGGATCTGAGCGCGGCGGCCATGGAGGCGACCGGGGTGATGCCTATGCCGCCCGCGATCAGCACCACGGGCTCGTCGCCGGCCGGCGATTCGTGCAGCGGGAAATCGTTCTTCGGGCCTTCCACCGTGAGCGCGTCGCCTTCGGCCAGCGCGTGCATGTAGCGCGATCCGCCCTGGCTGGCTTCCTCCAGGCGCACGCCCAGCCGGTATTCGAGGGGTTGGGCGAACCGTCCGGGCTCCGGCGCAAGCTGCACCAGCGAATAGCAGCGCGGTTCGCGCTGCCCGGGCACCGACACCTTCAGGTGCGCGCCGGGCCCGAAGGCGGGCAGGGGCGCGCCGTCCTCGCGGGCCAGCCGGAACGAGCGGATCAGCGGCGATTCCTGCCGGACTTCCCGAACGATGAGTTTCAATGTCTGCACGGCGTTTTTCCCTTTCGGTAGTCGGCTCAGGCCGCCAGCTTTTCGGCCAGCTGGCGTTCCATGGGGCCGCATTTCTCATTGGCCAGGGCGGTGTCGCGCAACGCGCGCAACGTCGCGGCGGCGTCGGGCCGGCCGGCCAGTTGTTCCGCCGCGGCGATCAACTGGCGGTACTTGCCGCCGCCGCGCGCATGCGTGTCGCTATACCCCTTGACGAGGCGGCGGCAATTGACGGTTTCGACGGCCAGCGCGTAGTCGCGCGGCGCCAGTTTGGCGATCAGGTCCAACCATTGCCGCAGGCCGGCGGCCTCGGCCTGGTGGCGCAGCGTGCCGCGCCGAAAGCGGCGCATGCCGGCCAGCGCATACAGCATCAGGAAGCCGCCCAGCGTGCTGCTCCGCATGCGGCGGCCGCGGCCCAGCCGGCGCGCCACGAAGCCGCCGAAGGCCTTGGATCCTTCCAGCCAGCGTCCCAGCCCGGCGGGCAGCGTGCCGCAGATCTCTTCCAGCCGCGGATGCATGAATTCCGTCGTGTAGACCAGCTGGTCCGGGCGCGCGCCCACTTCCTGGCGCACGCGGTCGAAGCGCGTGCCGCGGGTCTTCAGGTCCGCGACGCGGATCACGTCGTCGTAGGCCATGGCCGTGGCCACATAGCGGGCGGCGGCGCAGGTCAGCGCCCATTGCCGGGCTTCCCCGCCGTGCGCGGCGTCCAGGTCGCGGATCGCCTTCATGTGGCGCAGGTAGTCGCCGGCGTAGGCCAGGTCCTGGAATTCGAGCTGGCGGCGCACGCCTGCCGCCAGCATGGGCTGCGCACAGGCGGGAAAGTCGCGTTTGATGGTATCGAGCAGGGCCTGCGTCCTGGGGCTGGCGGCAACGTCGGGCAGCGCCGGCACCGGGCGTTCCAGGTCGATGGGCGCGGGCTGCGCGGGCGCCTGGTCGGCCGATTCGAAGCCCAGGGCGAAGGCGCGCAGGCTGGCTTCCACGCCCAGGCCGGCGCGCCGCACGGTGGCTTCGTAGTCTTCCCGCGCGAAGGGCAGGGCGCCGCTGCCGGCCACCGCGCCGAACAGGCTGGCGCTGATGACGCTGCCGGCGCGGTCGGCCAGCGCCTGCAGGTCGAAGCACAGGAAGCGCTTGGCCGCGGCGCGGCCCGCCTCCAGGACCTTGTTCGGGTCGGCGATGCCATTGCCGGGCGCGGACTTTTCGCTGACCGCGTAGCTGCGGTGGGACGACGCCAGCAGCATCGTGCGCTCCGGCGTGACGAGGCCGCGCTGGATCGCGCGGCCGCCTTCCATCAGCTCGGCCGCCACCACCAGGTCCACGTCGCCGGGAGTGGGCATCAGCGCCAGCGCCGGCTGCCGTCCGGCGCGTTTCACGTCCGATTCGGGCATCAATTCCAGGTAGTAGATCGTGGCGCCGGTCCGTTGGGCCACGCCGGGCACCGAGGTGGTCTGCGCCCACCAGCCGGCGTGCTCGGCCATGTCGACAATCCAGTCGGCCAGCACGCCGCCGCCCTGGCCGCCCATGGCCAGGATGGCGATCTTGATGGGGTTGCCTTGCTGCATGGGCACCGATTTCATGGAGCGCATGTCCTTAAAGTGCGTTATTGGCCAGGCGCGCCGCGCGTCGCCGTTGCAGGAAGCCGATCACGGCGCCGCGCACGCGCGCCAGGTAACGGTCGCCCTTGGTGGGGTTGTGGACGATGTCGGCGCGGTAGAACGACGGACACAGCACGGCGGCATGGGCGACCTCGCCGCAATTGCCGCAGCCGACGCAGCTGCTTTCCACGTGCGCGACCGGGTCTTCCTTCAGAGGATCGCCGCTGTCCTTGACGGTCAGGGAGGGGCAGCCCGACAGGCGGATACAGGCGTGGTCGCCGGTGCAGACGTCGGGATCCACGCCGAAGCGTTCCTTCACCGCGCGCTTGCCTTCCTTCACGGCTTTGTTGAACTGCGGCTTGATGCGGCGCTGCTTGTTCAGCATGCACTCCGACTGCGCGATGATGACCTTGGGGCCCTTGACGTCCGTGGTCAGCGCCTCTTCGATCGTGGCGCGCACCTTGGCCACGTCATAGGTGCGGTCCAGCGTGCGCACCCATTTCACGCCCACGCCGCGCACTGCCTGGTCGATGGGGTTGTTGGTCGAGCGGTCCGGGTTTTCGGCGCGCGACGACAGGATGTCCTGGCCGCCGGTGGCCGAGGCGTAGTAGTTGTCGACGATGACGATGACACCGTCGTACTTGTTGAACACCGCGTTGCCGATGCCCGAGGCCAGCCCGTTGTGCCAGAAGCCGCCGTCTCCCATGATGGAGATGGGGCGCTTGGCCGCGGGCACGTTGAAGGCCGCCGCGCTGGAGGCGCCCAGGCCGTAGCCCATGGTGGTGGCGCCCAGGTTGAAGGGGGGCAGGATGGAAAACAGGTGGCAGCCGATGTCGCAGGAAATATGGTGCTGGCCCAGCGTTTCCTGCGCCAGCGTCAGCGCCGAGAAGATCGGCCTTTCCGGGCAGCCGGTACAGAAGCCCGCGGGCCGGGGCGGAACCACGGCCGCCAGGCCCTCCACGTGCTTGTGGAAGGTGATGGGCTGTTCGGCGGGCGGGGCGGGCCTGGGCCGCGCCAGTTCGGTGATTTCGAGCTGGCGTTCGGCGGCCTGCGAATCGGCCGCGGCGGCGGGATGCGTCTGGAGGGATTCCGGCCGGTTGCGCTTGAGGAATTCGCGCAGGCCGTCCCGCATCACCTGGGTGGTGTATTCGCCCGCCATGGGCAGCACGTCCTTGCCGGACAGGCGCGTGTCCACGCCTGCGCGGCGCAGCACCGCGTGGAGGTTCTGCTCGATGTAGTCGGGCTGGCCTTCCTCCAGGAGCAGCACGGCGCGCTTGCCGCGGCAGAAATCGATGACTTCGTCCTCGATGACGGGATAGGTCACGTTCATGACGTACAGCGGGATGCGGCTATTGCCGAAGTTGTCCGCCAGGCCCAGCAGCTGCAGGGCGCGGATGACGCCGTTGTACAGGCCGCCCTGCAGGATCAGGCCGATATCGTCCTGATCGCCGTCGACGTATTCGTTGAGCTTGTGTTCTTTGATGTAGCGGATGGCCGCAGGCCAGCGCTCCTTGATTTTTTCCTGCTCGTGCAGGAACGAGGCGGGAGGCAGCACGATGCGGCTGGTGTCGCGGGCGGGGCTTTCCAGCGCCTGGGCGAGCGAGAACCCGGGGCGTTTGTTTTCCTTGGCGATGAAGCGGCCATGCACGTGGCAGCCCCGGATGCGCAGCTGCAGCATGACCGGCGTCTTGCTGGCCTCGGACAGTTCGAAGCCGTCTTCCACGGCCTTGACCATGCTTTCGAGATTGGGCCGCGGATCCAGCAGCCAGATCTGGGACTTCATGGCGAACGCGTGCGAGCGCTCCTGCATGATGGACGAGCCTTCGCCGTAGTCTTCGCCCACGATGACCAGCGCGCCGCCCGTTACCCCGCCGGAGGACAGGTTGGCCAGCGCATCGGACGCGACGTTGGTGCCCACGGTGGATTTCCAGGTAACCGCGCCGCGGATCGGATACATGACCGAAGCGGCCAGGGTGGCCGCCGCCGTGGCTTCGGAGGCGCTGGCCTCGAAGTGCACGCCGAGTTCCTGCAGGATGTCGTTGGCGTCGGCCAGCACGTCCATCAGGTGCGAGATCGGCGAGCCCTGGTAGCCCGCGACATAACCCACGCCGGACTGCAGCAGGGCCTTCGTGACCGCGAGGATGCCCTCTCCGCGGAACTCTTCGCCCGCGCCGATGCGCAACTGCTGGACTTCTTTCTTGAAAGACCTTTCAGCCATCTAGAACTCCTTCCCGGCCCGGCCCGCGGGTCCTCAAGCTTTGCTGCTGCGCAGCATCGTCACGTCAGGAAAATCTCGCCTAAAAAATACTTTAGGAGTCAACGTTTTAGCTGTCAACAAAAAAGATGAAATTTCATGGAAAGAAAAAAATATCACGCTAAAACAAGGACGTATATACTCGTTGTTCTCTAGTTTCAGTGCACGCGGCGAGCGCCGGCATGGTGCAAAAAACGGGTTGCGATTCCGGGTATACCCTGTGTTGCGCAACAGCAAGCGCCCCATCCGGGCGCATGATCGCGCCGCCGTGGGGCGCGCATGGGAGCAAGGCAGTATGCGGTTGGAAAAGCAGCGGGACACATCCACGGCGGCGCCTGGCGGCCGTTTCGTCGACGGCTACCTGGCGTACCTGCTGGCGCAGGCCAGCCAGCGCATTTCGGCGGAGTTCCACCTGCAGGTCAGGGCGGCCGGCCTGTCGGTCACGCAATGGCGGGTGCTGGCCAGCCTTCAAGGCAGCGCCGGCGAAACCATCGGCACGCTGGCGGTGCTCGCGATCACCAAGCAGCCCACCTTGAGCAAGGTGGTGCAGCGCATGGAGGCCGAGGGCCTGGTGGTCCGCTCGGGCGTGCGGGCCGACCGCCGGCAGACGCGGGTCTGCATTACCGCCAAGGGCTCCAACCTGATCGCCGCCCTGTGCGATCAGGCCTTGCAGCACCAGAAGGCGGTGCTGGCGCCTTTCGGCGAGGAAAAGGCCGCGCTGCTGATCGAGATGCTGGACGTGCTGATGACGGAGCACGTACCGCTGGAAATGGCCGCGTCCGAGGACGAATAGGCCAACGCGAGCCGGCGGGATCCGCCGGCTCGGCCCAACGCCGTTTACTTCGATTTTTTTGTTACAAGCATATGCGTCCCCAATATGTTTCCCCTCTGTGAAAACCTGTTCCGGTACGCATAAACCCTTAATTGACGGGGGTCTTGCGGCTAGGCAATATCGCGCCGGTATTCAGACTATTGTCAGGAGTTGAAACTATGCGCCGCACTTTGATTGCTATCGCGATCGCCGCCGCCGTGGCCGCGCCCTCGATCGGGCAGGCCAAAACCTTTCGTTGGGCCGCCCAGGGTGACATCCTCACTTTCGACCCGCACTCGCAAAACGAGGGCATGACGATCGCCGCCAACAGCTACATCTACGAGCCGCTGGTGGACTACGACAAGTCCTTCAAGGTGTCGCCGCGCCTGGCGACGGAATGGGAGCAGGTTTCGCCCACGCTGTACCGCTTCAAGCTGCGCCCCGGCGTGAAGTTCCACGACGGCGCCGCGTTCACCGCCGACGACGTGGTGTTCTCGATCCATCGCGCCATGGCGCCCACGTCGAACTACAAGGCTTACACCACGGGCATCAAGGAAGCGCGCAAGATCGACGAGCTCACGGTCGAGGTGGAGACCTCCGCGCCCAACCCCGTGCTGCTGCGCCAGCTGACCAACGTGTTCATCATGAACAAGGCCTGGTCCGAGAAGAACAACATCGCCAAGCCGCAGGACTTCGTCAACAAGGAAGAAACCTACGGCGCGCGCAATACCAACGGCACCGGTCCCTACAAGCTCAAGTCGCGCGAAGTGGACGTGCGCACCGTTTTCGAGGAAAACAAGGACTGGTGGAACAAGGCCGGCAAGATCGGCAACGTGACCGAGGTGGTGTTCACGCCGATCAAGCAGAACGCCACCCGCACCGCGGCCCTGCTGTCGGGCGAGATCGATTTCGTGCTGGATCCCGCCGCGCAGGACCTGGACCGCCTGCGCCAGTCCGCCAAGGTGGTGGAAGGAAACGAATACCGCACCATCTACCTGGGCCTGGACCAGAAGCGTCCCGAGCTCCAGTATTCCAGCATCAAGGGCAAGAATCCGTTCCAGGATATCCGCGTGCGCGAAGCGCTGTACCGCGCCATCGACGTGGATGCGATCAAGCGCGCGGTGATGCGCGGCCTGTCGGCCCCCACCGGCACGATGATCGCGCCCCAGGTGCACGGCTGGGCCGAATCCCTGCACAAGCGCGTGCCCTACGATCCCGAGAAGGCCCGCGCGCTGCTGAAGGAAGCCGGCTACGACGGCACCCTGAACTTCACGCTGGACTGCCCCAACAACCGCTACATCAACGACGAAGCCATCTGCCAGGCCGTCGTCGGCATGTGGGCCAAGGTGGGGGTGAAGGCGACGATGAACGCCATGCCGCGCTCCACGTATTTCCCCAAGGTGCAGTCGTCCGACACCAGCGCCTACCTGTTCGGCTGGGGCGTGCCCACGTTCGACGCCATGTACACGCTGCAGAACCTGATCCGCACCAAGGGCGAGGGCGCGGACGGCATGTACAACCTGGGCAACTACAGCAACAAGGAACTGGACGTCATCATCGACCGGATCAAGACGGAAACCGATCCGGCCAAGCGCGACGCCGACATCATTACCGTGCTGCAGGGACACGCCAAGGACTTCGGCCACATCCCCCTGCACGACCAGGTCATTCCCTGGGCGATGCGCAAGAACGTCACGGTCATCCACCGTGCCGACAACCGTCTCGTTGCCGATTGGGTCAAGGTTGACTGATCCAGGCTAATCGAACGGCGGGGCCCGCCCGGGCTTCCGCCGTTTTGCCTTTTCCGCCTATGTTTGCCTTCATACTGCGTCGCCTGTTGCAGGCCGTAGCGGTGATGCTCACCGTCGCGCTGCTGGCCTTTGTGCTTTTTCAATACGTCGGCGACCCTGTCACCATCATGCTGGGGCAGGACGCCACCGATGCCGAGCGCATCGAATTGCGTGAGCGCCTGGGGCTCAATGAGCCCGCCATCGTCCAATTCGGCCATTTCGTGGCCAACGCCGCGCAAGGGAATTTCGGCATTTCCCTGCGCCAGAGCGAACCCGTTTCCGCCTTGCTGAAATCCCGCCTGCCGGCCACGCTGGAGCTGTCCATGGTGGCTGCCCTGCTGGCGCTGCTGGTGGGCGTGCCGCTCGGGGTCTACACCGCGCTCAAGCGCAACAGCCTGGTGTCCCAGCTGCTGCTGGCCGGTTCGCTGCTGGGCGTGTCGCTGCCCACCTTCCTGATCGGCATCCTGCTGATCCTCGTGTTCTCCGTCCAGCTGGGCTGGCTGCCCAGCTATGGGCGGGGCGATACCGTCAGCGTTGGCTGGTGGACGTCCGGGCTTTTCACCTCCACGGGCTGGAAGCACCTGATCCTGCCGTCCATCACCCTGTCGCTGTTCCAGATGACGCTGGTTCTGCGCCTGGTGCGTTCCGAAATGCTGGAGGTGCTGCGCTCGGACTACATCAAGTTCGCCCGCGCCCGAGGCCTGAGGCGCCGCGCCATCCATTTCGGCCATGCGTTGAAGAACACGATGGTGCCCGTCATCACCATCACCGGCCTGCAGCTGGGCGGCATCATCGCGTTCGCCATCGTGACGGAGACGGTATTCCAGTGGCCGGGCATGGGCCTGCTGTTCATCCAGGCGGTGCAATTCGCCGACGTGCCGGTCATGGCCGCGTACCTGTGCCTGATCGCGCTGGTGTTCGTGGTCATCAACCTGATCGTCGATCTTCTGTATTTTGTCGTGGACCCGCGCCTGCGCTCGGGGCTGACCCGCGGCGGGGGGGCTCACTGATGCGCGCCGTACTCAAACGCTGGTGGGACAGCGACATCGCCTGGGCCTGGCGCCGGGCTCCGGTGGCCATCGCCGCGACCGTGCTGCTGGCGCTTCTGCTCATCGGTTCCTTCGGCGCCGGCTGGGTGGCGCCGCACAATCCCTTCGACCTCACCAAGGTGGAATTGCTGGATGCCCTGCTGCCGCCCGCCTGGGAGGCCGACGGCCAATCGACTTATCTGCTGGGCACGGACAGCCAGGGGCGGGACCTGTATTCCGCGATCCTGTACGGCACGCGCGTGTCGCTGCTGATCGGGCTGGCGTCGGTGCTGCTGTCCATGCTGATCGGCATCGTGCTGGGGCTGGTATCGGGATACGCCGGAGGCCGGATCGATGCGTTCATCATGCGCGTCGCGGACGTGCAGCTGTCGTTCCCCGCCATCCTGATCGCGCTGCTGATCGATGGCGTGGCGCGCGCCGCCGTTCCGCGCGAAATGCATGAACTGATCGCCTTTCCGGTGCTGATCGGCGCGATCGCGCTGGCGGGCTGGCCGCAGTACGCGCGCACGGTGCGCGGTTCCACCCTGGTGGAGAAGAACCGCGAATACGTGCAGGCGGCCAGGGTGATCGGCGTGGCGTCGCCGGTCATCATGTTCCGCCACGTGCTGCCCAACGTGCTGGGGCCGGTGCTGGTGCTGGCCACCGTGCACCTGGCCACCGCCATCATTACCGAGGCGACGCTGTCGTTCCTGGGCGTGGGAGTGCCGCCGACGGCGCCTTCGCTGGGCACGCTGATCCGCATCGGCAATGACTTCCTGTTTTCCGGAGAGTGGTGGATCACCATTTTCCCGGGCGCGGCGCTCGTGCTGCTGGTGTTGTCCGTCAACCTGCTGGGCGACTGGCTGCGCGACGCGCTCAACCCCAAATTGAATTGAGGTATCGCGGATGAGCGCATTACTTGAAGTCCGCAATCTGCGCGTGGAATTTCCCACGCGCCGCGGCACGCTGCGCGCGCTGGACGACGTTTCGTTTTCCATCCGGGCGGGCGAGGTCCTGGGCGTCGTGGGGGAATCCGGCGCCGGCAAGTCGCTGACCGGCGCGTCCATCATCGGCCTGCTGGAGCCGCCGGGGCGCATCGCCGCCGGCGAGATCCTGCTGGCGGGCCGCCGTATCGACAACCTGCCCGACGAGCAGATGCGCCGCGTGCGCGGCCGCGAGATCGGCGCGGTGTTCCAGGATCCGCTGACGTCGCTCAACCCGCTGTACACGGTGGGCCGGCAGCTGGCGGAGACCATCGTCACGCACCTGGACATGAGCTGGTCCCAGGCGCGCAACCGCGCCGTGGAACTGCTGGCGGCAACCGGCATCCCGGCGGCGCGCGAGCGCATCGACCACTATCCGCACCAGTTTTCGGGCGGCATGCGCCAGCGCGTGGTGATCGCGCTGGCCCTGGCGGCGGAGCCCAAGCTGGTGGTGGCGGACGAGCCGACGACCGCGCTGGACGTGTCCATCCAGGCGCAGATCATCGAGCTGCTGAAACGCCTGTGCCGCGAGAACGGCACGGCCGTGATGCTGATCACGCACGATATGGGCGTGATCGCCGAGACCGCCGACCGCGTGGCGGTGATGTACGCGGGCCGCGTCGCCGAGATCGGCCCGGTCGCGGACGTGATCCACAAGCCGCGCCATCCCTATACTTCGGGGCTGATGGGATCCATCCCGTCGCTGGACGGGCATGCCGAAAGGCTGGTGCAGATCGACGGCAGCATGCCGAGGTTGAACGCCATTCCGCCAGGCTGCGCCTTCAACCCGCGTTGCGGCCGGCGCTTGCCGCGTTGCGGACGGGACAGGCCCGATTTGATGCCCGCGGGCGCGTCGCTGGCGGCCTGTTGGCTGCATGACGGATCCGTTCAGGCGCCGCGTCCGCTGGACGGGATCGCCGGCGCCCAAGCGGAGGAGTCGAAATGAGCACGCCCTTGGTGGAAGTGAAGGACGCCGCCCGCTGGTTCGACGTGTCGCCGCCATGGCTGGAACGCAAGCTCGCCGGCAAGCCGCAGGTGATGCTGCGCGCCGTGGACGGCGTGTCGTTCGAGATCGCGCGCGGCGAGACGCTGGCGCTGGTGGGCGAATCGGGTTGCGGCAAGTCGACGGTGGCGCGCATGCTGGTCGGGCTGTACGGCCTGACCCGCGGCGACATCCGGTTCGACGGACAGCCTCTTTCGCGCATGTCGGAGCCGGGCGGACGCGCGCTGCGCAAGCGCCTGCAGATGATCTTCCAGGATCCGTACGCAAGCCTGAACCCGCGTTGGCGGGTCGGCCGCATCATCGCCGAGCCCATGCTGACCCATACGCGGATGACGCCGGCGGAGCGCAGCGTCCGGGTGGGCGAGCTGCTCACGCAGGTGGGGCTGGATCCGGCCGACCAGGCGCGCTATCCGCACCAGTTCTCCGGCGGCCAGCGCCAGCGCATCTCGATCGCGCGGGCGCTGGCGGTGAACCCCGAGTTCCTGGTGTGCGACGAGCCGACGTCGGCGCTCGACGTGTCGGTGCAGGCGCAGGTGCTGAACCTGATGAAAGACCTGCAGCGCAAGCTGGGGCTGACCTATCTGTTCATCTCGCACAACCTGGCGGTCGTGCACCATGTGGCCGATCGGGTGGGGGTGATGTACCTGGGCCGCATGGTGGAGGTGGCGCCGCGCGACGAGCTGTTCCAGCGGCCGCGGCATCCGTACACGCGCATGTTGCTGGAAGCCATTCCGGACATCAACGGCGCGGGCAAGCCGCGCACGGCGGTGGCAGGCGAAGTGCCGAATCCCCTCAACCCGCCCTCGGGCTGCACGTTCCACCCGCGCTGCCCGCACGCGAACGAACGATGCAAGCGGGAGGCGCCCGCAGCGATGGTTGCGGGCCCGTCGGTGGTGGCTTGCCACGCGGTGCAGGAGGGGCGGATCACCGTGTGATCCGCGCTTGACTGGGAGGCGGGCCCGGCGCGGCGAGCCGGGCCCGCCAGCCGCCGCGCCCCGTTTCTTCAGTGGCGATGGCCGTGGTCGTGGGGATGGCGGTGGGGATCGCCGTCTTCCTCATCGGCGTCGTCTTCGTCATCCTCGTCTTCGTCCGGATCTTCCGGCACGGGCTCCTCGGTAAGCGCGAAGGGCAGGACGTCTTCCAGGCTGTCCGACCAGGCGGACTCTTCGCCGTCGTGGTCGAGCTTGACGAAGCGCTCGCCCTCGTTCAACGAGATCTCGATGGCCCAGAGGTAGAGGCAGTCGTAGGTGTCGTCGTCGGACTGGGGCAGGCCGCCGCGGTTGCCCAGCAGCCGGGCGCCGGGGCCGCCCAGCTGGACGTGGGTCTGTTCCTCGTCCGGTTTGGCGTTTTCGTCCACGGGCACGCCGTAGGTCACCCATTCGGTGCCGTCGTCGCCCAGCACGACTTCGGCCAGCACGGGTTTGCCCAGATAGGCGCTCAGGGCGTCTGCGGTCTTGGCCAGCATGTCCAGTTCGGATGCGTTGAAATGGGTCAGGGAAGCTGGGGGGGTGGCGGAGGCGGACATGAGGGGAATTCCTGGGCGCGATGAAGCCGCGACGGCACGGCAAGACGAAAGTCAGGCGTATTGTCGCTCTATCGGCTTCGCCTTGCATCCGACGCTTGGACGACGCGATTTTCCCGGGTCACGAAGAGGGGGAGCAGCCCAGGCTGCGCCTGCGCGCGCTGTCGGGCGATTCGCCCGTCAGCCGCTGGAACATGGCGATGAAGGCCGAGGGGGTGCTGTAGCCCAGTTCGCGCGCCACCGACTGGACCGACCGGCCTTCGCCCAGCATGCCCAGCGCGCTGACCACGCGCAGCCGCTGCCGCCATTCGTTGAATGACATGCCCAGCCGCTGCTGGCAGCGGCGCAATAGCGTGCGCTCGGTAATGCCGGCGGTGGCAGCCCAGTGCGCGGCGCCGCGCTTGTCGCCCGGGCGCTGTTGCAGCGCCGACAGGATGGGCGCAAGCACCGGGTCCGCGGCGGACGGCAGGTAGCTGGCGTAGGCGCGGGCCTGGCGGGCCTGGTCGATGACGATCTGCGCCATCCGCCGGTCTTCGGGCGTATCCGGATAGCTGATCCCCCGCCGTTCGAAGTCGGCCAGAATCGCGCGCATGACCGGGCTGATTTCCAGCGTGCAGGGCTTGTCGGGCAAACCGGCGCATGCGGCGGCGGGAATGTCGATGCAGGCGTAATGCACTTCGCCTTCGTTCTGGCAGCAATGCTCGACGTGGGGAGGTATCCAGATGGCGTACTGCGGCGGCGACAGATAGGTCACGCCGCCGATGCCGAGTTCCATGATGCCGGAGATCGCGAAATTCAGTTCCGCCCAGGGCGACGCATGGCGCTTCATGCGCGAATGGGGCGTGAAGTGGAGGATGCGGCAGGCCAGCGGATAGGGCAGGTGGCTGGCCAGCACGGGCGCGGTGTCTGCGGGCGGCATGTCGGAACTTCGTCTGGATTTGTCTGTTTTTCATTATATACATCAGGTCGGACAGATCCTACACTTGCCGCTCTGTTTCGTTTTCGCTTTGCTCCGCCATGCCGACCGCCCACGCCACGCACCCTCCCGCCCGCTACCTGCTGTTTCCCCTGCTCGCGGCCCTGATCTGGTCGGTCAACATGATCGTCACGAAGATGGCCGCGGGCGTGATCGCGCCGGCCGCCATCGGGTTCTACCGATGGGCGCTGGCAGGCGTGCTGCTGACGCCCTTCGCGCTTCCCGGCGTCTGGGCGCAGCGCCGCCAGATCCTGCCCAACCTGCCCAGGCTCGCGGTGCTGGGCGGCCTGGGGATGGCGCTGTACCAGGGGCTGGCCTATGTGGCGGCCGCCAGCACCACCGCAACCAACATGGGCATCATCACGGCCATGATTCCGCTGATGACCATCGCCGTGGTGGCCGTGGTGCTGCGCGAGTTGCCGTCGGTGATGGCGATGCTGGGCGGCCTGCTGTCCCTGGCGGGCCTTGCCCTGCTGATCGGGGAGGGCGATCCCGCCCGCCTGCTGTCGGTGGGCGCCAACCACGGCGACGTGCTGATGGGCGTGGGCGCGCTGGCCTACGCGCTGTACGGCGTGCTGCTGCGCCGCTGGGCGCTGCCGGTAGGGCCGTGGCAGTCGCTGTATGTGCAGGTGGCCTTCGGCGTGCTGTTCCAGCTGCCCGCCTTCCTGGCGGCGCCCGCCTCGCCCCTCAATGGCGACAACCTGCCCCTGGTCCTGTACGCGGCGATCTTTCCGTCGCTGTTCGCGCCCTTCCTGTGGATGCAGGGCGTGAAGCACCTGGGGCCGAACCGGGCCAGCATTTTCCTGAACGTCATGCCGGTCGCCACGGTGGCGATCGCGGCCGCGTTCCTGGACGAGAAGCCGCACCTCTTCCACATCGTTGGCGGCGCGATGGCGCTGGCCGGCGTCATGCTGGCGCAGATGCGCCCGGGGCGTCCGGCGAGGCAGCCCAAGGCGGCCTGAAGGCGCGTCCGCGCGGGCCGCGCGGGGCATTTGGCGGCGGACGCACGCCGGTCAGGGTTCCGGCCTACAATCAACGGTTTATCAGCTATATCTCCGATACGAGCCCATGGCCCAATACGTCTACACCATGAACCGCGTCGGCAAGATCGTGCCGCCCAAGCGGCAGATCCTGCGCGACATCTCGCTTTCGTTTTTTCCTGGCGCCAAGATCGGCGTGCTGGGCCTGAACGGCTCGGGCAAGTCGACGCTGCTGAAAATCATGGCCGGCGTCGATAAAGAGATCGAAGGCGAAGCCATCCCCATGCCGGGCCTGAATATCGGCTACCTGCCGCAGGAACCGCAACTGAATCCCGAGCACACGGTGCGCCAGGCGGTGGAAGAGGGCCTGGGAGCCGTCGTCACCGCCAAGAAGCGGCTGGATGAGGTCTATGCCGCCTACGCCGAGCCGGACGCCGATTTCGACGCGTTGGCCGCCGAGCAGGCCGAACTCGAGGCCATCATCGCCGCCGCCGCCTCCAGCGGCGCCGACGATATCGAGCACCAGATGGAAATCGCCGCCGACGCGCTGCGCCTGCCGCCCTGGGATGCCATCGTCGGCAAGCTGTCCGGCGGTGAAAAGCGCCGCGTGGCGCTGTGCCGCCTGCTGCTGTCCAAGCCCGACATGCTGTTGCTGGACGAACCCACCAACCACCTGGACGCCGAAAGCGTGGAGTGGCTGGAGCAGTTCCTGCACAAGTTCCCCGGCACCGTCGTGGGTGTGACCCACGATCGCTACTTCCTGGACAACGCGGCCGAATGGATCCTCGAACTGGACCGCGGCTACGGCATCCCCTGGAAGGGCAACTACAGCTCGTGGCTGGAGCAGAAGGAAGACCGCCTCAAGCAGGAAGAGGCCTCGGAATCCGCGCGCCAGAAGACCATCAAGAAGGAGCTGGAGTGGGTGCGCCAGAACCCGAAGGGCCGCCAGGCCAAGGCGAAGGCGCGCCTGGCCCGCTTCGAGGAGCTGTCGTCCTACGAATACCAGAAGCGCAATGAAACCCAGGAAATCTTCATCCCCGTGGGCGAGCGTCTGGGCAACGAAGTCATCGAATTCAACAACGTCAGCAAGGCCTATGGCGATCGCCTGCTGATCGACAACCTCAGCTTCAAGGTGCCGCCGGGCGCCATCGTGGGCATCATCGGCGCGAACGGCGCCGGTAAATCCACGCTGTTCCGCATGATCGCGGGCCGCGAGCAGCCGGATTCGGGCGAGGTCAAGATCGGCCAGACCGTGAAGCTGGCCTACGTGGACCAGTCGCGCGACGCGCTGGAAGACAAGAAGACCGTGTTCGACGCCGTGGCCGACGGCGCCGATCTCCTCACGGTGGGCAAGTTCGAGATGTCGTCGCGCGCCTACCTGGGCCGCTTCAACTTCAAGGGCGGCGACCAGAACAAGGTCGTGGGCCAGTTGTCCGGCGGCGAACGCGGCCGCCTGCACATGGCCAAGACGCTGATCGCCGGCGGCAACGTGCTGCTGCTGGACGAACCGTCCAACGACCTCGACGTGGAAACGCTGCGCGCCCTGGAAGACGCGCTGCTGGAGTTCCCCGGCAGCGTCATGGTCATCAGCCACGACCGCTGGTTCCTGGACCGCATCGCCACGCACATCCTGGCCTTCGAAGGCGATTCGCAAGTCGTGTTCTTCGATGGCAACTACCAGGAATACGAGGCCGACAAGAAACGCCGCCTGGGCGAAGAGGGCGCCAAGCCCAAGCGCCTGCGCTACAAGGCGCTGAAGTAAAGACCAGACCTTCGCGTCTGGCGTCTTCCAAGAACCCGGCCAGCAGGCCGGGTTTTTTCCTTGGGGGCGGCCAGCAGGCGCAGCCTGCGCGGGGGGCATCTTTCCACGGCGGCGCCGTGCCGGGGCGCGCAGCGCCCGCGGGGAACCGAGTTATCCTAAAGCGTCATTCCAGGAGTCTCGACATGCTGCTTTCCGCTTCCGATTCCACCTTGCTGATCGTCGATATGCAGGGCCGGCTGATGCCGGTAATCCATGAGGGCGAGGCCGTGCTCAATGCCGCCCACAAGCTCGCGCAGGCCGCGCGCCTGCTCGACGTGCCGGTGGCCGCCACGGAACATCATGGCAAGATGCTGGGCGCCACCGTGGAGCCGTTGCGCGCGCAGGTGCAGACCACCTTCCAGAAAATGCACTTTTCATCGGCCCTCGAACCGGGTTTCGAGGCGTGGCTGCCGGCCGCCCGCAAGACCATCCTGGTGGCCGGGTGCGAAGCCCATATCTGCGTGCTGCAGACGGTGATCGGCCTGATCGACCTGGGCTACCACGCGGTGCTCGTGGCCGATGCCGCGGGCTCGCGCAAGCCTTCCGACCATCACGCCGCGTTGCGCCGCGCGCGCGCCCACGGCGCCGAGATCGTCACGTCGGAAATGGCGATTTTCGAGTGGATGCAGACTTGCGAGCATCCGCGCTTCCGCGAGGTGTTACGTCTGGTCAAATAGCGCGTGCGGACTGCAACACTGTTCCAGGGAGGCGTTCGGATTCTCTCGCCCTTTGACACAATTCATGGGCAAACCTAACAGCCAGGAGAGGGATATTTTGCGATCCTGAAGATTCCAAACCCGCAAGGGTCCGCGTGCTCGCGTTCGCATCATCGGCGCGGCCCCGGGTAAGAATAGGAATCGCACTATGAAAATCGCATCTCTCTCCAAAATCTGTGTCGCATTGGCGATGACCGCCGCCATGGCCGGCTGCTCTTCCTGGGACGGCATGAGCCATCGTCAGAAGAGCGCCGTCGGCGGCGCTGCGTTGGGCGGCGTCGCAGGCGCCGTGATCACCAACGGCGGCATCCTCGGTACGGTGGGTGGAGCGGCGATCGGCGGCGTTATCGGCGATCAGGTCGGTAAGCACTAAGCGCTGGCCCGCAGCGTCCGCTCCAATGCAAAACGCCCGGCTTCGCCGGGCGTTTTTTCATTCGGGGCGCGCCCGGGGCGCGGGCGCGCAAGCCGCGTCAATTCTCGCTTTGCGGCATCTCGATCTTTACCTCAAGCACTTCCAGCGTATCCTGGCGTTCCAGGTGCACCTTGATGTCATTGGGGTTGATCTTCACGTATTTCGAAATGACGGCGATCAGCTCTTGCTGCAGCTGCGGCAGGTAATCGGGAGAGTCGCCGCGGCCCCGCTCGTGGGCCAGGATGATCTGCAACCGTTCCTTCGCGACGGAGGCGGAAGTCTTCTTTTGACCGAGCAGAAACGACAGGAAGGACATTGCTTACTTGCCTCCGAACAGGCGTTTCAGGAAACCGGGCTTTTCGTAATCGGTAAAGCGCAGGGCCTTGTCTTCGCCAAGGTAACGAGCCACGACGTCCTTGTAGGCTTCGGAAACGTCGGTGTCTTTCAGGTGGATGGCCGGCAGGCCTTGGTTCGACGCCTGCAGCACGGCTTCGGACTCGGGGATGACGCCGATCAGCTTGATGCGCAGGATGTCTTCGATGTCGGTCAGCGACAGCATTTCGCCATCGACGACGCGTTTGGGGTTGTAGCGCGTGAGCAGCAGGAATTCCTTGACCGGCTCGTCGCCTTCCACGGCGCGCTTGGACTTCGCCGCCAGGATGCCCAGGATGCGGTCGGAATCGCGCACCGACGAGACCTCGGGGTTGGTCACCACGATGGCGTCATCGGCGAAGTACGCGGCCATCAGCGCGCCGGTTTCGATGCCGGCGGGCGAGTCGCACACGATGTACTCGAAACCCATGCCCTTCAGGTCCTCGATGACCTTGGCAACGCCTTCCTGCGTCAGCGCGTCCTTGTCGCGTGTTTGCGACGCGGGCAGGATGAACAGGTTTTCGAGCTGCTTGTCCTTGATGAGGGCCTGGTTGAGCGTGGCTTCGCCCTGGATCACATTGACGAAGTCGTACACGACGCGCCGCTCGCAACCCATGATCAGGTCGAGGTTGCGCAGGCCGACGTCGAAGTCGATGACCGCGGTTTTGTGGCCCCGCATCGCGAGTCCCGCAGAAAAACTGGCGCTGGTCGTGGTCTTGCCCACGCCGCCTTTGCCGGAAGTCACCACAACAATGCGTGTCATGACGATCAAACCCTTATGTTCGAATAAATCGCGTTATCGTAAAGCAAAAAGCCTATGTAAGGCTTCTTACAGGATGTGTTGAAGTTTGCACCGATTCTTACCGGGCTCGGCCTGAGGGCCGTTCCAGGGCTGGCGGGCGTCCCCGGGAGGCGGCAAGCCCGCGCAGCGTGGGGCCCCGCCATTTTCCGAGTCAAGCCTTGAGCGCTTCGATCCGAAGCGTGTCGCCGTCCAGCCGGACCAGCGCGGGCTGGTTCTGCAGCGTGCGGTCCAGCTTGTCCTCGACGACGCGGTAGACGCCGGCCACGGCCAGCAGTTCGGCATCCAGGTGCGTCGTGAAGATGCGGGCCGAGGTGTCGCCGCGCGCGCCGGCCATGGCCTTGCCGCGCAGAGGGCCGTAGATGTGGACGTTGCCGTCGGCGATGACTTCGGCGCCCTGGCTCACCATGCCGATCACCACCAGGTCCGTGTGGCGGGCGTAGACCCGCTGGCCGGACCGCAGGGGCTTGGTGATGACCAGCGCCGAAGACGAGTGCGGGGCGGCGGGCGTGGGGGTGGGGGCCGAGGTGGCGCCGCTGGCTTCGCGCGCGGGCAGGGGCTCGTCGTCCGTCTTGCCTGCGGCGGGCGGTTCCGCTTCGGCAGCGGCTTCGGTGGGGGCGGGCGCGGTTTCTACCGCGGCGGCCGGCACCGACGGCACGGGAGTGGCGACGTCGTTGGGCGGCGCGGTATCGACCACCGGGGCGGGGCGGGCGACGGGCGTGGACAGCTCCACCGGCGTCAGGCCGGCCGCGAGGGCGGCTTCCAGGTTGGCGCCTTCGGCCACGACGCCGATCGGGGGCAGGTTATGGCCCCGCAGCGCCGCCACCAGAGCGGCCCAGTCGACGGTTTCGTCGACGCGGCTGGCGTCGATGACCACGGGCTCATTTTCGAAGAAGCTGCCGGCGTCGGTCATGCGCTTGGCGAGCGCGGCTTCCAGGCGTTCGGGGTCGGCGCTATGCAGGACCACCCTGATGGCATACAGAGTGGCGCTTTTGAAATCCAGGGCTAGGGGTTCAGTGTTCATCTTGGTTTTGGCTGGCGGTCCGGGCGCCTGAAACAGGGGCGCTCAACCGGCTGCGGGATGTCGGGCATGATAACCCGCCGGTGCGCGGTCGGACATGAAATGAGCCCCCCACGCCGCGCCCGCTGCGCGGGCTAGCTGCCCCCCCGAGGGGGGCGTTTTCATCTTGGGGCGGCCATACGATGAAAAAGGCGCCTTTCGGCGCCTTTTTCATCGCAGCGCGGACGCGCATGCTCAGCCCTGGGCCCAGGAATCGCGCAGCGTCACGATGCGGTTCAGCACCGGCGCCTCGGGCGTGGAGTCCTTCTGGTCGGCCACGAAATAGCCCAGGCGCTCGAACTGCCAGGTGGCGCCGGGGGAGGCCACGGTGCCCGGCTCCAGCCATGCCGTGACGGTCTGCTTGGAGTTGGGGTTCAGGCAGGTCAGGAAGTCCTTGTCGCCGGCATCGGGGCGGGCGTCGGCGAACAGGCGGTCGTAGAGATGGATCTGGGCGGGCACCGCGTGGGCGGCGCTGACCCAGGTGATGTTGCCCTTGACCTTGACGCTATCGGCGCCCGGCGTGCCGCTCTTGGTGTCCGGCAGGTATTCGGCGTGGACTTCGACGACTTCGCCGGCCTCGTTCTTGGTGAAGCCGGTGCAGCGCACCACGTAGCCGTACTTCAGGCGCACGGTGTTGCCCGGGAACAGCCGGAAGTACTTCTTGGGGGCTTCTTCGCGGAAGTCGTCGCGTTCGATCCAGAGCTCGCGCGACAGCGGGAATTCGCGCACCCCGGCTTCCGGATCATGCGGGTTGCGCGGTGCGGTGCAGATCTCGGTCTGGCCTTCCGGGTAGTTGGTGATGATCAGCTTGATCGGGTCCAGCACGGCCACGGAACGGGCGGCGATCGGATCCAGGTCGTCGCGCACGGCCTGCTCGAGCAGGCTGTAATCGATGCGGGAGTCGGACTTGGACACGGCCGTGCGTTCGCAGAACAGGCGGATCGACGCCGGCGTGTAGCCGCGGCGGCGCAGCCCGAAAAGCGTGGGCATGCGGGGATCGTCCCAGCCGTCCACGTAGCCTTCGCGCACCAGTTGCAGCAGCTTGCGCTTGCTGGTGACCACGTAGCTGAGGTTCAGGCGGGCGAACTCGTACTGGTGCGGCAGCGGCTGGGCGAGCTTGCCCAGTTCCGCGAGGCGCGCGAGGATCCAGTCGTAGAACGGACGCTGGTCTTCGAACTCCAGCGTGCAGACGCTGTGCGTGATGCCTTCCAGCGCGTCTTCGACCGGATGGGCCCAGCTGTACATCGGATAGATGCACCATTGGTCGCCCGTGCGGTGGTGGGTCGCGTGGCGCACGCGGTACATCACCGGATCGCGCATGTTGATGTTGGGCGAAGCCATGTTGATCTTCGCGCGCAGCACCAGGCTGCCGTCGGGATGCTTGCCGTCGCGCATTTCGCGCAGCAGCGCGAGCGATTCCGCGGCGGGGCGGTCGCGCCAGGGCGAATTGACGCCCGGTTCGGTCAGCGTGCCGCGGTTGGCGCGGATTTCGTCGGCGCTTTGCTCGTCCACGTAGGCGTGGCCGGCCTCGATCAGCGCTTCGGCGAATTCATACATATAGCCGAAATAGTCGCTGGCGAAGTACAGGTTGTCGTTGCCGTCGGCCTTCCAGTCGAAGCCCAGCCAGTGCACGGCCTCGATGATGGCGTCGACGTATTCCTGGTCTTCCTTTTCAGGGTTGGTGTCGTCGAAGCGCAGGTGGCAGACGCCGCCGAAATCGCGGGCCAGGCCGAAGTTCACGCAAATGCTCTTGGCGTGGCCGATGTGCAGGTAGCCGTTGGGCTCCGGCGGAAAGCGCGTGCGGATGCGGGCCGGATCCGGGTCGCCTTGCTGCTGAAACGCCGCCGGGCCGGGCTTGCCCGCCCAGCGCTTGCCAGCGAAGCGATTGGCTTCGAGGTCGTCTTGGACGATGTTCAGCAGGAAATTCGATGCGGCAGGGGTCGGCGTCGTGGCGGAGGTCATTCTTGAAAGAATAGGAAAAAGCAGCGACAAAGAGTCAATTTTGCCACGTTCCGCAGGCGGCCTCTTTTCCGGGCGCGTGCAACCGGCGCGTGCAACCGGTTTCAAACTGGCCCCACAGTCTTGTAACTGGCTCTACACTACGGGCCATCATGGACATATCCACCTTATCCCTGGCCCGTGCGCAGTTCGTGGCCAGCCTGAGTTTCCTGGCACTGTTCCTGGCCGTCTCCCTGGCGCTCGCCTGGGTGTTGCTGTTCTTCAAGATACGGGCCCGCTGGTCCGGCCACGGCGGCTGGACGGCCGCCTACCGTTTCTGGGTGCGCATATTCGCGCTGGCCTTCGTGCTGACGCTGGCGGCCAGCGTGCCGGTGCTGATCCAGATCGGCAGCCTGTGGGCGGGGCTGATGGACAAGATCGGCAATGTGGCGGGCCCCTTGCTGGGCTACGGCATCCTGTCGGCCTTCATCCTGAAGTCCTGTTTCCTGGGCGTCATGCTGTTCGGCCAGCGGCGCGTTTCCGACGGCGCCCATACGCTGGCGGTGCTGATGGTGGCGGTGGGGCAGCTGGTGGCCGTGTTCTGGGTGCTGGCCCTGCAATCCTGGATGCAGACGCCGGACGGCGCCCTGCTGGTGGATGGCCGCTACCAGGTCTACGACTGGGCGGCGGTGGTGCTGAACCCCTCGGTGGGCTGGCGCATGGCCGTGGTGGCGGTGGGCGCGGCGCTGGCCGCCTCCTTTCTGATGATGGGCGTGACCGCGCTGCAGGCGTTGCGGCGCCCGCTGGGCGACGGCGAGCGCAGCGCATTCAAGACCGCGCTGGTCGTCGCGGCGCTGGCTTCCGTCATGCAGCTGCCGGTGGCCACGGGCGCCGGGCAACTGGTCGCCAAGCTGCAGCCCGCCAAGGCGGCCGCGGCCGCCGGCTTCTGGGAAAGCGGCGCCGAGCCGAAACTGGTGCTGTTCGGCTGGCCGGACGCCCGCAATCATACGAACCTGGCCGACATCACCCTGCGCAACGCGGGCGGCATGTGGCTGCACCGCAATCCGGACGGCACCTACCAGGGCCTGGACAAGTATTCCGGCATGCTGCCGCCCGTCGCGCTGACCTTCTGGTCGCTGCGCGTGGCGGCCGGGCTGGGCCTTCTGATGCTGGCCGTGGCCTGGGTGACCTTCCTGTGGACGTTCCGGCGGGGGCTGGATCCTTCCACGTTGCCGCGCTGGTGGCAGCGCGTCGTGTGCGGCATGATGTTCTCCGGCGGCATCGCCGTCGTGGCCGGATGGTGGGTGTCCGTCATCGGCCTGCAGCCGTTCGCGGTGAACGGCACCATCACGCAGTCCGAGGTGCTGGGTTCGGTGTCTTCCAGCACCGTCCTCTACGGCCTGGTCGGCTACGGCGTGCTGTACGCGCTGCTGCTGGCCGCGTTCGCCGGCATGTTGTTCCACGCGGCGCGCTATGGCGTCGTGCCCGTGCGCAAACTGGGTGGAGGCGCGCCATGATCGCCATGCTGGCCGCTTCGCAAGGGCTGAACGCCGACGATCCTTCGTTCTGGATGCCGCTGGCCTTCATGGGGTTGCTGTTCGTGGTGATCGCCGCGGGCATGGTGCTGGACGGCTTCGACCTGGGCGTGGGCATTCTGTTGCAACTGGCGCCGGAGCACGAGCGCGGCCGCATGATGAGCCTGTTGAGCCCGTGGCGGGATGCCAATGAATTCTGGCTGTTGCTGGGCATGGGGTTGTTCGCCGCGGCGTTTCCCTTCGCCTGGGGCGCGGTGCTGGGCAAGCTCTACGGGCCGCTCACCTGCATGGTGCTGGGCGTGGTGCTGCGCAGCGTCGCGTTCGAATTCCGCATCCGCGCGCGCAACGAAATGAAGCCGCGGTGGATCTTCGCGTTCTGGGCGGGCTCGCTGATCACCGCGTTCGGCCAGGGCATGATGCTTGGCCGGATCGCGACCGGCTACCAGTCGGATGCCGGCTACGGCTGGTTCTCCATGTTCGTCGGCCTGTGCGCGGTGGCGGCTTACGTCCTGCTCGGCGCTTCCTGGCTGGTCATGCGGGTGGAGGGCGACCTGCAGCGCCGCGCCGCCAACTGGGCGCGCCACGCCATCCGCTGGACGGCGGTCGGCATGGTGGCGATCGCGGTAACGCTGGGGCTGGCCAACGCCGGCATCTTCTATAAATGGAGCAACATCGCCCACCTGAGCCTGGCCGCAACGGTCTGGCTGCTGATGCTGGCCGGCTTCGTGGCGGCGGAAATGCTGCTGGCGCGGATGCCGGGCAGGGCGGACCGCTTCAGCTGGCTGCCCTTCGTGCTGTGCGTGGCCCTGTTCCTCCTGATGCTCAGCGGCCTGGCCTACAGCCTGTTCCCCTACCTGATCCTGGACGACATGACGCTATGGGACGGCGCGGGCGCGCTGGGCTCGATGCGCCTCGTCATGGCGGGCGCGGTCGTGGGGATCCCCGTGGTGCTGGTATTCAACATCCTGGCCTACCGCTCGGTGTTCGGCAAGGAGCGCGCTCCGGTGCCGCTCCTGCCGCCACCGGGCTGAGCGCGCCTACAGGACCGGCCTGGCGACTCGCTGCAGGATTTCCTCGCCGTAGGCCTCCAGCTTGCGGGCGCCAACGCCGCTGATGTGGCTAAGGGCGTCCATCGAGTCGGGCTGGGCCAGCGCGATCTCGCGCAGCGTGGCGTCATGGAAAATGACGTAGGCGGGCACGCCGTGGCTCTTGGCCACCTCGCCGCGCCAGGCGCGCAGCGCCTCGAAGACGGGCTGCAGCTCGGCCGGCAGGTCGATGGCCGCCGCCTTGGCGCGTCCGCCGCCGGTCTTGCCCGAGCGCGTCTTTTTCTCCGATTCCCGGCGCAGCATCAGCTGCCGTTCGCCCTTCAGCACGGCGCGGCTGCCTTCCGTCAGGGCCAGGGTGCCGAAGCCTTCGTGATCCACGGTCAGCAGGCCCTGGGCCAGCAACTGGCGCAGCACACCGCGCCAGGCGGTGTCGCTGAGGTCGGCGCCCACGCCGAACACGCTCAGCGTTTCGTGGCCGTGCTGCTTGGTGCGCTCGGTGACCTTGCCGCGCAGGATGTCGATGATGTGCCCCGCGCCATAGCGCTGGCCGCGTTCCTTCCACAGGCGGTAGACGGCGGACAGCACCTTCTGCGCCGCGACCGTGCCGTCCCAGGCCTGGGGCGGATCCAGGCAGACGTCGCAGTTGCCGCAGGCCGTGATCTGCTGGCCGAAATAGGCCAGCAGGCGCACGCGCCGGCATTCCACGGTTTCGCACAGCCCGAGCATGGCGTCGAGCTGCTGGCCGAGACGCCGTCGGTAGGCTTCTTCGCCGGGCGATTCGTCGATCATGCGACGCTGCTGCACCACGTCCTGCAGGCCGTAGGCCAGCCAGGCCGTGGCGGGCAGGCCGTCGCGGCCGGCGCGCCCGGTTTCCTGGTAATAGCCTTCCACGGACTTGGGCAGGTCGATGTGGGCCACGAAGCGCACGTCGGGCTTGTCGATGCCCATGCCGAACGCGATGGTCGCCACCATGACCACCCCGTCCTCGCGCAGGAAGCGGGCCTGGTTGGCGGCGCGCACCTGCGGGCTGAGCCCGGCGTGGTAGGGCATGGCGTCGATGCCCTGATTGCACAGGAACTCCGCGGTTTCTTCCACGCGGGCCCGCGACAGGCAATACACCACGCCCGATTCGCCCTCGTGTTCGGCGCGGATCATTTCCAGCAGCTGCTTGCGCACTTCGTTCTTTTCGATGATGCGGTAGCGGATGTTGGGGCGGTCGAAGCTGGCGACGAAGTGGCGCGCATCGTCCAGCGACAGGCGCTGGGCGATTTCGCGGCGGGTGTCCTCGGTGGCGGTCGCGGTGAGCGCGATCCGGGGCACGTCGGGCCAGCGCTCGTGCAGCATCGACAGGCCCAGGTATTCCGGCCGGAAATCGTGGCCCCATTGGGACACGCAGTGGGCTTCGTCGATCGCGAACAGCGCGATGCGGCCGCGTTCCAGCAGTTGCAGGCAGCGGTCGGTCAGCAGGCGTTCGGGCGCCACGTAGAGCAGGTCCAGCTCGCCGGCCAGGAAAGCCTGTTCGACGTCGCGGGCCACCCGCCATTCCTGCGTGGAGTTCAGGAAGGCCGCGCGCACGCCGAGTTCGGTCAGGGCGTCGACCTGGTCCTGCATCAGCGCGATCAGCGGGGAGACGACGATGCCGGTGCCTTCGCGCACCAGCGAGGGCACCTGGTAGCAGAGCGACTTGCCGCCGCCGGTGGGCATGAGGACCAGCGCGTCGCCGCCGCCGATCACCTGTTCGACAATGGCTTGCTGGTCGCCGCGGAAGGATTCGTAACCGAAAACGCGCTGCAATACGCTGAGGGCGCGCGCGTCAGACATGGGGGTAGGCCGGGAGCATCATGGCAGGGATTTTAAGCCCCAATTCCGGCGGCCTCCTTCCGAAGGGGGATTTCCGTCCCCGGGGCGTTCTTCCTACCAGCTCAGCCAGGTGCCGCGCATGAAGGTGTCGACCGGCATGCTCAGGTTGGCGCGCCATTCGTAGTCGCCCGATACGATGTCGCGGTCGGCGCCCACCGCCAGCTTCACCTTGGGAGCGACGAACATGCTGTGGGACAGTCCCACGCGCTGTTCCGCCAGGACGGAGCCCTCCCGCAGCCCGGAGTAGGTGCCGCTGAGCGTGCCCCAGCCGGTAATGGGTACGCCCGCCGACAGCGTGTTGCGGGTCTGCGCGGTGGAGGCCACGCCGCCGGAGTACGTGGACAGGTCGCCGAAGCCCGCGCCGGTCTGCTCGGCCGTGTAGCCCAGGTTGACGGTATCGGCCACGTCCACGCTGTAGCCGAAGCGGTAGCGCCAGGCGTTGACCGCATCGAAGGAGCTTTGCGTGGCTCCGGCCTGGAAGGTGCCGTATTCGCCGGCAGTGTAGGTGGTGCCCATGCCGCGCGTGGTGAGGGAAGGCGCGCTCTGCATCTGCCCTTCCAGGGTCAGCACGGGCGTGAGACCGTAGCGCACGCTGCCGCTGCCCACCGAGGCGCCGTAATCGACGGCGCCCGAACGGGCCGCGGGATCCATGTTGTTGAGAAGCCCCAGCGATGAGGAATAGCCGAAGCTGCCCTCGGGGACGGTGGAGCCCGAGCCGGCCCAGTTCGAGATCTGCAGGCCGCCCACCGGGGCGCCGCTGCCCCAGGCCGGCGAGTTGGCCGTGATGTTGCCCACGGAGAGGGAGGGGCCCGACGCGCTGCGGTAGACCCAGTTGCGGCTGCCGCCGTAGCGCAGGCCCTCCTGGCTGCCGACCGAGGAGAACCAGGGCCGCGGCGGGCGCGACACGCCGGAAATGACGACGACGGGCACGCGGGGGAAGTCTCCGTCTTCCAGCGCGAAGGAGTAATCGGGCGCGGCCTCTTCGGGAGTGGTGAGCACCGGGCAGTCCGCCGGCTGCGGCCGGACGCCGCCCGACAGCGCGGCGCCGGTGCCCGGAACTCCCAGGTCCAGGCCCTCGATATCGCCCGAGCCGCGGACCGAGGTGTCCACCGCGGGCTCCATCGTCTGCAGCTCGCAGGGGGACGGATCCAGGGGCACCGCGCGCGATTCCAGGGACGGAGCGGGGCGGACGGGAATGGGCTGGACCGGCGCCAGGGCGCCGATGCCCCGCGCCCAGCCGGCGGGCGAGCCGGACGGCGGCAGGAGGGCGTCCGGCGATCCGCCGAGCGCCGGGGCCAGCGGCAAGGCGGCGCCGGCCGCCAGCGCGGCGCGCAACAGCCATTTTCGCCGGATGATTGCAGGGGCGATCATAGGAACAGTGTAGAGAGGGGGCGCCACGTATGCTGTAAACGTTCTTTAGCGGGCGGTGGCGGCGGACCGGCATTTATTTTATCGCCCGGACCGCCTTGGGATAAATGCGCCCGAAACGGCTTCCAACATCGTGCAACAGGTATATTTCAGTTGATTTCCTGCCTCTTGCGGCGGGGCGCGGCGCACCGCACTATGGCATCCATGGACAATCCCCACACCAAGTTGCTGGTCGTCGACGACGACCCGGCCCTGCGGCAGCTGCTTGCCGACTACCTGAACCGGCACGGCTACGACACGCTGCTGGCGCCGGACGCCACCGACCTGTCTGCCCGCATCACCCGCTACGCCCCCGACCTGCTGGTGCTCGACCGCATGCTGCCCGGGGGCGATGGCGCGGACGCCTGTCGCCGCCTGCGCGAGCAGGGCGAGGACATTCCCGTCATTCTGCTGACCGCCCGCGACGAGGCCGTGGACCGCATCATCGGCCTGGAAGCGGGGGCCGACGATTACGTCGGCAAGCCTTTCGATCCGCGCGAACTGCTGGCCCGCATCGAAGCCGTGCTGCGCCGCAAGCGCGGCCCGTCCGCCTTGACCAAGGACGCGCCGGTCTCGTTCGGCCCCTTCGTCTTCGACCCGTCCACGCGCCAGCTGTCGCGCGAGGGCACCGTGGTCAAGCTTACCGGGGGCGAGATCAACCTGCTGGAGGCGCTGGTGCGCAACGCCGGCAAGCCGCTGTCGCGCGAACGCCTGCTGGCCCTGGCGCGCGACGACGACGCCGGCGAGCGCAACGACCGGGCCATCGACATCGCCATCCTGCGCCTGCGACGCGTGATCGAGGACGATCCCAAGCAGCCGCGCTGGATCCAGACCGTCTGGGGAATCGGCTACCGGTTTTCGCCCTGATGCGCTTCTCTCCTGGTTTTCTGGTGCCGCGGTCGCTGCGGGCGAGACTGATCCTGCTGATCCTGGGGTCGGTCCTGCTGACGCAGGCCGCCACGCTGGTGACGGTGTCCTACTTCCGCCACAAGTTCATGGAAGACGTGGCCATCGGCTACATCACCACCACCATCCGCACGCTGCGCGCCGCCGTGTCGCAGGTGCCGGCGGAGGAGCGCGCCGATTTCGTGCGCACGGCTTCGCAGAACCAGTGGCGCCTGTGGTCGCGGGTCCTGCCGGCCGAAGCCAAGCTGCAGCGCTTCAATGGGCGCCGTCAGCCTCCGCCGCCCAAGCCCGCCCCCCGTCCTCCTCCGCAACCTCCGTCGGCCGACGCGCAATTGCACGGGCCGCCCGCGCCGCCGCCTCCCGAAGTGCGCGACGAGGAGCGCTCCGCCGAGCAGCGCGCGCGCGAGCACGAAGAGCACATGCGGCGCTACAAGCCCGAGCCGGACGACATCCGCCGCGACCTCCGGGGGCTGGTGCAGCAGCTCAACGAGCGCTTGAATGACGGCACTCGCGTCGCGCTGTCGCGGGGGCCCACGCCGGAGATCTTCATTTCGCTGGCGCCGAACTCGGCCAGCGAAGACGTGCCGCGCCTGCGCGAATGGCTGGTGATCCCGCTGGACCGGCTGGATCCGCCGGTGGCCACGCCCTTCATCGCCGCCTGGCTGGGCGGCCTGGGCCTGCTGCTGTTGCTGGCCGTGGGTTTTTCCTGGCACATCACGCGTCCGATCACCCGGCTTGCCGACGCCGCCGACCAGCTGGCCGCGGGGCAGCCGCAGCGCGTCGAACCTTCCGGCCCGCATGAAACCCGAGTGCTGGGCGAGCGCTTCAACGCCATGCTGGACGCGCTGTCCGAATCCGACTCGGTGCGCCGGACCTTGCTGTCCGGCCTGCCGCACGATCTGAAGGGGCCGCTGTCCCGGATGTGGCTGCGCATCGAGCTGGCCGACGACTCCAAACTCAAGGAGGGGCTGCGCGCCGATCTGCAGGACATGCAGCACATGGTCGACCAATTCATCGGCTTCGTGCGGGGGACCGACCCCGCCGCCTACCGCTACGCGTCCATGGTCCTGGGAGACTGGCTGACCGAACGCGTGGGGGCCTGGCAGGGCGCAGGCACCGACATCCACTTGCGCAGCGCCACGGACGAGGACGCGGCGCTGGTGGTGCAGGCGGACGCCGTGGCGTTGGGGCGCCTGCTGGACAACCTGATCGGCAACGCCCTGAACCACGGCGCGCCGCCGGTCGACGTCACGCTGCGCCGCGAGGGACGCTTCGCGGTGCTGGACGTGGCCGACCATGGCGCCGGCATCGTGCCGGAACGACGCCAGGAGGCCCTGCGCCCGTTCAGCCGGCTCGACGACGCGCGCACGCGCACCGGCAGCGTGGGGCTGGGCCTGGCCCTGGCCGAGGCCATCGCGCGCGCGCATGGCGGGTCGCTGGAGCTGCGCGAGGCGGAGTCCGGCGGCCTGTGCGTGCGGGTCAAGCTGCCCTTGTCCGAAGCCGCCTGACGCCCGGGCAGGGACCGGGCCGCCCCCAGGGCGGCCCGTCCTTACGGTACGATGCATCCTGCTTCGTCCTTTGCCGTTTCCGCACCATGGCCATCCAGTCCGATTCGCTTTCCTCCCGCCCCGACGCCCCCCGTATCGTGGCGCCGCAGCCGGTGTCTCCCAACGAGGAGTCGATCGAACGCGCCCTGCGGCCCAAGGCGCTGGAGGAATACGTGGGCCAGCAGCGCGCCCGCGAACAGCTCGAAATCTTCATCGCCGCCGCCCGCAAGCGCGGGGAGGCGCTGGACCACGTGCTGCTGTTCGGCCCGCCGGGCCTGGGCAAGACCACGCTGGCCCACATCATCGCGCATGAAATGGGCGTGCAGCTGCGCCAGACGTCCGGCCCGGTCCTGGAGCGGCCCGGCGATCTGGCGGCGCTGCTGACCAACCTCGAAAAGAACGACGTCCTGTTCATCGACGAAATCCATCGCCTGTCGCCGGTGGTCGAGGAAATCCTCTATCCGGCGCTGGAAGATTTCCAGATCGACATCCTGATCGGCGAGGGGCCCGCCGCGCGCAGCGTGAAGCTGGACCTGCAGCCCTTCACCCTGGTGGGCGCCACCACCCGCGCCGGCATGCTGACCAACCCGCTGCGCGACCGATTCGGCATCGTGTCGCGGCTGGAGTTCTACAACGCCGCTGATCTCGGCCGTATCGTGACGCGCAGCGCGGGCCTGCTGAACGCTGGCATCACGCCGGACGGCGCCGCCGAGGTGGCGCGCCGCGCCCGCGGCACGCCGCGCATCGCCAACCGGCTGCTGCGCCGCGTGCGCGACTATGCCGAGGTCAAGGCGGGCGGCACCATCGACGCGGACGTCGCCGGCCGCGCGCTGGCCATGCTCGAAGTGGACCCGCAAGGCCTGGACCTGATGGACCGCAAGCTGCTCGAGGCCATCGTCCACAAGTTCGACGGCGGGCCCGTCGGCGTGGACAGCCTGGCGGCGGCCATCGGCGAAGAGCGCGATACGATCGAAGACGTCATCGAACCCTATCTGATCCAGCACGGCTACTTGCAGCGCACGCCGCGCGGCCGCACCGCCACCCTGACGACCTGGCGCCACCTGGGGCTGACGCCGCCCGCCGGCACGGCCAGCGGGTCCGGCGACCTCTTCGGAAAATAGGGGCGCGCCGCCGCCCGCGGGGGCGCGGCGGGTTTATCATCCTGGGGTTCCGTTTCCCTTTCGCGACCAAAGGACCGAATTCCCATGCAGCCCGAATTGCCCACTTTCGATGACGTCGCGCGCGCCAGCGAGCGCCTGGCCGGCAACGCGCACCGCACGCCTGTCTTGACCTCGGCCACCGCCGACGCGATCACCGGCGCCTCGGTGTTCTTCAAATGCGAGAACTTCCAGCGCATGGGCGCCTTCAAGTTCCGCGGCGGGTACAACGCCATCGCGCGCCTGACGCCCGAACAGCGGGCCGCCGGCGTGGTGACCTTCTCGTCGGGCAACCATGCGCAGGCCATCGCCCTGGCGTCCAGGCTGCAAGGCGTGCAGGCCACCATCATCATGCCGCTGGACGCGCCCGCGGCCAAGCGCGCCGCCACCGAAGGCTATGGCGGCAAGATCGTCACCTACGACCGCTACACCGAAGACCGCGAGGCCATCGCTCGCCGCATCCATGCCGAGACGGGCGCCACGCTGATTCCGCCCTACGACCACGAGGACGTGATCGCCGGCCAGGGCACCGCGGCCAAGGAGCTGTTCGAGGAAGTCGGCGAACTGGATTACCTGTTCGTCTGCCTGGGCGGCGGCGGCCTGCTGGCCGGGTCGGCCCTGTCGGCCTACGCGCTCAGCCCGCGCTGCCTGGTCTACGGGGTCGAGCCCGAGGCCGGCAACGATGGCCAGCAATCCTTGCGCAAAGGTGAAATCGTCCGAATTCCGGCGCCCAAGACGCTGGCCGACGGCGCCGCCACGACGCACCTGGGCAACCTGACCTTCCCGCTCATCCAGAAGCACGTCCGCGACATCGTCACCGTGACGGACGAACAGCTGATCGCCACCATGAAATTCTTCGCCGAGCGCATGAAGATGGTGGTGGAGCCCACCGGCTGCCTGGGGGCGTCCGCCGTCATGCAGAACGTGGTGCCGGTGCGCGGCGCCCGGGTCGGCGTCATCATCAGCGGCGGCAACGTCGATCTTCCGGCCTACGCCAAGCTGCTGGCGGCCTGACGCGGCTGCGGCGGCCCTTGGGCAGGGCCGCCGATATGCGCTTGCGGTTGCCGCCCTTGCAGGGCAGAATCGGGGCTGAATCCTGACGAACAGGGGCTGCGACATGCGTATCCTTGTCATCGGCGGCACCGGTTTCATCGGTCGTCACCTGGTAGCGCGGCTTTCCGCCGATCAGCATCAGATCATCGTGCCCACCCGCCGTTACAGCCGCGGGCGCGATCTGCAGATTCTTCCCTCCATCACCCTGCTCGAATGCGACGTCCATGACGACGCCACGCTGGACCGCCTGGCGCAGGGCTGCGATGCGGTCGTGAACCTGGTGGGCATCCTGCACGGCAACGCCGGCCGCCCCTACGGTTCGGACTTTGCGAGGGCGCACGTGCTTCTGCCCCAGCGCATCGCGCAGGCCTGCCGCCGCCAGGGCGTGCCCCGCATGCTGCACATCAGCGCGCTGGGCGCGGACTCGAACGGCGGCAGCATGTACCAGCGCTCCAAGGGCGACGGCGAAGCGGCCATCAAGAAGGAATTCGCGGACGGGCAGCAGGGCGGATGGACGATATTCCGTCCTTCCGTGGTCTTCGGCGCCGACGACCAGTTCACCAATATGTTCGCCCGGCTCGCGCGCTGGCTGCCCGTGCTGCCGCTGGCAGGCGCCCACGCGCGCATGCAGCCGGTATATGTGGGCGACGTGGTGACCGCCCTGGCGTCGGCGCTGGGCAATGCGCAGACCTCCGGCAAGACTTACGAATTGGGCGGCCCCCAGGTCTATACGCTGGGCGAGATCGCGCGCCTGTGCGCCGCCTGGAGCGGCCATCCCCGGCCGGTGGTCAGCATGCCGATGGGCGTGGGCCGCATGCAGGCAGCGTTGTTCGAGTGCCTGCCGGGCAGGCCGCTGATGTCGCGCGACAACCTGGATTCCCTGCGCCGCGACAATGTCTGCGCGGGGCCGATGGCCCCCGAACTCCACGTGGTGCCGACTGGCCTGGAGGCCGTGGCGCCGCGCTACTTGTAATCAGCGCACCAGCGCCTTCAGCGCCTGCTTGATGCCGTCCGACACGCCCACTCCTTCCGGCAGCGTCTTCAGGGCCGACAGCGATTCCTTTTCGGAGTAGCCCAGCGCCAGCAGGGCGTTCAGGATATCGGACTGGTTGTCCGGCGCGGCGTGCGCGGTGGCGCCGATGTCCGCGCCCAGCTTGCCGCGCATTTCGAGCAGCAGGCGTTCCGCCGTCTTCTTGCCGATGCCGGGCACGCGGGTCAGGCGGCCCGATTCCTGCAAGGTAATGGCCTGGGCCAGGTCCGCCACCGACAGCCCGGACAGCACCGACAGCGCCGTGCGCGCGCCGATGCCGCTGACCTTGATGAGTTCACGGAAGGCGCTGCGTTCCCCGGCCGTGGCGAAGCCATAGAGGATGTGGGCGTCCTCGCGCACCGTCAGGTGCGTGTACAGCGTGACGCGCGCGCCGGTATCCGGCAGGGAGTACAGCGTGCTCATGGGCACGTCGATGTCGTAGCCCAGACCGCCCACGTCCACGCAGATCGTGGGCGGGAGTTTTTCGATCAGGGTTCCGGTAATGCGTCCGATCATGGTGATTGAAGGCCTGGCGATGGTGGGGCCGCTGGATGCGCGGCGAATCCGGGGATTCTATACGCCTATGCGCGAGGACGCGCGAAAGCTAAGGAGAGGCGTTCAGCCGACCAGGCGGCCGTTGCGGATGCGGGTCTTGCCGCTCATGCGCAGGCTGGTGCCCAGGCGCTCGAGTTTTTCCTGCACGGGCCCGGCATGGGCGTGGCAGATCGCGCAGGCCAGCGCGTCGGCCGAGTCGGGCGAGGGCGACCCGTCCAGCGCCAGCAGATGCTGGACCATCATCTGCACCTGCTCCTTGGCGGCGCGGCCGGTGCCCACCACGGCCTTCTTGATCTGCAGCGCGGTGTACTCGTGCACGGCCAGGGAGCTGTCGGCCAGCGCGCACAGGGCGGCGCCGCGCGCCTGGCCCAGCAGCAGCGTGGAGGCCGGGTTGGTGTTCAGGAAGATGATTTCGAGCGCGGCCACGTCGGGTTGCGTGTCGCGCGCCACCTGGCGCAGGTTGTCCAGGATGACCTTGAGGCGTTCGGAGAGAGTCAGCGCCGGCGGGACCACGATGGTCCCGCTGGCGACATAGCGCAGCCGCGGGCCGTCGGCATCGATCACACCGAAGCCGGTGCGGCGCAAGCCGGGATCGATGCCGAGGACGCGCATCAGTGGCGGAAGTGGCGGGTGCCGGTCAGCACCATGGCGATGCCGTGCTCGTCGGCCGCCGCGATGACTTCATCGTCGCGCACGCTGCCGCCGGGCTGGATCACGCAGGTCGCGCCCGCCGCCACCACCACGTCCAGGCCGTCGCGGAACGGGAAGAAGGCGTCGGAGGCCACGGCCGAGCCCTTCAGGGTCAGGCCGGCGTTCTCCGCCTTGATGGACGCGATGCGGGCCGAGTCGATGCGGCTCATCTGGCCGGCGCCCACGCCCAGGGTCATGCCGCCGCCCACGAACACGATGGCGTTGGACTTGACGTACTTGGCGACCTTCCAGGCGAAGGCCAGGTCGTTCATTTCCTGTTCGGTGGGCTGGCGCTTCGTGACCACCTTCAGAGCATCGCGCGGGACGTTGTAGGCGTCCGGGCTCTGCACCAGCCAGCCGCCGCCCACGCGCTTGATGTCGAACGCGTTCTGGCCCGTGCCCATCGGCACTTCGAGCACACGCACGTTCTTCTTGGCGGCCAGCACGGCCAGCGCCGCGCCGTCATAGGCCGGCGCCAGCAGCACTTCCAGGAACTGCGAGCTGACGGCTTCGGCCGTCGCGGCGTCCACGGGGCGGTTGAAGGCGATGATGCCGCCGAAGGCCGAGGTCGGATCGGTCTTGAAGGCCTGCTGGTAGGCGCCCAGCGTGTCGGCCGCAACCGCCACGCCGCAGGGATTGGCGTGCTTGACGATGACGCAGGCGGGCGCCTCGAAGCTGCGCGCGCATTCCCAGGCGGCGTCGGCGTCCGCGATGTTGTTGTAGGACAGTTCCTTGCCCTGCAGCTGGCGGTAATTGCCCAGCAGGCCGGCCGGACGCTGCGCGTCGACGTAGAAGGCGGCGGTCTGGTGGGGGTTTTCGCCATAGCGCAGCGCCTGTTCCTGCTTGACCTGCAGGGTCAGCGTGCCGGGCCATTCATTGCGGGCCGGCACGGCGTCCTGCTTGGGCTCGGCTTCGGAGAGGCTGGTCAGGTAGGCGGCGATGGCGCCGTCGTAGGCGGCCGTGTGGGCATAGACCTTGGCGGCCAGCGCCAGGCGCAGGCCGTAGGACGTGGTGCCGCCCTTGTCCATTTCCGACAGCACGCGCGAGTAGTCGACGGGGTCGATCACCACCGTCACGCCGCCGCCTTCGGTGCCGTGGTTCTTCGCCGCCGCGCGCAGCATGGCCGGGCCGCCGATGTCGATGTTCTCGACCGCGTCCGCGAAGGTGCAGTCCGGCTTGGCCACGGTTTCGCGGAACGGATACAGATTGACCACCAGCATGTCGATGCGGTCGATGCCCGCTTCCTTGATGGTGGCCATGTGCTCGGCGCTGTCGCGGCGGGCCAGGAGGCCGCCGTGGATCTTCGGGTGCAGCGTCTTGACGCGGCCGTCGAGGATTTCGGGCGAACCGGTGTGGGCGGCCACTTCGGTGACGGTCAGGCCGGAGTCGGCCAGCAACTTGGCGGTGCCGCCGGTCGACAGCAGGCGCACGCCGCGCGCGGCCAGGGCGCGGGCAAATTCAACGATGCCGGTCTTGTCGGACACCGAAAGCAGGGCGGTTTCGATTTTCATGGTGAGGGACGGGAGTGGGGCGGGTGCGCCTTTCTCGTTCTGGTCAGGATGGGAAATCTGGAGGAGCGGACGGCGCGTCGCGGCGCCCGTCCGCGCGGGAAAGCTATACCTGGATATTGTGCGCCAGCAGTTTCTTGCGCAGCGTGTTTCGGGTGATGCCCAGCATTTCGGATGCGCGCGACTGGTTGCCGCCGGACCGCTCCAGCGCCACTTCGAGCACCGGGCGTTCCACGCAACGCATCACCATGTCCCACATGTCGTGGGGCTCGGATTCGCCCAAGTCTTCGAAATAGCGCTCCAGGCTGGCGCGCACGCATTCTTCCAGGACATCTTTCTTGCTCATTTGAGTACAGATATTTTTATGTTGGTGTTGAGGCGGTCATGCCGCCAGCAGGGCTTCTGCGACCGGCGCCGGATGAGGCTCGCCGTCGCGCGAGATGATGTCGAACCAGTCCGACACGGCCCGCCACTGGTCTCGGGTATTGTCGATCAGATTCATGCGGGCGCAGAACGAATCCGCGCCCGGCAGGCCGTCCAGATACCAGCCGATGTGCTTGCGCGCCGTGCGTACGCCGGTGTGCTCGCCGTAGAACCGGTAATGGTCGTCGAGATGTTCGAGCAGCAGCTCGCGCATTTCCCCGTAAGAGGGAGGGGCCAGTGTTTCGCCCGTGCGCAGGTAGTGGTCGATTTCGCGGAAAATCCAGGGACGGCCTTGGGCCGCCCGGCCGATCATGACCGCATCCGCGCCAGTGTAATCCAGGACGTGCCTGGCCTTTTCAGGAGAATCGATATCCCCGTTGGCGATCACGGGAATGCCCAGCTCGGCCTTGACGGCACGGATGGTGTCATATTCCGCTTCCCCCGTATAGAGGTCAGCGCGGGTGCGGCCGTGCAGCGTCAGGGCGGAAATGCCGGCGTTCTCCGCCATTTTCGCCACGCGCACGGCATTGCGGCTTTCGCGGTCCCAGCCGGTCCGGGTCTTGAGGGTGACCGGCACGCCCAGGGGCGCGCAGGCGGACACCACGGCATCGAGAATGCGGGCGATCAGGTCTTCGTGGCGCAGCAGCGCCGACCCGGAGGCGACGTTGCAGACCTTCTTGACCGGACAACCCATATTGATATCGATGATCCGGGCCCCTTTATTGGCGTTGAAGACCGCGGCCTCGGCCATCATCGCCGGGTCGGCGCCGGCGATCTGCACCGAGATCGGGGCGATCTCCCCGTCGTGGTTCAGGCGGCGGGAGGTCTTGACGCTATCCCACAGCTTCGGATTGCTGGCGGCCATTTCCGACACGGCATAGCCCGCCCCCAGCTTCTTGCAAAGCTGGCGGAAAGGACGGTCCGTCACGCCCGCCATGGGCGCGACAAGAACGTTGTTCGGAAGGGACCACTGGCCTATGCGCATGCTCACATTTTAACCGGCTCGATCGAACCCCCATTTTCGCGCAGCGAACGCCCGGTAACGGAGGAAGGCGAAAACGGACAGATCCCGCCCCTTTCCGGGGCCGGATCGATGGCGAAATCAGGCCCGGAAACCCTGCAACAGATGCTGCGCGAGCGGGGCGCGCAGCGGCGACGCCAGATCCAGCGCCAACAGGGCCAGGCCGCAGGCATGCTCCACGGGCGCCAGGCCGGTGGAGAAGACCCTGGGCATCAGGTCGGTCAGCCCGGCGGTGATCACGCGGTCGACGTGGCGGGCGCTGGCGAACTCGGCCAGCGCCGGGGCCGGGTTGGCATCGGGATGGGCAAGCCAGCCGCCGAGCGTCTGGGCCAGCCGGGCCGCATCGCGCAAGCCCAGGTTCAGCCCCTGGCCGGCGACGGGATGCAGGGTCTGGGCGGCGTTGCCGATCGCCGCCACGCGTCCGTGCACCTGGGCGCGGCGGGCGCTGAGCGCCAGCGGAAAGACATGGCGGGGCGCCTGGCTGGACAGGCGGCCCAGGCGGTCGCCAAAGGCGGCGGACAACGCTTGCGAGAAGGCGGCGTTATCCAGCGCGGCCAGCGCCGCGGCGCGTTCCGGGGCGCTGCACCACACCACCGAATAGGCGTCCGGCGTCTGCGGATGCGGCAGCAGCGCCAGCGGGCCTTCGGTCGTGAAGCGCTCCCAGGCCCAGCCGCGGCGGGGCAGGGAGGCGTGCGCGGTGGTCAGCACCGCGTGCTGGCCGTAATCGCGGCGAACGTCGGCCGCTCCCGCGCCATCGGACTGCACGGCGACCTGGCATAGCAGCGCAGCCTCGCCCTGCTGGATGCGCACCCCGTCGGCGTCCTGGCGGCCGATCTGGGCGGGCGGCCCCGGCAGCACGGTGACGCCGCAGGCGGCCACGCATTCGTCCAGCTTGGCGTGCAAGCCGCAATACGCGACCACGCTGCCCAGCTGGGGCACGCCGAAATCGGTGTTCTGGATCAGGGTGCGGCCCAGCCGGCCGCGTTGCGACACGTGAATATTGCGGATGTCGGCCGAGCGGTCGGGCCAGGCATGCAGCGATTCCAGCAACACGCGGCTGCCGTGGTTCATGGCCAGCACCCGGGGATCGGCGGCGGGCACGGCGGCCGAGGGCGCGGCCGGGACGGGCGCGCTGCCCGCGAGCAGGGCGATGCGGGCCGGGTCCGGCGCCACGCGCGCCAACATCAGGGCCAGCACGCGGCCCACGGGGCCGGCGCCGAGGATCGCAACGTCGAAGGCGGATGAGGTCATCCGCGGATTTTAACCGTCCACTACAATCGCTGGCAGCCGGCGCGTCTTAGCGCCATGGTTCCATTTTCCGGTTGATCGACATGACGCAGGCCCAGGTTCAGGCTACTTCCCCGTTGTCCGCCGCATCCGCCCGTCGCCCGCGCGGCAAGGTCGCCGTGGGGCTGCTGGCCTGTCTGTTCGGCTGGCTGGGCGCTCACTGGTGGTACCTGGGCCGGCGCCATGCCTGGCTGGTCACCGCGCTGGCCGCGGTCTGCGGTTTCTGCGCCTACAGCTTCTATCCGGTCTGGTACGACAATCCCGCCTTCTTCCTGCTGTTCATTCCCATGATCGACGGGTTCATCGAAAGCGCGGTGTTCTCGCTGATGCCGGATGAAAAGTTCGACCGGCTCTACAACGCCGGCCTGGGCCAGCCCACGAAGACAGGATGGGGGCCGGTGCTGGTCGCCATCATGGCCTGCCTGGTCGGCTCCATCGTCTCGATGTTCGCCATCGCCATGGTGGTGGTCTATACCTGGGTCGCCATGGGCTGGCTGGACGGCTACGTCTTCTAGCGCCGGCCCGCGGCCGGCGCCTATTCGCGCATCAGCGCCTCGATCTCGCCCGCCTGCACCGGCACGCCGCGCGTGATGAGCTCGCAGCCCTCGTCGGTGACCAGCGCGTCGTCCTCCGTGCGGATGCCGATGTTCCAGTAGGCCTCGGGCACGTCGTTGGCCGGCCGCACGTAGATGCCGGGTTCTATGGTCAGCATCATTCCGGCCTCCAGCCTGCGCCACGGGCGTTCGGCTCCCTGGGCCGGGCCGGGCTGGCGGTAGTCGCCCACGTCGTGGACGTCCAGGCCCAGCCAGTGCCCGGTGCGATGCATGTAGAACCGGCTGTAGTCGCCGGATTCCAGCACGCCGTCCAGCGACCCCTTCAGCAGCTTCAGATCGAGCATGCCTTGCGCCAGCACGCGCAGCGCGGCCTGGTGGCCTTCATTGAAGCTGCGGCCGGGCGCCGTGGCCTGGGCTGCCGCTTCCTGGGCCGCCACCGTCAGGTCGTACAGCGCGCGCTGCGGGCCGCTGTAGCGGCCGTTGACCGGGAAGGTGCGGGTGATGTCGCTGGCGTAGCTGTCCACTTCGCAGCCGGCGTCGATCAGGACCAGGTCCCCGTCGCGCAGGACGGCCTCGCCGGCCGGGTAGTGCAACACGCAGGCGTTCGCGCCGGCGGCCACGATGCTGTTGTAGGCCACCGACTGCGCGCCGTGCCGCCGGAATTCATAGAGCAGTTCGGCTTCGAGCTCGTATTCGCGCATGCCCGCGCGGCAGACACGCATGGCGCGGACGTGCGCGCCGGCGGAGATCTTGGCGGCGCGGCGCATTGCCGCGATTTCCGAGGCGTCCTTGACCAGCCGCATGTCCGCCAGCAGGGTGCGGAGATCCTGTTGCCTGGCGGGCGGGGCGTGGCCGCCGCGGCTGGCTTCGCGCGCCGCCGCGAGCCAGCGGTGCAGCCTGCCGTCTGCGCGCTTGCCGTTGGCGAGGGGGGCGTACAGGGTGGCGTGGTCCTGCAGCAGCGTGGGCATCAGTTCGTCCAGCGCGTCCACCGGATGGGCATCGTCGAAGCCGAAATGCGCCGCCGCGGCCTCGGGACCGAAGCGCTTGCCCTCCCAGATTTCGTGCTCGACGTTGCGCGGCCGGCAAAAGAGCAGGGACCGGTCGGCGGCGCCGGCGATCAGCACCAGCCAGGCGTCCGGCTCGGTGAAGCCGGTCAGGTAGAAAAAATCGCTGTCGTGCCGGTACGGGTACTCCGCGTCGCGGTTGCGGATGGCTTCCGGCGCGGTCGCCAGGATGGCGATGCCGCCGCCCTCCGCGCGCATCTGGTCCATCAGGCGCTGGCGCCGGGCGGCGAAAGGGGAAATGTCGTCGGGAGGCAGGCTCATGGCGGACAGGGCGCGAACCCCGGCAAAGGTGAGGATGCCGTTTACTTTACCTGCCATCCCCCAAACACGACACCCCGCGCCGCCGCCTCGGGAATTGCTGGACGAACGCGGTCAAGCTGCTACAATCGCGGCTCTGTCATTGGGGAGTAGCCATCCTTTGCCCCCAAAGGAGCTAGCGTCAACAGACTTGGTGGTTCAGCGCTGCGGAGCAGCCGCTAGAACTCCATGGCGCTAGCGGTTTCCATGCTCGGCGGCACGCCCGCCGCATGGATCAGCCAGGCGAGACCTTTGGCCGCATTGCGTTCACCCTAGCCGGGCGAGCCGCGATGTCGCGCCAATGGTTTCTGCTCGTCCGGCTGCGTCTATATGTTGCTCACCCTGTTCCTGTTTTTCCTGTCTGCGGCAGTGATCTATTTCGCCTGCGAGTTCTTCGTGAACGGCGTCGAATGGGTCGGCCATCGCTTTCAGCTGGGCGCCACCGCCACCGGCACCGTGCTTGCCGCCTTCGGCACCGCCTTGCCGGAAAGCGCGGTGACCTTCATGGCCGTGGTCTTCGGCGATACCCCCGAGCAGAAAGACATCGGTGTCGGCGCCGCCATGGGCGGGCCGCTGGTGCTGGCCACGCTCGCCTACGCGGTCGTCGGCCTGGCCCTCTGGCGCGCGCGCCGCGGCCGGCCCAACCAGGCTGCCTGTATCAACGCGGACCAGCGACGGCTGGCCCGCGACCAGGCCTGGTTCCTGGGCATCTTCGTCTTCAAGGTGGGGCTGGGGCTGCTGGCCTTTGCGTGGAAGCCCTGGCTGGGCATCCTGTTCCTGGCGACCTACGGCCTCTACGTCAAGCGCGAGCTCAGCAACGACGAAGAATGCATGGATTGCGAGGACCTGGAACCGCTCAAGCTGCGTCCCCGCGATGAAGACCCGACGCTGTTCTGGGCGATCACGCAGACGGTGCTGGCGCTGGTGGTGATCGCCGGGGCCTCCCACGTGTTCGTGAACCAGATCGAGCTGCTGGGCGTGGCCATGGGCGCTTCGCCCCACGTCGCCGCCCTGCTGCTCGCCCCCGTCGCCACCGAGCTGCCGGAAATCATGAACGCCCTGATCTGGGTGCGGCAGGGCAAGGAGCGGCTGGCGCTGGCCAATATCTCCGGCGCCATGATGATCCAGGCGACCATCCCCAGCGCGCTGGGGATATTCATGACGCCGTGGATGCTGGACGCCCCGCTGTTGATGGCCGGCCTGTTCACCATGCTGTCCATCAGCCTGCTATGGCTGCGCTTCCATCGTTCGGCCATGAGCGTGCCGGCCCTGTCCGCGGTGGGCGGGTTGTACGCGCTGTTTGCCGCCTATCTGGGCTGGCATTTCTACGTCTGAGCGGGCTCGCGGCGCGGGTTCATCCCGCGCCGGCGCTTTTTAGGACTTTTCTGGTGGCAAAGCCTTGTCCATCAGTAAAAACCCGCGTAAACTCTTGCCCGTTATCCATCCCAGGAGCAGTCTTCGTGAATACCGATTCCGGCGAAAGTTGTCGATCTTGCATCGACGCCGCTGTTTGACAGGTCCACGCAGAACTCCGTCTGCCGCAACCTGTTGAGCAGGTTGCGGTCGTATCCCAAGCCCCAGGCTCCGGCCAGGGCAGCCGCGCAAGCCAGCGGCTTGCCGGGAACCTCCCCAACATAAACCGCCAGAACCGCCGCCAGCCGCAGCGACCGCGTTCGCGCACGTTTGTTTGCCGTGCCCGTCCGCCATGCGCCGCGCAGGCGTGCGCGCGTACTCGCGATCACGCTCCCCATTCTCGCAATGGAGGTCGTTATGCGTTTCTTCGACTTGTTCCTGCGCCGCGCCGGCGTGGACCGCGCCGCCGCCCTGAGCCGCCGCCGCGGCACTTCGCGCCTGACGGTCATTTGTCCGCGCGACGAGCTGGGCGCCTTGCGCAAACAGATCTACCTCGATTTCAGCGCTGCCGGCCTGGCCGTTTCGCAGGTCCAGATCGACCAGGGCCAGGACCCGGATATGGCGTCCGCCTGCATCACCGTCAATTGCCCCCCGGAGCTGCGGGCCGAACTGATGTCGCAGGCGCGCCGCCTGAGCGCCAACCCCGCCGTGCGCCGCGTGCATTTCGGCGCGCAAGCCGCGCTGGCTGCCTGAAGCCGCCAGCCGTTACACAGGAGAAATCATGCCTAGTGCCTTAGACCCCGAACCTCGATTGCGCCCAGTGCGCGGCACCTGCATGCCTGTCTGACCCGTCTTCTCGCTGCGAGCCGACGATCGGATAGCCATTCCGGTCCGTACGGAGTCCGCAGCCCAGGATCCCCGGCCTGGCCCACACCGCGTGTGCCGTTGCTGCCGGCCGGATTCTTCCGCTAGCTCCCCTTCCGTTTTCCGCACCCGGCGCATTTTCGACGCGATCCGGACACCGGCAACATCGCCCCGGTGCCTGCGCACGTCCGCTTGCGGCGGACCCGCGGCTTTTCTCGCGTAAAGCCGCGGGCCGCTGCCGGCCGCGCGCGGGCGCTGCGGGCGGGGTCGTCCGTGTCTCCAACAACAACACGAAAAACCGGAGCACTCCAATGTTCAGCTTCCTGAAGTCATTCTTTTCGTCCGCGGCCGGCTTGCGGCGCAGCGGACGCCACTACCGCCGCTCGCCGATGCCGTTGCAGGGGGGCGCGGCCGTAACCGCTTCTTCGGAAGCCGGCCGCCACGCCAACCGGCAGATGCTGGATCTGTCGCGCCTGGACGAAGGCGCCTTGTTCTCCCTGTTCGGCAGCGGCCGGGGCGGGCTGTCCGAAGCCCAGGCCGAGGCCGCGCGCGAGCGCTACGGCGCCAACGAGGTCGACCACGAAAAGCCCTTGTCCTGGCACGCCCACCTCTGGCTGTCCTACCGCAATCCGTTCAACCTCCTGCTGACCGTGCTTGCGGTGCTGTCATGGATCACCGACGTCCGCATGGCCGAGCCGCAAGAGCAGTCCTGGACGGCGGCGCTCATCATCGGATCGATGGTGCTCATCTCCACCGTGCTGCGGTTCGTGCAGGAGCGCCGCTCCAACCGCTCGGCCGAAGCCCTGAAGGCCATGGTGCAGAACACGGCGACCGTCCTGCGCAGCGATGCCGCCGGCTCGGACGGCAATGGCGCCCACCGCTACTATGGCGACACGTTGCATGCCAGCGGTTCGAGGCAGGTCGAGCTCCCCCTGGCCGAACTGGCGCCCGGCGATGTGGTCCTGCTGTCCGCGGGCGACATGATTCCCGCCGATTGCCGCATCCTGGCCGCCAAGGACCTGTTCGTGGCGCAGGCGGCCCTGACCGGCGAATCGCTGCCCGTCGAAAAGCACGCCAGGCAGCGCGTCTCCACCGCCAGCGCGCTCGAGCTGGAGAACATTGCGTTCATGGGAACCAACGTGGTCAGCGGCGCGGGCACGGCCCTGGTGGTGGCGACGGGATCGCGTACCTACTTCGGCCAACTGGCCGGCCGCGTCACCCAGGCCAGCCGCGCGCCCACCCAGTTTCAGCAGGGCATCAACCGCGTCAGCTGGGTGCTGATCCGCTTCATGCTGATCATGGCGCCCATCGTCATGCTGATCAACGGCTTCACCAAGGGAGACTGGCTGGAGGCGCTGCTGTTCGCGCTGGCCATCGCCGTCGGATTGACGCCTGAGATGCTGCCGATGATCGTCACGGCCACGCTGGCCAAGGGCGCTTTGCGCATGTCGCAGCGCAAGGTGGTGGTCAAGCGCCTGGACGCCATCCAGAACCTGGGCGCGATGAACGTGCTGTGCACGGACAAGACCGGCACGCTGACCCAGGACCGCATCGTGCTGGAGCGGCACACCGACGTCTACGGCACGAGCTGCGATGAGGTGCTGGCCTACGCCTATCTCAACAGCCACTATCAGACGGGCCTGAAGAACCTGCTGGACGTGGCGGTGTTGGAACATGCCGACGTGGAGCGCAAACTGAACCTGGCCGCGAAGTACCGCAAGATCGACGAGATTCCGTTCGACTTCTCGCGCCGCCGCATGTCGGTCGTGGTGAACGAAACCGAGAACGGCCGCGACCACCACGAGTTGATCTGCAAGGGCGCGCTCGAGGAAATGCTGTCCGTGTGCACCCGGCTGCGGGTAGGTAACGAAGCGCATCCGCTGACCGAGGCGCGCAGGGCGGACATCCGCCGCGTGACGGCCGAGTTGAACCGCGACGGCCTGCGCGTCATCGCCGTCGGCGTGAAGGAAATGCCGCCCACGCAGGAAGCCTATGGCGTGGCGGACGAGTCCGACCTGGTGCTGATGGGATACATCGCGTTCCTGGATCCTCCCAAGGAATCCACGGGCCCGGCTCTCGCGGCGCTCAAGAATTCGGGCATCGAAGTGAAGGTGCTGACGGGCGACGTGGAGCTGGTCACGCAGAAAGTCTGCCGCGAGGTGGGCTTCGAAATCCGCAAGGTCTACCTGGGCGCCGAGATCGAGGAAATGGACGATCGGCGGCTGGCCGCCGCCGTGCGCGAGGCCAATGTATTCGCGCGCCTGACTCCCGCCCACAAGGAAAGAATCGTGCGCAGCCTGAGGGCGCAGGGCTGCACCGTCGGATTCATGGGCGACGGCATCAACGACGCGCCGGCGCTGCGGGCGGCGGACGTGGGAATTTCCGTGGACTCGGCGGTCGACATCTCGAAGGAGGCCGCCGACATCATCCTGCTCGAAAAGAGCCTGATGGTGCTGGAGGACGGGGTCATCGAAGGCCGCAAGACCTTCTGCAACATGCTCAAGTACCTGAAAATGACGGCCAGCTCGAACTTCGGCAACGTTTTCTCGGTGCTGGTGGCCAGCGCATTCCTGCCTTTCCTGCCCATGCTGCCCATTCATCTGCTGCTGCAGAATCTGATGTACGACATCTCCCAGACAGCGATTCCATTCGACAATGTGGACGAAGAACTGCTGAAGCAGCCCCAGCAATGGGACCCGGCCGGCCTGGGACGCTTCATGGTGTTCTTCGGGCCCATCAGCTCCATTTTCGATATCGCGACCTACGCGCTCATGTGGTATGTCTTCCAGGCGAATGCCCCGGAGCATCAGACGCTGTTCCAGTCGGGATGGTTCGTCGAGGGCCTGCTGTCGCAGACGCTTATCGTGCACATGATCCGCACGCGCAAGATTCCCTTCCTGCAAAGCCGCGCCGCGTGGCCGCTGATGGGGATGACGCTGATGGTCGTGACGCTGGGCCTGTTGCTGCCGTTCTCGCCGCTGGCCGAGTATTTCCAGCTGCAGGCGCTGCCGTGGAGCTACTTCCCGTGGCTGGCGGGCATTCTGTTCGGCTATTGCGTGCTGACGCAGCTGTTGAAGGGGATCTGGGTGCGCCGCTACGGCTGGCAATAAACAGGCCGTGGCGCCCGGCGGCGGGCGGCCTGCCCGCCGCCGAATCGGGAGATATGCATGAAAACCTACTTTTTGGGCGCGCTGGCGGCGGCAGGGCTGCTCCTTCCCCTGGGGGCGCTGGCCGCCGAGGGCGGGCCGGGCGTGCAGTTGTACGGCGTGGTGGATGCCGGATTGGCCGTCACGAATACCTCGGGGCGCGGCAGTCACGCCGGCCTGCTCAATGGCGGGCTCACGGATTCCTTGTGGGGCCTGGCGGGAGCCGAAGACATGGGAGGCGGCTGGCGCACCCGCTTCCAGCTGGAAAGCGGCTTCGATCCGTCCTCGGGCAAGGCGGCGGACGACGACAGCCTGTTCAACTATGCCGCCTGGGTGGGGCTGGGCCATGACGGCTACGGAGAACTGCGGCTGGGCCGGCAGCACACGGTGGGCCAGGTCTACGGCAATGCGCTGGAGATCGCGTCCTGGAAGGAGATGGGCATGGGCGCCACGTTCAAGGCGTCCGACAACTACCAGTTCGACAATCTCGTGAACTACTACTCCCCGGTCTGGCGGGGATTCCAGGCGGGCGTCGGCTATTCCTTCGATGCCGACGGCCAGGACCGCTTCCGCACCGCGGCCAACAACCGCGCGTTCAGCGCGGGCCTGAAGTACGAGGACGGGCCCTTGCTGGCGGTCGCCACCTGGGACCAGCTGCGGCTGGCGGACGCGCCGGCGGGCACTCGCGGGCGGCCGCAGGCCGTCCAGCTCGGGGTGTCCTACGATTTCGAGGTGCTGAAGCTGTCGCTCGCCTGGTCGCGCCAGCGCAACGGCTATGCCGGGCTGGACGGCGGCGATCCGGACGGCCTGGGCCTGAACCTGGGGCCCGCCGCGTTCGCGCGCGGCGGCACGGTCGATGCCTGGCTGGTCGGCGCCAGCGTGCCCGTGGGGCCCGGCGCCGTGCTGCTGCAATGGTCGCTGGCGCATCCGGACTGGCAGTGGGACAACGGCGCGGCGGCGCGCAATGCGCAAGTGATGACGCTGGGCTACACCTACGGTCTGTCCCCGCGCACGACGCTCTACGCCTTTGCCGGCTACGCCTCGAACTACACGCTGGACAACCAGTTCGACCCGGGCCATTCCCATACCACCCGGTTCGGCACGGGCATTTCGCACCGTTTCTGAACGCCGGGACGGTCCGGCCGGGGTCTACTACAATCGACGGGACGTGGAGCCGGGCTCCGGTCCTCGTCTTCCCCCGAAGTTCTCCGGACGGTTTGCATGGATAGTCTCGAATGGCTCGTACCCTGGGAGTTTTCTCCCATGCTGGTGGCCTCCTTCCTGGTGGCCATCGTGCTGTTCGTGCGCGGCCAGCGGGCGCATCGCGTCACCGCTGCCCGCAAAGCGCTGTTCTGGGCCGGCATGGTGCTGCTGTACCTGTCGATGCATACCCGGCTGGACTACTACGCCGAACGCATGTTCTTCATCCACCGCATCCAGCACCTGGTCCTGCATCACCTGGGGCCCCTGCTGGTGATGGCGGCCTTCCCGGGGCAGGTCATGCGGGCCGGTCTGCCCATGGCGTGGCGCATCAGGCTGCGCGATTTCCTGCGCACCGGCACGGGCCGCGCCACGGTGGCGGTGCTGACCAACAAGATCTTCGTGCCGTCGCTGTTCGTCTTCCTGGTGCTGGTCTGGCTGATTCCCTCGGTGCAGTTCTATTCCATGCTCGACTGGCGCCTCTACCGCCTGATGAACTGGTCGGTGGTGATCAGCGGCTTCATGTACTGGAACCTGATCCTGGACCGCCGGCCCGCGCCGCCCGCGGCCATGACGCCCGGTGGCCGGGTCATTTCGCCCGTGCTGACGATGCTGCCGCAAATGGTGGTGGGGGCGGTCATCGCCTTCACCGAAAGCGATATCTACCCCTTGTTCGAACTGTGCGGCCGCGCCATTGCGATGTCGGCCCAGACCGACCAGACCATCGGCGGGCTGACCATGTGGATTCCGGCGGCGCTGGTGGAGGTGATCGGCTTGATGGTGGCCCTGGGGACCCTGATGCGGCTGTCGGCCAGGGGGCGCCTGCGCAAGGAGGACCGCGACGCGCAGGCCCGCGCCAAGGCCCGCGCGGTGTCGGCCTAGGCGCGCTCCGCGCCCGCGCTCATTCCGGCTCCAGGCCGTGGTACTTCTTGCCCAGCGCCACGGTGGCCTGGAACATGCCGGCCTTGCTGCCGCAGTCGTAGCGCACGCCTTCGTAGCGGTGCGCGAACACCGCGCGCTCCCGCATCATCGAGGCGATGCCGTCCGTCAGCTGGATCTCGTTGCCGGCTCCCATCTTGGTCGAACGCAGGTGGTCGAAGATGGCGGCCTCCAGCACGTACCGGCCCACCACCGCGAGCGTCGAGGGCGCGGCTTCGGGATCGGGCTTTTCAACGATATGGGTGACGCGTTCGGTGCGCCGGTCCGAGCGGGCTTCTCCTTCGCGCGTGGCCACGATCCCGTACTTGCGGGTATCGGCCCGGGGCACGTCCTGCACGCCCAGCACGCTGGCGTTCTGTTCGACGGCCACGTCCACCAGTTGCTTCAATGCGGGCGTGTCGGAGTCGATCAGGTCGTCGGCGAGCAGCACCGCGAAGGGCTCGTCGCCCACAGCCGGCGCGGCCGACAGCACGGCATGGCCCAGCCCCAGGGGGGCCGATTGGCGGATATAGAGGCAGTTGACGTGCGCGGGTAGAATGCCCCGCACCATTGCCAGGAGCTCGTGCTTGCCCTTGCTTTCCAGGTCGGATTCCAGCTCGGGAGCGGAGTCGAAATGATCTTCGATGGCGCGTTTGTTGCGCCCTGTCACGAAAATGAGGTCGGTGATGCCGGCGGCGACGGCTTCTTCGACGGCATATTGGATCAGCGGTTTGTCGACCACTGGCAGCATTTCCTTGGGCATCGCCTTGGTGGCGGGAAGGAAGCGCGTGCCCATGCCGGCGACAGGGAAAACGGCTTTACGGACGGGACGCATTGAGACCTCGTTGGGGGGTATCGATGAAACATTTTAAGCTCATCGCTATCATAGGCTTATGAACCGCAGGAAAATGCCATCCATTTGCTCGATTGCGAAACGGGGCGCAATCGTCGGTCTGTCCGTCGCGCTGGCCGTGCCCGGCCTTCCGGTCGCCGCCTGGGCGCAGCCGGTCGGTCTGCCCTCCATGGGCGCCGCCTCCGCGACCGAACTGTCCCCCATGCTGGAGCGCAGCCTGGGGCAGGCCATCATGGCGCAGGGCCGGCGCGATCCCACCTATATCGACGATCCCGAGCTCAGCCAGTACCTCACCGCGATGGGCCGCAAGCTGGCGTCCTACGCCCCCGGGGGCGTGCCCGACGTCGAGATGTTCGGCGTGCGCGATCCCGAGATCAACGCTTTCGCCATGCCCGGCGGGTACATCGGCGTCAATACCGGCCTGATCGTATCCTCCTCCAGCGAGTCGGAGCTGGCGGCGGTGCTGGCGCACGAAATCGGCCACGTCGTGCAGCGCCACATCGCGCGCGGCATGACGCAGCAGAACCAGAACGGCATGCTGATGCTGGCCAGCCTGGCCGGCGCGCTGCTGGCGGCCCTGGCCGGCGGCGGCGGCAACCTGGCGGTGGGGGTGGCGGCCTTCGGCCAGGCCGCGGCCATCAACCGCCAGCTGGGTTTTTCGCGCGACGCCGAACGCGAGGCCGACCGCGCCGGTTTCCAGATGCTTACCAAGGCAGGCTACGACGCCCAGGGCATGTCGCAGATGTTCGCGCGCCTGATGAACGCATCGCGCCTGAACGAAGGCGCGGGCGGGGGTTCCTGGGCCAGCACTCACCCGCTGTCCATCGAGCGCATGTCCGATGTGCAGAACCGCGTGCGCGGCCTGCCGGCGTCCCGCCACGTGGACAGCGATGATTTCTGGTACTTGCGCGCCAAGATGCGCGTGGTGCAGGGGCGCGACGCCGTCAGCCTGCGCTCGGCGGGGCAGCAATTGCAGGACGAGGTGCAGGCGCTGTCCGGCGTGCGCCGGTCCGCCGCATATTACGGCCTGGCGCTGCAGGCCTTCCAGCGCAACAACCTGGCCGAGGCCGAGCGCAACCTTGCCCTGGCCTCCGCGGATGGCCGCAATTCATCGCAGCTGGCGAAACTCGGCGTGGACATCGCGCTGGCGCGCAAGGAATATCCGAAGGCGCTGGAGCTGTCCCAGGCCGCCATCAAGCGCTGGCCCGACCAGCGGGCCCTGGGCATTGCCTACGCCCAGGCGCTGCAGAGCGTCGGCCGCCATACGGACGCGCAGGAGTATCTGCGGGCCAAGATCAAGCAGTGGGGCAACGACGAACCCAGCCTGTACCAGATGCTGGCGCAAAGCGAGGAGCGCAACGGCAAGCCCGTGGCCGCGCGCCGGGACCTGGCGCGCTTCTATGTGATGACCGGGGCCTTCGCGGCAGCCGAATCGCAGTTGCAGCAGGCGCGCGGCATGTCCACCGATTTCTACGAGCAGTCGCAGATCGACGTGCAGATCAAGGAAGTGAAGGACAAGCTGGCCGAAGAGCGCCAGCTGCTGGAGCGCTTCAAGTCGGGTTGAGGCGGGCGGGGCGCCCGGCCAGCCCTATAGCCCCGTCTCGAAGAAGCGTCCCAGGCGCTGCGGCAGCCAGTTCAGGTGGGCGGGGAAGCTGCCGGTGGGAAAGCCCGCGTGCCCTCCGTCCGTCGGCTGATGCAGCAGGATGGACGGCGAACAATCCTCGGTGCCGGGCAGCGAGGCCGCCGGAATGAAGGGATCGTTGCGCGCGTTGAGCACCAGCGTGGGCACGGAAATCCTGGAGAGCCATGGCTTGCTGGAAGCGCGCGTCCAGTAGTCCAGGGCATTCCGGAAACCATGCATGGGCGCCGTATAGGTATCGTCGAATTCGCGCAGGTCATGCGCGTGCGCGATGCGCATGACGTCGACGGCGCCCGGGAAGCGGTGCGCCTTTTCCAGCACTTTGTGCTTGAGCGTCTTCAGGAAGTGGGCGGTATACACCCGGCGGTTGAAGAGGCCGGTGGACAGGGTCTTGCCGCAAGCCACCAGGTCCAGCGGCGCGGAGACGCCCGCGCAGGCGGTCAGCCAGCGCGTGTCTTCCTGGTGTTCTCCCAGGTATTTCAGCAGCGCGTTGCCGCCCAGCGATACGCCCACCGCGTGCCAGCGCGCGTGCGGGATGCGCTGGCGGACGGTTTCCAGCATGAAGCCGACCTCGGCCGAGTCGCCGGAGTAATAGGCCCGGGCCAGGCGGTTGGGCACGCCCGAGCAGCCGCGGAAATGCGCGATCACCACGATCCAGCCGCGCGCCCGGAAATGGTGCGCGATGGACTGTGCATAGCGGCTGTTGCTGCCGCCTTCCAGGCCGTGGAACAGGATGAGCGCGGGCGTGTCGGGATTGTGCGGCAGGGATTTCCAGTCCGCCTCCGTCATCCACCGCGCCGCGGCGGTCTTGCCATTGGCGACGGGGCGCTGCCCGCTGACGGGCGCGCCATCGGCCGCCTTGTGCGGAAACAGCCCCGGTCCGGTCCAGTCGAAGTCGACGAAGTCGGTGTCGGGCGTGTCCACCCGTTCGCGCACGAACGCGATGCGGTGATACTGCGCGAACAGAGCGGCGTAAACCGTCTGGCTGTCGCCTCCGGGCAACCAGGAGGGAACGGGGCAGGGCGTTGTGTCAAGACGAGCAGCAGCCAACGAGGAATCCACCCGGTTCAGTGCAACATGTCGGGCACGTCGTGCAAGTCGAGCACCCCGGCTTCCGTGGGCGCCGGCGAGGCATGGTGCATGACCATGCGCCAGCCGGTAGGGCCCTTGTGGTAGATGTTCGTGGCGTAGCAATTGGCGAATTGCGTGCCTTCCCGCGTGCGCACCGCCACCTGTTCGACCAGCACGTGCACCGCGCACATCATGCTCAGCATGACCAGCGGGCGCAACGGGCGGATGTGCAGGGGGCCGTTGGCCAGCACCTGCTGCCAGGATTCCTGCACCGCCGAGTGGCCGACGATGCGCAGGCCGCCCGGATGGATGCAGACGACTTCCTCGTCGTCGGCCCAGACTTGCATCAGGCGGATGCTGTCCGCCTGCTCAAGGGCTTCGTAGAACGCGTGTTCTGCTTCTTCGGGCGTGGCGAACATAGGTGCGGAACGGGTGTGCGTTATGGGGCGGTGCTCAGTGCCCGTGGCCGTGCAGCACCGTGCCGGCCTTGAGGCGGTATTCGGCGCCGCAGTAGGCGCAGCTGGCGGAGCCGGTGCGCGCCACGTCCAGGAAGACGCGGGGGTGCATGCTCCAGAGCGGAGCCTTGGGGCCGGGACAGAAGACGGGAAGGTCTTCCGCGCCGACTTCGATGACTTCGTGGGAGTGGGGGACGGCGGCCGGGGCAGCAGCGGTCATGGATATTCCTGAAAAAAAACCGGTAATCGGCAGGTTGGGGCAATGGCGCGGCCTGGTTGCGGACCGGGCCGCTCGGATCAGACTTTGCTCAGCCAGTGATGGTACTTCGGGTTGCGGCCATTCACCACGTCAAAAAACGCTTTCTGCAATTGCTCGGTGATCGGGCCGCGCCGGCCGGAGCCGATCTGGCGGTTGTCCACTTCGCGGATGGGCGTTACTTCGGCGGCGGTGCCGGTGAAAAAAGCCTCGTCGGCAATGTAGACGTCGTCGCGGGTCAGGCGCTTGGTCAGCACGCGCAGGCCGAGGTCGGCGGCCAACGCGTGGATGGTGCTGCGGGTGATGCCGGTCAGGGCGGAGGCGATCTCGGGTTCGCAGAGCACGCCGTCCTTCACGATGAAGAGGTTCTCGCCCGAACCCTCCGCCACGAAACCCTCGGTGTCCAGCAACAGGGCTTCGTCGTAGCCGTCCTGCAGGGCCTCCGTATTGGCCAGGATGGAGTTGGCGTAGGTGGTGGCCACCTTGGCGCGCGGCATGGTGACGTTCACGTGCTGGCGCGCGAAGGACGATACCTTGACCCGGATGCCCTGGGACAGGGCCTCTTCGCCCAGGTAGGCGCCCCAGGGCCAGGCGGCGATGGCGACGTGCACCCGGGCGCCCTTGGGCGACACGCCCATTTTTTCGGGGCCGTAGAACACCAGCGGGCGCAGGTAGCCCGATTCCAGCTGGTTCTCGCGCACGACGGCCTTCTGGGCCTCGTTGATCGTCTCGCGATCGAACGGCATGGGAATCTGGTAGATGTGCGCCGAGTTGAACAGGCGCTTGGTGTGGTCTTCGAGGCGGAAGATGGCGGTGCCGATCTCGGAGCGGTAGGCGCGCACGCCCTCGAATACCGACAGGCCGTAATGCAGGGAGTGTGTCAGGACGTGCGTGGTCGCGTCTCGCCACGGGACGAGCTTGCCGTCATACCAGATGAAACCGTCGCGATCAGCCATCGACATGGTGTTCTCCCATATGGAGCTTGCGCTGCCCGCGGCGCGGCAATCGCCGCATGCCCGGCCCGCAAGGCTCAAGAATCCAGAGGCGCATATTGTATCAAGCAGCGAGGTTACAATACGCGCCTATTCGCGCCCCGGCGCGGCCGTCCGGGCCGCGCATTGTGCTTCCGGCGGGCGAACGGGTTGTCGTGCGTTCCTTTCCTTAGAGTTTCCATGTCGTCCTGTCCGAATCGCCAGGGGCCAGCCGTTGTCCTCTGAATCCGCGCTTCCCGATACCCAAGATCCGGCCGTGGTCCGACGGGAGCGTGCCACCGCTTTCCGCGCCGGCGTCCACGCCATCGTGCCCGCCCTGATCGCCACGGCGACCTGGGGCCTCGTCACCGGGGTGGCCATGGTCAAGTCGGGCCTGACCGAATCCATGGCGCTGGCGATGACCCTGCTCCTGTACGCGGGTTCCGCCCAACTGACGTCCCTGCCGCTCATCGCCGCGGGGGCGCCGCTATGGCTGATCTTCGCGGCGGGCTGCGTCGTGAATCTGCGGTTCCTGATCTTCGGCGCGGCGCTGCAGCCTTATTTCCGCCACATGTCCTGGCCCAAGCGGCTCGGGCTGGGTTATTTCACTACCGATATGGGCTTCGTGCTGTTCATGCCGCGCTACGGCGATGCGGCCGAGCGCGGCACGCGCGAACAGCTGTGGTTCTTCCTGGGGACGATCGCGCCGGGCTGGTTCGTCTGGCAAACGTCCTCCATCGTCGGCATCTACCTGGGGGCGATGGTGCCTACGGACTGGTCCCTGGATTTCGCCGCGGTGCTGGCGCTCCTGGCGATCACGGTGCCGCTGGCCAACTCCAAGCCCATGCTGATTTCCATGCTGGCCGCCGGTGTGGTGGCCTGGACCGGGCAGGTCCTGCCCCTGCGCCTGGGCCTGGCGGCCGCCGTCGTGGCCGGCGTCGTCGCGGGCATCGTGGCAGAACGCTACTTCAAGGGCCGCGCATGAGCCTCTGGCCCTCCGAAATCTACGTTTATTCCGCCATCCTGCTGCTGGCGCTGTGCAGCGTGCTGACGCGCGCCGGCTTCATGCTGTTCGGCGACTACATTCCCTTGCCGGACGGGGTGCGGCGGGCGCTACGCTACGCGCCCGCCGCCGCCCTGACCGCCATCCTGGTGCCCGACCTGCTGCCCTGGAAGGCCGGGCTGGGCCCCGTGTTCGACTACAAGCTGGTGGCCGGCGTGCTGGCCGTCCTGGTATTCCTGCGCACCCGCAGCGCGGTCCTGGTGATCGTCGTGGGCATGCTGGCCTTGTGGGGGCTGCGCTGGCTGGCGGGCTGAGGGCCCATCTGGAATGTCCATGGAGTGGACGCTTTCGGTATGCCTGACGGGCGCTTATGGCGTGCCGCCAGGGGGCCTCGTAACGCCTTTCGACGGCCGGTTTGACCGTGTGGCAATGAGGCTGCGCTAAAATCAGGTTATCCACAGCAATCCGGGCCTGGTACTGCCCTCATAAGTATCGAATCCAGAATGCGCGATCTGGCCTGCACGGCAGGACGCAGTTGCGCGTGTTCCGATTGTCCCGATGCATATGTAGTGCGGTGCATGCAGCACTCTCGTTTTGTTCTTTTTCATTGGTCCCGGTATCTGCCTAACCCTGATGACTGAATCCACCCAACCCGTAGCACCCGCCGCTGAAGCGCCCGCGCCGACGTTCGCCGATTTCGGGCTGCACCCCCTGCTGTTGCAGTCCATCGCCGAAACCGGCTACACCACTCCCACGCCCATCCAGGCCCAGGCCATCCCCGTCGTGGTGGAAGGCCGCGACGTCATGGGCGCCGCGCAAACCGGCACCGGCAAGACGGCGGCCTTCACGCTGCCCATCCTGCACCGCCTGATGCCGCTGGCCAACACCAGCGCATCGCCCGCTCGCCATCCGGTGCGCGCGCTGATCCTCACGCCCACGCGCGAACTCGCGGACCAGGTGTACGAAAGCGTCAAGCGCTACAGCAAGCAGACGCCGCTGCGTTCCGCGGTGGTGTTCGGCGGCGTGGATATCGGCCCGCAAAAGGACGCGCTGCGCCGCGGTTGCGAAGTGTTGGTGGCCACGCCGGGCCGCCTGCTCGACCACGTCGAGCAGAAGACGGTGAGTCTGAGCCAGGTAGGCATCCTGGTGCTCGACGAAGCGGACCGCATGTTGGACATGGGCTTCCTGCCCGACCTGGAGCGCATCATCCGCCTGCTGCCCGCGCAGCGCCAGGGCCTGCTGTTCTCCGCCACGTTCAGCAACGAAATCCGCAAGCTCGGCCGTTCGTACCTGAATCACCCCGTCGAAATCGAAGTCGCCGCGCGCAACGCCACCGCCGCGACGATCACGCAGATCGCGTACAAGATGCCGAGCGACGCCAAGCGCGCCGCCGTCGTGCATCTGGTGAAGTCGCGCGGCCTGAACCAGGTCATCGTGTTCTCCAACACGAAGATCGGCACGGCGCGCCTGGCCCGTGAGCTGGAGCGCGACGGCGTCAAGGCCGAATCGATCCACGGCGACAAGACCCAGGCCGACCGCATGAAGGCGCTGGAAGCCTTCAAGGCGGGCGAACTCGAAGTGCTGGTGGCCACCGACGTGGCCGCCCGCGGCCTGGATGTGGCCGGCGTGCCCTGCGTCATCAATTACGACCTGCCGTACAACGCCGAGGACTACGTGCACCGCATCGGCCGCACGGGCCGCGCGGGCGCGTCCGGCGAGGCCATCGCCCTGTTCACGCCCGACGAAGAGCGCTTCCTGCTCGATATCGAAAAACTCATCAAGCGCGAAGTGCCGCGGGGCACCCTGGATGTTCCGGCCGACCTGGTCGCGCGCAGCCATCGCCGCAGCGACGACCGCCGCGGCGGTTCGTCGTCGCCGCGCGAGGGCCGGGGCGATCGCGGCCGTTCGGCCGACCGCCGGTCCGGCTATTCCTCCAGCGCGCCGCGTCAGCCCGTGGACGACTTCTTCCTGAAGCCCTACGAGCCCTCGGCCCCGTCCACGCAGGCCGAAACGCCCGCGCCCAAGACCAACGGCGGATCCTCCGCGCCGAAGCGGCAGATCGCCGTGCTGCTGGGCGGCAGCCGCAAGCCCTGAGGCCCGGCGCCCGGCAAATAAAAACCCGCAAGACTTTCAGGCCCTGCGGGTTTTTTCTTGGGGAGGGCGAAGGGGCTGGTCAGGAGGCCAGCAGCCGGGGCAGGTCCGGCAATGCCGTGGCGACGGCGGCGCTATGTTCGTCCAGGCTTTCCAGCAAGCGCTCGAGGTGGCCGATGTGCGGCAGCATCGGCCCGTAGAACACCACGCGCGGGCCGATCTGCACCAACAGGGTGGGGAAGTTCTCGACGTCTTCTTCGCCCAGCAATTCGGCATGGTCTTCGATGTCGATCCATGCGAAGACATGCTGCGGCATGGCCTCGGCCAGCGCCTGCAGCTTGGGCTTGTATTGTTCGCAGGTATCGCACCAGGCCGCGCAGAAGCATGCGACCAGCCAGGTGTCGGGCGATGAGCCCAGGCGCGCGCGCAGCGCGGCTTGGTCGGTATCGGGTACGAGTAGAGACATGTGGGCAGATCAGGGCGTGTTTGACTATCATACCCGGGATGTCCACCCCCTCATTTCCGCCGTCATGACCGTTTTGCGCACCGATTCCGCCACGCCCGAGCAGGACCGAATCTCCCGAGCCGGCGCCGGCGCGGCCAACGTGGGGCAGGCGTTCAAGCGCGCGCTGGTATCGCAATGCCATCCGACGATGCTGTTCGCGGTGCTGCTGCCTTTCCTGATCGCGCTGGTGGGCTGCCTGCTGCTCCTGTACCTGTTCTGGACGCCGCTGAACGAATGGCTGGCGGCCGAAGCCGCGCGCTGGGATTTCGTCAATCGGGCCGAGGACTGGATGCTCGCGGTGGGCCTGTTTTCGCTCAAGGTCTACCTGATCCCCATCATCGCGGCGGCCATCCTGCTGCCGGTGTCCGGCATCCTGGGGCTGGCGATCGCCGCCGTCTTCGTCATGCCGCTGGTGCTGCGCCACGTGGGCCAGCGCGAATACGCCACCGTGACCCGGCAGGGCAAGTACTCGACCGCGGTCAGCGTCTGGAACGCCGTCTGGGTGTCCCTGGCGTTCGCGGCGGGGTGGGTGCTGACGCTGCCGCTATGGCTCGTGCCGCCCATGGCCGTGGTGCTGTCGATCTTCTGGTGGGCGTTCGCGTTCTCGCGCATGATGCGGGTGGACGCCATCGTGGAGCACGCCAGCCCTGCCGAGCGCAAGCTCATCCTGGAGCGGAACAATGGCGGTTTCTGGACCATCGGCCTGATCTGTTCGCTATTGAACCTGTTGCCGCCCGCATGGGTCATCCTGCCTGTATTCTCTGCGCTGGTCTACGCGCACTACGGGCTGGAAGCGCTCAAGCGCCTGCGCGACGAGCGCGTCATCGACGTCTGACCGGACGTTTCCCCTCTCACCTTATGGAATCGGACATGGCTGCAGAATCCGCCCGCCGCATCGGCCTCATCATCGTCGGGGATGAAATCCTGTCGGGCCGCCGTCAGGACAAGCATTTTTCCAAAGTGGTCGAGCTCCTGGGCGCGCGCGGCATGCAACTCGGCTGGGCCGAAATCCTGCCCGACGACCGCGACACGCTGGTGGCCGCCTACAAGCGCAGTTTCGCCTCGGGCGACGTGGTGTTCTCCTGCGGGGGCATCGGCGGCACGCCGGACGACCACACGCGGCAGGCGGCCGCGGCAGCCCTGGACCTGCCGCTGGCGCTGCATCCCGAGGCCGAACAGGCGATCGCGCAACGCGCAGCCGAGATGGCGGCCAAGGGGCAGGGCACGGCCGACATGAGCACGCCCGAGAACCAGCAGCGCCTGCAGATGGGCGTGTTCCCGGAAGGGTGCGAGATCGTGCCGAACCCCTACAACCGGATTCCCGGCTTCTTCATCCGCGACCACACTTTCGTGCCCGGATTTCCGGTCATGGCGTGGCCGATGCTGGAGTGGACGCTGGACACTCGCTATCGTGCGCTGCAGCATGTGCAGGTCCACGCGGAGCATTCATTCCTGGTTTTCAGCATGCCTGAATCGCGGATCACACCCGCCATGGTCAGCGTGGAAACCCGCTGGCCCGGCGTGCGCGCCTTCAGTCTGCCCAGCGTCGGCGAGGAGGGCGGCACGCCCCATATCGAGCTGGGCGTAAAGGGCGAACCCGAGGGAGCGGCCGCCGCCCTGGAGTTCCTGCGAGCGGAGGTTCTGCGCCTGGGAGGGAAGCTCGCGGCGCCGTCCGGAACCTGATACCGAGCTGAATAAATAGGGGGCGACCCCTTTTTATTCGCAAAAAACCGGTTGCCAAACGGTCTCGTAAATTTCACAATACGGGAAAGAACTGTTTGCTGCGTCGCCGCAAGGCCGGTTTTTTTCGGTGGAACGGCGCTCGTGTCAGCAGACCCTAGCTCATCACTTCCCATGGCCCGCCTCCCGACCTCCCGCAATCCCCTGGACGCCGAAACCGAAGGCGCTTCAGCCCATCCCATCGCCATCCAGGTGATCGAACGCGCCATGCGGCTGCTCGACGCCCTGGCCGCGCAGCCGGATCCCGTGACGCTCAAGGAACTGTCCGCCACCACGGGCCTGCATGCGTCCACGGCGCACCGCATCCTGAACGACCTGGTCGTGGGCCGCTACGTCGAGCGCGTCGACAATGGCCTGTACCAGCTGGGCATGCGCCTGCTGGAACTCGGTTCGCTGGTGAAAGGGCGGCTGAACGTGCGCGAGGCGGCCATTTCCGCCATGCGTTCGCTGCACAAGCTGACCGGGCAGACCATCAACCTGTCGGTGCAGCAGGGCGACGAGATCGTTTATATCGACCGGGCCTGGAGCGAGCGTTCCGGCATGCAGGTGGTGCGCGCCATCGGCGGCCGCGCGCCCCTGCACCTGACGTCCACCGGCAAGCTCTTCCTGTCCACCGGCGACGCCCGGCAGGTCAGGGCCTATGCCCTGCGCACCGGCCTGGCGGGGCACACGCGCAACAGCCTGACCGACCTGGATCGCCTGGAACGCGAGCTGGCGCTGGTGCGCCGGCATGGTTACGCGCGGGACAACGAGGAGCTCGAACTCGGCGTGCGTTGCATCGCTGCGGGCATTTTCGACGATACCGGCAAGCTGGTCGCGGGCCTGTCCATCTCGGCCCCCGCGGAACGCCTGCAGGACGAATGGATCAAGGCGCTGGTCGACACCGCGGCCAGCATCTCGGAAGCGCTGGGCTACGAGCCCTCCGTGTCCACGGGTTTCAATGGCCTGGGCATGGCGGCCGAGGCCCTGCGGCCATGAACGCCGCCCAAAAGAAAAGCCCCGCCAGGGGCTTTTCTTTTGGGCGCGCCCGTTCGGGGCGCGCGGCTTTTACTGCTGTTCGACGCCGGCCTTCTTGAACAGCTCGGCCCACTGCGGGACCTGCTGCTTGACCTTGGCTTCGAGGGCTTGCGGGTTGGCTTCGGCGGTAAGCACGGTCGCGCCGAGCTGCTTCATGCGTTCCTGGAACTTGGGATCGGCCAGGCCGGCCTGCAGGCTCTTGACCAGCTTGTCCACGACCGGCTTGGGCGTGCCCTTCGGCACCCACATGCCATGCCAGATACCCACTTCGAAACCCTTGTAGCCGGATTCATCCATGGTCGGCAGCTTGGGCAGCGTGGGAACGCGCTTCAGGCTGGTGACGGCGTAGGCCTTCACCTTGCCGCTGTCGATCTGCTGCGTGGTGTTGGTGGTCTGGTCGCAGAGCAGGTCCACCTGCTTGCCCAGCAGGTCGTTCATGGCGGGCGCGGTGCCCTTGTACGGGATGGTCAGCAGCTGCACGCCCAGCGCTTCCACCAGCATGGTGCCGCAGAGATGGCTGGCGGCGCCAATGCCCGCGTTGGCCAGGGAGACCTTGTCCTTGTTCTTTTTGACGTAGTCGGCCAGTTCCTGGATGTTGTTGGGCGGGAAGTCCGAGCGCGCGATGATGGTCATCGGCACGTCGACCACCAGGCCGATGGGCTCGAAGCTCTTGTAGGGGTCGTACCCCGGGTTCTTGTACAGCGACGGCGCGGTCGAGAAGCCGGCGTGCATCAGCAGGACGGAATAGCCGTCGGGCTGGGCGCGCGCCACCTGGGTGGTGCCGATCGTGCCGCCGGCGCCGCCCTTGTTTTCGACCACGACGGTCTGGCCCAGACTCGGCCGCATGGCTTCCGCGAGCGAGCGCGCGACGTTGTCCGTCGGTCCGCCTGCGGCGAACGGCACCACCATATTGATGGGGCGGTCCGGGTATTCCGCCTGGGCGGCGCCGGCGGCGAGCATGGCGCTTGCCGCGAGCAGGGCCGTAAGCGTGCGGGGGAAGAGGGTCATGGAGTCTCCAATTGCAGGGTTTTGCTTGCTGCGATTTAGTTATTGCCGGACGACTTATCGGTTGTCTTTATCTGTCATCAGCATGAAAGCAGTTTAGAAAAGAATTGATACGCCGTCACGTCCGGTATTTCCCCAACCATGAAACATTTGTGCCGGATCAAAGGCCGGCGCGGATGCGCACAGGCAAAGTGCAATCATTTATTGCGCCGCACAAAAAATCCTTGACAAGTATTTTTCCCAGCCTAGAATGTCAATTGTGCAGTGCATCAAACGGGCCGGCGGTAGCTTGTAGTACCAGTTTCCGCGCACGTTTACTTATTTCGTCGCAGACAACCATCCTTGATTTGCCGGGTCGCCCCCCGGCTACCCACGAAGGAGCATTCTATGAGCGCCATCCCCCAACAAGTCCTGGACCGTCAGAAAGCCAGCATCAATACCCTCGTGGCCGCCCAGTCGGCTGTGTTCGCCGGCTTCGAAAAGCTGGTCGAGTTGAATCTGAAGGTCGTGCGCGCCACCCTGGACGAAGTCGCCCAGAAGTCGCAGCAAGCCACCGAACTGAAGGACCCGCAGGAAGCCGCCGCGTTCGCCTCCGGTCTGCTGCAGCCGGGCGCCGAAAAGGCCATGGCCTACACCAAGCACGTGTACGACATCGTCGCCGGCGTGCAGGGCAGCCTGGTCAAGCTGACCGAAGAACAGATCGCCGAAAGCCAGCAGCAGCTGAGCGACGTGGTCGACCAGTTCTCCAAGAACGCCCCGACCGGTTCCGAAAGCGCCGTCGCCCTGATCAAGTCCTCGCTGGCCACCGCGACCAGCGCCTACGATTCGATGACCAAGGCCGCCAAGCAGGCCGCCGAAGTCGCCGAGTCGAACCTGAACGCCGCCGCCAACGCGACCTTCAAGGCCGCCACGGACGCCGCCGACGCCGCGACCAAGGTCGCCAGCCGCAGCCGTCGCAGCGCCTAAGTTTTTGGCGCGCCATGGTGCGCAAACCGCAGTAATGTAGTACTGTTGAGTGACAGAGCAGAGCTGGAATTAGGGCCACCCGCCGGGTGGCCCCTTTTTTTGCCCGCTTTTTCGCGAAGCGGACAGAGAGAAAGAGGGACGGACCTGTCCGTCAGCGGGCCGTCGCCCGCACGCATTCGCCCACCAGCGCCGGGCCGCGGTAGATCAGGCCGGTGTAGAGTTGGACCGCGTCCGCGCCGGCTTCCATTTTCTCGCGGGCCTGGCGGCCCGAGAGCACGCCGCCCACGCCGATGATAGCGAGGCTGTTGCCCAGCTGCTGCTTCAACCGCCGGATAACGGTCAAGGACAATTCATGCACCGGCGCGCCGGACAGGCCACCCGCCTCTTCGGCGTGCGCCTGGCCCGCGACGGCATCGCGCGAGAGCGTGGTATTGGTGGCGATGACGCCGTCGATGCCATGGCGCGGAAGCGTGTCGGCGATTGAATCGATTTGCTCCTGCGTGAGGTCCGGCGCGATCTTCACCGCCATCGGCACGCGGCGCTGGTGCCGGTCTTCCAGCGCCTTGCGCTTGTCCGCAAGCTGCGCGAGCAGCGCCGACAACTCGTCGTCGCCCTGCAGCGCGCGCAGGTTCTTGGTGTTGGGCGACGAAATGTTCACGGTCACGTAATCCGCGTGCGGGTACACGCCTTCCAGGCCGATCAGGTAATCGTCCGCGGCCCGTTCGATCGGGGTGTCCGCGTTCTTGCCGATGTTCAGCCCGAGGATGCCGCCCTGGGTGCGCCATGTGCTGCGCTGCACATTGGCCAGGAAGGCGTCCAGCCCTTGATTATTGAATCCCAGGCGGTTGATGAGCGCGTTGGCGCGCGGCAGCCGGAACATGCGCGGTTTCGGATTGCCGGGCTGCGCGCGCGGCGTGACCGTGCCCACCTCGATAAAGCCGAAGCCCAGGTTTCCCAGCGCGTCGATATAGGCGCCGTTCTTGTCCAGGCCGGCGGCCAGCCCGATCGGGTTGGCCAACTGCATCCCCATCAGCGTGCAGGGCGCTTTGGGCTGCGCGTGCAGCAGCTTGCGCGTGGCGCCGCATTCATAGGCGCGCTGCAGGCCCGACAAGGTGACTTCATGGGCGGTTTCCGCGTCCATGGCGAAGAGCGCCGGGCGGGCCAGGGGATAGGCGTGGAAGAGGATAGACATGGGGCGGAATTGTAGAGCGAATTTCAACCGCCTTGCGACGCGCGCGCTCCGCGCGCCGGGATCAGGCGCAGGCCGGCGCCGGCTCCGGCTGGTCGCGCCAGGCGCCGTCGACCAGGAACTGGGCGGGATGGAAGCTCGACTTGTAGGACATCTTGCGGCTGTCCGCGATCCAGTAGCCCAGATACAGCCAGGGCAGGTTCAGGGTGCGGCATTGCTCGACCTGCCACAGGATGCTGTAGGTGCCCAGGCTGCCGGGAAGATCGGGGTCATAGAACGTGTAGACGGAGGACAGGCCGTCGTCCAGCACGTCGATGATGGACACCATGACCAGGGCGCCTTCGGGGTCGCGGAATTCCACGAGCCTGGTGTTGACCCGGCTGGTGAGCAGGAATTGCGCGTACTGGGTGCGGCTGTCTTCGTCCATGCCGCCGCCCGGATGGCGGCCTTGCTGATAGCGCGTGTAGAGCCGGTAGTGTTCGGGGGACCAGGCCAGCTCCGCCACGAAGGATTGCAGGTTCTGGTGCGTGCGCCAGGCGCGCCGTTGGCTGCGGTTGGGAGCGAAGCCCGCGGTGTCCACGCGCACCGGGATACAGGCGCGGCAGTTGTCGCAATGGGGGCGGTAGGTGAAGAGCCCGCTGCGGCGGAAGCCTTGCTCCACCAACTGGGAATACGTGCCCGCGTTGATCAGGTGGCCGGGCGCGGCCACCTGCGACCGGGCCTGGCGACCCGGCAGGTAGCTGCAAGGGTAGGGAGCGGTTGCGTAGAACTGTAGGGTGGAGAAGGGGAGTTCTTTGAGCTGGCTCATGGGCAATCCCGGAAGACGGCGGCAGATCCGTGACGGGATGGCTACATATTAACGCTTAACCCGGAGCCGGACGCGGGCTGGGGATGCAGGCGCCCCGCGCTGTCCAGCGTGCCGCGCGCCCATGGAACGGCGGGCAGCGCCGTGGCGCCGCGGACGTGCTGGAGGAAGGCGGCGCGCGGAATGGGGCGGGCTCCCAGGCTCGCCAGGTGGCGCGTCTGCTGCTGGCAGTCGATGCGTTCCACGCCCTGCGCCGCCAGGTAGCGCACCAGATAGGCCAGCGCGATCTTGGAGGCATTGGGCGCGCGCGTGAACATGGATTCGCCGAAGAACATCCGGCCCAGGCTGATGCCGTAGAGGCCGCCGGCCAGTTCGCCGTCGATCCAGGTTTCGATGCTGTGCACATAGCCGGCCTCGTGCCAGGCGCAGTAGGCCTGCTGCATGGCGCCGGTGATCCACGTGCCGGGCTGCCCGTCGCGGGGCGCGGCGCATTCGGCCATCACCCGCGCGAAGGCCGTATCCACGCGCACCTGGACGCGCGGGTTCTCCGCGGACTCCTGGCTGGCGGTCTGCCGCAGCAGCTTGCGCAGGGAGTGCGAAGGCGAGAAATCCTTGATGGCCAGCACCATGCGGGGATCGGGGCTCCACCACAGAATGGGCTCGCCTTCCGAATACCACGGGAAGATGCCGCTGGAGTAGGCCTGGATGAGCCGGGGGATGGAGAGGTCCGCGCCGGCCGCCAGCAGGCCGTCGGGATCCGTCAGCGCGAACTCGGCTGGCGGGAACGGCGTGTCGACGGCAAGCCAGGGCAGCTTCAACGGTGGGATTCTAGGGTGTAGTGATGGGGGCCGAACACGCCAAGCTTGCGGTCGTCGAAGTAGTGGCGCAGCGTCGTGGCCACGGTGCGGAACGCCAGGTCGTCCCAGGGAATCTCGGATTCCTCGTAATAGCGGGCCTCCAGGCTTTCCGGGCCCGGGTCCAGGTCGGGAGATACCGATTGCGCCAGGTAGAAGACATGCACCTGGTCGATCTGGGGCAGATCGATGATGGTGTAGAGATCGCCGAGCTGGATGCGCGCGCCGGCTTCCTCGAGCGTTTCGCGGGCCGCGCCTTGCGCAGTGCTTTCGCCCAGTTCCATGAAGCCCGCGGGCAGCGTCCAGGTGTTGTAGCGCGGTTCGATCGCGCGCCGGCAAAGCAGCACGCGGTTCTCCCAGACCGGCACCGTGCCGACCACCAACCGCGGGTTCTGGTAATGGATGGCGCCGCAGTGATCGCAGATGTCGCGTTCGCGGTTGTCGCCCTCGGGGACCCGCCGATTGACGGGCGAGCCGCATTGGCTGCAGAAGTGCGAACGGCGCGGCGCGGGGAAATATTCGATGGGCGATTTTGCGGTCATGGGTACGATTCTAACGGCTGCGGCGAGGACTGGCGCGCCGGCCCGTCGCGGGCGGGGACGGAACGCCGAAACGATCTTCCAGGTGTTCGACGAAGGAGCGCACCTTGGGCGACAGGAAGCGGCGGTGCGGATAGACCGCGTACATGGAAATCGGAGTGTGCGCATAGTCGGCCAGCAGCGTGACCAGCCGTCCGGCGCGGACATCGTCGCCCACCAGGAATTCGGGCTGCAGGATGATGCCGTGCCCCGCCAGGGCGGCCGTGCGCAGGACATCGCCGTTATTGGCGCGCAGCGCCGCGTTCACGCGCACGAGGTGGGTGACCCCGTCTTTCTCGAAATGCCATTCATTGCCGGTGCTGGCATAGGCGTAATGCAGGCAGCGATGCTGCTTGAGTTCTTCCGGCTTGCGGGGCGTGCCGTGGCGCGCCAGATAGGACGGAGCCGCGCAAACCAGCAATTGCTGCGGCGCCAGCGGCCGGGCGACCAGCGACGAGTCGAGCAGCGGGCCGATGCGCACCGCCACGTCGAATCCGTCTTCCACCAGGTCCACCACCCGATCATTGAGGTCGAGGTCGATGATCACGTCGGGGTAGCGCTGCAGGTATTCGGCGATGGCGGGGCCCAGGTGCAGGATGCCGAACGACACCGGCGCGCTTACCCGCAGTCGGCCGCTGGGCCGCTGGCCTTCGGCCTGCAGCGATAGTTCCAGGTCGGCCACCTCGGCGAGAATGGGCCGCACGCGTTCGTAGAAGGCGCGGCCGGCGTCGGTCATGCTCAGCTTGCGCGTGGTGCGGTTCAGCAGGCGCACGCCGTACTTCTGCTCCAGGTAGGCGATCTGGCGCGTGACCACGGAGCGGGCCTGGCCCATCTTGTCGGCGGCCGCCGCGAACGAGCCCAGCTCCACCACCTTGGCAAAGGTCTGCATCGCAGTATGCGTGTCCAAGATTGTTTCCTATCGGGGAACAATAATTTGCAATTCTGCATGTTTATAGTTGTTCTTGGAATCGCAAGATTAGCGCTCCTGGAAAATCTTCCCGTCCTGGGATTCCCCCGCCGCGCCAGGTTTTCAGCTCATGGCCTGAGCAAGGCGCCGATCTGCACGCTGCCCGGCGCCGCCCTGTTCTACGCCAAGACGCTGCGCGCATCAGACTGTCTACCGAAACGGGCATGGTTGGCGGGGCGGCCGGGCCATAGAATGGCGCGGCCCCCCTAAATCCTTTTCCGGAGTCCCTATGTTCTTGCCTGCGTTGTTCTTCAAGCGTGCCGCGGGCGCGGCGCTGCTGGCCGTTGCCTTGTCGCCCGCCGCCCATGCGTCCGCCGAGCAGGAGGCCGCCAACAAGGCGGCCGTGCTGGCCTTCTACGAGAAGGGGCTGAACCAGAAGGATGCGGACGCCGCCCTGAAATACGTGGGCGACCGCTACGTGCAGCACAATCCGAGCGCGGCGGACGGACCGGAGGGCTTCCGCAAATTCATCGCCTTCCTGCGCGACAAGTTTCCCAACTCGCGCAGCGAGATCAAGCGCGTCTTCACTGATGGCGATTACGTGATCCTGCACGTGCACGCGGTGCGCGAGCCCGGCACGCGCGGCAGCGCCATCATCGATATCTTTCGCCTGGAGCAGGGCAAGATCGTCGAGCATTGGGATGCGGTGCAGCCCATTCCCGAGCAGTCCGCCAATGCCAACGGTATGTTTTAAGTCTTGGGCGAATGCGGCGGCCCGCGCCGCTTACGGCGCAGGGGCAGGATCGAAGCCCAGTTCCCTCGCGACATTCTCCTGCGCGATCAAGGACAGGGGCGCTGGCGGATACACGCCCGGAAACGTCACCCGGATCGCATGGCCGGGCGCAAGGTCCGCCAGCGCATCCAGCAGCGGCTCGCCGCCATCCGTGACCAGCCTTTCGAGGAGCTGGGGCAGGTCGCGGTCCAGCACGATGCCGGCTCCCATCGGCGTCGCCGCGTACAGGCGGCCGGCGTCGTCCAGCTTCCAGGCGTCGATGGTGTCGACCGCGGCGTTCGTGTGGGTCAGCAGGCCGCGATTGTCGTCGCTCAGGCGCAGTGTGTATGGCGCGGCGTCCAGGCGCAGGAACACGCGCTGGGGGCCGTTCTGGAAATACCAGCGGCCCGTCTCGTCGTGTTCATAGTTGCGGTTGATGAATTCCAGGATCTGGCTGTTGGTGATCGACTCGCCCGGTCCGCCCTGCGCGGACTGGCCCTGCGGGTGCAGGCGCCAGCGGCCCCTGGCGTCCAGCGACAGCCAGCCGTAGACCGCGGGCACGTCGGGCCAGCGGGCCAGGGCGTCTTTCACCGACTGGTCCATGTTCAGGGCCGAATGATGATGGGGGGCGGGTTGATGACGATGGCGGGCGCCGGCATCGCGGGGACCACGACCGGCTGCGGCGCATAGCCGTAGCGGTAGTCGTCCCGGCATTTGCGCTTCTCCTGGTAGTCGCCGTTGCGCTTCCATTTGCGCTCGACTTTACAGGCGCCGTCCCAGTATTGCTCTTTGTACTCGCGGCCGTGCCGATGACGATGCTTGTCCGAATCGGCCTGCGCGGCAAACGGCGCCAATGCAAACAGCGCCGCGGCGGACAGGGCCAGCAACGGAGAAGAGGTGCGAAGGCGGGAACTCGAAAGGGTGCGCATAGGATCGTCGTCAATTGAAAACGGCGTCACCATAGCAATCATTCGATTGACGGAGCGTAGGGAAGGGTAACGAGATGCAGGGGGAGTTGCTGGAGGCGCAAGCCGGAATCGAACCGACGTACACGGATTTGCAATCCGCTGCATAACCACTCTGCCATTGCGCCAGCACTTGCAAGAAAAAAGGAAGCGCGGTGTTGGCCGTTGCTTCCTCTTTGTATTTGGAGCGGGAGACGAGTCTCGAACTCGCGACCTCAACCTTGGCAAGGTTGCGCTCTACCAACTGAGCTACTCCCGCGTATGCATTGCATGCACTTTTGGTGCGATTTCCGAAATCTCTTTCAGAAGGCCGTGTCCACCAAAGACAGCGATTATACACAGAATTTCTGACTTGTGTGGCACAGGCGGGGCCGCGGAAGAAAAAAAGCGCCCGCGCAGTCTGGGCGGGCGCCGTGGTTCCTTGAGGCCCGGGATCAGGGCGTTTCGGTGGCTTGCGCCGCGGCGGGTTCCGGTTCGGCGGATTGCGGGCCCGCGGCCGGGGCGGCCTCGGCCTGCGGGGCCGCGGCTTTTTTCGCGGGGCGGGCCTTGGCGCCCGGACGGCGGCTGGCCTGGCGGCGCGCGTACGCCGCTTGCTGCGCGGTCACCTTGCCGACGGGCTGCCCCTGCAGGTCGATGCGGGGCGCATCTTCCGTCAGGCAGGCCCAGTAGCGGCTGCCCTTGCACCATTCGGCGATCGCCTGCTTCAGCTGTTCTTCCGTCATGGCCAGCGCTTCGAGATGCTGGGCGGCATCCGCGAGGATGCCTTCCTTGAGAGGCACCTTGGGCGCGGGATTCTTGGGGAAAGCCAGCGGAAACTGCTTCTGCAGGCGCCAGATCGCTTCGACCGTGGGATCGACGGGCTCGCGCTTCTTGGCGGATTCCTGCCTTCTTGCGGATTCCCGTTGTTTGCCGGAGTCCCGTTGCTTTCCGGAGTCCCGTTTCTTTGTCTGGCCTGCAGCTTTCGGTTGGGCTGGCGCCGCTTGCTGAGCTTGCGCCCGAAGCTGGTCTCGCAGGTCGGCAAGTTTTTCAAAACCCATTGTTCGTTCCAACACCTCTGATTTGTGCAACCGGAAGGTTAACCCATGTACGTGAAGGAAGCGTTGATCCGTTGTTGCAAGCAAGCCGCGGGCGACGGGGAAAGCCTGGCCAATCCGGCCTCCAGCTTACCCACTCCGTCGTCGCGGAATATCCTGCCGGGCTCAACGCGACGGCTAGTCGATATTTTCGCCGGTTCTGTCGCGTATCCACAGCAGCACCAGCGTGGACAAGGCGACTGTCGCCATCATGTACCACGCGGGCGCCAAGGGCTGCCCCGTCACCTGCAATAGCCAGGTGACAAAGAACTGGGCGAAGCCGCCGAAAATGGAAACGCCGATGCCATACGCGGCGGCCATCCCGCTGGTACGTATCGATTTGGGGAACATCTCCGGCAGCATGGTGATGCCGGGAACCGTCTGCAGCGTCAGCAGCATCGACAATAAGCCGATGAGCAGCAGCAGGTTTGTCAGGGTCGGGGCCGCATTCAGCCATTGGAAACTGGGCACGATCACGGCCAGGGTCAGCAGGCGTGAATAAAAGATCACTCGCTTGCGTCCATGGCGATCGGCTAGCCACCCCACCAGCGGCGACAACAGGAAGCAGACGACCCCCACCACGACACTGGCCAGCAGGCTGGACGTGGTGGGCAATCCCAGCACCCGGGCCGCATAGGACGGCATGTAGAAGGCAATGATCTGCGTTGACACCATGGCGCCCAGCATCAGCAGCACGCTTTTGAGCAATGTCAGCTTGTGCCGGCCGAACAGTTCGCGCAGGGGGCTGCTGCGGGCAGCTCGTTCCCTGGCACGTTGGCTGAGAGAGTCCGGCACGCCGGCCACCAGCGTCTCTTCGAGGTGGCGCCGGATATACCAGCCCGCGGGAGCGGTAAGCATGCCGATGAAGAATGGTATTCGCCAGCCCCATTCGTTCATCGCCTGCCCATCCAGGCCTGCCACCAAAGCTGCCACCATGATCGCGCCGAGGAAAACCCCCAGCGACTGACTGCCGAATTGCCAACTGGCATAGTAGCCCCGCTGCGATGGCGGCGCGTGTTCGATCAGAAGGGTGGTGGCGGCTCCGACCTCGCCTCCGGCGGCGAAGCCTTGGATCAGGCGTGCCGTGACGATGGCCACGGGCGCAACGACGCCGATCTGCTCATAGGTCGGCGTCAAGGCCATCATGCCGCAACCCAGTCCCATCAGGAACAGGGTCAAGGTCATCGCCGCCCGCCGGCCAAAACGATCGGAGTAGGAACCGATGAGCAGCGCGCCGACCGGGCGCATCAGGAACCCCACGCCAAAGGTCGCCGTGGTCAATAGCAACTGGCCATAAGAGGATGCCTCGGGAAAAAACAATGGGCCGATGAACAGCATCAGAAAACTGAAAACGGTGAAGTCGAAAAACTCCAGCGCATTGCCGATGGTGGTGCCGGCAATCACCCGACGGCGGGAAACCTGCATATTGGTCTCCGCAACTGGGGCGAAGACCTCGGAAATCGCAGCCATGACATTCTCCTGAATAGGGATGCGCGTCTACCAGCGGCCGGGCCTGGGCTGGGCCGGCCGGAACGAACTGCGGCAGCGGGGAATCAGCCGGCGGGTTTGAGAAACGCGCTCGCCAGCTTTACCCAGTAGCTGGCTCCGTAGGGCAGCGAAGCATCATTGAAGTCGTAGGCGGGGTTGTGCAATAAGCAGCCGCCCTCGGCTCCTTCGCCGTTACCCATGATCAGGTAGCTGCCGGGGCAGGCCTGGAGCATGAAGGAGAAGTCTTCGCTACAGGTCATTGGCTGCATATCGGCGACCAGTCCATCCTCACCCAGCCATTCGAGGGCTACCTCGCGGGCCAAAGCCGTTTCCCGCGGATGGTTGTAGAGCACCGGGAACGCATTGGCGCTGACCGATACGTCCGCTGTCGCTCCGAAGGCCTCGGCTTGGGCATGGGCCAGCGCTTCGATACGCTGCAACAAGAGCTGACGGGTGGATTCTTTCAATGCCCTGACCGTCACTGCCAGTTCCACGCTGGCCGGGACCACCGTGGAACTGGTGCCGCCATGGATAGACCCGACCCCTACCACTCCCGTATCAAGAGGAGGCATGTTGCGAGCCACCACGGTCTGCAGCACCATGATCAGCGAGGCTGCGGCGATCACGGTGTCCACCGTGTCTTGCGGCATGGCGCCATGCCCGCCGCGGCCGTTGAGACGGATCGTCACGGTATCGGCCGAGGCCATGAACGGCCCGGACAGGAAGCCAAACGTGCCCACAGGCAATCCCGGCCAGTTGTGCATGGCGAATACCGCGTCACAGGGAAATCGCTGGAACAGGCCTTCCTCGACCATCTTCCGCGCGCCCAGATATCCTTCCTCGGCGGGTTGGAAGATCAGGCGCACGGTGCCATCGAAGTCGATGCTCTGGGCCAAGCATTGGCCGGCCGCCAATAGCGTTGCCGTGTGCCCGTCGTGGCCGCAGGCGTGCATTTTTCCATCATGGCGGCTCGCGTAAGGCAAGCCGCTGGCCTCCATGATCGGCAGTGCGTCCATGTCCGCGCGCAGGCCGATGACCCGGCCTCCTCGGCCCTTGCGCAGCGTTGCCACGACGCCGGTGCCCGCCAGTCCATGATGGACTTCATAACCCCAGCCGCGTAGTTTGTCGGCGACCAGCCGACTGGTTTCAAACTCCTCGTAGCCCAGTTCAGGATGGGCATGCAGATGCTGGCGCAGCGCGACCATGGCCGGCGTCACGTCGCGAACCTCGGGAAGGATTGTTTGGCACGACATTGCTGTCTCCTCAGCAGTGATGGGTGGCCCGATCGTCGGCGGGTGCCGCGTCAGGCTCTTGGTCGGTCTTGCAAGCGAGTGGCGCTCAGGCTTTCGGCCAGATCTGCGGGAACCAGTCCTGGCGCAGACGTTGGCCGGGCTGCATGCCGTGGCCGGGGTACGGAGGGGATGTCCTGCCAGGCCTCTCGGCGTATCGCACGTCTTCGCCCAACCAGCGCAGCGACAGCACGCGCCGGCGGTCCCGGCTGAGGTTGCCGCGCGCGCCGTGCACGGTTCGGAAATCGAATAACACTGCGTCTCCCGGTTCCATTTCCCACTCCAGTACCCGCATGTCCGGATCGACGTCGGGGTTCGGCACTGGCCGATAGCGGCTGCCATCGTCATAGAAGCTGGTGTCGTCTTTCCAGCGCAGCGGCAGCACCCACTGGGACCATCGGTGGGATCCCGCGATCAGGCGCAAAGTGGCCTCCTGCACCGGATCCACCGGGATCCACAGGCTTACGGTCTGCTCGCCATCGAGAAAGTAGTAGGGGATGTCCTGGTGCCAGGGCGTGGGCTTCTGGGTCCCCGGTTCCTTGACCAGCACATGATCGTGGAAGAATTGGGCGCAGGGTGACTGCATGACGGCGGCGGCGATCGCGGCCGCGGGCGACTCCCGGACGATGCTGCAAAACTCGGGAATGCGCTCCCAGTTGCAATAATCGTCGAAAAAGCCTCCAGGCTCGCCCGCCGCGACCACGTTGGTGGCGAAGGGGCCCGGTTCAAGCTGATTGCGCGCGATACCGTCGGCGATCAGCCCAACCCAATCCTTGAACGCGCCGCGTAGACAGACTGCGCCATCGCGTTGGAAATCCGAGATGTCCGCCCTTGATACCAAGGGGGCAACTGACTTGTTCATTAGGGGCTCCATGTAGAGGGCCGCCATGATCGCGGCGACCACCGCTGGACTATTCCCCAGGCATTTCAAAAAATAAAATAATATGTTTGGATCAGACTCCTCGGATTTTCTTATGAAGATCAGCTTGCGCCACATTCGTTGTGCCCTGGCAGTCACGCGTCACGGCAACATCACACAAGCAGCCGAGCATCTGAATGTGTCGCAGCCGGCAGTTTCCGCCGCCCTCAATGAGTTGGAAGAGCACCTGGGGCAGGTGCTCTTCGTTCGTCAGCGCGGCCAAGGCGTGACGTTGACGCCATTCGGCCGCCAGGCAATGGACAAGGCCCTGCGGGTGATGGCCAGCGTGCATGAATTCGAGCATCTTGCGGAAAGCGGCAATACTCTGTCCGGCGATCTGATGCTCGGTTGCTTCGAGGATCTGGCTCCCTATTGTCTGCCGCAGCTGCTGCGCGGGCTGAAGGGGCGCCATCCTGTAATGGCAGTGACGATCCGCGAATATGGTTTTGATCAGATCGGCAAGCAGCTTGGCAACGGAACCTTGGACGCGGCGCTCACCTACGATCTCGGACTACCGGAAGGTATCCAGAGCACAGTGCTCTGCGAGCTCGCGGCCTATGCGCTGCTGCCCGCCGAGCATCCGCTGGCCCGTCACAGCAAGATCAGCCTGCGGCAGCTCTGCGATCATCCGCTGGTGCTGACGGAGCAGGCCTATAGCTCGCAGCACTTCCTGGATTTGTTCCGGTTCCACGGACTGCAACCGCGAAGCCTCAGCAAGACTTATTCGTTCGAATTGCAGCGCGGCCTGGTGGCCAATGGCTTTGGCGTGGCCGTGGCCTATACCAGGCCCTTTGGCGATCACAGCTACGACGGCCAGCCGCTGGCGGTCCGTCCTATTGCCGATCCGCTGCCGCTGCAACGCATTGTGTTGGCCCAGCCCCGCGGCCGTTGCGATTCGCCGCTGGTCAATGCGTTGCGGGAGCAGGCGCTCCAGTGGTTTACGGAGAATCCGGTGTTTGGGTGGCGGGCGCAGAGTTTGCAGCCCTAGATGCCCTGTATCGGGCGCTGCCCCCCCGGGGAGGAATTTCTGTCTTGGGGCGGCTCGGAAACAAAAAAAGGAGCCGAGGCTCCTTTTCTTTGTGATTCCATGGGGTCGTCAGGACGTCCATGGAAAAAAATCCTGGAGCGGGAGACGAGTCTCGAACTCGCGACCTCAACCTTGGCAAGGTTGCGCTCTACCAACTGAGCTACTCCCGCATTTTCCCGCGCCGAACGCCATCTGGATGCATGCAATCCGAAGGCTGTTCTTTGCAAGAGAGGCGGAAGTATACCCAAATTTTGAAAGTTTGCACGCGCGCAGGGGAGGTGACCGGGCCGTCGTCCGGTTCGGTGCCTGGGCGGGGGGGGGCGCAGAGCTCTCGTTTGATCTATGTCAACGTTCCTGCCTTGCGTTGATGGACATCGCCGAGCGTCGGGTTCCATACTCTGCAACGGATAAAGTGATACAAAAAAATATGGAGTCAAATAAATTAAGTATCAAATAATCCGGTCGCGATGCCTCGCGATTGAACCGTGCCAAGCACGATCAAGGAGGAGATGTAGCCATGGAAAAGCAACGCTATGCGGACACGCAGGAATTGCCGCCCCCGATAGAGCAGCCCAACGTGTATCCCTTGTCCTGGGTCTGTAAGACCAAGAAGCTGCAGGAGGTCTGGGAGGCTTCCTTGCGGGAAACGTGGGATCCCGAGAAGCTGCCCTGGGACACCTTGGATCTGGAAAGCTATAGCTGGGAAGAGCGGGAGTCGATCGCCTATTGGTGGACGCTGTTGTCCGTGTTCGACGCCTCGGCGCCGCCCGTATTCGCCGAGGCGCTGATCAAGACCTATGAGGTGCACGAAGAGGACGTGGTCCGCAAATGCTTCTTCTCCGTCACGCGTGATGAGCAGAACCACGAGATCATGTGCGGCCTGGCGATCACCCGCCTGCTCGGCCATCCGGATCCGCTGACCTACAAGCCCAAGACCGAATTGGGCAGGCGCCTGCAGAAGAACGCCCAGTGGCTGTACTTCAACGGTTCGCGCTACTGGACCGGCTACAAGAAAGCCGTGCCCAAGTACGACCTCGCGGTGCTGTTCAGCTCGTTCCTGATGGGCGAGATCGCGGCCGCGACGATCTTCAAGCAGATGTACGAAAACTCCCGCGAGATCGTGTTCAAGGAGGGTTTCAAGAACATCGGCCGCGACGAGGGCCGCCACATGGCGATTTGCATGGCCGTCATGGAGCGCGATTACCCCGGGCTCAAGGACGATGTCAAGGCCGTGGTGACCAAGCAGATCCGCGCCGGCTACCTGTTCCTGTCCGCGGTGCTCTTCGAGCCGCCGATGGAGTTCTGGGACCTGCCCTCCGACTTCATCGCGAACCAGCGGGAGGCGGAGGAGGTGGCGCGCGCCGCGGGCTTCGGCATCCCCAGCTATGAAGCAAAGCTGGAGAACTGGCGCAACGCGATGATCAACCTGAAAAGCGTCCTGGACCGGTACAACATCCCGTTCCCGGCCATTCCGGAGGTCGGCATAACGGGGCAGGAAGTATCCGACGTGGATCTGGAAGACATTATCCCCGTGTTCTGATCACTATGGCGTGGCGGCCGGCGCGCATGTCGCATGGCGCCGGTCCCGCAGGGAGCGGCCGAAAGTCATGGCAATAATCACGATACAGCCGTCCGGCAGGACGGTGGAGTGCGCGTCCGGCGACACGGTGCTTACCGCGCTGGAGCGGGCGGGATATGCATTACCGAACAACTGCCGCGCGGGAGCCTGCGGCGAATGCAAGGTCAAGGTGCTTGCCGGCTCCTTTGATCAGGGCACCGTGCTCGACATGGCCCTGACCGCCGACGAACGGGCTCAGGGCTATGGCCTCATGTGCATGGCCAAGCCGCTGGAGGGCAGCCTCGAGATCGAGTGGGGCGCGGCCGATGCGCGGCCCAAGCTTTTTCCGCCGCGAGAAAACGCGTTGTTCGTCGTGACGGACAAGAGGCCGCTCACTCCTCGCGTTGCGGAGTTGCGCCTGCGGCCCTTGGGCAAGCCCCTGCGCTATTGGCCGGGGCAATACGTGATGCTTGGCGATCCCGGCGCCGGGATCGCCCCTCGGGCGTATTCGATTTCGAATGCCCCGCGGCCCGATGGCGAACTGGTTCTGCAGATCGCCCGGATGGAGGGCGGCGCCACCAGCTCATGGGTGCACGGGGCGCTGATGCCCGGCGACAGCGTCAAGCTGTCGGGGCCGTACGGCACATTCATTGGAGATCCTGCCGTGGACGCTCCCGTACTCTGCCTGGCCGCCGGCACCGGCCTGGCCCCGATTCTCGCCCTGACCGAGGCCGCGATGCGCCGCGGATTCCGGCAGCCGGTCATGCTGGTGATTTCGGCGCGCACGCGCGCCGACGTCTACGGGCTCGGCATGTTGGCATGGTGGCGGGCCAAACACCGGAAATTCGATTACCGGATCGCGCTGACCCGCGAAGCGGGCGGCGATGGTCTTTCCGGCCGCATAGGGGAGGTGTTGCCCGCCATTTTTGCGGACTTGTCCCGGCATACGGTATTTGCGGCCGGAAGCCCCGGCTTTGTTGCGTCAAGCGTTGAGGCCGCCCTGCGGCAAGGGGCGACGCCGGAAGCGATATTCACGGAAGGCTTCAATGCCCGGCAACGGCCGACGGTGGTGGATGACGAGCATCTGCTGCCTGGCGCGGAGGCATCCTGAGCGAGGCGCGCTCCGTCCCGCGGGAGTTTGTGTTTATTTGTTTCGATGTGGCGCCGGAACGCTTTGCAAGCGGCTTGAGGCGCATGGCGGCGGATGGTATCCGCTTTTTCTGTTTATTAATAAGGATGGTATCCATTAATTAGAAAATAGCATTATGGATGGTATCCATTTTATTAATTTAAAGGCGTGGTTTGCATCCATCCGGGCTATTTCAATAATCTAGATGGTATCTCTCCGTTAAATCTTGGTATTGCAAAAAAAGGGGTATAAATTGCCTCCTTTTTTGCGAAAAATCGTTCAATTCATTTTATCTGCGCTGTTACGTAGTAATACGTTTTCGGTAATCGAGTAATGAATTGGTATCAGATTTTATTAACCGAGATAATGGAGAATCCACGTTGATACATGGCACGAAGAAGTGGCTGACGGCGACACTCGCGCTAAGCGCGTCCTATGGCGGAGGCGCCGTTGCCGCGGACCTGACCGTTGCCGCCGGCGACACGCGGGTGTTCGACGGTTCGGCCAGTTTCCCGGGCGGGATCGACGTCAATGGAGGCACGCTGGTGATCGGCGGCAATGGCGGGGGGAGCGGCGTCGCAATCACCGGGAATGTCAATGCGATGTCGAACGGCACCATCGCGGGCTTCGGTTCGATTAATGGCGACCTCGGCGTGACGGGCGGCTCGCGCGTTGCGCCGGGGTATTCCGTTGGCACGCCGACCGGCGTTTCGAACGGCAATCTCGTCGTCAATGGCAATCTGTCGATGAGCAATGCCGTGTTCGACTTCGAGACCGGGTATGCGGGGCTGCCCATTACGCAGCCCGGCACGGGCGACAATGTTACGGTCGGCGGCAATGTCGCCCTCAATAACACGACGCTGAACGTTTCCGTCAATACGCCAGGCGTCACCGCGGGCTACTACCGTATCCTGTCATACGGCGGCACCTTGAGCGGCAGCGGCCTGTCGTTGGGTTCGGTCACCGGAGAATCCTTGCCGGCCGCGACCATCCAGTCGCTGACGGGCGACAAGCAGATCAACCTCATCCTGGGCCCCAGCACCACCAATCTGTGGAACGGCAACGGCGCGGCGTCCGCCACCCGGGCCGGCGGCGGCAACGGCACCTGGAGCGCCGCCAGCACGAACTGGAACAGTCCGACCAATGCCGCCGGAGCCCTGCCCGATGGCGGATACGCGATTTTCACCGGCGCGGCCGGCACGGTGACCGTGGACGGCAGCGCCGGCCCGGTGCGCGCGTCGGGCATCCAGTTCGCGACCGACCGCTATCGCCTGCAGGGCGCTCCCATCACCCTGGTCGGCAGCGGGGGCAACCAGCCGGCGATCGTCGTCGGCGACGGCACGTATGCCTCGGGCCAATTCGTCGACATCATCGACAACCCCCTGCAGGGCACGCAGGGCTTCGTGAAGACGGGCCCGGGGTCGGTGATCCTGACCGCCGATAGCAGCGGCCTGAGCGGCCCCATCCTGATCGCCGACGGCGCCCTGGAAATCGACGGCAAGTTGAACGGCCCCGTCGATATCGGCCGTGAAGTCGTGCTGGCCGGCGTCGGCCAACTGGGCACCACCACCCTCTATCCCACCGCCGTCGTCTCTCCGGGCAACGATGGCTCGCCCATCGGCACGCTCACGATCAACGGCAACCTTAGCTTCGGCGAAAACACCATCTATCGCGTGCACGCCGATCCGGCAAGCAGCGCCAGCGACCGCATCCACGTCACCGGCGTCGCCTATCTCGACGGCACCGTGGCGCACGTGGGGCCCAATGGGGACTATGCGCCGCGCACGACCTACAACATCCTGACGGCCGACGGGGGCATACAGGGCCGGTTCGCCGGCACGTCGAGCGCGTATGCCTTCCTGACGCCCACGCTCAGCTACGACGCCAAGAACGCGTTCATGACGCTGACGCGCAACGACGTGCCGATCGGCAGCATCGGCGGCACGGAAAACGAGAGCAGCGTGGGCGGTGCGCTGGATAACGAAGCGCCGCCCGAAGCCGGCAATGGATCGTCGTCCGCCGGCAATGGCTCGACCTCGGCCGGCAACGGTTCGGCGCCGGCGGGCAATGGCTCGACTGCGGCCGGCGATGGCTCGGCCCCGGCCGGCAATGGCGCAGCGTCGACCGGCAGCGGGTCTGCGGTGGCTGGGAACGGATCGTCCTTGATCGGGAGCGGCAGCGCATCGGGCAAGGCGACCGGCGCCAGCCAGGTGACGACGGCGGTTCTTTCCATGACGCCGGGCGAGGCGCGTTCGGCCTTGAAGATGCTTTCCGGCGAAGCGTACGCAAGCACCGCCAGTGTGCTGCAAAGCCAGGCGGATACCGTGCGCGCGATGCCGTTGTCCCATCTGCGCGGCAACCTCGATGCGCCGCCGCTCGCCGGACGGCCCACGGCACAACTGGGTGCGGCGTCGTCCGAGGCCCTGCCGCAAAGCGGCGCTTCCCCGCTCTGGGCCCAGGCCTTCGGCAACTGGAGCAAGTTCGGCAGCGATGGCAACGCGTCGAGCGTGAGCCAATCGGCCGGCGGACTCTTCGTCGGCGGCGACGGCGCCGTGGGCGGCGGCTGGCGGCTGGGCGGCGCGGTCGGCTACATCGGCAGCCACAATTCGATCGACGACACGGCTTCGCGCACGGATGTCGATAGCTATACGGCAGCCTTGTTCGGCGGACGCAATTTCCAGGCCGGCCCCGGCCATTTCCGCTTCATGGCCGGCGCGGCCTACACCTGGCACGACATCGACGCGAAACGCGATGTGGCGGCCGGAAGCCTGAACCAGCGGCTCGAGTCGTCTTACCATGCCTCGTCGACGCAGGTGTTCACCGAACTCGGCTACAACCTGCCGCTGGGCGACGCCTACTCCATCGAACCCTACGCCGGCCTGGCGTGGAACCAGCTGCGCACCCGCGGCTTCGAGGAATCGGGCGGCACCGCGGCCCTGAGCGGCAAGGGCAGCACCGATGACGTGACCAGCACCACGCTGGGCTTGCGCGGCGCATGGCAGTTCGGCTCCGACCGCGCGCCGGGCCGCCTGACCGCGTCGCTGGGCTGGCGCCACGCAATGGGCGATGTGAAGCCGAAGCAGGAACTGGCTTTCGACGGCGGCAGCACGTTCTCGGTGACGGGCGTGCCGATCGCGCGCGACGCCGCCGTGGTCGGGCTGGGCGCCGAAGTGGCTCTCACGCGCAACACGACGGCCGGCGTTTCCTACGACGCGCAGTTCGGCGGCGGCAACCGGCAGCAGTCGGGCCTGCTGAAGCTGGCCGTGCGCTTCTAACCCGGAGCGGACAGGTGCGCAGGCGTCGCGGCAGGATCGCGGCGCCTGCCGCCGGGGCGGAGCCGGCACGGGATCCGCAACGCCAATGAAAAAGGGGCGAATCTTTCGATTCGCCCCTGGATTCGGGGATTTGCAGTCTTTCCGGAAATCCGTCAAAACACTGCAGATCAAATTCTGGAGCGGGAGACGAGTCTCGAACTCGCGACCTCAACCTTGGCAAGGTTGCGCTCTACCAACTGAGCTACTCCCGCATTTCTTATTCACACTGATCAACTTGGTTATCGATCAGAAGGCGCGCATTCTACACGATTTTTTTGAGTTTGTCCTGGCTGGATTTCTTGCCGTGCCGCTCGCCGCAATGGGCGAGCCATCCAACAAGGCCCGGATTCAGGGCAAACACTCAATCAAGTAATATGAGCGAAGACAGAAACTATAGCATGCCTTGCAGCACCCATGTCAAATTTGCCCGCTACCGATTCCGTGTCCCCCGCCTTGATCCCCGCCGGCCAGGATCTTTCCCGGCTGAATACCCTGGGCCTGGCGTCGAGGGCGGATGCCTTCGTGACGCTGGGAGAGACGGCGCAATTGCCCGAACTGTCGCGCCTGGCGGGCCGGGCATCTTCCCTGCTGGTGCTGGGCGGCGGCAGCAATCTGGTGCTGCCGGAGCGGGTCGAGGGCCTGGTGGCGCGGGTGGCCTTCAAGGGCGTGCGCCTGCTGGAGGCCGGGCCGGATGCCTGGCTGGTCGAGGCTGCGGGCGGCGAGACCTGGCACGCCTTCGTCGAAACCTGCGTCGGGCAGGGATGGGACGGGCTGGAAAACCTGGCGCTGATCCCCGGCACGGTCGGCGCGGCGCCCGTGCAGAACATCGGCGCCTATGGCGTAGAGCTGCAGGAGCGCTTCCATGGGCTGACCGCCTGGGACGTGCGCGAGGGCCGCTACGTCGAAATGAATGCGGCGGATTGCCGTTTTTCCTATCGCGATAGCGTGTTCAAGCACGACGAGCCGGGGCGCTGGATCATCGTGAGCGTGCGTTTCGCCTTGCCGCGGCCGTGGCGGCCGGTGCTGGGCTACCCCGATCTGCAGCGCCACGCGCGGCTGGCGGCCGGCTCCCCGACCGCACGGGACATCTTCGACGCCATCTGCGACATCCGTCGCGCCAAGCTGCCCGACCCGGCAGTGACGGGCAATGCCGGCAGCTTCTTCAAGAATCCGATCGTTCCGGCCGCAACGCGCGATGCCTTGGCCAGCCGCCACCCCGGCCTGGTGTCCTACGAGCAGGCGGACGGCCGCTACAAGCTGGCCGCGGGCTGGCTCATCGACCAATGCGGCTGGAAGGGCCGCGCGCTGGGCGCTGCGGGGGTGCACGACCGGCAGGCCCTGGTGCTGATAAATCGCGGCGGCGCGGGCGCCGCCGACATCATGGCCTTGGCGCGCGCCATCCAGGACTCGGTGTTCGAACGCTACGGCGTGCGGCTCGACCCGGAGCCCGTGGTGGTTTGACGCAAGCTCCGAAGGTAAAAACGAAAAGGACCCCGCAGGGTCCTTTTCCGTTTCCGGCGGATGGGCGTCAGAGGCCCAGGACGGACTGCATGTCGTACAGGCCGTTGTGCTTGCCGTCCAGGAAGCGGGCGGCGCGCAAGGCGCCTTCCGCGTAGGTGGCGCGGCTGGAAGAGCGATGCGTGATCTCGACGCGTTCGCCGATGCCGCAGAAGGAGACGGTGTGGTCGCCCACGATGTCGCCGCCGCGCAGCACCGAGAAGCCGATGGTGCCGGGCTTGCGCACGCCGGTGTCGCCATGGCGGCTCCAGGTGGCGACGTCCGGCAGGGCGACGTCCCAGGCCGAGGCGATGGTCTCGCCCATCTTGAGCGCGGTGCCGGAGGGGGCGTCGACCTTGTTGCGGTGATGCGCTTCGAATACTTCGACGTCGTAGCCGGCGTTCAGGATACGCGCGGCCATGTCGAGCAGCTTGAGCGTGGCGTTGACGCCCACGCTCATGTTGGGCGCAAAGACAATGCCGATCTTCTGGGCGGCGACCTCGATCGCGGCGCGGCCGTTGTCGTCGAAGCCGGTGGTGCCGATGACGGCCTTCACGCCATGCCTGACGCAGGCCTGCAGGTGTTCGAGCGTGCCTTCCGGACGGGTGAAGTCGACCAGGCAGTCGGCCTGGGCGAGGGCGTCGAGATCGTCCGTGATGGCCACGCCGGTCTGCTTGCCGAACGGCGCGCCCGCGTCCTGGCCCAGCGCGGACGAACCCTTGCGGTCGAGCGCGACGGCAAGTTGCAGGTCGGGGGCGTTCAGGACGGCCTCGATCAGCATCTGGCCCATACGGCCGCTGGCGCCGGCGATTGCAATACGCATGGCGGAATCCTCGGAATTAATTGAGCGGCTCGGGCGCATTGCCCGGTTGGCCAGGGTATTGGTTCAGCGGGCTGGAGGGGGCGGCGGAGTCGCGGCGGCTCTCGGCGTCTTCTTCCTGCTGGCGGGCTTCCTCTTCGTTCAGGCGCTTGTCCGCCTTCTCGTCGGCGACCGAGCTGGGCGTGTTGATCTGGTAAGGCTGCAGGTCGGGCTGCTTGTCGCCTTCCCAGCGGACCAGGCGGTCGTTTTCGAACCAGACGGTGAACTTGCGCTCTTGCGCCTCGCCGTAGCCGGGCTTGAAGTAGTAGGGGTAGTCCCAGCGGTTGGCGTGCAGCACGCTGGTCAGCGTGGGGCTGCCGAGCGCGAAACGCACCTGTTCACGCGTCATGCCCGGCTGCAGCAGCGCGACCTGTTCCTGGGTGATCCAGTTTCCTTGCTGGACGGAGGCTTTGTAGGGGAAGCCCCACTTGTCGCCCGAGCATCCGGCCAGGGCGATGGCCAGGGCGGCGACCGCCAGACCGGCCTTGAGCGAGCGGGAGGGAATTCGTGCAATCATGGACACTACGCGCCCCTATTATTTGGAAGCAGACAAAACCGTTATCATAAAGGTTTCATAAGGATAGTTCCGCGTGGCGGCATGATTTCGGTGAGCCGGCTCGCGGTGCACCCATATCCTGCCCATGCCAACGCGGACGGAGAGCGATTACACCATGAGCGACCAAAGCGAACTGAAGAACATGGGTTTGAAGGCGACGTTCCCGCGCCTGAAAATTCTTGATATTTTCCGGAAATCGGACCAGCGGCACCTCAGCGCCGAAGACGTCTATCGCGCCCTGATCGGCGAAAACGTCGAAATCGGCCTGGCCACCGTATACCGCGTCCTGACCCAGTTCGAACAGGCCGGCATCCTTGCCCGTAGCCAGTTCGACAGTGGCAAGGCGGTGTTTGAACTCAACGACGGGGACCACCACGATCACCTGATCTGCACGAATTGCGGCAAGGTGGTCGAATTTTCGGATCCGGAGATCGAAAAACGGCAGCAGAAGATTGCCAAGGACAACTCCTTCGCCCTGGAAAGCCACGCCATGGTGCTGTACGGCATCTGCGGCAGCTGCGTGAAAGGACGCTGATCCCAGGCTGATCCCCCGGCCCGTGGCTGCGCTCGCAGCGGGCCAGTGAATTCCAAAGCCCCTTCGATATGAAGGGGCTTTTTTTATTCCGGAGGGCGGCCTAGGCGGGCGCCTGGCCGACGCCCTGCAGCATTTCCCGCGCGTGCTCGCGCGTGGTGGCGGTGAGCTTGATGCCGCCCAGCATCCGGGCGATTTCCTCGACGCGGGCCTGGGCGTCCAGTTCCTCGATGCGGGAGCGCGTGGTGCCTCGCGATTCGGCCTTGCTGACCAGGAACTGGTTATTGCCGCAGGCGGCGACCTGCGGCAGGTGCGTGACGCACAGCACCTGATGGCGCTCGCCGAGCTCGCGCAGCAGCTTGCCCACGACCTCGGCCACCGCGCCGCCCACGCCGCTGTCGACTTCGTCGAAGATCAGGGTGGGCACGCGCGCGGCGCGGCTGGCGATGACGGAGAGCGCCAGCGATATGCGTGACAGCTCGCCGCCCGAGGCCACCTTGGCCAGCGGACGCGGGGTGGTGCCGGCATGCCCGGCCACCAGGAATTCGACCTGTTCGTTGCCGTGGGCGGAGGGCGCAGAGGGGGCGAGCGTGGGCTCGAATTTGCCGCCCTGCATGGCCAGCGTCTGCATCGCCTGGGTGACCAGCTTGCCCAGGTCCTTGGCGGTCTTGCGGCGGGCCGTCGTGAGCTTGGCGGCGGCCGTGTCGTATTGCGCCTGCGCGGCCTGCGTCTGGACGCGCAGCGCCTCGATGTCGCCCGCGGCCTGCAGGGCAGCCAGCTGGGCGTGCAGCGTTTCGCGCAGGTCGCACAGGGCGTCGGGTTCGACTCGGAACTTCCGGGCGGTCTCGAATACCAGGCCCAGCCGGGTTTCCACGGCGCCGAGCCGCTGGGGGTCCAGGTCGACGCGGCTTACGTAGTTGTTCAGATCGGACACCGCTTCGCTGATGGCGATGCGCGCGGATTCCAGTTCGTCGTATACCCCTTGCAGGCCGGGGTCGTGGCGCAGCATCTGCTGGATGCGCTGGTTGGCCTGGGTGACGCGGTGATGCGCCGAATCGCCTTCGCCGTCCAGGGCGTCGAGGATCTGCGTGGCGCCGTCCAGCAGGGATTGCGCGTGCGACAGGCGCGTGTGCTCGGACTGCAGGGATTCCCATTCGTCCGGGCCCAGGGCCAGTTGGTCCAGTTCGTCGACCTGCCATTGCAGGCGGTCGCGCTCGGAAGCCAGGCTCTCGGCGTCTTTTTCGGCGGACTCCAGCTGGCGCGACAATGCGCGCCATTGCTTCCAGGCCTGGCCGACCGCAAGCCGCAGATCGCCGTGGCCGCCATGGGCGTCCAGGAGGTCGCGCTGCGCGTCGGGCCGCATCAGGCTCTGGTGCGCGTGCTGGCCGTGGATGTCGACCAGGCTGTCGCCCAGTTCGCGCAGCTGCGCGACGGTGGCGGGGGTGCCGTTGATGTAGGCGCGGCTGCGGCCCTGGGCGTCGATGACCCGGCGCAACGACAGTTCGGCGTCGGCGTCGATCTCGCGTTCCTCCAGCCAGGCATGCAGGGCAGGAGGGGTATCGAAGACGGCGGTGATGTCGGCGCGCGGCGCGCCTTCGCGCAGCATGCTGGCGTCGCCCCGTTCGCCCAGCGCCAGCGCCAGGGCGTCCACCAGGATGGATTTGCCCGCGCCGGTCTCGCCGGAAAAGACGGTGAAGCCGGGGCCGAAATGGATCTCGGTCTGTTCTACGATGACGAAGTCGCGGATATGCAGGGTGCGCAGCATGTCGGGGCGCTTACTACTCTACGTTGTCGGTGGCTTGGGGCATCAGGTTCCAGTGCAGCTTGCGGCGCAGCGTGGAGAAGAAACTGTAGCCCTCGGGGTGCACGAAGCGGATCACGTACGGCGCGCGCTGCACGACGATGCGGTCCCCCGGTTGCAGGTCGGACCAGGTCTGCATGTCGAAGTGCACGCTGGCGCCGACTTCCACGCGGCCCATGGCCGTCAGGGTCATGTTGAGCACGCCCGTGTCGGGGATCACGATCGGGCGGTTGGACAGCGTTTGCGGCGCCACGGGCACGAGCACCATGGCGTTCATGCCGGGGTGCAGGATCGGGCCGTTGGCCGACAGCGCGTAGGCGGTGGAGCCGGTGGGCGTGGCGATGATGAGGCCGTCGGCGCGCTGGGTGTACATGAAGGCGCCGTCCAGTTCCACCCGCACTTCGATCATGCCGCCGCGCCCGGCGCGGTTCAGGACCACGTCGTTCAGGGCGGTGGCGGAATACATTTTCTGGTCGCCGCGCCACACGCTGCCTTCCAGCAGCGTGCGCTCTTCGATCTGGAAGCTGCCTTCGAGCACGCGCGCCAGGGCGCCATGCGCGTCCTGCAGCGCAATGTCGGTGATGAAGCCCAGCCGGCCGTGGTTGATGCCGATCAGCGGCACGCCGTAGGGAGCCAGGTGGCGGCCCGCGCCCAGCACGGTGCCGTCGCCGCCCATCACGACGGCCAGCGAGGCGTTCTTGCCGATTTCCTCGAGCGTGGCGACGGGGTATTCGGTCAGCCCGGTATTGCGCGCCGTGTCGGCGTCGATGAGCACGTGCCGGCCGGCCTGCGCCAGCGCGTGGGCAAGTGCTCTCAACGGTGTGTCCAGGCCGGTGTCCTGGTATCTGCCGATCAGGGCGACGGTAGGAAAGTGCATGGCGGCTTGCGAATCCAAAAAGGGCGGGCCATAAGGCCGCAACCCGCCCGGAATGGGCTGTTTAGCCGATTATATGGGGCCGCATATCGGCTTGCGGGACAAAAATCGCCTCAATTGGAAAAGTTTCCCTAAAATACCTGTTATGGATGACCGTGCACGCGCACTACTGAAAGCGTTGATCGAACGCTATATCGCCGATGGGCAGCCAGTCGGCTCGCGGACGCTATCGAAAGTCTTCGATTTGTCCCCCGCCACGATCCGCAACGTCATGGCGGACCTGGAAGAACTGGGCCTGATCCACAGTCCGCATACCTCCGCCGGCCGCATACCCACGCCGCGGGGCTACCGCATGTTCGTCGATTCCCTGCTGGCGGTGCAGTCCTACCAGCTGGAGCCACACAACATGGGCGAGATGCTGGCCGCGGCGGAGCCCACGCGGGCCGTCAACGCGGCGGCGGCGCTGCTGTCCAACCTGACCCAGTTCGCCGGGGTGGTGCTGACGCCCAAGCGCGCGCAGGTGTTCCGCCAGATCGAATTCATCCGCCTGTCCGACAAGCGGGTGCTGCTCATCATCGTGACGCCCGACGGCGACGTCCAGAACCGCATTCTTTTCGTCCAGCGCGACTACTCCGAGGCGGAACTGCTGGAGGCCGGCAATTTCTTCAACATGCATTTCGCCGGCAAGTCCTTCAACGTCGTGCGCCAGACCCTGTCCACCGAGCTGGCCCAGCTGCGAGAGGACATCTCGCGTCTGATGCAGGCGGCCGTCGAGGCCAGCGCGGAGGCGGCCGAGGACGGCGACGCCATGGTGATCTCGGGAGAGCGCAAGCTGCTGGACGTGACCGACATCGCGTCCGACATGGACCGTCTGCGCAAAATGTTCTCGCTGTTCGAGAAAAAGACCGATCTGCTGCAGCTGCTGGATGTCTCCAGCCGGGCCCAGGGCGTGCAGATCTACATCGGCGGCGATTCGCAACTGGTGCCGATGGAGGAGGTCTCCGTCATCACCGCGCCCTATGGGGTGGACGGCAAGGTGGTCGGCACGCTTGGCGTGATCGGTCCCACGCGCATGGCGTACGAGCGCGTCATCCCCATCGTGGACATCACGGCCCGCCTGCTTTCCAACGCCCTCAGCCACAACCAGTAGGCCCATTCAAAGCGACATCCTCCTTGCGGAGGAAGGGGAGTTTTTGTGTTTCTTCGCCTGTTCAAGTACTTGTGGCCTGAACGCTACCTGCCCGAGCCCGAGCAGGACGACCCCTTCGATGAAAACCCGCCGCCGCGCGGTCCCGGCAAGGTCGGCGTCCTGCTGGCGAACCTGGGCACGCCGGACACGCCGGCCAAGAAGGACATACGCAAGTACCTGGGCGAATTCCTGTCCGACCCCCGCGTGATCGAAATCCCGCGCTATCTGTGGAAGCCGATCCTGCACGGACTGGTCCTGACGATGCGGCCGAAGAAGCTGGAACCCCGCTATGCCGGGGTCTGGCTGAAGGAAGGGTCGCCGCTGATGGTCTACAGCCAGCGGCAGGCCGACGGCGTGCGCGCCGCGCTGGAGGAGGCAGGGATCGATGCCGTGGTGGAGCTCGGCATGCGCTACGGCAACCCGTCCATCCCCGATGCCATTTCGCGGTTGCGCGCGCAAGGCTGCGAACACATCCTGACCGTTCCCCTCTATCCGCAATACGCCGCGTCCACGACCGCGACGGTGGTGGACGCGGTGACCCGCCATGCCAGCCGCCTGCGGGACCAGCCCGAACTGCGCTTCATCAAGCGCTTCCACGAAGAGGCCGGCTATCTGGACGCGCTGGCGGGCCGCATCGAGCGATATTGGCAGGAGCATGGCAAGCCCCAGAAGCTGGTCATGAGCTTCCACGGCCTGCCGCGCTATTCGATCGAGCTGGGCGATCCCTATTACCGCGATTGCATGGATACCGCGCGGCTCTTGTCCGAGCGCCTGTCGTTGCCGCGCGGGCAGATCGAGGTGACTTTCCAGAGCCGTTTCGGCTCCGCCCGCTGGCTCGAGCCCTATACGGAACCCACGCTGAAGGCGCTGGCGGCGGCGGGCACCACCGAGGTCGATGTGGTGTGCCCGGGTTTTGTGGCAGACTGTCTGGAAACCCTGGAAGAGATCAGCCTGGAATGCCGCGACGCATTCATCGGGGCGGGCGGCAGGCAATTCCGCTACATCCCCGCGATCAATGACGATCCTGCCTGGATCGCGGGGCTGGCTGGCCTGGTGGCACGGCACTTGCAGGGGTGGCCCACGCAATCACGGACTTGAAGGAGAAGGCGCATGCACCATGATCCCAAGACTGGCAAGGTAGTGAAAAAGGGGACGGTTAGCACCCCGGTGAGCGAGGATCAGGTCGAGCACGAACTGGACGAGGCGCTTGCGGAGACCTTCCCGGCCAGCGACCCCATCGCGGTCCACCCCGATCCCGACGAAGACGAAAAGCGCGTGGACCGTGCGCTGAAGGAGACCTTCCCGGCCAGCGATCCGGCCGCGCCGGCGCAGCCTCCCCGGAAGTAGGCGGCCAGGAGGGCGGCCCCGGGGCGCCTCCAGGGAATATTTCGCTTTCCCGGGCTTGAAATAGGGGTATTGGCCCCCATTCATGTCTGCGAAAGCCATTCTTTTTGGAGGATTCCCCATGACGGCACCCCACGAGCCTGCGGACCAGGCGCCTGAAATCGGCCAGAACGCCGACGCGGCCCCCGCCGACCAGGACGCCGCGCAGGCCGAGCTGAACGAGTTGCGCGCCCAGCTGGACGCCGCCCAAGCCACCGTCAATGAGCAGCGCGACCAGCTTCTGCGCGCGCAGGCCGAAGCCGAGAACGTGCGCCGCCGCGCCCAGGAAGACGTGTCCAAGGCACGCAAGTTCGGCATCGAATCGTTCGCCGAAAGCCTGGTACCCGTGAAAGACAGCCTGGAAGCCGCCCTGGCCCAGCCTGACCAGACGGTCGACGCGCTGCGGGAAGGCGTGGAAGTGACGCTCAAGCAGCTGACGGCCGCCTTCGAACGCAATCTGCTCAAGGACATCGCGCCGGCGCAGGGCGACAAATTCGACCCGCACCTGCACCAGGCGATTTCGTCCATTCCCCACGAGCAGCCCGCCAATACCGTGGTTCAGCTGCTGCAAAAGGGCTATTCCATCGCCGACCGGACGCTGCGCCCGGCGCTGGTGGTGGTATCCGCCGGTCAAGGCTGAACGGCCCGCGCGCCATGACGACCCCCCGCTTCGACCCCGCCCAGGTTTTCCAGGCGTTCGGCATGCGCCACGTCGATACCCAGGGTTTCGACGCGGCCGTGGTCCAGGCGCCCGGGGAAGATCTGCGCTGCGTGTTCCTGTGGGGCCAGGACTGCTATAACTGCAATCTTTTCAAGCAGGCCGCGCTGCTGCACCAGGACGCGCTGCTGGGCCTGGGCCTGACCTGGTTCGAGGCCGACGTCTACGCCGACGAACCGCTGGGCCGGCGTTTTTCGCTGCATGGCGTCCCCACTTTCGTGATGTATCGGGCCGGAAAGCGCCTAGGGCGCATTACAGGCTGGCCCGGACTGCCCCAGTTCACGGCGGCGGTCCGGCGCCTGCAGGAAGCGGCATCGGAAAATTCGAGCCGGGTGTCTTGAAAAACCCTGCGGGCAGCCCCAGTTACGTGGGGACAAGAAGTTTCTCCCTATTTTCATAGATTCAATCAAGGTAACCCACCATGAGCAAGATTATTGGCATTGACCTGGGCACGACCAACAGCTGCGTGGCTGTCATGGACGGCGGGCAGGTCAAAATCATTGAAAACGCGGAAGGCGCTCGCACGACTCCCTCCATCGTCGCCTACATGGACGATGGCGAAACCCTGGTCGGCGCGCCGGCCAAGCGCCAGGCGGTGACCAACCCGAAGAACACCCTGTACGCGGTGAAGCGCCTGATCGGCCGCAAGTTCGAGGAAAAGGCGGTGCAGAAGGACATCAACCTGATGCCCTACGCCATCGTCAAGGCCGACAACGGCGACGCCTGGGTGGAAGTGCGCGGCAAGAAGATGGCGCCTCCCCAAGTGTCGGCCGACGTGCTGCGCAAGATGAAGAAGACCGCCGAGGACTACCTGGGCGAAGAAGTGACCGAGGCCGTCATCACCGTGCCCGCCTACTTCAACGACAGCCAGCGCCAGGCCACCAAGGACGCCGGCCGCATCGCGGGCCTGGAAGTCAAGCGCATCATCAACGAACCCACCGCCGCGGCGCTGGCGTTCGGCCTGGACAAGACCGAAAAGGGCGACCGCAAGATCGCCGTCTATGACCTGGGCGGCGGCACGTTCGACGTGTCCATCATCGAAATCGCCGACGTCGATGGCGAAAAGCAGTTCGAAGTGCTGTCGACCAACGGCGACACCTTCCTGGGCGGCGAAGACTTCGACCAGCGCATCATCGACTACATCATCGGCGAGTTCAAGAAGGAACAGGGCGTCGACCTGTCCAAGGACGTGCTGGCCCTGCAGCGCCTGAAGGAAGCCGCCGAAAAGGCCAAGATCGAGCTGTCCTCGGCCCAGCAGACCGAAATCAACCTGCCGTACATCACGGCGGACGCCTCGGGTCCGAAGCACCTGAACCTGAAGATCACGCGCGCCAAGCTGGAAGCGCTGGTCGAAGAACTGATCGAACGCACGATCGAGCCCTGCCGCGTGGCCATCAAGGACGCCGGCGTGAAGGTTTCCGACATCGACGACGTGATCCTGGTCGGCGGCATGACCCGCATGCCCAAGGTCCAGGAGAAGGTGAAGGAATTCTTCGGCAAGGATCCGCGCAAGGACGTGAACCCCGATGAAGCCGTCGCCGCTGGCGCCGCCATCCAGGGCTCCGTGCTGTCGGGCGACCGCAAGGACGTGCTGCTGCTGGACGTGACGCCGCTGTCGCTGGGTATCGAAACCCTGGGCGGCGTGATGACGAAGATGATCCAGAAGAACACGACGATCCCGACCCGGTTCTCGCAGACCTTCTCGACCGCCGACGACAACCAGCCGGCCGTGACGATCAAGGTGTTCCAGGGCGAGCGCGAAATCGCCGCGGGCAACAAGGCCCTGGGCGAGTTCAACCTCGAAGGGATCCCGCCGTCGCCGCGCGGCATGCCGCAGATCGAAGTCACGTTCGACATCGACGCCAACGGCATCCTGCACGTGTCCGCCAAGGACAAGGGCACCGGCAAGGAAAACAAGATCACCATCAAGGCCAACTCGGGTCTGTCGGAAGACGAGATCCAGCGCATGGTCAAGGATGCCGAGGCCAACGCCGAGGAAGATCACCGCGTTGCCGAACTGGCCCAGTCGCGCAACCAGGCCGATGCGCTGGTGCATGCCACCCGCAAGTCGTTGACCGAGTACGGCGACAAGCTCGAAGCTTCCGAAAAGGAAAGCATCGAAGCCGCCATCAAGGACCTGGAAGACACGCTGAAGGAAGGCGACAAGGCCGCGATCGACGCCAAGGTGGAAGCCCTGTCGACCGCATCGCAAAAGCTCGGCGAAAAGATGTACGCCGACATGCAGGCGCAGCAAGCCGCCGGCCAGCAGCAAGCGGCCGACAACGCGAAGCCGGTGGACGACAACGTCGTCGACGCCGACTTCAAGGAAGTCAAGCGCGACCAATAATGGCCGGGCGCTGACCTGCCTCTGCCGCCCGGTAGCCGGAGAAATCCGCCTACCGGGCGTACTCATTCTGTAGCACTGAAAAGAAGGCTCGTTTTCGAGCCCACGGATCATGGCAAAACGCGACTATTACGACGTCCTGGGTGTGGCCAAGAACGCCTCGGACGACGAACTCAAGAAGGCCTATCGAAAGCTGGCCATGAAATACCATCCGGACCGCAATCCGGACAGCAAAGAAGCCGAAGAGAAGTTCAAGGAAGCCAAGGAAGCCTACGAGGTCCTGGGCGATGAGCAAAAGCGCGCCGCGTATGACCGGTACGGCCATGCGGGCGTGGATCCCAACGCCGCCGGCATGGGCGGCGGCATGGGCGGCGGGTTCGCCGACGCGTTCGGCGATATTTTCGGCGAAATCTTCGGGGGCGGCGGAGGCCGTCGTGGCGGCGGCCCGCAGGTCTACCGCGGCGCCGACCTGAAATACGCGCTGGAGATCACGCTGGAGCAGGCCGCGGCGGGCTTCGATACCGAGATCCGCGTGCCCAGCTGGGAAAACTGCGATACCTGCCACGGTTCGGGCGCCAAGCCCGGCACCTCGCCCAAGACCTGCCGCACTTGCGGCGGTTCCGGCGCCGTGCGCATGCAGCAGGGTTTCTTCAGCGTGCAGCAAACCTGCCCGACCTGCCATGGCAACGGCAAGGAGATCACGGATCCCTGCCAGGCTTGCGACGGCGTGGGCCGCATCCGCCGCAACAAGACCCTCCAGGTCAAGATTCCGGCCGGCATCGACGACGGCATGCGCATCCGCTCCAGCGGCAACGGCGAGCCCGGCATCAATGGCGGGCCTCCGGGCGACCTGTATGTGGAAATCCACATCAAGCAGCACAAGATCTTCCAGCGCGATGGCGATGACCTGCACTGCGAGTTGACCATCCCGTTCACCACGGCCGCCCTGGGCGGCGAGCTCCAGGTGCCGACGCTGGGCGGCAAGGCCGAGATCTCGATTCCCGAGGGCACGCAGTCCGGCAAGACATTCCGCCTGCGCGGCAAGGGCATCCGGGGAGTGCGGGGCAGCTATCCGGGAGATCTGTACTGCCACGTCGTGGTCGAAACGCCGGTGCGGCTGAGCGACGACCAGAAGAACATCCTGCGCCAGTTCGAGGCTTCGCTGAACGATGGCGGCGACCGCCACTCGCCGCAGAGCAAATCGTGGACGGACCGGGTGAAGGAGTTCTTCAGCTGAACCGCCTGACCAGGCAAAAAGCCGCGACAACCGTCGCGGCTTTTTTTCGTCCGTCATCGCCCAAGGGGGGCGCAAAAGAAAACCGCGGCTTGCGCCGCGGTCGTACTGCCACTTCTACTTCAACTGCTACTGCTACTGCTACAGCAACTTCAACTGCTACTACTGCTACTTCTGCTGCTACATCGACCGCTGCCGTCGCCGGAAAAAACCGGCCTCAAGCCATGATGCCGCCCGAGGCCGGCCGGGCCACAGCAAGCAGCTCACCGGGAGATCGGCGGGTATTCCAGCTCGCCGAACGTGTATTGGCCGCTGGCCTTGGCTTGCGCCAGTTCAGCCTGGACGTCGGCGCGCGACTTGGCGCTGGCCGACGCCGTCGCGACGGGCGGGTATTCGAGTTCGCCAAACGTGTATTGGCCGTTGAACTTGGCCTGCTGCAGTTGCGATTGCACTTCCTGCGAGCTCAGGCCCGTCGTTTGCGGCCGGGCGGGCGGATAATCCAGCTCGCCGAAGGTGTATTGGCCGCTGGCCTTGGCTTCCTGCAATTCGGTCGCCACCTGGGCGCTGCTCTTGGCTTGTTCCAGGCCGGCCGCTTGCGCGCCGACGCCCGCCAGGGCCAGGGACAGAAGAAGGGTGGTGGTTAGGCTTTTCATGGTAGACCTCCAATTCGTCTTTGTGTGGGGACCGAATCCGGCGGCCCTCCGTCGTGGTTCGTTGTTTGTTCCCGATGACTGAATTGTGATCGCTATCCCACCTGGGATAAACCCGTATTTCTTGAAAACATCTTTCCAAATATTCGAGTAATTAGCTTTTTTCCAAATATTATTGCCATGAGTGGCATTGTCTCGGGGGCCACTCAGGCCGAGTTGCTAGCAGGGCAGGGCGTACATGCCAAAAAAAGCCCCGCCGGAGCGGGGCTTTCGTAGGGCGGGGCGGGCCGTCAGGGGGCAGTCTTCTTTTTGAAGTCCCCGGCCACCGCCGTGCTGAAGCCGTCCGGGCGCAGGTACTTGCGCAGGGCGGCGTTGACTTCGTCGGCCGTCAGCGCCGAGATCTTCTTGTCCATTTCGGCGGACCAGGCGAAGGTGCGGCCCCGCTGGAGGTAGTCCAGCCAGGTGCTGGCCAGCACGTCGTCCTGGGCGCGCGCCAGGTTGCGGTAGTTCAGCAGCGCGTTGATGCCGTCCGAGATTTCCTTGTCCGTGTAGCCCTCCTTCAGCACGCGGGCCAGTTCCTCGCCGATCGCCTTTTCGAGGCGTTCGCGATTCTGCGGCGCGTAGATCGCATACATGGTCCAGTTTGCGGCGGGCTCGAACGACGAAACGGACAGCGAGCTGCGCACGTTGTAGGACAGCCCCTCGGTTTCGCGCACGCGGTTCCACAGGCGCGAGGTTTCCGATGCGCCGAACAGGTAGTTGCCCAGGTACAGCGCGGCATAGTCAGGATCCGTGTCCTGCAGCTTCAGCGGCATGCGCGATATGTAGAAGGCATTGGCCTTGTCGGGCGTGTCGATGTCGAACTGCCTGGCGGGGACGTCGCGGTACGGGTTGGGAACGCGGGTGTAGGCGGGCGCCTTCTTCCAGCCGGCCAACCCGGTCTTCAGCGCCTTTTCCACGGCCTCGGGCTCGAAGTCGCCGACGGCCGAGTACTCGATATTGCCCGCGCCATAGAACTTGGCGTGGAACTTGACGAGAGCGTCGCGCGTGAGCCCCTGCGCGCTGGCGAGCGCCTCCTCGAAGGTGGGAACATAGCGCAGGTCATCGGCGGGCCAGGGATTGTCCTGGCGGGCGATGGCCCGGCCGGCCAGGGCCGAGGGCTCGGTCATGGCGTTGCGGATCGAGGTTTCCATCTGGCGCTGGTATTCCTCCAGCTGTTCCTGAGGGAAGTTGGCGTTGCGGACGATGTCCAGCGCCAGCGCGGTGAGGGCGGGCAGGTTCTCGCCCTTGGTGGACATGGCGATCTTCAGCGTGGTGCCGCTGCCGTTGAAGCCCAGCTCCGCCTGCAGCGCGTCCAGGCGGTCCTGGATGTCCTGGCGCGACAGCTTGGCCGTGCCGCGCGAGAGCAGGTCGGCCGCCGCGCTGGCATTCACGCGCTGTCCGCGCAGGTCTTTCTCGTTGCCGAATTGGATCAGCATCTGCGCCTGCACGCGGTTGCCGCGCGTCGCCTTGGGCAGCAGCGCCAGCTGCACGGGGCCATTGGGCAGGTCCAGCTTCTTGCGCTGGGTCAGCTTGTCGATGTTCTCGGGCGAGGGGTCGAAGGCGGATGCAGCCTTGAAATCCGGATCGCCCTTGTAGTCCTTGAAAACGGCCGTCAGGTCCACGCGCTGCGCCTGCGGGGCCCGCACGGGCTTGTCCGTGGGAATGTAGCGGCCTTCGATGCGGTTGCTCTGCACCAGGTAGGAGGTCGCGGCGTGCTGAACCTCGGCCAGCGTGGCCTTGCGCGCGCGGTCGCGTTGCAGGAAGAACAGGCGCCAGTCGCCGGCGGCGATGGCTTCGGAGAGCGCGATACCGACCTGCTCCGGATCGCTGTAGGTCTGCTCCCAGGCGGTCAGCCACTTGCTGCGGGCGCGGTCGAGCTCCTGCTGCGTGAACGGCTTCTTGCCCAGGGACTCCAGCGCGCCGGTCAGCGCTGTCATCGCGGCATCCAGGCTCTTGCCCGGCGTCAGCTGGGCGGCGAACATCGCCAGGCCGGGGTCCAGGTTCTCCATGGTGAAACCGAACACGCCCGAGGCCAGCTTGGTGGGGACCAGGGCATGGTAGAGGCGGCCGGAAGGCGTGTCCGCCAGGATGGTGGCGGCCAGGTCCAGCGGCACGAAATCGGGGCTGCCCGCGGCGGGGATGTGGTACATGGCGGCCACCAGCGGCGTGCCGCCCGCGCGGCGCAGCGTTACGGAACGTTCGCCGTCCTGGGCGGGCTCGACTGTGTATTCGGGCGGCAGCTTGCGATCGGGCTTGGGCAGCTTGCCCAGCGTTTCCTCGATGTCGGCCAGCGTCGACTGAGGATCGAATTTGCCCGCAACGATCAGCACCGCGTTGTCGGGCTGGTAGTACTCATGGTAGAAGGCCCGCAGTTGGGCGATGTCGACGTTTTCGACATCGGAACGGGCGCCGATGGTGTTCTTGCCGTAGCTGTGCCATTGGAACGCCACGGACTGCATCTTCTGCATCAGGATGCGGAAGGGGCTGTTTTCGCCGCTTTCCATTTCATTGCGGACCACGGTCATTTCCGAGTCCAGGTCTTCCTTGGCGATCAGGGAATTGACCATGGCGTCGGCCTGCCAGCCCAGGTACCACTTGAGGGTGTCGGGATTGGCCGCGAAGCTGGCGAAGTAATTGGTGCGGTCGCTGGAAGTCGAGCCATTGGCCTGCAGGCCGCGGCGCGAGAATTCGCCCATGGCGTTGCGCGTCGTCGAGGTGCCTTTGAACAGCATGTGTTCGAGCAGGTGGGCCATGCCCGTCTGGCCGTAGTTCTCGTTGCGCGAGCCCACGAGGTAGGTCATGTTGACGGTCGTGGAAGGCTTGGATTCGTCGGGGGCCAGCAGCACCCGCAGGCCGTTGGCCAGGCGGTATTCGGTGATGCCTTCGATCGAGGCGGCCTCCGAGACGCCGGCCGGCAGGCTGGCGGCCCCGGCCTGGAAGGCCAGGAAGGAGGTAAACAGCAGCGCGCCCAGCGGGCGCGGCAGCTTCGATAGGGACAGGCGCATGGCGGACAATTCCTTTGGCATGGCAGAATCCGTTGGAGTGTATACGTTGGCAATGGTTCAGGGGCCGCGAAGCGTGTCCCCAGGCCCCAAGGCAAGGAAATCCGGAATGTCCATATCCATCGCAGTCGAAACGCCGCGCCTGGTGCTGCGGCAATGGCGGGCGGACGACCGCGCGCCGTTCGCGGAGCTGAATGGCGATTCCCGGGTCACCGAGTACCTGCTGCCCCTGACCGCGGCCGAGAGCGACGCGCTGGCGGACCGGCTGGCCGCCGGCATCGACGAGCACGGCTGGGGATTCTGGGCGGTGGAGGCGCCGGGCCTCGCGCCATTCATCGGTTTCGTGGGCATCAAGCCTTTGCCGCCCACGCTGCCATTCGCCCCCGGCGTGGAGATCGGCTGGCGCCTGGCGCGGCAGCACTGGGGCAAGGGCTATGCCAGCGAGGCGGCCGCGGCCGCGCTGAAAGTGGGGTTCGAACAGGTGGGGCTGGCTGAAATCGTGGCCTTTACCGTGACGGGAAACCAGCGCTCGCGGGCGGTGATGGAGCGCCTGGGCATGAAGGCGGACCAGGCCTTTTTCGACCATCCCGCCGTGCCGGAGGGAAGCCCGCTGCGCCAGCACGTGCTCTATCGGATCGGCCGAGAGGACTGGCGCGCGCAGAAAAACGGTGACGCAGACTCGGGCGAGGCGCCGGTCGCCTTGGGGTGACGGAAGGCCCCGGAGGCCGCGACCCTGCGGCCGCAAGGGCCGATTTGAGGTGTCCCGGCCTGCGGGTGTAAGCTGTCCAGGACGTAGTAGCAGTCCGCCGACGGGATGCGCGATAGCCCCCTACAGGCTTCCCGTCCAACGCCTGGCGCCGCCCGATGCGCGCGGCGCGGGCGCTTGTCGTTCGCGCCTTCGCTGCCGGTATCCTGCCGGCGCATCTTTCGGAGGAACGACCCATGCTGACCGAGATCGTCACGCGTGCGCTGTCCCAATTGACCGGAACCCGCCTGAGCGGAGACGGGATCAAGGGGCAGTTCCAGTACGCTTATGCCAGTGATGACGGCCAATTCGTGGCCATACTGACCCACGACATGACCACCTATGTGGTGGACCTGAGCACACAACGATATTTTGCGGAGTGCGGAGGATCTCCCAGGGGATTCGCCGGGCACGTGCTGGAGATGGAGGGCGTCGCGGCGCGCAGCCATCCCTGGCCCGCCGCGAACGACCTGTTCGACCTGGACATGGATGCCGACGAACTGTCGTGGCGCCAATGCCCGGGCCTGCGCCAGCCTCCTCCGGCCGACCGATCTGTGGAGAGCCGCGCCGCCTGAGAGTGGCCAGAAGCGGCAATGTTTCACTGAACCGGCGGGTATCGCCGGTTTTTTTGTTCCCGGGCATCGCACTACAATTTTCGCCATGACTACGCACGCCAAAACGCGCGCGCCGGAAGGCGCCATCCTGGTCGACTGCACGCATGAGCGTCACGCGGACCAGATCCTCGCCATTTTCAATGACGCGATCGCCACCTCGACCGCGCTCTACGACTACAAACCGCGTCCGCGCGAAGCGATGGCGGCCTGGTTCCAGGCGAAGCGGCAGGGAGGCTTCCCGGTCGTGGGATACGAAAACGAAGCCGGCGAACTGATGGCGTTCGCCAGCTACGGCACGTTCCGCGCGTGGCCGGCCTACAAATATTCGGTCGAACATTCCGTGTACGTGGACGGGCGCTTCCGCGGGCGCGGGCTGGGAGAAGCGCTGATGCGCGAGCTGATCGCGCGGGCGCGGGCCGGACAGGTCCACGTGCTGATCGGCGGCATCGACGCGGCCAACCAGGGCAGCATACGCCTGCATGAGAGGCTCGGTTTCACGCATGCGGGCACGATCCGCGAGGCCGGCTTCAAATTCGGGCGCTGGTTGGACCTGGCGTTCTACCAGTTGACGCTGGATACGCCCGATACGCCTGTGGATGGCTGAGCCGGCGGCTTATTTCGATAGCGTGCGCATGGCCTGTTCCAGGCCGGCGACCGTGACCGGATACATGCGGCCCTGCATGATGTCGCGCAGCAGCGCGATGGACTGGCGGTACTGCCAGGATGCGGTGGGCTCCGGGTTGAGCCAGACGGACTTGGGCCAGGCTTCCAGCAGGCGCCGCACCCATTCCGCGCCGGGCTCCTTGTTGTAGTGCTCGACCGAGCCGCCCGCCTGCAGGATTTCGTAGGGGCTCATGGTCGCGTCGCCGACGATGATCAGGCGCCAGTCGGGGTTGTACTTGCGCAGCACGTCCCAGGTGTCGAAGCGCTCGCTCTGGCGGCGGCGGTTGCTCTGCCACAGGCTTTCGTATGGGCAGTTGTGGAAGTAATAGACTTCCAGGTTGCGGAATTCGCTGCGGGCCGCGGAGAACAGCTCCTCGACGCGTCCGATGTGATCGTCCATGCTGCCGCCCACATCCAGCAGCATCAGCACCTTGACCGTGTTGTGGCGCTCCGGAACCATGCGCAGGTCCAGGTGGCCCGCGTTGCGGGCGGTGCTGGCGATGGTGTCGTCCAGGTCCAGTTCCATGTCGGCGCCTTGCCGGGCGAAGCGGCGCAGGCGGCGCAGCGCAACCTTGAAATTGCGCGTGCCCAGTTCGACCTGGTCGTCGTAGTCTTTGAATTGGCGCATGTCCCACACCTTGACCGCGCTGCGGTTGCCGGCTGATTCGCCGCCCACGCGGATGCCTTCGGGGTGGTAGCCGCCGTTGCCGAAGGGCGAGGTGCCGCCGGTGCCGATCCACTTGCTGCCCCCGGCATGGCGTTCCTTCTGTTCTTCCATGCGCGCTTTGAAGAGCTCCATCAGCTTGTCCCAGCCGTGCTTTTCGATCGCGGCCTTCTCCTCGGGCGTAAGGCTCTTCTCGAACTGCTTGATCAGCCAGTCGAGCGGGATTTCCTTGCCCGGGGGCAGGGCGGCGGCAATGCCGCGGTAGTACGCGCCGAATGCCTTGTCGTAGCGATCGTAGAGCGCCTCGTCCTTGACGAGGGCGGCGCGCGCGAGGAAGTAGAAATCATCCAGCGTGGGCGCCATGAGGCCCTGGCGCAGGGCGTCCACCAGGGTCAGGTATTCCTTGACCGAGACGGGGAGCTTGTGCGCCCTGAGGTGGTAGAAGAAGTCGATCAGCATCTGCGGGCGCCCATGGATGGCGGATCAGCGGCGCTGGCCGCCGCGCGTCATGGCCGCCAGGCGTTCCAGCAGGTGCACGTCCTGCTCGTTCTTGAGCAGCGCGCCGGCCATCAGCGGCACGGCCGTGGCGGTGTGCGCGTCGATCTCGGCGGCGGTGGCGCCCTCGGCCAGCAGCAGGCGCAGCCAATCCAGCAGTTCGGACGTGGAGGGCTTCTTTTTCAGGCCCGGCGCGTCGCGCAGCGAAAAGAAGGTGTCCAGCGCCGCGCGCAGCACGTCCTGCTTCAGGTCGGGATAGTGCACGGCCACGATATCGCGCATCGTTTCGCGGTCGGGGAAGCGGATGTAGTGGAAGAAGCAGCGCCGCAAGAAGGCGTCGGGCAGGTCTTTTTCGTTGTTGGACGTGATGATGACCAGCGGGCGGTGCCGCGCCGAGATGGTCTCGCGCGTTTCGTATACGTGGAACTCCATGCGATCCAGCTCGCGCAGCAGGTCGTTGGGGAATTCGATGTCGGCCTTGTCGATCTCGTCGATCAGCAGCACGGCAGGCTCCGGCGACTGGAAGGCCTGCCACAAGGTGCCCTGCACGATGTAGTTGCGGATGTCGCGGACTTTCTCGTCGCCCAGCTGCGAATCGCGCAGGCGCGACACGGCGTCGTACTCGTACAGGCCCTGGTGCGCCTTGGTGGTGGACTTGATGTGCCATTGCAGCAGCGGACGGCCCAGCGCGCGCGCCACCTCTTCCGCCAGCATGGTTTTCCCGGTGCCGGGTTCTCCCTTGATCAGGAGCGGGCGCTGCAGGACGAGCGCGGCGTTCACGGCAAGTTTCAGATCGTCGGTGGCGACATAGCTGTCGGTCCCGTCGAAGCGGTCAGGCGAGGCGGAAGTGGCGGACTGGGCTGCGGACATGGTCGGATGGTATATGTGGTTTGATGGGGATCAATACCATCGTAAGGTATTAATCCTGAGCAATTATCGTACAATCAGGCGGTTTTGCTTTGGGTTCGACCCGCAACGTGTTTGCCGAGGGCCTTTTCTTGAGAGCAGGCCCTAGTCCTTAGCCATACGAAGAAGAGCCACTCCAATGAAGTTGCGAACCTCTCTGAAGTACACGCTATCCGTGTTGGCCGCTATGGCATCCTGTGCGATCGCCGGCCAGGCTGTTGCTGCGGACGCAGCACCGGTCGGTAATGTCCAGAACGCCCGCGACAAGGTTTCCATGTGCATCGGTTGCCACGGCATCGAAGGCTACAAGGCGACGTTTCCCGAGCTTTACCACGTTCCGATGATCGCTGGCCAGAACGCCAAGTACATCGAAACCGCCCTCAACGAGTACAAGAAAGGCGCGCGCAGCCATCCCACCATGGATGCCATCGCCGGCAGCCTGTCCGACCAGGACATCGCCGACCTTGCCGCGTACTACTCGAATCTCAAATAAGGGGCAAACAGATGAATCGCATCATGCTTGCCCTCGCGGGCGCGACCCTGGCCATGGCAGGCACTGCCGCGCAGGCCCAGGAACTGGCGGCCGGCAAGGCCGTATTCGACAAATTCAATTGCGCATCCTGCCACGGCGCCGACGCCAAGACGGCGGTGGATCCGGCCTACCCGGTCCTGGCGGGGCAGCACGCGGACTATCTGGTCCATGCCCTGAAGGCCTACAAGCGCGGCGCCTCCGGCAGCGCGGCCACGGCCAATGTGCGCAAGAACCCCATCATGGGCGCCTTCGCCACGCAGCTGTCGGACCAGGACATCTCCAACGTGGCGGCATGGCTTTCGGCGCAGCCGAGCGACCTGGGCGTGCGCAAATAGGCCTTGCCCGCCCGCTGCCTTGCGGGCTTGCCGCCACCCGGGCGGGCTGGTCCTGGGGCGGCCAGGCGACAAAAAAACCCTCGGCATGCCGAGGGTTTTTTTATGGTTTTCCCTGAGAGGTCGCGGCGTTCAGCGTCCGACGCGTTGGCGGATCAGGTCGATATAAGTGTCGCTGTCCAGCGGAGTGCCCAGCCGCTGCGCCTCCCAGACGACCTGGCCCAGGCATTCCATGATTTCATGCGCGGCCTGGTGCGCGTCGCTGCGGGCCACCAGCTGCTGGTAGGCGCTGCGGATGCCGGGCGGATGGTCAATGGACAGCTGCTCGGCGATGGCCAGGTGCATGGACAGGTGCAGGAAAGGGTTGGTGCGCCCCTTTTCCACCGCGTACTCCGCCGTCATGGCTTCGGGGTTTTCCAAGTCGCCGTGATATTCCGGGTGCTCGATGATCCAGTCCAGGGCGATGGCCTCGAGAGGGGTCAGCACCTCGGCGGCACGGTGCTTGCGCCAGGTTTCGATAAAGAATTCGCGGACTTGGTCGCGGGAGGGATTGAACATCTGCGGAGGACGGAAGGCGGGCTGTCGATGCATTATTTTACCGCCCGGCGCGGGCCGCCGGGCCGGCCGGCCCCTTTGCGATATAGAATGGGTTGCTATCCGCCATCCGGTGTGCGGTTCTCGAGGACGGTATTCCCCGCGGAATCGGACGCTTCCCGATGCCGGCGCGTGCAGAAAAATCACCCGGAGCAAATGGAGCATTCATGTCCTATCAACATATCAAGGTTCCCGCCGGCGGCCAGAAGATCACGGTCAACGCCGATTTCTCGCTGAATGTGCCCGAGCAGCCCATCGTTCCCTTCATCGAGGGCGATGGCACGGGCGCCGACATCACTCCGGTGATGATCAAGGTCGTTGACGCGGCGGTGCAGAAGGCCTACGGCGGCAAGCGCAAGATCCACTGGATGGAAGTCTATGCCGGCGAGAAGGCCACCAAGGTCTACGGCCCGGACGTGTGGCTGCCCGACGAAACCCTGGAAGTCGTCAAAGACTACGTGGTTTCCATCAAAGGCCCCCTGACCACCCCGGTCGGCGGCGGCATCCGTTCGCTGAACGTGGCGCTGCGCCAACAATTGGACCTGTACGTCTGCCTGCGTCCGGTGGCGTACTTCAAGGGCGTGCCTTCGCCGGTCCGCGAACCCGAGAAGACGAACATGGTGATCTTCCGCGAAAACTCGGAAGACATCTATGCCGGTATCGAATACATGGCCGAAAGCGAGCAGGCCAAGGAGCTGATCCAGTTCCTGCAGACGAAGCTCGGCGTGAAGAAGATCCGTTTCCCGAACACGTCGTCGATCGGCATCAAGCCCGTGTCGCGCGAAGGCACCGAGCGCCTGGTGCGCAAGGCCGCGCAGTACGTCATCGACAACGACCGCACGTCGCTGACCCTGGTGCACAAGGGCAATATCATGAAGTTCACGGAAGGCGGCTTCCGCGACTGGGGTTATGCCCTGCTGCAGAAGGAGTTCGGCGCCCAGCTGATCGACGGCGGCCCGTGGTGCAAGTTCAAGAACCCGAAGACGGGCCGCGAGATCATCGTCAAGGACGTGATCGCCGACGCCTTCCTGCAGCAGATCCTGCTGCGCCCCGCCGAATACGACGTGATCGCCACCCTCAACCTGAACGGCGACTACATCTCTGACGCGCTGGCCGCGCAAGTGGGCGGCATCGGCATCGCCCCGGGCGCCAACCTGTCCGATTCGGTCGCCATGTTCGAAGCCACGCACGGCACCGCGCCGAAGTACGCCGGCAAGGACTACGTGAACCCGGGCTCCGAAATCCTGTCGGCCGAAATGATGTTGCGCCACATGGGCTGGACCGAGGCCGCCGACCTGATCATCTCCAGCATGGAGAAATCCATCCTGTCCAAGAAGGTCACGTACGACTTCGCCCGCCTGCTCGAAGGCGCGACCCAGGTATCCTGCTCGGGTTTCGGCCAGGTCATGATCGAAAACATGTAATCGGCGGCTTCCCGCCTGCACGTCCCATAAACCCGCCCGCCGTCATGGCGGGCGGGTTTTGTCTAGCGGTTCGGCATATGCATGCCGCCTTTTTTCCAGGTTGATTGTTGTGCCCCGACTGTACGTTTCCCTGGCCACCTGGCTGGTGCTGCTGGTGCCGGCGCTGGCGTTGACCAGCCCGGTGGGCGGGCCGGCCATTGTGTATCTCGCTGGCCTGATTGCGCTGGCCGCGCTTGCCGCCAATGCGGTCCGGCGCTACGAGCCGGCGGATTTCCGGGCACTGTGGCCCATGGCCGTGGCCTTGCTGCTGCCGCTGGTTTGCTTGTTCGTCACGTCGGCGGCGCGCGGCGTTTGGAGCGATTCGGAGCTTGAGAAACTGCTGCGGTTCGCATTGGCGCTGCCGGTGCTATGGCTATTGCTGAGGGCGCCGCGGCAGTGGCTCAGGCAGATCCAATGGAGCATCGTGGCCGGCGCGCTCGCCGGCTCGGCGATGTTGATCGCCATCATGATGACAGCGGACCGCAATGCCGTGGTCGAGGTGGGCGGGCGCTATAACGCCGTTGCCTTCGCGAACCTGACGCTGCTGTTCGGCATGATGTCCCTGCTGAGCATGGGCTGGGGCGCCAGCACGCGCTGGCCGCGCGCCGAGAATGCCCTCAAGCTGCTGGCCGCCGGGCTCAGCATCTGGGCCACCTGGTTGTCCGAGACGCGAAGCAGCTGGATGCTGCTTCCCATCCTGGCGGTGGTCTTCCTGCTCGGGCTGCATGGATGGAACCGGCGCCACAAGCTGTACTGCGCGCTGGCGCTGGCCGTGGTGCTGGCCGTCACCGCGGTCGGCATCTGGAATTTCAGCAGCCGCATGCACATGATCCGGACCGACTTGCAGGGCTTTGCGACCTCGACCGACCGCGACACCTCGTTCGGCATCCGCCTGCAGCTGTGGCACGCCTCCTTGCTGATGTTCGAAAAAAGCCCCATCGTCGGGGTGGGGCCAAGCAACTTCCGCGGCGAGCTCCTGCAGCTGGAGAAGCAAGGGATCGTGTCGCACGAGGTCGTCGAAGGCTATGGCGAACCGCACAACGACCTGCTCGCGGCCCTCTCGGGATACGGGCTGCTGGGCCTGGCGGGCATCCTGGCGCTGTATCTGGTGCCGGCAGGGGTCTTCCTGCGCAGGCTGGCCAGCGATGATCGCGTCATACGCGTGGGCGCGCAGATGGGCCTGCTGTTCTGTCTCGGCTATTGCGCCTACAGCCTGACGGAAATGATGTTCCGCAATATGCGCAGCGTACCCACGTACTCGCTGATCGTCGTGGCGCTGATCGCGCTGACGACGCCGCGCTCCGCAGAGGCGGCGCCGCGCAAGGCATAGGATGCGCCGCGGCCGCGGCGCTCAAGCGGTCTGCAGCCGGCTGGGCGAGCCTTGCACCATGCTCATCGCCCGTTGCAGGCGCGCGCCCAGTTCGCGGGAGGCGTTCGTCATGGGCATGCGCAGTTCATCGGCGACGAGGCCCTGCATGGCGAGCGCGCGCTTTATCGGCGCGGGATTGGGCTCGGCAAACAGCAGGCGGATCAGGCCCCGCAAGGGCTCGAACAGTTCGCGCGCGGCCTCGGCGTGCCCGTCCCGGGCCAGCAGCATGATTTCGACGTAGCGGTCGGGGTAGAGGTGCGCGGCGGCCGCAATGGCGCCGCGCCCGCCGGCCAGGAAATGATCGAGCAGCGCAAGGTCCTCGCCGCACAGCGGGGCCAGCGGGCCGCGCGAATTCAGCGTGGCGAGCACAGAAGGGTTGCATTCCTTCACGGCATTGAAATTGGGCAGCGCGGCCAGGGTCTCCATGGTCTGCACCGTCATCGTGGCGCCGGTGCGCTTGGGTATGTTGTACAGAATGATAGGGCGCTCCGTGGCCCAGGCGATCTGCCGGTAGTGCCACAGGATGCCGGCCTGGGACGGCCCCAGGTAGTAGGGCGGCGGCACCAGATAGCCGGCGGGGCGGTAGCGGTCCAGGCGCCGGATCGCGGCCGCCACGCCGCGCGTGTCGACGCCGCCCGCGCCGAACACCAGCGGCAGCGCATCGGGATCGCTGGAGATCGCTTCGATCATGCCGATCTTCTCCGGCATGCTCAAAAGGTTGCCTTCGCCCGTCGAGCCGAACAATACCAGGCCCGCGATACCGGCGTTGCGGTAGTAGCGCGCCAACGCCTGGGCGGCGTCGAGATCCACGTGGCCGGCGCGCATCGGCGTGATCATGGGCAGCCAGATGCCTTCGAACGGAGTCGTCTTCTGCGCGTCCATGGTTATCGCGCCGCCATCGCCGGCAAGGGACGCACCGCGCCGAACTCCGCGCGCGGCAGGCCGGACATCACCGCGTGCATCAGCGTGTCCAGCTGGCTGCGGTCGCACTGCAGCTGGAGAATGCTCTGCGCGTGGGCGCGGTCCACGGAAATCACGTAGACCCCGATGCGCCTGCCCAGAGTGCGATGCAGCGTTATCCGCAGGTTCAGGGCGTCCAGCGTGTCGATCCTGATGGTGAGCAGAACCCGGTCGGGCTGCGCTTGCGCGTCGCGCGCGGGCAGGTTGGCCGGCGATGGGAAATGATGGACTTCCAGTCGGGGGATCATGGCTCGAGGCGGGACGGACGCGGCTTGCCGCGGTCCGGGGATCCGGTTGGTTGATAACGGTTTCACTATAGGAACCGCGCCATAAATCCTGCCGATAAATGCGGGCGCGATGCGTAAAAAGCGCGTCAACGCCCGGGCGGAATCAGAACGTCTTGGTCAGCGACAGCAGGCCGGTGGCGCGGCCCATGTCGCGGCCGCGGCTGTTGGTGTAGACGGCGCGGTCGGCATTGGTGTCCAGATAGGCCAGCGATACCGACAGGTTCTGGCCGACGTCCTTCGTCAATCCCAGTTTCCAGTCCACGTACGAGCCATTGTCCACATTGCGCACCGCCTGGCGGCCGATGTGGGCATTGAGCGTCAGGCCCCAGACGCCCGTATCGAGATTGCCGGACAGATCGAAGTACTGGCTGTATTTGCTGTCTGCAAACCCGAACAGATTGGTCAGGGCGATGGAATACTTGAACATGAATGGGCCGTAGCCGATGCCGGCGTACAGCTCGGTGGTATCGGGGCTGGTGAAGTGGGACGGGTAATCGCCGGGGTAGTAGTACTGCAGGACGCCGAGGTCGACGGGAACGTCCCGGGCCAGATTGCCCTTGTAGCCGCCATAGACATCCATTTCCACGGGGGCGGAGACGCGGCTGTCGGCGTCGTCGAGCCAGCTGATGCTGGAATTCCAGTTGCCGAGGTAGAAGCCGCTGGCGTGGGCGAGGTCGAACCCGCCCTGAATGGCGGGCTTGTTGTTGCTTTGCATGAGGCCGCGATAGCGGTACTGGCTGGCCAGCGTGAGGTTGGCCGTCAGCGTATAGCGGGAAGCGGAGGCCGGCGTTTCAACGCTTGGCGTTTCGGCGGCGCAGACCTTGCCGGCGTGCGCGGCGGCAAGGGCCAGCAGCGCGGCCGCGGCCCGTGAGTGGCGGGGCATGGGAATCTCCTGTTGTTGGATCGGATCGCAACAATAGGAGGAACGGCATAAAGGCCGAGACAAGACTTGCGGGCGGGGCGTAAACGCGGCGTCAATGCGCGCAGCTTCAGCCCGCGAAGCGATAGCCCACGCCGATCTCGGTCAGCAGATAGAGCGGCTGCGCGGGATCAGCTTCCAGCTTCTGACGCAGGTGGCCCATGTAGATGCGCAGGTAGTGCACGCTTTCCACGTGCGCGGGCCCCCATACCGCCCGCAGCAGCTCGCGATGCGTCATGACCTTGCCGCGGTGCGCCAGCAGGGCGGCCAGCAGCCGGTACTCCATGGAGGTCAGGTGCACGTGCTCGCCGCCGCGCTCGACGACGCGGCGCGCGAAGTCGACGCGCACGTCGCCGAAGACGATCTCCGACGCATTGCCGGCACCGCCGCGGGCATGCCGCCGCAGCAGGACGCGCAACCGGGCCAGCAACTCGCTGACCCCGAAGGGTTTGGTCAGGTAGTCGTCCGCCCCGGCATCCAGCGCGGCGACCTTGTCGGCCTCCGCGCTGCGCGCCGACAGGACCAACACGGGCACTTCGGTCCAGCCGCGCAATTCGCGGATCAAGGTCATTCCGTCTTCGTCGGGCAAGCCCAGGTCCAGCACCACCGCATCCGGCTGCCGGGTGCCGGTCTCGATCAGCCCGCGCCTGACCGTGTCGGCCTCATGGATCACGCAGCCTTCGCTTTCCAGGGCGTGGCGCACGAAGCGCCGGATATTGGCGTCGTCTTCGATGATCAGGACGGTGGGCTGGTAATCGAACATGCGGTGCGCCGTTCAAGGGAGATCGGATTGGAGGGAAGGAGGGGACCCCAGCGGAAGCGTGAAGACGAACTGCGCGCCGGACTCCTGGCCCGGCGCCTGTTCGACCCAGATCCGCCCGCGGTGGGCGGCGATGATCGCCTCGCAGACCGCCAGGCCCAGGCCGACGCCGGGCGTGGCGGATTCGCGGTCGCCGCGCGTGAATTTCTCGAAGATACGCCGTTCCGCGCCAGGCGCCACGCCCGGGCCGTTGTCGGCGACGGCCACGCGCAGCTCGCCGTCCTGGACAGCGGCGTGCACGCGCAGGGCGCTGCCGGCCGGCGTGTACTTGACCGCGTTCTCCAGCAGATTGCACAGCACGCGCTCGATCAGCACGCCGTCGCACTCCACCAGTGGCAGATCCGACAGGCTGTCCACCGCGACGCGGTGCGCGGCCAGGGGTTCCCGCAGGTCGCCAAGGGCGGCGCCCACCAGCTCCTCGATGGACTGCCATTCCAGGCGCAGCGGCGTATCGCGGTTCTGCAGCCGCGCCATGTCGAGCAGGTTGACGACGAGCGCATGCATGCGCTGCGCCTGATCGCGCATGGCGCGCAAGGTGTCGTGGAAATCCGGCGGCAATGCCGCCTGCTGGCGCATCAGCGTGTCCGTCATGCCGACCAGGCTCGTCAATGGGGTGCGCAGGTCGTGCGACACGGCCGCGAGCAGCGAGTTGCGCAGCTTCTCCGACTCCATGCTCACCAGGGCCTGTTGCGCCACTTCCACGTAGTGCAGGCGCTCCAGCGCGATGGCGATCAGGGTGGCGTAGGCCTCGATCTGGCGGCGAGAATCGGGGTTCGAGAACAGGCTGCGGCGGGGAGCGGCCAGCGCCAGCACCCCGCGGGTGCGCATGGGCGCCTTGAGCGGCAGGTAGAGCAGGTCGCTGTTGGAAAGCGTGGCGGTGCCCGCGCCCGCCGGCCTGCCGTGGTCGTAGACCCATTGCGCCAGGGCGGATTCCAGGGGCGGCATGTCGGGGGCGGGAGGCGACGCCAGCTTCAGGCGGTCGTCCATGCCCAGGAGGTACAGCGCGCAGCGCGAGCCGAAGGTGGCGTGCACGAAGGCCCCCGCCAGCGCGACGATTTGCTCAGGCAGCAGCGCGGACGACAGTTCGCGCGCGAACTCATAGAGGTTGCGCGCGTCGGCTTCCCGCTTGACGGAGGCCTGTGCCTGCAGGCGCAGGCCCGCGGTCAGTTGCCCGATCAGCAGCCCCACGCCGAGCAGCACGCCGAAGGTCAGCAGGTACTGCACGTCCGACACGGCGAACGAAGCGAGCGGCTGCACGAAGAAGAAGTCGAAGAGCCCGACGCTGACGACCGACGCCAGCGCGGCGGGGCCCCGGCCATGGCGCAGCGCGACCGCCACCACCGCCAGCAGGAACAGCATGACGATGTTGGTCTGGTGCAGGGCGGGGAAGGCCAGCGCCGACAGCGCGGTCGCCGCCGCGCAGTAGCACAGGGCCCAGGCGTAGCCCGCCAGCGGCCGCGCGCCGCGCTCGTCGCCGACCGGGCGCGGGCGGCGACCCAGCGTGAGCGGGTCGCGCCCGGGCGCGGGGCCTTCGGGGAGCGGCGGCGCGCCAAGGCGGATGACGTCGATCTCGGGGCAGCCCGCGGCCAGCATGTCCGCGAAGCTGTGGCGGCGCCACAGCCAGCCCGGCGCGATGGCCGCCGTCAGTATGGCGGACAGCGACAGCCGCAGGCGCTCCAGGCCGCTGGCGCGGGTGCGGCCGAGAATGGCCTTGGTGATGTTGTGGCGGCGCACGTAGCGCACGACCGCGTCGACCATGTCGCCGCCCGCCAGCGTCTCGCTGCGGGCGCCCAGCGAGTCCGCCAGGGCCAGGCTGCGCTGCATGCGTTCCTGCTCCGCCTGGGGCGGCGGGGCCGCGCGCGGAGTGTCGATGGTGACGACGTGCAGGTCGCATTCCAGCTGCTGGCTGAGCCGGTGGGCGCTGCGGATGACGTACTCGGCGTCGACGTCCGGGCCGATGCAGGCGACCACCGCTTCGCGCGTGCGCCACACGGGTTCGATGGCGCGGTCGCGGCGGTAGGCCTGCACATCGTCGTCAACGTGGTCGGCGGTGCGGCGCAGCGCCAGTTCGCGCAGGGCGATCAGATTGCCCTTGCGGAAGAAATTGCGGGTGGCGTGGCGCGCCTGTTCGGGCAGGTAGACCTTTCCTTCCTTCAGGCGGCGCAACAGTTCGTCGGCGGACAGGTCGACGAGGATGACCTCGTCGGCCGCGTCGAAGACCTCGTCCGGCACGGTTTCCCAGACGCGCACGCCGGTGATGCTGCCCACCGCCTCGTTCAGGCTGTCCAGGTGCTGCACGTTGAGCGTGGTCCAGACGTCGATGCCGGCCGCGAGCAGTTCCTGGATGTCCTGCCAGCGCTTGGCGTGGCGGGAGCCGGGCGCGTTCGAATGCGCGAGCTCATCGACCAGCACGAGGCCCGGACGCCGCGACAGCGCGCCGTCCAGGTCGAATTCCTTCAGGAGATGGCCGCGGTAGGCGACCTCCTTCAGCGGCAGCACGGGCAGGCCCTCGAGCAGGCCGGCGGTTTCGCGCCGGCCGTGGGTTTCGACGATGCCCGCCAGCACGTCCGCGCCCTGGGCGGCCTGGGCGCGCGCCGCCACCAGCATGGCGTAGGTCTTGCCCACGCCGGCGGAAGATCCGAAATAGACGCGAAGCTTGCCGCGCACCGCCTGCCGCGCGGCGTCGTCCAGGGTTTTCAAGAGGGCGTCGGGATCGGGACGCTCGCCCGCAGTGTCTGCCATGACCGCAACTATACGCCGCGGCTTCAGCGTCCAGCGCTCAAGCGGTCCAGCGCCAGGTTCAGCGTCAGGACGTTGACCGCGGGCTCGCCCAGCACGCCGAGCAAGGGGGTGTCGGTGTGGGCCTTGATCAGCGCGTCGACCTGGTCGCGGGGCAGGTGGCGCGCGCGCGCCACGCGCGCCGCCTGGTAGGCCGCCGCGGCCGGGCTGATGTGCGGGTCGAGCCCGCTGCCGGACGCGGTGACCAGTTCCACCGGCACGGGCACGGGGTTGTCGGGATCGGCCGCCTTCAGGGCCGCGATGCGGGCCTGGATGGCCTCGGCCAGCGCCGGATTGCGCGGCCCCAGGTTCGAGCCGCCGGATCCGGCCGCGTTGTACGGCATCGGCGCGGTGGCCGATGGACGGCCCCAGAAGTACCCCGGGGAGCTGAACGACTGGCCGATGCGTTCCGAGCCGACGAGGCGGCCGTCCTGTTCGATGAGCGAGCCGGCCGCCTCGTGGGGGAAGACGGCGGCGGCGATGCCCGACGTCAGGAAGGGGTAGGCGAGGCCGGTTACCAGGGACAGGGCCGCGAAGACGGTGATCGCGGGGCGCAGGATACCGCCGCGGCGCGGCGTAGGGATGGACGGGTTCATGAGGATTCCTTTGTTGTCAGCGGCCTAGACCCAGCCCAGCGCGGCCAGCACCATGTCGACCAGCTTGATGCCGGCGAAGGGCACCAGCAGGCCGCCCAGGCCGTAGATGAGCAGGTTGCGGCGCAGGAGCACGGAGGCGCCCAGCGGCCGGTAGCGCACGCCCTTGAGCGCAAGCGGTATCAGCACCACGATGATCAGCGCGTTGAAGATCACGGCCGACAGGATTGCCGAGGCGGGCGTGGCCAGCCCCATTACGTTCAGCACGTTGAGCTGGGGGTAGACCGTGGCGAAGGCGGCGGGAATGATCGCGAAGTACTTCGCCACGTCGTTGGCGACGCTGAAGGTCGTGAGCGCGCCGCGGGTCATCAGCATCTGCTTGCCGATCTCGACGATCTCGATGAGCTTGGTGGGGTTGGAGTCCAGGTCCACCATGTTGCCGGCTTCCTTGGCGGCCTGGGTGCCCGAGTTCATCGCGACCGCCACGTCGGCCTGCGCCAGCGCGGGCGCGTCGTTGGTGCCATCGCCGGTCATCGCGACCAGCCGGCCCTCCGCCTGATAGGCGCGGATGAGCTTGAGCTTGGCCTCCGGGGTGGCCTGCGCCAGGAAATCGTCGACGCCGGCCTCGGCGGCGATGGACGCGGCCGTGAGCTTGTTGTCGCCCGTGATCATCACGGTCTTGATGCCCATGCGGCGCAGTTCGGCGAAGCGCGACTGGATGCCGGGCTTGACGATGTCCTTCAGTTCTACGACGCCCAGCGCGCGGCTGCCGTCGCTCACCATCAGCGGCGTGCTGCCGCGCCGCGCCACGTCCTCGGCCAGCTGCAGCGCCTGCGGCGGCACCGCCGCATCCTGCGCTTCCAGCCACGACTGCACGGCATCGACCGCGCCCTTGCGGATCATGCGGCCGTCCACGTTCACGCCGCTCATGCGCGACTGCGCGGTGAAGGGCACGAACTCCGCGCCTGGCATGGAGGCGGCCGGCGCGTGCAGGGCCTTGTCGGCCAGCGCGACGATGCTGCGGCCTTCGGGCGTTTCATCGGCCAGCGAGGCAAGGCGCGCGGCATCGGCCAGTTCGCGCGGGGACACGCCCGGCGCGGGCAGGAAGGCCGACGCCTGGCGATTGCCGAACGTGATGGTGCCGGTCTTGTCCAGCAGCAGCACGTCCACGTCGCCCGCGGCTTCGACGGCGCGGCCCGAGGTGGCGATGACGTTGGCGCCCATCATCCGGCTCATGCCCGCCACGCCGATGGCGGACAGCAGGCCGCCGATGGTGGTGGGGATCAGGCAGACGAGCAGGGCGACCAGCACCGTCACGGTGACGGCGGCGCCGCCGCCGGCGGCGGCCACGGCGTATAGCGAGAACGGCATCAGGGTGACGACGACCAGCAGGAACACGACCGTCAGCCCCACCAGCAGGATGGTGAGCGCCAGCTCGTTCGGCGTCTTCTGGCGCTTGGCGCCTTCCACCATGGCGATCATGCGATCCAGGAAGCTCTCGCCGGGATCGGCCGCGATTCGCACGAAGATCCAGTCCGACAGCACCCGCGTGCCGCCGGTGACGGAGGAGAAGTCGCCGCCCGATTCGCGGATCACGGGCGCGGATTCGCCGGTGATGGCGCTTTCGTCCACCGAGGCCACGCCGGCCACGACCTGGCCGTCGCCGGGGATGGTTTCGCCCGCTTCAACCAGCACGACGTCGTCCCGGCGCAGCAGGCCCGAGGGCTGACTGACGGCCCGGCCGCGCCAGTCGGCCGGCTGGGCCCGGCTGGCGTCCGCGTCGCGAAAGCCCTTGAGCAGGCGGGCCTCCACGGTCGTGCGCAGCCCGCGCAGGGTGGCGGCCTGCTGCTTGCCCCGGCCTTCGGCCAGGGCTTCGGCGAAGTTGGCGAACAGCACCGTGAACCACAACCAGATGCTGATCGCCAGGATGAAGCCGGCGGGGGCCTCCGCCGCGCCGCGCAGGGCCATGACCCACAGCACGGTCGTCAGGATGCTGCCCACGTAGACCACGAACATCACGGGGTTCTTCAATTGGGCGGAGGGGGAGAGCTTGCGCAGGCTCTCCAGCATCGCGGGGCCCAACAGGGCGCGCGACCACATGCCGAATGCGCGCTCGGAGGCGCCGCTCGATGCGGCGACGGCGTTGCCGCCTCCGGCGCCGGAAATAGGGGTTTCAATCTTGGCCATTTTCTTTCCCAGCCTTTCGATTCCAGTTGTTTGCGGCGTAATCACACGGCTCGCAATGCCTATGCATCAGTGCGCGCAGCGCGTATGGGGCGGGCCTCATCCCAGGTGTTCCGCGACGGGGCCCAGCGCCAGCGCGGGCACGTAGGTGAGGGCTCCCACCAGCAGCACGGCGCCGATCAGCAGCACCACGAAGAGCGGGCCGGTCGTGGGCATGCTGCCCGGACCGGCAGGCAGGCGGCGCTTGGCGGCCAGCGAACCGGCCATCGCCAGGACGGCGACGATGATCGCGAAGCGGCCGAACCACATGGCGATGCCCAGCAGCACGTTGTAGAAGGGCGTGTTGGCCGACAGCCCGGCAAAGGCGCTGCCGTTGTTGTTGGCGGCGGAGGTCAGCGCATACAGGATTTCCGAAAAGCCATGAATGCCCGGGTTCAGCACGCCCGCCTGGCCAGCCGTCACCGACACGGCCAGCGCGGTGCCGCCCAGCACCAGCAAGGGCGTCGCCAGGATGACGATCGACACCATCTTCATGTCATAGGCTTCGATCTTCTTGCCCAGGTACTCGGGCGTGCGGCCTATCATCAGGCCGGCGATGAAGACGCCCAGGATGGCGAACGCCAGCATGCCGTACAGGCCGGAGCCCACGCCGCCGAAGACCACCTCGCCCAGCTGCATCAACAGCATCGGCGACAGGCCGCCCATCGGATTCAGGGAGTCGTGCATGCCGTTGACCGCGCCGCAGGAAGCCGCCGTGGTGACCGTCGCGAACAGCGAGGTGGCGGCGATGCCGAAGCGGGTTTCCTTGCCCTCCATATTGCCGCCCGGCGAGAATGCGCCGGCGGCGCTGTCGGCGCCCGCCGCGACGGCCATCGGATTGGCCTGCTGCTCGAAGTAGGCGGTCGACAGCGCGAAACCGGCGAACAGCAAGGTCATCGCCGCCAGGATCGCGACGCCCTGGCGCCGGCTGCCCACCATTTCACCAAAGGTGAAGCACAGGGCGGCCGGGATCGCCAGGATCGCCAGCATTTCCAGGAAGTTGGCCAGCGGCGTCGGGTTTTCGTAGGGGTGCGCAGAATTGGCGTTGAAAAAGCCGCCGCCGTTGGTGCCCAGCAGCTTGATCGCCTCCTGCGAAGCGACCGGACCCATGGCAAGCACCTGCGTGCGCGCCACGGCGGGGTCCGAGACGGCCTGGCCCTGTGCGTCCAGCACGGGCTGGCCCTGGGCGCCCAGGCGCGGCTGGCTGTAGTGCACGGGCTCGACCGTCTGCGCTTCGAGGTAGGGGCTGACGTTCTGGATCACGCCCTGGCTGACCAGGGCGAGCGCCAGCGCGAGGCATAGCGGCAGCAGCACGTAGAGCGTGCAGCGGACCATGTCGGCCCAGAAGTTGCCGACAGTGGCCGAGCAATGGCGCGACAGGCCGCGGATCAGCGCGAACAGCACGGCGATGCCCGTCGCGGCGGAGACGAAGTTCTGCACCGTCAGCGCCAGCATCTGGGTCAGGTAGCTCATCGTCGATTCGCCGGCGTAGCCTTGCCAGTTGGTGTTGGTGACGAAGCTGATGGCGGTGTTCAGGGCCGAGTCCGGCGATACCGCGCCCAGCGCCGCCGGGTTCAGGGGCAGCACGCCCTGGAGGCGCTGCAAGGCGTAGACCGCCGCGATCCCCACGATGTTGAAGGCCAGCACGGCCAGGGCGTACCGCTTCCAGCCCATCTCGGCCCGCGGGTCGATTCCCGCCAGCCGGTAGATGCCGCGCTCCAGCGGACGGCCCCAGGCGGTCAGCCGGGACTGCCCGTTCTCCATGGCGATGCGGATGTAGCGCCCCAGCAGGGGCGCGATGGCGAGCAGGACCGCCAGGTACACGGCCAGCAGCCCGATGAATTCGGCGGTCATCAGAATTTCTCCGGTTTGAACAGCGCGACCAGCAGGTACACGAACAGCAGGGCGGCCGTCAGGCCGCTCAACCAGTAGAGCGAGCTCATGGCTGTTCTTCCGAAGACAAGGCTTCGCAGAACCGGAGCAGGGCGAAAGCCAGCCCGGCCATGGCGGCGAAAATGGCGATGTAAATGGCGTCCACGTTTTTTCCTCCCGGGAGCGGGGCTCCCCTCGAACGTCGGGCCTGTGCGGCAAAGGCGGATGCGCGCCGGCAGGTGTAGCGACCAATCAGGACACCGGCAGGTTACGGAGCGGGGGGTAAAAACGGGGTATAGGTTTGGAAGAGGGGGATAAAGAAAACGTAAAAACCGGCCGCCGTGGCGCGTGCACGGTTCCGGGCATCGCTAGGCCGGGCCGTGCACGGCTATGGATAAGCCGTGAAGCCAGGGCGGGGAGATGAGGAATCCAGGCGCGGATCAGGGAGAAAATCCGGGAAAATCCCAATATTTGGAAATTTCGGTCGAAAATGCACTTATATGGTGCGGTGAATATGTAAATGAATGCGCTGTCTTAGGGCATTCCCCTAGTGTGACAAGCCCGCATCTGGTGCAGAATCTCATCCCATGCAGGTGAGGAGACAAAGCCCTGCATGGGCAAATACCGGCGGCACCGGTACATAAAAAAAGTAAAGCAGTACCCAGAAAAAAAGCAAAACGCACAACGGCTGGCACCTGGTAGTGCCAGCCGTTGTCGCATAAAAAGCCGGCATTGCTTCCGCAGGGGGCTTTTCAAGCGCCGCGTTTCGCGATATTTAGGTAGGGCCACGCTCATCCTAGCTATGCCGGAATCGCGTTTTTCACATCCCAAATCCGTACCGTCCCCTTATTGGCGCCGCAACCTGTGGCTGATCGCGCTATTGCTCGCCGTCTGGGTGGCGCTGACCTTCGTCCCTTCCTATTTTGCCCGCGGCCTGAGCTTCGACTTCATCGGCTGGCCGTTCGCGTTCTGGATGGCCGCTTATGGCGCGCCGCTGGCCTACCTCATCATCATCGCTGTCTACGCCCGTGTCATGAATCGCGCCGATGAGCGCGCGGAAACGACCGGAGAACACCGCTGATGCCGTTTTTCAGCGGAGACACGCCCCATCAGTTCCGAGTCCGATTGCGGCGGATCTACGTGCTGTACACGGCGGGATTCGCCCTGATGATCCTGCTGATGGCGCTGGCGGAGATCCTGGGCATGCCGCGCAACTGGATCGGCTATGTGTTCCTGCTGGTCACGGTCAGCCTGTATGCCGGCATCGGCATCGTCTGCCGCACTTCGGACCAGGTGGAATACTACGTGGCGGGCCGGCGCGTGCCCGCCATCTACAACGGCATGGCCACGGCCGCCGACTGGATGTCGGTGGCCTCCTTCATCGGCGTTGCCGGCACGCTGTACCTGACAGGCTATGGCGGCCTTGCCTACATCATGGGCTGGACGGGCGGCTACGTGCTGGTGGCGATGTTGCTGGCGCCCTATCTGCGCCGCTTCGGCCAGTACACCATCCCCGATTTCATGGGCGCGCGCTATGGCGGCAACATGCCGCGCCTGGCCGGGGTGGCGTGCGCCATCCTCTGTTCCTTCACCTATCTGGTGGCGCAGATCTACGGCGTGGGCATCATCACCACGCGCATGACCGGGATTTCGTTCGAGCTGGGCATCTTCGTGGCGCTTGGCGGCATGCTGGTCTGTTCGTTCCTCGGCGGCATGCGCGCCGTTACCTGGACCCAGGTGGGCCAATACATCATCCTGGTCATCGCTTACCTGGTGCCGGTGATCTGGCTGTCGGTCAAGCATACCCACGTGCCGGTGCCGCAGCTCTCCGCCGGCGCCGTGCTCCAGCAGGTGACCGAGAAAGAGGTGTATCTGCAGAACGATCCATCCGAAATCGAGGTGCGCCGGCTGTGGCAGCAGCACGCCGACGAAATGGCGCGCCGGGTGCAGGCGCTGCCTGAATCCTGGACGCTGGAAAAGGACAAGCTGCGCAGCCGGCTGGCGCAGTTGAACGCCACCGACGCGCCCATGGTCGAGATCCGTTCGGCCGAGCGCGAACTGGCCAGCTATCCCGCCAGCGTCGAAGAGGCGCGCATCGTGTGGTCGCAGGCCAGGGTTTCCTTCGAGGCGCGCGCCGCGCCGCCCACGCCGCATGCGGAGCCATTTCCCGCGAAGGATCCCGAGGAACAGCGCAATATGCGCGTCAACTTCCTGGCGCTGGTGCTCTGCCTGATGCTGGGCACCGCGGGCATGCCGCACATCCTCATGCGTTCATACACCACGCCCTCGGTCATCGAGGCGCGCCGGTCGGTATGTTGGTCGCTGCTGTTCATCCTGCTGCTGTATTTCATGGCGCCAGCGCTGGCCTTGCTGGTGAAGTACGAGGTCTATACGCAGGTGGTGGGTTCCAGCTTTCTCAGCCTGCCCAATTGGGTGCACGCCTGGAGCGCGGTCGATACCAACCTGCTGGACGTCACGGACCTCAACCGCGATGGCATCGTGCAACTGAGCGAGATCAGCATGGGCGCCGACGTGGTGGTGCTGGCGATGCCGGAGATCGGCGGGCTGCCCTACGTGATTTCGGGCCTGGTGGCGGCGGGCGGGCTGGCCGCCGCGCTGTCGACGGCCGATGGCCTGTTGCTGACCCTGTCCAACTCCCTGTCCCACGACATGTGGTACCGGATGGTGTCGCCGCGCATGTCGGCGGCGCGACGCGTGATGGTCTCCAAGATCCTGTTGCTGGTGGTGGCGTTCGGCGCGGCCTGGGTGGCGGCGCGCAAGCCGGCGGACATTCTCTTCATGGTGTCGGCCGCATTCTCGTTCGCCGCCTCGTCCTTCTTCCCCGCGCTGGTCATGGGCGTGTTCTGGCGGCGCGCCAATAAATGGGGAGCGACCTTCGGCATGGCGGCGGGGCTGGCGGTTACTTTCGCCTATATGACGCATACGCACCCCTGGCTGCGCGAATGGGTGCTGGGCGTGTCCCGCGCCCAGCCGGTGGACCTGTGGTGGGGCATCCAGCCGATCGCGGCGGGCGTGTTCGGGGCGCCGGTGGCCTTCCTGACCATCATCGTCGTGTCCCTGCTGACCCCCGCGCCGGACCGGGCAACGCTGGCCCTGGTGGATTACCTGCGCAATCCGGGATCGTCCCGGGGCGACGCCTATGGGGCGGAGCAGGCGCCCCCGCGCTGAGCGGCCGGGTTCGCGCGGGCGGCCCGAGCCGCGTACGGCAGCGCCTGGCGCGCGGTCCGCCGGCAGCCCCGGGCGCCTGGCCAGGCCGCCGTCAAGCGGCGCGTCAGCCGATATACGGCGACGCCGCCTAGGCCGTCAATGCGAGACGGATTTCGAGAACACGTTCATCACCACCACGCCGGCGATGATGAGGCCGATGCCGATCAGCGCCGGGGTGTCCAGGTGCTGCTTGAACAGCACCGCGCCCACGATGGAGATCAGCACGATGCCGACGCCGGACCAGATCGCGTACGCGATGCCCACCGGGATCTCGCGCAAAGTCAGCGACAGGAAATAGAACGAGACCAGGTAGCCGAACACCGTGACGAGGGACGGCATCAGGCGGGTGAAGCCTTCGGACCCCTTGAGCGCGCTCGTCGCGAAGATCTCCGCGATGATCGCCACGCCCAGATAAAGCCATTTCATTTGCGGGACCCTTCCGATTGCCGCAGAAGCACCAGCAGGGCGCCCGCGCCGCCTTCGCGCTCGGGCGCTTCGGAAAACGCCAGCACGTCGTTCTTCTGGACGAGCCAGGTGCGCGCCTTGTCCTTCAGGACCGGTTCCAGCCCCTGCGAGCCGTAGCCCTTGCCGTGCACGATGCGCACGCAGCGGATGCCGTGCTCGAGGCATTCATCCAGGAACGACAGCAATGCGTGGCGGGCCTGCTCCACGCGCAGCCCGTGCAGGTCCAGCTCGGCGCCGGCGCGCCATTGGCCGCGGCGCAGATTGCGCGCGGTGTCGGGGGCGGCGTCGCTGCGCACGAAGGCGGTGCCGCCTTCCGACAGCAGGTGCGTGATTTCCCCGCCGTCGGAGACGCCGGCGTCCGCGCGGGAGGGCGTTTCGCCCAGCGCGTTGGCGCGGCGCAACGCTGGCGAGGGCTGCGGCGCCGGCTTGTGCTCCACGCGGGCGGATTGCTTGAGCGGCGTGACCGATTGCATGCTGCGCTTGAACGCCGCCATCGCGTCCACGGGGGCGGCCTCGGCCTTGCGGACCGCCGCCACCCGGGACGCGAGCGCGGCGCGCTCGCGCTCTTCCTGGAGGTCTTTCTTCAGGCGTTTCAGGTCGGCCAGGCCGACCTTACTGCCCCGCATTCTCCAGCCACCGTTGTGCGTCCAGCGCGGCCATGCAGCCCGTGCCGGCGCTGGTGATGGCCTGGCGGTAGACGTGGTCCTGGACGTCGCCGGCGGCGAACACGCCCGGGACGGAGGTCATCGTGGCCATGCCGGACAGGCCGCTCTTGGTGACGATGTAGCCGTCCTTCATTTCGAGCTGGCCCTGGAAGATCTCGGTGTTGGGCTGGTGGCCGATGGCGATGAACGCGCCGGTGGCCGCCATGTCCTCGGTGACGCCGGTGTCCACGTGGCGTACGCGCACGCCGGTAACGCCGCTGTCGTCGCCCAGCACTTCTTCCAGCGTATGGAACAGCTTGAGTTCCATGTTGCCGTTCTCGACCTTGCTCATCAGCTTGTCGACCAGGATGGGTTCCGCGCGGAACTTGTCGCGGCGGTGGATCAGGGTGACCTTGCGGCAGATGTTGGACAGGTACAGGGCCTCTTCCACGGCGGTGTTGCCGCCGCCCACCACGACCACGTCCTGGTTGCGGTAGAAGAAGCCGTCGCAGGTGGCGCAGCCCGACACGCCGCGGCCCATGAAGGATTGTTCGGAGGGCAGGCCCAGGTACTTGGCCGAGGCGCCGGTGGCGATGATCAGGGCGTCGCAGGTATAGACCTTGCCGGTGTCGCCCGTCAGGGTGAACGGACGCTTGGACAGGTCCACCTTGGCGATGTGGTCGAACAGCATCTCGGTGTTGAAGCGCTCGGCGTGCTTCTGGAAGCGCTGCATCAGGTCCGGACCCTGCACGCCGTCCGCGTCCGCCGGCCAATTGTCGACGTCCGTGGTGGTCATGAGCTGGCCGCCTTGGGCCAGACCTGTAACAAGAACGGGGCTCAGATTGGCGCGTGCCGCATAGACGGCCGCCGTGTAACCGGCGGGGCCGGAACCGAGTATCAAAACTTTAGCGTGCGTAGGCGTGGACATGGGCGGGTATCTTTAGGTTAACGCCCAATTATAATGAGCCGCATGCCGCGTATCTCGACTGCTTCTCCGCGCGCCTCGCGCAATACCCGAAACGGGCCCTCGCCCCTGCAGACGCGTCTTTCCGCGTTGCTGCGCGAAGCCCGCTGGATCCTCTTCGCCGCGCTGGCGGCGTGGCTCACCCTGGTGCTCGCCACCTGGAGCCCGTCCGACCCAGGTTGGTCGCACTCCGTCCCCGCCGGGGCCATCCACAACCGTGGCGGCACCCTGGGCGCCTACCTGGCGGACATTCTCCTCTATCTGTTCGGCTTTTCCGCCTGGTGGTGGGTCGTCCTGCTGCTGCACCGCGTGCGCGCGGGGTACCGCCGCCTGGCCAGCCATTTGCGCGTTACGAATGGTAAGCAACCGGAAGTGCTGCCTCGCGTCCACTGGGAAGAGGGCATCGGCTTTTTCCTGCTGCTGGTCGGTTCCCTGGGCATGGAAGCCCTGCGCCTGGCCAGCCGGGGCACGCACCTGCCGGGAGCCTCGGAAAGCGCCAGCGGCGCGGGCGGCGTCATCGGCCAGACCCTGGCCGACCTGATCGGCCGCAGCATCGGCTTCACCGGCAGCACGCTGGCATTCCTCGTCATGGTGGCGATCGGCCTGAGCCTGTTCTTCTCGTTCTCGTGGCTGTCCGTCGCCGAACGGGTCGGTTCGTGGCTGGAAGGCCTGGTGCGCCGCATCCGCAATTCCTACGCCGCCCGCGAAGACCGCAAGGTCGGCGAGGTGGCCAAGGCCGTGCGCACCGAACAGGTCGTGGCCAAGCAGGAAAAGCTGGTCCACGAGCAGCCGGTGCGGATCGAGCCCGCCATTACCGTGGTGCCCAAGTCCGAACGCGTCGAAAAGGAAAAGCAGCAGTCGCTGTTCTTCGCGCCCTCGGGCGGCGCCGAAGGCGACCTGCCGGCCATCAGTCTGCTGGATCCGCCGCAGGCCAATCAGGAAACGGTGTCGGCCGAGACCATCGAATTCACCTCGCGCCTGATCGAAAAGAAACTGGCCGACTTCGGCGTGTCCGTCACGGTGGTGGCGGCGCAGGCCGGACCGGTCATCACGCGGTACGAAATCGAGCCGGCCACCGGCGTGAAGGGCAGCCAGATCGTCAACCTGGCCAAGGACCTGGCGCGGGCGCTGAGCCTGGTCAGCATCCGCGTGGTGGAGACCATTCCCGGCAAGAACCTGATGGGCCTGGAATTGCCGAACCCGCGCCGCCAGATGGTGCGCCTGTCCGAGATCCTGGGTTCGCAGACCTATCATGCCAGCCATTCCGTCGTGACGATGGCGCTGGGCAAGGACATCGCCGGCAACCCGGTGGTGGCCGACCTGGCCAAGATGCCCCACCTGCTTGTGGCGGGCACGACCGGTTCGGGCAAATCGGTCGGGATCAACGCCATGATCCTGTCGCTGCTGTACAAGGCGGACGCGTCCCACACGCGCCTGATCCTGATCGATCCGAAGATGCTGGAAATGAGCGTCTACGAGGGGATTCCGCACCTGCTCGCGCCCGTCGTCACGGACATGCGCCAGGCGTCCAACGCGCTGAACTGGTGCGTGGGCGAAATGGAAAAGCGCTACCGCCTGATGAGCAAGATGGGCGTGCGCAACCTGGCGGGCTACAACACCAAGATCCGCGACGCGATCAAGCGCGAAGAGCCGATCCCCAATCCGTTCTCGCTGACTCCCGACGAGCCCGAACCCCTGGCGCCGCTGCCCACCATCGTGGTGGTCATCGACGAACTGGCCGACCTGATGATGGTCGTGGGCAAGAAGATCGAAGAGCTGATCGCCCGCCTGGCACAGAAGGCGCGCGCCGCCGGCATCCACCTGATCCTGGCCACCCAGCGCCCCAGCGTGGACGTCATCACCGGCCTGATCAAGGCAAACATCCCGACGCGCATCGCGTTCCAGGTGTCATCCAAGATCGACTCGCGCACCATTCTTGACCAGATGGGGGCGGAAACCCTGCTGGGCCAGGGCGACATGCTCTACATGCCGCCGGGCACCGGCCTGCCGGTGCGCGTGCACGGCGCCTTCGTGAACGACGACGAAGTGCACCGCGTGGTGGAGAGCCTGAAGGCGCAGGGCGAGCCCAATTACATCGAAGGCCTGTTGGAAGGCGGCCTGGACGGAGACGGCGAAGGCGCCAGCAGCGTCACCGGCATCGGTGGCGACGCCGAATCCGATCCGATGTACGACCAGGCCTGCGAAGTGGTGCTCAAGCATCGCCGCGCGTCCATTTCGCTGGTGCAGCGCCACCTGCGGATTGGTTACAACCGTGCGGCGCGGTTACTGGAGCAGATGGAGCAATCGGGTATGGTGTCGGCGATGCAGTCCAATGGTAACCGCGAGATCCTCGTTCCCGCGGCAGCCGCCCGAGAGGAAGCCTGATGAAGACGTTTCGCCGACTGGCCGCCGTCGCGGCCCTGGCCCTGGCGCCCGCCATGGCGCTGGCAGCCAGCGCGCAGGAGCAATTGCGCGCCTTCGTGGCCACGGTCACGGCCGCCACCGGTTCGTTCTCGCAGTACACGGTGAACAACCAGGGCCGCACGCAGCCGGCCCAGACCGGCGTGTTTTCGTTCCAGCGCCCCGGCAAGTTCAAGTGGGCGGTGCAAAAGCCCTATGAGCAGCTGGTCATTTCCGACGGCCGCAAGGTGTTCCAGTTCGATCCCGACCTGGCCCAGGTGACCGAGCGCAAGGTGGACGCCGCCATCGGCACTTCGCCCGCCGCCATTCTGTTCGGTTCGGGCTCGCTCGAACAGTCGTTCGACGTGTCGGCCCTGCCGGCCAAGGACGGTGTCGAATGGCTGCGCGCCAAGCCGCGCACCGCGGACGCGGGCTTCTCGCGGGTGGACATCGGCATGAAAGACAACCTGCCCGTGCGCGTGGAGCTGCTGGATTCGTTCGGCCAGACAACCCGCGTAGACCTGTCCGGCATCTCCGCCAATCCGCGGCTTCCCGCCAAGGAATTCGAATTCGTCGCGCCCAAGGGCGTCGACGTGGTGAAGATGTAGCAAGCGCCTTGCCCATGGTGTCAGACACCTGAAACCTCGGGCAGCTCGCCCACGTCAGTGGGCGCGGCGCGGGGGCTCCGCCCCGCCGCCGGGCCGTCCCAAGGCGGGCCAGCCCCCTTGGGGGGCAGCTAGCCCACGTCAGTGGGCGCGGCGTGGGGGCTCCGCCCCGCCGCCGGGCCGTCCCAAGGCGGGGCAGCCCCCTTGGGGGGCAGCTCGCCCACGTCAGTGGGCGCGGCGTGGGGGCTCCGCCCCGCCGTCGGGCCGTCCCAAGGCGGGGCAGCCCCCTTGGGGGGCAGCTCGCCCACGTCAGTGGGCGCGGCGTGGGGGCGCCGGCCCGCCGCCGGGCCGTCCCAAGGCGGGCCAGCCCCCTTGGGGGGGCAGCTAGCCCACGTTAGTGGGCGCGGCGTGGGGGCTCCGCCCCGCCGCCGGGCCGTCCCAAGGCGGGCCAGCCCCCTTGGGGGGGCAGCTAGCCCACGTTAGTGGGCGCGGCGTGGGGGCTCTTATACGCCACGCAGTCCACTTCGACCTTGGCGTCCACCACCAGCGACGACTGCACGCAGGCGCGGGCGGGGGGATTTTCCCCGAAGTATTCCCTGAACACCTTGTTGAACGATGCGAAGTCGCGCGCATCGTCCAGCCACACGCCGCAGCGCACGACGTGTTCGGGTCCGTAGCCCGCTTCCTTCAGGATGGCCAGCACCTGCTGGATGGCCTTGTGGCTTTGCGCGACGATGCCGCCTTCGATGACTTCTCCGTTTTCCATCGGCACCTGGCCGGATACCTGCAGCCAGCCGTCGGCGGCGACCGCGCGGGCGAAGGGCATGTGCGAGCCGCCCTGGCCGGTGCCGCCAGCGACGCCGTAGCGCGTGATGCCGTTCTTGTCGGGAGTGGGGGTAGTGGTCATGGGGGCTCCTTGGGGGATGGATTCGACAGGCGCCGGACGCGCGGGGCGCCGGGCGTCCGGTTAGTAATTCTTTCTCAGGTCGCCGGTGCGGGGCAGCCAGCGGCCGGCGCGATCGCCGGTGGGTTGACCGTGCCGGTACGACAGCGCGCCATTGACCCACACTGCCTCTATGCCCGCGGCCGTCTGCACCGGCGCCGCGAAGGTCGCGCGGTCGATGACGGTGGCGGGGTCGAACAGCACCAGGTCCGCGTGATAGCCCTCGCGCACCAGGCCGCGTTCGGCCAGGCCGAAGCGCGCCGCGGACAGGCCGGTCATCTTGTGGACCGCCTCGGCCAGCGGAAACAGGCCCACCTCCCGGCTGTAATGGCCCAGCACGCGAGGGAAGGCGCCCCAGAGCCGCGGATGCGGCATCGGATCGTTGGGCAGGCCGTCGGATCCCACCATGGTGAGCCGGTGCGACAGCACGCGGCGCACGTCTTCCTCGTCCATGTTGTGGTACACCGCCCCGGCCGGCTGCAGGCGCGCGGCCGCCTCCATCAGGCTCACGCCCCAGTCGGCGGCGATGGCGGCCAGCTTGCGGCGGGCCTGCTCGGGATGCGGCACGGACCAGGTAATGTCGATGTCGAACTCGTCCGTGACCTGCTTCAGATCCAGCGTGGACGAACTGGCGGAGTAGGGGTAGCAGTCGCAGCCCACGTGCTGCAGCCGGCCCGCGGTTTCCAGCGTGGACAGCACTTCCCGGGTGCGGCCCCAGTTGCCCGCGCCGGCGCACTTCAGGTGCGATACCACCACCGGCACGCGGGCATGCCGCGCGATGTCGAAAGCCTCCTGCATGGCATCCAGGATGGCGGCGAATTCCGAGCGCAGGTGCGTGGTGTAGAGCGCGCCGAATTCATCCAGCGCTTCCGCCAGCAATTTGACTTCGTCCGTGTCCGCCTCGAATGCGGAGGCATAGGCCAGGCCGGTGCTCAGGCCGATGGCGCCGTGGGCCAGCGCGTCGCGCAACTGGGCGCGCATCGCCAGCACCTCGTCGCGCGTGGCGGGCCGGTCCAGCCGGTCCATGTGGTTGCTGCGCAGCGCGGTGTGGCCCACCAGCGCCGCGACGTTGACGGCGGGCCGCGCGGCCTCGATGGCCCGTGTGTAGTGCGCGAACGTCGGGTAGCTGAAGTCTTCCCGCTGGCCCAGCAGATTCATCGGATCCGGAGGTTCTCCGCGCAGGGTCACGGGCGATGCGCTGATGCCGCAATTGCCCACCACCACCGTGGTCACGCCCTGGGACAGCTTCGGCAGCATGCCCGGGGTGCGGATCACGTTCGTGTCGTCATGGGTGTGCACGTCGATGAAACCCGGAGCCAGCGCCAGGTCCGTGCCGTCGATGATCTGGCGCGCGGGCGCGCCGGGCAGTTCGCCGATCGCGGCGATGCGGCCGCCGGCCAGCGCGACGCTGGCGTGGTATCCGGCGTCGCCGGAGCCGTCCAGGACCAGCACGTTGCCGATGAGGGTGTCGTACATCTTTTGTTCCAGGTTCAATCGCCCAGCGGCAAGCGATTCGGGCCGCCGCGGTGCTCGTCCAGCGCCAGCTTGATGCGGCGCAGGCGTTCGCGGTTTTCTTCTTGGTTCAGCATGGCCAGTTCGGTGGAGAGCAGGTCGATCGCGAGCATCATGGCGTAGCGCGAGGCCGAGGGTTTGTAGATGAAGTCCGTTTCGTCCGTCCGGATCGGGAGCACCACGTCGGCGAGCCTGGCCAGCTCGGAGGTCGTATCCGTGATGGCGACCAGGCGCGCGCGGTATTGCTTCACGATGCGGGCCGCCCCCACGATCTCGGGCGTCAGGCCCGAGGCCGACAGCACCAGCACGGCGTCACGCTCGTCCAGCGTGGCCGCGACCATGCGCAGCAGCACGGCATCGCTGTAGACCGCGATGGGGTAACCCAGCCGCACCAGGCGCGACTGGACTTCCTGAGCCAGCACGGCGGAGGCTCCGCCCATGCCGAACACATAGATCATGCGGGCCCCGTCCAGGGCGGCGGCGGCCGTTTCGAACAGTTGCTCCGTGAAGACGGGCAGGTGGGCGCGCAGCGTGCTTTCGATGTCGCCGTAGATACGAGCGTAGAAAGTGCTTTCCTCGGCGGGGGCGCTCGGATCCAGGAAGCGGCTGCCCACCGTGCTGGCCTGCGCCAGCTTCATCTTCAGGTCGCGCGTATCGTCGCAGCCGACGGTGCGGGCGAAGCGCGAGATGGTGGCGATGCTGACGCCCGCCTTGGCGGCGAGCTGGTCGACGGTGGCGCTGGCGCTCCAGATGATGTCGTCGAGGATGGCGTCGGCAACCTTGCGTTCGGTCACGCTCAAAGCGTCCCGCCGACTGCGTATCTGGAAGACGATGTCGCGGATGATATTCATGGGAGTTCCTGGGTCACTGGGCCAGTTCGGGGGCGTCGAGGCGGGAACAGGCCGCGTAGTGGCCCGGGCCGACGGCGACGGCCTGTGTCTCGATTGTCCCGCAGGCCTCGATCGCGTGCGGGCAGCGGGTGCGGAATACGCAGCCGGTGGGCGGATTGACCGGGCTGGGGATGTCGCCCTTGAGCAGGATACGCGAGCGCGGGGCGCGGGGATCCGGCACGGGCGCGGCGGACAGCAGCGCGCGGGTGTAGGGGTGCCTGGGGCGGGCGTATACCTCGCGGGTCGGCCCGCGCTCCATGACGCGGCCCAGGTACATCACCACGACCTCGTCGCACAGATAGTCCACCACGGCCAGGTCATGGGCCACGAACAGCATGGTCAGGCCCAGATCGCGCTGCAGGTCCTGCAGGAGGTTCAGCACCTGCGCCTGCACCGACACGTCCAGGGCGGATACCGGCTCGTCGGCCACGATGAAGTCCGGTTCTACCGCCAAGGCGCGCGCGATGCCGATGCGCTGGCGCTGGCCGCCGGAGAATTCGTGGGGATAGCGCCGGGCATGGTCGGCGTTCAGACCCACGCGCTCAAGCAGTTCCCCGATGCGGGCCGGGCGGCGGTGCTGCGCCAGTTTGTGGGTATCCAGCGCCTCGCCCAGGATCTCGGCCACGGTCATGCGCGGGTTGAGGCTGGCGTATGGATCCTGGAACACGATCTGCATGCGGCGGCGCCACGGCAGCATCTGCTTCTCGGACAGCGTGGTGATGTCCTGGCCGTCGAACAGGATGCGGCCGGCGGTCGGGGCGAACAGGCGCAGCAGCGCGCGGCCGGTGGTGGTCTTGCCCGAACCGGATTCGCCGACCAGGCCGACGATGGTATTGCGCGGGACGTCGAAGCTGACGCCGTCCACCGCGCGCACCACGGGCGCGTTGCGCGCCGACGAGGTGGGGAAATGGACCTTCAGGTCCTGGATCCGCACCAGCGGCTCTTCGGCGCGGACGGGGTCTGGTCTACTCGTCATATCGGATTCACCTTGATGCAGCGCGCGCGGTGTTCGGTCCGCACCGGCACGAGTTCGGGCACGGCGGCGAGGCAGTCGCTGGCGGCGAGCGGGCAGCGCGGCGCGAAGGTGCAGCCGGGCGGCAGCGACAGCACGCTGGGCACGTTTCCAGGGATCGCGCGCAGGCGCTCGCCCGAAGCCAGCAGGGCGGCGGTGGGTATGCAGGAAAGCAAACCGCGCGTATAGGGATGCGTGGGCTGCTCGAACAGTTCATAGACGCCAGCGTCCTCGACCACGCGCCCCGCGTACATCACCGCCACGCGATGCGCGATCTCGGCCACCACGCCCAGGTTGTGAGTGATGAACAGGATGCTCATGTTCATCTCGGCCTGCAGCCGGCGCAGCAGGTCCAGGATCTGCGCCTGCACGGTGACGTCCAGTGCGGTGGTGGGTTCGTCGGCGATCAGCACGGCGGGATTGCAGGCCAGGGCCAGCGCGATCATCACGCGCTGCCGCATGCCGCCCGACATCTGGTGCGGGTATTCGTTGACGCGACGGTCGGCGGCCGGGATCTCCACCCGCTCCAGCATTTCACGGGCGCGCTGCATCGCCGCCGCGTAGGAGCCGCCTTCGTGCTGCAGCACGGCTTCGGCGATCTGGTCGCCCACCGTGTACAGCGGGTTCAGGCTGGTCATGGGCTCCTGGAAGATCATGGCGATCTCGGCCCCGCGGATGCGGCGCAGCGTGGCCGGAGAGGCCTGCGCCAGATCGTGCCGCATGCCCTGGCGATCGCGGAACAGGATCCTGCCGCCTTCGATGCGGCCCGCGGGCTTGGGAAGCAAGCCCATGATGGACAGGCTGGTCACGGACTTGCCCGAGCCCGACTCGCCCACGATGGCCAGCGTTTCGCCGCGCGCCAGGTCGAAGGTGACGCCGTCCACGGATTTGGCGATACCGTCGCGGCTGTGGAACCAGGTCTTGAGCCCTTCCACTGACAGCACGATGTCTCGGGTGCTTGCGGTCATGATTACAGCTCCTTGCGCAGGCGCGGGTCGAGGACGTCGCGCAGTCCGTCGCCCACCAATTGCAGCGACAAGACGGACAGCACGATGGCGATGCCGGGGAAGATCATGATCCAGTCGGCCGATCCCATGTATTGCTGGCCTGCGTTGATCATGGTCCCCCAGGTGGGAATGTCGGGCGATACGCCGACGCCGAGAAACGACAGCCCGGCCTCGGCCAGGATCGCATAGGCGAAGATGAATGTGCCCTGCACCAGGATGGGCGACACCAGGTTGCGCAGCACATGCACGGTGACGATGCGCCAGGTGGGCACGCCCAGCGCGCGGGCCGCTTCCACGAAGGGCAGTTCGCGGATCACCAGCGTGGAGGCGCGCACGATGCGGGCCAGGCGCGGCGTGTAGACGATGCCCAGCGCGATCACCACGTTGATCAGCGACGGCCCCAGCGCCGCCACCAGCGAGATCGCCAGCAGGATGTCGGGGAAGGCCATCATGGCGTCGATCAGCCGCGACACGAACTTGTCCGCCGAGCGGAAGAAGCCGGCGGCCAGGCCCAGCGCGATCCCCAGCGCGCTGGATACGATCACCACGGAAAAGCCCACCATCAGCGACAGGCGGCCCCCATGGATGACGCGGCTGAACACGTCGCGCCCGAAGTCGTCCGTGCCGAACCAGTGCGCGGCGCCTGGCGCCTTCAGCCGGTTCATGATGGACAGCTTGAACGGATCGTAGGGGCTGATCCAAGGCGCCAGCAGCGCGGCGGCCACCAGCACGATCAACACGATCAGGCTGATCAGCACGGTCTTGCGCGCCACCAGCAGGCGCAGCACCTGCCAGCGATCCGTGCCGGCGTTAGCGGTAGTCGGAGTTGTCATGTCAGTGGCTTCAGTAGCGGACGCGCGGATCGACAAGCAGGTACAGCAGGTCGATGAACAGATTGATCAGCACGTAGATGGCCGCGATGATCAGCAGCGCGCCCTGGATGACGGGATAGTCGCGGCGCAGCACCGCCGACACCACCAGGCTGCCCACGCCGGGCAGGCCGAATACCGTCTCGGTCACGACGGCGCCGCTGATCAGAAGCGCGGTGGTCAGGCCCAGCACCGTGAGGATCGGGATCAGCGCATTGCGCACGGCGTGCTTCAGGATCACCCGGCTTTCCGTCAGGCCCTTGGCGCGCGCGGTGCGCACGTAGTCGTCGCGCAGCACGTCCAGCATGCTGGCGCGGATGAAGCGGGTGATGAGCGCGGAGTTCACCAGCCCCAGCACCACGGCCGGCAGGATCAGGTGCGACAGGCGCGTCATGAGCGAAGCGTCGGGGCCGCCATAGCCGGCCACGGGCAGCCAGCCCAGCTTCACCGAGAATAGCTGCATCAGCAGCAACCCAAGCCAGAAGCTGGGAACGCTGGAAGTGAACATCGAGAACGACAGCACCGACTGATCCAGCGTGGTGCCGCGCTTGACCGCGGAAAGTATGCCCACGGGCAGGGCGATGGCGCTGGCGATCAGGAGCGACATGAGCGTCAGCAGCAGCGTGGGTTCGGCGCGATCGGCCAGGGCCGACAGCACGGGCTTGTTCAGGAAGATGGACTGGCCCAGGTCGCCTTGGGCGAGCTTGCCCAGCCACGATACGTATTGCACGGCGAGGGGCTGGTCCAGCCCCAGCTGGGTGCGCAGCGCGGCGATGTCCTGCTGGCTGGCCTGCGGCCCCAGCATCACGGCGGCGGGGTCGCCGGGCGTGACGCGGATGATCACGAACACGATGGTCGCGACGATGAACATCACGGCCACCAGCCCGACCAGGCGGTTCAAGAGATAACGCAACACGATGAACGTCCTAAAAATATCCGGGCGTAGGATGGGTGGAGAGCGAGAGTTCTTAAGAACTCAAGTCGCCAGCGCGCGAAACCCATGCGGCCGCAAGAGCGTGTTTTCCGGCCGCTGCAGGGCACCGTCTGCCCACGGCCGCATGGGTTTCGCGCGCTGGGGACCTGGGTTCTTGCCTAGGAACTGCCGCGCTCCACCCATCCTACGCATGCCTCCATCCGTCAGATCTACTTCGCCGACTTCCAAGCGTTCCAGAAGTACGGCCACGGCACGGCCTTGGTGCCCTGGAGCGAAGGCGAGCGCGCGGCCTGCGCGTTGAAGTCGCCGACCTTGATGAAGGGCACCTCGTCATACACGGCCTGCTGCACGTCGGCCCAGCGTTTCACGCGCTCTTCCTGGGAACGGGCCTGGTTGAACGCGCCCAGCACCTGGTTGCGGCGCGGCGTGTCCCACCACCCCGGAGCATCCTTGGACGGGAAGTCGATCAGCGCGGGTTCGGGCAGGAACGGGCTGTGGGTAATGAAGATGTCCCATACGGCCGGGTCCTGGCGGCGCTGGGTCAGGGTGGCCCAGTCCACGACCTGCATGTCCACGGTGAAGCCGGCCGCCTTCAGGTATTCGGCGGCCACCAGCGCCATCTTGTAATGGAATTCGTACTGCTGGCTGGTCAGGATCCGGATCTTGCGGTCCTGCACGTTGGCGCCGTCCACCAGCTTTTTTGCCGCCGCGGCGTCGGCCTTGTTGTAGACCTTGCCGCCCAGGGACGTGGCCCATGGGTAGCCTTCGGGATACAGGTCGCCGTTGAGCTTGTAGAAGTCCTTGTCGCCGAATGCGGCGTACAGCATGTCCTCTTCATTGAGCGCCAGCTGCACGGCCTGCCGGACGGCCAGGTTGGACATGATGCCTTGCTTGGTATTGAGCACCAGGCGCGGCCAGCCGAAGGGCTTGAGCATCACCGGATCCGAGCGGCCGTTCTTGAGCTTGGGCAGCGATTCCACCGGCAGGGAATCGATGTAGTCGAACTGGCCCGCCACCGCGCTCTCGACGCGGGTGTTGGAGTTGCTCACCGGAACGAAGCGGATCTCGTCCAGGTACTGCTTGCGCGCGCCGCCGTAGCCGTCGGGCTCGCCGTCGCGCTGCTTGTAGCCTTCGAAGCGGACCAGCTGGATGTACTGGTCCGGCACGCGCGCCTTCAATTGATAGGGGCCGGTGCCGACGAATTCGGTCAGCGCCGGCGCGATCTTGCCCTTGGGCATGATGACGGCCGCGCTGTTGTTCATCGCCAGCAAGGCGGTCAGGGGCGCGTAGGGTTCCTTGAGCGTGATGCGGATCGTGTTGGCGTCCGGCGCTTCCATGCCGGCGATGATCTTCGCGGCCATCTTGCCGCGCGTGGCGGTCTCGGTCCAGCGCTTCAGCGAAGCCAGCACGTCCGCCGAATCCATCTTCGAGCCGTCGTGGAACGTAATGCCCTGGCGCAGCGGGATCGTATAGGTCAGCCCGTCGGAGGAGACGTCCGGCAATTTTTCGGCCAGCAGCGGCGCGAGATTCCACTTGGCGTCGAAGGTGTACAGCGTTTCGAAGAAATGCTGGGTCAGGATGCCCACCAGATCCGCCGTGCTGGTCATCGGATCCAGCGTCGGCGGTTCGCCGATGGTGGCCACCGAGATCGTTCCTCCCTTGACCGGCGCGGCACAGAGGGCGGGGGACGACAATGCGGTCAAGCCAATTGCGCCGGCCAGCAGCAGGCTATTGAGCCTGCCGCCTCGCGGGGAGGTGCGGAAGTTCATGATTCTCTCTCCAGAGGGTCAAAAACAGGGTGTCGCGTGTGGATCGGGAGGGCGCGCGGGCGCCTGGCCTGTCAGAAGAAGGTTTCGGCCACGTCGGTAATGCGGTACTGCTCGTCCACCAGGAGCACCTGACGCCATTTGTCGAACGTCAGGCAGGGGTGGGATATGTCGAAGGCGATCATGTCGCCGACCTGGATGTCGTCGCCTTCGCCGATCTGCATGAAGGCGTGCTGATCCATCATGGCCGTGAGTTTCCAGTGCGCGGGGGCGGCCCCGGGCGTCTGCGCGCCGGGGCGGTACAGCAGGGCGGGCGTGGGCAGGCCGGCGTCGAAGGCGGCGTCGCGCTTGCCCAGCGCGACGATAGCGCGGCCGGGTTCGGGTAGCGACTGCACGTAGGCCCAGACCTGGAGGGCGGGTTGCAGGCCGGGCTCCATTTTTTGGGCTACCGGATTGTGCGCGTTGATGCGTTCGGCCGCCGTGCGGTAGATGCCCACGTCGTGCGACAGGTAGCAGCCCGGGCGCAGCACGATTTCCAGCGGCGCGCCGATGTCGAGCTGCGAGAATTCCTCCGCGACCACGTCGAACCACGCGGAGCCGGCGCCCGAGATCAGCGCCGGGCCGTTCTTGCGCAGGCGGCCGGCCGCGGCCAGTCCGCGCAGGGCGTCCGTGGCGCGGCGCAGGAAGGCGCGGATGGCGCCTTCTTCCTGCAACACGCCCTCGTAGACCTCGATGCCAGCCAGGGCCAGGCCCGGCCAGCGCCCGATTTCCTCGGCCACGGCTTGCAGTTGCGCGTCGTCGCGCACGCCCGTGCGGCCGCCGGCGGGGCCCAGTTCGATCAGCACCGGCAGGATCTGGCCCTGTTCGCCGAAATAGGCCCCCAGTTGAGCAGCGTTGGCAGGCGAATCCACGATGCAGAAGAAGGTGAAGGCGGGATCGCGCAGGAGCTGGGCGATGATGGCCATGTTGGCGCGGCCCACCAGCTGGTTCGCCATCAGGACTTTGCGGACGCCGTGCCGGTAGGCGGCCAGCACCTGCGGCGCGGTGGCCAGCGTGATGCCCCACGCGCCGTTGTCGATCTGGCGCTTGAACAGGGCAGGGCTCATGGTGGTCTTGCCGTGCGGCGCCAGCTTGACCCGGTAGGCCTCCATGAAGCGCTGCATCCATTGCAGGTTGTGGCGCACGCGGGATTCATACAGCACGGCCACCGGCAGGCTGACGTCTTCGCGGAGCAGGTTCCACTGCAGCGCCGCCACGTCCGCGGTAGTACAGGATTCGGGGAAGGCGCCCAGGCCTTTGCCGTTTGGGTCCAGGGGAGCGGCGGGGGAGAAGGAGTTGGTCATGATGGGCGCCTGGTATGGAAAATATTTACTCTGAATCAGTAGTTTTTTAATTATCCTGAAAGAAATTTACAGACGGCAGCTAGGAGTTACCCGTAGTCAGCGGGCGCGCGCGGATGGCGCGACAATAGAGAAAAAAGGAAAAGCCCATGCCGCGCACGCGCGGCGTGCCCGTCGCCTCCATGAAAGGAAGAGCCATGCTGAAAGTCGCTTTGGGCCAGTTCGCGGTCAGCCGCGTCTGGGAAGAAAATGCGCAGGTCTGCATCGACCTGATGGAGCGCGCCCGTGCCGGCGGCGCCGGCCTGCTGGTCCTGCCCGAGGGCATCCTGGCGCGCGACATCACCGATCCGCAGATCGTGCTGAAGGCCGCGCAGCCGCTGGACGGCCCTTTCATCAGCCGGCTGCTGGAAGCCAGCCGGGGATCGTCGCTGTCGACGATGATGTGCGTCCACGTCCCCACGGGCGAGGGGCGGGTATGGAATACGCTGGTCACGCTGCGGGACGGCCGGATCCTGTCTCAGTACCGTAAGCTGCACCTGTACGACGCCTTCACCATGAAGGAGTCCACCAACGTCACCCCCGGAAACGACATTCCGCCTTTGCTCGACATCGCCGGGCTGCGCGTCGGCCTGATGACCTGCTACGACGTGCGCTTCCCCGAACTGGCCCGCCGCCTGGCGCTGGATGGCGCCGACCTGCTGGTGCTGCCGGCGGCCTGGGTGCGCGGCCCCCTGAAGGAAAAGCACTGGGAAGTGCTGGTCACGGCGCGCGCGCTGGAGAACACGTGCTACGTGGCCGCCACGGGCGAATGTGGCGAGCGCAACATCGGCTGCAGCATGGTCGTGGATCCGCTGGGCGTGGTGACGGCGCGGGCAGGCGAGGCGCCGGCCCTGGTGTTTGCCGATATCGACCCCGAACGCCTGGCCCATGCGCGCAAGGTGCTGCCGGTGCTGGCCAATCGCCGCTTCGCGCCGCCGGAGCTTGCCTAGCGGAGGCCAAACGAGGCCTCGCATGGTGTAATGCTGTCTTGATTTACTTGCTGTCTCCCCCCATCTGCTGCCAATGAGCAACGATCTCTTCGCGGCCGATCCCGCGCATCGGCCTTATGTGCCCCTGGCCGAACGGCTGCGTCCGCGCACCTTGTCCGACGTGGTCGGGCAATCGCACCTGCTGGGCCCGGACAAGCCGCTGCGCGTCGCGTTCGAATCGGGGCGTCCGCATTCCATGATCTTCTGGGGGCCGCCGGGCGTGGGCAAGACCACGCTGGCGCGTCTGATGGCCGACGGCTTCGACGCCCAGTTCATCGCCATCTCGGCAGTGCTGGGCGGCGTCAAGGACATCCGCGACGCCGTCACCGTGGCCCAGGTGGCGCAGGGCCAGGGGCGCCGCACCATCCTCTTCGTCGACGAGGTGCACCGCTTCAACAAGGCCCAGCAGGACGCCTTCCTGCCCTATGTGGAAAGCGGGCTGTTCACCTTCATCGGCGCCACCACGGAAAATCCCTCGTTCGAGGTCAACTCGGCGTTGCTGTCGCGCGCGCGCGTCTACGTGCTGGAATCGCTGACGGCCGAAGAGCTGCAACGGCTGGTCGACCGCGCCGAGCAGGCCTTGAACGACGGACGGGAAGAGGGCGAGATCATCCGCATCGAGGCCGACGCGCGCGAACAGCTGGCGGCCTGGGCCGATGGCGATGCGCGCCGTCTCATCAGCGCCGTGGAGGTGGTGGCGGAGTCCGCGCAGGCGGCCGGCCGCGACACGGTCGACGCGGCCTGGCTGGAGATTTCGCTGTCGCAGAACCTGCGCCGCTTCGACAAGGGCGGCGACGCGTTCTACGACCAGATCAGCGCCCTGCACAAGTCGGTGCGGGGATCCAATCCCGACGCCGCCCTGTACTGGTTCTGCCGCATGATCGATGGCGGCGCGGATCCCAAGTACCTGGCGCGCCGCCTGGTGCGCATGGCCGTCGAGGACATCGGCCTGGCCGACCCCCGCGCAACGGACCTGGCCGTGAACGGCGCCGACATCTACGAGCGCCTGGGCTCGCCGGAAGGCGAGCTCGCGCTGGCGCAGGCGGTGGTCTACATGGCCTGCGCGGCCAAGTCGAACGCCGTCTACAACGCCTATAACCAGGCGCGCAAGTTCGCGGCCGAGCACGGCAGCGCGCCGGTGCCCATCCACCTGCGCAATGCGCCCACCAAATTGATGAAGCAGCTGGGCCACGGCAAGGCCTATCGCTACGCGCACGACGAGCCCCACGGCTACGCCGCCGCCGAGCAATATTTCCCGGATGGACTGAATCCCTCCTTCTATCGGCCGACCGATCGCGGCCTGGAGGCTAAAATCCAGCAAAAGCTGGCATTTCTGCGCGAGCTGGACGCGCAGGAACGTGCCAGGAAACGGTAACGGGCGCCGCCCGTTGCTTCACGCAACCTCACCGACCACACCATGCTAGACCCGATACTGCTGCGCAAAGACCTGCAAACCGTCGTAGACCGCCTCAAGACCCGCGGCGTGTCCTTCGACACGGAACGGTTCAACGACCTGGAATCCCGGCGCAAGGCCGTCCAGACCGAAACCGAGTCCCTGCAAGCCCGCCGCAACGCGTTGGCCAAGCAGATCGGTCAGCTCAAGGCCAAGGGCGAAGACGCCAGCGCCGTCATGGCGGAATCGCAGGCCGTGCCTGTGCGCCTGAAGCAGCTGGAGGAAGAACTGGCCGCGCTGCAGCAGCCGCTCAACGATCTGCTGATGTCGGTGCCCAACCTGCCGCATGCCAGCGTGCCCCAGGGCGGGTCCGCCGACGACAACGTCGAAGTGCGCCGCTGGCTGCCGGGCCCCGCGGGAGCCGACGGCAACCCGCCGGCCCTGCCGTTCGAGGCCCGCGACCACGTCGCCGTGGGCGAGCCGCTGGGGCTGGATTTCGATATGGCCGCCAAGCTGTCGGGCGCGCGCTTCTCGTTCATGCGCGGCCCCATCGCCCGCCTGCACCGCGCGCTGTCGCAGTTCATGCTGGACCTGCAGACCGGCACGCACGGCTACACGGAGTGCTATACGCCGTATATCGTCAACGCCTCGACGCTTTATGGCACGGGCCAGCTGCCGAAGTTCAAGGACGACATGTTCGCTGTCTCCAAGGGGGGCGGCGACGACGATCCCAAGCAGGACGATCAGGGCAAGCCCTACGTCCGTGAAGACCAATACCTGATCTCCACGTCCGAAATCACCCTGACCAGTGTCGCCAGGGATACCATCCAGGCCGCCGCGGACCTGCCGATCAAGCTTACGGCGCACACGCCCTGCTTCCGTTCCGAGGCTGGCAGCGGCGGCCGCGACACGCGCGGCATGATACGCCAGCACCAGTTCGACAAGGTTGAAATGGTGCAGATCACGCATCCGGACCAGTCGTACGAGGCGCTGGAAGACATGGTGGGCCACGCCGAGCGCGTGCTGCAGCTGCTGGGCCTGCCGTACCGCGTCGTGCTGCTGTGCACGGGCGACATGGGTTTCGGCTCCGCCAAGACCTACGACCTTGAAGTCTGGCTGCCGGCCCAGAATACCTGGCGCGAGATTTCGTCGGTTTCCAACTGCGAAACCTTCCAGGCCCGCCGCATGCAGGCGCGTTTCCGCAATGCCCAGGGCAAGCCGGAATTCGTGCATACGCTCAATGGTTCCGGCCTGGCGGTCGGGCGCGCGCTGGTGGCCGTCCTGGAAAACCACCAGCAGGCCGACGGCAGCGTGCTGATTCCCGAGGCGTTGCAGCCTTATATGGGCGGCCAGACGGTATTGAAACCCTGACGCGGAATAATGCGTCCATCCTCCATCAGATGGATAAAAAGGCGGAGCCCGAGGGCTCCGTTTTTTTTTATTATGTGGACATATTCCTGTCGTTTTGGCTTATTAACCTGACGGCATGAGTGTCTGATTTTGATGTGAGCAATTGTGTATTCCATAAAAAGGGCCGGATAGTTGCGGCACAATACACTTTGTGTTCTACACGCTTCATTCACTTATATAACAAGGAGTTGTCCATGACTTCAAGAATGATTGGAGATTTTCGTGTGAGATGCTCCGTAGCTCGCGAGGAAGATCAGGGCTATCGCGTGCAAATATGGACCCGCCGGGTCGGTGGCACCGCGCCGGAAAAATGCTGGACCGTTCCCGGGCAGGCGCCGTTCACCACGCTGCACGAAGCAGAGCAGGAGAGCCAGCAATTGTTCCAGGGTATCAATGGCGTGCGCTTCAACGGCGAACCGGAGTTTGCTCATGCGTCCGCATAATGGCTGGTGGCGCGGGTCGAGCACGCCGCGCCGATGGATCGATCTCGTCCAGGAATCGCCGCGCTGGCCCGATGGCAAGGCCCGGCAGGCGGCGCAGCAGCCGGCCGCCCTGGTCGCCGCAAAACCCGTCCAGGCTCGCCCGGCCTGAACAAACCCCATCAGGCGCCGGCACGTCGCCGATAGGGGAATGCAAAAAAAGGCCGCTCCCTGGAGCGGCCTTTGTCATTCAAGGAGCAGCGGATCAGTCGCGGTCGTGGCCTCGGCCGCGATGATGGTGTCCGTGCCCGCGGCCATGGTAATAGCCGCGATCGTAGTAACGGCCCCCGCGGTAATAGACCGGCGCCGGATAGACCACCGGCGGCGCGACGTACACCGGGGCGGGGCGGTAATAGACCGGGGGCGGCGGCGGTGCGTAGACGGGCGCGGGCGCCACGTACACCGGGGCCGGGTACACGATGCCGGGGACGCCGATGGAAATGCCGACGTCCACGCGTGCCAAGGCGGCGCTGGAAATCAGCAGACCCGCGGCACCAACACCAGCGATAAGCCATTTTTTCATATTGCACCTGCCTACTGCATGACGCAGCAAAGTTGAGTATTCGTTGATGCCATTTTCGGACTTTTTCGCCAGCCATTGGTAAGCGCCCCGCCTTCAATCGCGACAATCCGCAACCGTCCCCAAAGAAATCGGCCGCCCCTTGCTGCCTTGCAACAGCGGGCGCCCGCTATGGGGAAACCGGGGTTGAAATGGATTGAAATCGGCTGGAATGCCCTGAAGCCGGGCTTGAGCGTTACAGGTGGTCACTATCGGCGCGGCCGTCGGGGTAACGGTGTTGCGCGGGCGCCCCATTCAAACGGCGGGGGTCAGGCTTCCAGGGCTTGCTGGCGGCGGAATTCGACGACCCAGACCCAGGGATTGGCGGCCCAGGCATGTGCGCCGTAGCGTTCGCACCACGTCAGCGCGAACGCGGTCTGTAGCGGCACGCCCGGCAGCAGGGACGATGCCTGATAAAGCGCGAGTATGCCTTCGGCCCGGGCATCGGCCTCGGTCAGGTTCTGCAGCCGTTGGATGCGCACGCCCACGATGACGGCCGTGGTGAACGGATTGCCGGCTTCGTCCGTCAATACGATGCTTTCGCCGGATTTTCCATAGGGGCACCGCACCCAGCTGGATGTCCTGCGCAATTCGGAAGGATTGTCCAGGGAAGGCCCCATGGCTACCCATCTTCCGGAATCCGAGGCATCGGCATACCAGACCGTGGTCGGCTTGCTCGGCTGCGGCTTCAGGATGCGCCGGCTCTGTACCTTTCCACCGCTCAAGACTGCCTGTTTAAGCGGCTCGCTGAACTGAAGTGATTGCCTTTTCATACGCTCGCGGTTCCTCTCACGATCAAGGCATATGCGCCATTGCGGCAATTGCCCAGCCGACGCATGCCGACAGCGCGCGGTTTGGGCTTGGCATCAAACAGTATGCCGTGTCGCGCGCGTCATGTCAGGCACCCGGCCGGATTAATGTGTCTTTTTGAATACGGCGCGGGGAAGTTTGTATACTCGAAGCATGAACACAGACCTGCATGATCTCAAGCCGGGGTACTACTGGTACACCATGGCAAACGACCCGCTGGCCATCATTCATATTCATGAAGACGGCGGCGCTACGCTGATGGGTACGGATTACCGCATCGGCGCCGAAGGCGTGGCCGACATGGTCCGCCAGGGCGAGCGTTTTTTCTGGATCGAACCGCCCCAAGTCTGAGCCCAGGCGGCGCCATCGCCCGGCTACGCGCCCGGCAGGCCGCCGCGCGCGTAGCGTAGGAATCCACCATGACCGACCTGTTGTTGAAGAATGTCCGCGTCCAGGGCCAGGCCGCGGACGTGCTGGTGCGCGATGGGCGCATCCAGCAAATCGGCCAGGTGCTCGGCGCGGATCCCGGCATTGCCACGGAAGACGGCGAGGGCGCCCTGCTGCTGCCCGGCCTGATCGAGGGCCATGCCCACCTGGACAAGACCACCTGGGGATCGTCCTGGTACGTGAACGAAGTGGGATCGGCATTGACCGATCGCATCCACAACGAACGGCAATGGCGCGCCAGCACCGGCCATGATGCCGCCAGCCATGCGCGCGCGCTCGCGCTTGCCTTCCTGCGCGAGGGCACGACCCGCATCCGCACCCACGTCGACGTCGACACCGATGCCGGGCTGCGCCACCTGGAAGGCGTGCACGCCACGCGCCAGGAGCTGGCGGGGCTGGTCGAGATCCAGACGGTGGCCTTTCCCCAGTCCGGCCTGCTGGTCCGGCCGGGCACCGCCGAATTGCTGGATCAGGCGCTGGCGAGCGGCGCCGACGTGCTGGGCGGGCTGGATCCCTCTGCCATCGACCGCGACCCCGCCCGGTCGCTGGACGTGCTGTTCGGCATCGCCGACAAGCACGGCAAGCCGGTCGACATCCATCTGCACGAACCCGGCGAGCTGGGCGCGTTCACGCTGGAGCTGATTTTGGACCGCACCCGGGCGCTGGGCATGAACGGCAAGGTCGTCATCAGCCACGCCTTCTGTCTGGGAGGGGTGGACGCAAAGCGGCTGGACGGGCTGCTGACGCGGCTTGCGGAGCTCGACGTGGCGTTGCTGACCACGGCGCCGCCGTCGCGGCCGGTGCCGGCCGTGCGCGCCTGCCGCGAGGCGGGCGTGACCCTGTTCGGCGGCAATGACGGCATCCGCGACACCTGGACTCCCTACGGTAGCCCCGACATGCTGGCGCGCGCCACGCTGATCGGGCTGCGCAACGACCTGCGCCGCGACGACGAGGTCGAGTGGGCGTTCGATTGCGTGACCAGCGCCGCGGCCCGCGCCTGCGGTTTCGCCGACTACGGCCTGGCGCCCGGCGCGCGCGCGGACCTGGTGCTCGTGGACGCCAGCTGCGTGGCGGAAGCCGTCGTGAAGCGGGCGCCCCGCCGCCTGGTGGTGTCCCGCGGCGCGATCGTGGCCCGCAACGGCCAGGACGCGCCCCTCGGTGCCTGACTGGCCCGCAATTCAACCCAGGCCGAGCTGCGACTCGGTCAATTCCACGAACGCCTGCATTAGCGCCGAGCGCACCCCCGAGCGCGGCCAGATCGCGCCGACGGTGCGCGCGGGGCGCGGCGCAGGCAGCGGCCAGCGCCTGACGCTGGCGGACGGGGCGCCGGTGGTGGCCCAGTCAGGCAGCAGCGCGACGCCCAATCCTTCCGAAACCAGGCGGGCGATCGAATCGATTCCGTCGAGCTCGAAGCGCACGTGCGGCCGCAGATTGCGTGCCCTGAGATAGTCCTCCGCCATCTTGCCGCCGACCACGCTGCGGTCATAACGGATGTAGGGTTCCCGGGCGAGAACGGCCAGCGGGTCGCCCACCTGCATGCCGGCGGGTGTCACCAGCACCAGGGGTTCCTGCCGCAGGTCGCGCCAGACACAGGTCTTGGGGATGGAGAACAAGGGGTGCACCAGCAGCGCGCCGTCCAGTTCGCCGGCCAGCACCTTGCTGTAGAGCAGGGTCGTGGGAGCGGGTTCTATGTAGATCTCGATGTGAGGATGGCGCGCCACCCAGGTGCGCAGCACGGGCGGCATGATGCCGGTCAGGGCGGTGGGCGTGGCGCCCAGCCGGAGAGGGCCCGCCGGCAATTCGGTGTCCGAGGCGGCCGAGCGCAGGTCGCGCACGTCGCGCAGGATCGCGCGGGCGCGTTCCAGGATCCGGGTGCCGGCCGGCGTCGGCTTCACCGTGCGGCCGGAGCGCGCGATCAGCGCGCTGCCCATATCCGCCTCCAGCGCGCGCAGCCGCTGTTGCACCGTGGCGGGCGTCAGCCCCTGGTGCCGCGCCGCCTGCGCGATGGAACCGAGCTCCACCACGTGCACGTAGGTCTGCAGGAATCGGGAGTCCATGGCGCCTTGTTTCTCCAGAAGACGTTTTTTCCATATTCTAAATATGGGTGAAGATAATTGTTGTTTTCTTTGGCCGGGACAAGAATACGTCCAGGGCGTCGAGACTGCGTAAAACAGCGTTGGCGCCGCCCATCGGAACATTCCAGCCACCAAGGAGCCTGTTGTGCCCATCATCGAATCCATAGACGTCTGCGCCGCCGCGGTGCCCCTGGACAAAGTCACCTCGTTTTCGAACCGTAGCGTATCGACGCGGCACTATGGGCTGGTCAAGGTCCGCTCCGCCGAGGGCGTGGAAGGCATCGGCTTTTGCTATGTCGGCAGCGCCGGCGGCGCCATCTTCGAGGCGGCGGTGGAGAGCCTGCTGGCCCCGGTGCTGCTGGGCAAGGATTCGCACGCCGTCGAAGGGCTGTGGCAGGCCATGTACCAGGAAGCCCTGCTGCAGGGCCGCCAGGGCACCGTGATGCGGGCGCTGAGCGCGCTGGACATCGCGCTGTGGGACCTGAACGCGAAGACGGCGGGCCTGCCGCTGCACCGCTACCTGGGAGCGGTCGAGCTCGAGTCCGTGCCCGCCTACGCCAGCGGCGGCTACTACCTCGACGGCAAGACGCCGCAGCATCTGGGCGAGGAAATGGCCAGCTACGTGGAGAAAGGTTTCCGCGCGGTGAAGATGAAGACCGGGCGCCTGTCCCCGCGCGAAGAAGAAGCGCGCCTGAAGGCGGCGCGCGAGGCGGTGGGGCCAGATGTCGAACTGATGATGGACTGCAATAACGCATGGCAGGACGTGACCCAGGCCATGCACTATGTCCGCCGCTTCGAGCAGTACGACCCCTACTTCATCGAAGAGCCCTTCAGCCCGGACGATCTCGACAGCCACGCCAAGCTTGCGCGGTTGACGCGCCTGCCCATCGCGACCGCCGAGATCGGTTACGGCCGTTGGTATCACAAAGAGCTGCTGGACAAGGGCGCGGCAGGCATTCTCCAGACCGACGCCGCCGTTTGCGGCGGCATCACCGAATGGAAGCGCATCGCCGCCACCGCGGCCAGCTATGGCGTCGTGGTCTGCCCCCACTGGTTCCACGATGTGCATGCGCCGCTGGTGGCGGCGACGCCGAATGCGCGCTATGTTGAATTCTTCTGGGACGACCAGGTCCTGAACTTCCGCAAGCTCGTCGACCGCCAACTGACCCACAAGCAGGGGCGCGTGATCCTGCATCAGGAGCCCGGCCTGGGATTCGGCTTCGACGAACGCATGGTCGAGCGGTTCGGCAAGTGGACCCGCGTCGGCCGCTGATCACAGGAGAGATCGCATGAGCATCGTTGCCCCCGAGCGCCCGCAGGGCGTCTATTCCCCCGTGCTGACGCCGTTCAACGAGGATCTGTCGCCCAGCGCACCGCGCTTCGTCGAGCATTGCCGAGCCTTGCTGGAACAGGGCGCGGGCCTGGCGATCTTCGGCACCAACTCCGAGGCCAATTCGCTTACCGTTGCGGAAAAGCGCGGGCTGCTGGACGCATTGCTGGCGGCGGGCCTGCCAGCCGGGCGCATGATGCCGGGCACAGGCGCCTGCGCCTTGCCCGATGCGGTAGAGCTGACGAAGCATGCCGTCAGGGCGGGTTGCGGCGGCGTGCTCATGCTGCCGCCGTTCTACTACAAGGGCGTCAGCGACGAGGGCCTGTTCCGCGCTTTCGCGCGCGTCATCGAGCAGGTGGCGGACGATCGCCTGCGCATCTACCTGTATCACATCCCGCCCGTGTCCGGCGTGCCGATCAGTTTGCCGCTGATCGAGCGCCTGCTGGGCGAGTTCCCCGGCATCGTCGCGGGCATCAAGGACAGTTCAGGCGATTGGGCCAACACGGCAGCGATGCTGCGCGATTTCCAGCCACGCGGCTTCGACGTGTTCGCCGGCACGGAGACGGTGCTGCTGGACACGCTGCGCGCCGGCGGCGCCGGCTGCATTACCGCCACCGGCAACGTCAACGCCGGCCCCATCGTCGAACTCTACCGACGTTGGCAGGAAGATGGGGCCGACGACAGGCAGCGCGCCCTGAACGAGACCCGCGCCATCTTCCAGTCCTATCCCATGATCCCCGCCATGAAGGCCGCCATTGCGCGGCGTCGCGGCGATCCGGCCTGGGCCACCGTGAGGCCGCCGTTGGTGGAACTGAGCGAGGCCGATGCTGCGCAGTTGGCGCAGCGGCTTGCCGTTCTTTCATAACCAGTCGCCGGCGACAGACCGGCGCGAGGAGACAAGCATGCAACGTAGGCAATTCATGACCGGCGCCGCGGCGCTGGGGGCGGCGCTCGTGCTGCCGGCGGCACGGGCGCAGGACATGCCGCCAGGGCCGGTGAAGATCGTGGTGGGATTCCCCGCGGGCGGCGGCACCGACGTGCTGGCGCGCTTGCTGGGCCAGAAGCTGGGCGTGCTGTGGAATATCCCCGTCATCGTTGAAAACCGCGCGGGCGCGGCGGGCCTCATCGCTGCGGAGCAGGTGGCGCGCCAGCCCGGAGACGGCAATACGCTGCTGATGGCGCATGTGAACAGCCATGGCATCGCGCCCGGCCTGCAGCCCAAGCTGGCCTATTCGGTGGAACGCGATTTTTCGCCCATCGCCCTGGTGGGCAAGACGCCCACGATCCTGATCGGCGGCGCGGCGCAGCCGGCCAAGACCCTGTCCGAGCTGGTCCAGCAGTGCAAGGCCCAGCCCGGGAAGATCGTTTTCGGCTCGGCCGGCACCGGCTCCGCGCAGCACCTGGCGCTGGAAATCTTCAAGGCCCGCGCCGGCATCGATGTGCTGCACGTGCCCTACAAGGGATCCGCTCCCTTGATGAACGACCTGATGGGCGGCCACGTCCAGTACTGCTTCGAAGGCATGACCACCGCGACGCCGCTGTTGCAGTCGGGCAAAGTGATCGCGTTGGCGCAGACCCTGCAGCAGCGCTCCAAGAGCCAGCCGGACGTGCCCACGGTGGCCGAGCAGGGCTATCCGGGCTTCGAGGCCAGCATCTGGTTCGGCATGGTGGGGCCGGGCAGCATGCCCAGGGCGATGGTTCAGCGCATGAACCAGGACATAGACAACGTCCTGGCGATGGCCGACGTGCAGGAAAAACTGGCGCAGGTCGGCGCGGAGGACGGCGGCGGCAGCGTGCAGCGCTTCGCCGACTTCATGAAACAGGAACAGCAGAAATACGCCAAAACCATCAAGGACGCGAAGATCGTCGCGGAAGGGTGAACGTTCGTCGGAAGGGCTCGGCCGGCGCATTGCCGCAGCGGTTGTCTGGCAAACGAGGACTCGCGTGCGGCGCGCGCGGCGTTCAGCGCGCCTGCGGATCCACCCAGCCGGCCATCGCGGAAATCGAGCAGGCTTTTTCGCTGAGCAGCCGGGCGGTTTCGGATTGCAGGTCGTCGTCGATGGCGCCGACGGGGCCCATCAGCGTGATCGCGGCCTTCATTTCGCCCAGCATGTCGAAGATGGGCGCCGACAGCGACGTGAAATGGGGCAGCAGCGCGTCGCGGCAGCGGCTGAGGTGGTGCTTGCGCACTTCGTCGCGGATGGCCTGCACGTCCTGCGGCGTGTAGGAGTTTCCCGCCGCGCCGCCATATCCCTCGGACTGGGGCGTGGCCATTTCCCGCTCCAGCAATTCGCGGGTGCTGGCCTCCGGGAGGTGGGCCAGGAAGTTCCGGCCGAGCGCGGACGACAGCAGGGGAAGCACGCTGCCCACGCGCAACTCCAGTAAGGGCCGGCTGCGGGCGCCCTCCACGCGGTAGACGATGGTCGGCCCCTTGTTTCCCCATACGCCCAGGAACACCGTGTGGCCGGTGACCGCGGCGACCTCGGCCATGATGGGCCGGGCTGTGGTGAAGACGTCGAACTGTTCGAGGGCCGCCAGGCCCAGCCGCAAGGCGTAAGGCCCCAGGCCATAGTGGCCGGTGTCCGTATGCTGCTGCACCACGCCCACCTTCTGGAAACTCACCAGGTAGTAATGGACATTGGGCACCGTCAGTTCACAGGCGTCCGCGATTTCCTTCAAGGGCAGCGGCCGGCCGGCCCGGCGGATCACGTCCAGGATCCGGAACCCCACCTCGATCGATTGGATGCCCCTGCGCGCAGCGGTTGGCGTTTGTTCTGCGTTCTTTTCGACCTTGCCGGCGGGCCTTGCCATTACTGCCTCCACAGTGTTTCTGGCGGGAGTGTAGCAGCGGCGCCAGGCCGTTCCGGCAGAGGGGAAAGCGCGCGCGCCGGGTTTTCCCTAGCTTTTTCCTGCCCAGGCTTAAGTTTGATAATAGTTAATGACTACAGCAATATCAATCTAAAGCGATTGGGGAAAGCAAGCATGGAAGCGAATGTTGCAATGCAGGGCGTCGGCGCAGGCCAGACGCTCAGCCGGAAAGAGGAGCGCCAGGTGGTGGTGGCCTCGACCCTGGGCACCTTGTTCGAGTGGTACGACTTTTTCATCTACGGGACCCTGGCCGTCTTCATGAGCCAGGTCCTGTTCCCGCAGGACAACCCCACCGTCGCCCTGCTGGCGGCGTTGGGCGCGCTGGCGGTGGGCTTCATCATCCGGCCGCTGGGCGCGGTGATGTTCGGCTACCTGGGCGACAAGCTGGGCCGCAAGTACACCTTCCTGATCACCGTGGTGATGATGGGCGGCGCAACCGTGCTGATCGGTTGCCTGCCCACGTACGAGTCCGCCGGCCACCTGTCGTGGATCCTGCTGCTTACCCTGCGCGTCATCCAGGGATTGGCCGTGGGCGGCGAATATGGCGGCGCGGTGATCTACGTCGCCGAGCACTGCGAGCCCAAGCGCCGCGGGCTGCTGACGGGCTGGATCCAGATCACGTCGTCGGCGGGCCTCATCCTGTCGCTGATCGTGATCCTGTGCACGCAGGCCTCGATGAGCGCGGAGGACTTCCGGCAATGGGGCTGGCGCCTGCCGTTCATCCTGTCCATCGTGATGCTGGCGATTTCGATCTACGTGCGCGCCAAGCTGCACGAGTCGCCCGTGTTCACGCGGATGAAGCAGCAGAACCGCCTGTCGAAGAACCCGGTCAAGGAAACCTTCGGCCAGTGGTCGAGCCTGCGGCTGGTGGTGCTGGCGCTGATCGGCGTCACGGCGGGCCAGGGCGCAACCTACTTTACCGGCCAGTTCTACGTCATGATCTTCATGCAGCAGGCGGTGCAGTTGGACCAGACCAGCGTCTATATGCTGATCCTGATCGGGTTCATCATCGGCGCGCCCACCTTCGTGCTGTTCGGCTGGCTGTCGGACCGCATCGGCCGCAAGTGGATCATGATGGCGGGCCTGTTCGTGGCGGCACTCGGCTACCATTCCATGTTCGATGCGCTGCTCAAGGCGGGCAACCCCGCCCTGGCGCAAGCCATGCAAAGCACGCCGGTGCGCGTGCATGCCGACGTGAGCGGCGGCGCCTGCGATTTCGGGCTGCAGGCCGCGATGATCGGCAGCCATGCGGACCACAAGAAGGTGTGCGTGCAGGCCAAGAAATTCCTGGTGGGCAAGGGCATCAATTTCGAGTACGCCGCGCCGCTGCCCGGACAGGAAATCGCGATGAGCGTGGGCGGCAGGACCGTCAACGGCTTCGACCGCGCCGGCTATGCGGCCGCCCTGGCCGCCGCCGGCTATCCCGAGCGCGCGGATCCCGCTCGCGTCGACAATACGACCATCGTGCTGATTCTGGTATTGATGACGGCCGTCGTGGCCATGGTCTACGGTCCGGTCGCGTCCTATCTGGTCGAGTTGTTTCCTGCCCGCATCCGCTACACGGCGCTATCCTTCCCGTACCACATCGGCGCCGGCATCTTCGGCGGTATCGTGCCGTTCACCGCGACCTACCTGGCCCAGGCCAGCGGCAATATTTTCGGCGGCCTGATGTATCCGGTCGCCGTGACAGCGATAGTCGGCGTCATCGGCAGCCTGTTCCTGCCGAACACCCGTGCCCGGGCCATAGACGAAGACGCCGCACACTGAGAGAAAGGAGAGACATGTCCGCGCAACAGAGCTTCAAGGCCGCCGTCATCCAGGCGGCATCCATCCCCACCGACAGCGTCGCCTGCGCCCAGAAGGCGGCGTCCCTGATCCGCCAGGCGGCGGAGCAGGGCGCCCGCGTGCAGGTGTTTCCGGAGGCCTTCCTTGGCGGCTACCCCAAGGGCAATTCATTCGGCGCGCCGATAGGCATGCGCAAGCCTGAAGGCCGCGACGCCTTCGCCCGCTATCACAGCCAGGCCGTCCGCCTGGATGGCGAGGAAGTGGCGGTGATCGCCGAGGCCGCGGCGGAGACCGACAGCTTCGTGGTGATGGGCTGCATCGAGGCCGATGGCGGCACGCTGTACTGCACCGTGCTCTATTTCAATGGCCGCAAGGGGCTGGCGGGCAAGCACCGCAAACTGATGCCCACCGCCGGCGAGCGCCTCGTCTGGGGCTTCGGCGACGGCTCGACCCTGCCGGTCTTCGACACGCCCTACGGCAAGATCGGCGCGGTCATCTGCTGGGAAAACTACATGCCGATGCTGCGCATGTACATGTACAGCCAGGGCGTGGCGCTGTATTGCGCGCCCACCGCGGACGACCGCGATTCGTGGATCCCCAGCATGCGGCACATCGCGCTGGAAGGGCGCTGCTACGTCTTGACTTCCTGCCAGCACCTGCGCCGCGACGCCTACCCCGACGATTTCGAATGCGCGCTGGGCGACAAGCCGGACACGGTGCTGATGCGCGGCGGCAGCGCCATCATCGACCCGCTGGGAGAAGTGCTGGCCGGCCCGGACTTCTCGGGCGAGACCATACTCTACGCGGACATCAATCCCAACCAGATCCTGCGCGGCAAGTACGATTTCGACGTCTCCGGCCACTATGCGCGGCCCGATGTATTCCAGTTGCACGTGGACACCCGCGCCAAGCGCGCCGTTGCCGCCATCGACGACGGCCAGCAGCAGGAGGCTTGATCCATGCATTTCGATTTCAGCGCCTTGCCAGCGCAGACGGTCTACAACGTGCTGACGTCGACCGTCACCCCGCGCCCGATCGCGTGGGTCACCACGGTGTCCGGCAAAGGCGTCGTCAATGCGGCGCCGTTCAGCTTTTTCAACGTCATGGGTCATCAGCCGCCCACGGTCGCCATCGGGCTGATGCGCCATGCCAATGGCGAACTTAAGGATTCGGGCGCCAACATCATCGAGAACGGCGAATTCGTCGTGAACCTGGTGCCGGAATCCCTCGTCCAGCAGATGAACCAGACCTGCGCGGACTATCCGCCGGAGGTGGACGAGCTGGCGGCGGCCGGCCTGACCGCGAAGCCCGCCATCCACGTGCGTCCGCCGCTGATCGAAGGCAGCCCGGTATCGCTGGAATGCGTCAGCCAGGCCACCATCGTGACCGGACCCCGCCAGATCGTGGTCATCGGCCGCGTGCTGGGCGCGCACGTCGACGACGCTTATGTGCAGGACGCGGCGCGCGGCTACATGGATACGCCCGCCATGGCGCTGATTGCGCGCATGCACGGGGGCGGCTGGTATGCCCGCAGTTCGGACCTGTTCCAGCTGGCCCGGCCGACGGCGCCAGTCTGACAAAAAGGCCAATCCTTCGGGATTGGCCTTTTTGCGTTGTTGAATAGAGATCTTGCTGGCAGGGGGGGGGGCAGGCGGGTTGCCCATGTGGAATCGTTGCTCCCGCGCGATCGAGCGCCCGCTCGGCTGCCCGGCGCTGCGATGCTTCGTGGTGTGCCTGTGTTCCGTGTCCGAGTGGCGGCGCGATGGGGGGTAAGCCCGTGGCGGAAATCCGTGGCGTAAATCCGCGGCTGCAAAGCAAAAAGCCTTGCAAGTCGGCGACTTGCAAGGCTTTTTTAAATTGGCGGAGAGGGTGGGATTCGAACCCACGGTACGGGGATACCGTACGCCTGATTTCGAGTCAGGTACATTCGACCACTCTGCCACCTCTCCTTTCCACTACTGGGTGTCGAAAACGGCGGAAAATCAATTCCACAAAAGAATCCCTGGTCGGAAGGATCTTCGTCGTCGAAGTAGCGAAGCCCGCAATTCTACAGGATTTTTTTCGTTTGTGTAAAGCGGTGTCTGAAAGACGCTCATAGCGGGTTTCAACTGACTTCCGGCGGCGGCATTCTTTGCCCAGAATCTCGACAGCGCCAGCATTGCGCGCCGCCCCTCCGGCGTCCACCCGTAGCCCATCGCCCCATGGATCTGATCCTCATCCTTCTGCTAGCGGCCGTGATTTGCGTACCCGTTACCCAGCAGCTGGGCCTGGGCGCCATCCCGGGCTACCTGATCGCGGGGGTGCTGGTGGGGCCGTCCTGCCTGAAGCTGGTCACGAATGTCGACACCATGATCGGGGTGTCCCAATGGGGTGTGGTGATGATGCTGTTCATCATCGGGCTGGAGCTTTCGCCCAAGCGCCTGTGGGCCATGCGCAACGAGGTGTTCGTATTGGGATCCCTGCAGATGCTGGTCTGCGGCCTGCTGCTGGGGGTGGTGTTCGGCGCGGCGCTGCGGCATCTGGCCGGGATGGGATGGCAGGCGGCGGTGCTTTGCGGCCTGTCGCTGGCCTTGTCGTCCACGGCGGTGGCCTTGCGTCTGCTCGAGGAGCGCGGGCTGATGCGCATGCCGCTGGGGCGTTCGGCGCTGGGGCTGCTGCTGTTCCAGGACATGGCGGCGATCCCGATGCTGGTGGCGGCCGGGCTTCTGGGCTCGGACGGCACGTCGGCGCCATCCTTCAAGGAGGCGCTGATCGCGGTGGTCGTGGTTGCCGTGGCCTATCGCCTGCGGCTGCTGGGCTGGGCGGCGAAGGCGCAGCTGAACGAACTGTTCACCGCCGCGGCGCTGCTGATGGTGGTGGGCGCCGCCCAGCTGTTCGACTACGCGGGCCTGTCGGCGGGCCTGGGCGGATTCCTGGTCGGGGTGCTGATGGCCGAGTCGCGCTATCGGGACGAGCTGGAAAAATCCATCGATCCTTTCAAGGGCTTGCTGCTGGGGCTGTTCTTCGTGGCCATCGGCATGTCCGTGAACCTGAAGGTGGTGGAGCACCACTGGATCTTCATCATCGTCGGCGTGACCGCGCTGCTGCTGGTCAAGGGCCTGGTGCTGTACGGATTCGCCCGCTTCCTGGGCCTGCCCCGGTATCACCGCCTGTTGTTCGCGGTCGCGCTGGCGCAGGGGGGCGAGTTCAGTTTCGCCATTTTCAATGAAGCCTGGGACAACCATCTGGTGGATCTGGAGCAGCGTGACGTGCTGTCCGTGGTGGTGGCGATCTCGATGGGCGTCGTGCCGGTGCTCATCAAGTTGCTGGAACGCATCCCCGAGAACCGGGGCGGCATGGCGGATCTCCCGGCCGCGGGCCCGCCCGGCCCCGAAACGCCGTCTCCCGGCCCCCAGGACAAGCCGCCCGCCGCCTGACGCGGCCGGCGGTGGCGGCATGGCATGATTGCCGTCTTGCGGGGCAGCTACACTTGACGCCTGCCTTGTTCCCCGACCTACATGCCAGATCACAGGAGATCGCTCATGCTCAAAGGAAAAGTCGCCCTTGTCACCGGTTCCACCAGCGGCATCGGGCTGGGTATCGCCACGGCTTTCGCCGCGCAGGGCGCGGACATCGTCTTGAACGGTTTCGGCGACGCCGCGGAAATCGAGAAGGTCCGGGCCGGATTGGCCGACAAGCATGGCGTGAAGGTGATCTACGACGGCGCCGACCTGTCCAAGGGCGCGGCCGTGCGCGATCTGGTCGAGAACGCGGTGCGCCAGATGGGCCGCATCGACATTCTGGTCAACAATGCCGGCATCCAGCACACCGCGCAGATCGAGGACTTCCCGGTCGAGAAGTGGGACGCGATCCTGGCGCTGAACCTGTCGGCCGTGTTCCACGGCACCGCCGCCGCGCTGCCGCACATGAAGAAGCAGGGTTACGGCCGGATCATCAACATCGCCTCGGCGCACGGCCTGGTGGCGTCGGCCAACAAATCGGCCTATGTGGCGGCCAAGCATGGGGTGGTGGGCTTCACCAAGGTCACGGCGCTGGAAACGGCCGGCCAGGGCATCACCGCCAACGCCATCTGCCCGGGCTGGGTCCGCACTCCGTTGGTGGAAAAGCAGATCACGGCGCTGGCCGAGAAGAGCGGGGTGGACCAGGAAACCGCGGCGCGCGAACTGCTGGGCGAAAAACAGCCCTCGCTGCAATTCGTGACGCCCGAACAGCTGGGCGGCACCGCCGTGTTCCTGGCTTCCGACGCCGCCGCGCAAATCACGGGAACGTCCGTCTCGGTCGATGGCGGCTGGACGGCGCGCTGAATATAAAAAAGGAAATCCTGCAATGCTGTTTCTGCTTTCTCCCGCCAAGAAGCTGGACTACGACTCGCCCCTGCACGTCGAGACGCATACCCAGCCGTTGTTCGTGGACCAGGCCGCTGCCCTGATCAAGGTGCTCAAGACCAAGTCGGCCGAGGATATCTCCGAGCTCATGAGCCTGAGCCCCGCCCTGTCCGAGCTCAACGTGCAGCGTTACGCCCACTGGAAGCGCAGCTTCACCCAGGCCAATTCGCGCCAGGCGGTGCTGGCCTTCAACGGCGACGTGTACGAAGGACTGGAGGCTTCCACCCTGTCGGCCAAGCAGCTGGATTGGGCGCAGGACCACGTGGCGATCCTCAGCGGCCTGTACGGCGTCCTGCGTCCGCTGGACCTGATGCAGCCGTATCGCCTGGAAATGGGCACGCGCCTGGTCACGCCCAAGGGCAAGAACCTGTACGAGTACTGGGGCTCGGCCATCGCCGACTATCTGAACGAACGGCAGGCGGGCCAGAAGGCGCCGGTGATCGTCAACCTGGCGTCCGAGGAGTACTTCAAGTCGGTCGATCTGAAGACCCTCAAGGCGCGCGTGGTGCAGTGCGTTTTCCAGGACTGGAAGAACGGCACGTGGAAGGTCATCAGCTTCCACGCCAAACGCGCGCGCGGCCTGATGGCGCGCTACGCGATCCTGCACAAGGTCTCCAAGCCGGAAGGCCTGCAGGGCTTCGATCTGGAAGGCTACACGTTCGACGCTACCGCCTCGTCCGCAGACAAGCTGGTCTTCCGGCGCAAAGCGTAGGCGTCAGGCCGCGGCCGCCACCGGGGGCGCGTGCGCGGGGTCGTCCAGGGCCTGCAATTCCTGGCGGATCATGTGGGCGGCCTTGAGCATCTGCTTGACCGGGTAGACCAGGGCGGCCTGTTCGCCTTCCGTTTCGAACTGCGTGGGCAGGTTGGCGGGCGCCTGGGCGCGTTTTTCGTCCAGCAGGTCCACGATGCCGGTCAGCGCCCGCTGCACGGCCTCGGGCGTGGCGGGCAGGGCGGCCATGATGGGCACCGCGGCCGTGATCTGCGAGGCCAGGATGTGGTTCTGGATCAGCAGGTTGTTCAGTTCGGGCACGCTCACCTGGTGCGACTTGGGTTCGCTCATCATCCGGTAGAAGGCTTCGGCGAAATTGCTGAACGAGATATGCACGTTCTTGCGAGCCAGCCGCCAGGCGAGGTCGGCGTCCGTGACCGCCGGGGTTTCGCCGGCCGAGGCGCCGACCGGGGCGCCGTGGGCCTGCATGGCTTCGACGTAGCGCAGGCCCGCCACCAGGTATTCGCGGTTGGCCCGCGTGGCCGCCGCCGCCAGCGGCCTGAGATAGCGGGCTTCCCACCAGGGCAGGATGTAGCTGCATACCAGCGCCAGCGCGCATCCCAGCAGCGTGTCGATGGCGCGTTCGCCGATCACCGACATGGAGACGGTGCCGGGCGACACGAAGTGGAACACCAGCACCACGAACAGCGTGTTGAAGATGGCGCTGGCCATGTAGTTGAGCTGCACCAGGCTGTTGCCCATGATGCAGGCGCCCAGCAGCACGGCGAAGAGAATCCCGGGGCGGTCGGTCAGGTTGAACAGCAACAGGGCGCACAGGCAGCCGATCACCGTGCCCATCAAGCGCCAGCCGTTGCGCTGGCGCGTCAACGCGAAGCCCGGCTTCATGATGATGACGATGGTCAGCATGATCCAGTAGTTGTGCGCGGAGAATTCCGGCGACAGCCAGCGGCTGGCCAGCGTCATGGCGATGGCCGCGGCGGCCGTCACGCGCAGCGCGTAGCGGAAATGAGGCGAATCCAGGCGCAGGTTGCTGGTCAGCAGCCCCACGCGGAATTCCTGGCGCGAAATGAAGCGCGTCAGCGACTTGTTGATGCGCAGCACGTCGGTGGGCTTGGCGTCCGGGGAGGCCGCGGTGTGGTCGGCCAGCCTGTCCACGATGCGCGCCGAATTGCGCAGGCGGCGCAGCACCTGGACGATCAGCGCCAGCATTTCGGGCTCGCGCTCTCCCAGGCCCTGCTGCTTGAGCTGCTCGATCTCGTACTCGATCGCGCGCAGTTCGGCCTTGGCGCTGCTGCGGTATTGCACCTTGCGCCCGCGCGAGACGTCCAGCGCGATGCGGTTGAGTTCCAGCGACATTTTCACCAGCGCATCGCGCATGAACATCAGGCAGTCGCTGCCGGCCAGCGCGCGGCGCAGCGCGGCGTAGTCGGTATGCGTGGCCACCAGCGTATCCAGGAGCTGCAGCATGTCCACGAACATGTTCCAGATCATCACGCGCTGGCGGTCGCCGAGGCCCTTGCCGCGGGGCAGGGCGCGCAGCACCATGTCGCGCGCCGCCTGGTGCTTTTCCGTCATGACGGATTGGCGCTGGATCAGCGTGCGGTAGGCTTCGTCCAGGTCCGCGGTGTCGTCATAGAAGGTGGCGCGGGCCGCTACGTAGTCGGCGGTGGCGAACAGCGCCACCGACATGGCTTGCTGTTCCTCGCGCAGCCAGAACATGCGGGAAAAACCCAGGCTGAACACCACGTAGAACAGCGCCCCGCCCAACGTGGCCGTTGCGTGCGCCAATACTTCATGGGGCTCGAGCGGCGAGTGCATGGTCAGCGTCATCAGCAGCAGGCCGGCAAAGCCGATCAGCCCGCCGCGCTTGCCGAACACGGTGAACATGGAATAGACGAAGCACTGGACGATGACCGCCAGCCAGATCAGCACGGGATGCGTGGAGGCCAGCCCCGTGACGACGACGGTCAGGGTTCCCAGCGCAGCGCCGCCCAGCATTTCGTTCGTGCGATGGCGCTGCGGGCCGCCGGGCTGGTCGATGATGGCCAGGCACTGCGCGCCGAAGGTCGCCACCAGCCCTGTCGTGTAGTTGCCGAAGATGCCGCCCAGCACCAGCACGGGCAACAGCATCCCCACCCCCTGGCGCACCCCTCCGAAGAAGTAGTGGCTATAGAGGAAGCGGCGGATGCTGGCGATGCGCAAGTCCATGGGCGGCGATGAGGTTCTGGATAACGGAATCAAGTATAGAGAGAGTCGTGCTTTTTTTGGGGTCAGATGGTTACCGAACCTTCCGCGCAACGCTCGCGGGAAAGCCGATTTGCCACCTTTGACGCAACGCGGTAAATTGCTCCACTTGCGCCGGCCTGCCTATCCGAAGCCGGTGCGTTGAGGCGGATGGCCAGGGTCACCTCCCACCCCATCCCGCAGCAGTTACACCTGCCGTTGGCCGCGCCACAAGCGTGTGTTGCCAAGGCTTCCATTTCGACCTCCAGCGTCCCCCAGGGGCGTTTGCACTGCGTTCTGTCGAGCGTGTGCCGGGTCGGCAAGGTGTCCGGGTGGCGTGGCTCCGTGAGCCGCTAAGCGCCGGATCATGTTGTCGTAGCCGGTATGGGTTCAGTTGCCGCCGTATCCGGGCGAGCAGCAGGCAGGGTTTGCAGGGCCGGTTTTGAAAGGAATGACAACATGGAACTGAATGGCGCCGATATCGTCGTGCGCTGCCTGGCCGAAGAAGGCGTGGAACACGTTTTCGGCTACCCCGGCGGCGCGGTGCTCTACATCTACGACGCGATTTTCAAGCAAGACAAATTCCAGCACATCCTGGTGCGCCACGAGCAAGCTGCCGTGCACGCCGCCGATGCCTATTCGCGCTCGTCGCAGAAGGTCGGCGTCTGCATCGTGACCAGCGGCCCGGGCGTGACCAACGCCGTCACCGGCATCGCCACGGCGTACATGGATTCCATCCCCATGGTCATCATCAGCGGGCAGGTGCCCACTGCGGCCATCGGCGAGGACGCCTTCCAGGAGTGCGACACCGTCGGCATCACGCGTCCCTGCGTCAAGCACAACTTCCTCGTGCGCGACGTCAAGGACCTGGCCGAGACCATGCGCCGCGCGTTCTACATCGCGCGCACAGGCCGTCCCGGCCCGGTGCTGGTCGACATCCCCAAGGACGTCACCGTCGCGCAGTGCAAGTACGCGCCGCCCAAGGGCGAAATCTCGATGCGTTCCTACGCGCCCGTCAACAAGGGCCACCAGGGGCAGATCAAGAAGGCCGTGCAGATGCTGCTGTCCGCCGAGCGCCCGATGATCTACACGGGCGGCGGGGTCATCCTGTCGAACGCCGCGCCCGAGCTCAACAAGCTCGTGACGCAGCTGGGCGCGCCCTGCACCAGCACCCTGATGGGCCTGGGCGGCTACCCGGCCAGCAGCGGCCAGTTCGTGGGCATGCCCGGCATGCACGGCACGTACGAAGCCAATATGGCGATGCAGCATTGCGACGTGCTGCTGGCCATCGGCGCGCGCTTCGACGACCGCGTGATCGGCAATCCCAAGCATTTTGCGCAGAACGCCCGCAAGATCATCCATATCGACATCGATCCTTCGTCGATCTCCAAGCGCGTGCGCGTGGACGTCCCGATCGTGGGCAATGTGAAGGATGTCCTGGCGGACCTCAGCGCGCAGTACGACATCGCCTCCGCCGAGCACAAGCCGGCCTCCATCGCCAAGTGGTGGGAGCAGGTCGAGGCCTGGCGTGGCAAGGAATGCCTGAAGTTCGCCAACTCGGACGAGGTCATCAAGCCGCAGTACGTGGTGGAAAAGCTCTGGGAAGTGACCGGCGGCGACGCCTTCGTCACGTCCGACGTGGGCCAGCACCAGATGTGGGCGGCCCAGTACTACAAGTTCGACAAGCCGCGCCGCTGGATCAACTCCGGCGGCCTGGGCACCATGGGCGTGGGCCTGCCGTACGCGATGGGCGTGCAGATGGCCAATCCTGGGCACGACGTGGCCGTCATCACCGGCGAAGCGTCGATCCAGATGAACATCCAGGAATTGTCGACCTGCCACCAGTACCGCCTGACGCCGAAGATCGTCTGCCTGAACAACCGCTTCCTGGGCATGGTCCGGCAGTGGCAGCAGATCGACTACGGTTCGCGATATTCCGAATCCTACATGGATTCGCTGCCCGATTTCGTCAAGGTGGCCGAGGCCTATGGCCACGTGGGTCTGCGCATCGAACGCCCGGCTGACGTGGAGCCCGCGCTGCGCGAAGCGTTCAAGAAGCACAAGGACCGCCTGGTCTTCCTGGACTTCATCACCGACCGCACCGAAAACGTGTGGCCGATGGTCAAGGCCGGCCGCGGGCTGACCGAAATGCTGCTCGGCTCTGAAGACCTGTAAGGAGGCCCCGCAATGAAGCACGTGATTTCCGTCCTCCTCGAAAACGAACCCGGCGCGCTGTCTCGCGTGGTGGGCCTGTTTTCGGCGCGGGGCTACAACATCGAAACCCTGACCGTGGCGCCCACCGAGGATTCCACGCTGTCGCGCATGACCATCGTCACGACCGGTTCGGACGAAGTCATCGAACAGATCACCAAGCATTTGAACCGCCTGGTCGATGTCGTAAAGGTGGTGGACCTGACCGAAGGCGCCCACATCGAGCGCGAGCTGATGCTCGTGAAGGTGCGCGCCGTTGGCAAGGAACGCGAGGAAATGAAGCGCATGGCGGATATCTTCCGCGGCCGCATCATTGACGTCACCGACAAGTCCTACACCATCGAATTGACCGGGGTGCAGGAAAAAGTACAGGCCTTCCTCGAGGCCCTGGACCGCAGTGCCATCCTTGAAACCGTACGCACCGGCGTGTCCGGCATCGGACGCGGTGAACGGATTTTGAAGATTTGACCGGCCTTCCAGGCCTGCCTCACCCTACATCTGAATCAAACGAATATCCAAATACTGGAATCTGGAGCACAACATGAAAGTTTTCTACGACAAAGACTGCGATCTGTCCCTCATCAAAGGCAAGACCGTTGCCATCATCGGCTACGGTTCGCAAGGTCACGCGCACGCGCTGAACCTGCATGAGTCGGGCGTGAAGGTCATCGTCGGCCTGCGCAAGGGCGGCGCCTCGTGGAACAAGGCCGCCAACGCCGGCCTGGAAGTCAAGGAAGTCGCGGACGCCGTCAAGTCGGCCGACATCGTCATGATGCTGCTGCCCGACGAGAACATCGCTTCGGTCTACAACAAGGAAGTCCACGCCAACATCAAGGCCGGCGCCGCCCTGGCGTTCGCCCACGGCTTCAACGTGCACTACGGCCAGGTCGTGCCGCGCGAAGACATCGACGTCATCATGATCGCGCCGAAGGCTCCGGGCCACACCGTGCGCAACACGTACAAGCAAGGCGGCGGCGTGCCCCACCTGGTGGCCGTGTACCAGGACAAGTCGGGCGCCGCGCGTGACGTGGCCCTGTCGTACGCCAGCGCCAACGGCGGCGGCCGTGCCGGCATCATCGAAACCAACTTCCGCGAAGAAACCGAAACCGACCTGTTCGGCGAACAGGCCGTGCTGTGCGGCGGTACCGTCGAACTGATCAAGGCCGGTTTCGACACGCTGGTGGAAGCCGGCTACGCGCCCGAAATGGCGTACTTCGAGTGCCTGCACGAACTGAAGCTGATCGTCGACCTGATCTACGAAGGCGGCATCGCCAACATGAACTACTCGATTTCGAACAACGCCGAATTCGGCGAGTACGAAACGGGTCCGAAGATCGTCACGGACGAAACCCGCAAGGCCATGCGCCAGTGCCTGACGGACATCCAGACCGGCGAATACGCCAAGAAGTTCATCCTGGAAAACGCCGCCGGCGCCCCGACGCTGACCTCGCGCCGCCGCATCAACGCGGAATCGCAGATCGAAGTGGTGGGTGGCAAGCTGCGCGCCATGATGCCCTGGATCGCCGCCAACAAGCTGGTGGACAAGTCCAAGAACTAATCCCCGCACCGCGCGGGGGCCGTCCCCGCGCAATCAGGGTCAGAGCGGCATGCCTGCGAAGGCATGCCGTTTTTTTTGCCGCGAAGCCTTTTGGGGAACTGCACGGCCCTGGCTGCGGCCCGCAAGCGGGGCCAGATGGGTTAACCTTTCAATGTCCGTTGTAAGTTATTGAGACCATGCCCAATTTTTCCATGCGCGATTCCGAGAACCGCCACCGAAGCATCTACCTGCTGCCCAACGCCTTCACGACAGCGGCGTTGTTCGCGGGGTTCTATGCCGTCGTCCAGGCCATGAACGATCGTTTCGAAGTCGCCGCCATCGCCATTTTCGTCGCCATGGTGCTGGACGGCATGGACGGCCGCGTGGCGCGCTTGACCAACACGCAGTCCGCCTTCGGCGAGCAATACGATTCGCTGTCCGACATGACCTCCTTCGGCGTGGCGCCCGCGCTGGTCATGTACGAATGGATCCTGAACGACCTTGGCCGCTGGGGCTGGCTGGCCGCGTTCGTCTACGTGGCGGGCGCCGCGCTGCGCCTGGCGCGCTTCAACACCAATATCGCCGTGGTGGACAAGCGCTACTTCCAGGGATTGCCCAGCCCGGCGGCTGCCGCCCTGGTGGCCGGCTTCGTCTGGCTGGCCGTGGACAACAAGCTGCCCATCCACGACAGCCTGATGGCCTGGGTGGCGTTCACGCTCACCATGTACGCCGGCATCACCATGGTGTCGAATGCGCCGTTCTTCAGCGGCAAGAGCTTCGCGCTTGGCCGCAGCGTGCCTTTCTGGGGCATCCTGCTGGTGGTGGCCGTGTTCGTCTTCGTCTCCAGCGATCCCCCGGTCGTGCTTTTCGGCCTGTTCGTGCTGTACGGCCTGTCGGGCTGGGTTACCTGGGCCTGGCGCTGGAACCGGGCTCGCCGCCTGACGCAGGAGCGCCGGGGGCACACGTCCTGACCGGGTCCCAACAGGCACAAAAAAACCCGCCGCAAGGCGGGTTTTGCTTTGCCAGCGATGCCTGGGGCTCACCACCGCATGAACCGGTCGTCGTCGTACATCGGGTCCGGGCCGGGGTGGAAATGCGTGACCTTGTTGCCGTCGCGGCCCATGTACACGTACATCAGCGAATTCCAGACGCTGTTTTCCTTGTAGCGGTACGACCAGATCACTTCGCGCTTTTCGCCCAGGCCGGCTTCGTCGATGCGGGCGGGCGGGCCGAATTCGCAGCGCACGCGGTCGGGGCCCCAATCGCCGACTTCCAGCACCTTGAAGTGCGCGTCCGTCAGCAGGGGCACCACGCGGTCCACGCGTCCGTCGGCGCCGACGTTGGCGCCCCAGGCGTACTGGCCCATGGGCTGCTGGGTCCAGATCACGCGGCGTCCGCCGTTGGCCTGCGGGCATTCGAAATTGGGGCGGCCGAACTTGGTCATGACCTCGGCGTAGGGCGTGCCCGGCGGCACCTCGGCCATGTTCGCGCACGCCGCCAGGCCGGCCAGCGCCGCCGCGGCGAACGCGGTACGGGCGATTCTGTAATATTTGGACATATCGTTCTCCTGGGGAGGTCGGGGCGCGGCGGCCCGATCCTGGAAAGGGGACGGACGGGCGTATTGGGGTAATTCTAGCGAATCGGCTATAATCATCGAGCTTTATCAAGTGTATTGATTCTGCAAGATATTTTGCGCTGGCCACGGAGGCCTGGAAACCCAAGCGCGCGCCCGGTGCCGAGCACCGCGCTTCGCGTCTATTGTCCAGGTGCCGTTTGAGTCATCATTGGCAGCAGTGAGAAAGCGAATTCAGCCAGGTTCGCGCAAATTTTTTACAAACCACGTCAGGGCGCCTCGGCCCTGTCGCATGTCCGAAGAGGTCATCAATGTCTGTAGCTGACATCAAGAAATCCGATATCGTTGCGCAATTCCAACGCGCTCAAGGCGATACCGGCTCCCCCGAAGTTCAGGTGGCTCTGCTCACCGCCCGTATCAACGAACTGACCGGTCACTTCAAAGAACACATGAAGGACCATCACTCGCGCCGCGGTCTGCTGCGTATGGTCAGCCGTCGCCGCAAGCTGCTCGACTATCTCAAGGGCCGCAATCCCGATTCGTACCGCGCACTGATCGAAAAACTCGGTCTGCGCAAGTGATCGACGGGGCTGGCTCCCCATGACGCAACCGTGGTCGGTGCGACGCATGTCGCGACGGCCACGGTTTTTCATTTGTAAGGAATAATCGTCATGTTCAATAAAGTGACAAAATCGTTCCAGTACGGCCAGCACACGGTCGTCCTGGAAACCGGCGAAATCGCTCGCCAGGCCTCCGGCGCCGTGGTGGTGTCGATCGAGGACACCGTCGTCCTGGCCACCGTCGTGGCTTCCAAGAAGGCCAAGCCGGGTCAGACGTTCTTCCCGCTGACCGTCGACTACATCGAAAAGACCTACGCCGCCGGCCGTATTCCGGGTGGGTTCTTCAAGCGCGAAGGCAAGCCGTCCGAAAAGGAAACGCTGACCTCGCGCCTGATCGACCGTCCCCTGCGTCCGCTGTTCCCCGAAGACTTCTACAACGAAGTCCAGGTGGTCATCCACACGCTGTCGGTCAATCCCGAGATCGATCCCGACATCGCCGCCATGATCGGCGCCTCGGCCGCGCTGGCCATTTCGGGCATCCCGTTCAACGGCCCGATCGGCGCCGCGCGCGTGGGCTACATCGATGGCCAGTACGCCATCAACCCCACTGCCTCGCAACTCAAGTCCTCGAAGCTGGACCTGGTTGTCGCCGGCACCGAAAACGCCGTGCTGATGGTGGAATCGGAAGCCGACCAGCTGTCGGAAGAAATCATGCTGGGCGGCGTGGTCTACGGCCACGAGCAAATGCAGGCCGTCATCAACGCTATTCACGAACTCGTGAAGGAAGCCGGCAAGCCCGATTGGGACTGGCAGCCTCCCGCCAAGGACGAGGCCCTGATCGCCGCCGTCACCGCGGCCGCGCAGGAAGGCCTGAACGCCGCCTACCAGGTCCGCGAAAAGCAGGCCCGCACCACCCAGCTGCGCGAAGTCTACGCCGACGTGTCGGCCAAGCTGAACGCCGCCGCCGCCGAGAAGGGCGAGCCGGCCCCCGACGCCGTGACCGTCGACAACATCCTGTTCTCGCTGGAATCGGCCATCGTCCGCGGCCAGATCCTGAACGGCGAGCCGCGCATCGACGGCCGCGATACCCGCACCGTGCGTCCGATCAGCGTGCGCCTGGGCGTGCTCCCGCGTGCTCACGGCAGCGCCCTGTTCACCCGCGGCGAAACCCAGGCGCTGGTCGTTGCCACGCTGGGCACCAAGCAGGACGAACAGATCATCGACGCGCTCATGGGCGAGTACCGCGACCGCTTCATGCTGCACTACAACATGCCTCCGTTCGCCACCGGCGAAACGGGCCGCATCGGCGTGCCCAAGCGCCGCGAAATCGGCCACGGCCGCCTGGCCAAGCGCGCGCTGATCCCGCTGCTGCCGGCCCCTGAAGACTTCCAGTACACGATCCGCATCGTGTCGGAAATCACCGAGTCCAACGGCTCGTCGTCGATGGCTTCGGTCTGCGGCGGCTCGCTGGCCATGATGGACGCCGGCGTGCCGGTCAAGGATCACGTGGCCGGCGTGGCCATGGGCCTGATCCTGGACGGCGGCAAGTTCGCCGTGCTGACGGACATCCTGGGCGACGAAGATCACCTGGGCGACATGGACTTCAAGGTTGCGGGCACCGAAAACGGCGTCACCGCACTGCAGATGGACATCAAGATCCAGGGCATCACCAAGGAAATCATGCAGGTGGCGCTGGCCCAGGCCCGCGAAGGCCGCCTGCACATCCTGGGCAAGATGAAGGAAGCGCTGGACGGTTCGCGCGGCGAGCTGTCGGCTTTCGCTCCGCGCATGCTGACCATCAAGATCAACCCCGAGAAGATCCGCGACGTGATCGGCAAGGGCGGCGCCACCATCCGCGCGCTGACCGAAGAAACCGGCACGCAGATCGACATCTCCGACGACGGCACGATCGTGATCGCCAGCGTCGACGAAGCGCAGGCCAAGGAAGCCCAGCGCCGCATCGTCGAGCTGACCGCCGACGTCGAAGTGGGCCAGATCTACGAAGGCTCGGTGCTGCGCCTGCTGGACTTCGGCGCCATCGTGCAAGTGCTGCCGGGCCGCGACGGCCTGCTGCACATCTCGGAAATCGCCAACTACCGCATCGCGAACATCAACGATGTGCTGAAGGTCGGCCAGCAAGTCCGCGTCAAGGTCATCGAGGCCGACGACAAGGGCCGCCTGCGCCTGTCCATCAAGGCCATCGGCGGCATCGAGCAGCAGCAAGCCGCTGCCGCGCCCGAAGCCGCGCCGCAATCGGAACCGCAGGCCGAATAAGCCCGCGTAACCGGTAGCACGGGACGGCGCCTTCGGGCGCCGTTTTTTTTTTGGGCAGGCCGGGGCCGGCAATCGCGCCTCCCAAATTCCCCCACTTCCTGTAAAGTCTTGCGCGGAGAGTAAGGCCCGCCAGTCCAGAGCGCGGCCTTCGAGCGTTCTCGCGGGGGGAAATGGATGAGCAAGGCATGACCGGATGGCTGAGATCCGCTGGCGCTGCGGCGCTGCTTGCAACGTTGCTGGCCGGCTGCACGAGCAGCCCGGGACCGGGCCAGCGCGGGCCCAACAGCGAAGGCATGTCCGCCGACCAGTTCGGCCAGACCGATTTCAACCGCACCGTTACGCTGGAGGTGCGGGACAATCTGGCCAGCCTGTATGTCCTCCTCGACAAGCTCTACCGCCGCAACCCCAGGGAATGGCGCAAGACCGGCGTGGCGGACCAGGCGAAGGCCATTGCGCTCGTGAAGCATTCCATCGAAGTCCGGATCCCCCCCGGCGATCTCGCGGGCCTGCGCGACGTCCAGATCCTGGCGGTGTCGCTGGATCCCAATTACTCGGGCGACCGCGTGGCCGCGTTCATCTATGGCCTGGCCGACACCATCATTGCCGCGCACAACGGGAAAACCCGCCTGTACGCCACGGACGCATTGGACGGGCAGCGGATTTACAATGCCGCACGGAACGTCGAGGCGGCCGCCTGGCTGCTGGCGTCGCGCCGCAACAGCCAGGGCGAACCCCTGCTGCTGGCCAATGAAATGTCCTTGAACGCCACGAACCTCAGCTTTGAGCGCGAATTCGGCGCCATCATCGGCCGGTTGGACCTGATCGCCAACCTGCTCGGCGAGAACACGCGGCGCATCGGGATCAACTACGCGCAGGGCCTGCTGCTATTCAATTTCCTGCCGGTGCGCTAACAGGATTCTCCATCGTGATCGATATCGCTTCCATTCAGACCGCCCGCGAAAACCTGCGCGGCCAGGTGCTGAAGACGCCGTTTACCCTTTCCCGCACGCTGTCCGATATCTTCGGCGCCGAAATCTGGCTGAAGTTCGAGAACCTGCAGTTCACCGCGTCGTTCAAGGAACGGGGCGCGCTGAACCGCATGCTGACGCTGTCGGACGCCGAGCGCGCGGCGGGCGTGATCGCGGTGTCGGCCGGCAATCACGCCCAGGGCGTGGCCTACCACGCGCAGCGCATGGGCGTGCCGGCGGTAATCGTGATGCCGCGCTTCACGCCTACCGTGAAGGTCGCCAATACCCGCCGTTTCGGCGCCGAGGTCGTGCTGGCGGGCGACACCTTCGACGATGCCAAGGCGCGCGGCTACGAACTGGCGCAGGAGCGCGGGCTGACCATGATCCACCCGTATGACGACGAGGCCGTCATTTCGGGGCAGGGCACGGTGGCCCTGGAGATGCTGGAGGACCAGCCGCAGCTGGACACGCTGGTCATCGCCATCGGCGGGGGCGGCCTGATTTCGGGCATCGCCACCGCGGCCAAGGCGCTCAAGCCCGGCATCGAGATCGTTGGCGTGCAGACCGAACGCTTTCCTTCCATGTACGCGGCCGTCAAGGGCGTGTCCATGCCACAGGGGGCGTACACCATCGCGGAAGGCATCGCCGTCAAATCGCCGGGCGAGCTGACCCGGCCCATCGTCAGCCAGTTGGTCGACCGCATCGAACTGGTCAGCGAAAGCGATATCGAGCACGCCATCGTGGTGTTGCTGGAAATCGAGAAATCGGTGGTCGAAGGGGCGGGGGCCGCGGGGTTGGCCGCGCTGCTGCGCGCGCAGGAAGAAGGCAGCGACCGCTACAAGGGCAAGCGCATCGGCCTGGTCCTGACGGGTGGCAACATCGATCCCTTGATGCTGGGAGAACTGATCGAGCGCGGCATGGTGCGCGCTGGCCGCCTGGCCCGCATCCGCGTGGACCTGCGCGACCTGCCGGGCGCGCTGGCCCATGCCACCAAGCTCATCGCCGACGCGCAGGCCAACATCACCGAGGTGCACCACCAGCGGGCGTTCACCTCATTGCCGGTGCGCAATGTCGAAGTGGATTTCGTGCTGCAGACGCGCGGCCCTGAGCATATCCAGGAAGTGATCGAACTCCTGAACGCGGCGGGCTTCGCCGCCAGCAACCACGACCACTGAAGGAGTCAGGCCGAGCCGGCGGAGGCGGCGTCGCGCGCCAGCAGATTCTTCAGGCCGTACAGCCGCTCCCGGTGCAGCGTCGCCGACAGCGGTTCGGGCTCGCGCCCCAGCGCGACGTAGTCGGCGGGCACCTGGGCCGCCGCCTCGCGGATGCGGTCCGCGCCGGCCTGCCACCATTGCACCAGCATGCGGTCGGGGTTGTAGACGTCCAGCCCCTGGCGCCGCAGTTCCGAACGGTTGAAGTCCTTCAGATTCCAGGTCAGTACCTGCACCACGGGCGGCTGCTGCAGGCCGCAGCGGGCGCGCCGCGCCAGGCCGGCCGCGATCACGTGGAAATCCTTGGGGTCGCTGTAGCGCAAGGACGCCTCGTAGACCTGGGTGTCCACTTCCCGGGCGCCGGGAAAGCGCGCATTCATGTCGTCCCACAACTCGGTCATGACCTCGGGCGGTATCGCCCAGATGCGCGAGGCGTTGCGCCGCCATTCCTCTCCGATGCGGTCGGTCCAGACCGGCACGAACACGCCCGCCTCGGCCAGCCGCAGCAGCAGCCGGCGCAGGATGCCCGACATGAGGACGCAGGCGTCGAGAACGATGAAGGGCGGTGAGGAGGACGTGGCGGTCAAGATACGGTCGGGGCCGGCCCGGTCGGTGAAGGAAAAGGGGAAAAGGCGAGGCGGCGAACCGGCCCGCGGCGCGGGCCGATGCAGGCTGGTGGTGCCCGAGACCGGAATCGAACCGGTACGACCGCGAGGTCGAGGGATTTTCTTACCACTTCGGCTTTCGCCGCCAGCGCAGGGGGCGCTGTTCGTGGTCTGGAGCACGCCTTCACCATAGCCTTGCGGCCTTAGGTGCCCGCCGTCTGCTCTCTACACCTTCCCCGGTCTTGCTGGCGGGGCTTGGCTCGGCGTTGGCTCGGAACGTGTCCAGGGCATTCGCCGAGTTTGACGGGCTACACCTTTGGAGTTTCCTCCAAAGGGCTCAAATTAGTTCAAGTCCCTTGTGTCTACCAATTTCACCACTCGGGCATTGCGCGGCCCGCGAAGGGCCGGCAGCGGGCGAGACTATACCATCCCGGGGCCGGAGGCGGCGCCCGGCCGGCCTTGCGCTCAGGAGATGAATTGCACCGGCGGGCGGGGCCGCTCGTCGACGGTCAGCGAGAACACGTCCGGACGCGAATAGTGCCCCACCACGTCGAAATCATAGCGGGCGCGCACCAGCTCACCGATGTCCACCCGGGCGGTCAGCAGCCCGGGCTTGCCGCGCAAGGGGCCGGCCAGGACGTCGCCCAGCGGGCCGACGATGACCGATCCGCCATTGATCAGCGGCCGGGCCGCGTCCCAGCCCGGCACGTCCTGGCCCTGTTCGGCGGGCGAGGGCTGCACCTGGCAGGCGCTGATGACGAAGCAGCGGCCCTCGTGGGCGATGTGGCGCATGGAGCATTGCCAGATGTCGCGTTCGTCCACCGTGGGCGCGCACCAGATTTCGACGCCCTTGGCGTACATGGCGGTGCGCAGCAGCGGCATGTGGTTTTCCCAGCAGATGGCGCCGCCGATGCGGCCGGCGGCCGCGTCGATGACGGGCAGGGTCGAGCCGTCGCCCTGGCCCCAGATCAGACGTTCCGTGCCGGTCGGCATGAGCTTGCGGTGCTTGGCGGCCAGGCCGGTGCCCGGTTCGAAGAAGAGGGCGGTGCAATACAGCGTGCTGCCGCCGCGTTCGATCACGCCGACGACGAGACTGGCCCCGGTCCGCTGCGACAGGCCGGCCAGCGCTTCCGTTTCCGGTCCGGGCACGTCGATCGCGTTTTCGTAGTAGCGGGCGTAGGCCTCGCGGCCCTCGGGCAGGCGGTAGCCCAGGCGCGTGCCGAACATTTCGCCCTTGGGGTAGCCGCCCAGGAGCGCTTCGGGCATGACGACGAGGGACGCGCCGGAGGCCGCGATCTCGTTTTCATAGGCCAGGATGTTCTCCAGGGTCTGGGCCTTGCCTTCCGGGGATGAGCCGATCTGCAGCGCGGCAACGGTTTTGGGGGTCATGGCGGTATCTCGGTGCGTGGGGGGGCAACTAGTGTCCGGCTCCCTCTAAAATCAATCAATCCCGCCCAGAGATAAATGATATGAATAGAATTGATATCGAATCGACGGATCTGAACCTGCTGAAGGTCTTCGAGGCGATCTATGACGAAGGCGGCGCGGGCCGCGCCGCCTTGCGTCTGGGCGTGACGCAGTCGGCCGTCAGCGCGGCGCTGGGCCGCCTGAGGGCCCTGTATGGGGACGCCCTGTTCACCCGGACGGGCCGGGGGCTGGCGCCGAGCCTGCGCGCGCGCGAGTTGCGGCCCGTCATCGGCGAGGCGCTCGACAAATGCCGTCAAAGCCTGGCGCTGGCGCGGCCGGGCGCGGCGGACTTCGCCGGCCGCTCCGTGACGCTGGGCCTGTCGGACGATTTCGAGATCGCGCTGGGGCGCGAGGCGATCGGCGCCCTCGCGGAAAGCGCGCCGGGCCTGCGCCTCATCTTCCGGCAGACCCACAGCCGGCTGGCGGCGGACATGCTCATGGCGCGGGAGGCTGATCTGGTGATCGCATCGGGCGGCCTGGCCTCGCAGGCCTTGCAACGCGTAACGGTCGGGCAGGGCGGCTATGCCTGTCTGTTGGATCCCGCGAGCCTGGCGCCGGGCCAGCAAACCCTGTCCGTGGCCGAATTCGTCCGCCGCCAGCATGTCCTCGTGTCCTCGGGCGGTTTCATCGGCGTGGTGGACGAAGTGCTGCACGGCCTGGGGCTGACGCGCCGCGTGCTGGCCGCCACCACGCATTTCTCGGCGCTGGCCTTCCTGCTGCGCGGAGGCGATTCCGTTTCGACGCTGCCCACGCACGCGGCGCGCGGCCTGGCCGCGGCCACCGGCCTGCGCATGCTCCCCTGCCCGATAGCCATGCCGGGCTATGCCATCGAAATGGGATGGCGGGGGGACGCGCTGCGCGACGAGGCGGTGGCGGCGGTCAGGCGCAGCGTGCTGGGCGTGCTGGAAGGCTACGATTGGGCGGATTAGCGCCGGTTTCAGCGGTACACCATCACCGGCAGCGTGGAGTGCGCCAGCACTTTCTGCGTCTGGCTGCCCAGCAGCATGGCCGCCATGGCGCCATGGCCCCGCGACGACATGGCGATCAGGTCGCAGCCCTGGGTCATCGCCAGGTCGATGATCGCCTGGTAGGGGTTGTTGCTCTCGCGCATTTCCGTCGTGCAGGCCACGCCGGCGGCTTTTGCCCGGGCCGCGGCATCCGCCAGGTAGGATTGGGCCAGGTCGCGGGCGTGGCGTTCGTATTCCGTGCGCACGCCTTCCAATTGCACGGTTTCCATGGAAATCGTCTGGAAGGGGCTGTAGACCGTCAGCACCGTGACGCTGGCGCCCAGCGCGCGGGCCAGGCCCAGGCCTTGGTCCAGGCCGGAATAGGCCAGGGCGGATCCATCGATGGGGATGAGTATGTGCTTGTACATGACAACCTCCTGAGGGTGAGGAGGGCGCGCGAGTCCGGGCGCCCTCCGAGGAGCGTGAACAGCAGCAGCACAATCAATACTACCCCTTGCGGGGACATTCCGGGGCATGGCGGAAGGCCAAATGAAAAAGCCCTTGCGGCGCAAGGGCTTGATTCCATATCTTGGCGGAAGCGGTGAGATTCGAACTCACGAACGGTTGCCCGTTGCCGGTTTTCAAGACCGGTGCAATCGACCACTCTGCCACGCTTCCGGGTCGTGCATGGACCGCGTATCCTCCGGCAATCCGGCCATCTGGCAAACAATCCGCCCGACGCGGACGCGATCCGCAGTAAAGGGCGCAATAATAATCCATTTGCTGCAAAGGAGGCACGCGATGCACGCCGTAGAAATCTCTCGCCCCGGTGGCCCCGAGGTCCTGGTCCCCGTGGAGCGGCCCACGCCGGAAACCGGCGCGGGTGAAGTCCTGATCAAAGTGAGCGCCGCGGGCGTCAACCGCCCGGACGTCTTCCAGCGCAAGGGCAACTACGCCCCGCCGCGCGGCGCCTCGGACCTGCCGGGGCTGGAAGTGGCCGGCGAGATTGTCGGCGGCGACGTCGCCGGCAGCGGTTTCGCCGTGGGCGACAAGGTCTGCGCCCTGGTGGCGGGCGGCGGCTACGCGGAGTACTGCGTGGCGCCGGTGGAGCAATGCCTGCCCATCCCCAAGGGCCTGTCCGACATCGAGGCCGCCGGCCTGCCGGAAACCTATTTCACCGTCTGGAGCAACGTGTTCGACCGCGGCCGCCTGTCCGAGGGCGAGGCCCTGCTGGTGCACGGCGGCGCCAGCGGCATCGGCACCACGGCGATCCAGCTGGCCCGCGCCATGGGCCACAAGGTCTACGCCACGGTGGGCAGCGACGACCGGGCCCGCGCGGTGGAGGCCCTGGGCGCCGAGCGCGGCATCAACTACAAGACCCAGGACTTCGTGAAGGAAGTGCTGGACGCCACCGGCGGACGCGGCGTGGACGTGATCCTGGACATGGTGGCCGGCGACTACATCGCCCGCGACATGCAGTGCCTGGCCGACGACGGCCGCATCGTCATCATTGCCCAGCTGGGCGGATCCCACGCCAACGTGGACACGGCCCAGGTCATGCGCCGCCGCCTGACCATCACCGGCTCAACCTTGCGTCCCCGCCCGGTCGCCTTCAAGGGCGCCATCGCTCGCGCCCTGCGCGAGCAGGCCTGGCCGCTGCTGGAAAAAGGGGCCATCAAGCCCATCGTGCACGCCACGTTCCCGCTGGCGGAAGCCTCCCGCGCCCACGCCATGATGGAAAGCGGTGAAAACATCGGCAAAATCATCCTGACAATGTAAGAATCGCGCGGCGCTCGGCGTAGCGCCGCGCAACAGGATACAATCACGGGTTTCGCCTGGAATTTTTTCCAGGCAGGCCCGTGGGCGCTTGCCGTCCGCAATTCCTCTAGGCCCCTCTCTAGACAATTCGCCATGACTTCAGTCGAAAACCGCGCCCGCCTCGTGCTGGGCAACTGGAAGATGCACGGTAACCTGGCCGAGAACGCCGCGTTGCTGACCGAGCTGCGTGCCGCGGATGCTGCGAGCCACTGCGAAATCGGCGTCTGCGTTCCGTTCCCGTACCTGGCGCAAGCCGCTTCGGCCCTGACCGGAAGCAGCGTGTCCTGGGGCGCGCAGGACGTCAGCGCGCACGACAAGGGCGCCTACACCGGGGAAGTCTCCGGCTCCATGCTGAAGGAGTTCGGCTGCCGTTGGGCCCTGGCCGGCCACTCCGAGCGGCGCGTGCTGCATGGCGAAACTGACGAAGCCGTCGCCGCTAAGGCCCAGGCCGCCCTGGCCGCCGGCCTGACGCCCGTGGTCTGCGTCGGAGAATCCCTGGCCGACCGTGACGCCGGCAACACCCTGGCCGTGATCGAGCGTCAGCTCAAGCCCGTGCTGGCGCTTGGGGCCGAAGCCGTGTCGCGCATGGTCCTGGCCTACGAGCCGGTCTGGGCCATCGGCACGGGCCGCAGCGCCAGCCCCGAGCAGGCGCAGGAAGTCCACGGCGCCATCCGCGCCGCCTTGCGCGCCCTGGGCGCCGGGCAGGTGCAAGTGTTGTACGGCGGCAGCGTCAAAGCTGCCAACGCCGCCAGTTTGTTCGCCATGACTGATATCGACGGCGCCCTGGTCGGCGGCGCGTCGCTTGTGGCCGAAGAATTTCTGCGAATCGCCGCCATCTAAGTTTCCGTTCCGGAGTCTGCAATGCCCTTGATGCTCAAACTTCTGCTGGCCGTCCAAGTGATATCGGCGCTGGCTATCATCGTCCTGGTCCTGCTGCAGCAGGGCAAAGGCGCCGACATGGGGTCCGCTTTCGGCAGCGGCTCGGCCGGCAGCCTGTTCGGCGCTACCGGCGCGGCGAACTTCCTGTCGCGCGCAACCAAGTGGGCGGCCGTCGTCTTCTTCGCGTCCACCGCCGGCCTGGCCTATGTCAGCCACAAGGGGTCGACCAGTTCCGCCGTCGATTCCGGCGTGATGCAGAGCTACCCGGCCGACCGTTCGGTTCCCCAGGTGCCGGGTTCGGCGCCCGCGACGCCGTCGGGCGCCTCGTCCGTGCCGGGCGCCGCTTCGGTTCCCGCGGCGCCGGCCAAGCCCGACGCGTCGGTGCCCTCGGCCCCGGCGGCGCCCGCCGCTCCGGCTCCGGCCGCGGGCGACAAGCCGACGGAAACGCCCGCGAAGTAATCCCCAGCAAACGAAAAGGCCGGCGCATGCCGGCCTTTTTTCATCGTCGGATCTCCCGGGAAGAAACCCTTCGCCGGGCGGGCGGGTAAGGTATCGTTGCGTTCGCCTCCGCTTCCCCGATCATCGACCCGCCATGGCTACATCCAAACGCTCATCCCGAACCTCGTCCGCCGCCGCCGATGCGCAACGAGGCTCGCCGCAGGCCATGCTGTCGCGCATCCAGAGCCTGCTGCCGTCGATGGGGGCGGCTTCGCAGCGCATCGGCGAATTCGTCATCCGCCATCCCGCCGAAGTGGTCCACATGTCGGTGAGCGAAGTCGCGGAACGCACCCAGTGCAGCGAAGGCAGCGTGGTGGGCTTTTGCAAGCTGTTGGGCGCCACGGGCTTCCAGCAATTGAAGATCGCGCTGGCGCAGCAGATCGTGCAGCCGGTGCAGTACATCCATGAAGACCTGGCCGCCCAGGATACGCCGGGGCAGGTCATCAGCAAGATTTTCCACAGCAATATCCAGACCTTGCAGGAAACCGAATCGGTGCTGGACGTGGCGGCGCTGTCGGCGGCGGTGGAGCTGATCCGCGGCGCTCGCCGCGTGGAGATCTACGGGATCGGCAGTTCGGCGGTCATCGCCCACGACGCGCACTACCGCATGTTGCGCATCGGGCTGCATGCCACGGCCGTCACCGACTCCCACGTGCAGGCCATCAGCGCGTCGCTGACCGGGCCCGACGTCGCGGTGCTGACCATTTCCCACTCGGGCAGCACGCATGAAACCGTGCTGGCGACACGGCTGGCCAAGGAAGCCGGCGCGCGCACGGTTTGCATCACCAATTTCGGCAAATCGCCGATCCAGGAATACGCCGACGTGGTGCTGCACACCATGTCGCGCGAGACCCGCTTCCGCACCGAGGCGATGACCAGCCGGCTTGCCCAGCTGGCCATCATCGACACCCTGATCGCCTGCCTGGCCCTGTCCGATTACGACAAGGCCGTCTCCACGCTGCGCAGCACCTTCGACGTGCTGTCGAACAAGCGCTACTGATCACCGATCGCCCTCGATGCCCGCCGGCAGTTCATGCCGGCGCGCGCATGCACTATCGAGCAGGCCGGCCACGTCCGGGGCATCCGCGTGGGGCGCATTGCCGACCAGCAGATACCCGATGCCCAGACGCACCGCGCCCAGCGCATCGGTGCGCACGTTGTCGCCGATGACCGTGGTGTCGGCCGGCGTCAGGCCCAGCCGGCGCAAGCCTTCCTCCAGCAGCAGGGCGCCAGGCTTGCCGAGCACCTGCGGCCGCGCGCCGGGAGCGCAGGCCAGCACCGACTGCAGCAGCGCGCCCGTCTCGGGAACGACGGCCCCTTCCGGACCGGGGTGGGTGAGGTCGCCATTGCTGACCATCAACGCCGCCCCTCGCGCAAGCTCTCGCGCCAGGGTCTGCAGCGTGCCATAGCCAAAGGCCAGATCGCGCGCCAGCAGCACGATGTCCGCGTCGCGGGACACCAGCGCCAAGCCCAGGCCGGCGGCGCAGGCGCGCAGCGCCTCCGAGGCGCAGAGCATCAGCCGGGCGCCTGGATGCTGGCGGGCGATATGGCGCAAGGCCTGTTCTCCCGCCAGGACCAGCGCTTCGGGCGGCACCGGCAGACCCATCGCCCGTAAGCGCGGCGCCAGGCCCGCCGCCGTATCGGTGGAGTTGTTGGACACGATGACATAGCGCTGCGCCCAGCGAGTCAGCAATTCGCTGGCGCCGGGTATCACTTCATGTCCGCGTACCAGGGTCCCGTCCAGATCGAGGATCAGGCCGCGCGAGCGCGCGGTCCAGGGCGGTTCGGCGGCAGGGGCTTGCGGGGAGGACGGGCGGGGAGTGCAGGCAATGCGGGTCATGGATCGGCGAGGAGGCGTCGAAGCGCGTGCGGGTTGAGGGAGCGGGCGCCCGCGACGATTCGGGCACACCCGGCGGCTGTGATTCTATCTGAATAAAATTCAAAAATTCATTTTTTTGATTTGAGAAATTTTCATTTGCCTGTCATGTGCGGTGACTAATCTGCGTTCCGGAATCGGGGGCAGCGCTTCTTGCGCCCCGATCGCAATTTCTCCAAGACCAGGAACGACCCAATGAAAATCCGCACCTGCGCGCCCGCCCTGGCGCTGCTTTCCCTGCTGGCCGCCGCGCCTTCCGCGCAAGCCCAATCCCTGGCCGACGGCTCGCAACAGCGTCCGCTGCGCGTGCTGCTCATTCCCGCCGATGGCGGCACCGAGTCGGGCACCAAGGCTGACTACGCCCCGATCTTCAACGCCATCACGCGCAGCACGGGCCTGCATTTCCAACTGACGGTGGGCCAGTCCTACGGCGCCGTGGTGGAAGGCATGTGCAACCAGTTGGCGGAGGTCGCATTCCTCGGCCCGGTTTCCTACGTGCAGGCGCACGAGCGCCAATGCGCGCAATTGCTGGCCGTGGGCGTGCAGAAGGGCGAATCCGCCTACTACGCCGCGATGTTCGCCAAGGCGGATTCGCCGATCGATACGCTTGCCGACCTGAAGGGCAGGCGCGCCGCGTTCGGCGACGTGAATTCGGCCTCCAGCTTCACCTTCCAGGTGGCGTCCATGATCAAGGACGGCATGGACCCGGCCAAGGACCTGGCGGCGCTGCAGCTGACCGGCAGCCATGCCAGCACTCTGGCCGCGCTGGTGCAGGGCCAGGTCGACGCGGCCGCGCTGTCGTTCGATTCCTTCGACAAGGCCGTGCGCCAGGGCGCGGTGGATCCGAAGTCCGTCAAGGTGATTTTCAAAAGCGAGCCCATTCCGTACCCGCCGCTGGCGATGAACACCAAGCTGCCGGAGCCGCTCAAGGCCACGCTCAAGCAGGCATTTTCGACGGTGCACCAGGCGCCCGGCGTGACCCCTGACATGGTGCGCGGCTATGGCGGCGCCAAGCTCGACCGCTTCGATACCGAGTTTTCCGAGGCGCAGTTCGCCGGCCCCGCGTCGAAGATGGCCCTGCTGACGGACGCGATCAAGAGCGAAATCCTGCAGAAGGCGGCACAGCGGTGATCGCCGGCGCAACGGAAATGGACATGCTGCGCTACGAATCCGTGGGCATGCGCTACGCCGACGGGACCACCGCCCTGGAATCGGTTTCGCTGCGGGTGCCGCGCGGCCAGTTCTGCGTGGTCCTGGGCGCGTCGGGCGCCGGAAAATCGACCTTGCTGCGCATGGCCAACGGGCTGACCGCGCCGACACGGGGCGAGGTGTGGGTCGATGGCACGCAGGTGCAGGCATCGTCGCTGGCGGCCGTTCGGCCCCGGATCGGCATGGTGCATCAGCACTTCAACCTGGTGCCGCGCGCCACCGTGGCGACCAACGTGCTGTCCGGCGCGCTGCCCGGCCTGCCGGCATGGCGCGCCTATCTGATGCGCTTTCCGGCGGAGCTGCGCGAGCGCGCCTGCCGGCTGGTGCGCGAGGTCGGCCTGCAACCCGAGCACCTGCGGCGCCGGGTGAGCGAATTGTCCGGCGGCCAGCAACAGCGCGTGGGCATCGCCCGCGCCTTCATGCTGGCGCCCGCCGTGCTCCTGGCCGACGAACCCGTGGCCAGCCTGGACCCGCGCATCAGCCGCGATATTCTGGAACTGTTGCGCAATCAGGCGCGGGAACGCGGCGCGACCGTGCTTTGCAGCCTGCACCAGGTCGATCTGGCGCGGGAATTCGCGGACCGCATCGTTGCCTTGCGCCACGGCCTCATCGTGTTCGACGGGCCGGCCGGCCAGTTCGATGAAGCGACTGCCCGCGCGCTGTATCAGGCCGCGCGGCCGACGGGCGCCGCCATGTCTCCCGGGCCGGCGAGCCCGCGCGCCGCTCCATCGATACGGCCGGTGGCGCTGTCCGCGGGAGGCGCGCAATGAACGCCCACGCGGAAAACGCCGCATGGCGCCTGGCGCCGCCCTATGGCGCCCGGGCGCTGCTGATCGCATGCGCGGCGCTGATGCTGTTCCTCTACACCGGCCAGCGGGTGGAAATGGGCCGCATGGCGGCGCTGACCCTGGATGGCGCGCTGGCCGCGGTCGGATTGAAGGAGCGTTCCCAGGTCACGTCGGGCCTGCGCTCCTTGGCCGGCAACTTGTTCCCGTTGCAGATTTCGTATCGCACGGAGACCTCGCGCATCGAAGGCTTCGATCCTGAAAGGCTGCCCTGGCTGTCGCGCGTGGAAACCGCGCAGGTGACCGAAAGCCGGCTGAATCCGCACACGCTGAAAATGGAAGACGAGGCATCCACGCAGACCTACCTGGTGGAACCGCTGGGCTATCTGTGGCGGGTGGCGATCAAGATGGTCGAGACCTTCGAGATCGCGATCTGGGCGACGCTACTGGCCGTGCTGGGCAGCGCGCCGCTGGCCTATTGCAGCGCGCGCAACTACGCGCCCAACCGGCTGCTATACGTAGCGGCGCGGGCGGCGGTCAGCATGTTCCGCGCCATGCCGGAACTGATCTGCGCGTTGTTCCTGGTGCTGGCCTACGGCTTCGGCCCGATTGCCGGGGTGCTGGCGCTGGCCATTCATTCGATGGGATTCCTGGGCAAGTTCTACGCCGAGGATATCGAGACGGCAGACACGAAGCCGCAAGAGGCGCTGGCCGCGATCGGCGCCAGCAAGCCGCGCGTGCTGGCCTACGCGGTGCTGCCGCAGGTCATGCCCAAGTTCACCGGCTACACGCTGTACATCCTGGACCGCAACGTGCGCATGGCCACGGTCGTGGGACTGGTGGGGGCGGGCGGCATCGGGCAGGAGCTGAAAGGCCGCTACGACATGTACCAGTACGCCCACGTCGGGACCATTCTCGCCGTGATCTTCATCACCGTGTTCCTGCTGGACCAGGTTGCCGCGCGGTTGCGGCGCCGCTTGAGCTGAGCCGGCGCGGCGGCCTGCCCGGCGGCCGCGCCCCGATAGGTTTCCCGCCGGGCCGACCCGGCAACGTTCCCTGACCAGGAGTTTTCATGACCCCGTACTTTGCACTGGGCCGCGCCCTTGTTGCGGCCATCGCCCTGAGCCTGACCCTTGCCGCTTGCGGTGGCGACGACGATTCGGATGACGACACGGCCTCGCCGCCCGGGACCGGGCAGCCCGGGCAGCCCGAGCCTCAGCCGCCCGCGCCGCAACTGCGCTGCGCGCCTTGAACGTCGTTCCGTCCAACCCAACGCATGAGTCGCCCCATGACCAAGACCCGAATTTCCCATTCCGCCAGCGCGTCCCCGTCCTTGCCGGGCCGCCGCCAGTTCTTCCGCGCATCGGCCCAGGCGGCCGGCGCGCTGTCGGCGATGGCGTTGCTGCCCGCCTCCATCCAGCGCGCGCTGGCGATTCCCGCGGCGGTCGACAGCGGCACGATCAAGGACATCAAGCACATCGTGATCCTGATGCAGGAGAACCGCTCGTTCGACCACTACTTCGGCACCATGCGCGGCGTGCGCGGCTTCGGCGACCGGTTCCCGATTCCGCTGGCCAGCGGCAAGTCGGTGTTCTTCCAGCCCGATCCCAACGGCGGCCAGGACATCCAGCCCTTCCGCCGCGATTCCCGGACCAGCAACGCGCTGATCGGATCGGGCACGCCGCACAATTTCCCCGACCAGCAGGCGGCCTGGAACCAGGGGAAGATGGACCAGTGGATCCGGTTCAAGAACCAGGCGACCATGGGCTTCTTCATGCGCGAGGATATTCCGTTCCAGTTCGCGCTGGCCGACGCATTCACGGTGTGCGACGGCTATCACTGTTCCATCCTGACCGGCACCGATCCGAACCGCATCGTGTTCTGGTCGGGCGCCAACGCCAATCCCGAACTGCGCAAGCAGGGCATCAATTGCACGGACACCGATTCCGAACCCGTCAATTCGCGCTGCTGGCCCAGTCCCTCCAACTGGGTGGCGGGCCGCGCGCAGGAGGCGGATGGCTCCGGCCAGATCGACCCCGTGACCGGCGCCTACAACTACAAGTACAAGAACAGCCCCTTCAAGTGGGACACCTTGCCGGATCTGCTGCAGCGCGCCGGCGTCAGCTGGCACATCTACCAGAACATGAACAACAATTGGACGGGCGCCATGCACGGCTGCCTGGCCTTCCAGAGTTTCCGCACCGCGCAGCCGGGCTCGCCCCTCTATGAACACGGCCTGACGGGAGGCCCCGAAAAGAACGACGGCGCCGTGAATTTCCTGGCCCAGTTGAAGCAGGACGTAGCCAATGGCACATTGCCGGAGGTGTCGTGGGTGTTGCCCACGCAGGCCCTGGCCGAGCACCCGGGCAGCAGCGAAGGCGTGGCCGGCGCGGCCGACTTCATTGCCGACGTGCTGGACGCGCTGACCGCCAACCCCGACGTCTGGAGCAAGACCGCGCTGTTCGTGACTTTCGACGAGAACGACGGTTTCTTCGACCATGTGGCGATGCCGGCCGTGCCGTCCTATGACGCCAACGGCGTATTGATGGGCAAGTCCACCGTGCCGCTGGAGGGCGAGTATTTCGATGCCTCCGTGGGCAACTATCTGAAGGCGGAAGACACGATCACCGGCAGCATCCGTCCGTGGGGCCTGAGTTCGCGCGTGCCGATGTACGTGGTGTCGCCGTGGAGCAAGGGCGGCTGGGTCAATTCGCAGGTGTTCGACCACACCTCGCTGGGTCGGTTCCTGGAGCAGCGCTTCGGTATCCAGGTCGATGCCATCAGCCCGTGGAGCCGCGCGGTCTGCGGCGACCTGACCACCTGCTTCGACTTCGCCAACCCGAACGATCCAGCCGTTCCCAAGCTGCCCGACACGAGCAACTATCCCGCCATCAATGCGGCCCAGAAACTCCTGCCGACCACCGCGGTGACCCAGGCGCCAGCCATCCCGCAACCGCTGTACCAGGAAACCGGAACGCGGTTGTCCCGCGCGCTGCCCTACGAACTGCACACCAGCGCCCGGCTGGGCCGGGACGGCGCCGTGGAGCTGCTGTTCAGCAACACGGGCGACGCCGGCGCCGTGTTCCATGTCTACGACAAGCGGAATCTGGACTTGATCCCGCGACGCTACACCGTTGAAGCGGGCAAGACGCTGTCGGACACCTGGACCGGCGGCGACTACGACCTGTGGGTCTACAGCAGCAACGGCTTCGTGCGGACCTTTGCCGGCAACACGCAGCGTGGCGCGGCTCTCGAAGTGCAGGTCTGCTACGAACCGGCGGGCAGCGCCCTGTACGTGAAGGTCTTCAACCGCGGCGCGGCCCGCCTGCTGGCCACGTTGCAGTCCAACGCCTACCGCACGGATGGCCCCTGGACCCTGGCGGTCGAGCCGGGCGGGGTGGCGGAACACCATTGGTCCATCAAGGAAAGCGGCAATTGGTACGACTTCTCCGTGACCGCCGAAGGCTTCGAGCGCCGTTTCGCCGGACGCATGGAGAACGGCCGTCCGGGAGTCAGCGATCCGGCCATGGCGCTTCATCTGTGATCCTCCAGGCGTGAGCGGGCCGGGCGCGCATCGGGGGGCGCGCGCCCGGCCGGGGGGCGGATACCAGTAGTGAGGCCGGGCCTGCGATAATGCCGCTTGCGCGGCGGCCGGCGAGGGATTGCAGGCCGCCGCCAGCACAGGCATACCCCGGATCGGCCCCATGGAAAAGCGTTTGATGCCATCGATGATGGCGCTCCAGTGTTTCGAGGCGGTGGCGCGGCACATGAGCTTCACGCGCGCCGCCGAGGAACTCCACATGACCCAGAGCGCGATCAGCAAGCAGATCGCGCAGCTGGAGGCGCTCCTGCGCAATCCGCTCTTTCTGCGGGTGCGGCGCCGCCTGCAGTTGACGCCCGCCGGGGCCTTGTACCAATCGGAGGTGCGGGCCATCCTGAACCAGGTGGATATGTCCTCGCGCTACATCCTCACCTACGGCAGCGAGACACAGGTCCTTACCATCGGCACCCAGCCCACGTTCGGCGCGCGCTGGCTGATCCCGCGGTTGCAGCGCTTCATGTCCGCGCATCCCGGCATCCAGGTCAAGGTGCGCAGCGAAACCCGGCCCTTCGACCTGATGCAGGCCAAGATCGACATTTCTTTTTTCTTCGGCCACGGCACCTTGCCCGGCGCCCAGTGCCGCGAACTGTTCGAGGCGGAGGTGGTGCCGGTCTGCGCGCCCGGCTTCCTGCCGGGGGACCGGGTGGACAGCCTCGAGGCGCTGAGCGGGCAGGCGCTGATCCAGTGCGCTTCGCGGCCCGAGGCCTGGCACGACTATTTCTCGCGCCAGCATTTCCAGTCCGACCGCAGCTACCACGGCGCCCGTTTCGACACCTTCTATATGTGCGTGCGCGCGGCGGAAGGCGGCTGCGGCATCGCCCTGACGCCGCGGCTGCTGGCCGAAGAGGAGCTGCAGGCCGGCAAGCTGGTGATTCCCTGGGGCTACGTGCAGCCCAGCGACGGCGCGTACTTCGTCGCCTATTCGGAGCATTCGGCGGAGGTCCCGAAGATCAAGCAGTTCGTCGCCTGGGTGGAGGAAGAGGCCGCGCAGAAGCGCGCCCTGGACGCCCGGCGCGCGCGGTCCATGAAAAAACGGACTGATTAAGCCGATTTTTTTCATTTGATTGCGGCAGCGCGTCATGATTTCATGCGGCCATCCTTTGTCTACCGATGTGCCGAGCCTTCCATGAGTCAGAATTTCGTCAGCCCGGACCAGATCCGCGCCTGGTTCTCCCGCGCCATGTCCGACATGTACAAGTCGGAAGTGCCCCTGTATGACACGCTGCTGGACCTGGTCGCCCAGGTCAACGCCAAGACGCTGGCCGAACAGCCCGAGCTGGCCGCGCAGCTGGCGCGCACGGGCGAGATCGAGCGCCTGGACATCGAGCGCCACGGCGCCATCCGCGTGGGCACGGCCGAGGAACTGGCCAATATGCGCCGCGTGTTCGCCGTGATGGGCATGCAGCCCGTGGGGTACTACGACCTGTCGCCGGCCGGGGTGCCCGTGCATTCGACCGCGTTCCGCGCCACGCACGAGGCCGCGTTGCAGGCCAGCCCGTTCCGCGTCTTCACCTCGCTGCTGCGCCTGGAACTGATCGACGACGCCGCGCTGCGCGAGAAGGCCGCCCGCATCCTCGCGGCCCGCCAGATCTTCACCGCGCGGGCGCTGGAACTGGCCGCCCGTTTCGAGGCCGAAGGGGGCCTGGACGAAGCCTGCGCCCGGGAGTTCGTGGGCGAGGCCCTGCACACCTTCCGCTGGCACGGCGAGGCCACGGTCAGCCTGGACGACTATCGCGAACTGCACGGCCAGCACCGACTGATCGCCGACGTGGTCGCTTTCAAGGGCCCGCACATCAACCACCTGACCCCGCGCACCCTGGACATCGACGAGGCCCAGGCGGAGATGCCGCGCCGCGGGGTGTCGGCCAAGGCCGTGATCGAGGGCCCGCCGCCGCGCAAGTGTCCCATCCTGTTGCGCCAGACCAGCTTCAAGGCGCTGGAGGAGGCCGTGAGCTTCACCGGCGTCGACGGCAAGCCCGCCGGCGGCAGCCATACGGCCCGCTTCGGCGAGATCGAACAGCGCGGCGTCGCCTTGACGCGCAAGGGCCGGGCGCTGTACGACCATCTGCTGGACCTGGCGCGCACCCGCATCAGCGGCGCGCCCAACGAAAGCAACGCCGCAGCCTACATGCAGAATCTGCAGGAATGCTTCGCCGCCTTCCCCGACGACTACGCGGAACTCCATGCCCAGGGGCTGGCCTACTTCCGCTACTACCTGACGGGCAAGGACGGCGCGCCTGCCGACACCGATGCGCAATCGCTGATCGCCCAGGGGTACATCCGTTTCGAACCGCTGGTGTATGAGGATTTCCTGCCGGTCAGCGCCGCGGGCATCTTCCAATCGAACCTGGGCGACAAGGCGCAGGCCGAGTATGCGCAGAACGCCAGCCAGGCCGCCTTCGAGCAAGCCCTGGGCGCGCCGGTGCTGGATGAGCTGGCGCTCTACCAGGACACGCAGGACCGTTCGCTGGCCGCCTGCCTGCAGGCGCTTAGCGCGCCGGTGGCCGCATGAGCCGGTTTGACCGCTGTCTGTCGGTGCGGGACTTCGAGCGCGAGGCGCGGCGCATCATGCCGCGTTGCGTCGAAGGCTACGTCTGCGGCGGCACCGAGGATGGCGCGTCGCTCGACGAGAGCATGCGCGCCCTGCGCGACATCGGCTTTCGCCCGCGCGGCCTGCGCGTGGTGGACCAGCGCAGCAGCCAGGTCAGCCTGTTCGGGCAGGACTACGCCATGCCCGTGGGCTTCGCGCCTACCGGGTTTTCGGCCATCGTGATGCACGAGTGCGACCTGGCGCTGGCGCGCGCCGCGCAGGATGCGCGGATTCCGTTCATCATCAGCGGCGCTTCCAGCGTGCCGCTGGAGCGCTTGCAGGAGGCCACGGGCAAGCGCTGCTGGTACCAGGCCTACCTGCCGGGCAACATCGAGCGCATCGCCAAGCTGATGGCCCGCCTGCGGCTGGCCGAGATTCCGGTGCTGGTCGTCACCATCGACACCTGCGTCGGCGCGAACCGCGAGAACCTGCAGCGGCTGGCCTTCACCGTGCCTTTCAAGATGAGCCCCAGCGTGGTGCTGGACGGTATGCTGCATCCGCGCTGGACACTGAATGTCTTCATGCGCACGCTGTTCGGCAGCGGCGTACCGCGGTTCTCGAACCTGTACGAGGAAATCGGGCCGCCCATCACGCAGGACCCACCCAACGGCTTTCGCGGCGAGCGCGACAAGCTCTCGTGGGAGCACATCCGCTGGATCCGCGAGAACTGGCCCGGCAAGCTGGTGCTCAAGGGCGTGATGCACGCCGAGGATGCGCGCCAGGCCTGCGAGGCCGGCGCCGATGGCGTCATCGTCTCCAACCACGGCGGACGCCAGCTGGATGGCTGCATTTCGCCGCTGCAGGCGCTGCCCGACATCGTGGCGGCGGTGCCTTCGGGCTTTCCGGTCATGGTCGACGGCGGCTTTCGCCGGGGATCCGACGTGCTCAAGGCAATCGCCCTGGGCGCGCGCATGGTCTTCACCGGCCGGCCGCAGCTTTTCGGCGCCGCGGTCGCAGGCAATGCCGGCATCCGGAAAGTGGCCGAGATATTCCGCAGCGAGATCTCGACCGACATGGCGTTGCTCGGTTGCAGCACGCTTGCCGACGTCACGCCGGACCTGATCGCGCCGATACGCCCTGCCTGCCCCGCATAGGGCGGGCGGGGCCGCGGCGCGGTCTTCCAGGGCAGCCTTGCCCAGACAACAACAAAAACAGCGGCGCCCATTCGGGCGCGCTCATCCGTTTTCGACAGGAGGAAACATGAAGAAAATCTATACCAAACTGGCTGGCGCCGCGGCGGTGCTCGCCTGCGTCGCATCCGGGCCGGCCCAGGCCCAGGCAGGCGCCTATCCGTCCAAGCCGGTGCGGCTGGTCGTGGGCTATGCCCCGGGCGGCACGACCGACATCAGCGCGCGCATGATCGCGGACGTGCTGGGCAAGGAATTCGGCCAGACGTTCGTGGTGGAGAACAAGCCCGGCGCCAACAGCAACATCGGCGCCGAGTCCGTCGCCCGTTCGGCGCCCGACGGCTACACCCTGTTCGTGGGCTCTATCTCCACCGCGATCAACCAGTCGCTCTATTCCAAGATGTCCTACGACGCGCTCAAGGACCTGGATGCCGTCGCGCTGCTGAACGTGGTGCCGAACATCCTGGCGGTCAACGCCAGCGTGCCCGTCAAGACCGTGCAGGAGTACATCGATTACGCCAAGAAGAATCCCGGCAAGCTGACCTGCGCCTCGCCCGGCAACGGTTCGTCCGCGCACCTGGGCTGCGAGCTGTTCAAGATGAAGACCGGCATCGACATCCTGCACGTCCCGTACCGCGGCAGCGGCCCGGCCGTGGCCGATCTGCTGGGCGGGCAGGTGGACTCGATCTTCGACAACCTGCCGCCGCTGCTGCCTCACGTGCGGGCCGGCAAGCTGACCGGCCTGGCCGTCACCACCGGCTCCCGCGTTCCATTCGCGCCCGAAATCCCGACCATCGCCGAATCCGGCGTGCCGGGCTTCGACGTGGCGGCCTGGTTCGGCCTGTTCGCGCCCGCCGGCACCCCGCCGGAAATCGTCCAGAAGGTCAACGCCGCCGTCAACAAGGCCCTGACCTCCGACGCCGCCCTGGCCGCCAGCTACCAGACCAACGGCTTCCTGATGCCCCCGCCGCCCAACACGCCGCAAGCGTTCAAGGCCTTCATGGAAAGCGAAACCCGCAAGTGGGGCGAGGTCGTCAAGGCGACCAATCTGCAGATCAACTGAGGGGGGCGCCCGGCGCGGCCCTGAGGCCGCGGGGCGTTTCCGGAAGGGACGGGTGGCGTCCGAACGACAAAGCAGGGTCGGACTCACCCGAATTCCGATTTGCGTGATAGAATGTTCGACTTTCCAGGAAAGCATGTCTTTCCGGATGGATTGGCCGACGTGGTGAAATTGGTAGACACGCTATCTTGAGGGGGTAGTGGCGAAAGCTGTGCGAGTTCGAGTCTCGCCGTCGGCACCAAGAATTTGTTCCAGGCGCGTCCTGGAACCCGAAGAAAGCCCGCAAGATTGCTTGCGGGCTTTTTTGTTTTGGCCGCGCGGGGCGTTACCAGGCTCTATCCGCCAGGGCCTGGTGGAGATGATCGATCAGGATCCGGACCTTTGGCGATACGTGGCGCCGGCTGGGATACAGGGCATGGATGCCCATGTCGAACGAGCGGTACGCCGGCATGATTTCTTCCAGCGCGCCGCTGCGCAGGTCATCGCCGATGAGGACCGTGGGCTGAAGAATGATGCCCTGGTGCTGCAGGGCCGCATAGCGGCAGGTGTCGCCGCTGTTGCTGCGCATGCGGGGCGCCACGACGATGGTGACCGGGCCATCGGGGCCGGTGAAGGTCCATTGGTCGCCGGTCGAAAACAGGCTGTAGGACAGGATGGCGTGGCCCGCAAGTTCGGAAGGATGGGTCGGGCGGCCGTGTTCGTCCAGGTACTTGGGCGACGCGCACAACGCCATGCGCGTGGTGGATAACAGGCGGCTGATGAGCGAGGAGCTGCGCAGCCGGCCGATGCGAACCACGAGGTCGTAGCCTTCTTCCACCACGTCCACCAATCTGTCGGACAAAGTGATGTCCAGCGTGACCGCCGGATTCTGCGCCATGAAGGGGCCCCACAGCGGCGCCAGGTGCAGCAGGCCGAAGGTGACCGGCACATTCACCTTGAGCAGTCCCCGGGCCTCGCCGGTCCGGGCGGTGATCTCGGCTTCCGCCTCTTCGACTTCCGCCAGCAGTGTCTTGCACCTTTGATAGAACGTTTCGCCTTCGCCCGTAAACGACAGCCGGCGGGTAGTGCGATTCAGCAGGCGCACGCCCAGGCGTTTTTCCAGGTCGGCAAGCAGGCGAGAAACCGCAGCCTTGGATAAGCCGAGGTCGTCGGCGGCGCCGATGAAGCTGCCCCGTTCCACGATGGCAACGAAAACACGCATTTCATTGAAACGATCCATAGGGCCGAATTATTGTCCTGGAAACGTAAACAATATATCTCAGGAATGCATATTTATTTCGAGCTTCGGGACAAATAAAGTAGCGGCCATGTTTGCACCCGGCCTTTTTCCAACTTGCGGGCCCGGGTGTGGATCCACCGGATATTCCACCCGATCAACGACTTGCCAAGGAATCACATCATGACCGCCAACACCCTGAACCACGCCGCCTCGGCCGGCGCCGCCTCGTCCAGCTCGAATTTGCTGGCCCTGCTGGGCCGCCTCGCCATCGTCGCGCTCTTCCTGCCCGCGGGCTGGAGCAAAATCACCGGATTCGCCGGCACCGTCGGCTATATCGGTTCGGTGGGCCTGCCGGCGCCCAGCTTGGCCGCCATCGTGGCGATCATCGTTGAAGTCGGCGCCAGCCTGGCCTTGCTGGCCGGATTCCGGACCCGCGCCGCCGCCCTCGTCCTGGCGATTTTTACCGCCGTGGCCACCTTTTCGTTCCATGCCTTCTGGTCCGTGCCCGCCGAGCAGGCGATGATGCAGCAACTGCTGTTCTACAAGAACATCGCCGTGATCGGCGGCTTGCTGGTCCTGGCCGCCCATGGCGCCGGCGCCTTCAGCCTGGACGCTCGCCGCGGCCGCTGAGCAACGGTATCTCGTCTTGGGCGCCGGAAACGATCCCCGGCGTCCGCGCTCAAGGCAAGGTCAGGTGCTTGATCCAGGACGGGGCGAAAAATCCCAGGAGGATGCCCAGCATCGCCGCCAGCCCGTAGCCCTCGGCGTTCGCGCCGAGCAGAGCGGCGACCAGCACGCAACCGATGACCGAGAAGCCGATTTGCCATAGCGCCGGACGACGGAAGGCCCTGGGTTCGATTTCCGGCGCGGCGATGGCGCCGAAGAAGCCGCCGGCGACGGATAGCAGCGCAAGGGCCGGCGCCGAGAATCCGATGCTCAGTCCGCCCAGCAACGCGAACGCCGCGGCGAAGCCCGCCACGATGGCGATGATCAATCCGGCTTTCGAGCGACGGGTATGTTGCACGGTGTGGGCCTTCTGAAAAAACGGGATCCCCGGCTGGGAACCGAAAGTACTGGGGACGGATTATCTTACCAGTATGGCAATTCGGCGGGCACGAGAACGCCGCGATCCCTGCGAGGCCGTCCGGCGCCTTTGCCGGCACGCGCGCAGGCCTTCACTTCACACTGATCAACCAGTCGGAAAAAATGCTGAAGGGCGGGCCGTTGGCGCGCGCGGGGTTGCTGACCAGGTAATAGCCATGGCTGCTGCGCGCGGTATGGGCCAGAGGCTGGACCAGGTGGCCGGCGGCGAAATCCTGCGCGATGTAGGCCCGCTGGGTGACCGCGATGCCCAGGCCTTCGGCCGCGGCCTGCAGGCACAGCACGGCGTTGGCCAGCGGAATGAAGCGGGTATCGCCGCTTGCGGCCAGGCCCGCGGACTGCAGCCAGCGATCCCAGCAATCGGGCGCGATCATGGATTTGAGCAGGGTTTCGCCCAGCACGTCTTCGGGGCTGCGCAGGCGCTTGGCCAGCGCGGGCGAGCAGGCCAGCACGAGTTCATCGGGGAACAGCAGGTCGGCGCGCAGGCCCGGCCAGTCGCCGTCGCCGCAACGCACGACGAAGTCGGCGTTGTGCAATTCTGTGTCGTCGGCGCGCGAGACCGTGGCGATTTCGATGTCGATGTCGCCGTGCCGCAGGTAGAGCGAGCCCAGCCGGGGCATGAGCCACTTGATGGCGAAGCTGGGGATGACCTTGACGCGGATGCGCCGGTTGGCGCCCGCTTCGGCCGCCTTGGCCAGCACGCCGTCCAACTGATCGAACAGCGTCGCTGCCTGTAGCGCCAGTTCGGCGCCGACCGCGGTGAAGGCGATGTCGCGGCCGTCTTTCTGCACCAGTTGCACGCCCAGTTCGCTTTCCAGCCGCCGCACCTGGTGGCTGACGGCGCCGGGGGTGACGTGCAGGAGCTCGGCGGCCCGGCCCACGCCGCCGCTCCGATACACGGCATCCAGCACCCGGAGCGGGCCAAGACGATTCCTGAGCTTATGCATTGTTGAAATCAACTCAATATTAAAAGAATAAGTTTCGACAGACGCCTAAGGAGAACGCGCCTACAGTCTGCCTTGTACGACAAAACTAAATCAAGTGTCCGGGGCGCGATGCCGAGTCGAGCCGCGGCAAGGAGGAGACGAAATGAGCGGGTTTTATCGGCGCAAGGCCGGCATCTGCGTATTGCTGCCCATGTTCTGTGCTGCGTTCTGGGGCGGGGGCGCCGAGGCGGCCTATCCGGAACGTTCCATCCGGTTGATCGTGCCTTTCGCGGCGGGCAGCGCGGCCGATACGCTGTCGCGCGTTGTGGCGTCGGCCCTGGCCGATGAACTGGGCCAGCCGCTGGTGGTGGACAACAAGGCCGGCGCGGGCGGCACCATCGGCACGGCGGATATCGCCCGCGCCAAGCCGGATGGCTACACCTTGGGCATTGCCGCGCAGGGGACGTTCGTCAACAACCAGGTGCTGTATCGGGCGCCGGGCTACGACTCGATCAAGGACTTCAGCTTCATCGGCGAAATCGCCGACGTGCAGAACCTGCTGGTCGTGGCCGAGAAGTCGCCTTACCAGGATGCCCGCGCCTTGCTGGCCGACGTCAAGGCCAAGCCGCCGGAGAGTTTCCGGTTTTCCTCCAGCGGCGTGGGAACCAGCCACCACATCGCCGGCGCCACGGTGTCGCAGTACCTCGACAAGGCGCTGATGCACGTGCCCTATACCGGCGCGCCTCAGGGCCTGAGCGCGATCATCAGCGGCGATGTGGACATGGGTTTCTACAACCTGCCCGTGGCCATCGGGCTGGTGAAGGCGGGCAAGCTCAAGGCGCTGGCCGTCACCGGGCCCAAGCGTTCCTCGTTGCTGCCGGAGGTGCCCACGCTGCAGGAGAGCGGCCTGAAGGACTACTCCGTCACGCTCTGGTGGGGGCTGGTCGGCCCGGCGGCGTTGCCGGCCGACGTGTCGACGCGCCTGTACACGGCCCTGGACAAGGTCATGAGCCAGGCGGCGTTGCGTGAAAAGTTGATCGGCCAGGGCTTCACCTTGCCGGGCATGCCGCTGCCCAAGCCCGCGGATTTCGAGGCCCTGGTGCGCCAGGACCTCGCCAAATGGGTCCCCGTCCTCAAGCAATTGGGAACCGCCGCGCAGTGATGCCGGCGCAACGCTCTCGTCAAGGAATCTATTGTGCAATCCCCCTCCTTGGCCCGCCCCTTGGCGCGCCAACTGGCTGACTTCGTCCTGTCCACGCCCGTCGAGGCGCTGCCGGCTCTCGCCATCGAGCACGCCAAGATGAGCCTGGCCAGCACGTTGGCCAGCGCCTCCATGGGCTACGGTATCGAATCGGCTCGCATCGTCCGCGAGATCGAACTGGCCGATGGCGGAACGCCGGCGGCAGGCCTGTGGTTCGACGGCGGCCGCCTGCCGCTGGCCAGGGCGGCGCGCGTCAATGCGGTGGCCAGCGACGCGGCGGCGTCGGACGACAGCGATATGCGCAGCATCGCGCACATCGGCACCATTGTTTCCAGCGTGGCGCTGGCGGTGGGCGAGCGCGAGGGCGCAAGCGGCAGGAACGTGTTGACCGCGATGGTGCTGGGCTATGAAGTCGCCGGGCGCATCGACGAGTCCCTCACGCCGGGCCGCATGCAGCGAGGGTTCCATGGCTCGTGGTCCACGGTGTTCGGCGCCTGCGTCGCGGCGGGCCTGCTTTTGCGCCTGGACGCGCCGCGCCTCGCCCATGCCATCGCGCTCTCGGCGACCTCGGCCAGCGGCATGGCCATCGCGGCCGACACCAGCTGCGCGCGGGAATATCACGCGGGCCAGGCGGCAAGCGCCGGCATCGCCGCCGCGCTCGCGGCGCAGCGGGGGTTCGAGGGCGAGCTGGGCGTGCTGGAGCAACCCCGCGGCCTGCTCGATGCCCTGGGAGGGCAGGCGCGCGAGGACATCGTGCGCGACTGGGGCGCTTCCTGGGACATCGTGACCGACATGGCGATCAAGCTCATGCCGGGCGCGCATCCCTTTCATGCAACCGCCGAGGCGGCCGCCGAGGCCGCCCGCGCCGGCGCCGTCCGCCCGGACGGCATCGCGCGCATCGTCGTGTCGGCGGCCGTGCAATGGACCAATTTCAAGGGCGATCCCCATCCGCGCAATCTGGTGGACGCGGCGCACAGCCTGCCTTATTTCGTGGCCGCGTCGATCGCCGACGATGGCTTCGGCTGGAGCCATATGGACGAGGTCCGCATGGCCGATCCGGTCATCGCGGCGTTGCAGGACAAGGTCGAGTTCGATCCCGATCCGCCGCCCCTGCCGGACCGCTTTCCGCACCGGCATGGGGGCACGGTCTCGATACACATGCAGGACGGCGCGGTGCATCGCGCCACTTGCCGGGCGCCGCGCGGCTCGGGCGCGCGCGGCATCGATTGGCGCGACGTGGAGGCCAAGTTCCTGCAGTTGTTTCCGCTGGCGGGCCTGCCGGCAGGAACGACCGGCGCATGCCTGGAGGCCATCGCGCAGCTGGACAGGGCGGATTCCGTCCGCGCGCTGGCGGGAATGCTGAGCCGGCGCTGAACCGTTTTTTCCACCAAGGCACAAGGCCGCAAAGGCCGTCCCATAGAGAGGAGACAACATGAAACGACGCATCGTATCCGCGCTTGCCGGCATCGCCCTTTGCCTGGGGGCGGGCCAGGCGGCCAAGGCCGAGGAAAGCTTCCCGTCGAAGTCCGTCACCATCATGGTGGGCGTGGCGCCGGGCGGCAGCCTGGACGCCCTGGCCCGCTTGATCGCCAGCGAGCTGGGCAAGGCCACCAAGACCACTTTCGTGGTGGAGAACGTCACCGGCGCGGGCGGACTGCTGGCCTTCCAGCGGCTTTCCCGCTCGGCGCCGGACGGCTACACCCTGATGTTCAGCAATCAATCCATGGTGCTGATCCCGCTGTTGTATCCCAAGGCCGGCCTGGACATCGTCAAGGACACGACGGCGGTAGGCACCATCGCCAATGTGCCCATGGTGCTCAGCGTGAGCAATCAGAGCGGCATCCAGGACCTGCCTTCCATGCTGACCGGAATGCGCAGCGGCGAGCTCAAGTTGAATTTCGGCTCCGGCGGGCCGGGCACCACCGCGCACCTGGCCGAGGCGATGTTCCTGCAGATGGCGGGCGTGCAGGCCGAGCTGGTGCAGTACCGGGGGTCGGGGCCGGCCATTACCGACCTGATGGGCGGCACCATACAGTCGGTGCTGGACCAGACGGTCACCATGCTGCCCTTGCACCGGGGCAAGCAGATCAAGGCCATTGCCGTGGCATCCAAAGAGCGCTTGCCCCAGATGCCCGATGTGCCGACTTTCGCCGAGGGCGGCGTGCCCCAGTTCGACTTGCAGATCTGGAACGGGCTGGTGGCGCCCAAGGGCACGCCCAAGGCCGTGGTCGACAAGCTGGCCCAGGCCTTGACCCAAGCGGTCCAGTCGCCGGATTTCCGCGCCCGCATCGACAGCCTGGCCGCGCGGATTCCCTCGGCCGAGGAGCGCAGTCCCGAGGCTTTTTCCGGCGTGCTGCGGCGTGATCAGAAACAGTTCGCCGAGCTGGCCAGGCAGATCGGTCTGCAGGCCCGCTAACCCCCGCCGCCGGCGGCATATTTCGAGGATGGAAAGATGAGCGAGACGATTTACGGATTCATCGGCCTGGGCAATATGGGCGGCCCGATGGCGGGACGCCTGCTGGATGCCGGCTACCCGCTGCACGTGGCAGACAGCAACCCCGCCGCGCGCCAGCTGCTGGCGGCCCGCGGCGCCGTGGCCCACGACAGCGCGCGGGCCGTGGGAGACGCGGCCGACGTGGTCTTCCTGAGCCTGCCCGATGGCAAGGTGGTGGAGCAGGTGCTGGGAGGCGAGCGCGGGCTGGCGCGGGCGAGCCGGGCCAGCTGCGTGGTGGACCTGTCGACCATCGGGCCGGCGGCGGCGCGGCGCGCGTTCGACACGCTGGCCGCCCAAGGCATCGAGTACGTGGATGCCCCGATCAGCGGCGGGCCGACCGGCGCCGAACGCGGCACCCTGGCGGTCATGGTGGCCTGCCCGCCGGCGCGCTACGAGGGGCTGGCTCAGGTGCTGGGCCATTTCGGCAAGCCCTTCTATCTGGGCCCCGAAGCGGGGCTAGCCCAGGTGATGAAGCTGGCCAACAACCTGTTGTCGGCCACCGCCGTGGCGATCACCTCCGAAGCCATGGCGCTGGGAGTGAAGGCCGGCCTGGATCCCAGCGTCATGATCGACGTCATCAACGCCGGGTCCGGACGCAACTCGGCCACCATGGAGAAGTTCCCCAAGGCCGTGCTGACCGGCACCTTCAACGTGGGTTTCGCCGCGCGGCTGGCGCACAAGGATGTGCGCCTGTGCCTGGAAGAGGCAGAGCGCCATGGCGTGCCCATGGTGGTGGGCTCGTCGGTGCGCGAGATGCTGGTGATGACCACGGCTATCCGCGGCCAGGACGCCGACTATGCCGACGTGGCGCGCGTGGTCGAGGACTGGGCGGGCGTGAAGGTCCGGTCCAGGCAGTAACCGCCGTTCGCAAAACAGGGAGGCGACATGGGAGTGCTGGATGGCAAGGTGGCGATCATCACCGGCGGCGCGGGCGGCATCGGCCGCGAGATCGCGCGGGCCTATGCGCGCGAAGGCGCCAGGGTAGGGTTGCTGGATATCGACGAGGCATTGCTGGCCGAGGCCGCGCGCGATGTGCCGGGCGCGGCGCCGCTCGCCTGCGATATCCGCGACCGCAAGCAGGTCTTGCGCGTGGTCGACGCCTATGCGGGCGAAGCGGGCGGCCTGGACATCCTGGTCAACAACGCGGCGTATTTCTTCTATGCGCCCTTGGTCGACATGCCGGAAGACGAGGTCGGCAAGATGCTGGACGTGGGACTGAAGGGCGCGCTGTGGTCGCTGCAGGCTGCCACTCCGCATCTGATCGCCCGCGGCGGCGGCGCCGTCATCAACCTGTCGTCGGTGGCGGTGTCCGTGTCGATTTCGCGGGCGGGGGTCTACAGCGCCATCAAGGGGGCGCTGGATGCCCTGACCCGGCAGCAGGCCGTCGAGCTGGGCGGCCACGGTATCCGCGTCAACGCGCTGGCGCCGGGGCCCGTCGTCACGCCCGGCGCGAGTTCGGTGATTTCCGAGGAGGGCTGGGCCGCGCGCCGCCGCCGCACGCCATTGAACCGCCTGGCCGCCGGGGCCGACGTGGCCGAGGCGGCGGTGTTCCTGGCATCGGACTCCAGCGCGACGGTGGCGGGCATCACGCTCAAGGTGGACGGCGCGATGACCGTCCTGGGTTACTAGCGCCCGGGCGTCCGAGGCAAAGGAGAATGCAGATGGACAGGAAACGTGTCGGCTTTATCGGCCTGGGCAATATGGGCGGCCGGATGGCGCGGCGGTTGGTCGGCGCGGGCATCGCGGTGCGCGGGCATGACAGCGATCCGGCGCGCGCGGCCGTGGCCGGGGCCGAGGCCGCCGCGACGATCCGCGAGGTCATGGCGTATGCCGACGTCGTCATGCTGTCGCTGCCCGACAGCAACGTGGTGGAGTCCGTGGTCGAGGGCGCGGACGGCATCCTGGAGCACTGCCGCGACGGCCAGATCGTTATCGACCTGAGCACGGCGGCGGCCAGTTCCACGGTGCGCCTGCATGCGCGCTTCGCCGAGCGGGGCGTGCGGTACGTCGATGCCGGCATATCGGGCGGCGCGGCCGCGGCAGAGAAGGGCGCGCTGACCTTGATGGTGGGGGGCGACCCCGAGGCCATCGAGGCCGTCGGCTGGGCGTTCGCGCCCATCAGCGCCAAGGTCGTGGCCATGGGCGGCAGCGGCGCGGGCCACGCCACCAAGCTGCTCAACAATTTCCTGAACGCGGTCAGCCTGGCCGCCACCGCCGAGGTCATGGTGGCCGGCAAGAAGGCCGGGCTGGACCTGCATCGCCTGCTTGAGGTGATCAACAGCAGCAGCGGGGTGAACTTCGCCTCGCTCAACCGCTTTCCCTTCATCGTCGACGGCAACTACCTCGAAGGCGGATTGACCAGCAAGCTGATGAGCAAGGATGTGGTGCTGTACGTGGACATGGTGCGAGAACTGGGCGTGGCTTCGTTGAACGCGGCCGGCCCGGTGGCCTGCTTCGGCCTGGCCACGGCGCTGGGCTACGGCGACCAGATCAGCAATCGCGTGGTGGACGCCATCGGCGACGTGTCGGGCGGGGTCCGCCTGAAAACCGTTTGAACCAAGGAGCTTCGATGCAAGTCTTTCATGGCAGGGACGAAGGCAAGCCTTCCGAACAGCGCAGCGCGACATTCTCCGGCGTGGTCTGGGCCGATCCGGTCATGCCTGCGGCGGACAACGTAGGGATCAACCACGTTTTCTTTTCGCCGGGCGCGCGCACCTTCTGGCACACGCATGAGCACGGGCAGGTCCTGCACGTGACCTCGGGCCGGGGCTGGATCTGTGTCGAAGGCGAGGCGCCCCAGGCAATCCGCCCGGGCGACGTGGTGTGGATACGGCCTCATGAGCGGCACTGGCACGGCGCGGCGGCCGACACCTTCATGGCCCACCTGGCCATTTCACTGGGCAAGGCCGACTGGCAGGAAGCGCTGCCGGAGGCCGAATACGCGCGCGCGGGGGAGCAATCATGATCATCGAAACACGCATCTACCACTGCCTGCCCGGGCGCCTGCCGGCGCTGCACGAGCGATTCAGCACGGCGACGCTGGGCTTTTTCGAGAAGCACGGCATCCGGCCGCTGGGATTCTGGACGACGCTGGCGGGCCCCAGCAACCACGCCCTGACCTACATGCTGCAATGGGAAAGCCTGGCGGAGCGCGAACGCAAATGGAATGCCTTCCAGGCCGATCCGGAATGGATCGCCAAGCGCGCCGCCAGCGAGGCCGAGCGGCCCATCGTGGAGCGCATCGAGAACTTCTTTCTCAGCCCGACCGACTACTCGCCCCTGCGCTGACCGGGCCTAGCCGCGCTCTTGCCGCGCTGCCTGCGCGCGCAGCCAGTCCGCGACGGCCAGGACCGGCGCCGAGGGAGGGCGGCCGGCGTACATGGCCAGGTGATAGGTATGGCCGTCTATCGCCGGCCCGACGGGCTGCACGAGGTGGCCGGCTTCCAGTTCTTCGGCGATCAGGGCCAGGCTGACCAGCGCAACGCCATGGCCGGCGACGGCCGCCTGCATGGCATGTCCTTCATCGGAAAAGCGCAGCTGGCCCGCTTCCCCGGGCTGCGGCAGTTGCGCGACCGCGAACCAGCGTTCCCAGGTCGGGTTCTCCGGCTGGGCCCGCTTCCAGTCGAAGCGGATCAGTGGCGCGCGAGCCAGATCCTCCGGAGATTCGATGCCCAGGCGCGGATTCGCCACGGGCGCGAACCGGTCGGTGAACAGCGGCTCGATGATCAGGCCGGGATACGGCCCCCGCCCATAGCGGATCGCGATGTCGACCGCCGCCGATCGCAGGTCGGCGACGTCGTCGCTGGCCTGCAGCTGCAAGTCGATGCCGGGGTGCCGGTTGCGGAAGTCGGCCATGCGCGGCACCAGCCACTTCACGGTGAATGCATTGGTCGCGGAGATCGCCACCTGGGCCCGCGCGCGGGGTTGCGTCAATCGCGCCAGCGCCGCCTCGAAGGCATCGAACCCGTCGCGCAGGACCGGGTATAGCTGCGCCCCTGCGTCGGTGAGCGACACCTTGCGCACCTGGCGATCGAACAGCGCGAGCCCGGTCTGCGCCTCCAGCGCGCGGATCTGATGGCTGACGGCCGTTGGCGTAACGGACAGTTCCTCCGCCGCGGACTTGAAACTGCCCAGGCGCGCGGCGGCTTCGAAGGCGCGCAGCGCGGAGAGCGGCAGAAATCGGCGTTGCATGGTTGGCATCTATAGATGAATTTATCTCTTCTTATAGCTGACAAATGAACCTTTGTCACAGGGGCTGGAGATTCCTAAATTAGCGGCATGGATCGGCTGTTCATGGCGGGTCCTCCGATAAATCATAAGTGAAGGAATTCGCACCATGCTGCAACGTGTCATCACCCAGCCCGACCACTACGCTCCCTTTCTGCTTTCCCAGGGCATCCGGTTCGGAAACCTGTTGTTCATCTCCGGCCAGGCGGGGGCGGGCGACGACGGCAAGATCGTGGCCGGCGGTTTTCCCGCCCAGGGCGAGCAGGCTTTCCTGAACCTGCAGCGCGCGCTGGAAGCGGGCGGTTCGAGCCTGAAGGACGTGATCAAGGTCACCATCTTCGTCACGGACATGGGGCATTTCGACGACGTGGTGGCGCTGCGCCGCCGCTTCTTCTCGGCGCCCTATCCGGCCGACACGATCGCCGAGATCAAGGCGCTTTACGACCCCGCCGCCATGATCGAGATCGAGGCCATCGCGGCCGTGCGTCCGCAGGAGGGCCGTTGACATGAGCACCCTACCCGATCGTCCGGCAGGCGATGCGCAGGCCGCGCACGCCGGATTGTTCGCGCCGCTGCGGGTGGGGCGGGCGCTGCGCCTGCCCAACCGTCTCGCCGTCGCGCCCATGACCCGGGTCAGCGCCACCGCGGACGGCCGCGCCACGAAGCAAATGGCCGATTACTACGCGGCTTTCGCCGCCGGCGGTTTTGGCCTGGTGATCACCGAAGGCATCTATACGGACAAGGCCTACGCGCAAGGCTATTTCTTCCAGCCAGGCCTGGCCGACGACGCGCAGCGCGACGCGTGGCGGGCCGTGGTGCAGCGCGTGCACGCGCGCGGCGGCCGCATCGTCGCGCAACTCATGCATGCGGGCGCGCTGTCGCAGGGCAATCCCCACCGCAATACGACGAAGGGCCCATCGGCCGTGCTGCCAAAGGGGCAGCAGATGACGTTCTATCGGGGCGAAGGGCCCTACCGGATGCCCGAAGCGATGTCGGACGAAGACCTCGCCGCAGCGGTCGATGGCTATGCGCAGGCCGCGCGCCGGGCGCAGGAAGCCGGGTTCGACGGCGTCGAAATACATGGCGCCAACGGATATCTGCTGGACCAGTTCCTCACCGCCCACACCAATTTGCGCGAGGACGGCTACGGCGGCAGCCTGGACAATCGTCTGCGCCTCACAGCGGAGGTCGTGCAGGCCGTCCGGCGGTCCACGGCGGAACACTTTGCCATGGGGCTGCGCTGTTCGCAAGGCAAGGTCAACGACTTCACGCACAAGTGGGAAGGCGGCGAGGCTGACGCGGCCCGGATCTTCCGCACGCTGGGCGCGCTGCCCATCGATTACCTGCACACGACCGAGTTCGAGGCATGGCGTCCCGCTTTTGGTGAACAAGGCCCCAGCCTTGCCGCGCTGGCGCGCAAGCACGTTCCGGTTCCGGTGCTGGCCAACGGTTCGCTGCATGACGCGGCGCAGGCCCGCGGGCTGCTGGAAAGGGGCGAGGCCGACTTCGTTTCGCTGGGGCGCGGCGCGCTTACGCATCCCGACTGGCCAGAAAGGCTGCGCGCCGGGGCGAGGCTGGAGGCGTTCGATCGGGGCTTGCTGGCGCCGATCGCCGACCTGGAGAATGCGGCGCGGCACCGGGAGGGCGGCGACCGGGAATGACTCGGCACATGCGCGAAGCCGGCCGCTCGACAAGTCGAACCCATGCAAGGAAAATCATTGTGCTAAGCGCCAACGTCTCCGGCATCGAGATGACCAATCGGGTCGGGCCGCCGGGCCACGCTCCCTTCAGCGTGCCCCGGCGATTGCAAGGAAGCAATTGCCGATCGGGTCGAAGGTGTGCGCGCTTCAAGATCCGGCAGCGTGATACGGCCGGGATATCCGGAGAGGAGACCGCCCATGCCAAAGTTCGTGACGATAGGATATGGAACCCGGGAGGGTTATGACCGAACCCCGATAGCCGTGCGGAACGCGGCGCACGCGCACGACGCGAAGTTGCGGAAAGACGGTGTGTCGATGGGCATCGCGGGCAAGCCGGTGCAGGTGCGCAATCCGGACGCCGCTGGCGTGGTTACGGAGGATGGGCCGTTCATGAGACCGCCCTTGCCGGTGGCGGGCTTTGCCATCGTCGAGGCGGCGGACCTGGCCGAGGCGGTGGACATGGTGTCGCGCACGCCCTGCGCGGTGGCGCATGGCGTGGTCGAGGTGTGGCCGCTGGAACTGCCGTAGAGGCGCGGGGCGCAGATCCAACGGAACCTCCCGCAACCGGCCCGCGGGGAGATCGTCCTGGTCAGCAGGGCAGGCGCGGCCGGGTCTCGGCAGGGGCCTGCCGGTCCCGGCCCAGGCGGCGCAGTTCGTCCAGGGTGAGGCGCAGCAGCCGGGTGGGCTGCTCATCGCGGCGCATGTACATGCCGACCGAACGCGATAGCGCCTGTTGCATCTGGGTCTTGCGCACGCCGCGCTGCGTGGCGTTGTCCAGCGAGGATTCCGGCAGCAGCGCGATGCCGCAGTTGTGCTGCACGAAACGGGCGATGGTATTCAGGTCCCGCAGGGAATAGACGGGATGGAAGGGCTGGGACGCGGCCTGGAAGGCGCGTTCCGTCAATACTCGCACGCTGGTGCCGGGCGGCATGCTGATGAGCGGCAGGCGCGCCAGTTCCGCTGGCGCCCAATGCGTAATGTCCGGTTGGACCTGGGCGCTGTGAAACAGCACGAAGGGCTCGGTGAATAGTTCCTGGTAGACGAGGTCCGAGGCGCCGACGTCGTTCTTGGTCGTGACGGCGATGTCCACGCGCCGCTCGCGCAGCAATTGCAGGGCTTCGTTGGCGATGGGATCGAACACGTCCACCTGGATCCGCGGCTGCCGTCGCCCCAGGCTCTGGATCAACAGGGGAATGAGCGAGGCCGCGAGCGTGGGCAGGGCCGCGACGGCCACGCGGTTGTTGCGGTCGCGCAGCCGCTGGTTCAGCTCCAGCATGCCCTTTTCATGCAGCGCGGTGATCCTGCGCGCGATGTCCAGGATGTCCTGGCCTTCGCGCGACAGGCGCACCATGCGGGTGGTGCGCTCGAAGAGTTTGACGCCCAGCGTCTCTTCCGTTTCCTTCAGCAGTTTGCTCAGCGTGGGCTGCGTGACGTGCAGCATTTCGGCCGTTCTCTGAAAACTCAGCGTTTCGGCCAGCAGCACGAAGATGCGCAATTGTCTCGTCGTCAGATTCATTCTTTTTGTCTATCAATCCCGTCCAAATCGGAACTTAACCTCGGCGCCTTGCTGCCTTAGCCTTTGCGTCACGGATTTTCTCTGGAGCTGGGATGTTTCGTCTTGATGGAAAGGTAGCGCTCGTGACCGGATGCGGAACGCTGGGCGAGGGATGGGGCAATGGCAAGGCCGCCGCCGCGGTGCTGGCCAGGCAGGGAGCGGCGATCTACGGCTGCGATATGAATATCGACGCGGCGCGCCAATCCGCCGACGCGGTGGCCGCCGAAGGCGGGAAGATCGCGGTCCGGCAGTGCGACGTGACGGATGGCGCGCAGGTGGCGGAGCTGGTGCGGGCCTGCATCGAGACCTACGGCCGCATCGATATCCTGGTCAACAACGTCGGCCGCTCGGAACCCGGCGACCCGGTCTCCATGACGGAGGCGCTCTGGAACGATCAGATTCAGGTGAACCTGACGTCCGCATTCCTGTGCTGCAAGCACGTCATACCTCTCATGAAGCGCGCCGGTGGAGGCTCGATTATCAACATTTCGTCCATCGCCGGGTTGCGCTATGCGGGCAAACCCCAGGTGGGCTATGCGGCGGCCAAGGCGGCCCTGATGCAGATGACGGCCGCCACCGCCGTCATCTATGCGGCCGATGGCGTGCGGCTGAATTCGGTGGTGCCCGGATTGATGTTCACGCCGCTCGTCGAACGCCTGGCGCAGAAGTACGCCAAGGGCGATTACGAGGGTTTCGTGGCGCACCGGCATGCCCAGGTGCCGTCGGGGCGCATGGGCGACGCCTGGGACGTGGCCCATGCCGTGGCCTTCCTGGCCAGCGATGAGAGCCGCTACATCACGGGGCAGCAGATCGTGGTGGATGGCGGCATCACCATGGCCACGCGCTGAACGGGGGGGCGGGCGATGAATACATGCGGGCAAGCGGGCGCGGGCGCGGGGCGCCTGGCAAACAAGGTGGCGCTGGTTTTCGGGGCGGGCTGCGTCGGACCGGGATGGGGCAATGGGCGCGCGATCGCCGTGCGCTTCGCCCAGGAGGGCGCGGTGGTGGTGGCGGCGGACAAGCGGGCCGAATCGCTGCCGGAGACGCTGGCGCTGGCGGGCGAGTGCCGGTCGCGCATCCACACCCATCTCTGCGATGTCGGCGACGCGGCCCAGGTGGCGGCGCTGGTCGATGCGGTGGTCCAGCGCCATGGCCGGATCGACATCCTGGTCAACAACGTGGGCGGGCCGGTCCCGGGCGGCCCGGCCGCCCTGTCGCAAGCCGATTGGCACAGGCAGCTGGACCTGAACCTGACGTCGGTCTTCACGACGTGCCGGCACGTCCTGCCCATCATGGAGGCGCAGGGCGCCGGCGCGGTGGTCAATGTGTCTTCGACCTCGGCCATCCGCTGGACAGGCGCGCCGCAGGTCGGGTATGCCGCGGCCAAGGCCGGCGTGATGCAGTTCGGCCGGGTGGTGGGCGTGGAGTACGCCGCAAAGGGCGTGCGCATCAATACCGTCCTGCCGGGTCAGCTGCATACGCCGCTGGTGGACGCTTTCCTGGCGGGCCAGCAGACCGGGGGCGATATCGAGGCCCTGCTGGAACGGCGGCGGCGGCGCATTCCGCTGCCGCTCTCCGGGGACGGCCGGGATACGGCCAATGCCGTGCTCTTCCTCGCCTCGGACGAGGCGAGGTTCATCACGGGGACCGAGCTGGTGGTGGACGGGGGCATGAGCGCCCGCTGCGACTGAAGATCAATCAAAGGGAAATCACGATGGCGCGCATTGACTACGCGGATATCACCAAACCGGAAACGAAGCCGCTGGTGGAACGCATCGAAACGGAACGGTCCGGCCTGCCGAATCTTTACCGGATGCTGCTCAACAGCCCTCCGGTGGCGCAGGGCTGGCTGGCCTATCTCACGGCGATACGGCAGCAGAGCGGCCTGCCGGCCAGGCTTCGGGAGATGCTCATCCTGCGCGTGGCGGTGCTGAACCAGGCCGACTACGAGTTCGAGCAGCATCTGCCCATCGCCGTGCAGGCGGGGTGCTCCCCGGCCCAGCTGGCCGGGCTGAAGGCCGGCGACTTCGCGCCGCTGGGCGCGGCAGAGCGCGCGGCGATGGCGTATTGCGACGAGATGACGCGCGAGATCCGGGTCCGGGACGCCACGTTCGCGGCGGTGCGCAAGGCCTACGACGACAAGGAAATCGTGGAGATCACGGCCACCGTGGCCGCCTACAACATGGTGTCGCGCTTTCTGGAGGCGATCCAGATCGATCACGAATGAACGGCTCGCTTGAAGGCCGGTGAACAACGAGACAGGGAGACAAGCATGCATAGCTTCAAAGGATTGCGCGGCGCGTTCGCGTCCATCGCTCTGGGCCTGGCCTTGGGCGCACCGGCACAGGCCGGCTTTCCGGAAAAACCGGTGCAGTTGATCATTCCGTTCGCGCCTGGAGATACCGACCAGATGCTGCGCCCCATTACCGAGAAGATGGGCCAGTACCTGGGACAGCCCATCGTGATGAACTACAAGCCCGGCGCGGGAGGCGGCATCGGCGCGGCCTACACGGCATCCGCCCCGGCCGATGGCTACACCATCGTCGGGAGCTCGCCCGGGGCGCTGGTGGTGGTGCCGCTGGCCAACAAGGAGATCAAGTACACGACGGACTCGTTCGCGCCCGTGGCCGCGATCTCGCTGGGCGGCATGATGATCGTGGCGTCGAGCAAGTCCAGGTACAAGACGCTGGCCGACGTGGTGGCCGACGCCAAGGCGCGTCCCGACGGCGTTTCCTACGGCACGTCGGGCGCCATGGGTATCAGCCATCTGCTGGGCGAGACTTTCGCGTCCGAGGCCGGGATCCAGCTGCGCCACATTCCTTTCCAGGGCAGCGCGCCGGCGGTCACCGCGCTGCTGGGCGGGCACACGGATATCGCCGTGTCCGCCGTGGGCCCGGCCCAGGCGCACATCCAGTCGGGCGGCCTGCGGCCCCTGGCCATCTTCAGCAGCAAGCGGCTTGCCGCCTATCCGGACGTCCCCACCCTGCGCGAGCTGGGCTATGACGTCGGCAGCCCGACCATCTACGGTCTCATGGCGCCCAGGGACACGCCGCCCCAGGTGATCGATACCCTGTACCAGGCCGCCCGCAAGGTCGTCGCCGATCAGGGCGGCGAGGTGAACAAGACGCTGGGAACGATAGGCGCGGAGGTCAGCGTGCTGAGTCCGCAGGAGTACGGCGCCTATCTGCGGGAGCAGCGGGCGCTGTTCTCCAAGGCGATCGGCCTGATCCGCGAATAGGCGGCCACCGGCCGCCCGGGAGCGGCGCTATCGGCAATCCCGCGAATAGCCGCAGCGCAGCTGGTCGGGGAAGTCCGCTCCGGCGGCGCCGTCGGCCAAGCCCTCCGGCACGTTCCAGGCGATGAGCCGCGCGCCGTCGGCGCTTCCGACCTTGCGGGCGTAGATCCACAACCTGTCGCCTTTCCAGGAGAACGCCATGGCGCTGACGCTCTCGCTCTTGGGAAGGCGCAGATTGAGCAGGGGCTTTCCTTCCGCCATGTCCAGCACGGTGACGGCGTTGTCGGAGCCCCCCACCGCGAGCAGCCGGCCGCGGGCGGAGCGGGCCAGGCTGGAGGTGTAGTTCGCGGCCGGTGTGTCCACGTCGAACCGCGCCCGTCCGGTGGACAAGTCCACGACCCGGAACCGGCGGGCGTCGTTGCCATGGATCGTCGCCAGCGCCCAGTTGCCCGGCAGGCTGCCGAAGAACAGGTTTTCGGTCGAGGCCTTGGCGCTGCGGGCCACGCGCGCGGTGCCGGGGTCGATGCCGTAGGCGCCGCGGTCGGCGGACCAGAACAGGCCGTCGCCGAAATGGATGCGGCGGCTGTGCGCCCGGGGCATAGCCCGCTCCAGGACGTCGTCGACCTGGCTGCGCAGCGCGCCGTTCCATGTATGCCGGCTCCATTCGCCCTGCGGCGAAAGGACGAACAGACTGTCGCTTGCCCGGACGGCGACGCCGCCCGCCGGACGCGCGGTCCAGCCATTCGCGGGCCAGTAGGAAAGATCCGGCGGCAGCGCATGGGAAACGGACTCGCCCTGTCCGGGGCGCCACGCCAGCACCGCGCGGGCGCCGTCGCTTCCTATGCTGCTGCCCCAGACCATGCCGCTCGCGTCAATCTTCAGGTTGAATGCCGGGCCGAACTCGGGCGCCGCGTCGCCCCGCTCCACGGTATCGCCTTGAGGCAGGTAGCGGTGGGATGCGCTGCCGGAGGCCAGGAGGCTGCCGTCGGGCAAGGCAAGCAGGCTCCAATCGTGATTGTCGTAGCGCCGCAGCATCGATTCGTCGGCGGGCAGTTCGGTCCCCGGCAGCGAGGCCTCCGGCAGCGATGCGCTCCGGACCACAGGGACCGCGGCCGCGCCCGCGCCGAGGCCATAGGCGTCGAAGTAGCCTTGCATGATCCGATCCGCGTCGGCGGACGGCAGGGCCTGCATGCCTTGGGCGAATCCCGCCACCGCGCGCTCCAGCGCAGGGTCGGCGCGGGAGGAAGACTCGGTCTTGCGCTCGATGTGCGGATAGGGAACGCAGGTCACGCCCACCATGCAGCTGAACAGCTTGAATTGGCGCGATACCGAAGTGGAGGTGCCGCCGAACCAGACCAGCGTCATGGGGCTGCGGCCCGCCATGGGGGAGATGTCCATGACCGTGCCGTAGTCCTTTTGCGCGGGCCGGGATTTGGCCTGTTCGCGATGGAACGACCAGCGCGGAATCGTTTGCGCGAAAAAAGGCGCCTGCCTGATGGTCTCTGCCGCATGCTCGGATTGCGCGGCAACGGCCTGGGCGAAATCCGCGCGCTCGGCTTCGGTGATGACGCCCGCACGCAGCGCCTGGTCCAGGACCGGCGCCGCGGCTTGCGATGCCTGGCGGCTCAGGGCGTTCCGCAGCGCGGGATCGCGCATTGCGCTGATCCGCGCCCAGTAGGATTCCATGCGGGACAAGGCCGCGCTGTCGTCGCGCCATTGAAAGCCGCGCTGGCCAGGCGATGCCAGGTCTCGTTCCAGGCTGCCCTTCACCGCGTCATAGGGCTGAGGAATCAGGTAGTAGAGGCCTTGTTCGTAGGCGGCGCCAGGCTTCGGCCGCATCATTATCGGCGCAGCGTCTGCAGCCGGGGATATTAGTATCGCGGCGGCCAGTCCTGCCGACAGCCATGCTGCGGCCCGATGGCTGCTCTTGGGAGGGGTGTCCGTCACTGCGCGGCTTTGAGGGCGATGAAGAGGACCCGATTGTAGATCGGCTTGAGGAGGGGCGGTCCTTGTCGCGGGCCAGGCAGGGGCGTAGCCTGTTTCGGTATGCTGCCCGCCAGGAGGACCCGTTGCATGGCCACGCCCGAACAGATCATGAAGCACTACGACGCCGATCCCGACGTGGATCCATGGGTCCGCGCCAGGCCGGCGCCCGCGCCCGTCGAAGTCGTTCCCTACGATCCCGAATGGCCCAAGCGCTACGGCGAGCTCGAGGCGCGGATACGCGAGGCGCTGGGGCCGTCGGCGCTGGGCGTCGAGCACGTGGGATCGACGGCGGTGCCGGGCCTGGCGGCCAAACCCGTGATCGATATCGATCTCACGGTGGCGGATCCGGCGCGCGAAGACGCGTACGTCCCGGCCTTGCAGGCGATCGGCTATGTCCTGGCGCTGCGGGAGCCTTCCTGGCACCAGCATCGCCTGCTGCAACTGGACGAGCCCAAAGTGAACCTGCACGTGTTCGGCCCGGACTGCCCGGAGAATATCCGGCACCGGATGTTCCGGGACTGGTTGCGCGGCCATGACGAGGACCGCGATCGGTATGCCCGCGCCAAGCAGGTCGCGGCGGGGGGCATGATGGAGGTAATGGCGTACAACAAGCGCAAGGAAGCGACGGTGCGGCAGATCTACGAACGCATGTTCCGCGCGGCCGGCTTCCTGTGACCGGCGCTCACGCCCCCGGCAGCATGTAGCGCGCGGACACGGCGAGGATCCGCTGGGCGGATTCGCGCAGCAGGCGCGCTTCGCGGTAGGCCTGCAGCGATACGACGGCGTCGTAGCGGCGGGAGCTGCGCGGGCCGGCGAGCAGCGCCGGGCGGCGGGTCAGAATCGGGGATATCAAGCGTTGCATGTCTGGATCTTCCTGCGGGCGCCAGGCCCGGTATCTATGGCTGGCATCGTAAGCCGGCCTCGCGCGCGCGCCAACGATTTCCCTTCTATATGGATATCCGGGGGGTTCCCCGGGAGTTCTCCGGGGCTTGCGCGCATTGCGCCGCCAGTATCGCCGGCGCATATGACAGTCTGATGCCAGCGCCGGGCAGGGGGGGCGCCTACATGCGCGCGGACGCGATGCCCGCGACCCACACCCAGCGCCCGCCGCGCAGTTCGAAGTCGTAGGTCATGGCGTCGGACGGCATGTGCAGGAACGGCGCGAACCAGACGCGCACGCGGCCGGGCGCCTGGACGTCCCAAAGCGAAACGCCGCCAATGGGGCTGGCGGGAGACAGGCCCAGCATGGAAATATAGGCTTCCTCCCGCGGGCTTTCGCCCTCGGGCTCGACCGGCCATTCGCCCAGCTCCTTGCCGCCCGAGTAGAAGACCAGCCCCGTGGCGAACGGATCGGCGGCGTCGCCGCCGAAGCGGGCGATATTGAGCTGGCCCATGCCGTCGTCGGAGCGGGCGCACAGGACGCGCTCGAACAGCGCGAGCAGGGCCTCTTCCTGCGCAATGCCGAGACGGCCGCGCATCAGCGTGGAGACCGGGGCCTGGCCCTCGACGCAGTGGCGCGTTTCCAGCAGCAGGCCGCGCCCGGTGCGCTGGACGGAGTCGTCGCGCTTGGCGCCGCTCAGCATGCCGCCGATGTCGCGCAGCACGGATTGCCGGCCGGACGATTGCGCGAAGGAAGAAGAGCCGGCCGTCAGGCCGGCAATGATCAAGGCCCCGCAAAGGGCCGACGAGAGGGGGATGCGCATTGCCGTGTTCTGTCGCGTTACCGATGGGGGGTCAGGATGCCTTCAGGCGCGAAGGCACTTCGTCCGTGTCGCTGCAGACGGCCAGCACCTCCGCCGGCTTCTTGCTGAGCGACAGGTAGACGTGCCCGATGCTGCTGTCGAAATAGGCGGTCTCGAGCTTGCCCAGCACGACGCTGTCGCCGTTTTCGAACTGGATGCGGACCTTGCCGGACAGCACCACGGCGAACTCCTGGCCCGGGTGCCGGATGTAGTCCTCGAATTCCACCACCTCGCGCGCATCGATCAGGGCGAACATGGGCGTCATTTTCTTGCCGGGGTATTCGCCCATCAGCAAACGGTAGTGATAGTTTTCCGTGACGTAGTCGCGGGCGTCGCCCAGCTTGTTCTTGACGAAGGTGGGGGCGACGGCGGCCTGGGGAGCGTCCCCCAGCATGAACATGCGGGTCATGTCGATGTCCAGCGCCCGCGCCAGCGCGGCGAATTTCTCGTAGCTCAGGGCGATCTGCCCCAGCTCCGCCTTCGAGAGCGTCGACACTGCGATGCCGCTGGCGCGGGATACTGCCTGCAAGGTCAGTTTCCTTGCCTTGCGCTCGGCGCGCAGGCGAGCGCCCATTTCTTCCTTGCCCACGATCTCGGGCGGGGAGGTATTGCCGGATAGGGCCATGTAGCGGTCTGGCATCAAGGGTTGAGGGCTGGGGCAGGGCCCGCAAGCCCCGCCGCGTGTATGCCGGATTGTAAGGGGTGAGCGGGTCAGGCGGGAGGCAGGGCGCCGGTGCGCTCGACGATCATTCCGTAGTGCTCCGGACGCCGGTGGGCGGCGAAGTTGAAGATGTTGGCTCGGTAGTGCTCCGACACCGACAGGTCGCAGACGAAGTTGATGACCTCGTCGTCCTCGGAGAACGCTCGCACCATGACCTCTCCGGTCGGCGCGACGATGCATGAGCCGCCGATCATCGGGTTGCCTTCCTCGACGCCGGCCTTCGCGGCGGCGGCGACCCAGCAGGCATTCTGGTAGGCGCCCGCCTGCAGGGACAGCAGATGGTGGTGCATGCGCAGGTGGATCGGCTCGTTCCACTGGACGTAGCCGGAAGGCGTGTTGTAGCCGGCCATGACGACCTCCACGCCCTGCAGTCCCATGACGCGGAAAGTCTCGGGCCAGCGCCGGTCATTGCAGATGCACATGCCGATGGCGGCGTCGGGCGTGCGCCAGACCGGAAAGCCCAGGTCGCCGACGGCGAAATACTTTTTCTCCAGGTGCTGCAGCGCGGCGCCGTCGCGCGCCTGGGCGTCGCCGGGGATATGGATCTTGCGGTATTTGCCGACGATGCCGCCGTCGCGCCCCACCAGGATGCTGGTGTTGTATTGCCTGCCGTCGGCCAATTCGGCATAGCCCAGGTAGAAGCCGATGCCTTTCTCGCGCGCCGCGTCGAACAGCGGGCGGGTCAGGGGGCCGGGCATTTCGGTTTCGAAGAACGCCTGCACCTCCGCGGGATCGTCCAGCGACCAGCGGGGGAAGAAGGTGGTCAGCGCCAGTTCCGGAAAGGTGACCCAGGCGGCGCCCCGCCCATGGGCGTCCTCGAGCAGGTCGAGCAGGCGGCGCACGACCTGGGCGCGGGTGTCGTTGCGCTGGACGGGGCCCAGCTGCGCGACGGCCAGGTGGAGCTTGCGCGCGCTCATGCCGCGCTCCGGTTCAGCACGCGGCCGGCATGCTCGCCGGTGAACGCCTGGTCCCGCCAGACCGGCGCGCCGTTGACGTAGACGGAATGAATGCCCGCAGCCCGTTCCGTGGGGCGCTCGAACGTGGCGGAGTCCGCCACGGTTTCCGGGTCGAAGACCACCAGGTCCGCGAAGTAGCCGGGCTGCACCTGGCCCCGTTCGGCCAGGCCGAACTTGGCGGCGGTCAGGCCGGTCATCTTCCAGACGGCGGTTTCCAGCGGGAAGAGCCCCAGGTCCCGGGAGTAATGCCCCAGCACGCGCGGGAAGGTGCCCCAAAGCCGCGGATGAGGGCGCTCATCGTGGGGCAGGCCGTCCGAGCCGATCATGGTGGGACCGAACGCCAGGATGCGCTGGACGTCGGGCTCGTCCATCATGAAGTAGATGGCGCCGGCGGGTTGCAGTTCCTGCACCACGTCGTACTTGGACTTGCCCCGTTCCGCGGCGACCTCGTCCAGGTCGCGCCCGCTCAGTTCCGGGAAGGGCTTGCACCAGGTGATGAGGGTGCGCCCCGCGAGGAGAACGCGGTCCTGCTTGAGCATGGTGGATCCCGCCACGTAGGGATAGGCGTCCAGCGAGATGTCCTGCGCGGCCATGGCGGCTTCGATCAGACGCAGCGTTTCCTTGGACCGCCCGAAATTCGGCTTGCCCATGACCTTGTGGTGGGAAATGACGACGGGCACGCCCAGTTCCCGGCCGATGCGGAAGGTTTCCTCCAGGGCCGGCACGATGTGCTCGCCTTCGTCGCGCATGTGCGTGGCGTAGATGCCGCCGCGCGTGCCGAGCGGACGGCACACTTCGATGATTTCCTCGGTGCTGGCGCTGGCGGCTGGAGGATAGAACGTGCCGGTGGAGATGCCGATGGCGCCGCTGGCCAGCGCGTCGTCGGCCAGCGCCTGCATGGCCTGGATTTCGGCGGCCGTGGCTTCGCGCTTCAGGTCCGGCATGACCGCGGCGCGCAGCGTGGAGTGGCCGACCATGCATGCGGCGTTGACGGCGGCGGGCGCGGCGCGCAGGGCGTCGAGATAGTCCGAGAACCGCTCGAAGCGGTAGGAGCCTCCTTCGTCCAGCAGGTCCAGCGGCGCGGGCGGGCTGGCATGCGCCAGCGGCGCCAGGCTGATGCCGCAATTGCCGGTGACGACCGTCGTGACGCCCTGCGAGATCTTGGGCGTCATGTCGCGGTGCTTGAGCAGGTAGTTGTCGTCGTGCGTATGCGAGTCGATGAATCCTGGGGCGACCACCTTGCCGGCGACGTCGATGCGCCGGCCGGCGGCGCTGCCGCTCAGGTCGCCCACCGCGGCGATCCGGTCGCCGCGCACGCCGACGTCGGCGCGGCGGCCGGGGGCGTTGGTGCCGTCGATGACGGTGCCGCCGGCGAGGATGTAGTCGAATGGGGTGGAATCGGGCTGGGCCATGCGTATCTCCGGCTAGGCAAAGTGACAGGCGACCTGCTGTTCAGGGGCGATGTGACGGGGCTGCGGGGTTTCTTCGGCGCAGCGCGGCTGGGCCATGGGGCAGCGGGTGCGGAACGCGCAGCCCGAGGGCGGAGACAAGGGGCTGGGGATTTCGCCCTTCAGCACCTCGACCGGCGTGCGTTCTCCCTGGCGCGCGGACGGCACCGCCGCCAGCAAGGCGCGGGTATAGGGGTGGGCGGGACGCCCGAATATCGCATCGCGCGTGCCGGTCTCCACGATCCGGCCCAGGTACATCACGGCGACCCGGTGGCTGATGTGGCGCACGACGCTCAGGTCGTGCGAAATGAAGACGTAGGTCAGGCCCATGTCGCGCTGCAGGTCCATCAGCAGATTGATGACCTGGGCCTGGACCGAGACGTCCAGCGCCGATACCGGCTCGTCGCAGACGATCAGCCCCGGGTCCAGCGCGAGCGCGCGCGCGATCACGATGCGCTGGCGCTGCCCGCCCGAAAATTCATGGGGATAGCGGTCGGCGGCGTCGGGCCGCAGGCTGACGCGGGTCAGCAACTGGGCGACGCGTTCGCGGATCGCGGCGCGGCTATGGCCGAAGTTGCGCAGGGGCTCGCCGACGATGTCGCGCACCCGCATGCGCGGGTTCATGGAGGAAAACGGGTCCTGGAAGATGAACTGCATCCGCTGGCGCATGGCGCGCAGCTGGCGTCCGTTCATCGCCGCCAGGTCGTGCCCTTCCAGGAGAATGCGGCCTTCGGTGGGCTCGGCAAGCCGGACCAGGCACTTGCCGGTGGTGGATTTGCCGCAGCCCGATTCGCCGACCAGGCTCAGCGTCTGGCCGCGCCGGACCGACAGGGACACGCCGTCGACGGCGCGCAGTACTTTCGCTCCGCCGGCGCCGTCCACGGGGAAATGCTTCTTGAGGCCGATGACCTCCAGCATGGGTATCGCGTCGGGGGCGGGCGCGGACACGGCGGGAGCAAGGGGAATGTCGTGCAGGTTCATGGCGGGTCTCACGCAATCATGGCGTTGGTCGCGGGCGCCGTCTCCGCCTCGCGGGCCCAGCACCAGACCCGGTGCCGGCTGCCGGCGTCGACGGCGGGCGGAGCGGCCTCGCTGCAGCGAGGCTGGGCCTGGGAGCAGCGCGCGGCGAAGGCGCAGCCGCGCGAGGCTGGCGTCATCACCGGCACGATGCCGGGCAGCTCGGCCAGCCGCGCGTCGTGGCCCTGGCCGTCGACGAAGTCGGGCAGGGAGCGGATCAGCGCCTGGGTATACGGATGCTGCGGACGGTCCAGGACGTCGTCCACGCTGCCTTCCTCCACTTTGCGGCCCGCGTACATGACGATGACGCGCTGGCACATCTGCGCCACCACGCCCAGATCGTGCGTGATCAGCACGATGGCGGTGCCCAGCCTGGCCTGGATGTCGCGCAGCAGGTGCAGGATCTGCGCCTGGATGGTGACGTCCAGCGCGGTGGTGGGCTCGTCGGCGATCAGGACCTTGGGCTGGCAGGCCAGCGCCATGGCGATCATGGCGCGCTGGCGCATGCCGCCCGACAGCTGGTAGGGATATTCGCGCACGCGGCGCGCGGGGTCGGATATCTGCACCAGGTCCAGCAGTTTTTCGGCCTGCGCCAGGGCCTCGCGGCGCGACAGGCCCTGGTGCAGCATGAGCGATTCGCTGATCTGCCTGCCCACGGTGAACACAGGGTTCAGGGAGGTCATCGGTTCCTGGAAGATCATCGAGATCCGATTGCCCCGGATCTCGCGCATGGCCTTCTCCGGCAGGGCGAGCAGGTCGCGTCCGTCGAACTCGATCCGGCCGCCCGCGACGCGGCCAGGCGCCCGCAGCAGGCGCATGATGGACAGCGACGTGACGCTCTTGCCGCAGCCGGACTCGCCGACCAGGCCCAGGGTTTCGCCGGGCAGCAGGTCGAACGACAGGCCGTCCACGGCGACCACCGTGGTGTCGTCGCCGTCGAAACAGGTGGTGAGTTCGTGCACGCGCAAGACAGGTTGGGTTTGCATGTGCGCTCCTACAGCTTTTTGGCCAGGCGAGGGTCGAGCATGTCGCGCAGCCCGTCGCCCACGAGGTTGACGGCCAGCACGGCCACGCCCAGGAACAGGCCCGGATACAGGATGATGTGGAAGGCCACGGCCACGAAGTTGCGGCCTTCGGCCATGATGTTGCCCCAGCTGGGGGTCTGGGGCGGGATGCCCACGCCCAGGAAGCTCAGCACGGCCTCGGTCAGGATGGCCGACGCGGCGATGAAGGTGGCCTGCACCATCAGCGGCGCGAAGAGGTTGGGCAGGATGTGGCGCAGCAGTATCGCGGGCACGCGGGTGCCGGAGGACACGGCCGCCTCGATGTAGGGTTGTTCGCGGATCGTCAGGACCAGGGCGCGCACCAGCCGGACGACGCGGGGGACTTCCGGAATGACGATGGCGATGATCACGGTGCCCAGGCCGCCCTTCAGCGTGGCCATCAGCGCGATGGCCAGCAGCACGCCCGGGATGGCCATCAGGCCGTCCATGATGCGCATGATGAACGCGTCCAGGCGGCGGAAATAGCCGGCCGCCATGCCCAGGGCGACGCCGCCCACGGTGGCCACCACGGCCACCACGACGCCGACCACCAGCGAGATGCGGGCGCCCCAGATGGTGCGCGAATACACGTCGCGGCCCAGGGCGTCGGTGCCGAAGAAATGCTCGGACGAGGGCGGCTTCATGCGCGCCATCGGGTTGATGTCCTGCGGATCGACCGTGGCGAGCCAGGGGGCGGCCAGCGCGATCGCGGCCAGGGCCAGCAGGATGGCGCCGCCCACGTACAGCATGGGGTGGCGGCGCAGGGACTTGAGGACCCGGCGGTAGCGCGGGCGCCGGGAGGACAGCGGCAGGGTAGCGGTAGTCATGCGTGTCCCCATTCAGTAGCGGATGCGAGGATCGAAGAGCCGGTAGCTCAGGTCGACCAGCAGGTTGATCAGTACGTAAATGCCCGAGGCCACCAGCAGCACGCCCTGGATGACGGGGTAGTCGTGGCGCAGCACGGCATCGATGGTCAGGCGGCCCAGGCCCGGAATGGCGAACACCGTTTCGGTGACGACCACGCCGCCGATCAGCAGGGCGACGCCCACGCCGATGGTCGTGACGATGGGGTTGGCGGCATTCTTCAGCGCATGCCACACGACGGGGCCCGCCGACAGGCCCTTGGCGCGGGCGGTGCGGATGTAGTCCTCGGACAGGGCCTCCAGCATGGTGGCGCGCGTCATCCGGGTCAGCAGGGCCATGTAGACCAGGCCCAGCGACAGGCAGGGCAGCACCAGGTGGCGCAGATAGGGCGCTACGCCCGCGGCCAGCGGCTTGTAGCCCTGCACGGGCAGCCAGCCCAGCTTGATGGAGAAACCGTAGACCAGGCTGTAGCCGATCAGGAACACGGGCACCGAGAAGGCGCAGACCGCGCCGATCATCACCAGCCTGTCCAGCCAGCGGCCCGCGTTCCACGCCGCCAGCACGCCCAGCGGCACTGCCGCGATCACGGCGAACAGCATGGTGAATATGGCGATGGACAGCGTGGGGCCCATGCGTTGCCCGATCAGCTCGGATACCGGCATCTGCGTGGAGATGGAGGTGCCCAGGTCGCCGGTGGCGATATGGGCCACCCAGATGCCGAACTGCTGAAGCAGCGGCTTGTCCAGGCCCAGGTTCTGGCGGATTTTCTCCACGTCGTCGGCGGTGGCGTTGTCGCCCGCGATGACGGCGGCGGGATCCCCCGGCGACAGGTGGATCAGCAGGAACACCACGACCGCGACCACGGCCATGACGGGAATGACGGCCGCGATGCGGCGCAGGATGTATTTCACGCTGGTTTCCCCCAGGCTTGCGGCCAGGCGCGCGAGGCGCCCGGCGTCCGCCTTACGGTTTTTCGATGTTCCACATCACCGGGATGCCGGTCTTCAGCAACTCGGTGTGCTTCAGGCCGCGCACCGCGGATACGGGCTTGAATTCGCCGAACATGACGTACGGCACGGTCTGGTAGGCGCGCACCTGCATCTGGCTGGCGATGTCCTTGCGCTTGGCCGGGTCCGTTTCGCGGATCCAGCTGGTGCGCAGCGTGTCCAGTTCCTTGTCGCAGGGCCAGCCGGGCAGGCTGTTGCCGCAGGCGGCGGATAGCCAGGGGTTGGTCACCGGGGTGCTGGCGTCGTAGTAGCCGCCCCAGGTGAGGAACACGCTCCAGCCGCCTTTCTCGGGCGCGTCCTTCTTCAGCCGCCGCGCGGCCAGCGAGGCCCAGTCCATGGATTGCAGGTCGACATTGATGCCGGCCTTCTTCATGTTCTGCGTCAGCACCATGACGGCCGGCGCGCTCAGGTGGTCGGTCGGGTATAGGACCACGACCTTCTCGCCCTTGTAGCCGGCTTCCTGCAGCAGTTGCTTGGCGCGCGCCGGGTCGGCCTTGGCGTAGGGCGCCGCGCCGGCGTCGGTGGCCAGCGGCGAGCCGCAGACATAGAGAGTGGGGCAATAATCCACCCGGTATTTCTCCGGGTAGCCCATGGCCGACAGCATTTCCTTCTGGTTGACCAGGTGGTACAGCGCCTGGCGGGCGAGCGGATTGTCGAACGGCGGATGCAGCGAGTTGACGATGACCATGCCTTGCGACGCCACCGAGGTGCCCAGCGTGATGTCCGGGTTGGTTTCGAGGACGGGCAGGAAGTCCGGCGTGGTCTGCTCGATCATGTCGACCTCGCCGTTCATCAGCGCCGCGGTAGCCGTGTTGCCGTCCGGGATGTAGACCCATTCGACGCGGTCCACCTTGACGTTCTTGCCGCCGGCCAGCCCGTCGGCGGGTTCGGCGCGCGGCACATAGGCGGGGTTCTTCACGTAAACCACTTTGTTGCCGGGCACCCATTCGTCGCGCTTGAACAGGAAGGGGCCGGAGCCGACCATTTCCGTGACCTGCGTGTTCGGGTCCGTCATCGCCAGGCGCTTGGGCATGATGAAGGGCGGCATGCCGGAGGGCTTGGACAGGGCGTCCAGCACCAGGCCGAAGGGCTCCTTCAGCGTCAGCGTGAAGGTATTGTCGCCCGTGGCGGCGAGCTCGGCGCCGGCCGCCATCATGGCCTGGCCGAGCGTGTCCTTCTTCGCCCAGCGCTGGATCGAGGCGACGCAGTCCTCGGCCTTCACGGGCGTGCCGTCATTGAACTTCAGGCCGGCGCGCAGAGTGAAAGTCCAGGTCTTGCCATCTTCGGAGGCGGTCCAGGTGTCCACCATCTGGGGCTTGACCTGCCCTTTGCTATCCTGCGAGAACAAGGTGTCGAACACCATGTAGCCGTGATTGCGCGTGATGTAGGCCGTGTTGAACAGCGGGTCCAGCGTCTTGAGGTCCGCATGCGGCACCAGGCGCAGGGTCTTGGACTGCGCGAATGCGCCCGAGGCGGCGCCCATGGCCAGCAGCGCGGCTGCGCCCAGCAAACTGAAACGTCTGATCATTCTTGTCCCCTTGGTCATTCCGCCGCCCGTCCCGGGCGGCAATGGATGGCGCCTCATGCCGTGAACGGCCATTTCGGCAATTTGCGTTTGGTGTAAGGCAGCGCGTTGTAGTCCTGCGTGATCGCGCCCGGCGTCTCGACATAGATGACGTGGCGGCCGACTTGCGAGTACGAGGCGTAGAAGTGTTGCGACGACTTCACGATGATGAGCTTCATGGCCTTCAGGTCCACGCCGAACTGCGTGAACAGGTCGGTGCCCATGGCCTGGGTGCGGTTGGTGGTGAGCGCGAGAGTCACGCCCTGGCTGCGCACCACCGCGACGTCGCCCAGCAGCGCCGGCGTGCCTGCCAGCCCGGTCATGACGGCGTCGCGCTTGAGCGCCACGATTTCGCAATCCAGGTCCAGCGGCTGGCCGGACACCGGCGCCACCTTGCCGCCGATGCGCAGCTTGATCTGCGCGCCTTCGCCGGCCTCGAAACAGAGCTGCACGGCGACCGGGTCCCAGAAGGGGCCCGTCGCCACGTCGCGGATGCCGCGCGCCAGCACGCGCTCCAGGATGAAGGTGGCGTCGCTGGGCGCGCCGCCGCCGGCGTTGTCGGCGGAGTCCGCCAGCACCACCGGGAAGTCGTTCAGCGCCAGCGCCTGGTCCAGCGCCTCGTCGGCGTCGGGATAGGGAGGGGCCAGCCGGTCGCGAAAGCCGATGATCTCCTCGCCCAGCGCGCGCGCCAGCGCGTCGGCCCGGGCCTGGTCGCCGTCGGTGTATACCAGCACCTTGGAACCCATGTCAGGCGTATCGCCCCAGGGGAATCCATGCGCGATGGAAACGGACAGCACGCCTTCCTTGCCTTCCATGGCGAGCAGACGGTCCACGAAGCCGCGCATCGGTTCGCGGCTGGTGTGCATGATGGAAATCATCTCGCAGTCATACACGGCGCGTTTGGGCTGGATGCGGCCCTCGGCCCGCGCCACGCAGAGATCCACCAGGTCGTAGGCGCGATCCAGGATGTCGGTGTGGGGGTATTCCTTGAAACAGACCAGAAAGTCGGCGCTTTCCACCATGGCGTCCGTCATGTGGCAATGCGGGTCCAGTTCGGCGCCGATCACCGTGTCGGGGCCGACGATCTCGCGCGCCCGGCTCAGCAGGTCGCCTTCGCAGTCGTCGTAGCCGTCGGCGACCATGGCGCCGTGCAGGCCGAACAGGGCGATATCCACCTTGCCCGCGCGGCGCAGGTCCTCCAGCAGTTCGTCCCGCAAGGTTTCGTAGGCGTGGCGGGTCGTGATGCCGGCCGGCGTGGCGCCCGCCGTCATGCCCTCGATGAGCGTCCAGTCCCTGCCCTGCGCGCGCTGGCGCGCGGCCCAGAGCGGGCCCGAGAACATCTGCATGCGGTCGGGGTGCTGGCCCGCCGGATAGTAGCCGCGCGCGCGATAGGCGGACAGGCCCGTCGGAATGGGAGAGAAGGTGTTCGTTTCGGTCGCGAGGGACCCGGAAAATATTTTCATGCTGCCGCTCCGCGTGAAAGGTGGACGGGGCGCGGGCGTGGCCGCGCGCGCCGAGGAAAGAATGCGCCGCGCGGCGCCGGGGCCGCGCGGTGTGCCAGGCGATCGCGCCGCCCGGGGCCGGTTCAGGCCTCGGACACGGGGCCCGGCGCGCAAGCGCCGCCCAGCCAGGCCTGTACTTCGATTTCCACGTCCACGTCCAGGGCAAGCTTGGCCTCGACGGTAGAACGGGAGGGGAAGTCGGACGGGAAGCGGCTGCGGTAGGCCTCGTTGAATTGCGCGAACAGCGCCAGATCCGACAGCCACACCGTCACGCGCACCACATCCTTGAGCGTGGCGCCCGCCAGAGCCAGCGTTTCCTCGATTCGGTCGAGCGCGGCGTGGGTCTGGCCGCCGATGTCGCCGCGCACGACCTGGCCGTTCGCGTCCATCGGAATCTGCCCCGACAGGAACAGGAAGCCGCCCGCCTGGGTGGCGCGCGAAAACGGCAGGGGCAGGGAGCTGGGATAGCGGGTGATGGAGTTCATGGCGTGTCCGGATCGATGTGGAAGGTCAGCGCAGGCGCGCGGGGCGCACGGCTTCGGCGTCGACGCCGTGCGCGTGCAGGTGGGCGGGCACCGGCTGGCGCAGGAGCAGCGCGGCGGCGAGTTCGGAGGTCGCGGCGGCGGTCTGGATGCCATAGCCGCCCTGCGCCGCCAGCCAGAAAAAGCCCGGCGCGTCGTTGTCCCAGCCGACCACGAAATCGCCGTCGCGCACGAACGAGCGCAGGCCGGCCCAGGTGTGCTTGGGACGGCGGATGGTGAGCGAGGTGGCGGCTTCGATGCGGTAGATGCCGGTGGCGACGTCCAGCTCTTCGGGCACCACGTCGTGCGCGGCGACCGGGTCGGCGTTGGCGGGCGAGCCCAGAAGCTGGCCGGCGTCGGGCTTGAAGTAATAGCTTTCGTCGACGCCGACGACGGCGGGCCACTGGGAGAAGTCCACATCCTCGGGGCCGGAGAAGGTGAAAGCGGTGCGGCGGCACGGCTGCAGGCCCACGGGGCGCGCGCCGCACAGGGCGGCGGCGTGGTCCGCCCAGGCGCCGGCGGCGTTGACCAGCACGCGGGCGCGCAGGCGGCGGCCGTCCGCCAGGGCCAGCGTCCAGGCCTCGTCGGCGTGGGCGGCCGACACGACTTCGGCGTTGTTGTGCAGGACCGCTCCCTGCCGGACCATGCCGCGCAGGAATCCCTGGTGCAGGGCGTGCACATCGATGTCGCGGGCGTCCGGCTCTTCGATGGCGCCGCAGATCTGGTCGCCGCGCAGGCATGGCACGCGCGCGATGGCCTGGGTGGCGTCGATCAGCGTGACGTTGGGCGATTGGCTGTGGAGGTCGTCGAACACTTCCCGCAACAGGTCCTTCTGGTCGGGGGTGGCGACGTACAGCACGCCGCGCGGGCTGAGCAGGGGATGTTCGCTGAATCCCTGGGGCGGCTTTTCGTAGAAGGCGCGGCTGGCGCGCGTAAGCGCCTTGATCTGCGCGGTGCCGTACGTCTCCATGAACATGGCTGCCGAGCGGCCGGTGGAGTGATAGCCCGGCTGGGCCTCTCGCTCCAACACGGCCACGGACGCCGTGGCGCTCAGGCGGTAGGCCACTGAGGCGCCGGCGATGCCCGCGCCGATCACGGCGTAATCGTATAGGGGTTCTGCTGTCATTTTTGTCGGAAGCGAGAATTCTCTTATTTGATAATTCTCGAATACGATAGTTTCTGGACGGCAGACAGGTAATAGGGGAATGCCCTGATGGCGTGGAACGGAACCTCGGGCGGGCAGGGCGCCGGCGCGCGGGCTGGCGCGCCGGAATGCGGAAGGGGCGGAGAGCGCGCCCGCGGGCGTCAGGTCAGGCGCGTGCCATTGGGCACCTCGCCGTCGGGCACGCCAAGCACGATGCCGCCTTCGGCGTCCGCGAAGCCCAGCACCAGTACTTCCGACTTCACCGGGCCGATCTGGCGCGGCGGAAAATTCACGACGGCCATGACCCGTTTGCCGGGAAGATCCTGCAGTGCGTAGTGTGCGGTGATCTGCGCGGAGCTTTTCCTGAGGCCCACGCCCGCGCCGAAGTCGATCGTCAGTTTGTAGGCGGGCTTGCGCGCTTCGGGAAAGGCCTCCGCCGACCGGATCGTGCCGATGCGGATGTCGACCTTGAGGAAATCGTCGAAGGCAATGGCCGGGGCGGGAGGAGAGTCGGGGTCCTGCGTGAAATGCATGCGTGCTCCGCTATGTCGGGGATTCGCCGCATCAGTGGAACGGTTTGTTCCGTCCAAAATTGCGGTTTTATGGTCCGGGCATATGCTTTGCGCAATAGCCCGCCGGTAGAATTCATCCGTGCATTTTCCCCTATCTACCAGTCGGAAGGCTATATCGTTATGAGCAACGCTTATCTCGACGCTCTGAAGAAGCGTCGCACGCAGTATTCGCTGGGCCGCAACCTGTCGACCTCCAAGGAGGAACTGGCAACCCTGATCCAGGAAGCGATCAAGCACAGCCCCTCGTCCTTCAATTCGCAAAGTTCGCGCGCGGTGATCCTGTTCGGCGCGGAAAGCGAAAAGCTCTGGGACATCGCCATCGAAGAAGTGCGCAAGGTCGCGCCGGCCGAAGGCTTCGAGAAGACCGAGGCCAAGCTCAAGAGCTTCGCCGCCGGCGTGGGCACCGTGCTGTTCTATGAAGACCAGGACGTGGTGCGCAGCCTGCAGGAAAAGTTTGCGCTGTACGCCGAGAACTTCCCCGTCTGGTCCGAACAGGCGGGCGGCATGGCCCAGTTGTCGGCCTGGACGGCCCTGGCCAATGCCGGCGTGGGCGCCAGCCTGCAGCACTACAACCCGCTGATCGACGCCGCCGTGGCGCGCCAGTGGAATGTGCCGGCCTATTGGAAGCTGCGCGCGCAGATGCCGTTCGGCTCCAACGAAAACGGCTTCGGCGAAAAGCCGTTCATGGACGACGCCGAGCGCTTCCGCGTGGTGGGCTGACCGGCCTCCGTCTCTGAAATGCCCGCCTTCCCTCAGGAAGGCGGGCATTTTTTTTGGGTGGCTCCAAGCCTCCGGAGCTTTTCCTATCGTGACAGGCAACCCGGCGGCGTGATCTCTTCGGGGCCGTAGTTGATTCCGGGCCGCACGTCGAAGCCCGCGGCGCGGGCGGCGCATATCATCGGCGCCGTGCTCATTTCGTTGACCGCGCGGCTCAACTGCCAATACAGGTGCCCGGAAGAACGGGGGCCATCCAGCCACCACAGGTATTCCTCGGTCGCCATCATGCGTTTGAGCGCGGCGGGATCATGCCATTGCGCGCGCGGCAGCAGGGACAGGCGGTTCAGCTCGAAAAGCAGTTCGCGGTCCGCGGGAGACAGGCGCAGCGGAAATGCGGCGAGCAGCGCGGGATCGTAGGCCAGCGGTACGCTGGTGCGTTTGCCGGGGGCATCCAGCATGCCGGACAGGCTCACCCGCAGATCGGTGCCACGCAGGTTCAACGCGCCGCCCGCGCGGAAATACTCCAGCATGATGGCGCGATCATCCAGCGCCAGTTCCAGGACCTGCGGGCTCTTTTCCCCGTATTGGCGCGCGACCAGGGGGCGCGCCAGCGCCAGGTAGCGCACCGATTCGGCCAGGTCCGCGCCTCTTGCCAGGATCCGGTAGGCCGACAGCAGCGCGGCGTCGTCGATGGCGCGGCCCCCTTCATGCGCCTGCGCCACCAGGGTTGCCGCGCGCCAATAGATCTGCCCCCAGGTGGGGCCGCCTTTGACTTCGCGGCGATCGCCGATGTAGCGGGTGCCCGCCAGCAGGCCGATGGCGGCGTCCACATCGTTGCGTTCCATGGCGCGGGCTGCGGCGGCGTGCGTGCCCAGGGCGTTGAAATCGCCTGGAATGGTGGCGATGGCCTTGCCCGTCATCGCGACGAGGCCGCAGCCGCCCAGGCCGGCCAGCGGGGCCAGCGCAAGCGAGGCCAGCAGCAGCCGGAGCGCGGTTGCGCGCAGGCGGGCTGCGGAGAACATGCGGGTGCGGGGAAAGCGGCGAAGCGCCTGGCAGGGGGAGGGACTGCGTGGGGGCAAGGAGGCTGTCACGGATTCGGATGCATGAGGGCTTCGGGAGTGAAGGTGCCCGAAGTGTACGCAAGAATTCCGTGGACGAGACGGCCCGGGCCGCGCAGGCAGAGTCCTATTTTCCGCTTCCTTGTCCTGAAGCGGTCCCGGACCTGGGCAGGCATCGGGGCCGGCGCGCCCTCGGCACAGGCGTGCCCGCAGGCGGCCGGCCTGGCGGGACGTCAGAGAATGACGCCTCCGGCCGGGTCGATCTTCTGGTCGGACTTGGGAGGCGCGGCGCGTTTGGGCGGCGTCTTCTTGGCCGGCTCGGCGGGCGCTGCGGCCATCCGCGCGATCGAACCCTTGGCGATCGCTTCCAGCTGGCCGTTCACCAGGGCGCCGTAGGCCACTTTGGCCTTGATCTCGCCGATCTTGATCGAAGCGACCTTTTCCTCGGTGGCGCCCAGCTTCTCGCCGGTGTCGGGATCCACCAGCTCTTCGCCGGTCGCGTAGATGTCGTAGACCTGGCCTTCCTTCACGCTGCCCATGCCGCGGTTGATGATCACCCGGCCGTTCTGCACCGCCACGACCTTGGCGGGGTTCACGATTTCAATGATGTCGCCGACCATCTTGCCCTGGAACTGTTCCATGGCGGCGCTGATCTTGTTGCCGCCCGAGGCGAAGGAGGCCGAGTCCGACCATTTCACGGCGCGGGTCGCGGCCTCGACCAGCGTGTAGCGCACCGACGCGCGCGTGGATTGCGAGACTTCGCGGGTGGTTTCCCCGGTGAGGTCGATATTGTTCTCCTGGACCCGGGTCGACACGCTGGCCTGGGTCAGGTCGATGATCAGCAGGAAATCCGCGCCGGCCGCCTGGCCGAGCCTGGCGCGCTGCTGGTCGGACACGTTGTCGCTGGCCAGGAAGTCGTTTTCCTTTTCGAACGCGTCGTCGTTGGTGCGGTCCAGCACGGTGAAGCGCCCGCTCTTGACCAGCTTGTCGGTGACCGATTGCCGCATGTCGGCGGACAGCGCGCTGCGGCGCAGCTTGCCGGTCGTGACGATGGCGATGCTGTCGCGCTCGAGCTTGGGCGTCTTCGCCTGGTACTCGAACTTCTCGATGGTGACGGAGAGTTCGACCATGCAGCCCTTGCTGCCGCCGCATTCCTGCTTGGTCACGGAATAGCCTTTCACCTTGCCTTGCGCGCGCACGTCGTTGGTGCTGCCGACGCCGGCCTCGACCGTCGTCTTGCTGGACATTTCCGCTTGCGACGAGGCGTTGGCGTTCAGGCTCTGCTCATTGTTCGTGACCGCATCCTTGATCAGGCCGCTTTCCGTATTCTGTTCGGTGCGCTTGGCGTTGAGTTCGGCCGAGGCCTGGCCCTGCGCGTCCCGCTTGACCTGCACGTAGGCCTTGGGGCTGGCCGAGCGCGTGGCCACGGCCGCGCCGTTGACCTGCTTGATGGCGTTGCCCAGCGCCGATTCGACGGCCTGTTCAAAGGTATCGCCGTACCCGACCGCAGGCACCGTGACGTCCTCGGCGCTGGCCGTCTGGACGGCGCAGAACAGCGCCGTGCCCAACATCCATTTCTTCATCATGAATCTGCTCTCGAAAAAAAGACCGCCTGCTGCGGGCAGGCGGTCCATTCGTCCATGGCCCTTACCAGGTCACCGTGCGGTTGTCGCCGCGCTTGATGATGGCCTCTTCGCCTTCCCAATAGGCCAGCCCGTTGTCCAGGTTGGTCAGCGTCAGCTGGAAGTAGTAATCGACCTGCTGCATGCGGCTGTCGACGCGGTTATTGCGCTGCATGATCTTGCCCGAGAGCGAGAAGTCCGGCGCGACGACGCGGCCGTCCTTCTTCACCGTGGCCTGGTTCATCATCTTCGACCCCTTCAATGCCCGTGACTTGGCGGTCATCGCGTCTTCGGGGCCGTTCAGGCCCACGGCCGTCGTGATGACGAAGCGGCCCGAATTGAGCAGGCTCACGCGGATCTTCTTGGTCAGCTGATCGGTGTCGATGCGCTGCGCCGTATCGTTGGTGATGTTGGACATCGCGATCACGAAGCGTCCGCCCTGGGCGGCCTTCGGATGCACCATCAACGGCGAGTTCAGCATGTCGTTGACCATCTTGTTGGCGGCCGACTCGAAGTCCTTGTAGTCGAGGCCCATCACCGCGACCTTGTCGTTCTTCTGGTCGACGTATTGGGTCGTGGGGGCGCAGCCGGCCAGCGTCGCCGCCAGCAGCGCGGCCGAAAGAGAAAGCTTCAGGCTCATGGTTTTCCTTGTAGATCGTTATTTGGAAGCGAGGATGTCGACGCGAGGCGGCGTGGCGGCATTGATCGCACGCACGTACACGACAACCGGCCTTTTTTCCTGGGGCAGGTCGACCACGATGTCCTCGTGGCCGGGGACGCCCAGCGTCAGCTGGTTCGACTGGGGATAGGGCACGCTCATCAGCTGGAAGTTGTGCGGCAGCGTGGACCACGAACGCAGGTCGGCCTGCGTCGAAGCCGCCTGGGCGATCGCGGCCAGCGTGCCCAGAAGCGGGCTGGAATCGTTCAACTGCTTCTGCAGCACGGTCTTGGCCGTGGCGCGCACGATTTCCTTGATGAGGATCGCATTGAACCGGGTCTTGAACTCGCCGCGGATGATGGTGTCCATGTCGGCCAGCATCTGCGTCTGCTGGCGGCCGACGGTCAGGTACGGATAGGCGGGCGTGCCATCGCGCATGACGGGCAGCGCGATGCCGGTGTACTTGACGTTGCCGCTCACCAGGAAAAGGGGCAGGTCGACCCGCAGCTGTTCCTTGTGCGCCGCCGTGCCGTTTTCGAACACGACCCAGACCGCGGGCTTGAGCTTGCCGCCCTTGCGCTGGGCCGCGGCCATGTCGATCTTGACCTGTGTGTTCTTGGTGAGCGCGTACGCCCGTTCCAGGCTCTTGCGCGCCTTGTCGAGGTCGGACGGTTCTTCGCCGTTGAACAGGAAGTACAGGCCGTGCAGGTAGAGCGCCGCCGGGTTCACATAACCGGCATAAGGCGCCCACTGGGACAGGTCGACGCCGGCCTTGAGCAGGGCTTCGTCCGTGCCGGACATGCTGCGATTCACCAGGTCGGCGTTTTCGCCTTCTTTCACTTCATCGCGCTGCTTGGCGATTTCCGCTTCGAAGTACTCGGCGGCGCGGCGCTGGCGATCGTCGCTGCGGTTCCATTCGACGCGGGCATTTGCGTAATCGCCCTGCTGCCAGAAATTCAAGGCCTTGTAGGTATTGAGCATGACCGTGTCGTACACGGCCGGCGCATAGGGCAGAACGTTGTCGTTGGCCACGAGCGACAGCGCATGGTTGCCGGCGCTGGCCGCGATATTGCGCGTGTCGTCGTCCTTCATGAGCTCTTCGGCGCCGTCCAGCATCTGCGTGGAACGCTCGGACAAGCCGCTGTGCCGCAGCAGGGCCCCGGCTTCCAGGGCCCAGGGGAGATCGGTGGGCGGAGCGTCCTGCGGGCCGGCGGCCAGGACCGCGCTACTGGTGGCCGCAGGCAGGTTTCCGGCCGCCAGATCCCGTGAAAAATCCTTACGCGCTTGGGGATTGGCGCAACCCGCCAACACCAGAGCCAAGCCTGCAACAGCAGCCCACTTCATCGCTTCTCCGCCGGATAATACTATTTGTTAATAAACGTGAACGTATTTAGTATTTTGCTCACATTTAATCACAATATTACATTATTAGCAATTTGTGGATGCTTTTAGTCTTATTTTGTTGAAATATATCCGGTTGCGCGCCGTGCGCGCGGATGTCGATTCCGTGCGCCTCGGCCGTCGGTTTATTCCGTCAAATGGCGTGCCTGGGGTAGGGATCTGCGCGCCGTCGGAGGGCGCGGGCAGGCCGGTGTTTCGGCGTTATCCGGGCGAAGACGGAACGCGAGTTTGAAAACGCGTTTGCCCGCCTTGTTTCGATTAACGCCGGAAAACGCGATTTATTTATATTGCGCGCGCGCCGCGGCTTGGGGCGGTCCATGCGGTGCTGCGGTTGGCCGCAGCGGCCTGAGTTCGAGGCTGTCCAGGCCAGCCGGGGAATCCAGTTCCATGATGGCCTCCAGGCGCCGGCGTGCCTGGGCGGGGGACCATCCGGCCGAGATCATCAGGCGCCGGGATATGTCCAGCACCTGATCCGCACGCAACGCGCGCTCCGGGTCGCCGAGCGCGTCCCGAACCGCTTGCCGCAAATCGCGGCCATTCCTGAGCGACACCGTCACGGCGGCGCCGAAATGGCGGGGATACCGCGCCGAGCAGGCTGCGTCCGGCGTGGCGCGGGTCAGGGACCGCAAGCGCGCGTACCCGGGGTCCGCGATGGCGCCGTCCGAGAAATCCTCGATGTCGGGCCAGCCCTTGGACAGGGCAACGGCGACGGCATGTTGCAGGCTGAAGCGGGCTTCCAGCGGGGATGCCGGCTGCGCGCGATCGCAGAATGCGAGGGCGTCGTCATAGCTTTCCACGCGGATCGAGCGAATGTCTCCGGTTGGCAGGTCGCGCCAGCCAGCCTGGGCGCGCCAGGCGCTTCTCAGCGCCAGCGCGGCGTCGATGGCGGGATGGGCATGGCGGCAAGCCGCCCAGGGCTTGAAGGTGGTCCGGTGGATTTTCCATGGGCCGTCCGGGTCGGCGCCTATCCGCTCCGGCCGCGGATCCGGGCAGGTGGCGGCGTAAAAGCCTTTCTCTCCTTCCAGCGCGCGGGCCGGGCCGCGCATGCCCGCCAAAGCCAGCAGCGCCGCCTGGACGCCCGTCTGCGATGCGCGGGCCATGTGCCAGGGTTTGGCGTCGCAGGGATCCAGGCGGATCTGCCACAGGCCCGAGGACTGCGTGATGGCCAGCGCGAGCGCGTGGGCGGTCTGCGCGGCGTCCAGTCCGAGCAGGCTCGCGGCCGCGGCGGCGGCGCCCGCCGCCCCGCAGGACGAGGTGTTGTGCCATCGCTCGTAATGGCCGGGGCCCGCGGATTCTCCGATCCTTATCATGGCCTCGTAGCCCCGCAAGATGGCGAGAAGCGCGGCGGCGCCGCTGGAGGCCCGGCGGCGGGCGAGGCACAGTACGGCGGGGATGACCACCGGCCCGGGATGCACCAGCGCTTCGCGATGGAAATCATCCAGCTCGTGCATGCAGCCCAGCGAGGCGTCGTGCAACAGCTCGGCCCACGCGTCGGCGGGGTCATTGCCGGGCAGCGAATACCCCGCGCGCAGCGTCTGGGCCTGGGGCGTGGCGGCGCCGAGGGCCGCGGCGCCGGTCCAGGCGGCCACGTGCAGCGCGGCGCGTCCGCGGTCGGCGGCCGACGCGGGGCGCAGGCAGATCCGCGCGAGTTCGCCGACGAGGCTCATGAGAGCTTCATGACTTCGCCGCTGGCGCGCGGATCGCGCGCCGTCCAGCTGCCGGCCTCGACGGCGGCGATGAAGTCCAGCACCGCCCGGTTGAACGCCTCGGGTTCCTCCAGGTTCAGCGTGTGCCCCGTCTTGGGCAGCACGAGCAGGCCGCTGGCGGGCAGGGTGCGCTTGAGGAACAGGGCCGGCTCCAGGGCATGGTCGTCTTCGTCGCCCGCGATGATGAGCGCGGGAGCCGCCAGCGCGCCGAGCGGCCCGGCCAGCGTATCGAGGGCGGGGCGCGCCGCCTGCACGCCGCGCAGGGTCAGCGCGGCGCCGGTGGCGTCATGCCGGCCGAGGGCGTCGGCGAATGCCCGCCAGCCGCGCGGGTCCTTGTTCTGGTACTGGACGCGCGCGGGGCCGGCGGCATAGATCGGCCCGTAGCAGGCGCTGCCCAACGTCTCGAAGCGTTCGGCCGCCTGCAGCGAGGCCTCGCGAAACGCGGCATGGCCGGACGCGAGCGCGCCATAGCCGACCCCGGCGATTGTGAGGGAACGGACACGTTCCGGATGGGTCAGCCCGAAATGCAGGGCGGCGAAGCCGCCCATCGACAGCCCGACGATGTGGGCCCGGTCGATGCCGCAGGCGGCCAGCACCGCGCCCAGGTCCCGGACGGCGTTTTCCTGCGAATAGGCGGCGGGGTCGGACGGCACGTCGGAAGGCGGGTAGCCACGGGCGGCGTAGACGATGCAGCGGTGGCGGCGCGCGAAGGCCCGCAGCTGGGGCTCCCAGCTTTCGTGATCGCCCGCGAATTCGTGGACGAACACAACGGGCGAACCCTGCCCGGTTTCCTCCAGATGCAGGCGGTATCCGTCATGCGTGGTGGCGATGGTCATGGCAGTTCGGGAGCGGAAAGAGGAAGGGGCCGGCGTTGCTTGAACCAGTCGGCGATCTGGCTGCCGGTCATGAAGTCGACCTTGGGATGGCGCGCCAGCAGGTCCAGCATTTCCTCGAAGTAGCCAAAGCGGTGAGGAACCCCCATCAGGTGCGGGTGCAGGCCGAGCGCGAGCACCCTGGGCTGGGTTTCGCACTCGCGTTCGAACAGCGCCAGCGTGCGCGTCAGCCGCAGCAGGAACTCGGGGGAGGAGTGCTTTTCGATGGCATAGATGATCGAATCGTTCAGCTCCAGGTTGTAGGGCATCTGGATCAGCGCACCGCGCTTGACGCGCATCCAGTTGGGCAGGTCGTCCAGCACCCAATCGCACACGTACTCGACGCCGGCGTCGGCAAGCAGGTCCGGCGTGTCCGGCGTTTCGCGCAGGCCGGGGCTGAGCCAGCCGCGGGGGAGGCGCCCGGTGAAGGCGCGCAGTTTCTCGAGGCACGCGCTGATGAGTCCGGCTTCGCCGTCGGCCTGGTTCAAGGACTTCTGGTGCATGCCGTGCCCGATGAATTCCCAGCCCGCGGCAAGCATGGCCTCGGCGGCCCGCGGATAGGCATCGATCACGCTGGCGTTGCAGCTGGTGGAGGCGGGCAGGCCGCGCGACTGGATGGCGGCGAGCATGCGCGGCAGGCCGGCGCGCATCCCGTATTCCGCCCAGCTGAAGTTCGGCACGTCCGGCACGGTCTCGCGCCCGTGAGGCGGGGTGATGATGGTGCGCGGCATGGGCTGGTCGAATGGCCAGTGTTCGACGTTGATGACCAGGTGCACCATGATCCTGCCTTGCCCGGGCGCGGCAAGAGCGGGTGGGTCGGCGGAAAATGCGTAGGGGATACGGGGCGTTGCCATGGTGGATCCTGGAGGTCAGTGCCGCATTTGCTTGAGGATGTCGCGCTTGAGCCCATTGAACGCCTCTCCGGTGATCAGGTCGAGCGAGCGGGGGCGCTCGATGGGCACCGTGATGCGCGTGGCGATGCGGCCCGGGCGGGCGGACATGACGTAGATCGTGTCGGCCAGCAGGATCGCCTCGTCGATGTCGTGCGTGACGAAAACGACCGTGGTCCGCAGCGTCTGCCATACGGAAAGCAGCAGCTCCTGCATGGTGAGCCGAGTTTGCGCGTCCAGCGCGCCGAACGGTTCGTCCATCAGCAGCACCTTGGATCCCAAAGTGAGCACGCGCGCGATGCCTACGCGCTGGCGCATGCCGCCCGAAAGCTGGATGGGCAGGTGCCGGGTGAACGCCGACAGCCCGGTGATGCGCAGCATCTCTTCCGCGCGGCCGGCATATTCGGCCTTGGACTGGCCGGCGATCTTCGGACCGAATACGACGTTCTCCCATACGTTCAGCCAGGGGAACAGCGCGGCTTCCTGGAATACGACGCCGCGCTCGGGGCCCGGGCGCGTCACCGGCTGGCTGTCGACGGTCAGGCCGCCCGCCGTCGGCGACTCGAAGCCGGCGATCAGGTTCAGCAGGGTGGACTTGCCGCAGCCGGACGGCCCGAGCAGCGCGACGAACTCTCCCGCCTGCACGTGCAGGTCGATGCCGTCCAGCGCTTGCACCGGGGTCGCTCCCGGATAGGTCTTGCTCAAGTTGGTGACGGATATGTCGGACATGGCACCCTCAATGATTCTGCAACATGCGCCAGACCAGAATCCGGCGTTCGATGATGACGATCAGGCGGTCGCTGAGAAAGCCCATCAGGCCGATGGAAACCATGTCCGCCAGCACGATGTCCATGCGGCCCACGTAATAGGCGTCCCACAGCACGTAGCCCAGGCCGGATTTCACGGCCACCATTTCAGAGACGATCACGGCCGTCCAGGAGATGCCCAGGCCGATGCGCAGGCCGGTGAAGATGGCGGGCATCGCGGCGGGCAACACGACCCGGCGCAGCAATTGGGCCGAAGAGGCGCCCATCATCCGCGCGGCGCGCACCAGGTTGCGGTCGACGTCGCGCGCGCCTTGCGTGGTGTTGACGACGATGGCGTAGAAGCCGCCCAGGAAGATCAGGAAGATCGAGCCCATGTCGCGGATGCCGAACAGCGCGATGGAGAAGGGAAGCCAGGCCGTGATGGGGATCGGCCGCAGGCCCTGTATCAGCGGGTCCAGCGTCTGCGAAACCAAGCGGCTCCAGCCTATGGCCAGGCCCAGGGGGATGCCCAGCAGCATGGCCAGGACGAAACCCTGGATCACGCGCAGGGCCGAGTACTGCACGTTGCTTGCCCAGGTGCCCTGGTAGGGATTCAGTCCCATCCCCGGGGGGGCGAAGATCCAGGCATACCAGGCGCGCGCAACCTGGACGGGGGTGGGAACCACGCCCGCCATATCGGGGGACTGCCCCACCCATTGCCAGACGATGAGAATGAGGACGGGAACGGCGAGCCCCAGCCCGGCCTGGCCGATGGCGCGGCGGGAGCGGCGGATCGGCGTTGCGCATTTCAGTGTTGAAGCGTTCACCAGCATCTCCTTGGCTTGCGGCGGCCGGGAAGACCGCCGCGCAAGCCGCCCAATCACATGACTTCCTTGAGGAGCCCTTCATCCCATACCGTGTCGATCTGCCCGCTCACGTCTTTCGGAATGACGCCCAGTTCGTTGAAGGTCTTGGCCTGGCGGCGCAATTGCTCCAGGTCCAGCACCCCGCCCAGCTTGATCAGCTTGGCCGATTCGCGGGTGACGTTCAGGGGCAGCCCGGTGTACTTGGAATACGCTTCGGCGAATGCCTCGGGATCCTTGGCGAGCCTTTCCTCGGCGTTCTTGTAGGCCCACAGGAAGCACTTGACCGCCTCGCGCTTGTCGCGCAGCGCGTCGCGCGTGCTGGCGAGCAGCCCCAGTTCCGCGCCCACCGCCTTGCTCTGGCTGTATTCGAGGTTCTTGGCGAAAAAGGCGGTGCCATCGGCGACCAACTGGGATTCGAACGGCTCCCACAGGGCGACCGCGTCGACGTCTCCCCGCTGCAGCGATTGCACGAATGCGGTGCCGCCGCCCTGGATGTTCACCGCGGTGAAGGTGTTGTACGGCACGCCCTTCTCGGCCAGCATGGCCGCCCACTGGAACCAGACGGCCGATCCCGGGGCGATGCCGATGCGCTTGCCGGCGAGGTCCTTCCAGTCATCCATCTTGACGCCCTTGCGCGTCACCAGGTATTTGGGCGAGGACGCGACGCCGGACAGGCCGACCAGCTTCTGGCTGCCCTGGGCGAGCGCGATGGCCAGGTCGGCGGGTCCGATGCCGGACACGTCCACCGATCCCGACAGCAGGGCGGTGCGCGCGTCGGCATAACGGACGAATTCGACGGGCTTGACCTCCACGTTGCAGGCCTTCAGGTCATCGGCGACGAAGATGATGGGAGAGAGATGGCCGACCTTGACATAGCCGACCGTCAGCACCTGCTTCTGGGGCGCCGGCGCCGGGCGGGGGCCAACCGCGTGGCTGGCCGAGGCGGCCGCGCACAGCGCGCCGGCTAGGGTCATCCTGTAGAGCGTTTTCATGCATTTTCCCCTTGTTGCTTGATAAACACTGCGGGCGGCGCGGCGGCGCCGCGCCAGGAGGAAATCGAGCCGGACGGCGCTCAGTTTCCGGTGAATGCGGGCGGCCTCTTCTCCCGGAAGGCCAATTGGCCTTCCTGGTAGTCGCGGCTGAAAAAGCAGGCGCGGACGGCTGCGTCCACTTCCTGCGCGGCAGGCGCGGAGGGGTCGGCCGCCAGGTGGCGCAAGGCCATTTTGGCGGCGCGCAGGGTGAGCGGCGCATTGCCCGCCACCTCCTCGATGCGCCGCGCCACGGACTGGGAGAATTCCTCGTCGGCGTAGGCTTCCTGCACCAGGCCGATGCGGGCGGCTTCCGCGCCGTCCACGATCCTGGCCGTCATGAACAGATCGGCCGTGCGAGCCGTGCCCAACACGTCGCGCATGCGCTTGAGGCCTTCCATCGAGTAACCGAGCCCGAGCCGCCCCGCCGGCATCCGGAAGCGCGAGCCCAGGGTGCAATAGCGCAGGTCGCAGGCCAGCGCCAGCGCCATGCCGCCGCCCATGCAGATGCCGCGCACCGCGGCGATCACCGGCAGGGGGCAGGCGCTCAAGGCCTGCATGGCGCCGGCGACCGCGGCGTCGTAGCGGGCGATCTGCCCGGGGTCCTTGCGCTGGGCGCCGAATTCGGAGATGTCTGCGCCGGACACGAAGGCACGGTCTCCGTCGCCCTCCAGCACGAGCGCGCGCGCGCCTTCCCGGGCGCCCGCTGCCTGCACGGCGCTCGCCAGGTCTTCCCACATCGCGAGCGACATGGCGTTGTAGCGCGCGGGGTTCACGATGCGGATACGCGCGATGCCGCCGTCGAAGACGACGTCAAGGCGGCCGGGGGCGGGAGGAGAGGTCTGGGTCATGGAAAACTCCGCAGTGCGTCAGATGGCGCGGGCTTCGCGCAGCCGTTCGATATCCGCGTCAGCGTAGCCGGCTTCGAGCAGGATTTCCTCGGTATGTTCGCCCCAGCCCGGGGCGGTGCGCGCGATGTCGGCGGGGGTGCGGGCCAGGGTGACCGGCTGCGTGATCAATGTGCGTTCGCCGCCTTGCCACGCCGGGCAGCTGCGGGCGGCCTGCAGGTGCTTCACTTGCGGGTCTTCGAACATCTGCGGCACGGAGTAGACGGGACCGGCCGGCACCCCGGCCTCATTCAGCAACGTCACCCAATGGTCCACCTCCCCGTTCAGGAACATGGCCTGGATTTCACGGTTCAAACGCTGGCGGTTGGCCACTCGCAGCTTCTCGGTGGCGAATTCCGGGTCCGACTCCCAGTCGTGGCGTTCGAGCGCGGCGCAAAAGCGCTTCCAGTTGCCCTCGCCGGCGGCGCCCAGGTTGAACATGCCGTCCTTGGCGTGGAACAGTCCCATGGGACTGCTGGTCGGGTGGTCGTTGCCTTCCTGGCGGGGAACGTCGCCGTCGTTCAGGTAGCGGGCCGCCTGGAAATCCATCATGGCGATCTGCGAGTGCAGCAGCGAGGCGTGGACCCACTGGCCTTCGCCGGACTGTTCGCGTTCCAGCAGCGCGGTCAGGATGCCCAGCGCGGCATACAGGCCCGTGCTGGAATCCGCGACGGCCAGGCCGGCGCGCACCGGCCCCTGGCCAGGCAGGCCGGTGACCGACATCAGCCCGCCCATGCCCTGGATGATCTGGTCGAAGCCCGGCCGGCGCGCATAGGGGCCGCTCTGGCCGAATCCCGAGATGCTGGCGAGGATCAGCCTGGGGTTGATCCGGCGCAGCGATTCGTAGTCGACGCCCAGGCGCTGCTTGACGTCGGGGCGCCAGTTCTCGACCACCACGTCGGCGCCAGCCGCGAGGCGCTTGAATACCTCCAGGCCCTCCGGCGTCTTCAGGTTCAGGGTCAGCGAGCGCTTGTTGCGGTTCAGATTCTGGAAGTCCCCGCTCCAGCGGTCGGCCGCGAACATTGCCTCGTTGGGATCGACGCCGGGCGGCGGTTCTATCCGGATCACGTCCGCGCCGAAATCGGCGAGCATGCGCACGCAGGTGGGGCCGGCCCGCACGCGGGAGAGGTCTAGCACACGGAAGCGCCGCAAGGCTGGCGAGGCGGAGAGTTGTGGCATGGTCTCGGCTTCAAGGAGGTGAGGGAAGAAAAGAAGCGGCGTGCGGGCGCGCCTGCTCCACGTGGCGGGCGAACGCCAGCAGCCGGGCTTCCTGCCCGGGGCGGGCGACGGCCTGGACGCTGATGGGCCGCTTGCGCGCGTCCAGCCCGATGGGAAAGACGACCGCGGGCAGATCCAGGTAATTGACGAAAGACATCCAGCAGAACAGATCCAGCAGGCGGCGCGGTTCGAACGTGCCCGCGCCGGTCAGGACCTGCCGCCAGTCCGGCACGCCGCGGGGCAGGGCCGGCGTCAGCAGCAGATCGGCGCGGCCCAGCGCCTGAGAGATGAACTGGCGGGCGTGCGCGCTGCGCTGGCGCTGCGCGTCGAGGTACCAGACGGCTGGCAGCGCGGCGCCCGCCAGCGCCACGCCGCGGGTAAGGGGCGTCAGCGCCGGCGCTTCCCCGCGCAGCGCGGCCTGGTGGGTCGCCGCGGTTTCGGCATGCAGCAGCGTGTCCGCGAGCCGGCTCCAGACCGGCAGGCCCTCAAGCGTCACGGGGATTTGCCGTGAACCCGGGGGCAGGCCGTCCACGACTTCCTGCAAGGCCCGTCCAATCCCGGCATCCAGCGATACGGCGGGATTCGGATGTTCCCAACAGGTCGCGATTCGCCATGCCGCCGTTGCGGACTCGCGCGCCCAGGCGTTCGCGCCTTGCGGAAAAAGCCGCCGCGCCTGGGCCGGGGCAACCAGGGTTTCGAGGATGAGAGCGGCGTCCGCCGCGCTGCGGGCGAGGATCCCCGCCGTATCGAGGCTGGGCGCCAGCGGCGCGATGCCGTGCGCGGGCAGCAACCCTCTGGCGGGCTTGAATCCGAGGACGCCGCAGGTGGCCGCCGGAATGCGCACGGAACCCGCGGTGTCCGTTCCCAGCGAGCCATAGCACAAGCCCGCCGCCACGGCGACCGCCGATCCGCTGGAGGAGCCGCCCACGGCGGCCTGGGCGTCGATCGGATTCACCGGCAAGGCGTAGTGGGGGTTTTCGCCGGTCGCTCCGCAGGCATGTTCCGCCATGACCAGCGCGGCCAGCGGCTTGCTGCCGGCGGCTGCCAGGCGCCGGATCAGCGTGGCGGCGGCGCCGGCCGGGCGGGCTGGCGCCGCCGCGGGATCCGTGCCGCGGCCGGGAGCCCGGCCCGGCAGTTGGAAGATGTCCTTGTGGGCAAGGCCAACGCCAGCCAGCGGCAGTGCAGGATCGGGCAGTTCCGCAGGCGTGTCGAATACGGCGGCGGCGCTGTGGCGGGTGTCCGCGGCGAACGCCGCGTGTTGCCGCGACAAGGCGTCCCGCAGGCCGACCTCGCCGCTGCGCAGGGCGGCGCGCAGCTGCGCGATGCCGTCGGGCAGGCCGGCCGGGGTCATTGCCCCGGCTCCTGCCGGCGCGCCGGGGGCGCGAGGCGGGCGAGAGTCTTGGCGACGCCGCGCACTTGCGCGTCGCTTGCCGGGATGCCTTGCAGCGCAAGGAGTTCCCGCAGGCCCAAGGCCAAGGGCGGCAAACCGGCCTTGTCGTCCTGCAACGGTTCAGCTCTGTCAGGAATAGGCATTCCTTCCCCTTGCTTGTATTATTTAACCGCGTATAAATATATTTATAGGACAAGGGATAATTTAGAGCAATAGAATTTTTATACGTGAAAACCATGAAAGTCAGTGAACGCATCCGCCTGGCCGTCGAGGAGGACATCCGCGCCGGCGTCCTGAAGCCCGGTGACGCGATCGACGAGCAGGAACTCGCCGCGCGCTTCGGCGTGTCGCGCACGCCGGTGCGAGAGGCGCTGATCCAGCTGAAGGTGCAGGGCATGCTCGAGAGCCAGCCGCGCAACGGCATGGAAGTGGCAAGAATGGACGTGCAGGAACTGCTGGCCATCTGGGAGCTGATGGCCGAGATGGAAGGCGTGTGTACGCGCATGGCCTGCCAGCGCATGTCCGACGACGAGCGGCAGGAGCTGGCGCGCATCCATCGCGAGGCGGCGGCGCTGGTCGAGGCGGATGACGCCGAGGGCTGGCGCGAGGCCAATCACGCGTTCCACGAGGTGCTCTACCATGGCTGCCGCAATCCATACCTGCGGCAAGAACTCCTCAGCCTGCGCGCCCGCACGGGCGCCTACCTGCGCCATGCATTCAGCGCGGTAGGGAGGGTGCGGGCCTCGTACGAGCAGCACGGCGAATTGCTGGAGGCGATTCTGGCGAACGATCCGGAGCGCGCGCACCGGATGATGATGCGCCACATAAGCCTGGCCCAAGGCGCCAAGGGCCTGGCCGATTTCCTGATCAACCTGCCGCGGTCCATGGTCAAGAACTAGCGGGCCCGTCGCCGAGACGGAAATACAAATTCCACGAGACGGCCGTTCTAGCGCCGTCCCGGGAACTGCGGGAAAGTACCCATCGTTGCAACTGATGGTGGGGAGCCCGCTATGTATCTGATATCGCTGGGCGCCGGCGTGCTCGTCGGCGTGATCTACGGGCTCATCCATGTGCGATCGCCCGCGCCGCCGGCCATCGCGCTCGTCGGCCTGCTCGGCATGCTGATCGGCGAGCAGCTCGTCCCCATCGCAAAGCGCGTCGTTCACCGGGAGCCGGTATCCGTCTCCTGGTTCCGCAGCGAATGCGCTCCGAAAATCACCGGACTGCCTTCCCGCGCGCAGGGCAAGGACGGCGGGCCGGACGGTCCGCCCGCCGCCTGACGGGCCGCCATGGGCAGCCGGGCCACCCGGCATTCACGGCGATTCCTCGCCACAACCCGCTCGACCAAGGAGCCTTCCATGTCCAACCCGAAACTCGAACTGCTGACGCCGCACAACTGCCAGATCATTTTCATCGACCATCAGCCGCAAATGGCTTTCGGGGTGCAGTCGATAGACCGGCAGGCGCTGAAGAACAACACCGTGGCGCTGGCCAAGGCCGCCAAGGTTTTCGGCATTCCCGCGATCATCACGACGGTGGAGACCGAGAGCTTCTCCGGCCATACTTATCCCGAGCTGCTGGACGTTTTCCCCGGCCAGAAGCTGCTGGAACGCACGTCGATGAATTCCTGGGACGACCAGAAGGTGCGCGATGCGCTGAAGGCCGCCGGCCGCAAGAAGGTCGTCGTGGCGGGCCTGTGGACGGAAGTCTGCAACAACAGCTTCGCGCTCGAAGCCATGGACCAGGGCGGCTACGAGATCTACATGGTGGCCGACGCCTCGGGCGGAACGTCCAAGGAAGCGCACGACTACGCCATGCAGCGCATGGTGCAGGCCGGCGTCGTGCCCGTCACCTGGCAGCAGGTGATGCTGGAATGGCAGCGCGACTGGGCGCGCCGCGATTCCTATGACGCGGTCATGCAGATCGTCAAGGAACATTCGGGCGCCTATGGCATGGGCGTGGATTATGCCTATACGATGGTGCACAAGGCGGCGGAACGCACGGCGTCGAAGCACGAAGTCCTGGCGCCGGTCGCCGCCGG